>NZ_MLYO01000012.1 GCF_001866665.1 Streptomyces monashensis | reverse complement strand
GTGGGGCTGCTCGGCGGTGCCCTCCGACCGCGGGAAGAACTCGTACCACGACCCGAACAGCGCCCGCTCCCGCTCCACCAGCAGCGGCATCGCCTCGGAGGCCGTGACCAGCTCCCGCAGCGGATGACGCGCCAGCACCGCCGCCACCTGGGGCGACAGCGCCGCCGCCAGCCGCTCCCGCACCGGCAGGGACTCGTCGCGCAGGGCCGCCGCCGCCTTCCGCACGAGCCGGCGGTCGGCCTTCGGGACGCCGTCGGCGGCACGTTCGTACAGCCGGGCGCCCTCCTCCAGGACCAGGGCGGTGTCGACACCGGCCGGGATCTTGACGCTCGCGTGGTGGCGCCAGGTCGCCAGCGGGTCCGACCAGGCCTCCACGGTGTACGTCCAGCGGCCGGGTACGCCGGCGGTGACGGCGGCACCCCAGCGGTCGGTGCCCGGCGCGAGCTCCCGCATCGGTGTCCACGGGCCGCGCCGGCCCTTCGGACCGCGCAGCACCACGTTCGCCGCGACGGCGTCGTGCCCCTCGCGGAAGACGGTGGCCGACACCTCGAACGACTCACCAGTCACCGCTTTGGCGGGCCTGCGCCCGCGCTGGACCACGGGGCGTACGTCGAGGACGGGGATGCGGCCCAGGGCGGTGACCGGCGGCGGTGAAGAAGGCTTCCCGGCGCGGGGCTTCACGGGCTTCGCGGGTTTCTTGGCCGGTGCTTTGCTGTTCGACGGAGGTCCTGACGACTGGTGCGTGGCGGGCATGACCGCTCCTGTCCGCGTCAACGTGGGTGTGGGCGGAGGTGTGTGGGGAGGTGGGTCCTGCGAGGTGCTGTGGTGCGCCTGTGGGGTGTGTACCGCAGGAGCCTTCCCATCCTGCTCGGGTGGGCAATCCGGCACTTTGTTAACTACTCGCGCGTATGTCCACCCGTAGGACGGGCCCCTTTTCCCGGGTGCCCCGCGACCGCTCCCGCACGCCCCGACACCCCGTCCGGCACGTCCCCACCGACCCTCCGGTAACCACTACCGTCGACAGTGACGACGAGACGTACACCGCCGTGCGTCTCCCTCCCCGCAACGCGTCCGAGGTGGAATGTGAAGGCGATCCGTCGGTTCACCGTCCGTCCCGTTCTCCCCGACCCCCTCCGGCCGCTGAGTGACCTGGCGCGGAATCTGCGCTGGTCCTGGCACGCGGAAACGCGCGACCTGTTCCAGTCCGTCGACCCGGAGGCCTGGGCCGCCGCCCAGGCCGATCCGGTACGGCTGCTGGGCCGGGTGCGCCCGGCCCGGCTGGCGCAGCTGGCCGGGGACCGGCGGTTCCTGCGCCGGCTCGGCGCCGCGGCCGACGACCTCGACGACTACCTGACCGGGGCGCGCTGGTACCAGGCGCAGGCGGACGGGCTGCCCGCCGCCGTCGCCTACTTCTCCCCGGAGTTCGGCATCACGGCCGCGCTGCCCCAGTACTCCGGCGGTCTCGGCATCCTCGCCGGGGACCATCTCAAGGCCGCCAGCGACCTGGGCGTACCCCTGATCGGTGTCGGTCTCCTCTACCGGCACGGGTACTTCCGCCAGACCCTGTCCCGCGACGGCTGGCAGCAGGAGCACTACCCGGTGCTCGATCCGAACGAACTGCCCCTCACCCAGCTCAAGGAGGACGACGGCACCCCCGCGCGGCTCTCGCTCGCGCTGCCCGGCGGCAGGGCGCTGCACGCCCGGATCTGGTTGGCCCAGGTGGGCCGGGTGCCGCTGCTGATGCTGGACTCGGACGTCGAGGAGAACGACCTCGGCGAACGCGGGGTGACCGACCGGCTCTACGGCGGCGGCAGCGAGCACCGGCTGCTCCAGGAGATGCTGCTCGGGATAGGAGGTGTGCGGGCGGTGCGGACGTACTGCCGGCTCACCGGGCACCCGGAGCCGGAGGTCTTCCACACCAACGAGGGCCACGCGGGCTTCCTCGGCCTGGAGCGGATCGCCGAACTGTGCGTGGACGGGCTGGACTTCGACTCCGCGCTGGAGGCCGTGCGCGGCGGTACGGTCTTCACCACCCACACCCCCGTCCCGGCCGGCATCGACCGCTTCGACCGGGAGCTGGTCGCCCGGCACTTCGGGTCGGACGCCGAGCTGCCCGGCATCGACGTGCAGCGGATCCTGACGCTGGGCATGGAGACATACCCGGGCGGCGAGCCGAACCTGTTCAACATGGCCGTGATGGGGCTCAGACTGGCTCAGCGGGCCAACGGCGTGTCCCTGCTCCACGGGCAGGTCAGCCGGGAGATGTTCGCGGGCCTGTGGCCGGGCTTCGACGCCGAGGAGGTGCCGATCACCTCGGTGACCAACGGCGTGCACGCGCCGACCTGGATGGCCCCGGAGGTGCTGCGGCTCGGCGCCGGCGCGGTCGGCGCCCAGCGGGCGGAGGACGCGCTGACGGTGGGCGGCTCGGACCGCTGGGACTCCGTCGCCGACATCCCGGACCAGGAGATCTGGGAGCTGCGCCGCACCCTGCGCGAACAGCTGGTGCTGGAGGTGCGCGAGCGACTGCGCGCGTCATGGCGGCAACGCGGGGCCGGCAACGCCGAGTTGGGCTGGGTCGACGGGGTGCTGGACCCGGACGTCCTGACCATCGGCTTCGCGCGCCGGGTCCCGTCGTACAAGCGACTGACCCTGATGCTGCGCGACCGCGACCGTCTGATGGAGCTGTTGCTGCATGCGGAGCGCCCGATCCAGATCGTCGTGGCGGGCAAGGCCCACCCGGCCGACGACAGTGGCAAGCGCCTCGTCCAGGAACTGGTCCGCTTCGCCGACGACCCGCGCGTACGCCACCGCATCGTCTTCCTGCCCGACTACGGCATGGCGATGGCGCAGAAGCTGTATCCCGGCTGCGACATCTGGCTGAACAACCCCCTCCGCCCCCTGGAGGCGTGCGGCACCTCCGGCATGAAGGCGGCGCTGAACGGCTGCCTCAACCTCTCCGTGCTGGACGGCTGGTGGGACGAATGGTTCCAGCCGGACTTCGGCTGGGCCATCCCGACGGCGGACGGCGTCGGCATGGACCCCGACCGCCGCGACGACATCGAGGCGTCGGCGCTGTACGACCTGCTGGAGCAGCGGGTGACCCCCCGCTTCTACGAACGCGGGCGCGCGGGCCTGCCCGACCGCTGGATCCAGATGGTCCGCCAGACCCTCACCCTGCTGGGCCCGAAGGTGCTGGCCGGCCGCATGGTCCGCGAATACGTCGAGCGCCTCTACGCCCCCGCGGCCCAGGCCCACCGCGCCCTCACCCCGGACACGGCGAGCGAGCTGGCCACCTGGAAGGCCCGGGTTCGGGCGGCCTGGCCCGAGGTGAGCGTCGACCACGTCGAGACGACGGCGACGACGGCCACGGCGGAGCTGGGCACGACCGTGGGCCTGCGGGTGCGGGTCGCTCTGGGCGAGCTGAGCCCGGACGACGTGGAGGTCCAGGCGGTCTCCGGCCGGGTGGACGCGGAGGACCACATCACGGACGCCACGGTCGTCGCCCTGAAACCGACGGGAGCCCCGGACCTGGAGGGGCGGCTGCTGTACGAAGGCCCGCTGTCCCTGGACCGCACGGGCCCGTACGGCTACACGGTCCGCATCCTGCCCACACACCGGCTGCTGGCCTCGGCCGCGGAACCGGGCCTGGTGGCGGTGCCGGTGGGGGAGGTGGTGGAGGGGGCGGGGGTGTTGTTGCGGTAGCTGTCCAGCCGGGGAGGGCTGTTCTGGGCTACGGCACGAGCAGGTGCAGGCCGGAGCAGTCGTCCCCGCCGGCCGGGTCCGGGGCGTACAGCCCGTAGACGGTCGCGAGGAGTCCGAGCGTCAAGAGCAGGCCGAGCACGGCGGACACCAGCGCGAGCCCGCGCCGCTCGGTGCGGGGGAGCGTGCCGAACGCCAGCAGCGCGCCGAGGGCGCAGACGAGACCGGCCCACGAGGTGACGTACATGCGCGTCGAGGGGCCCAGGTACCTGCAGTGCTGGAACGTGTCGGAACTGAAGGCCAGGTGCGCGACGAGCAGGCCGGCCGAGACGGCTGTCAGGACGGGCACGAGCAGTTGGGTTCGGCGGCGGGCGGGGGATTCGGCAGGGGCGGTCGTGGCCATCACTGAATTATGGCCGCCGCCGCTCGACGCGATCGAGATCGCCTGCGAGCAGATCACGGTGCCGGTTCCGAAGTCTCCGTTCCTGAGCGTCTGCCCGTCGCCGTAGTACCGCCCCACGACCCGATCGGGCAGAAAGATGCGCAGGCGGTGCGGCATCCGCTCCGGGTGTGCGACGGGCACGCCCCAGCCGTCCGACGGAGACGAACCGCTCGGGCGTCAGGTGCCGGGTGGGCAGACGCAGCAGCATGGCGTTCGTAGAGGACGGTCCCGGAGAAGGCAGCTTCACCGGCCGAGATGCACACGCTCGTTCTTCAGGGCGTCGACGAAGGGGACGAAGGCGGTGGGGGGAAAGGTGAGGGTGGCGCGGGTGGGGGCCTTGGAGTCGCGGACGGCTATGTGGGTGGCGGTGGTCGCGATTTCTACGCACTCGTTGCCGTCGCCCTCGCCGGAGTAGGACGACTTCCGCCAGTTGTCGAGGGTGTTCATGGGATGCCTCACAGCTCCTTCGCCAGCCTGTGGATGAAGTCCCGCGACCGGTCGGGATCGAGCGATACGGCCTCCAGCTTACGGAAACGCGTCCGGTAGCTGGCGAGTTGGGCCTCGGAGTCCACGAAGACTGAGCCGTGAGGTGCGTCTCGTACCACTGTGTCCAGCTTGGGCAGAGGGCCGCCCACGTACGTCATGGTGCTGGAGGCTCTGGCGAAGCCGTCCAGGTCGAAGGGGATGACACGCACAGTGATGTGTTCCGCCTCGGAGAGCCGGAGGAGCCGGGCCAGCTGGGCGCTGGAGGTGGCCCGGTCACTGACTCTGATGCGCAGTGCCGCTTCGTGGATCACCGCCTCGTACGGAATGGCGAACTCTTGACGCGCCTTTCGATGACGGATGCGCAACTCAAGCTCCTCGTCCGTCAGTTCCGGAAGCCTGGACGAGAAGACGGCACGCGAATAGTCCTCGGTCTGAAGGAGTCCTGGCACGTACAAGATCGCAACGTGGCGGAGGAACCGGGCGTGATGCTCCAACTCGGACAGGTCGAGGAATGACGTGGGCAGCAAGCCCTGGTACTTCTCCCACCAGCCGCGTGTCCGGTCGGTGGCCATGGCGACGAGGGCATTGATGAACTCCGTGTCCGTGCAGGCGTAGTGGGAGGCTAGGCGGCGCAGCCGCTGCTCACTGACTCCCGTACCTCCGGATTCGATCTGGCTCATCTGGACCCGGTTCACGCCCAGCAGCGCAGCCGCGTCGACGGCCGTCAGCCCAGCCGCCTCGCGAAGGCGACGCAACTCGATTCCCAGGCGCATCTGACGCGCGGTGGGTTGGCGCCTAAGAACCATCCGTCACTCCTTGATCAACGCGTCCGTCGATGTGGCTCGTTCGGGGGCAGATTACGCGACCGGCTTGCCTTGGATTACACGTAAGCCCTACCTTCGGTGACGTACCGCACACGCAGCAGAAGTGCACCGTGTGACGCGGCGTTGCCACCCTGCGCGCGAAATCCACCTCGTCCCTTTGGAGTTGATGACGCATGCCCGAAACCTGGGACTACACGCTCTACATCCCCAACGACCCCAGAGCCGTCACGGTGTGCCGCCGCACCCTGCGCCTGATCCTCACCCTGCACGGCCTGATCGGACTGGTGGACACCGCCGAACTGCTGGCGGCTGAGCTGGTGTCGAACGCGGTACGGCACACGAAGGGCCCCGCCGCGCTCAGGGTCCGCCGCACCCCGGAGGGCGTGGTGTGGATCGGAGCGTGGGACACGGACCCGGCGCCACCCGACCCTCCGTTGCCGTTGGAGGAGGTGGGGGAATCGGAGGACGGGCGGGGGCTGGGGCTGGTGTCGGCCTGCGCGCAGGTGTGGGGGTGGCAGCCGTCGGCGCGGTTCGGGGACCGGGGGAAGTACGTGTGGTGCGAACTTCTCGCGGCGTAGCTCGTTGATCAGGACGTCGTACGAAAGGAGAACTGATGGTCGGCTCGTCGTACGAGGCGCTGCACCGGATCTTCCAGAAGGATCCGACGCTGCTGACGAAGGCGTTACAGAAGGTCCTGCACGTGCCCTTCCCCGAACCGAGGGAGATCGCGGCGCTGAACGTGGACCTCACGGAGATCGAACCGGTCGAGCGCCGCGTGGACACCCTGCTGCGGGCGGAGACGGACGAGGGCACGTACCTGCTGGTGGTGGAGTCGCAGGGCAAGACGGACGAGCGGAAGCGGGGCAGCTGGCCCTACTACCTGAGCTACCTCTACGAGAAGTACCGCTGCGAACCGGTCCTCATCGTCATCACCCAGAGCAGCCGTACCGCCCAGTGGGCCTCGCGCCCGATCCGGCTCGGCTTCCCCGGCTGGGAGCCGCTGACCGTCCGCCCCCTCGTGCTGGGCCCCGACAACGTGCCCGTGATCGCGGACGAGCGGCAGGCCGAGAAGGACGTACCCCTCGCGGTGCTCTCGGCCATGACACACGGGCGTGGCCCGCAGGCACCGGCCATACTGGAATCCCTGGCCGCCGCCCTGCGGACCATCGACCCCGACAGCGCCGCCGTCTTCGTGCAGTTCATCGACTCGTGCCTGACCGACCCCCAGGCGAAGCAGATGTGGAGGGACCTGATGACCGCGATCCAGTACTTCTGGCGACACCCGCTCGCCGAACAAGTGCGCGAAGAAGGACGAGAACAGGGACGGGAGCAGGGGCTGGAGCAGGGGCTGGAGCAGGGGCGGCTTGAGGCCAAGGCCGAGATGGTCCTCCACGTCCTGGAGTGGCGCGGCATCCCGGTCTCCGGCGCCGTCCGCGACCGCGTCAGCGCCTGCACGGACCTCGACCAGCTGGAGGTCTGGGCCCAGCGAGCCGTCCATGCCACGGACGCGGCGGAGCTGTTCGTCGAGGCATGAGGAAGTGGTCTGAAAAGCAAGGTGAACCCAGAGACGCTTACGGTCTACCGTCGGCTGACAGGCCTTTGCTGAGTCGTCAGATTCCACCTTGGTCAGGCGCTCCCAGCACGTGGACGATTTCGAGTAGGTCTCCACTCACCGGGATGCGGCCGTACGCGGTGTTGCCGAGCTCCACGGCCCAGTGAACTCATCAAGCCCGTAGCGGTCCTGCGTGACCTGCGTATATGTTCCACCGATTCGGAGGCGACCCGTGCTCAGACATGCCTCGGATCATCACATTTACGCGCTGTCAGCAACAACGGGCACGGAACCCACCACCCATGTTGGCGGGTTCCTTACTCCTTACTGCTCACTCCTCCGACAACCCCGCACACAGCTTCTTCAGCACCCCACCGCACCGCCGTGCGTACGCGTGCTGCAGGCCCCGGGTCGCCGGGCCGCCCGCCCTCGTGTACCACTTGGCCGGTTTGCTGAAGGCGGCCACGGTCAGCCAGACCGTGCCGTCGCCGGTGCGGTCGACGAGGAAGGCTTCCTCGCCGCATTCGGGGTGGTCTTCGAGGGTGCCGTAGGCCCAGCCGGCGCGGCGGGGTTGCTCGGTCGTCCAGATGACGCGGCAGGGGGCTTTCAGGAGGCCGGCCAGGGTGACGGTGACGTCCGCGCCGGGGGTTGCGCGGTCGGCCGTCGTGATGATGCCTACGCCCATGGCGCGGTGCATCTCCCAGGTGAGGACCGCCTCGGCCGCACGTGCGAAGAGTTTTTCGCCCTCGCCGAGGCGGGTGCGTACGAAGAGGGGGTGGAAGCCGGGCGGGCAGTACGTCAGGTCGTCGCGGGTCGCGCCGACGGGCTCGTAGGTGAAGGGCGCCGAGGACATGGGTCACAAGGGTAGGCGGCACCCGGGGGGTTCTCCCACCGGGTGCCGCCCAGAGTTCAACTACGGCTGGTTCAGCTGACGTTGACCGCCGACCAGGCCGCGGCCACCGTGTTGTACTCGGTGCTGCCGGAGCCGTACAGGTCCTTGGCCGCGCTCAGGGTGCCCGCGCGGGCGGCCTTGTAGTCGGTGGTCGAGGTGAAGTACGTGGTCAGTGCCTTGTACCAGATCTGGAGCGCCTTGTCCCGGCCGATGCCGGTGACCTTGGAGCCGTTGGAGGTCGGGGAGTCGTACGAGACCCCGTTGACCGTCTTGGCGCCGCTGCCCTCCGACAGGAGGTAGAAGAAGTGGTTGGCGACGCCGGAGGAGTAGTGGACGTCCAGGTTGCCGACCGAGGAGGACCAGGAGTCCGCCGAGCCGCCATCCTTGCTGGGCTTGTCCATGTAGCGCAGCGGGGTGCCGTCGCCGTTGATGTTGATCTTCTCGCCGATGAGGTAGTCACCGGGGTCCTTGGCGTTGTTCGCGTAGAACTCCACGCCGACGCCGCCGAGAATGTCGGAGGTCGCTTCGTTCAGGCCGCCGGACTCGCCGCTGTAGTCGAGGCCCGCGGTGTTGGCGGTGACGCCGTGGGTCATCTCGTGGCCGGCCACGTCCAGCGAGGTCAGCGGGTCGGCGTTGCCTTGACCGTCGCCGTACGTCATGCAGAAGCAGCTGTCGTCCCAGAAGGCGTTCACGTACGAGCTGCCGTAGTGGACGCGGGAGTAGGCGGCCTTGCCGTCGTTCTTGATGCCGCTGCGGCCGAAGACGTTCTTGTAGTAGTCCCAGGTCTCCTGCGCGCCGTAGGCGGCGTCGGCGGCGGCCGTCTGGTCGCTGGAGGAGGTGGAGGCGGTGCCGGTGCCGAAGGTGTTGGTCGAGTTGCTGACCAGGGTGCCGGTGCCGGACGTCTTGCGGGCCAGGTTGTAGGTCTTGTGGCCGCCGCGCGAGGCGTCGGTGAGGTTGTACGACGAGCCCGACTGGGTCGTGGTCAGGCTGACGGTGCCCGAGTACAGCGTCTTGCCGGTGCCGGTCGCGTTCTCGATGCCCTGGTACTCGAAGAGCTTCTTGCCGGTCGCGGCGTCGGTGATGACGTGCAGCTGGTTCGGGGTGCCGTCGTCCTGGAGGCCGCCCACGATCGTCTCGTAGGCCAGGACCGGCGTGCCGTTCGCCGCCCAGATCACCTTGCGCGCGCCGTCCGTCGAGGACTTGGCGGAGCCGAGCGTCCTGGCGGCGGAGACCGCTTGCTGCGCGGCCTTGGCGGGGGTGATCCTCGGTGTGAGCGAGGCCACCTTGATGGCCGCCTTGGTCGCCTTGGTGACGCCCTCGGTCCTGCCCGACTCGGCGGTGTGGACGACCAGGTCGCCGCCGAGGACGGGGAGGCCGGCGTACGTCCGCTCGTAGCGGGTGTGGACCGTGCCGTCGACGTCCTTGACGACGTCCTTGACGACCAGCTTCTCCTTGGCGCCGAGGCCTATCGACTGCGCGGTCGTGGCGGCGTCGTCCTGTGCCTTCTGCATCAGGGAGGCGTGGGCCGTGGCGGACAGCGCGGCGGGGGCGGCGGCCGGCCGGTGGGTCGTGGGCTGGGCGGAGGCGGTGGTGGTCAGCCCGGTGGAGAGCAGGGCTCCGGCGGCGACAGCGGTGGCGATGGCCAGAGTGGTGCGCTTGTGACGCGCGTAGAGGGGGCTCACTCAAAGCTCCTTCAGGTGGGGAGTCCGGGCAGCGTGGGGTTACTGGCCCGGCTGTGTGGGGTTGTGAAGTTGCTGTGCTGCTGCGGCGGGTGGAGAGAGAGTGACATCAAGGGCGCGTACATGTCAGGACCTTGAAGTGATGTTGGCTGAAAGACGACCGGCGGAGAAACATTTCAGGAATGTGAACCCGGGCCGTCCGAGGGGGGTCCGCCCTCGGACGGCGCCGTGACACAAGGGCCCTGACGTGCGGCCTACGGGAAGGTCAGCTTCCAGTCGTTGAGTGTGCCCGTGTCCTGACTGGCCTGATCCTGCACCTTCAACTTCCACGTTCCGTCGGCCGTTTCGGCCGCCGCGTTCACCGTGTACGTCGCCTTGACGTCGGCGGCCGAGTCGGAGGAGCTGAAGTTCTTCAGCCGGTACGCCTTGCCGGACGGGCCGACGAGGTCGATGACCAGGTCGCCGCGCCATGTGTGCGTGATGTCGACGTTCACCCGGAGGTTGCCCGGCGCTTTCCCGCCGCGGCCGGAGACGGTGATGGCCGAGGTGATGGCGGGACCGTTGTCCGGGATCGCCGTCCGCGTGTTGTTGTCGTACGTCGAGCCGGTGCCGCCACCGCCACCGCCGCCGGAGCGCGAACCGACGTTGACGGCCGCCCAGGCGTCCTCGACCGCCGCGTACTCGGCGCCGGAGGTGCCGTACAGCTCACCGGCCGCCGCGAGGGTGCCGGTGCGGGCGTCGGCGTAGTTCGTGGTCGAGGTGAACTTGGTGGTCAGCGCCCGGTACCAGATCTGGAGCGCCTTGTCCCGGCCGATTCCGGTCACCGGAAGCCCGTCCGACGTCGGCGAGTTGTAGTTCACGCCGTTGATCGTCTTGGCGCCGCTGCCCTCCGACAGGAGGTAGAAGAAGTGGTTGGCGACACCGGACGAGTAGTGGACGTCGAGGCCGCCGACCGACGAGGACCAGGAGTCGGCCGAGCTGCCGTCCTTGCTCGGCTGGTCCATGTAGCGCAGCGGGGTGCCGTCGCCGTTGATGTTGAGCTGCTCGCCGATGAGGTAGTTCCCGGGGTGGGTGGGGTTGTTGGCGTAGAACTCCACACCGGTGCCCATGATGTCGCTGGTGGCCTCGTTCAGGCCGCCGGACTCGTCGCTGTAGTTCAGCCCCGCCGTGTTGGCGGTGACGCCGTGGCTCATCTCGTGCCCCGCGACGTCGAGCGCGGTCAGCGGCTGGGCGTTGTTCGCGCCGTCGCCGTACGTCATGCAGAAGCAGCTGTCGTCCCAGAACGCGTTCACGTACGAATCGCCGTAGTGCACGCGGGAGTAGGCGCCGACGCCGTCGTTCTTGATGCCGCTGCGGCCGAAGACGTTCTTGTAGAAGTCCCAGGTCTCCTGCGCGCCGTAGGCCGCGTCGGCGCCCGCGGTGGCCGCGTTCGACGTGGTCCCGTCGCCCCAGGTGTCGTTGTCCTGCGAGAACAGCGTGCCGGTGCCGTCGCTGCCGCCGCCCAGGTTGTACGTCTTGTGGCCGCCGCGCGAGTCGTCGGTCAGCGTGTACGTCGAGCCCGACCGGGCCGTGGTCAGCGTGACCTGCCCGCTGTACCGGGTGTTGCCGACGCCGGTCTCGATGCCCTGGTACTCGTAGAGCTTCCTGCCCGTGGTGGCGTCGGTGACGACGTGCAGCTGGTTCGGGGTTCCGTCGTCCTGGAGGCCGCCCACGATCGTCTCGTAGGCGAGGACGGGCCTGCCCGTGGCGGCCCAGATCACCTTGCGGACGCCGGAGGCGGCCGACTTCGTGCCGCCGCGCGCCTTCGCCCGCCGCACGGCCTGCTGCTCGGCCGCGGCCCGGGAGACCTTCGGGGTGAGGCCGGGGACCTTCACGGTGGCGTTCGTGGCACGGATGACGTCCATGGTCTTGCGGGACTTGTTCGTGTCCACCACCAGGTCGCCGCCGAGGACGGGCAGACCGGCGTACGTCCGCTCGTAGCGGGTGTGCAGCGTGCCGTCGGCGTCCTTGACGACGTCCTTGACGACCAGCTTCTCCTGGCTGCCGAGGCCGATCGAGCGTGCCGTCGCGGCCTTCGTGGCATCGGCGTCGCGCAGCAGCTCGGCGCGCTGCGAGGGCGAGAGCCTGAGTGCCGTGTGCGCCGGGTTCGTCGTGGCGGGCCGCGGGGTGGCCGCCGGTGCGGCACTGGCCGCGCCCGTCTGGACGGCGGCGGCGATCAGCGCGGCGACACCGGCGAGGGCGAGCGCGGCGCTGCGGCGGTGGGCGGTGCGGAACTGCGGGGTGTGGGAGGTGCGTCCGCGAGAGGAATTGCGTCTCAACACTGACTCCTTCTGCGTGGCCGCGGGTCGTGCGGCCAGGGGAGACCGGACGAGAGGTCGG
This sequence comes from Streptomyces monashensis, assembly GCF_001866665.1. Lineage (GTDB taxonomy): Bacteria > Actinomycetota > Actinomycetes > Streptomycetales > Streptomycetaceae > Streptomyces > Streptomyces monashensis. The sequence goes on along the minus strand of NZ_MLYO01000012.1, from coordinate 367,333 downwards.
GGCGTCCGGGCAGAACAGGACGTGCGCGAAACGAGGTGCGGGGTCGTGCGGGCCGACTCGCGTGCGTGCGCGTGCAGTTGTGGGGTTGCTGTGAGTCGGCCAGGGAAGAGTGGCAGGGGATGGGTATGTCTGTCAGGACCGCGTCACAAACTTGGCCGGAAACGGTCCGTTGACCGGATGTTCATGTCCGGTATGCGGACTGCCCGGCGGGAAGCGCCCCTCAGCGGGCGTCCCCGTGCCAGGTCCGCCACAGCGCCGCGTACGCCCCGCCCGCCGTCACCAGCTCCTCGTGCGTGCCCAGTTCCGAGAGGCGGCCGTCCTCCATGACCGCCACGCGGTCGGCGTCGTGCGCGGTGTGCAGGCGGTGCGCGATGGCGATGACCGTACGTCCCTCCAGAACGGCGGCGAGGGCGCGTTCGGTGTGGCGGGCCGTGGTGGGGTCCAGCAGCGCCGTCGCCTCGTCCAGGATCAGGGTGTGCGGGTCGGCCAGCACCACACGGGCCAGGGCGAGTTGCTGGGCCTGCGAGCCGTCGGTGGCCGTGCCGCCCGTACCCAGCCGGGTGTCCAGGCCGGCCGGCAGGTCGCGCACCCACGCGTCGGCGCCCACCGCCGCCAGCGCCGCCCACAGGGCGTCGTCCGTGGCCTCCGGTTCGGCGATCAGGAGGTTGTCCCGGACCGTGCCGAGGAACACATGGTGCTCCTGCGTCACCAGCACCACCTGGCGGCGCAGCAGCTCCGGCTCGAGATCGGCGACCGGCACCCCGCCCACCGTCACCGCGCCGGACCCGGGCCGGTCGATGCCCGCGAGCAGCCGGCTCAGCGTCGTCTTGCCGGCCCCGGAGGGCCCCACCACCGCGAGCCGCTCCCCGGGCCGCACCGTCAGGTCCACCCCGCGCAGCACCTCGCCGCCGCGCTCGTAGGCGTACCGCACGCCCCGCACGTCGACACGGTCGTCCGCCGGCACCGGCGAGCCCGTCCCTGCGTCCCCGCGGGGCGCCCGCGCCGCCAGCCCCTCCACGCGCGCGAACGAGGCGCCGCTGCTCTGCAGTTGCTCCACCCGCATCAGGATCTGGTCCAGCGGCTCGGTGAACTGCCGCAGATACAGCGCCGCCGCCACCACCGCGCCCACCCCGACCGAGCCCCGCTCGTGCAGCCAGCCGCCCAGCAGCAGGATCCCCGCCACGGGCACGGTGTAGGTGATGTCGACCGCCGGGAAGAACACCGTCCGCAGGAACAGCGTGTAGAAACGGGTCCGGCGGGATGTCTCCAGCGCGTCCCGGCCGGCCGTGATCCGCCGCTGCCGCAGCCCGAACGCCTCGACCGTGCGGGCCCCGGCCGCCGTCGAGGCGACGATCTCCGCCACCTCGGACGTCGCCGCGCCCTCGGCGAGATAGCCGTCCCGGGCCCGCCGCAGATACCAGCGCAGCGACAGCCAGATCGGGGTCAGCGCGAGCACCCCGAACGCCCCGAACAGCGGGTCCAGCGCGAACACCGCGCCCAGCACGAACAGCGCCTGCACGGAGTCGACCAGCAGTTCCGGACCGACGTCCCGCAGCGTGCTGCCGACGGTCGCCACGTCCGCCGTCCCCCGCGCCGTCAGGTCACCCGTCCCGGCCCGCTCCACCACGGACGCGGGCAGCGCCAGCACCCGCTCGACGTACTCCTCGCGCACCCGGGCCAGCATCCGCTCCCCGAACCGGTAGCCCACGTGCCGCGCCCAGCGGGCCAGCAGCAGCTGCGCGAGCGAACACAGCAGGATCCACAGCGCGAGCCGGTCCACCGCCCCGACCCCGTGCCCGGCGCGCACCTCGTCGACGATGCGCCCGACCAGCCACGGCCCGGCCAGTCCCGCCGCGGCCGCCAGCGCGTTGAGCAGCACCGCGGCGGCGAACGCCCGCCCGTCGGCCCGCACCAGCCGCACCACGGCCCGCCGCACCTGCGCCCGGTCCGCGACCGGCAGCAACCCCTCACCCGGCACGCCCGCCGTCACCCTGCGACCCCTTCCGTGTCCGCGGCATCCTCGGTGTTCCCGGCCTCCACGTCCCGGGCGACCAGGGCCCGGTACGCCGGCTCCTCGGCCAGCAGCCGCCGGTGCGGGCCGTGCGCCGCGACCTTGCCGTCGGCCAGGAACACCACCGTGTCCGCGCGGTCCAGCACCAGCGGCGACGTCGACGTCACCACCGTCGTACGGCCCTCGCGCGCCGCCCGCAGCCGTTCGGCCACCGTCGCCTCCGTGTGCGCGTCCAGCGCCGAGGTCGGCTCCACGGCCAGCAGCACCTCGGGGTCGGCCAGCAACGCCCGTACCAGCCGCACCCGCTGGCGCTGGCCACCGGAGAGACTGCGGCCCTGCCCGGCGACGGCCGAGTCGGCCCCCTCCGGCAGCCCGCGTACGACGTCGTCGGCCGCTGCGGCGTACAGCGCCCGCCGCAGCGCAGCCTCCCCGACCGCGCCCTCGGCGGCCACGACCTCCCGCAGCGGCCCGGCGAACAGGTCGGCCTCGTTGTCCGCGACCAGCACGCGCGCGCGTACGTCGGCCAGCGGGATCGCGTCCAGCCGCACCCCGCCCCAGGTGGCGTCGGTCGGGCCGAAGCGGCCGAGCCGGTCGACGACGGCGGTCGCCTCGGCGGGCCGGGCGGCGGCCAGCACGGTCAGCCGGCCCGGCGCGATCCGCACCCCGGACACGGGGTCGTGCAGCTCGGCCGGCCCGGCGGGCGCGGGCCGCGTGCCCACGTCCGGGTCCGGCGCGAGGCGCAGCAGCCCTACGACCCGACGCGCGGCCACCACGCCACGGTTCAGCTCGTAGGCCATCTGCACCATGAACGCCACCGGCCCGATCAGCACCGCGACATAGCCGTACACCGACACCAACTGGCCGACGCTGATGTGCCCCTGGGCCGTCAGCCGGGCACCGAGCCAGGTCACGACGGCGAGGAACAGGGTGGGCAGGCCCACGCCGAGCGCCTGCACCCAGCTGGCCACCGCGCCCACCCGGTACCCCTGCGCGCGCAGCGCCTGCGAGTCCGTACGGAACCCGTCGGCGAACAGCGACTTCCCGCCCAGCCCGTTGAGGACGCGCAGGCCCCCCGCGAGGTCCCCGATGCGGGCGGTCAGCACGCCCTGCCGCTCCCGGTACTCGCTCTCCGCGTGCTGCAGGCGCAGCGTCAGCGGCCCGGTGACCAGCGCGAGCACCGGCAGCCCGAGCAGGACCACGGCGGCGAGCGGCGCCGAGACGGTGAACAGCAGCCCGGCGACCACCACGTACACCACCATCGAGCCGACGCCCGGCCCGACGGCGGTGAGCGACTGCGCGATCACCTGTACGTCGCCGACGCCGATGGTCACGACCTCCCCGGCCCCCGCCCGGCGCGGCAGCGCGTCCCCGAGCCGCACCACATGCCCCACGACCGCCTTCACCGTGCGGAAGTTGGCGTCCATCCGCACCCGGGTCATCGTGCGGTGCCGCATGATGCTCAGCCAGGCGTTGCCCGCGCCCAGCACGAACATCGCCCCCGCCCACGCGGCCAGCACCCCCAGCCGCCCCGGCACCAGCCCGTCGTCCACGGCCCGCGCCACCATGTACGGCTGCGCGGCCAGCAGCACCATCCACACGCTGGCCAGCGTGGCACCGGCCAGCGACCGCCCCCGCTGCCGCCACACCAGCCACCACAGAAACCGCCAGCCGCCGCGGGTGTCGGGCACACCCGGTTCCTCGTACGCGTCGATCATCCGTCCCCCGTTCGCGTCGCCCTGGGCCTACGCCAGGCTGTCCCGCCAGGTCCTGTGCAGCTCCGCGAAGCGGCCCGGGCCCGAGACGAGGTCGGCCGGTGGGCCGTCCTCGACGATGCGGCCGTGCTCCATGACCAGGACCCGGTCCGCGATCTCGACCGTCGACAGGCGGTGCGCGATCACCACCGCCGTACGCCCCCGCAGCACCGTCGTCATCGCCCGCTGCACCGCCCGCTCGCCCGGGATGTCCAGGGAGCTGGTCGCCTCGTCCAGGATCAGCACCGCCGGGTCGGCCAGCAACGCCCGGGCGAAGGCGACCAGTTGGCGTTGCCCGGCCGAGATACGGCCGCCGCGCTTGCGTACGTCGGTGTCGTAGCCGTCGGGCAGCGCGCTGATGAACGCGTGCGCGCCGATCGCCTTCGCGGCCCGCTCGATCTCCTCGCGGGTGGCGTCGGCCCGGCCGACGGCGATGTTGTCCGCGACCGTCCCGGAGAACAGGAACGCCTCCTGGGTCACCATGACCACCCCGCGCCGCAGCTCCGGCGTGGGCAGTTCCCGCAGGTCCACGCCGTCGAGCAGGACGCGGCCGCCGGTGGGGTCGTAGAAGCGGGCCAGCAGCTTGGCGAGGGTGGACTTGCCCGCGCCCGTGGAGCCGACCACGGCGACCGTCTGTCCGGCCGGGAGGGTCAGATCGAAGCGGGGCAGCACCTCGCCGCCGGTGCGGTAGCCGAAGCGGACCGCGTCGAAGACGACCTCGCGTCCGGGCACGTCGCCCTTCGGCGGCGGGAGTTCGCGGGGCGCCGTCGGCTCGGGCACGGACGGGGTCTGGGCCAGCAGGCCGGCGATCTTCTCCAGGGAGGCCGCAGCCGACTGGTAGGCGTTCAGGAACATGCCGAGCCGGTCGATGGGGTCGTAGAGGCGGCGGAGGTAGAGGACCGCCGCCGCCAGCACGCCCAGCTCCAGCGAGCCGGTCGCCACCCGGTAGGCGCCCCACAGAACGATCCCCGCCACCGCCGTGTTGGCCACCAGCCGGGAGCCGACCACATAGCGGGCCATCTCCAGCAGCGCGTCGCCGTTCGTCCGCTCGTGCCGCCGGTTCAGCACGGCGAACTCGGCGTCGTTCACGGCCTCCCGGCGGAAGGTGCGCACCGGGCGGATGCCGTTCATCGTCTCCACGAACTTCACGATCACCGCCGCGATCGCCGTGGACCGGGCCCGGTACACCCGCCCCACCCGCCGCTGGTACAGGCGCACGAGCAGGTACAGCGGCGCGAGGGAGGCCACCGCGAGCGCGCCCAGGCCGAGGTCCAGCCACAGCAGCAGCGCGGAGATGTAGACGAAGGACAGCACGACGGTCACCAGCTCCTGGAGCCCGTCGTTCAGCAGCTCGCGCAGCGACTCGACGTCCGTCGTGGAGCGGGATATCAGCCGGCCGGAGGTGTAGCGCTCGTGGAAGTCGACGCTCAGTGCCTGCGCGTGCCGGAAGATCCGGCCGCGCAGGTCCAGCAGCACGTCCTGGCTGACGCGCGCGCAGGTCTCGATGAACGCGGCCTGGAGGGCGCCGGAGAGCAGCGCGCACAGCAGACAGCCGACGGCCACCGCGATCAGCGGGCCGCTTCGGTGGTCACGGAACGCGGGTACGGCGTTGTCGATGGCGTACGCCACGATCAGCGGGCCCGTCTGCACGGCCGCCTGCTGGAGCAGCAGCAGGACCGTGGTCCGTACCGCCCTGCCCTTCAGAGGGGCGAGCAGGGAGCGCAGCAGGGCGGCGGTGGCGCCGGGCGCGGTGGGCAGGACGTCCCGGTCGAAGGCGTCGTCCGCGCCGTCGGCCCCCGGCGCGGCCCTCCCCGCGGCCGTCTGCCGCCCGGGACCGGGGAGTTCGTCGTCGTCGGAGGTGGGGGTGGAGGCGGTCGTGGTGGTCAACGGGATTCCTCCCCGTCCCTGGAGTGCCCGGACTCCCCGGACATCAGATGCGCGTACTCGGCGTTGGTGCGCAGCAGTTCGTGGTGCGTGCCGACGGCGGCTATCCGGCCGCCCGAGAGCAGGGCGACCCGGTCGGCGAGCAGCACCGTGGACGGGCGGTGGGCCACGATCAACGCGGTGGTGTCGGCGAGGACCTGGCGCAGGGCGGACTCCACGGCCGCCTCCGTGTGCACGTCGAGGGCGGACAGCGGGTCGTCCAGGACCAGGAAGTCCGGTCTGCCGACGACTGCGCGGGCTAGCGCGAGGCGCTGGCGCTGACCGCCGGACAGGCTGAGGCCCTGCTCGCCGACCCGGGTGCCGGCGCCCTGCGGGAGGGCGTGCACGAAGCCGGCGGCCTGCGCGACGTCCAGCGCCCGCTCCAACTCCGGCTCGCCCGCGTCCGGCCCGGCACCCATGAGGACGTTCTCGCCGACGCTCGCCGAGAAGAGCGTGGGCTCCTCGAAGGCCACGGCCACCCTGGCGCGCAGCTCCTCGCGGGGCATCTCGGTGATGTCGACGCCGTCGAGGGTGATCCGCCCCGAGGTGATCTCGTGCAGTCGCGGCACGAGCGCGGTGAGCGTCGTCTTCCCGCTCCCGGTCGCACCGACCAGCGCCATGGACTCACCAGGGCGGATGTGCAGGTCGATGCGGGTGAGGAGGGGCGGCGAGGCGGGGTCCGCGTCGGGGTACCGGAACCGGACGTTCTCGAACCGGAGCCCGGCGGCGGAGTGCGCGCGCGGTCCACCGCGCTCACGCCGGGCGGCTGAGACCTCCCCGTGCCGGGTGATCGAGTCCTCCCCGCGCCGGGCGGCCGGGCCTTCCCCGTGTCCAGCCGTTGCCGAGTCCTCCTCCGGAGCCTCGTCCATCGCCTCGAAGTAGCGTTCCGTGGCCGTTGCCGCCTCCTGGCTCATGGCCAGCAGGAAGCCGATGGAGTCCACCGGCCAGCGCAGGGCGAGTGCCGTGCTCAGGAAGGCGACCAGGGTGCCCGCCGACAGGCCGCCGTCGGACACCCGCACCACCCCCAGCACCAGTGCCGCCCCGATCGCCAGCTCGGGCAGGGTCACGATGACGCCCCAGATGACGGCCAGCAGCCGGGCCTTGCGCAGTTCGGTGCCGCGCAGCGTGAGCGCCAGTTCGCGGAAGGCGTGCGTCTGGCTGCGGTGGCGGCCGAAGCCCTTGACGACGCGGATGCCGAGCACGCTCTCCTCGACCACCGTCGTCAGGTCGCCGACCTGGTCCTGCGCCGCCCGGGCCACCGTGGCGTACCGCCGCTCGAAGACCGCGCAGGTCCACATCACCGGGATCGTGGGTCCGAGGATGACGAGCCCCAGCACCCAGTCCTGCGCCAGCATGATCACCACGCCGACCAGGATGGTCACACCGTTGACCAGCAGGAACGTCAGCGGGAAGGCGAGGAACTGGCGCAGCAGCATCAGGTCCGTGGTGCCCCGGGACAGCAGTTGGCCCGAGGCCCAGCGGTCGTGGAAGCTCACCGGCAGCCGTTGCAGCCGCCCGTACAGCCCCGCCCGCATCCGCGCCTCCACGCGCGAGAGCGGACGGGCCACCAGCCACCGGCGCAGACCGAACAGCAGCGCCTCGGCGACGCCCAGCAGGAACAGGTACAGGGCACCGAGCCACACGCCGCCCGGGTCGCGGTCGGCGACCGGTCCGTCGACCATCCACTTCAGGACGAGCGGGATCACCAGCCCCGTGCAGGAGGCCACGACGGCGACGAACGCGGCCGTGAACAGCCGTGCGCGCACGGGGCGTACGTACGGCCACAGCCGCAGCAGCGTGCGGACGGCCGATCGGTCCTCGGTGGTTGCACGTGTCGTGGGCATCACCGCGAGCGTACGGACCGGCACTGACATCGCCCACCGAGTTTCGGCCGGAGGCGGCTCCGTCGCTGGTCCTACGACCTGCGCGCGCGAGGAGTCGTAGGGCGGCATCAACCGATCGGCGGATGCGGCTTCGAGCGGGTCGGCCGATGTGCCGCGGGGTTCCGGGGCGCAATGCTCGGAGCATGCCATCCGTCATCGAAGTCACCGATCTGCGCAAGTCGTACGGCGGCCGCGCCGTGGTCGACGGTGTCTCCTTCACCGTCGAGGAGGGCGAGATCTTCGGGATCCTCGGCCCCAACGGCGCCGGCAAGACCACCACCGTGGAGTGCGTCGAGGGCCTGCGGGTCCCCGACGGCGGCCGGGTCCGGGTCCTCGGCCACGATCCCGTCGCCGACCACGCGGAGGTCGCGCGCGTGCTCGGCGCCCAGCTGCAGCAGAGCGAACTCCAGGCCAAGCTCACCGTGCGCGAGGCGCTGGAGCTGTACTCCGCGTTCTACCCGCGCCCCGCCGACTGGCGGCCCCTCGCCGAACGACTCGGCCTGACGGGCAAGTTGAGCACCCGCTTCGGCAAGCTGTCCGGCGGTCAGCAGCAGCGCCTGTTCATCGCGCTGGCACTCGTCGGCGGGCCCCGCGCCGTGGTGCTGGACGAGCTGACCACCGGCCTGGACCCGCGCGCCCGGCGCGACACCTGGCAGCTGATCGAGGAAGTCCGCGCGAGCGGGGTCACCGTGCTGCTGGTCACCCACTTCATGGAGGAGGCGCAGCGGCTGTGCGACCGGATCGCCGTCATCGACCGGGGGCGGATCGCCGCGCTGGACACCCCCTCCGGGCTCATCCGCCGCTCGGCGGGCGCCACGGTCATCAGCTTCAGCCCGTCCGCGCCGCTGGACGAGCGTGAGCTCGCCGCGCTGCCCGCGCTCGCCTCGGTCGAGCGCAAGGGGGAGCGGATCACGCTGTCCGGCACCGACGAGACCGTGGACGCCGTCATCACCCTGCTCGCCCGCCACCACATCACCGCCCGCCAGCTCCGGGTCGTCGACGCCACGTTGGACGACGCGTTCCTGGACCTGACCGCAGGCCCCGCCGAGGAGGAAGCCGCGTGAACACCGCCGTGCTGCGCACCGAGTTCCGGCTGCTGCGCCGGGAACCGGCCACCATTTTCTGGATCTTCCTGTTCCCCTCGCTGCTGCTGGCGATCCTCGGCTCCATCCCCTCGTTCCGTCATGCCGACGCGTCGATGGGCGGGCTGCGGCCGGTCGACGTCTACGTGCCCATCGCCGTACTGATCGCGCTGATCATGTCCGGGGCGCAGGGGCTGCCGCAGGTCCTCACCGGCTACCGGGAGCGCGGCATCCTGCGCCGCATGTCCGTCACGCCGGTGCGCCCCTCGGCGCTGCTGGCGGCACAGATGGCCGTCCAGGGCGTGGCCGCGCTGGCCTCGGCGGTGCTCGCGCTCGTGGTCGGCCGGGCGGCCTTCGGGGTGACGCTGCCCCGGCAGCCGGCCGGCTATCTGCTGGCCCTGCTGCTCGCGGCGGCGTCCGCCCTCGCGCTCGGCAGCGTCGTCTCGGCGCTCTCCCGGACGACGAAGGTCGCCGGTGCCATCGGGTCGATGGTGCTCTTCCCGATGATGTTCAGCGCGGGCGTGTGGATCCCGGTGCGGTCCATGCCGCACGCGCTGGCCAGGGTGGTCCAGCTGACCCCGTTCGGTGCGGCGGCCCGCGCCCTGGACCAGGCCGCCTCCGGCGACTGGCCGGCCTGGGGGCACCTCGGGGTGCTCGCGGCGTGGACGGTGCTGCTCACCGGCGCCGCCGTGCGCTGGTTCCGCTGGGAGTGAGCGGGCCGTGCCGGACACTGGGGGCATGACGAGCACCGTGCAGCAGCCGCCCCGGGCCTCCTTCGACACCTGGGGGCCCTGGGCGCTGCTGGTCGTCGGTGTCGTCGCGGCGGCGATCTCCGCCCGGCCGGTCGGCATGGACCGGCCCGGAATGATCGTCTGCACGGTCCTCGTGCCCGTGGCCGCCGTGCTGCAGCTGTACTGGGGCAGGGTGAAGCGCAGGCGGCCGGGCCCGAGCCGGACGGGTGTGTCCCTCTACCTCCTGCGCTGGTCCGTCGCCTTCGTGCTGACCTGGGCCAACCCGTTCTTCGCCTTCTACGCCGTGAGCGGCTACTACACCGCCGGCCGGGAGCTGCCGCGCCGGCTGGTGCTGCCGGGACTCTTCCTGACCGCCGTCACCATGGCCGGCAGCGAGGTGGGCGGCTGGCCGCCGCACGGGCTGGTCATGTGGCTCGGCTTCTTCCTCGTGCTGGGCGTCAACATGGGGATGGTCAGCGTGTTCACCCGGTTCGCCGAGCAGGAGCAGGCCCGGCTCAGTGTCCAGGCCGACACCATCGCCGAGCTGGAGCGCACCAACACGGCGCTGCAGCAGGCCCTCGACGAGAACGCGGCCCTGCACACCCAGCTCCTCGTCCAGGCGCGGGAGGCGGGCGTGGCCGACGAGCGGCGCCGACTCGCCGCCGAGATCCACGACACCATCGCCCAGGGCCTGACCGGGATCATCGCGCAGCTCCAGGTCGTCGCGAACGCCCCCGACCTGACCACCGCCCGCACCCATCTGGAGCGCGCCTCCACGCTGGCCCGGCACAGCCTCGGCGAGGCCCGCCGGTCGGTGCACAACCTGGCGCCGGTGGAGCTCATGGCCGACGGGCTGCCCGAGGCGCTGAAGAAGACGGTCGCGGAATGGGGCGAACGCACGGGCGTGCGGGCCGAGTTCACGGTCACCGGCACCACCGAGCAGCTGCACGACGAGGTCTCGGCGACGCTGCTGCGCATCGCCCAGGAGGCGCTGTCCAACGCCGCCCGGCACGCCCGCGCGACCCGGGTCGGGGTCACCCTCTCCTTCATGGGCGACGAGGTCACCCTCGACGTCCGCGACGACGGCACGGGCTTCGATCCCGCTGCCGTACCGCCCCGCACCCGCGCCGGCGGCTTCGGCCTGGACGGCATGCGGGCCCGCGCCGAGCGCATCGCGGGCGCCCTGACCGTGGAGTCCGAACCCGGTCACGGCACGGCGGTGTCGGCTCGCGTACCGTTGGTCGGCGATGACCGCTGAGACCGTGATTTCCCTGCTGATCGTGGACGACCACCCGGTCGTCCGCGACGGCCTGCGCGGCATGTTCGAGTCGGCGCCGGGCTTCCGCGTGCTCGGGGAGGCCGCGGACGGCGTCGAGGCGGTGGCGCGGGCCGCTGCCCTGGACCCGGACGTGATCCTGATGGACCTGCGGATGCCGGGCGGCTCGGGCGTCGACGCGATCCGCGAGCTGACCCGCCGGGGCGCCCGCGCCAAGGTCCTGGTCCTCACCACCTACGACACCGACTCCGACACCCTCCCCGCGATCGAGGCGGGCGCGACCGGCTACCTGCTGAAGGACGCCCCGCGCGACGAGCTGTTCACCGGTGTGCGGGCCGCCGCCGAGGGTCGTACGGTCCTCTCCCCGGCGGTCGCCTCCCGCCTGGTCCACGCGGTCCGCACCCCCCGTGCCCCGTCCGGCGAACCGCTGTCGGCCCGCGAACGCGAGGTCCTCGCCCTGGTGGCCAGGGGCACGTCGAACCGTGAGATCGCCCGCGAACTGTTCATCAGCGAGGCCACGGTGAAGACCCACCTCACCCACCTGTACGCCAAGCTGGGCGTCAACGACCGCGCGGCGGCGGTGGCGACGGGGTACGACCGGGGCATCCTGGGCTGAGCCGGCCCGCACACCGGCTCAGGCCCCCTCAGCCCCTCAGAGCACTTTCAGCAGCAGCACGCACCGCCCCGGCACCGTGATCCGCTCCCCCGCCGGATGCACCGTGCCCGGCGGCTCCGCCTGGTCCTCGCGGTCGGTGTCCACGAGCACCTCGTACCGCTGCGCCCACGGCGCGCCCGGCAGCACGAACCCGGTCGGTTCCCCGCCCGCGTGCAGCACCGCGAGGAAGCTGTCGTCCACGACCGGCGCCCCCCGCTCGTCACGGCCGGGGATGTCCCGGCCGGAGAGGTACATGCCGAGCGTGGCCGCGGGGGCGTACCAGTCGGCCTCGGTCATCTCCGTGCCCCGTGGGGTGAACCAGGCGAGGTCGCGCAGCCCGTCCGCCGAGTGCGCGCGGCCGGAGAAGAAGGCGCGGCGGTGCAGCACCGGGTGCCGGTGGCGCAGGGCGATCAGGCGGGCGGTCAGGTCGGTCAGCGCCCGCCAGCCCGGTTCGGCCGTCAGCGACCAGTCCAGCCAGCCGATCTCGTTGTCCTGGCAGTAGGCGTTGTTGTTGCCGCCCTGGGTGCGGCCGAGTTCGTCGCCGGCGACCAGCATCGGCACACCGGTGGACAGCAGCAGGGTGGTCAGGAGGTTGCGGAGCTGGCGGCGGCGCAGCGACCGGATCCGCTCGTCCCGTGTCTCGCCCTCCGCGCCGCAGTTCCAGGAGCGGTTGTCGTCGGTGCCGTCGCGGTTGTCCTCGCCGTTGGCCTCGTTGTGCTTGCGCTCGTACGACACCAGGTCGCGCAGCGTGAACCCGTCGTGGGCGGTGACGAAGTTGACCGAGGCGTACGGGCGGCGGCCGCCCCAGGCGTACAGGTCGCTGGAGCCGGACAGGCGGTAGCCCATCTCCCGCACGTCCGGCAGGGCCTGGCGCCAGAAGTCCCGGACCGCGTCGCGGTAGCGGTCGTTCCACTCCGTCCACAGGGGCGGGAAGGCGCCGACCTGGTAGCCGCCCGAGCCGATGTCCCACGGCTCGGCGATCAGCTTCACCCGGTGCAGCACCGGGTCCTGCGCGATGACCGCCAGGAACGGGGAGAGCATGTCGACGTCGTGCATCGAGCGGGCCAGCGCCGCCGCGAGGTCGAAGCGGAAGCCGTCGACGCCCATCTCGGTCACCCAGTAGCGCAGCGAGTCGGTGATCAGCCGCAGCACCTGGGGCTGGACGACGTGCAGCGTGTTGCCGCAGCCGGTGTAGTCGGCGTAGCGGCGGGCGTCCGCCTGGAGCCGGTAGTAGCCGCGGTTGTCGATGCCCTTCAGGGAGAGCGTCGGCCCCAACTCCCCAGCTTCCGCAGTGTGGTTGTAGACCACGTCGAGGATCACCTCGATGCCGGCCGCGTGCAGCGCGCGCACCATCCGCTTGAACTCGCCGACCTGCTGGCCCGTCGTCCCGGTGGCCGCGTAGCCGGCGTGCGGGGCGAAGTAGCCGATGGAGTTGTAGCCCCAGTAGTTGACGAGGCCCCGGCGCAGCAGGTGGTCCTCGTGCGCGAACTGGTGGACGGGGAGCAGCTCCACGGCCGTCACCCCCAGCCGGGTCAGGTGCTCGATCGCGGCCGGGTGCGCCAACCCGGCGTACGTGCCGCGCAGCTCCTCCGGGATGCCGGGGTGCAGCTTGGTGAAGCCGCGCACGTGCAGCTCGTAGAGGACGGAGTCGGCCCAGGGGGTCTTCGGCCGGCGGTCGTCCCCCCAGTCGTCGTCATCGTCGACGACGACACCCTTCGGCACGTACGGCGCCGAGTCCCGCTCGTCGCGCACGGTGTCGGCGACGTACTGCTCGGGCCAGTCCCGGACGTGCCCGTACACCTCGGGCGGTAGCCCGAACTCGCCGTCCACCGCCCGCGCGTACGGGTCCAGCAGCAGCTTGGCCGGGTTCCAGCGGGCGCCGGTCCACGGGTCCCAGCGGCCGTCCACCCGGTAGCCGTAGCGCTGGCCCGGCATCACGCCCGGTACGAAGCCGTGCCATATCTCGTGCGTCAGTTCGGTCAGCCGGACCTGGGTCTCGCGGCCGCCCTCGTCGAACAGGCAGACCCGGACCGCCTCCGCCCCGCCCGCCCACAGGGCGAAGTTGGTGCCCGCGACCCCGTCCGGGCCGGTCCGGAACCGGGCCCCGAGCGGGGTCGGCGCGCCCGGCCAGACCACCGGGGCCGGCGCCGCGGCGTGCCGGACGCCGTTCAGCCCGGCAGGCTGCTGCCCGGTCCCGAGGGCCGGCTGCCCGGCCGGTGCCCGCCGCTCCGCTGCGCTCGTCACCTGTCGGCCCCTCTTCCAGCCCGGGGGACGGCGCAGTCCACCGCCCGAAGAGCATCCCGCTCGGCCCTCCGGCACGGCTGCGCCCCCGTGCGGCTCCTGTTCGGGCTGGGGTCCCCCTCCGGAGGCTCCCCAACGTGTCGTCCTTCCCTGTCTTCTGCCCAGTGCGTGCCTCGCACTCACGTTTCCCCCGGGCGGGCCCGGTCGTTGAGCCCCGCGTGAGGCACGTACAAGGACGCGCACGGCGCGCGGGGGCCGCGCTGGCCGCGGTACTGACAGGGGCGGCACTGCTGGCGGGCTGTTCCGGGGGCTCCGGTCAGCTCGGGGCGTACGACAAGCCCCGGGCGCCACAGGACGTCATCCGCGTCAGCCCCGACGACGCCGGCACGGGCGTCCGCCCCGGCGAGCGGCTGCGGATCCGGGTGCCGGAAGGGCGGCTGGAGAAGGTGACCGTCGTCAGGGAGCAGGACGCGCAGGTCTCCCCGGTCCGCGGGCACGTCAGCGCTGACGGACGGAGCTGGCGGCCCGACGACGACCGGCTCGCGCTCGCCGCCCGGTACATCGTCGACGTGGTGGCGCGCGACGCGGACGGCCGCCGCTCGGCCCGGCACACCACCTTCACCACCCTCGTCCCCGACCAGCGGTTCATCGCCTACGTCACCCCCGAGAACCGTGCCGTCGTCGGCACCGGCATGATCGTTTCGCTCGTCTTCAGCCGGGGGATCGCCGACCGGGCCGCCGTCGAACGCGCCGTCCGGGTCAGCGCGCGGCCGCCCGTCGAGATCCGTCCGCACTGGTTCGGGGGCAGCCGGCTGGACTTCCGCCCCGAGCGGTACTGGAAACCCGGCACCGAGGTCACCGTCCACCTGGGCCTGCGCGACGTCCAGGGGGCGCCCGGCGTCTACGGGTTGCAGGACAAGACCTTCGCCTTCACCGTCGGCCGCAGCCAGGTCTCCCTGGTGGACGCGGCGAAGCACACCATGGAGGTACGCCGCGACGGCCAGCTCCTCGCCACGGTGCCGATCACGGCGGGCGGCCCGCGCAACCCGACGTACAACGGCAAGATGGTGGTGATGGACATGAAGGACGTCACCCGCATGAACAGCCGCACGGTCGGCTTCGGCGGCGAGTACGACATCCCCGACGTCCCGCACGCCATGAAGCTCACCGCCTCCGGCACCTATCTGCACGGCAACTACTGGTCGCCGGACGCCCCCGGGCACGTCAACGTCAGTCACGGATGCGTGGGGCTCATGGATGTCAAGGGCGGCAGTTCGGCCACGCCCGCGGGCTGGTTCTTCGACCGCAGCCTCATCGGCGACGTCGTGGAGGTCGTGGGCAGCCGGGACCGGACGGTGGCCCCGGACAACGGCCTCGGCGGCTGGAACATGACCTGGCAGGAGTGGAATACGGGCAGCGCGGTGAAGTAACCGGGGGAGGGGCTTTCGGTACGGGCGGGGGTGCGGGCGCAAGTTGCGACGGAACGGTGACATTCGCCTGACACCGAGCTCAAAACCAGGCGGTTAATATGCGCGCACCAGTGTGGTGGGGAGCGGGCCTGACCAGGTCCGGCGAGGGGAGACGACTTGAACGTGCGGCCCATATCGGGGGCGTCGGCGGCGGGACGGCGAGGCCGTGGGAACACAGGATGGGCGCTGATATCCGGCGCCCTGGTGCTGTCGCTCGCCGCGTGCGGCGGGGGCGGCGGCAAGGGGGCGGGGGCCGACGGCAAGGGCTCCAGTACCCAGCAGGGCAAGCAGCAGTCGGCGGCGGCCGTCACCATATCGCCCAAGTCCGGCGCCACCGGCGTCGACACCAGCGGCGCGCTGAAGGTCGACGTCGCCAAGGGCAGGCTGACCGAGGTGACCGTCAAGGACGCCAAGGGCGCGAAGGTCGACGGCAGCATCAGCGGCGGGGGCGCGTCCTGGACGCCGTCGACCCACCTGGCCGCGGCCACCACGTACAGGGTGCACGCGGTCGCGAAGGACTCCGAGGGCCGCGAGAGCGCCGAGGACTCCACCTTCACCACCCTCACCCCGAAGAACACCTTCCTCGGCACCTTCACCCCCGAGGACGGCTCCACCGTCGGCGTGGGCATGCCGTTCTCCGTCAACTTCACGCGGGGCATCACGAATCCGCAGGCCGTCGAGAAGTCCATCAGGATCACGACGCAGCCCGCGGTCGACGTCGAGGGCCACTGGTTCGGCAACGACCGCCTCGACTTCCGCCCCGAGAAGTACTGGAAGGAAGGCACGAAGGTCACCGTCGACCTGAACCTCGACGGCGTCGAGGGCCGCTCCGGCGTCTACGGCAAGCAGCACAAGACCGTGACGTTCACGATCGGCCGCAACCAGGTCTCCGTCGTGGACGCCGCGAAGCACACGATGAAGATCACCCAGGACGGAAAGGTCGTCAGGACCCTCCCGGTCACCACCGGCAAGCCCGGCTACGACACCTGGAACGGCCAGATGGTCATCAGCGAGAAGCTCACCGAGACCCGCATGGACAGCGAGACGGTGGGCTACGGCAAGCAGTACGACATCAAGGACGTCCCGCATGCCATGCGCCTGACCGGCTCCGGCACCTTCGCCCACGGCAACTACTGGGGCGGCGACGCCTTCGGCAACTACAACGCCAGCCACGGCTGCATCGGCCTGCGGGACGTGCAGGGCGGCTACGACAGCTCCACCCCGGCGGCCTGGTTCTTCGACCACTCGCTCATCGGCGACGTGGTGATCGTCCAGCACGCGGACGAACGCACGGTGGACCCGTCCAACGGCTTCAACGGCTGGAACATGTCGTGGGCGGACTGGACGAAGTGAGCCCGCACCGACGGGCGGGCCCGGTGCTGTGAGGAACGGCACCGGGCCCGCCCGCGTTAGTCCCCGTGCTGTGTCTGCCTGGGGGACAACCCCCAGACCCCCGGCCGAGTGTGATCGAGCGCACCGACCCGGTCGCCGTTAGTCCCCGTTAACCTGCCTGCATGACCGTGAATCTCGAAGTCGCCGAAGGCGTCGGCACGCTGCGCCTCGACCGTCCGCCGATGAACGCGCTGGACATCGCCACCCAGGACCGGCTGAAGGAACTCGCCGAGGAGGTCACGCGCCGCGACGACGTACGCGCCGTGGTGATCTACGGCGGCGAGCGGGTGTTCGCGGCGGGCGCGGACATCAAGGAGATGCAGAACATGGATCACGCCGCGATGATCCTGCGCTCCCGCGGCCTCCAGGACGCCTTCACGGCCGTGGCCCGCATCCCCAAGCCCGTCGTCGCGGCCGTCACCGGCTACGCCCTCGGCGGCGGCTGCGAACTGGCCCTGTGCGCGGACTTCCGCATCGCCGCCGACAACGCCAAGCTCGGCCAGCCCGAGATCCTCCTCGGCCTGATCCCGGGCGCCGGCGGCACCCAGCGCCTGCCCCGGCTGGTCGGCCCGTCCAAGGCCAAGGACCTCATCTTCACGGGCCGTCAGGTCAAGGCCGCCGAGGCGCTCGAGATCGGCCTGGTCGACCGGGTCGTACCGGCCGCCGAGGTGTACGAGCAGGCGCACGCCTGGGCCGCGAGGCTCGCCCAGGGGCCGGCGATCGCGCTGCGCGCGGCGAAGGAGTCGGTCGACACCGGTCTGGAGACCGACATCGACACCGGGCTCGCCGTCGAACGGAACTGGTTCGCGGGCCTGTTCGCCACCGAGGACCGCGAGACCGGCATGCGCAGCTTCGTGGAGGAGGGCCCGGGCAAGGCCAAGTTCCGCTGAGCGCCACCGTGTGAACTTCCCGGTAACTTCGGCGACAACTCCCGCTGCACTCTTTGTAATTGACGCCTCGTCCCCTCCGGGTCCCTCGTTGGGGCGGATTATGGGAGCCTTAGGGCAACCTTAAGCCTGTCCCGTCGAGGGAGCCGGTCGATTGCCCGGAAGCGAGCCGTCCGCGCAGGTCAACCGAGTCGCGCCGGGTGTCGACGTGTCGTCGGCATATGCCAAGCGCAGAGGTGAGACTGGGGGCGCGCAGGGGGCGTATTCCTCCGGAACGGCCCCCAAGACGCCTCCGGACGGCCATCATGGGGGCATGGCGGGGCTGGAGGGCATCGAACAGCCGCGGGGACACGGTCGTGCTGCCGCGGCACGCTGGTCGCCCGGGGTCGAGGACGAACAGGCGCTCAAGGCGCTCGAACTGTTCGGAAACCCGACGGAGGCGGAGGTCCCGCTGCCGTCCCGTCCGGAGTCCGCGGCCACCGCCCGCCGCCTCACCCAGGTCGTCGTCCTGCGGACCTGGCGGCTGACCCCCAAGATCACCGAGGACGCCGTCTTACTCGTGTCCGAACTCGTCGGCAACGCCGTACGGCACACCGGCGCCCGGGTCTTCGGCCTGCGGATGCGCCGCCGCCCCGGCTGGATCCGGGTCGAGGTCCGCGACCCCTCGCGCGGGCTGCCCTGTCTGATGCCGGTTCAGGACCTGGACGTCAGCGGCCGCGGCCTGTTCCTCGTGGACAAGCTCTCCGACCGGTGGGGCGTGGACCTGCTGCCGCGCGGCAAGACCACCTGGTTCGAGATGCGGGTGTCCGACCGGTAGCCAGCGTCTTGCGCCCAGGCAACCGCGACCCGACAACATCCCCCAACCGGGCTAATCGGCGCTTTTCTTACCTCCCCGCCCTTAAATGGTGCGGGTGACCACGACCAACCGACGCGGGGTGCTGCGTGCGGGCGCCGGACTCGTCACCGGCGGTGCGCTCGCCGCCGGTTGCGGTGCCGGCAGGACCGCCCCGACCACCACCCCGGACCCCGGGTCCCCCACCGCCTCCCCGTCCGCCGCCCACGCCACGGACCGTCCCTCGGCCGGCGCCCAGGCCGCCCCCGCTCCCCGCGCCTATCCCGGACAGCCCGCCCAGATCGCCCACGGCCCGCGCACCCGTCCCCAGGTCGCCCTCACCTTCCACGGCCAGGGCGATCCGGGCATCGCCCACTCCCTGCTGGACACGGCGGAACAGCACGGCGCCCGCCTCACCGTGCTCGCCGTCGGCACCTGGCTGGACCAGCACCCCGACATCGCCCGCCGGATCCTCGACGGCGGACACGACCTCGGCAACCACACCCAACGGCACATCTCCATCAACGACATGGCCGAGACGGACGCCCGCAAGGAGATCACCGACTGCGCGGACCGGCTGAAGCGGCTCACCGGATCCATCGGCACCTGGTTCCGCCCCTCCCGCTCGCCCACCGCGTCGGCGCTGGTCGTCCGGCTCGCCCGCGAGGCCGGGTACCCGCACGTGCTGTCGTACGACGTCGACTCGCTCGACTACACCCGCCCCGGCGCCGCCGCCGTCACCCGCAAGGTTCTCGCCGACGTGACGAAGGGGTCGGTGGTGAGCATGCACTTCGGGTACCCGGACACCGTCGCCGCCCTGCCCGACGTCCTCCACGAACTCGACCGCCGCGGACTGCGCGCGGTCACCACCACGGAGCTGCTGAGCTGATGCGCATCACGAAAGCCGCCCGGCTGCTGGCCGCCGGTGCCGCCCTGACCGCCCTGTCCCTGCTGTCCGCGTGCAGTTCCGGCTCCTCGAAGGGGGGCGACCAGTCCCTCGGCAGCAAGCCGCCCGCCCAGCCCCAGGTGGACCAGAAGCGGGTGAACGTGCTCCCCGGGATGCCCGCGGTCGACAACCCCGACGACCTCTACGCCGCCGACCGCCCGAACCAGCTCTCCCCCGTCGTCAAGGACTTCCCGTCCCGGGTGTACGTCCCCAACACCAACTCCAACACCGTCACCGTCATCGACCCCGCGACGTACAAGGTCATCGACACGATCCCGGTCGGCCGCCAGCCCCAGCACGTCGTGCCGTCCTGGGACCTGAAGACCCTCTGGGTCAACAACGACCTCGGCAACAGCCTCACCCCGATCGACCCGAAGACCGGCAAGGCGGGCAAGCCGGTCTCGGTGCACGACCCGTACAACCTGTACTTCACGCCCGACGGCAAGTACGCCGTCGTCATGGCCTCCATGGACCGCGCGCTGGTCTTCCGTGACGCGCACACCATGAAGGTCGTCAAGAAGCTGCCCGTCAAGTGCTACGGCGTCAACCACGCCGACTTCTCCCCGGACGGGCGCTACTTCATCGTCTCCTGCGAGTTCAGCGGCGAGATCATGAAGGTCGACACCGCGCGGATGGAGGTCGTCGACCAGCGGAAGCTGCCGCAGCGCGGCTCGATGCCCCAGGACGTCAAGATCTCCCCGGACGGCAAGCTGTTCTACATCGCAGACATGGTCGCGAACGGCCTGTGGATCCTGGACGGCGACTCGTTCGACGAGCCCCGCTTCCTCTACACCGGCAAGGGCTGCCACGGCCTCTACGTCAGCCGCGACTCCCGCGAGATGTACATCTCCAACCGGGGCGAGGGCACGATCTCCGTCTTCGACTTCGCCCAGGACAAGCTCACCGCGAAGTGGCGGCTGCCCCAGGGCGGCAGCCCCGACATGGGCGGTGTCTCGGCCGACGGCAAGGTGCTGTGGCTGTCCGGCCGCTACAACTCCGAGGTGTACGCCATCGACACAGGCACCGGCAGGCAGCTGGCCCGCATCAAGGTCGGCAGCGGCCCGCACGGCCTCGCGGTCTACCCCCAGCCCGGCCGCTACTCGCTCGGCCACACGGGCGTCTTCCGGTGAGACCGGTGCCCGGAGCGGACGCTCAGCGCAGCAACAGCGCCTCCGCGCCCACCGCGCGGTAGCCGGCCGCCTGGAACGCCCGCACGCTCCGGGCGTTTCCCGGCGCGACCTGTGCCCACAGCGGCTCGGTGACGAGGTGCCGGGCGGCCGTCACCAACTGCCGCCCCACGCCCCGATGCCGTACGTCCTCGTCCACCTCGACCGACACCTCCAGCCGCCCGGCCACTCCGCGCCCGAGCACCAGCATGCCGCCCCGCGCCGACCAGGCGCGCACCCCGTCCCGCCGGTCGCGCGCGTAGTCGACCCGGGAGTGGGCGGGGGCCTCGGTCTCCGTCAGCGCGAGCGGCGGCCCTCCGGGCAGCGGGTCGGCCACCAGCAGCGCGTCCACGACCTCGCACGTACGGCCCGTGCGGTCCATGAGAGCGGTCAGGAAGCGCGGGCTCGTCGCCGCCGACAGGGGGTCGAGGGCCAGGGCACCGAGCGTGCCGTGCACCCAGGCCGGATCCTCGTCCGTGAAGACGACGGCGTGGGCCGTGCACGCCAGCACGCCGGCGTCCCGGGGCGACGGCTGCGGCACGACCGTCGTACGGCCGTCCGCCGGCGGGAAGACGCCGCGCGCCGCCGCATCCAGAATGTCCCGCAAGGTCACCCGCGCCCGCTCCTTGAGTCTCCACCCACTGGAAGGCCCAGACTCCCAGACATGACCGACGACGGCACCGGACTTCTCACCATCGGCGAGCTGGCCCGGGCCACCGGGCTGACCGTGCGCACCATCCGCTACTGGTCCGACGAGGGCGTGCTCACCCCGGTGACCCGCTCCTCGGGCGGCTACCGGCTGTACGACAGCGAGGGTGTCGCCCGCCTGGAGCTCATCCGGACCCTGCGCGAGCTGGGGCTGGGCCTCGCGGACGTGCGCGGGGTGCTGGCCGGGGAGCGCACCGTGGCGGAGGTCGCGGCCACCCATGTGGCGGCGCTGGACGCGCAGATCAGCGCGCTGAAGGTGACCCGGGCCGTGCTGTCGACGGTCGCCCGACGAGGCTCGACGGCCAAGGAGATGACCCTGATGAACAAGCTGGCTCGACTGTCGGCGGCGCAGCGGCAGCGGATCATGCAGGAGTTCGTGGACGAGACACTCCACGGGCTGGACACGGTGGACCCGGACGTGCAGGAGCGGATCCGGCAGACGGCGGTCCGCCTCGCGGAGAATCCCACACCGGAGGAGGTCGACGCCTGGGTGGAACTGGCCGAGATGCTCCAGGACCCCGGGTTCCGGGCGCAGATGCGGCGCGCGATGGAGTTCAACGCCGCCGACCGGCAGCCGCGCGGACGGTCCATGTGGTTCGCCAAGCGGCTGGTGGAGCTGGTGGCCCCGGCGCGCGAGCGGGGCGTCGAGCCCACCGCGCCCGAGGCCGAGGAGGTCCTGGCGGAGTTGTTCGGGGACGCCGACCGGGAAGCCGTGCTGGAACGCATGACAGCGGGGTTCAACGACCGCGTCGCCCGGTACCGCGAACTGCTCTCCGTCGTGAACCGGCAGCCCGCCCCACCGCACACCGAGGACTTCGCCTGGGTGGTCACCGCGCTGCGTGCTCGCGCGGCCCGCTGACCGGTCCCGCGGCAGAGAGCCGTTAATCTGACCAGCGTCAGTACGCCAGCACGGCAACAGAAACACGAACAAAAGGGGCGGATCGGTGGCGGACATCGAGGAAGCACGCAAGCAGTTCGAGCGGATCGACGCGAACGGGGACGGATTCATCACCGCTGCCGAGTTCAAGCACGCGCTGGCCCAGGAGGGCGACTGGAACGTCACCGAGTCGGTGGCGGAGTCCATCATCAAGCAGCGCGACCTCAACGGCGACAAGGTCCTGTCGTTCGACGAGTTCTGGGCCTACCTGAACAAGTGACCCACGGGTGACGCGCCCGAGGGGGTGCCCCGGTCCGCACGGAATCCTCCGGCGGCCGGGGCACCCCCTTCGTCATGTGCGGCGAGGCCGGTGGCGCGGGCGGGTCAGCGGGCGTTCCTCCGGTAGTGGCCCGGTGCCGTGCCGTACTCCCGCTTGAACGCCTTGGCGAAGGCGAACTCCGAGGTGTAGCCGGTGCGTTCGGCGATCTGGCGCAGGGACAGGTCGTCGTGGCGCAGCAGCCGGCCCGCCGTCGTCATCCGCCACCAGGTCAGGTACGTCAGCGGCGGCTCGCCCACCAGCGCCGTGAACCGGCGCGCGAAGGCCGCCCGGGACAGCCCGCCGGCGGTGCCCAGCTCCGCCACCGTCCAGGCGCGCGCCGGATCGCCGTGGATCGCGCGCAGCGCCGCCGCGACCGCCGGATCGGCCAGCGCCCCGGCCCAGCCCCGCGCCCGCCCCGCCGCGCGCTCGCTCTCCCACCAGGCCCGCAGGATGTACAGCAGCAGCGTGTCCAGCAGCGAGGTCACGATCGCGTCGGTGCCCGGCCGCTGCTCCTCCAGCTCCATCCCGAGCAGCTCCACCGCCGCCCGCAGCGAGCGGTGCCCGCCGGCCGTGGCGGGCAGATGCACGATCTGCGGCAGCTCGGCCAGCAGCCGGTGAGCGCGGTCGCGGTCGAGCCGGTAGAAGCCGCACAGCGTGACCGCGTCCGGGCGCCCCTCCCGCGTCTCCTGCGGCCAGCCGCCCCAGGTGCCGTCGGGCCGCAGCCGTATGTCCCGCAGCGGGACGTCGAGCGCGCCGGCCAGGCTGTGCGCCTGCCCGTGCGGGAGGAAGACGACGTCGCCGGGCCCCAGCGCGAGCGGCTCCCCGCCCTCGGGGACCAGCCACGCCGAGCCGCGCAGCACCACATGGAAGCCGGCCTCGCCCGAGGCGGCGAACCGCGCGCCCCAGGGTGCGTACTTGTACCGGCGCGAGGAATGCGGCTGCCCGGTACGCATCGCGGCGACGACGTCGCTGAGCACGTCCATGCGCCCACTGTAGTCAGCGAGTTCGGGCGAGAGAGACGATCGGACAGGAAACCGAGACAGAAGGACATGGAACGTCTCGCCCGTCGCGCCTAACGTCGACGGCATGACAACTACCGCACGTACCGTGCTCTTTCATGAAATCGGCGGACCCGAGGTGTTCACGGTCGAGGAGACCGAACTGCCGGACCCCGGTCCGGGCGAGGTGCTGCTGCGCGTCGAGGCGCTCGGACTGAACCGGGCCGAGGCGTTGCTGCGCGCCGGCACCTACTACTACCAGCCCACCCTGCCGGGCTCCCGCAACGGCTACGAGGCCGCCGGCGAGGTGGTGGCGGTCGGCGCGGGCGTGACCGCGTTCGCGCCCGGCGACCCGGTGCTCACCGCCGGGAACCACCACCTCAGCACCCACGGTGTCTACGCCGACCTCGCCCTCCTCCCCGAGGCCTCGCTCGTGCCGCGCCCGGCCGGCGCCGACGCGGTCACCGCGGCCGCCGTCTGGCTCACCTGCACGACGGCGTACGGCGCGCTGGTCGAGCGGGCGGGCCTCGCGGCCGGCGACCGTGTGCTGATCACCGGGGCGTCCAGCGGGGTCGGCACCGCCGCGATCCAGGTGGCCCGGCGGGCCGGCGCCGTCCCGATCGCGACCACGCGCACCGAGGACAAACGGCAGGCGCTGCTCGATCTGGGCGCCGAGCACGTGATCGTCACCGACACCGAGGACGTGATCAAGGAGACCCGGCGGCTCACCGGCGACCGGGGCGCCGAGATCGTCCTGGACGCGATCGGCGGCTCGTACTTCCGGGAACTGGGCGCGGCGGCCGCCCCCGACGCCACCATGGTCAGCTACGGCTGGCTCGCCGACGGCCCCGTCGAACTGCCCAGGAACTGGCCCGTCACGGTCCACGGCTACGCCAACTTCGCGCTCACCGGCACGGCGGAGGGCCGCCGCCGCGCCGCCCACTACATCGGCTCGGGCCTCGCCGACGGCACCCTCCGCCCGGTGATCGCCGAGGTGTACGACGGCCTGGACCGCATCGGCGACGCGCACCGCCTGATGGAGTCGAACCGCCACACGGGCAAGATCGTCGTACGCGTCTGAGCCGGTTCACGCGAAGGGCGGAGTCCCGGAATAGCGCCGGTGCCGACGAGGTTGTCGGGGACATCAGAATCATGCACATGCATGAAAAAGAGACAACCCGGAAGGCCTGTCATGAAGATCGGCATCATCGGCGCGGGAAACATCGGCGGCAACCTCACCCGCAGGCTCACCGCCCTCGGCCACGACGTCTCCGTGGCCAACTCCCGCGGCCCCGAGACCCTGAAGGAACTGGCCGAGGAGACGGGCGCGACCGCGGTCCGGGTCGAGGAGGCGGCCCGGGGCGCCGAGGTGGTGGTCGTCACGATCCCGCTGAAGGCGATCCCGAACCTCCCCTCGGGCGTGCTGGACGGCGCGGCGCAGGACGTGGCGGTGATCGACACCGGCAACTACTACCCGCAGCAGCGCGACGGCCGCATCGCCGCGATCGAGGACGACGGCCTGACCGAGAGCCGCTGGACCGAGCAGCACCTCGGCCACCCGGTGATCAAGGCCTTCAACGGCACCTACGCCCAGGACCTCCTGGACCGGCCCCGCCCGGCCGGCGCCGCCGACCGCATGGCCCTTCCGGTCGCCGGCGACGACGCGGCCGCCAAGGCCAAGGTCCGCGCCCTGATCGACGAACTCGGCTTCGACACGGTGGACGCGGGCGGCATCGACGACTCCTGGCGCCAGCAGCCGGACACCCCGGTCTACGGTCTCCAGGCCGGCACCGACGCCGTCACCAAGGCCCTCGCGGAGGCCTCCCCCGAACGCCCGGCGGGCTTCCGCGGCTGACGCCGCTCAGCCCTCGGCCCAGCTCTTCAGTGCCGCCGTGCTCGCGAAGTCGGCCACGTCCTTGTCGTGCGGGTCGCTGGTGTACTGGTGGAAGAGCCACTTCGCCTTGATGCGAGGCCTGCCCGCGGTGACGTAGTCGGCGATCCAGAGACCGTCGCCCGCGTAGGAGGTCGTGTCGACGGTCAACCAGAAGTCCCTGTTCGTGTAGAGCACGACCCGGTGGTTCGGGCGCAGGGACTTCACCTTCTTGAGGAAGGTGTCCTTCTCCGCGTTGCTCGCGCGGGTGCCGTCGCCCGTGGTCTCCCAGTCGACGGCGAGGATGTCGCCGGCCCTGGAGGGGGCGGCGGTCACGAAGTGTTCGGCCTGGGCGGTGAGGTTGCCCGGCCACAGGAAGTGGTAGAAGCCCACGACCAGGCCGGCGTCCCGGGCGGTCTTCGTCTGGGCGGTGGCGTGGGGGTTGGTGTACGTGCGGCCCTCCGTCGCCTTGATGAAGGCGAAGGAGAGGCCGCTCGTGTCGTACGAGGAGGACTGGAACGCGCTGACATCGATGCCGTGGAGCATGTGGGGGACTCCTCGAAGTGCCGATGGGGGGGACGGAGTTGGCGTTGCTGGTTGAGTGATGCCCCACGATGGCACGCTCGATCCGCCCCGCGCGCGGGATGTCGGCTCCGGGCCACGACCGAACTGAGAACCGAGGCCGGCTTCGCCGTGGCCGAACGGGTTGTTCATCTCCACCGTGCCGGGGATCACCTCGAAGACGAACTCGCCCTCCCGGGGGAGCATCAGTCCCGGCTAGATTGCTAGCATGCTAGCCTCACGCTGTGGGTGATGAGGACGTCAAGCAGTTCAACGTGTACCTGCCGATCGGACTGATCAAGCAGGTGAAGTTCCGTGCCATCGAGTCGGGCATGTCACTGTCGGCGCTGGTCGCCGACGCCCTGCGGGCCTACCTGGACGACGGCGGGACGGACGAGAAGAACGAGACCGGCGACACGAGCGGGAAAGAGGGCTGACATGGCGACCGAGGGCATCGAAGCGGTCTTCCTGGAGACGCACAACTGGGGCAGGGCGGCCCGCTTCTTCCAGGGGCTGGGCTACGAGCTGGAGTTCGAGACCGATCACAACTCCGGTCAGTTCCGCTGCGGCGACGGACCGTACGTGTTCATCGCCGAGGTTCCCGAGGACCGGGAGCCGCGGACGCAGATCGTGTTCAAGGTGCCGGACGCGGACGCGTTCCGCGCCGACTCCGCCGTCGAGGTGGTCACGCCGTTCGAGGACACGCACTTCGGCACCCGGCTGATGACCGTCCGCGACCCCGACGGACGCCTGTGGAGCCTCCAGGCTCCCCGGAAGGAGCAGTCGTGACCGGCGCAGGCGGTGGCCCGGCGGGCGGCCGGGCGGACGTGGCGCCGGACCACACCGCCGTCCGGTGCGCCCTGTGGCGGGCGATGCACGTCCAGGTCGACGCTCCGCCCCACGTCCTGACGGACGAGATCGGGCTCAGGATCGCGGACCCGGGCGACGACTGGCGCGAGCGGCGGGACATGGACCCGGTGGCGACCCGCGCGTTCCGGGCCGCCATGGTCGCCCGCGCCCGGTTCGTCGAGGACCTGGTCGCGGAGCAGGCCGCCGAGCACGGTGTCGACCAGTACGTCCTGCTGGGCGCCGGGCTCGACACCTTCGCGCAGCGCGAGACCGGGGGCGTGTCCCGGCTGCGCGTCTTCGAGGTCGACCGGCCCGGCCCGCAGGAGTGGAAGCGCCGGCGGCTCGCCGCCTTGGGCTACGACGGCTCCGGCCGTCGGCCGCACCTCGTGCCGGTCGACTTCGAGGCGAGCGGCGGGGCCTGGCGGGAGCCGCTGACCGCGGCCGGGTTCGACCCGGGCCGGCCGGCGGTCGTCGCCTCCAGCGGGGTCACGATGTACCTCACCAAGGAGGCCACCGCCACCACGCTGCGCCAGATCGCCGCGCTGGCCCCCGGCTCGACCCTCGTCATGACCTTCCTGCTGCCCGAGGACCTCGTGGCCGAGGCCGACCGCCCCGGCCTGCGCGCCAGCACGGCGGGCGCACGGAGTTCGGGCACGCCGTTCCGCAGCTTCTACACGCCCGAGGAGATGCTGGCCCTGGCCCGCGAGGCCGGGTTCGAGGAGGCTCGGCACGTCTCGGGCGCCTCCCTCGGCGAGCGGTACTTCACCGGCCGCCCGGACGGCCTGCGCCCGTCGACGGGGGAGGACCTGCTGGTGGCGAGCACCTGAACCCCGCGCGCTCGTCCCCGCCCGTCGCCCCCGTCCGCCCCGCCCGCGCGTCGATACGATGACGGCAACGGCGAGTTGGGGGGAGTTCCGGAGTGGAACCGTTGATGGGCATGGCACTCTCGGCTGTCAGCACGGTCGTCTCGGGCGCCGTCTCCGGAGCGAGCGGAGAAGCGGGCAGACGGCTCTCCGAGCGGCTCTACGACCTGCTGAGCAGGGGCCGGTCCGGGGGAAACCCGGGCTCGGCGGCGGGTGGTTCGGCGCATCCCGCCCTCCCCGGCACCGAGTCCGAGCAGACGGCGGCCGCCCAGCAGCTGCTCGAACTCGCCTGCAGATCACCGGAGTTCGCCCGTGAGGTGACGGAGTGGGTCCGCGAGGCCGCGTGGCTGTCGCCGCGCTCCGTACCCGCCGTGGCGCACGCTGCCTCGCGTCCGCAGATGCTGCCGCCGACGACGGCGGCGTTCACCGACCGCGCGGAGGTGCTCGCCTGGCTGACGGGCCTGCTGGACGAGGAGGAACGGACGCCCGGCGCGCCCGTCGTCGCCGTTCTCACCGGGCCGGGCGGCATCGGCAAGACCGCCGCCGCCGTGCACTGCGCGACGGCGCTGCGCGAGCGGTTTCCCGACGGGGTGCTGTTCGCCGACCTGAAAGGTGCCTCGGCCGGTACGGCGCTCCAGCCGTCCGACGTGCTCGCGCGCTTCCTGGAGCCGCTCGGGGTGCCGCGCGCCCTGGTGCCGGGCGACGAGGCGCGCCAGCGCGATCTCTACCGCGGCTGCACCGCCGACCGGCGGCTGCTCGTCGTACTGGACGACGCCCACGACGACGCCCAGGTCGTCCCGCTGCTCCCGGCCTCGCCGGAGTGCCTCGTCCTGGTGACGAGCCGGTACCGCCCCGGGCGGCTCGTGGGCGAGCACGGCGCCCGGCCGTATCCGCTGGGGCCGCTCTCGGCCGAGGACGCGATGACGCTGGTCCGGCGGGTCGCCGGCCGCGACCGCCCCGCCGCGCCCGACGCCGTGGTCCGGGCCGTGGCCGACGGCACGGGCGGGATCCCCCTCGCGCTGTGCACCACGGGCGCCGGCCTCGCCGTCCGGCACCAGCTGACCTGGGAGCGGGTCGCCGAGCGGCTGTCCGGCCGCGGCCAGGGGAACCAGGGGCACGACCGGGAGGGCACCGCCGTGCGCGAAGAGGACCGGGCCGCGGCGGCCGATCCCGTCCGGCTCGTCCAGGACGCGGCCTACGCCGAACTCACCCCCGGCTGCGCCGCGTTCTACCGGGCGATCGCGGTGTGGCCGTGGCCGACGGTGACCGTGCGCACCGCGGCGCACGCCGCCGCGGTCCACGAGGACGAGGCGCGCGGGCTGCTGGAGGAGCTGGCCCGGGTGCATCTGCTGGAAGAGGTCGGGGAGGAGCGCTACCGGTTCCACGACCTGACCCGGGCACACGCCCACGCGCTGGCCGAGGCCGAGGACGGGCAGGCCCGGATGGCCGCCGCCGTCCGCCGGGTCGCGGTCGCGCACCTGCGCTTCGCGGCGGGCGCGGACTTCCGGGTCATGCCGCTGCGCTGGCGGCTCGGCGCCGCGTACCGGGGGCTCGTCCTGCCGGAACACCGCGACCGCGCCGACGGCAAGCGCGCGCTGGCGGAGCTGCGTGCCGAGCGGGAGAACCTCGCGGCCGTCGTCCGGGCCGCCGCCCACCACGGCTTCGACGACCTGGTCTGGCAGCTGTGCGAGGCCCTGTGGGGCCTGCATCTGCTGCTCGGCTTCCACGCGCAGTGGATCGACACGCACCTCCTCGGGGTCGAGGCCGCCGGACGGCACGTCGCGGAGGAGTTCGGCGACCCGCGTTCCGTCGGCCGTATGTGGTCCCAACTCGCCTTCGGCTACATGGGATCCGGCCGGCCGGCGGACGCGGAGCACGCCCTCACGCAGGCCAGGGCCGCGGACCGGGCCTGCGGCCACCACCGGGGCGAGGCGACGGCCGTCGAGTCGCTGGGACTGCTCCGGCTCAAGCAGTGGGAGTTCGCCGCGGCCCAGGCGTGTTTCGAGGAGGCGCAGGAGGTGCTGCGCCGGATCGGCCCGGGGGAGGACGGCTGGGCGGACGTGCCGCGCGCCACGGCCCTGCTGACCCACCACATCGGGCGCGCCCAGACGCGGCAGCGTCAATTCCCCGCCGCCGTCGCCCGGTTGAACGACGCCCTCGCACAGTTCCGCCGGCTGCCGGGCGGCGGTGACGCCTACAACGCAGGCCGTGTCTACATGAGTCTGGGCGACGCGCACCTCGACGCCGGTGACGCGGAGCAGGCGCGCGTCTGCCTGGACGAGGCCGTCACGGCGATGACCGAGGCGGGCGCCGGACTCCAGCTGGCCGACGCCCTGGAGGCCCGCGCCCGCTGCCACCGGCTGTCGGAGCGGCGGGCCGAGGAGGCAGCGGACCTCCGCACCGCCGCCGCACACTACGAGGCCGACGAGGACCACCTCGGCCTCACCCGGGTCCGGACCCGCCTGGCAGAACTGACGGCCTGACCCCGTGCCCCGGATCGCGGTGCGCCCGCGGAGCCGTTCGACGGCGGGTCCCCGGGATCCCGGCTCCGGCTCACGGTGCTCCAGGGCCGAGGGGTTCCACCGCGACGCGGTGTGCCGTCCCGCCCGTGCGGACGGTGATCGTGGGCACGGCCCCGGCCAGGCCCCGGCCGCTGGTGAGCCAGGCGTGCAGCGCGGAGGCGTAGGCGGCGGGATCGCACAGGTCGGCCTGTCCGTCGGGGCCCGCGGCGGCGGTCAGCCGTACGAGGTCGCCGGCGCGGGTGCGGACGACGCAGCGGTCCGGCCCGTCGACGTAGGCGACCAGTCCGCAGTACGGGTAACGGTCGAGCGCCTCCGCCGTCCAGGCGGCCGGCGGCCCGAGACGGGGGTCGTCCGCGGCCGCGTACCGTACGACGACGTCGGCGACGCGCAGCCGGCCAGCCTCCCGGGTCTCCTCGTCGACCACCGTGTGCGCCCCGTCGCAGCGCACCCCCGGGGCGTCCGTCGGGTCGGGCCCGTCACCGACGACGGCGTACCGGACGACGCCGACCTCCGGCGGATCCGTGCCGACGCCGCCCGTGAGCACGCGGACCGGGGCGGTACGGCGGGCGGGCAGGTACGGCGGCAGCGGCAGCGGGTCGAGCAGCGCCGGATGCCCCTCGTGCTCGGGCAGGTCCATGAGGCCGTAGAACAGGCGCCGCAGCAGGGCGGCCGACTCTCCCGGCGCCGAACTGGTCTGCTCCGCGAGCTTCTTGTACCGGGCGGGGTCGTGCGCGGTGACGGTCTCCTCGATCTGGGCGCGCAGGCCGGCCCGGCGCACCAGGCGCGGAGCCGTACGGCCGAGGGCGGCGACCGGGGAGAGCGGGTCGAGGTCCTGCTGGGGGAAGGCGCCGAGGAGGACGGGGATGCCGAGGGAGGCGGCGTAGTAGGTGACGCTGGAGTGGTCGCCGAGGACGCAGTCGGCGGCGATCAGGGCCTGGCGCCAGCCGTCGAGGGGGTCGATCGTGTCGAGGCCGGCCCGGCGCGCGTTGTCCAGCCAGGCGCGGACCTGGCCGGGCCCGTGGCCGTACCAGATGTTCGGATGCAGGACCGCGACGGTCCGGTACTCGTCGGCCGGCAGCTCCGCCGAGAGGCGGGACAGCAGCCAGGGCAGCAGATCGTCCGCCGCCGGCTCGGCGGCTCCGCCGAAGAGGGAGCGGGCGGCCCAGGTGGAGCTGACGACGACCAGCCGCTGACCGGGGCCGACGCCCAACGCCCGGCGGTAGCGGGCGCGTTGGGGCAGCGCGGCGAGGATGCGGTCGTAGCAGGGGTCACCGGCGAGGACCGCCGTGGGCGCCGCCTCGGGGCAGGCCGAGCGCAGCCGGTCCAGCTGTTCCGGATGGGAGAGGACGGTGGCGTCGGCGAGGGGGCGTCCGTCGGCGAGGAGCCAGTCGGGCGACAGCCCGAAGACCGGTGTTGTCCGGTGTTGTCCGGTGTTGTCCGGTGTTGCGAGCCTCTTATTGTATCCCACCCCGTGCGACAACACCGCCAACTTGCCCTGCACGGCCGCCAGTTCACCGCCGTAGCTGGCCGACACGGCCAGGTCGAACGGCGTCTCCCTGGCCTGCTCCCAGGGCAGGACCGGCAGCCCCGCCCGCGCCAGCAGCTCGGGTACCCCGGCCAGGAACGGGGACGAGCCCGTGCAGGTGGCGAACATCTGCACGCGCAGGTCGCCGGAGAACAGCGGGAGGACGTCCAGCAGTCGCGTCGCCGACGTCACGTTGTGCACGACGAACAGGACCCGGCGGCAGCCGACCCGGGTGACCCAGCGCTCCGCGTCCGCGCCCACCGGCACCCGCACCCGGATGCGCGCCGCCCCACCCGTCACTCCACCCGCTGCCACCCCACCTGTCACGCGGTTCACCTCAGCACTCGATGATGTTCACCGCAAGTCCGCCCCGCGCCGTCTCCTTGTACTTCACGGACATGTCCGCGCCGGTGTCCTTCATGGTCTTGATGACCTTGTCCAGGGACACCTTGTGGGAGCCGTCGCCGCGCATCGCCATCTTCGCGGCCGTGACCGCCTTCACCGCGGCCATGCCGTTGCGCTCGATGCACGGGATCTGGACCAGGCCGCCGACCGGGTCGCAGGTCAGGCCGAGGTTGTGCTCCATGCCGATCTCGGCCGCGTTCTCGACCTGCTCCGGGCTGCCGCCGAGCACCTCCGCCAGCGCGCCCGCGGCCATGGAGCAGGCGGAGCCGACCTCGCCCTGGCAGCCGACCTCGGCGCCGGAGATGGAGGCGTTCTCCTTGAAGAGCATGCCGATCGCGCCGGCGGCGAGCAGGAAGCGGACCACTCCGTCCTCCTTCTCTCCTTCGGAGGCAGCACCCGACCCGAAGTTGACGTAGTAGTGCAGGACCGCCGGGATGATGCCCGCCGCGCCGTTGGTCGGGGCGGTCACGACCCGGCCCCCGGCCGCGTTCTCCTCGTTCACGGCCATCGCGTAGAGCGTGATCCACTCCATCGCGTGCGCCAACGGGTCGCCCTCGGCGCGCAGTTGGCGGGCGGAGACGGCCGCGCGGCGGCGGACCTTGAGGCCGCCGGGCAGGATGCCCTCGCGGGACATGCCGCGCTGGACGCACTCGCGCATCACGCGCCATATCTCCAGCAGACCGGCGCGGATCTCGTCCTCGGTGCGCCAGGCCCGCTCGTTCTCCAGCATCAGCGAGGAGATCGACAGACCCGTCTCCCGCGTCAGGCGCAGCAGCTCGTCGCCGGTGCGGAAGGGGTACTTCAGGACCGTGTCGTCCAGCACGATCCGGTCCGCGCCGACCGCGTCCTCGTCCACGACGAAGCCGCCGCCGACCGAGTAGTAGGTCTTCGACAGGAGCTCCGCGCCCTCGGCGTCGTAGGCCCACATCGTCATGCCGTTGGCGTGGTACGGCAGGGCCTTGCGGCGGTGCAGGACCAGGTCGTCGTCGAAGGAGAACGGGATCTCGTGCTCGCCGAGCAGGTTCAGCCGGCCCGCCGTCCTGATCGCCGTCACCCGGTCGTCGGCAGACTCCACGTCCACCGTGCGCGGCGAGGCGCCCTCCAGGCCGAGCAGCACCGCCTTCGGGGTGCCGTGGCCGTGGCCGGTCGCGCCGAGCGAGCCGTACAGCTCGCAGCGCAGGGCCGCGACCGAGGACAGCAGGTCCTCGTTGCGCAGCCGGCGGGCGAACATGCGCGCCGCGCGCATCGGGCCGACCGTGTGGGAGCTGGACGGGCCGATGCCGATCGAGAACAGGTCGAAGACCGAGATGGCCACGGACGACTCCTCAAGACGGGGGTGAAGCGAAAACGGTGGTACAGGGGGCGCGGGCACCGCGCACGCCGGTACGTCGGTCCGTACTCCAGTGTGCGCGGTGCCCCGCGAAAGGTGTCTTACTTGTTCAGACCCGGGTACAGCGGGTGCTTGTCGGCGAGCGCCTTCACGCGCGCCTTCAGGGCCTGCGCGTCGTAGGACGGCTTGAGCGCCTGCGCGATCACGTCGGCGACCTCGGCGAAGTCCTCGGCCGTGAAACCGCGGGTCGCGAGGGCGGGGGTGCCGATCCGCAGGCCCGAGGTGACCATCGGGGGGCGCGGGTCGTTCGGGACGGCGTTGCGGTTGACCGTGATGCCGACCTCGTGGAGCCGGTCCTCGGCCTGCTGGCCGTCCAGCTCGGACGCGCGCAGGTCGACGAGGATCAGGTGCACGTCCGTACCGCCGGAGAGCACGTTCACCCCGGCCTCGCGGGCGTCCGCCGCGGTCAGGCGCTCGGCGAGGATGCGGGCACCGTCCACCGTACGGCGCTGGCGCTCCTTGAACTCCTCCGAGGCGGCGACCTTGAAGGAGACCGCCTTGGCCGCGATCACGTGCTCCAGGGGGCCGCCCTGGAAGCCCGGGAAGACCGAGGAGTTCAGCTTCTTCGCGAAGGCCTGCCTGGCGAGGATGATGCCGCCGCGCGGCCCGCCGAGCGTCTTGTGGGTGGTCGAGGTGACCACGTCCGCGTGCTCGACCGGGTTCGGGTGCAGCCCGGCCGCGACCAGACCGGCGAAGTGCGCCATGTCGACCCACAGGTACGCCTCGACCTCGTCGGCGATCCGGCGGAACTCGGCGAAGTCCAGCTGCCGCGGGTACGCCGACCAGCCGGCGATGATCACCTTCGGGCGGTGCTCCTTGGCGAGCCGCTCCAGCTCGGCCATGTCGACCAGGCCGGTCGCCTCGTCCACGTGGTAGGCGACCACGTTGAACTGCTTGCCGGAGAAGTTCAGGCGCATGCCGTGGGTCAGGTGGCCGCCGTGCGCCAGGTCCAGGCCGAGGATGGTGTCCCCGGGCTGGGCGAGGGCGAACAGGGCCGCCTGGTTGGCGGAGGCGCCGGAGTGGGGCTGGACGTTGGCGTACTCGGCGCCGAACAGCTCCTTGATCCGATCGATGGCGATCTGCTCGGCGACGTCGACGTGCTCGCAGCCGCCGTAGTAGCGGCGGCCCGGGTAGCCCTCGGCGTACTTGTTGGTGAGGACCGAACCCTGTGCCTCCATCACCGCGAGCGGCGCGAAGTTCTCGGAGGCGATCATCTCCAGCGTGGACTGCTGGCGGACGAGCTCCGCGTCGACCGCGGCGGCGATCTCCGGGTCCAGCTCGTGCAGGGACGTGTTCAGGACGGACATACGGTTACGACTCCTCGCCGGCGGTGAAGGCGGTGTACTCGTCGGTGCTCATCAGGTCCGCCGGCTCGGCCGAGACGCGGACCTTGAAGAGCCAGCCGCCCTCGAAGGGGGCCGAGTTCACGAGCGACGGGTCGTCGACGACGTCCTGGTTGGCCTCGACGACCTCGCCGGTGACCGGGGAGTACAGGTCGGAGACCGACTTGGTCGACTCCAGTTCGCCGCAGGAGTCACCCGCGGTCACGGCGGCACCGACCTCAGGGAGCTGGGCGAAGACCACATCGCCGAGCGCGTTGGCCGCGAACTCGGTGATGCCGACCGTCGCGACGCCGTCCGCGTCGGCGGCCGACAGCCACTCGTGCTCCTTGCTGTAGCGCAGCTGCTGGGGGTTGTTCATGGCCTGAATTCTCCTGTACGCGCGGGAGTGCTGATGAAGGGGGGACAGCTGGATCTGCTGCCGGGCAGGGGAATGTGCGCAGGGTCACGTCAGATGGACGTTCCGCGCCCAGTCTCTACTTCTGGCGCTTGTAGAACGGCAGCGCCACGACCTCGTACGGCTCGTGGCTGCCTCGGATGTCCACGCCGACGCCCTCGGTGCCGGACGCCGCGTGGGCCGCGTCGACGTAGGCCATGGCGATCGGCTTGCCCAGGGTGGGGGAGGGGGCGCCGGAGGTGACCTCGCCGATCACCCGGCCGCCGGCGACGACGGCGTACCCGGCGCGCGGGACGCGGCGGCCCTCGGCGATCAGCCCGACGAGCACCCGCGGAGGCTCGGAGGCGGCGCGCTCGGCGGCCTGCGCGAGCGCCTCGCGCCCGACAAAGTCGCCGTCCTTCTCGAACTTGACCACGCGGCCGAGACCGGCGTCGAAGGGGGTGAGCGAGGTGCTCAGCTCGTGCCCGTACAGCGGCATGCCCGCCTCCAGGCGCAGGGTGTCGCGGCAGGACAGGCCGCACGGGACCAGGCCGACGCCCTCGCCGGCCGCGGTCAGCGCCTGCCACAGCCGCACGGCGTGCTCGGGCTTCACGAACAGCTCGAAGCCGTCCTCGCCGGTGTAGCCGGTGCGGGCGATCAGGGCGGGGACACCGGCGACCGTGCCGGGCAGGCCGGCGTAGTACTTCAGACCGTCCAGGTCGGCGTCGGTGAGGGACTTCAGGATGCCGGGGGACTCCGGACCCTGGACGGCGATCAGCGCGTAGGCGTCCCGGTCGTCGCGGACCTCGGCGTCGAAGCCGGCGGCGCGCTCGGCGAGGGCGTCCAGCACCACCTGGGCGTTGGAGGCGTTGGCCACGACCATGTACTCGGTCTCGGCGAGCCGGTAGACGATCAGGTCGTCCAGGATGCCGCCGTCGGCCCGGCAGATCATGGTGTAGCGGGCGCGGCCGACACCGACGGAGGCGATGTTGCCGACCAGGGCGAAGTCCAGCAGGGCGGCGGCCTCGGCGCCGGTCACCGTGATCTCGCCCATGTGGGAGAGGTCGAACAGGCCTGCCCGGGTCCGCACCGCGAGGTGCTCGTCGCGCTCGGAGCCGTAGCGCAGGGGCATGTCCCAGCCGGCGAAGTCGGTCATCGTCGCACCGAGCGAGCGATGCACGGCATCGAGCGCGGTGTGACGGAGTTCAGTGCTGCTCATCGGTCGGTCGTCTCCCAGGACAGACAGGACGGGCGAGGAATGTTCCTCCCCATCTGTCATCGGAACCTGAGAGGTTCGCCAGGACCGCCACAGGGACGATCACGGCTTGCACCTTGGGTGGAGCCACTGTCGCAGCGGCCCGCTTTTCAGATGTGCCTCGCCCGCGCGGTAACGGGGCCTGAGAGATTCAAGGGAGGGACTTGCTCCTTCGGCGCCCCAGCGCAGCTGCTGGGGACTCTCCCGCGCGGATTCAAGCGGCCGGTATGCAGTTGGCGGCCACATCATCGCACGCCGAGCGGGCTTTTGTAACCGGTCTGTGGCAGCACGCGGACCGTACCGCCGACCTCGGTCCATTACCTTCCCTTTACGTTTCACGGGCAGAGCTGTTACTGAACCGACAGGGGAGGACCGACACGGTGAACAGGACCCCGGTGTACGCCACCGTCACCAGCGGCGTCGCGGTGCCGAAGCAGCGCGGCGCCCCGGTCCCGGTCGTCCGGGACCTGCGCGACCGGGCCGGCCGCAGCCCGCGCGCCCTGCTCTTCCGCGGCGAGGACCTGGTGGTGATCACGGGGCTGCCCGGCAGCGGCAAGTCCACGCTGATGCGCCGCGCGGTCCCCGGCCGCCGCATCGACTCCCAGGACACCCGCGACCGCTGGGCCGCCCGCCTGCCGGGCTTCCTCCCCTACGCGCTCTACCGCCCCCTGGTCCGCCTCGCCCACTACGCGGCCCTGCGCCGCGCCCTGCGTACCCGCGAGGGCGTCGTCGTGCACGACTGCGGCACCCAGAGCTGGGTGCGCGGCTGGCTCGCCCGCGAGGCCCGCCGCCGCGGCAACACCCTGCACCTGCTCCTGCTCGACGTCACCCCCGGCACGGCCCGCGAGGGCCAGCGCGAGCGCGGCCGGGGCGTCTCCCGCCACGCCTTCGCCCGCCACCGCCGTACGACGGCCCGGCTGCTCGCCGCCGTCGAGCGGGGCGCGCTGCCGGCGGGCGTCGGCTCGGCGACCCTGCTGGACCGCCCCGCGGCGGACACGCTGGGCCGGATCGTGTTCACCGGATGACGGGGGCCGGGCGAGCGGGAGGGAGGGAAGGCGATCGTGTTCCCACGGTGAGGGCACCGTCACGGCAACCCGCTAGCCTTCATGGTCACAGCAGTGGTTCCCAGCAGGCGGTAGGCAGATGGACTTCCCGGCGGACTTTCCCGCGGACTTCCCGGCACAGGCGCACCCCCACCCGCACGGCGGTTGGCCCGGCAACGAACTGGAGGAGGTGCTCGCGGCCTCCCTCGGCGTACCCACCGCGGCCGGCCGGATCATCGAGGTCCTCGGCCGCAGCTTCCTGTGGATCCCGCTGCCCAACGGCGGCGGCCCGGGCGGCGGCCCGCTGGACCTGCCCACACTGGAGATCGACGGCCAGGCCTATGTGCCCGTCTTCAGCTCGGAGGAGCAACTGCGCCAGGCGGTCGGCTCCCACATGGGGTACACCATCGCCCCGGCCGTCGAGTTCGCCCGGGGCCTGCCCGCGCAGGTCGGCCTCGCGGTGAACCCGGACGGGCTGGTCGGCATACCGCTGCCGCCGGCCGCCGTGGCCG
Source organism: Streptomyces monashensis (assembly GCF_001866665.1). Lineage (GTDB taxonomy): Bacteria > Actinomycetota > Actinomycetes > Streptomycetales > Streptomycetaceae > Streptomyces > Streptomyces monashensis. The sequence goes on along the minus strand of NZ_MLYO01000012.1, from coordinate 329,675 downwards.
AGCTGTGCCGCGCCGGCCGCACCCCCCTCGACGGCCCGGACACCGGCGGCCGGGTCCGCCTCTTCGAGCCCGACTGGCAGGACGACCCGGTCGACTTCCTCGCCGCCGCGTCCGCGGAGTTCGCCGAGACCGGCGTGGTCCGCACCGCTCGCCGCTGCCTGGCCGCCATCGAGACGGACGACCCGGTGATGTTCGTCGGCGTGGAACTCTCCCGGTGGGAGGGCGACCTGCGCACCCTCCCGATGGACGCCCTGGGCCGCGCCCTGGGCAGGGTCCCGGTCGCCTGGCCGGTCAGCCTGGTCCTCCTGGACGTGACGGACGACCCGGTGGCGGAATGGCTGCGGGGCCATGTGCGGCCCTTCTACCAGTACGGCCACTAGAAGCCGACGCGGGGCGGCCGACCCGGGGGCGCGAGGCCGTGTCCGATATGCGCCCCCGCCGCGCGGGCGCGAGGAACCCACCACGCACCCGCACCCGCGAACGGACCCGAGGCGGCACGCCGGTGGACGCTTAAGCTGTCTCCAAACACGGCGCACGGAAAACAGAAGGGCACGACAAGGTGAGCGCGAGCCACAGCGGCGGCCTCGGTAGCGTCGAACACACGCTGCGCCAGGTCACGCCCGGACGCTACGACGCCTACGAGGCCCTGCTGCGTGCCCTCGCCACCCCCTCCTCCGGCCAGGTCTGGATGCTGCTGTGGCACGGCCAGGCCGGCTCCCCGGACGCTCAGTACGGGACGATGGAGGTCGACGGCTTCCACTACGCCCCCTGCGTCACCTCCGCCCAGGAACTGTCGGCCAGCGGCTGGAACCGCTCGTACGAGGTCGTGGACGGGCTCGACGTGGCCCGCACCCTCTACCCGGACCACCACGGCCTCTGGGTCAACCCGCACGCCCGGGGCGGCGGCGTCGGCATCCCCTGGCTCGACCTGCGCCGCATCGCCACCGGCCTGGACCGCCAGCCCGCCGGCCCCCTCCGGCTCGACGAACCCGGCATCGAGGTCCCGCAGTTCTACGCCCTGCTCGCGCAGAACGCCCACCGCACCCCGGCCCTGCGCTCCCTGCGCCGCGCCTGGGTGCAGCCCGCGCTCGGGGCGCCGTACCTCGTGATCGGCCTGGACGTGTACGACACCTCCCCGGCCGCGGTCGACTCGGTGCGCGCGATGATGCAGCAGTCCGTCGGCGCGGTCCCCGAGGGCCTGCCGGTGTCGACGGTCGCGATGACCGACGACTACGACCCGGTCGTGATGTGGATGCGGGCCAACGCCCGCCCGTTCTACGACCGCGACGCCCACGCCGCCGTACCCCCGGCGCCCCCCCAGCCCCAGCCGCAGCTCCAGGCGCCGCCCCGGCCGCAGGCCCCGGCCCCCGGCTACGGCTATCCGCCGGTGCCCGGCGGCTACTGACCCCGCCGCCGACCTCTCCCCACGGCCGCCACGCCTCCCCGGCCGACCACCGCTCACCGTCCGCTTGCCGCGATTAACTGTCCGCATAACAGGAAACGCCTGCTTGCATCACGGTTACGCATCCATTCGCTGCCAAGGCTGGCGACTTGTCGCGCGAGCATTGAAGACTCCCCCTTCAAGGGGCTCGCCCCTGTGTGTACGACGGACTGAATGATGCCGCTACCAGCGGCAAGTGCGGGCCGGTTACCACCGGTTGAGAGGGGTCCCAGCCTAATGACGGCACCATTGCACGAGCCGGCCGCGGAAGCGGCGCCCGGTGCGGCCGAGGAAGCGGCGGTCGCCGCCGCCGACGCGAAGGCCGTTCAGGGCCGCTCCCTGGGACGGATCGCCTGGGAGCGCCTGAAGCGGGACAAACTCGCCCTGACGGGCGGCGTCGTGGTGCTGCTCCTCATCGTGATCGCGCTGCTCGCGCCCGTCATCACGAGCCTGCTCGGCCAGGACCCGGACGTCTACCACGAGAGCCTCATCGACCCGCTGTTCAGCACCCCCAAGGGATCGCTGGGCGGCATCAGCGGTGATCATCTGCTCGGCGTCGAGCCGGTCAACGGCCGCGACATCTTCGCGCGCATCCTGTACGGCGCCCGGATCTCGCTGCTCGTCGGCTTCCTGTCCGCCGTGGTCGCCGTCGTCATCGGCACCGTCCTCGGCATCCTGGCGGGCTTCTTCGGCGGCTGGGTGGACTCCCTGATCAGCCGCGTCATGGACGGCCTGCTCGCCTTCCCGCAGCTGCTGTTCATCATCGCGCTGGTCTCCGTCATGCCCAACGAGATGCTCGGGCTCAGCGGTACGGGCGTGCGTATCTTCGTGATGATCCTCGTCATCGGCTTCTTCGGCTGGCCGTACATCGGACGCGTGGTGCGCGGCCAGACCCTGTCGCTGCGCGAACGCGAATACGTCGAGGCGGCCCGCTCGCTCGGCGCCGGGCGGATCTACATCCTGTTCAAGGAGCTGCTGCCGAACCTCGTCGCGCCCATCATCGTGTACACGACGATGATGATCCCCACGAACATCCTCACCGAAGCGGCGCTCAGCTTCCTGGGCGTGGGCGTCAAGCCGCCCACCTCCTCCTGGGGACAGATGCTGTCGAGCGCGATCGACTACTACGACTCGGACCCCATGTACATGGTGATCCCGGGCGTGGCGATCTTCATCACGGTTCTTGCCTTCAACCTCTTCGGCGACGGCGTGCGGGACGCGCTCGACCCGAAGGGTTCCCGCTGAGGCGCCGTACCCCAAGCGTCCCGTGAGCTCTGCCACGGGGTCTCTCATCTAAATCCGGAGGATCCGAGATCGTGACTACCCAACGCACCTCAGGGCGGCGCAAGCAGGCCCTTGCCGCTGCCGCAGTGGTCGCCGGGCTGCTGACCACGGCGGCGTGCGGCGGAGGCAACGGCAGCGGCTCGAAGAACGGCGCCGCCGGCTTCGACGCGGCGAACAACAAGGTCGCCCAGGCCGATCAGGTCAAGAAGGGCGGCACGCTCAAGTTCGTCAGCACGCAGGACGCCGACTCGTGGGACACCACGCGTGGCTACTACGGCTTCATGTGGGACTTCTCCCGCTACTACAGCCGTCAGCTGCTGACCTACAAGACCGCGCCGGGCGCCACGGGTGCCCAGCTCACCCCGGACCTCGCCACGGACACGGGCAAGGTGACGGACGGCGGCAAGACCTACACGTTCACCCTGCGCCCCGGCATCACCTGGGAGGACGGCAAGCCGATCACCTCCCAGGACGTCAAGTACGGCATCGAGCGCTCCTGGGCGCAGGACGTGCTGTCCGGCGGTCCGGTCTACCTCCAGTCCATGCTGGACCCGAACAACACGTACAAGGGCCCGTACAAGGACACCTCCCAGGACCACCTGGGCCTGAAGGCCGTCGACACGCCCGACGCCAAGACGATCGTCTTCCACCTGCCGAAGCCCAACTCGGACTTCCTGCAGGTGCTCGCGATGGTCACGGCCTCCCCGGTCCGCCAGGACAAGGACACCAAGTCCAAGTACGGCCTGCACCCGTTCTCCTCCGGCCCGTACAAGTTCCAGTCGTACAGCCCGGGCAAGGGCCTGGTCCTGGTCCGCAACGACAAGTGGAACGCGTCCTCGGACCCGGTCCGCAAGGCGTACCCGGACGAGATCACGCTGGACATCTCCACCAACCAGACGGACTCCGACCAGCGTCTGATCAACGGCGACTACGACATCGACCTGTCCCAGACCGGCCTGGGCCCGCAGGGCCGCCAGATCGCCCTCAAGCAGAACAAGGACAACCTGGACAACCCGGTCCTCGGCTTCATCCGCTACGCGACCTTCCCGACGAGCGTGAAGCCGTTCGACAACATCCACTGCCGCAAGGCCGTGATCTACGCGGCCGACCACGTGTCGATCCAGACCGCGCGTGGCGGCCCCGTCGCCGGCGGTGACATCGGCACCAACATGCTCCCGCCGTCCGTCGCCGGTGGCGAGGGCCAGAAGTACGACCCGTACAACATCGCCGGTTCCGGCAAGAACGGCGACATCGCCAAGGCCAAGGACGAGCTGAAGCAGTGCGGCCAGCCGAACGGCTTCAGCACCACCATCGCCGTCCGCAACAACAAGTCGCAGGAAGTCGCGACCGCCGAGTCCATGCAGGCCTCGCTGAAGAAGGTCGGCATCAACGCCGACATCTACCAGTACGACGGCTCGCAGATCGCCGGCATCATCGGCAGCCCCTCGAACGTCGCGAAGAAGAAGCTCGGCATCGTGATCATGGGCTGGGGTCCGGACTTCCCGACCGTCCAGGGCTACGGCATCCCGCTGTGGGACAGCAAGTACATCCTGCAGAGCGGTAACAACAACTACGCCCTGATCAACGACAAGACGATCGACGGCCTCTTCGACCAGTACACCACCACGCTGGACGAGTCGCAGAAGACGCAGATCTCCACGGAGATCAACCACAAGGTGATGGAGGGCGCGTACTACCTGCCCTTCACCTTCGAGAAGGTGCTCAACTGGCGCTCGTCGCGGATCGGCAACGTCTACACGACGAACGCGTACAGCGGCTACTACGACTTCGTCAACATCGGTCTGAAGTCCTCGAAGTAAATCCGGCACACCCGCCGTACGGCACGAAAGGCAGGTGAAGGCCGGCGCGGCGAGCCGCGGGCCCTCCGGACGACCTCCGGGGCCCGCGGTCCGCGGCGGGCCGTAAGCTGTGCTCGCTTACCTCATCAGGCGGCTGTTCGCCGCCGCAGTGATGCTCGTGGTCATCGTCCTGGTGGTCTTCAGCATCTTCTTCCTCGTCCCCAAGTGGGCGGGCGTGGACATCGCCACGAGCTTCGTGGGCAAGCAGGCGGACCCGCACGCCGTCGAGGCGGTGCGCGAGAAGCTGGGTCTGAGCGACCCGATCTACGCGCAGGTCTGGCACTTCTTCAAGGGCATCTTCGTGGGCCGCACCTACGCGGCAGGCGGCGATGTCACCCACTGTGCCGCGCCGTGCTTCGGCTACTCGTTCCGCAGCGAGCAGGCCGTCTGGCCGGTGCTGACCGACCGCTTCCCGGTGACCCTGGGTCTCGCGCTCGGTGCCGCCGTGCTGTGGCTGGTCTTCGGTGTCGCCGCGGGTGTGCTCTCCGCCCTCAAGCGGGGCAGCCTGTGGGACCGCGGCGCGATGGTCGTCGCCCTCAGCGGTGTCTCCCTGCCGATCTACTTCACCGGCCTGCTCGCCTCGTCGATCTTCGTCTTCGGACTGCACTGGATGGACGGCAAGTACGTCTCCATCAGTGACAGCTTCACCGGGTGGCTCGGCGGCATGATCCTGCCCTGGGTCACGCTCGCCTTCCTGTACGCGGCGATGTACGCCCGTATCACCCGCGCCACGATGATGGAGGTCCTCGGCGAGGACTACATCCGCACCGCCCGGGCCAAGGGCCTCGCGGAGCAGGTCGTCATCGGCAAGCACGCCATGCGCTCCACCATGACCCCCATCCTGACCATGCTCGGCATGGACCTCGGCGCCCTCATCGGCGGCGCGATCCTGACCGAGACCACGTTCAGCATCCCCGGCCTCGGCCAGGCCGTGCTGACCGCCATCAAGAACCAGGACCTCCCCATCATCCTGGGCGTCACCCTGATCACCTCTCTCGCGGTGCTCGTCGCCAACCTCGTGGTGGACATCCTGTACGCCGTGATCGACCCCCGAGTGAGGCTGTCATGACCGAACTCAGCAAGACCGGAGCGGCCGTGGGCGAGCCCACCGCCGCCTCGCCCGCCCCGACCTCCTTCCTCGAAGTACGCGACCTGCGGGTGCACTTCCCGACCGACGACGGCCTGGTGAAGTCCGTCGACGGGCTCAGCTTCCAGCTGGAGAAGGGCAAGACCCTCGGCATCGTCGGCGAGTCGGGATCCGGCAAGTCGGTGACCTCGCTCGGCATCATGGGCCTGCACACCGCCGGCCAGTACGGCAAGCGCAAGGCGCAGATCTCCGGCGAGATCTGGCTGGACGGCACCGAGCTGCTGTCCGCCGACCCGGACGAGGTGCGCCGGCTGCGCGGCCGCCAGATGGCGATGATCTTCCAGGACCCGCTGTCCGCGCTGCACCCGTACTACACGATCGGGCAGCAGATCGTGGAGGCGTACCGGATCCACCACGACGTCGACAAGAAGACCGCGAAGAAGCGCGCGGTCGAGATGCTCGACCGGGTGGGCATCCCGCAGCCGGACAAGCGGGTGGACAACTACCCGCACGAGTTCTCCGGCGGTATGCGCCAGCGCGCCATGATCGCCATGTCGCTGGTGAACAACCCCGAGCTGCTGATCGCCGACGAGCCGACCACCGCGCTCGACGTGACGGTCCAGGCGCAGATCCTCGACCTGATCCGGGACGTGCAGAAGGAGTTCGGCTCCGCGGTCATCATCATCACCCACGACCTGGGCGTCGTCGCCGAACTGGCCGACGACCTCCTGGTGATGTACGGCGGCCGCTGCGTCGAACGCGGCCCGGCCGAGAAGGTGTTCTACGAGCCTCGCCACCCCTACACCTGGGGTCTGCTCGGCTCGATGCCGCGCCTCGACCGCGACCAGCAGGAGCGCCTGATCCCGGTCAAGGGCTCCCCGCCGTCCCTGATCAACGTCCCGTCCGGCTGCGCCTTCAACCCGCGCTGCCCGTACGCCGACGTGCCCAAGGACAACGTCACCCGCACGGTCCGCCCCGAACTCGCCGAGGTCGACAGCCGGCACTGGGCCGCCTGCCACATGACCGAGGAGCAGCGGGAGCGGATCTGGACCGAAGAGATTGCGCCGAAACTGTGAGTGACGAGAAGGCAGAGAAGGCAGAGCAGACCGAGCAGGCAGGGACGATTCCCCGGCAGGGCGAAGAGGGCGGCCGTGTCGCCGACGGCGAGGTGCTGCTGAAGGTCACCGGCCTGCAGAAGCACTTCCCGATCAAGAAGGGCCTGCTCCAGCGGCAGGTCGGGGCGGTGCACGCCGTCGACGGCATCGACTTCGAGGTCCGCGCCGGGGAAACCCTCGGCGTGGTCGGCGAGTCGGGCTGCGGCAAGTCCACCATGGGCCGGCTGATCACCCGGCTGCTCGAACCGACCGCCGGAAAGGTCGAGTTCGAGGGCAAGGACATCACGCACCTCGGTGTCACGGGCATGCGCCCGATGCGCCGCGACGTGCAGATGATCTTCCAGGACCCGTACTCCTCGCTGAACCCGCGCCACACCATCGGCACCATCGTCGGAGCCCCGTTCCGGCTCCAGGGGGTCGAGCCGGAGGGCGGGATCAAGAAGGAGGTGCAGCGGCTGCTGTCGGTGGTCGGCCTCAACCCCGAGCACTACAACCGCTACCCGCACGAGTTCTCCGGCGGTCAGCGCCAGCGCATCGGCATCGCCCGCGCGCTCGCCCTGAAGCCGAAGCTGGTCGTCGCCGACGAGCCGGTCTCCGCGCTGGACGTGTCGATCCAGGCCCAGGTCGTGAACCTCATGGACGACCTCCAGGAGGAACTGGGCCTGACGTACGTGATCATCGCGCACGACCTCTCGGTCGTCCGGCACGTCTCGGACCGGATCGCGGTCATGTACCTCGGCAAGATCGTCGAACTCGCCGACCGGGACCTGCTGTACAAGACGCCGATGCACCCGTACACCAAGGCGCTCATGTCCGCGGTGCCGATCCCGGACCCGAAGCGGAAGAACGCCAAGAGCGAGCGCATCCTGCTCAAGGGCGACGTCCCCTCGCCGATCTCCCCGCCGAGCGGCTGCCGGTTCCACACCCGGTGCTGGAAGGCCACGGAGATCTGCAGGACGACCGAGCCCCCGCTCGTGGAGCTGCGCCCGGGCCAGCGCGTCGCCTGCCACCACCCCGAGAACTTCGAGGACCAGGCGCCGCAGGACACCGTCCTGCTGACGGCCGCGAAGGAGGCCGCCGAGCTGGTCGCCGACGAGGTGCTGGCCGAGTCGGCCCAGACCTCGGAGGCGCTGGCCACGGCGGTCGCCGACGGCGAGGTGGGCTCCGAGGAGGCCACCGGGACGACCGAGAGCGCCGAGAGTGCCGAGAGCGCGGAAAGCGCCGACGGCGCCGACAGCGGCGAGTCCGAGGAGTCGGCCGAGGAGTCGGCCGAAGGCGGCCCGACCGACAAGTAAGGACGCCTGAGTAAGAAAGGCTCACAGGGATGTCACCCTGTGAGCCTTTCTTTGTAAGGTTCATGCGCCCTGGCAGGCGAGAATGTCCGGGTGCAGCTCCAGCCTCTCTTCAGTCCCTCCGTCCAGCACACCCTGGATGTCGTCGGCATCTTCGTGTTCGCGATCTCCGGTGCGCTGCTGGCCGTCCGGAAGAACTTCGACGTGTTCGGCATCGGCGTCCTCGCCGAGGTCACCGCGCTGGGCGGGGGGCTGTTCCGCGACCTGATCATCGGGGCCGTACCGCCGGCCGCCTTCACGGACCTCGGGTACTTCGTGACCCCGCTGCTCGCCGCGCTCGTCGTCTTCTTCCTGCATCCGCACGTGGAGCGGATCCAGATGGCGGTGCTCGTCTTCGACGCGGCCGGCCTCGGCCTGTTCTGCGTCACCGGCACGACGAAGGCGTACAGCTACGGCCTCAACCTGACCGCGTCGGCGACGCTGGGCCTCGCGACCGCCGTCGGCGGCGGCGTCCTGCGGGACGTGCTGGCCAACGAGGTGCCGTCACTGCTGCGCTGGGACCGCGACCTCTACGCGGTCCCAGCGATCGTCGGCGCCACGATGGTGGTGCTGTGCATCCATTACGGCGTGCTGAACCCCTTCACCAGCGGGCTCGCGGTCGTCACGGCTTTCGTGCTCCGCCTGCTCGCGATGCGCTACCACTGGCGAGCTCCGCGCGCCTGGAACCGCCGCTCGACGGTGTCAGAGGACTGAGCGGGCTCGCCGTGCGGGTGTGCTGGGGGGTGCCGCCGTGGCCCGTCATCTCCATGGTCAACCACTCGAAGACCGTCGGTACCTGGGGCCGCCACAGCGCCATCGAGTGCCCGCCCATGCTGCGCGGCAGGAACACCACCTTCACGTACGTCGGCGGCTTCGCGATCTGTTCCAGTGCCACACCGGCCTGGTAGCCGTCGCCGTTCTCGCCGGAGATGTACAGGGCGATCCTCGGCGGGGTGCGGTAGTTCTTCAGGATGTAGTAGGGGTTGTTGGCCCGCCGCAGCTCCTCGCTCCCCGCGGCCAGCGAGTTGCGCTCGCCGATCGGGTCGTTGTAGCCGGAGAGGCTGATGGCGGCCCGGTAGCGGTCGGGGTGGGCGACGGCCAGCTTGGCCGCGCAGTGGGCGCCGGCCGAGTAGCCGGCCGCGGCCCAGCCGTCCGGCGCGGACTGGGCACGGAAGTTGTCCGTGATCATCTTCGGTACGTCGATGCTCAGCCAGGTGTCCGCGTTCACCGTGCCGGGGATGTTGGCGCAGCCGGTGTCGATCTTGGCGATCAGGTTGGTGCGCGGGGCCACCAGGATGAAGGGGGCGACCTGGCCGCTCTTCATGAGCGGTTCCAGCTGCTCGTGCGCCTTCATCGACCCGAACCAGGCCTTCGCCGAGCCCGGGTAGCCCGACAGCAGCTCGACGACCGGGAACTTCTTGTTCTTGTAGGCCGGGTCGTCGTACTGCGGCGGCAGCCAGACGTAGACCTCCGCGCTCACGCCCGACACCCGGCCCTTGAGCTGGGTGACCTTGACCCCGCCGGCCGCGTGCATACCGGGACCGTCGGCCTGGGTGAACTTCTGCTGCACCTTGGGCAGCTTCTTGTACGCGATGCCGCCGGTGCCGTCGGCGCCGAGGTTCGCGGCCTGCTGCACATGGTTGCCCGTGCCGAGCAGGTCGGCCCAGTTGTCGTAGAGGTTGTTGGAGTTGTTGACCAGTACGAAGACGAGGGTGATGGCGGTGCCCTGGGCGAAGAGCAGCATCAGTACGCGGGCCGCGGCGCGCAGGGCCTTGGGCCCGCGCACCCGCGACCAGAAGGCGAGCGGCAGTATCAGTGCAACCACGGCCAGCACGATGGTCGTGTAGAGGAACGGAGTCCCGGTGAGGCTCATGTCCCCATAGAGGGGAATCAGGGGCCGGGGGTTGTGGACGTCTCCGGGCGCTTACCGAGAAATTGCCCGAAGCTCACCCGGATGGCCGACAGGGAAACGGCGCACAGACGCCTCTTCCCAGAAAAGCTACCGCTTAGTAGTTTTCTGTTGTACCGTTCACCCATGCCAGAAGGAGCCTCCGCACCTGCCGTGCCCGCCGTGATCGGCGACAGCGAGTTCGACCGCGACACCGCCGTCACCCGGCGTGCGCCCGGGGTCTACGACATCGACCTCTCGGCCGGCTGGACCATCATCAGCGCCGTCAACGGCGGCTACCTGCTGGCCGTGCTCGGCCGGGCCCTCGCCGACACCCTGCCGCACCCGGACCCCTTCACCATCACCGCGCACTACCTGACCGCCTCGCACCCCGGCCCGGCGGTCGTCCGCACCGAGACGGTGCGCACCGGCCGCACGCTCTCCACCGGCCAGGCCTCCCTCTACCAGTACGACGACCACGGCAACGAGGTCGAACGCATCCGCGTGCTCGCCTCCTACGGCGACCTCGCCGACCTCCCCGACGACGTCCGTACGACGGCGGCACCGCCCGCCATCCCGCCGCTGGAGCGGTGCTTCGGCGCCGAGGACGGACCTGCCCCCGTCGAGGGCAGCTCGGCGATCGCCGACCGGCTGATGCTCAGGCTGGACCCGTCGACTCTCGGCTGGGCCCTGGGCGCCCCCTCCGGCAAGGGGGAGATGCGTGCCTGGTTCGGCCTGGCCGACGGCCGCGACGCGGACCCCCTCTCGCTGCTGCTGGCCGTGGACGCGCTGCCGCCGACCGCCTTCGAGATCGGCCTGAAGGGCTGGGTCCCCACCGTGGAACTCACGGTCCATGTGCGCCACCGCCCGGCCCCCGGCCCGCTGCGGATCTCCATCACCACCCGCAACCTGGCCGGCGGCTTCCTGGAGGAGGACGCCGAGGTCTGGGACAGCGAGGACCGCCTGGTCGCCCAGTCCCGCCAGCTCGCCCGCGTCCGGCTGGGCTGAGCGGCGCGACCACGTGCGGTGTCGGCGGCGGCCGGTCGCCCCGGCCTCTCGGACCGGGACCGGTGGCCGACCGCGGCTTCTCGCGCACATGCGCCCTCCCGGGGCGGTGGTGCTTCGGCGGGGCGCAGACGTGGCCCGTGGTGTCAGGACCGGCCGAGCGGCTCGCGGCCCAGCCAGGCGGCCAGTTCCTCGTAGGGGCCGGCGCCGCCGAGGGCCGGGCGGCGGGTGTGGAAGGGGGGCCTGCGGTCGGCGGCGTAGGGGGACACGACGTCGCGGGGGCGGGAGTCGGGCAGCACCGCGCGGGCGGTGGCGAGCGCGAATTCGGCCAGCTCCGGGTCGAGCCGACAAGGACGGCCGAGGCCCTCGGCGAGGTCCCAGGTGTGGGTGACGATCTCCATCACATAGCCCGCGAGCGCCGCGTGACCCGGCACCTCGCCCCAGGGCACGCGCGCGGGCGTCGTCATCCGCTCGTCGCTCTCCCAGGCCTTGAGCACGCGGATCCTGACCTCGTCGTAGGCCGCCGCCCAGCCGTCGTCCCCGACGCCTTCGAGCGCAGGGACGACCGCGAGCCCGTCGCCGCCCTCGCCGACCACCGCGATACGCAGGGTGCCGCCGACGATGTGGCCGAGCAGGGCGCGTACGTCGTACTCGCTGCACGGCGTCGGACGGGTCAGGTCGGCGGGCCGTACGGACTCGATCAGCGCGGCCGCCTGCTCGGTGGCGCGGGCGTAGACGGGGCGGGGGTCGGTGAAGCCGGTGCCGGTCATGGGGGTTCCTCTTCCTCGGGGTTGCCGCGGCCGGTGCGGCCGCGTGCCGTTCGGTGAACCGAGCTTCCCCCGATAACCTGACAGAAACCGTCAACATTTGCGTCTCGCCGGACCGCGCTGCACGCTGACCGCGTGAAGTCCGACCGGCTGCTGTCGATCCTGCTGCTCCTCCAGACCCGGGGACGGGTCCCCGCGCGCGAACTCGCCGACCGGCTGGAGGTGTCGGTCCGCACCGTCTACCGCGACATCGAGGCGCTGTCGGCCTCCGGCGTCCCGGTGTACGCCGAGCGCGGCCGGCACGGCGGCATCGAACTCCTCGCCGGTTTCCGCACCGACGTCACCGGGCTGACCGCCGACGAGTCCCGCGCCCTGTTCGTCCTCGCCGCCCAGGGCGCCCACGCGGCGCTCGGCCTCGACGCGGCCCTCGGCTCGGCCCTGCGCAAGGTGATGGCCGCGCTCCCGGCGCCGCACCGGCCCGCCGCCGAGGTGACCAGCCGGCGCATCCTGGTCGACGCCACCCGCTGGCGCGGCGGACCCCGGCGGGCGGCGGACCTGGCCGCCCTCCAGGACGCGGTCTTCTCCGACCGGCGGCTGCGCCTGCGCTACCGGCACAGCGGGGAGCGGGAGCCGCGGACGTACACCGTGGACCCGTACGGACTGGTCGCCAAGGCCGGGGTCTGGTACCTGGTCGCCGACCGGCGCGGCCGCCCGCAGCTGTTCCGGGCCGACCGGGTGCGCTCGGCCCGGCTCCTCGACGACCCCGTGCGGCGCCGGTCCGGGGTCGAACTCGCCGACGTCTGGGAGGTGTTGCGCCGCCAGGTGGAGGAGCGGGACGGCGGGATCGAGATCACCGCACGGGTGCGGCGGGCCCGGCTGGATCTGTTCCGGCGGGTCGCGGCCGCCGAGCTGACCGCCGAGCCCGACGACGACGGCACGGGGGAGTGGGTCACGGTCCGGCTCCGGTACCCGGAGCTGCGCGCGGTGCGCCAACTCCTCGCCTTCTCCGACCAGGTGGAGGTCCTCGACCCGCCCGAGGCGCGCGCGGAGCTGCTGGGCGGCGCCCGCCGTGTCACGGCCCTGTACCAGCAGGGCCCCTGACCCGGGATTGACAGCCGGCGGACAGGAGGGGCCCAAGTGCCGCCGAGGCGGCGTTGGTTGAGTGCGGCTCTCAGGAAATCCTCGTCCTCACCGGAGCTGGTTCTCGTGAAGCGTGCCCGTCTCGCCCCCGCCCTGCCGGCGCTCTCCCCGCTGCTGCCGGCCGCGTGCGGTGCGGGCGACTCGTCGTCCTCGTCGTCCTCCGGCGGTGGCAACTCCGGCGGGCAGCAGGCCTGCACGGCGCCGTCCGGCATGCCCGGCGCCGGCGGCTCCCGCCGACCGGGAAGCCGACGGGCGCCGCCTCGGGCAGGCCGGGCGGTGGACCCGGCGGCCGGGGCGGGCCCGGTGGCGGCCCGGGCGGCGGCTGCGGCGGCCCGGGCAGCGGGCGGAGCGGGGGCGGGGCCCGGCAGGGCTGACGGCCGTACGGCGGCGGGGACGGCGCGCATCGGGCGTGCCGTCCCCGCCGTTCGTGTGCGTCCGCTCAGTCGAGCCAGTGGCTGCGGCCGACGGTGATGAGCCGCAGCTGGCGCCGGGCGAGCCGGGTGACCCGCTGCCGCTCCTCGGCCGGAGCCTCCTGCGCCTCCAGGAACAGGGAGGCGGTGATGAGCATCTGGTCGACGTAGAGGTGCGCGAGCATGAGCAGGTCGTCGTCGTTCCAGCCCGCGGCCTGCGGGTCCTTGGCCAGCTCGGCCTTCACCTCCTCGGCGAACCGCTCCAGCTGGGCCCGGATGGCCTCGCGCACCGGCTGGACCCCGCCGTGCCGCTCGCGCGCGATGAAGCGGACGTGCGCGGGGTGGGTGTCCACGTGGTGCGAGATCAAGTCGATGGCGCGGACGATCCGCTCCTCGCTGCCGCCCGCCGTCGACACCGTCGTCCGCACCATCGGGTGCAGACTGCCCAGCGCCTCGTCGACCAGCGCCACCCCGAGGTCGGCGGTCGAGCGGAAGTGCCGGTAGAAGGCGGTCGGGGCGACACCGACGGCACGGGTGACCTCGCGCAGACCCAGGCTGCTCAGGCTCTGCTCCTCCAGCAGTGCGAGCGCGGCGTCGAGGAACGCCTGCCGGGTCTTCTGTTTCTGCGCCTGCCGGATGCCGAGGGTGTGACTCATGTCATCCAGTTAACAACTGTTCTCTGGAATTGGAAAGCCGCGGGAGGCGCTAGACTCTAAGTCAGTGAACAACTGTAACTACAACTGTTCACCCAAACTTCACACCGGCCCCACGCCGGCCCGGACCGGGCCGACGCGAGGCATCCCGGAGGGGGGATCTGATCCCATGTTGTTCCTCGTCGCCGCACTCATGCTCTTCGGCGTCGTGCTGGGCACCGTCGCCCACGCACCGCTGACCGTCACCGCCCTCATCGCCGCCGTCATCGCCGTCTGGCTCGGCGTCTTCGCGATCCGCGAGCGCATCGGCCGCCGGCGCGGCACACAGGCCAACTGACCGTCCGCCACGACTTCCTGGAGCTTGAGCATCATGCAACTCACCGCACCGGTCACGAGCGGCACCGACACCCGGCGGGGACCGCGCGACGCCGACGGCATGGCCGTGGCGTCCTTCATCCTCGGCCTGCTGGGCCTGCTCGTCCTCAACATCTTCCTCGGCCCGATCGCCGTCGCCCTGGCCGCGGTCTCCCTGTGGCGGGGCACCGTCCGCCGCGGCCGCGCCTGGCTGGGCCTCGCCCTGGGCATCGCGGACCTGGTGGTCCTGGTCCTGTCGATGCAGCTGAGCCACACGGTGTCCTGGAGCCTGTAGACCCCGGAGCCCGGAGGGGGACGACGGCCTGGAGCGCCGGGCGCCTCGATCCCGAGCCGGGGTGCTCGCACGGCTTGGCGCATCCGGGGCCGAGGCGGACCGACGGGGGCCCGTAGAATCAGGGCACCATGGCTTACCTCGACCACGCCGCGACAACCCCCATGCTCCCGGAGGCGGCAGAGGCACTCACCGCCCAGCTGAGCATCACGGGCAACGCCTCCTCCCTGCACGCGGCCGGCCGCCGGGCCCGCCGTACCGTCGAGGAGTCCCGCGAAACCCTCGCGGAAGCGCTGGGCGCCCGCCCCAGCGAGGTCGTCTTCACCTCGGGCGGCACCGAGGCCGACAACCTCGCCGTCAAGGGCCTGTACTGGTCCCGCCGCGCCGCCGACCCGGCCCGCACCCGGGTGCTGTCCAGCCCCGTCGAGCACCACGCCGTCCTCGACGCCGTGCACTGGCTCGGCGAACACGAGGGCGCGACGGTCGAGTACCTCCCCGTCGACTCCTACGGCCGTGTCCACCCCGAGGCGCTGCGCGAGGCCATCGCCCGCAACCCCGACGACGTCGCCCTGGTGACGGTGATGTGGGCCAACAACGAGATCGGCACGATCCTGCCGATCCGTGAACTCGCCGACGTCACCGCCGAGTTCGGCATCCCGCTGCACTCCGACGCGGTCCAGGCCTTCGGTCAGGTCCCGCTGGACTTCGCCGCCTCCGGCCTCGCCGCGATGACCGTCTCCGGCCACAAGGTCGGCGGCCCGTACGGCATCGGCGCGCTGCTGCTCGGCCGCGAGCACACCCCCGTGCCCGTCCTGCACGGCGGCGGCCAGGAGCGCCACGTCCGCTCCGGCACCCTCGACGTCCCCGTCATCGCCTCCTTCGCCGTCGCCGGCCGGCTCGCCGCCGAGCGGCGCGAGGAGTTCGCCCGCGAGGTCGGCGCGCTGCGCGACCGACTGGTCGAGGCCGTGCGCGACGCCGTACCGGACGCGATCCTCGGCGGCGACCCGGCACCCGAGGGGCGGCTTCCGGCCAACGCCCACTTCACGTTCCCCGGCTGCGAGGGCGACTCCCTGCTGCTTCTGCTGGACGCCCAGGGCATCGAGTGCTCCACCGGCTCCGCCTGCACCGCGGGCGTCGCCCAGCCCAGCCATGTGCTCCTGGCCACCGGCACCGATCCGGAGCTGGCGCGCGGCACCCTGCGCTTCTCCCTCGGGCACACCTCGACCGAGGCGGACGTGAAGGCGGTGGCCAAGGCGATCGGCCCGGCGGTGGAGCGGGCACGCGCCGCGGGCCTGAGCTGAGAATCCGCGGGCCCGGGCTGAGAATCCGCGGGCCCGAGCCGGGAGGTCGCATCGGCGCCGGGGCGTTGCGCACCGGCGCCGGGACATGAAGCGACCTACGAGGCGGGTTCCCTTCGCCGGTATTGTCCGGATCAGGTAGCTGGGGGTCGCCTTCCGGTCCAGTCCTTGCGACCTTCCGGCCTCTCAGCCCGAGCGTCGACGTCGGCACCAGCGGAGATCTCGTACCTCTCGGTGAAGGGAGATCCTGTATCTCTCGCTGAAGTCGGCTACTCCGCTTGGACTCCCTCACTCGTCTCGTAGGCCTACTTCCAGGATAAATCGGTCCGAATCGCACGCAAGGGGTCTGGGCCTTGATTTTTTACGGACCTCCTCCCGGGCCCCGTACCCTGGAGGGGCTATGACTGAGACCCCGCAGCGCCCCCTCCGTGTCCTCGCCGCCATGTCCGGCGGGGTCGACTCCGCCGTCGCCGCCGCGCGCGCCGCGGAAGCCGGGCACGACGTCACCGGCGTCCACCTCGCGCTCTCCGCGAACCCGCAGTCCTTCCGCACCGGCGCGCGGGGCTGTTGCACCATCGAGGACTCACGCGACGCCCGCCGCGCGGCCGACGTCATCGGCATCCCCTTCTACGTCTGGGACCTCGCCGACCGCTTCCGCGAGGACGTCGTCGAGGACTTCATCGCCGAGTACGAGGCCGGCCGCACCCCCAACCCGTGCCTGCGCTGCAACGAGAAGATCAAGTTCGCCGCGCTGCTCGACAAGGCGCTCGCCCTCGGCTTCGACGCCGTCTGCACCGGTCACTACGCGAAGGTGGTCGTGGGCGAGGACGGCAACCGCGAGCTGCACCGCGCCTCCGACATGGCCAAGGACCAGTCGTACGTCCTCGGTGTGCTGGACGAGAAGCAGCTCGCCCACGCACTGTTCCCGCTCGGCGACACAGTCACCACCAAGGACGAGATCCGCGCCGAGGCCGAGCGCCGGGGCCTCGCCGTCGCCAGGAAGCCCGACTCGCACGACATCTGCTTCATCGCCGACGGAGACACCCAGGGCTTCCTCGCCGGACGGCTGGGCAAGGCCGAGGGCGACATCGTCGACGAGTCCGGCACCAGGCTGGGCACCCACGAGGGCGCGTACGGCTTCACGATCGGCCAGCGCAAGGGCCTGCGGATCGGCACGCCCGCCCCCGACGGCAAGCCGCGCTACGTCCTCGACATCTCCCCGGTGACCAACACGGTCACCGTCGGCCCGGCCGCCGCCCTGGACGTGGTGGGCCTGACCGCGATCAAGCCCCGCTGGTGCGGCACCGCGCCCACCGGCCCCGGCACCTACACCGCCCAGCTGCGCGCGCACGGCGGCGAGACCGAGGCCACCGCCGAGCCGGTCGACGGCGAGCTGCGCGTCACCTTCACCGAGCCGGTCCGCGGCGTCGCCCCCGGCCAGGCGATCGTCCTGTACGACGGCACGCGCGTGGTGGGCTCGGCGACGATCGCGACGACCACGCGCGCGACGGCCGGCGCGCTGTAGCTCTCCGTACCACGCCTCCTTCGGCCTGGGACGGCACACCTAGGCCGTGAAGTAGTCCGCCAGCACCGGCCCCAGCACCTCCGGCTCCACCATGTGGGTCTGGCCCTCCAGGACCCGGTGGGAGCCCTGGGGCACGGTCCCGGCGACGGCGAGGGACGCCTCGCGCATCCAGGCCGGACTCGCGCCGCCCGCGACGGACAGCACGGGCACGGAGATCGCGGCGAGCTCCTGCCGGGGGAGCAGCCCGTCGCCCATGACCGCGTCGTCGTACGCGAGACTCGGCGCGACGGCCTCCATGCCGGCCCACATCGGTGAGTTGCGGGCGCCCCGGATCATCTCCTCGCCAAGGCCCGCCAGCCGCAGGAACAGCTCCACCGCGTCCCCGCGCCGGCCGGCCGCGAGCGCCTCGGTCAGGGCCCGCTTGTACGCGGCCTCCTGCTCGGCCCCGCCCTGGAGGAAGTCGGCGTACGGCACCTCGTACACGGCCACCCGGCGCACCGGCAGCCCGCTCGCCGCCGCCCGGAGCACCAGCGCGCCGCCCGAGGAGACCCCGAACAGCGCGGCGTCCCCGCCGACCGCGTCGATCAGCGCGGCCAGGTCCTCGACCTCGCGCGCGACCGCGTACGGCGGCGTGTCGTCGCTCGCCCCGCGGCCCCGGCGGTCGTAGACCACGGCCGTGCAGCGGTCCGCGAGCCGCGCGGCCAGGGGCGCCACAGTGCCCCCGGTGGACATCGCGCCGCTCACCAGGATCACGACGGGCCCCTGGCCGGTCACTTCGTACGCGAGCGCGGTACCGTCGCGTGACGTCGTCTTCTTGTCCATGCCGGTGCAGACTGCCGCACCGGCCGGTACTCATCGCTCACGACACGTCGGTGCCGCGCAGATCATGACACTTCGGGCTCGTAGAAGCAGTAGTGGTCCTTGATGGCGGCCACGTCCGGCCTGGGGTCCGGGTACGCCCAGACCAGGTCCGGCGCGTCGGCCAGCGACCAGTAGGACGCCGTGCCCTTGAAGGGGCAGACGGTGTGGGTGTCGGAGGGGGTCAGCAGGTCGAGGCGTACGTCCTCGGCGGGGATGTAGTACCGCGGGGGACAGCCCGTCTCGCGCAGCACCAGGGGTCGGTCGGTCTCCGCGAGCACCAGGTCCGCGTGCACCACGCGCACGTGCCGCTCGCCCTGCTCGATGGTGATGGTGTGTCCTTCGGCCATATCCGTTCAGCACCGCCGGGCACCCGGTTCTTCCCGGGCACGGCCCGCGATCGGCCCGCGTACGGTAGGGGCCATGAACATCTGTGTCTTCCTGTCCGCCGCCGACCTCGACGAGCGGTACACGCGCCCCGCGCGCGAGTTCGCGGAACTGCTCGGCAGGGCCGGCCACACCCTGGTCTGGGGCGGTTCCGACGTCGGCCTGATGAAGGTCGTCGCCGACGGTGTGCAGGAGGCGGGCGGCAGGCTGCTGGGCGTCTCCGTGGAGTTCCTGGCGAACAAGGCGCGGCCCGGCGCCGACGAGATGGTCATCGCCCCCGACCTCGCCGAGCGCAAGCGGCTGCTGCTGGAGAAGGCGGACGCCGTGGTGATCATGGTGGGCGGCACCGGCACGCTGGACGAGGCCACCGAGATCCTGGAGCTGAAGAAGCACGGCCGCACCGACAAGCCGGTCGTCCTGCTGAACACCGAGGGCTTCTACGACGGTCTGCAGACGCAGTTCCGCCGCATGGAGGCCGAGGGCTTCCTGCCGCGGCCGCTGGCCGAGCTGATGTTCTTCGCCGACGAGCCGGCCGCCGCGCTGGCCCACCTGGAGTCCGCGACATGAGCCACCGCCGCGGGGCCGGGCGGCCACTGATGCGAGCATGGCGGGCATGGCTACCCATGTGATCACCGGCGCCGGTTCCGGCATCGGCGCCGCCGTCGCCCGCCGTCTGCACGCGCGCGGGGACGAACTCGTCCTCCACGCGCGCGACGCGGGCCGCGCCAAGGAGCTGGCGGCGCGGTTCCCCGGCGCCCGCACGCTGGTGGGCGACCTCGCCGACCCGGACCGCCTCTCCTGGGCCTTCTCGCACCAGACCCTGCCCGACCGTGTGGACTCCCTCCTGCACATCGCCGGGGTCGTCGACCTCGGCGGGGTCGGCGAGCTGACCCCCAAGTCCTGGCACCACCAGCTCAACGTCAACCTGATCGCGCCCGCCGAGCTGACCCGGCACTTCCTGCCCCAACTGCGCGCCGCCCGCGGCCATGTGCTCTTCGTCAACTCCGGCTCCGGCCTCAACGCCCACGCCAACTGGTCCGCGTACGCCGCCTCGAAGCACGGTCTGAAGGCCCTGGCCGACTCCCTGCGCCACGAGGAGCACGCGAACGGCGTCCGCGTCACCTCGGTCTACCCCGGCCGCACGGCGAGCCCCATGCAGGCGAAGGTGCACCAGCAGGAGGGCAAGGACTACGACGCCGGGCAGTGGATCGACCCCGAGTCCGTCGCCACGACGATCCTCATGTCCCTGGACCTGCCGAGGGACGCGGAGGTCAACGACCTGACGGTACGGCCGGGGAGCTGACCTCCGGCCCGGGCGGGCGTCCAGGGGGCGGAGCCCTCCGGACGGTTCACGGCATACCCTGCCCAGGTGAGTGAGAACACCCAGTTCAGGTTCCCCGCGGCCACCGGCGTCGGATCCATGCCCGGCGGGGACGCCAGGGAAGCGGCCAAGACGGTCACCGGCAGCTTCGAGGACTTTCCGTACCTCGCCGAACTGCCCGCGCGCGGGCCGGGCGCCGACATGATCGGCCGCAGTGCCGGCCTGCTGGTCGAGCTGTACGCGCGCGTGGAGCCCAGCGGCTGGCGGATCGGCGACCGGCCGGGCCGGGACACCAAGCGCGCCCGGTCCTGGCTGGGCGAGGACCTGGACGCCCTGGAGGAGTTCACCCAGGGCTACGAGGGCGACCTCAAGGTGCAGGCCGTCGGTCCCTGGACGCTCGCCGCCGCCCTGGAACTGAGGAACGGCGAGGCCGCGCTCTCCGACCCCGGGGCCTGCCGCGACCTCGCCGCCTCCCTCACCGAGGGCCTCCGGCTCCACCTCGCCGAGGTGCGGCGCCGTGTCCCCGGCGCCCGCCTCGTCCTGCAGCTCGACGAGCCCTCGCTCACCGCCGTCCTGCGCGGCCAGGTCCGCACCGCCAGCGGCTACCGCACCCACCGCGCCGTGGACCGCCAGGTCGTCGAGGCCACCGTGCGGGACGTCGTCGGCGTACACGGCGACGGCCCCGTCGTCGTCCACTCCTGCGCCCCCGACGTGCCGTTCGCCCTGCTGCGGAGAGCCGGCGCGGACGCCGTCTCCTTCGATTTCTCGCTCCTCACCGAGCGTGACGACGACGCGATCGGCGAGGCCGTCGAGGGCGGCACGCGGCTGTTCGCCGGTGTCGTGCCGGGCACGGACGGCCCATTGTCAGACCCTGCCGGTAGCGTCATGGGTGTCAGGACGCTGTGGCGCAGGCTGGGGCTGCATCCGGGGTTGCTCACGGAGGCGGTCACCCTCACCCCGGCGTGCGGTCTGGCGGGCGCTTCCCCCGCGTACGCACGCCAGGCGCTCGCCCACTGCGTCCGGGCGGCGAGATCCCTCGCGGACAACCCAGAGTAACGGGAGGACAACACGGTGGCCGGCGACAAGCAGCAGGCGGAGACGGCAGTGCCCGCCGAGGCACGGGACAAGCACGCGCAGCTCGCTGAGCAGATCGAGGAGCACCGCTTCCGGTACTACGTGAAGGACGCCCCCGTCGTCAGCGACGCGGAGTTCGACCAGCTCCTGAAGTCCCTGGAGGCCCTGGAGGAGCGGTATCCGGAGCTGCGCACCCCGGACTCGCCGACCCAGAAGGTCGCGGGATCGTACGAGACGGACTTCACGGCGGTCGAGCACCGCCAGCGCATGCTCTCCCTCGACAACACCTTCAACGACGAGGAACTGGCCGCCTGGGCCGACCGCATCGCGCGCGAACTCGGCGACCAGGAATACCACTTCCTGTGCGAGCTGAAGGTCGACGGCCTCGCGGTCAACCTCACGTACGAGCACGGCCGCCTCACGCGCGCGGCGACCCGCGGCGACGGCCGCACCGGCGAGGACATCACACCCAACGTCCGTACGATCGCCGAGATCCCGGACCGGCTGCACGGCGAAGAAGTCCCGGACCTGGTGGAGATCCGCGGCGAGGTCTACTTCCCGATGGAGAAGTTCCTGGAGCTGAACGAACGCCTGGTCGCCGCCGGTGACAAGCCGTTCGCCAACCCCCGCAACGCCGCCGCAGGTTCGCTGCGCCAGAAGGACCCGCGCGTCACCGCCACCCGCCCGCTGCACATGGTCGTCCACGGCATCGGCGCCCTGGAGGGCTTCACGGGCCTGACCCGGCTGTCCCAGGCGTACGACCTGCTGAAGACCTGGGGCCTGCCCACCTCGCCGCACAACCGGGTGGTCGACGACCTCGACGGCGTACGGCAGTTCATCGCCCGCTACGACGGCGAGATGCGCCACTCCGTGGAGCACGAGATCGACGGTGCCGTCGTCAAGCTGGACGAGATCCGCCTCCAGGGCCGCCTCGGCTCCACCGCGCGGGCCCCCCGCTGGGCGATCGCGTACAAGTACGCGCCGGAAGAGGTCAACACCAGGCTCATCGACATCAAGGTGGGCGTCGGCCGCACCGGGCGCGTCACGCCGTACGCCCAGGTGGAGCCGGTCACGGTCGCGGGCAGCGAGGTCGAGTTCGCCACCCTGCACAACCAGGAGGTCGTCAAGGCCAAGGGTGTCCTCATCGGCGACACGGTCGTCATCCGCAAGGCCGGTGACGTCATCCCGGAGATCCTCGGCCCGGTGGTCGACCTGAGGGACGGCGGTGAGCGGGAGTTCGTGATGCCGGCCGAGTGCCCCGAGTGCGGCACCCCGCTGCGGCCCATGAAGGAGGGCGACATCGACCTCCGTTGCCCCAACGCCCGTACGTGCCCGGCCCAGTTGCGCGAGCGCGTGACCTACCTCGCGGGCCGCGAGTGCCTGGACATCGAGGGCTTCGGCGCGGTGGCCGCCGCCGCGCTCACCCGCCCGCTGGAGCCGGCCGACCCGCCGCTGGTGGACGAGGGCGACGTGTTCGACCTGACGGTGGACAAGCTGCTGCCCATCAAGGCCTATGTCCTCGACCCCGACAGCGGTCTGCCCAAGCGGGACCCCAAGACGGGCGAGGAGAAGGTCGTCACGGTCTTCGCCAACCAGAAGGGCGAGCCGAAGAAGAACACCCTCGCCCTGCTGGAGAACATCGAGGCGGCCAAGCAGCGCCCGCTGGCGAGATTCCTCAACGGACTGTCCATCCGGCACGTCGGACCGGTGGCCGCGCAGGCCCTCGCCCGCGAGTTCCGCTCCATCGACCGTATCGAACAGGCCAGCGAGGAAGAGCTGGCGGCCACCGACGGCGTCGGGCCGATCATCGCGACCGCGCTCAAGGAATGGTTCGCCGAGGAGTGGCACCGCGAGATCGTCCGCAAGTGGAAGGCCGCCGGGATCCCGCTGGAGGACCGGTCCACCGGCGAGGACGAGGGCCCGCGCCCGCTGGAGGGGCTCACCGTCGTCGTCACCGGAACGCTGGAGAACTTCACGCGGGACGGAGCGAAGGACGCGCTGCAGGGCCAGGGCGCGAAGGTGACCGGATCCGTATCGAAGAAGACTTCGTTCGTCGTTGTGGGTGACAACCCCGGCTCGAAGTACGACAAGGCCATGCAATTGAAGGTTCCGGTACTGAACGAGGACGGTTTCACCGTCCTTTTGGAGCAGGGCCCGGACGCCGCGGCCGAAGTCGCGCTTCCGACCGAGGAGTAGCGGTTGAAGGCCACCCGATCGGCGCATATCAGATGCATACGGGTGGCCTGGGCGCATTCGGGCAACCGTCGACGACCGGTGCCCGTGGAAGCCTTCAGCGGCCTACTGTTGAGGTGTGCGCCTGCCGTGCCCAGCTGCGGTCGGGGCATTCCCGTGCGCTCCCAAGGCGCGGGGAACGTTTCTTCAACGCGGAGCCGCTGATGGGTGTCGGACATCGGGCCGCGTGGCGTGGGCACCGCCGGGTGTGAGAGGGACGGGAATGGAACCGACCGAGAGCGTCGCCCCGGGCTCAGGGCTGCGTCTGCGCCGTCGCGCGGGCGCCTGGCGGGGGACCCGGTGGGCGGCACGGGCGGACGGGCGTGCGGCGGGCCGGGTCCGCCGGTCCGGTCCGGGCGCCGTCGCCGAGGCCCATCCGCCGATACCCGTGACCGCCGTCGAACCGGCCCGCGGCCTGACCGGGCCGGGCGGGACCGGGACGGGATCGGACGCCGGCCCGGCCCGGCGCCTGCCCTGGCCCGCCCTGCCCGCGGCCCTCGTGGCCGCCGGCGCCCTCGTCCTGGCCGCCGGCTTCTACCGCGCCTTCGCCGGTCACCACGCCCTCTTCCCGGGCGGCACCGTCGGCTGGTCGCTGGCCCTGCTCACCGGTGTCATCGTCGGCCACCTCGTCATGCTGGGCCGCGCCCGCTGGTGGGGCGGCACCGGCTCCGGCGCCGCCCTCACCCTCGCCGTCCTGCTGCTCTACGGCTGGGTGCCCGCCGGCATGGTCAGCCTCACCGTCGTCGTCCTGGTCGGCATCGCCCGCCGCCACCGCTGGCGCCAGGGCGTCCTGCACGGCGCGGTGGACCTCCTCGGCATCGGCGCCGGTGCGCTGCTCCTCGGCGCGTTCGGCCGGGTCCCGAGCGTCGAGACCCCCTGGCGGCCGGAGAGCTGGAGCATCGCGGCCGTGCCGGAGGTCGTCCTCGTCGCCGGTGTCTACCTCGTGGTCAGCCGCGGCCTGTTGTGGTACCTGCACGCTCCGCGTGCCGGCAAGGTGCCCACCGTCGACCGGGCGTCCCTGGTCAGGCAGGGCCTTCTCGCCGTCGCCCTGCTCGGCATCGCGCCCCTGCTGTGTGTCGTCGCCGACGCCCGGCCGATCCTGCTGCCGCTGTTCGCGATCCCGCTCATCGCGCTCGACTCCACCCTGTGGATGGCCCGCGCGCGGGCCGAGGAGCAGTTGCGCGACCCGCTGACCGGGCTGCCCAACCGGCAGTGGCTGCTGGAGCGGATCTGGACCGCCCTCGACGACGCCGAACGCATCGGCGCCCGCTCCGCCCTCATGCTGATCGACCTCGACCGCTTCCGGTCGGTCAACGACACCCTCGGTCACCTCGCCGGTGACCGGCTGCTGCTCCAGATAGCCGACCGGCTGCGGCTCGCCCTGCCGCGCGGAGCGGAGGCCGCGCGGCTCGGCGGCGACGAGTTCGCGGTCTTACTGCCCGTCGCCGACTCCACCACGTCGGCCACCCGCGTCGCCCGCGGCCTCGTCGCCGACCTGAGCTCCCCGCTCGACCTCGACGGGCTCACCCTCGTCCTGGAGGCCAGCGCGGGCGTCGCCGTCTTCCCCGACCACGCCCTGGACGCCGAGGGACTGCTGCGCCGCGCGGACGTGGCGATGTACCAGGCGAAGCGCGACCGTACGGGCGTCGAGGTCTACGAGTCCAAGCGGGACTCCAACACCCCCGACCGCCTCGGCCTGCTGGGCGATCTGCGCCGGGCGCTGGACGCGCACGAGGTGCAGCTGCACTACCAGCCCAAGGTCCGCTTCGACGGCCAGGTCGCCGGCCTGGAGGCGCTGGTGCGCTGGGTGCACCCCGAGCGCGGGAAGGTGCCGCCGGACGAGTTCATAGCGATCGCCGAGTCCTCCGGGCTGATGCCCCACCTCACGGAGTACGTGCTCGAGACCGCGCTCGGGCAGGTCGCCCGCTGGCGGGCACAGGGGCTGCGGGTGCCGGTGGCCGTGAACGTCTCCCCGCGCGATGTGCACACGCCCGGCTTCGCCGGCTCGGTCGCGGCGCGGCTGGCCCGGCACGGGGTCCCCGCGGGAGCGCTCCAGCTGGAGATCACCGAGCACGTCCTGCTGGAGGACCCGCAGCGCGCCGCCGACACCCTCGCCGGGCTCACCGGGCACGGCGTGAAGATGTCGCTGGACGACTTCGGCACCGGGTACTCCTCACTGGTGCATCTGCGGCGGCTGCCGGTGAGCGAGCTGAAGATCGACCGCTCCTTCGTGGCCCGGCTGGCCGTCGACACCGAGGACGCGGAGATCGTGCGCTGCACGGTCGATCTGGCGCATTCGCTGGGGCTGCTCGTCGTCGCCGAGGGCGTGGAGGACGACGAGACCTGGGAGCGGCTGCGGGACATGGGGTGCGACGCGGTGCAGGGCTGGCTGGTGGCCGCCGCGATGCCGCCCGAGGAGACCACGGCGTGGCTGCGGGCGCGGGGGTCGCGGGGATGGCAGCGGCCGCGGGCGGCGCTCCCCAGCGCCGAGTGACCCGCCCGTCCGCCGCCGTGGGGTGCACGCGGCGCAACGGCGCATCGACACCGCCCCGTGGCTCTACGATGCGCTGAACTGGCTGATCAGCGGCTCCAGCCTGCACGCGCGCCCCCTCCGGGAGAACCCCCGTCCCGCTCGGCGACACGCTGATCGTCCTGCGCGACGGCGGTACGCAAGCCGTCGCGTTCGGGATCATTTCGCCACCGCGGGCGTGGTATTGATCAGTGCGGGACCGCTCCTCGCGGTCCGACGTCACACCGGCCGACTCCACACCAGGGGGAAGTGCGATGTCTCTGTTCGTGCCCAGGTTCGACGACACCGTGGTGGTCCGGGACGCCGAGGCCGAAGTCGTGGGTCAGGCGCCCACCGGCGTCAAGCTGCTCGCCGACAGCAGCGCCAGCGGCGGCGCGCTGTCCACGGTCCGGGTCACCCTCGCCGAGGGGGCCGACGGCGCCAGACCGCATGTGCACCACAACTCCGCCGAGATGTTCTTCCTGCTCGACGGCGCCGCCGAGTTCCTCTCCGGGGACGACGTGGTCACCGCCGAGCCCGGGGACCTGATCATCGTCCCGCCGGACCGGCCGCATGCCTTCGCCGCGGCCCCCGGCAGCCCGGCCGACATCCTGATCGTGATCGCGCCCGGCGTCGAACGCTTCGAGTACTTCCGCCACCTCCGGCGCATCCGCCTCGGCGAGGTCACCCCGGAGAGCCTCCTGGAGGTCCAGGAGCTGTACGACAACCACTTCCTGAGGAGCGACGCCTGGGACGGCCGGCACGCGTGAGGACAGGGGCCCGGAAGCAGGTACCCGGGAAACCGTTTCACGGGCACCGGCCCCCGCCCCATAGGATTGGGCCAAACCACACACACTCACCCCAGAGGATCGCTGCATGCCTGGCATCACGCGCGAGGAGGTCGCCCACCTCGCCCGGCTGGCGCGTCTGGAGCTGAAGCCCGAAGAACTCGACCACTTCGCGGGACAGCTGGACGACATCATCGGCGCGGTGGCCCGCGTCAGCGAGGTCGCCGACCAAGACGTACCGCCGACCTCGCACCCGCTCCCGCTGACGAACGTCATGCGCGCGGACGAGGTCCGTCCCTCGCTCACCCCCGAGCAGGCGCTCTCCGGCGCCCCGGCCCAGGAGCAGCAGCGTTTCAAGGTGCCGCAGATCCTGGGGGAGGAGTGACGACCATGACGGACAGCACCATCATCAAGCTCACGGCCGCGCAGATCGCCGAGAAGATCGCCTCCGGCGAACTGACGGCCGTCGAGGTCACCGAGGCCCACCTCGCCCGGATCGAGGCCGTCGACGAGAAGGTGCACGCCTTCCTGCACGTCGACCGCGAGGGCGCCCTCGCCCAGGCCCGCGCCGTGGACGAGAAGCGGGCCCGCGGCGAGAAGCTCGGCCCGCTGGCCGGTGTCCCGCTCGCGCTCAAGGACATCTTCACCACCGAGGGCGTGCCCACGACCGTCGGCTCGAAGATCCTCGAGGGCTGGATCCCGCCGTACGACGCGACGCTCACCAAGCGCCTGAAGGCCGCCGACGTCGTCATCCTCGGCAAGACCAACATGGACGAGTTCGCCATGGGGTCCTCCACCGAGAACAGCGCCTACGGCCCGACCGGCAACCCGTGGGACCTCACCAAGATCCCCGGCGGATCCGGCGGCGGTTCCTCCGCCGCGCTCGCCTCCTTCCAGTCGCCCCTCGCCATCGGCACCGACACCGGCGGTTCCATCCGCCAGCCGGCCGCCGTCACCGGCACGGTCGGCGTGAAGCCGACGTACGGCGCGGTGTCCCGCTTCGGCATGGTCGCCTTCTCCTCCTCCCTCGACCAGGGCGGTCCCTGCGCCCGTACGGTCCTGGACGCGGCCCTGCTGCACGAGGTCATCGCCGGGCACGACCCGCTGGACTCCACCTCCATCGACGCCCCGGTCCCGGCGGTCGTCGAGGCCGCCCGCAACGGCTCGGTGCAGGGCATGCGCGTCGGCGTGGTCAAGCAGTTCCGCGGCGAGGGCTACCAGGCCGGCGTCATCCAGCGCTTCGACGAGTCCGTCGAGCTGCTGAAGGAGCTGGGCGCCGAGATCGTCGAGCTGGACTGCCCGTCCTTCGACCTCGCGCTGTCGGCGTACTACCTCATCGCGCCGTCCGAGTGCTCCTCCAACCTCGCCCGCTTCGACGGCCTGCGCTACGGCCTGCGCACCGGCGACGACGGCGGCCACTCGGCCGAGGAGGTCACCTCCCTCACCCGTGAGGCGGGCTTCGGCCCCGAGGTCAAGCGCCGCATCATGCTCGGCACGTACGCCCTGAGCTCCGGCTACTACGACGCGTACTACGGCTCCGCCCAGAAGGTCCGCACGCTCATCACGCGGGACTTCGAGAAGGCCTTCGAGCAGGTCGACGTGATCGTCTCCCCGACGACCCCGACCACCGCCTTCGCGATCGGCGAGCGCGCCGACGACCCGATGGCGATGTACCTCGCGGACCTGTGCACCATCCCGACCAACCTGGCGGGCAACGCGGCCATGTCCCTGCCCTGCGGCCTCGCCCCGGAGGACAACCTCCCGGTGGGCCTGCAGATCATCGCCCCGGCGCTGCAGGACGACCGGCTGTACAAGGTGGGCGCCGCCGTCGAGGCCGCCTTCGTGGAAAAGTGGGGACACCCGCTGCTGGAGGAGGCTCCGTCGCTGTGAGCAACGCACTGTCCAAGGCCAAGGGCTTCAAGAAGTCCAAGTCCGGTACGTATCTGTCGATGGCCACCACCGCGTTCGGCGCGATCGGGGTCACCAAGCAGATCAAGAAGGCGCGGGCCGAGCACGACACGCTGCGCCTCATCGACGCCACCGTGTCCGCCGTCGCGATCATCACCGGCCTCGCCATCCTCTACCGCGAGCTGAAGCGGCTGGGCGACGACGACGTCCTGCTGGGCTGAGAGGGAAGTTTTCACCGTGACCACCACGACCGACCTGGTGTCGTACGAGGACGCGCTGGCGTCGTACGACCCCGTCATGGGCCTCGAGGTCCATGTCGAACTCGGCACCAGGACCAAGATGTTCTGCGGCTGTTCGACCGAGCTGGGCGCCGAGCCCAACTCCCAGACCTGCCCGACCTGCCTCGGCCTGCCCGGCGCGCTCCCGGTCGTCAACGCGACCGGCGTCGAGTCCGCCATCAAGATCGGCCTCGCGCTGAACTGCGAGATCGCCGAGTGGTGCCGCTTCGCCCGGAAGAACTACTTCTATCCGGACATGCCGAAGAACTTCCAGACCTCCCAGTACGACGAGCCGATCGCCTTCAACGGCTACCTCGACGTGCAACTGGAGGACGGCGAGTCCTTCCGCGTGGAGATCGAGCGCGCGCACATGGAGGAGGACACCGGCAAGTCCACGCACGTGGGCGGCGCGACCGGTCGTATCCACGGCGCCTCGCACTCGCTGCTGGACTACAACCGCGCGGGCATCCCGCTCATCGAGATCGTCACCAAGCCGATCGTGGGCGCCGGCGAGCGCGCCCCCGAGGTGGCGAAGGCGTACGTCCGTGAGCTGCGCGAGGTCATCCGTGCCCTCGGCGTGTCCGAGGCCCGCATGGAGATGGGCCAGATGCGCTGCGACGTGAACCTGTCGCTGCGCCCGAACGGCACCGAGACGTTCGGTACGCGCTCCGAGACGAAGAACGTCAACTCGCTGCGTTCCGTGGAGCGTGCGGCCCGCTTCGAGATCATGCGGCACGCGGCCGTGCTCTCCGGCGGCGGCACGATCGTCCAGGAGACCCGCCACTTCCACGAGGACACCGGGTCCACGACCTCGGGCCGCGTGAAGGAGGAGGCCGAGGACTACCGGTACTTCCCCGAGCCGGACCTGGTGCCGGTGGCCCCCTCGCGCGAGTGGGTCGAGGAGATCCGCGCGGCCCTGCCCGAGATGCCGCTGGCCCGCCGTACCCGGCTGCTCGCCGAGTGGGGCATCACGGCCACCGACATGCAGGCGATCCTCAACGCCGGTGCGCTGGACCCGATCGTCGCCACGATCGACGCCGGTGCCGACGCGGCCTCCGCCCGCAAGTGGTGGATGGGCGAACTGGCGCGCAGCGCCAACGAGTCCGGCACGTCCCTGGACGAGCTGGCCATCACGCCGCAGCAGGTGGCCCGGGTCACCGAGCTCGTCGCGAAGGGCGACCTGAACGACAAGCTGGCCCGGCAGGTCATCGAGGGCGTCCTCGCGGGCGAGGGCACCCCGGACGAGGTCGTCGACAAGCGCGGTCTGAAGGTCGTCTCGGACGAGGGCGCGCTGACCGCCGCCGTCGAGGAGGCCATCGCCGGCAACCCGGGCGTCGCGGACAAGATCCGCGGCGGCAAGGTGGCCGCGGCCGGCGCCCTGGTCGGCGCGGTCATGAAGGCCACCCGGGGGCAGGCCGACGCGGCCCGCGTCAAGGAGCTGATCCTGGAGAAGCTGGGCGTCAGCGAGGGCTGACGCCGCGTTCCGCGCGGCCCCGGAGGCATGTCCTCCGGGGCCGTTCGCCTGCGTGCCGGCCGGAGGCACTACGCTCGCCCGCCATGAGCACACGTACCGACTCCGACACCGAACCCGCCATAACCGAAGCGGAGGACCGGCCGGACCACGTCGAGGACGCCCGCCGGGCCCGCTGGCTGGCCGTCGGCACCGGTGTGCTGCTGACCCTCGCCGGGCTCGCCGCCTCCCTGTTCAAGCTCACCGGCGCCCCCTCCGCCCGCGTTCCCGCCGCCTACGGCCTCGGGGCCGCCGTGTGCGCCCTCGCCGCCGCGCTCGGGGCCAGGGGCCGCACGCGCAGGGCGCTGTGGCTGATGATCGCCGGGACGATGGTCATGGCGCTGGGGGACCAGTCCGACTGACGTCCCCGGAGCCGCGACAGACTTCGCCGAACTGTCCTGTGACCTGCCTCCCACTCGTGTGAAGAAGCCCACGAACACGGCAAACGATCACATTCGCCTGCAAGAGTGTCTTGCGCTTGCTCATCCGTTCTTTGCGGGCTGTTCAGTTCATGGACGACTGTTCCCGGCCAAAGATCCACACATCGCGATTCTGGGAGCACGTTCGTGGCAGACCTCGCCCGTTGGTGTGTCCGGCACCGGTTGATCACCGTGCTGCTGTGGCTGCTCGCCTTCGGCGGGGTGAGTGCGGCCGCCGCCGTCGCCGGGACGTCGTACTCGAACAACTACGAGGTCCCGGGCACCGAGTCCGGCCGGGCGGAGCACCTGCTCAAGGAGGGTTTTCCGCGGCTGGGCGGGGACAGCGACAGCGTCGTCTGGCACACCGGCGGCGGTACCGTCCGCGCCCCCGGCGTCGAGCAGACCATGACCCGCACCCTCGACCGGATCGCCGCCCTGCCCGGCGTGGCCTCCGTGTCCGGCCCGTACGGCCCCCAGGGCGCCCACCGGATCAGCGCCGACGGCCGCACCGCCTACGCCACCGTCACCTTCACCCAGCCCGCCGAGGAGATCGGCAAGTCCGAGGCGCAGGCCGTGGTGAGCACCGCCAAGGCCGCCGCGCACGACGGGCTCCAGGTCGAGCTGGGCGGCGACGCGATCGGGCTCACGGCGTCCCCGCGCGAGCACACCGCCGAGCTGGTCGGCGTGCTCGTCGCCGCCGTCGTGCTGTTCCTCGCCTTCGGCTCGCTCGCCGCCTCGGCCCTGCCCATCGCCACCGCGCTGGTCGGCGTCGGCACCGCGTACGCCGGCATAGGGCTGCTCGGACACGCCCTGACCGTCGCCGACTTCGCGCCCATGCTCGCCATGCTGATCGGACTCGGCGTCGGCATCGACTACGCCCTGTTCATCGTGACCAGACACCGGCGCGGCCTGAAACGCGGGCTGAGCGTGACCGAGGCCGCCGTGAACGCCGTGGCCACCACCGGACGGGCCGTCGTGTTCGCGGGTGCGACGGTGTGCATCGCCCTGCTGGGGATGCTGATCCTGCGCCTCGGCTTCCTCAACGGGGTCGCCGTCGCCGCCTCGTTGACGGTCGTGCTCACCGTCGCCGCCTCGGTCACGCTGCTGCCCGCCCTGCTGTCGTACATCGGTCCGCGCGCCCTCGGCCGCCGCGAGCGGCGCCGGCTCGCCGCGCACGGACCGCGCCCGGAGCTGCCCACCGGACTCGCCGCCCGCTGGTCGGCGCTGGTCGAACGCCACCCCCGACTGCTCGGCGCGCTCGCCGTCGCCGTCATCGCCGTCCTCGCCCTGCCCACCCTCTCGCTCCACCTCGGCACCTCCGACCAGGGCAACGACCCGCGCACCTCCACCACCCGCAAGGCCTACGACCTGCTCGCCGAGGGCTTCGGACCGGGCGTGAACGGGCCGCTCACGCTGGTGGCCCGGGTCGACGGAGCCGCCGGAAAACTCGCCCTGGACAACCTCGACGACACCCTGCGCGCCACCCCCGGCGTCGCCTCCGCCACCCCGGTCGTCTACGGCGCCGGCGGCGACACCGCCTACCTCACGGTCGTCCCCGCCTCCGCGCCCCAGTCGCAGGACACCAGTGCCCTCGTGGACCGGCTGCGGAACCACGTCCTGCCCCGCGCGGAGGCCGGCACCTCCCTCGACGTCCAGGTCGGCGGAGTGACCGCCGGATACGACGACTTCGCGAATGTGATCGTCGGCAAACTCCCGGTGTTCGTCGGCGCGGTCGTCGGACTCGGCTGTCTCCTGCTGCTGGTCGCGTTCCGCTCGCTCGGCATCCCGGCGAAGGCCGCCGCGATGAACATCGCCGCCGTGGCCGCCGCGTTCGGCGTCGTCGTCGCCGTCTTCCAGTGGGGCTGGGGCAGCGAACTGCTCGGCCTCGGCCGGGCCGGGCCCATCGAGCCGTTCCTGCCCGTGATCATGGTCTCGGTCCTCTTCGGCCTCTCCATGGACTACCAGGTCTTCCTGGTCAGCCGGATGTACGAGGAGTGGCTGGAGACCGGCGACAACCGGCGCGCCGTCCGCGTGGGCCTCGCCGAGACCAGCCGGGTCATCAACTCCGCCGCGGTCATCATGATCTCGGTCTTCCTCGCCTTCGTGCTCAGCGGCGACCGGGTCATCGCCATGTTCGGCATCGCGCTGGCCTCCGCCGTCGCCCTCGACGCCTTCGTGCTGCGCACCCTGCTCGTGCCCGCCCTGATGCATCTGCTCGGCGCCGCCAACTGGTGGCTGCCCGCCTGGCTGGAGCGCCGCCTGCCGCGTATCAGCATCGAGCCGCCGGAGTGCCGCGGCGGACATGAGAGGCTCGGGGACGTCTCGACGGCGGAGCTGGGTGAGGAACACGATGTACGCGACATCCCTGGGCGATGACGGAGCCGAGCTGCGGCCGCTGGAGGTGTGGCACGCCGAGGAGCTCCTCGCCCACATCGACCGGGGACGGGAGTTCATCGGCCGGCACGTGGGGCTGCCGGACGTGGTGTCCGACCTGGACGGCGCGCGTGCCTGGCTGAAGGCGTACGCCGACAAGCGGGCCGTCGACGGCGGGAGTCTGCACGGCATCTGGCTCGACGGCACGCTCGTCGGCGGGCTGCTGTTCCGCGTGTGGGACACCCCGGGCGGCGTGTGCGAGGCCGGCTGCTGGCTGGAGCCCGCGGCGGCCGGGCGCGGACTGGTCACCCGGGGGCTGAGGGTGCTGCTGGACTGGGCGTTCGAGGAGCGCGGCATGCACCGCGTGGAGTGGCACGTCTCCTCGGCCAACGAGCCCAGCATCGGTGTGGCCCGGCGGCTCGGCATGTCCCGTGAGGGCGTGCTCCGCGAGAACTACCCGCACCGGGGCGTGCGCTCCAACACCGAGATCTGGTCGGTGCTCGCCCCCGAGTGGCGTGCGGCACACGCGCGTACCGGGCAGAACGATCATTAAGAGACCTCTCAGACAGCGTCCGTACGGTGCCGGGCATGGCAACGAAGACGAAGGAAGGCGCTGCGGCGCACAGTGACGCCGAGACCGCGGCGGAGGACGCGACCGCCGTCGAGGAGACCGCGCGGACGGGATCCGGCGACGAGCACCCGGAGCCCGCGGCGGACCGGGCGGCGAAGGAGGACCGGGCCCCGCAGGCGGGGCCGGAGGAGGACCTCGACGAGGACGGCGAGCCGGAGGCCAGGGTGCCCTCTGGCGTCGGCCAGGGCGCCGGTGCGGTCGTCTCCGCCGCGCTGGGCCTGGTCTCGCTCAGCGGCGGCTGGATCGGCACCGTCGCCGGTGCCCGCCAGCAGCTCGTCGGCCAGCTGCGGACCTCCTCCACGGCGACCGTCGCCAAGCAGATCAAGGCGGTCTACGGCGACGCCTGGCACACCACCGCGCTGTGGGCCGGAGTGTTCGCGCTGGCCGCGCTGCTCACCGGCGTGGTCGTGCTCGTCCGCCCCGCGTTCGGCACTCCGGGCCGCCCGCAGACGCCCTGGATCAAGTCGGTCGCCTGGGCGGGTGTCTCGCTCGGTGTGATCGGCCTGGTCCTGGCCGTCCTGAAGTACTCCGACGCGCTGCTGGCCCTGCCCTCGGCGGGCTGAGAAACCGCAGGTCCCAGGGGCCTTAGGGAATCCGTGAGTACCTTACGGGCGCCCTGAGGCCCCTTACGCGTGCGTGCGGGCCGCGGGCGGCCACGAAGATGCGGAACTCTCCCGATGTGGCGCACCCCCCTCGCGGACGAAGGTGGAGGCATCGCAGAACGCGAGGCACGACACCGACGCTCATCGGGCCTTCGACGCTCGCCGAGCCCGCACCAGAGGGACACGTCATGATCGAGATCGAGTACCACAAGATGCGCTCCGCCCAGCTGATCCGCGCGGCAGAGGAGGATCGACTGGCCCGCTCCGTCGCCCGGGCCCGCCGCGCCGCCCGCCCGGCGGACCGGGACGGCCACGACGGCGCGGGTGCCGAGTCCCATACCGGGCGGGTCCGCCGGCACCGCCTCCCACGCACCGCGTGAACCCCGGGACGGCGGACCGGGGCGGGGCGGCGGAGGGCCGTACGGGGGTCGGCCGTCGTCCGTCCCGCCCCACCACCCGTCCGGCCGGTGGTACGACCATCACACCGGACCTGTGGAAAACCGGTGACCCGCCACCCGGACCTCGTGCGATGCTCGGGCCCGTGGAGACCAGGTCCGTCAGTCCCGTGTTCGTCGGCCGCGCCGACGAGTTGGACACGCTGAACGACGCGCTCGCCCGCGCCCGCGCCGGCGAGCCGCAGGCACTGCTGCTCGGCGGCGAGGCGGGGGTCGGCAAGACCCGCCTCGTCGAGGAGTTCGCCGCGGCCGCCGGGCGGCACGCGGTCGTCGCCGTCGGCGGCTGCGTCGAGATCGGCGCGGACGGGCTGCCGTTCGCCCCGTTCTCCGCCGCGCTGCGCGCCCTGCGCGACGCACTGCCCGAGCAGTTCGCCGCCGCCGCGTGCGGGCAGGAGGAGGAGCTGGCCCGGCTCCTGCCCGACCTGGGCGAGGCCGGCGCCGGCCGGCACGACGAGCAGGGCATGGCCCGCCTGTTCGAGCTGACCGCCCGCCTGCTGGAGCGGGTCGCCGCCGACCGGCCCGTCGTGTTCGTCCTGGAGGACCTGCACTGGGCCGATGCCTCCACCCGCCATCTGCTCGCCTACCTCCTGCGCACCCTGCGCGCCGGCCGGCTCCTCGTCCTCGCCAGCTACCGCTCCGACGACATCCACCGCCGCCACCCGCTGCGCCCCCTGCTCGCCGAGCTGGACCGGCTGCGCACCGTCCGCCGGGTCGAGCTCGCCCGCTTCACGCGCGAGGAGGTCGGCCGCCAGATCGCCGGCATCATCGCCGCCGAACCCGACCCCGACCAGGTCGACGACATCTTCGAACGCTCCGACGGCAACGCCTTCTTCGTCGAGGAACTCGCCGTCGCCGCCTGGGAGGGCTGCTGCACCGGCCTCACCGACTCCCTGCGCGATCTGCTCCTCGTCCGGGTCGAGGCGCTGCCCGAGCGCGCCCAGCGGGTCGCCCGGATCGTCGCCGAGGGCGGCTCCACCGTGGAGTACCGGCTGATCGCCGCCGTCGCCGGGCTCACCGAGGACGATCTCATCGAGGCGCTGCGGGCCGCCGTCGGCATCAACATCCTCACGGTCACCGCGGCCGGTGACGGCTACCGCTTCCGGCACTCCCTGGTCCGTGAGGCCGTCGCCGACGACCTGCTGCCCGGCGAGCGCTCCCGGCTCAACCGACGCTACGCCGAAGCCGTCGAGGCCGACCCCACGCTCGTCCCGGCCGACGCGCGCGTGATGCGCCTGGCCAGCTACTGGTACCACGCGCACGACGCCGCCAAGGCCCTGCCCGCCGTCCTGGCCGCCTCCGTCGTGGCCCGCCGCCGGCACGCCTACACCGAGCAACTGGGGCTGCTGGAGCGGGCGATGGAACTGTGGGACAGCGCCCCCGAGGACGTGCGCCGCGTCCTGCGCCCGATCGACTGCGCCGAGGTCTACCCTCCCTGCGGCTGCGACCCGGCCACCACCCCGCTGCGCTACCTCGACCTGCTGGCCGAGGCCGCCGTCGCGGGCCGCTTCGGCGGCGAGCGCGAACGTGCCCTGAAGATCACCAAGCGGGCGCTGCGCCTCCTGGACGAGGAGCCGGACCCCCTGCGCGCCGCCTGGTTCTGGATCCAGCGCTCCCGTCTGGTCCAGTCCCTGGCCCGCGGCGACGGCTGGCCGGAACTGGCCACCGCCCAGGACCTGGTCCGCGGTCTGCCGCCCTCGGAGGTGCACGCCGAGGTGCTGGCGCTCGCCGCCAACTGGTCCATGCTGCACCGGCCCGGAGCGGAGGCCTTCGCCGCCGCCGAGCGGGCCGTGGAGTACGCGCGCATGGTGGGCGCCCGCGACACCGAACTGCACGCCCGCCTCACCCTGGCGGGCCTCCAGGTGGACGCCGGCGACTTCGAGACCGGCCTCGCGCAGATGCGGCAGGTGCTGGCGGACACCGTCGCCGAGGGCGTGGACCAGGTCGCGGGCCGCGCCTATGTGAACCTGCCGTCCGAGCTCCAGTCCGTCGGCCGTGACCGCGAGTCCGCCGAATTGCTGCGCGAAGGCCTCGCCTACGCCCGCGCCCACGGACTGCTGGACTCCGAGCCCTGGATGTGGTGCAACCTGTCCGAGTCGCTCTACGCGCTCGGCCAGTGGCCGCAGGCGGCCGAGGCCGCCGCGCACGCGGCCCGGGGCGGCCACGGCGCCCAGCCACGCGGCTCGGGCGCCCTGCGCCTGGCCTATATCGCGCTGGCCCGC
Source organism: Streptomyces monashensis (assembly GCF_001866665.1). Lineage (GTDB taxonomy): Bacteria > Actinomycetota > Actinomycetes > Streptomycetales > Streptomycetaceae > Streptomyces > Streptomyces monashensis. The sequence goes on along the minus strand of NZ_MLYO01000012.1, from coordinate 292,662 downwards.
GGCGACCTCGCCGAGGCCGGCCGGCACCTTGCCGCCGCCCGCGCCCACTACGGCACCCACGACCCCATGCCCCAGCACTCCCTGCCGCTGGCCCGCGTCACCCTCGGCCTCGCCGCCGCGCAGGGCCGGGTGGCCGACGCCCGCACCGAGCTGCTCCGGGCCCTGGACGCCGGATTCCCGCCCGGCACCCAGCGCTACGGCTGGCCCCTGCTGCTGGCCGCCGCCACCGCCGAGGCCGACACCCGCACCGTGCCCGCCGCCGGGCCCGGCCGCGAGGAGACCCTCGACCGCCTCCGTGAGACCGTCCGCGGACTCACCACGGGCGCCCCGCTCTGGCAGGCCTACGAGCAGTGGACCCGTGCCGAACTGCTGCGCGCGCAGAGCACGGACTCCGCCGACACCTGGTCGCCGGTCGTCACCGCCTTCGAGAGCCTGGACCGCCCCTACGACCTCGCCCGGGTCCGCCACCGGCTCGCCGGAGCCCTCCTCGCCGAAGCCGGCGCCGGGGACGACGAACGCGACCGCGCGGTGGAACTGCTCCGGCTGTCCGGCGCGGTCGCCGACCACCTGGGCGCCCGCCCCCTGGCCGACGCGGTCGCCCGCCTCGCCCAGCGCGCCCGTCTCACCCTGACCCGCGCCGCACGCCAGGCCCTGGCCCCCGCCGACCCGGCCGCGGCCCTCGGCCTCACCATGCGCGAGCGGGACGTCCTGCGTCTGGTGTCGGCCGGCCGCACCAACCGTCAGATAGCCGAGGAGCTGTTCATCTCCCCGAAGACGGCGAGCGTCCACGTCTCCAACATCCTGAGCAAACTCGGCGTCTCGGGCCGGGGAGAGGCGGCTGCGCTGGCCCACCGGCTGGAGCTGTTCCCGGCCGAGACCGCCCCTGCGCCGTCGGCGGGCTGACTCGTACGCTGTAGAGGGCCGGTCGGCGGGAGAGAGCACTACGAGGAGAGAGCGGGGGAGACGCCGTGTTCAACGCCTTCGAGGAACTGTTCGCGCCCAGCCGCAAGCACACCCGGGACGAGCAGAACCGCCTGGAGCTGACCCGCGAGGACGTCGGCGACGGCGATCCGGGGCGGGGGCCGATAGACCTGGCATCGGGCAAGGTGGTCGTACGCCTGCCGGAGCCATCGCCCGCAGAGGAACCGGCCGCCGAGGCGGAGTCCGGGGATGATGACTGACGACTGGCAGCCGGCAGCCGGTCATCGGTACCCGGGTGCCGGCTCACCGCACCTGTGCCTCCAGCACCCGGTCGTCGCCCTTGTTCGGCGTGCCCCGGCCGTCCGTGTTGCTCGTCACCAGCCAGATCTTGCGGCCGCCCGCCGCGACGACCGTGCGCAGGCGGCCGTACGCGCCGGTGAGGAAGGCCTGCGGGGCGGCGGCCACCGCCGTGCCCTTCAGCGGGATCCGCGACTCCTGCCCGCCCCCGGGCCGCTCGCGAGGCCACCGGCCCTCAGGCCCCGCGGAGTTCGCGGCTCCCCGGCCGCGCGGGTTCGCAAGCCCCCGACGTCCGTTGGATGCGCACTGCCCAGGCCCGCGCTGCCGGTCGGAAGCGCGGATCCTCAGGTGCGCGGTCGCCCTTGGAGGTGCGGATCCTCGGATCCCGGTCCCCGCCCGTCGCGCGGTCCTCAGGTCCGCGGTCCCCGTCCGCCGCGCTGGTCCTCAGTCCCATGAGCCCTGGGCCGCCGGCAGGTGGGAGATCTCGGTCAGGTCCTGTGGGGTCAGGCTCAGCCCGGACGCCGAGGCGTTCTGTGCGGCCCAGCGGTCCCGCTTCGTGCCCGGTACGGCGATGACGTGGCGGCCCTGGGCGAGGACCCACGCGAGGGCCACCTGGGCCGGGGTGACGTCCTCGCCGTGGCGGCGCGCGATGTGGCGCAGGCCCGCGACGATCGGCTGGTTGGCCGCCATCATCTCGGCCGTGAAGCGGGGGTGGCGGGCGCGCAGGTCGTCCGGTTCGAAACCCTCGCCCGGGGTCAGCGTGCCGGTCAGGAAGCCGTTGCCCAGCGGCATCGCCGCGAGGAAGCCCACGCCCCGCGCCTCGCACCACGGCAGCAGCCCGTCCAGCGCCTCCGGCGACCACACCGACAGCTCCGCCTGCACCGCGGCCACCGGGAACACCTGCTGCACCCGCCGCAGTTGACGCAGGGTGCCGTCGTGCAGCCCGGCGTCCGAGCGGCGGCCGCCGCGCGCTCCCACCGCGCACAGGCCGAGCGCCCGCACCTTGCCGGCCCGCACCAGCTCCGCCATCGCGCCCCATGTCTCCTCGACCGGGACCTCGGGGTCGGCGCGGTGTAGCTGGTAGAGGTCGATGACGTCGGTCTGCAGGCGGCGCAGGGAGGCGTCGCAGGCCCGTTTGACGTAGCCGGGGCGGCCGTTGGCCACGATGTGCTGCTCGCCCACCAGCAGCCCCACCTTCGTCGACACGAAGGCGTCGCCGCGGCGCTCCTTCAGCACCCGGCCCAGCAGCAGCTCGTTGGTGAACGGGCCGTACATGTCCGCCGTGTCGAGGAGGGTCGTCCCCAGGTCCAGCGCCCGGTGCACCGCTCTCAGCGACTCCTCGCCGCGCCGCCGTGAGGCGCTGTACGCCCAGCTCATCGGCATGCACCCGAGTCCGACGGCCCCCACCGCGAGTGCCCCCGCGCCGATCGTCCTGCGCTCCACCTGCTCGCGACCCTCCCTCTTCTCACCTCCAACCTAACCTCTGCGCTCCCGAGGCCCTGACCTAGGGCCTGCCCGGCGGATCCTGCCAAGGACGTGGGTCCGGCACGCGCATCTGCGGCGGCGTCGTCGATCGCCGACTCCCCCACGCTCGGCTTCTCCCCCACGCTCGGCTTCGCTCGAGCGGGGGGACCCCATGACCCCGCTCACCTGCGCTCATGAGTTACCGCCGGCCTCCTTTGGCCTGACCCGCCGGGCAGGCCCTAGCCTCCGTTCCATGACTACGGACGTGTGGCTGCCCATCCCGCCCGAGCAGATCGAGGGGCTGCCCGTCGGGCCCCGGTACCTGTTCTGGGACGGTGGTGCGGACGGTGAGCAGGAGTTTCCCGGGGATCCCGCGGACTGCGCGGTGTACGTGGTGCCGTACATGAAGCCGCTGCCGGTGCGGGTGCGGCCGCTGGAGCGGCTGACCCGGGTGCGGCTCATCCAGACGCTCACGGCCGGCGTGGACGACATCCTCGGGCGGCTCGACTCCCTCGCGCCGGGCGTCACGCTGTGCAACGCGCGCGGTGTGCACGAGACGAGCACCGCCGAACTCGCCCTCACCCTCACCCTCGCCTCCCTGCGCGGCATCCCCGGCTTCGTGCGCGCCCAGCAACAGGGGCGCTGGGAGGGCGGGTTCCGGCCCGCGCTGGCCGACAAGAGCGTGCTCATCGTCGGGTACGGAGCCATCGGCGAGGCCATCGAGGACCGGCTCACACCCTTCGAGGTTGCGCGGGTGGCGCGCATCGCGCGCTCGGGGCGCACCACAGCGCGCGGTCTTGTGCACCCGATCGCCGATGTGCTCTCACTGCTTCCGGACGCGGACGTCGTCATCGTGTCCACTCCTCTCACTTCGGCCACACACGGGCTCGTCGACGCCGAGTTCCTCGCGCGGATGAAGGACGGCGCGCTGCTCGTCAACGTCGCCCGCGGATCGGTCGTGGACACCGAGGCGCTGCTCGCCGAGCTGAAGAGCGGCCGGATCACCGCCGCCCTGGACGTCACCGACCCCGAGCCGCTGCCGCCCGGCCACCCCCTCTGGCAGGCGCCCGGAGTGCTGATCAGCCCCCATGTCGGCGGCCCCTCCTCGGCCTTCCTGCCCCGCGCCGAGCGGCTGCTCGTCGACCAGCTGACGCGCTTCGTGAACCAGCGGCCGCTGCGCAACGTGATCCTGACGACGGACGCCGAAACGGCGGACGACGGCGGGCGCTGAACCGTCCCGTTCCCGGTTTCGCGCGAGCGCGGTACCCCCCGTCCGGCACCCTCCGCAACCCCTCGGACGCGGGCCGTTGCCGCATCTTCGCTGGTCGTCACGGAGCGTAGAGAGGCTATGTCCCTGAGTGACGATCCTGGTGTATCGTCCCGACGAGGGGCAGCGCCGCTGACGTGTCGGCGCCGGGGATGGATATTTCAGATTTTGTGAGGGGGGCGACGGGCGATGCACGGCCTATGGACGAACGATCCGACGCGGCGGAGCCGCCGACGGCGACCCTGGCGCACGACCGCGCGCAGGCGCGGTCACCACACCGGCCACCACAGCAACCAGCAGCGCAGGCAGAGCGCCCGCAGGCGGCACGCGCACCCAGCGCAGCGGGACCGGCGCGACCGGGGAGCGGCGCAGACCGGGAGGCCCCGGTGACTGCGCCGCTCACAGTGACGACCACGTTCGAGGACGCGGTGCGCGCACCGCACCCGCAGGAGGCGCCGCCGCCGCTCCGGCCGGCCGCAGGCGAGGGCTCGCGCGTGACGGAGCAACTCGTTCTCGCCCTGGTCTGCGCGGTCTACGCCGTCGGGGCCGCGTTCGACTGGGGCACGCACGAAGTGGCGTTGATCATGGGCGACTTCGGGCTCAGCGCGGCGGCCGGAGTCGCCGCCGTCTCCTGCTTCCTGTACTCCCGCAGCCCGCGCGTCCGCTTCCGATCGGCCTGGCTGCTGTTCGCCCTGTCGTCGATGATGGCGTCCCTGGGCAACGCGGTCTGGGGGTGGTACGAGGTCGTCCTCGGCCGGCCCGTGCCCACGCCCAGCTACGCGGACCTGTTCTTCCTGTGCTTCGCGCCGCCCGCCATCGTCGGCCTGCTGGTGCTGGCCAAGCGTCCGGTGAGCAAGGCCGGCTGGATCTGCCTCGGGCTGGACGCCTGGCTGATCGGCGGCTCGCTGCTGACCCTGTCGTGGAGCCTCGCACTCGCCCAGGCGGCCCGCTTCGACGGACCGAGCGTGCCCCACACCGCGCTGTCGCTGGCGTACCCGCTGCTCGACATCGCGCTGGTCAGCATGGTGCTCGCGCTGCACTTCCGCCGCTCCCCGGGCAACCGCACGGCGGTGAACACCGCGATCGGCGCGCTCGCGCTGACCGTGATGTGCGACGCGCTGTTCACCTCCCCGCTGCTGCACAGCAGCTACCGCTCCGGCCAGCTGCTGGACGCCGGCTGGTTCGCCGGTTCGCTGCTGCTCGCCTACGCCCCCTGGGCCGCCCGGCACCGGTGCGCGCAGGAGACGCACCGGCCGGACGGGCACACGCGCGTGATCCACGAGCACGTGCCCGGACAGCGCGGCCCGGGCCATCCGCACGTGCCCGTGCCCGCGCCGGGCAGCGACCACAGCCGGTATCCGGCCGGCCGTCCGCTGACCGGTTCGCTCGCCGCGCTCACCCCGTACCTCGCCGCCGCCGTGTGCACCCTGGGCATCCTGTACAACGTCCTCAACGGCCGTCGGCCCGACCACGTCGTGCTGATCACGGCGGGCATGGTCGTGCTCGCGCTCGTGATCCGGCAGGGCATCATGCTGCTGGACAACATCACCCTCACCCAGGAACTGGCGCAGAAGGAGAACCACTTCCGCTCCCTGGTCCAGGGCTCCAGCGACGTCATCATGATCGCCGCGCCCAACGGCGTCCTGCGGTACGTCTCCCCGGCCGCCGCCGGGGTCTACGGCCGGCCCGCCGAGGACCTGGTCGGCACGGAGCTGGCCGGTCTCATCCATCCGGAGGACCTGGGCTGCGTGGTGCACGAGGTGCGCCGCTTCCTCGCCGCCAGCCCGCTGGAGGAGCCCACCACCCGCATCGAGTGCCGCTTCCGCTCCGGCGGTGGGGGCACCTCCCGCTCTGGGGGCACCTCCCGGCCGGAGGCTGGGGGAGAAGCCGAGAGCGGGGGAGGCTGGCTCAACGTCGAGTCGACCGTCAACCGGCACCACGGCGGGCTGATCTTCAACAGCCGGGACGTGACCGAACGCGTCCGCCTCCAGGCACAGTTGCAGCACAACGCCGAGCACGACCCGCTGACCGACCTGCCCAACCGCGCGCTGTTCACCCGGCGCGTCCAGCAGGCCCTGTCCGGCCGCCGGGCCACCGACCGGGGCGCGGCGCTGCGCAACACGGCGGTGCTCTTCATCGACCTGGACGGCTTCAAGGCCGTCAACGACACGATCGGGCACCAGGCCGGGGACGAACTGCTCGTCCAGGCCGCACGCAGACTCCAGGACGCGGTCCGGCAGGGGGACACCGCCTCCCGGCTGGGCGGCGACGAGTTCGCGGCCCTGATCGTCGGGGACGGCACCCGCGACCGTGCCGCCCGGGAGCGCAACATCCTGGAGCTCGCCGACCGCCTCAGGGTGACCCTCTCCCAGCCCTACGCCATCGACGGCAACGACGTCCGGGTCAACGCGTCCATCGGGGTCGCCTTCGCCGAACCGGGCCTCGGCGCGGGCGAGCTGCTGCGCAACGCCGACCTCGCGATGTACCGCGCGAAGGCGGCCGGAAAGGGCCGCGTCGAGCTCTACAAGCCGCAGATGCAGCAGGACGTCGTACGCAAGGCGGAGCTGGCCACCCGGCTGCGCGCCGCACTGCACGACGGCGAGTTCGCGCTGCTGCACCAGCCGGTGGTGTGCCTGGAGAACGGCCGGATCACGGCGGTCTCGGCGCAGGCGCGCTGGCGCTCGTCCCAGGGGGTGCTGTTCACCCCGGCCGAGTTCCTGCGGGTGGCCGAGGACGGTGACAAGACCGCCGAGCTGGACCGCTGGATCGTGCAGGAGGCCGTCGAGCAGGCCGCCGAGCGGGCCGCGACCGGGCTCGTCATGCCGGTCACCGTCCGGATGAGCGCCCGCCGGCTGCTGGACCGCTCCATGCCGCTCGGCTCGGTGGAGGCGCTGCTCACCCGGCACGGGCTGCCGCCCGGCGCGCTGATCGTGGAGCTGTCCGACACCGATCCGCGGGTCTGCCTGGAGGATCTGGAGCGGCGCCTGACCGCGCTCAGCCGGCTCGGGGTGCGGATCGCGCTGGACGGCTTCGGCAGCGGCTACGCGGCGATCACGGCCCTGCGCAGGCTTCCGGTCGACATCCTGAAGCTCGACCGCGGCCTGGTCGAGGGCGTCGTGGAGTCCGCGCGGCTGCACAAGATCACCAGCGGTCTGCTGCGGATCGCCGGGGATCTCGGGCTCCAGTCCGTGGCCGAGGGCGTGGACCTGCCGGAGCAGGTCGTCGCACTGCGCGCGATGGGCTGCACGCACGGGCAGGGCATGGCGTTCGCCGGGCCCGTGGACGAGTACCGGCTGCGCCGGGCGCTCGGATCCGGCCACTACCCGGTGCCGCACGCACCGGCCGAGCCGGCGTTCGCGGTCAGCGTGTGCGAGCCACAGGGACGCGTCGGCATCGAGAGCGGGGCCGCACTGCGGTCCGAGACGCTGCGGTCCGACGCGCTGCGGCCCGAAGGGCTGAGCACGGTCGTGGCCCCGGCGCCGAGCGGCGGGCCCCGGAGGTGACACGGGCCGTGGGCGAGTAGGCGAAGCACATGGTGGAGTGGGGTGCGGGGGTGTACACAGAAGGTGTTCCCGCTGTCTTCGGAGGCGGCAGTGCCCTTCGCTCACATTCTGAGACTCCCGTCCCACCCACTTGACACGTGGTGCGCGTCAGAGGGAGGGTCAGTGCCATGCGCACCCGAATTCTCGTACTTGGCAAGCGCGTCGGCTGAGCTGGGACCCACCGGAGGACGATCCGGAATCCCCAGCGACCGCACCGGCGCGCTCCCCTCGCTTGCCTTACGGCACGAGGGGTTTTTTGTTGCACGAGCACCGATCGTGTGGCACTTGAACTCCGTACAAACCTCGCAAAAACCCTCAGCATCGAGAAGAGAATGCCGATGACCGAGCAGGCCACCGGGGCCCATCCGCAGCCGCGGCCCCGATCCGGAGGACAGCAGTCCGCCCCCGTCGAGCACGTCACGGGTGCGCAGTCCCTCATCCGCTCCCTCGAGGAGGTCGGCGCGGACACGGTATTCGGCATTCCCGGCGGCGCGATCCTGCCGGCGTACGACCCGCTGATGGACTCCACCCGGGTGCGTCACGTCCTGGTCCGGCACGAGCAGGGCGCCGGACACGCGGCCACCGGTTATGCGCAGGCCACCGGCAAGGTCGGCGTCTGCATGGCGACGAGCGGCCCCGGCGCCACCAACCTGGTCACGCCGATCGCCGACGCCCACATGGACTCCGTCCCGATGGTCGCGATCACCGGCCAGGTCGCCTCCAAGGCGATCGGCACGGACGCTTTCCAGGAGGCGGACATCGTCGGCATCACCATGCCGATCACCAAGCACAACTTCCTCGTCACCAAGGCGGAGGACATCCCGCGGATCATCGCGCAGGCGTTCCACATCGCCTCCACCGGCCGCCCGGGCCCGGTCCTCGTCGACATCGCCAAGGACGCCCTGCAGGCGAAGACCACCTTCACCTGGCCGCCCGTCATGGACCTGCCCGGCTACCGCCCGGTGACCAAGCCGCACGCCAAGCAGATCCGCGAGGCCGCCAAGCTGATCACCGCCGCCAAGCGGCCCGTCCTCTACGTCGGCGGCGGCGTCATCAAGGCGCAGGCCACCGCGGAGCTGAAGGTCCTCGCCGAACTCACCGGAGCGCCCGTCACCACCACCCTGATGGCGCTCGGCGCGTTCCCCGACAGCCACCCGCTGCACGTGGGAATGCCGGGCATGCACGGTGCGGTCACCGCCGTCACCGCGCTGCAGAAGGCCGACCTGATCGTCGCCCTCGGCGCCCGCTTCGACGACCGCGTCACCGGCAAGCTGGACAGCTTCGCCCCGTACGCCAAGATCGTCCACGCCGACATCGACCCGGCCGAGATCGGCAAGAACCGCGCCGCCGACGTGCCGATCGTCGGTGACGCCCGCGAGGTCATCGCCGACCTGGTCCAGGCCGTGCAGAAGGAGCACAGCGAGGGCCACCAGGGCGACTACACCGCCTGGTGGAGCGACCTCAACCGCTGGCGCGAGACCTACCCGCTCGGCTACGACCTGCCCGAGGACGGCTCGCTCTCCCCGCAGCAGGTCATCGAGCGCGTCGGCCGGCTCGCCCCCGAGGGCACGATCTTCGCCGCGGGTGTCGGCCAGCACCAGATGTGGTCCGCGCACTTCATCCAGTACGACCGGCCCGCCACCTGGCTGAACTCCGGCGGCGCCGGAACGATGGGCTACGCGGTCCCGGCCGCGATGGGCGCCAAGGCCGGACAGCCGGACCGTACGGTCTGGGCGATCGACGGCGACGGCTGCTTCCAGATGACCAACCAGGAACTGACCACCTGCGCGCTGAACAACATCCCGATCAAGGTCGCCATCATCAACAACGGCGCCCTCGGCATGGTCCGCCAGTGGCAGACCCTGTTCTACAACCAGCGCTACTCCAACACCGTCCTGCACAGCGGCCCGGACGACGTCAACCCGGAGGCCCGGGGCACCCGCGTCCCGGACTTCGTGAAGCTGTCCGAGGCGATGGGCTGCGTGGGCCTGCGCTGCGAGCGCCCCGAGGACCTGGACAAGGTCATCGAGGAGGCGAACTCGATCAACGACCGTCCGGTCGTCATCGACTTCATCGTCCACGAGGACGCGATGGTCTGGCCGATGGTCGCCGCCGGCACCTCCAACGACGAGATCATGGCCGCCCGGGACGTCCGCCCCGACTTCGGCGACAACGAAGACGACTGAGCGAGAGAGACGAACGAGAAATGTCCAAGCACACGCTCTCCGTCCTGGTGGAGAACACGCCGGGCATCCTGGCCCGCATCGCCGCCCTGTTCTCCCGCCGCGGCTTCAACATCGACTCGCTCGCGGTCGGCGTCACCGAGCACCCCGACATCTCCCGCATCACCATCGTGGTGGGCGTCGAGGAACTGCCGCTGGAGCAGGTGACCAAGCAGCTCAACAAGCTCGTCAACGTGCTGAAGATCGTCGAGCTGGAGCCCGGCCAGGCCGTTCAGCGCGAACTCGTCCTGGTGAAGGTCCGCGCCGACAACGAGACCCGCTCCCAGATCGTGGAGATCGTCCAGCTGTTCCGCGCCAAGACCGTCGACGTCTCCCCGGAGGCCGTCACCATCGAGGCCACCGGGTCCGGCGAGAAGCTGTCCGCCATGCTCAAGATGCTGGAGCCGTTCGGCATCAAGGAGCTGGTGCAGTCCGGCACGATCGCGATCGGCCGCGGCGCCCGCTCGATCACGGACCGCTCGCTGCGCGCTCTGGACCGATCCGCGTAACGCTGGAACCCGGCGGGAGCACCGCTGGACCGCACCGCTGGAACACGGCTGGAAAAGGGCGGCCGCGACACGTCGGCCGCCCGCATGCCGAGACCCAGGACCTTCCCCTCCCCCCACCGCATACGGTGGGACGCACAACCTGAACACCAAGGAGAGAACCCAAAGTGGCCGAGCTGTTCTACGACGCTGACGCCGACCTGTCCATCATCCAGGGCCGCAAGGTCGCGGTCATCGGCTACGGCAGCCAGGGCCACGCCCACGCGCTGTCGCTGCGCGACTCCGGTGTCGACGTGCGTGTCGGTCTGCACGAGGGCTCCAAGTCCAAGGCCAAGGCCGAGGAGCAGGGCCTGCGTGTGGTGACCCCCGCGGAGGCCGCTGCCGAGGCCGACGTCATCATGATCCTCGTCCCGGACCCGATCCAGGCCCAGGTCTACGAGAAGGACATCGCCCCGAACCTGAAGGACGGCGACGCCCTCTTCTTCGGCCACGGCCTGAACATCCGCTACGGCTTCATCAAGCCCCCGGCCGGCGTGGACGTCTGCATGGTCGCCCCCAAGGGCCCGGGTCACCTGGTGCGCCGTCAGTACGAGGAGGGCCGCGGCGTTCCGTGCATCGTGGCCGTCGAGCAGGACGCCTCCGGCAACGGCTTCGCGCTGGCCCTGTCGTACGCCAAGGGCATCGGCGGCACCCGCGCCGGCGTCATCAAGACGACCTTCACCGAGGAGACCGAGACCGACCTGTTCGGCGAGCAGGCCGTCCTGTGCGGTGGTACGGCCGCGCTGGTGAAGGCGGGCTTCGAGACCCTGGTCGAGGCCGGCTACCAGCCGGAGATCGCCTACTTCGAGTGCCTGCACGAGCTGAAGCTGATCGTGGACCTCATGTACGAGGGCGGCCTGGAGAAGATGCGCTGGTCGGTCTCCGAGACCGCCGAGTGGGGCGACTACGTCACCGGCCCGCGGATCATCACCGACGCCACCAAGGCCGAGATGAAGCAGGTCCTCGCCGAGATCCAGGACGGCACCTTCGCCAAGAACTGGATGGACGAGTACCACGGCGGTCTGAAGAAGTACAACGAGTACAAGAAGCAGGACTCCGAGCACCTGCTGGAGACCACCGGCAAGCAGCTGCGCAAGCTGATGAGCTGGGTGAACGAGGAGGCGTAAGCCTCGTGTCAGGGGGTCGGGGCATGCTGCTCCGGCCCCCTGCGTTTCTCTGTTGTCCACCCCGTCCAGCCCCGGACGGGTGATCCTTCCGCAGCGGCGCACAACGCCCTCAGCGGCGCCACTAGACTGCTGCACAACACGCGTCAGGCCCACAGCGTCGTGCGTCTTCCGCGGCTAAGCGACCCCGGAAATTCCCCGGCGCCGCTCCCCTCCTCCGCCTGCGGCCGTCGGGACGGCCGTCCGCATGCCTTGGACTTGTGAGGACCTCACGTGAGCTCGAAACCCGTCGTACTCATCGCTGAAGAGCTGTCGCCCGCGACCGTGGACGCACTCGGCCCGGACTTCGAGATCCGGCACGCCAACGGAGCAGACCGAGCCGAACTGCTCCCGGCCATCGCCGACGTCGACGCGATCCTGATCCGCTCCGCCACCAAGGTCGACGCCGAGGCCATCGCCGCGGCGAAGAAGCTCAAGGTCGTCGCCCGCGCCGGCGTCGGCCTCGACAACGTCGACGTCTCCGCCGCCACGAAGGCCGGCGTGATGGTCGTCAACGCCCCGACCTCCAACATCGTGACCGCCGCCGAGCTGGCCTGCGGTCTCCTTGTCGCCACCGCCCGCCACATCCCGCAGGCCAACGCCGCGCTGAAGAACGGCGAGTGGAAGCGCAGCAAGTACACGGGTGTCGAGCTGGCCGAGAAGACTCTCGGTGTCGTCGGCCTCGGCCGCATCGGTGCCCTGGTCGCCCAGCGCATGTCCGCCTTCGGCATGAAGGTCGTCGCCTACGACCCCTACATCCAGCCCGCCCGCGCCGCCCAGATGGGCGTCAAGGTGCTCTCCCTGGACGAGTTGCTGGAGGTCTCCGACTTCATCACCGTCCACCTGCCCAAGACCCCCGAGACGCTCGGCCTGATCGGCGACGAGGCGCTGCGCAAGGTCAAGCCGAACGTGCGCATCGTCAACGCCGCGCGCGGCGGCATCGTCGACGAGGCGGCGCTGTACGCGGCGCTGAAGGAGGGCCGGGTCGCCGGCGCCGGCCTCGACGTGTACGCGAAGGAGCCCTGCACCGACTCCCCGCTCTTCGAGCTGGACCAGGTCGTGTGCACCCCGCACCTCGGCGCGTCCACCGACGAGGCCCAGGAGAAGGCGGGCATCGCGGTCGCCAGGTCGGTGCGCCTCGCGCTCGCCGGTGAGCTGGTCCCGGACGCGGTGAACGTCCAGGGCGGTGTCATCGCCGAGGACGTCAAGCCGGGTCTGCCGCTCGCCGAGCGCCTCGGCCGCATCTTCACCGCGCTGGCCGGCGAGGTCGCGCACCGCCTCGACGTCGAGGTCTACGGCGAGATCACCCAGCACGACGTGAAGGTGCTGGAGCTGTCCGCGCTCAAGGGCGTCTTCGAGGACGTCGTCGCCGAGACGGTGTCGTACGTCAACGCCCCGCTGTTCGCGCAGGAGCGCGGTGTCGAGGTCCGGCTGACCACCAGCTCCGAGTCGAACGAGCACCGCAACGTCGTCACCGTGCGCGGCACCCTCGCGAGCGGCGAGGAGGTCGCGGTCTCCGGCACGCTGGCCGGCCCGAAGCACGTGCAGAAGATCGTCGCGGTCGGGGACTACGACGTCGACCTCGCGCTCGCCGACCACATGGTCGTCCTGCGCTACGAGGACCGTCCCGGTGTCGTCGGCACCGTCGGCCGCATCCTCGGCGAGGCGGGCATCAACATCGGCGGCATGCAGGTCGCGCGCGCCGCGGTGGGCGGCGAGGCGCTGGCCGTGCTGACCGTGGACGACACGGTGGCGGCCTCGGTGCTCGCCGAGGTCGCGTCGGAGATCGGGGCGACCTCCGCCCGCTCCGTGAACCTCGTCTGAGACGCGCACGACAACGCCGGGCGGGCTGACGAGAGTCGGCCCGCCCGGCGTTTTTCCCGCCCTACTGCTCGTCCCCGGCCTCGATCCCGCGCAGGGTCAGCGCCGCACCCACCGCCGCCGCCACGAGGATCACCGCGCCGGCGAGCGCCGCGCCCCGCATCCCGCTGGTGAACGCCTCCCGGGCCGTGGCGAGCAGGGACTCACCGGCCCGGCCGGGCAGCCGGGCGGCCGTGGCGAGGGCGCCGCCCAGGGTCTCGCGGGCCTCGGCGGGGGCCGCCGAGGGCATCTCGTGGCGGTAGAGCGCCGTACCGATCGAGCCGAGCACCGCCATGCCGAGGGCGCCGCCGAACTCGGTGCCGGTCTCCAGCAGTGAGGAGGCCGTGCCCGCCCGCTCCACCGGGGCGCCGCTCATGGCCAGGTCCACCAGCTGGGACGAGATCGCGACCATCCCGCAGGCGAGGACACCGGCTCCGGCCAGCACCAGCCACAGCGAGTCGGTGCCGAGCAGGGTGAGCATCGCGTACCCGGCCGCCATGGCGGCGAAGCCGCCGGCGACGACGTACGCCCGGTTGACCCCCCGCTGGACGAGCAGCGCGGTGAGCGGACCGGCGACGCCGATGAACACCGAGGGCAGCAGGCTCCACAGTGCCGCCGACAGCGGGCTCTTGCCGAGCACCGACTGCAGGTACTGCGTGGTGAAGATGGCCGAGCCCATCATGCCGAGCGCGGCGACGAGGTTCAGGACCAGCGCCGGGGCGAAGCCGTGGCCCTTCAGCAGGGCCGGCGGGATCAGCGGCGAGGCCGCGGTGCGCTGGCGCCGGACGAACAGGGCCGCGAAGAGCAGGCCGACGGCGATCGAGACGACGTAGAGCGGGTGCCAGCCCTCGGAGGGGATCTCCTTCAGGCCGTAGATCACGGGAAGCACGGCTGCCATCGACAGCGGGACGCTCGGCCAGTCGAAGCGGCCCGGGTCCGGGTCCTTCGACTCCGGCAGCAGCACCGGGCCGAGGAGCAGCAGCAGGGCCATCGCAGGCAGGTTGACCAGGAAGACCGAGCCCCACCAGAAGTGTTCGACGAGGATGCCGCTCATCACCGAGCCGAGCGCGATCCCGCCGGTCATCACGCCGGACCACAGCCCGATCGCCTTCGCCCGCTGGGCCGGGTCGGTGAACATGGTGCGAAGCAGCGCCATCGTGGACGGCATCAGGGTCGCGCCGCCGATGCCGAGGATCGCGCGGGCCGCGATCAGGGTGCCGGCGCTGGTCGCGTAGGCCGCGAGGAGCGAGGCCCCGCCGAAGGCGACCGCCCCGGTGAGGAGCAGCCTGCGGCGGCCGATGCGGTCGCCGAGCGAGCCCATCGTCATCAGCAGGCCGGCCAGGACGAAGGCGTAGATGTCGTAGATCCACAGCTGCTGGGTGCCGCTCGGGCGGAGGTCCGCGCTGATCGCGGGCGTCGCGAAGTACAGGACGGAGACGTCCATCGAGACCAGCAGCAGCGGCAGCATCAGCACGCCGAGGGCGGTCCACTCACGGCGTCCGGCGCGGGGGCCCGCCGCGACAGGGGCGGTCGTGCTCGTCGAGTTCGTCATGCCGAGGAATATACGGACGTCTTAAACGCTTGTCTAGAACGAATGTATAAGTCGCACGTCTAGGACGGTTGTATGGATCGCGGGGTAGGGTGACGGGCATGGGACACCGTGAGGATCTGCTCGAAGGCGCCAAGCGCTGCCTGCTGGAGAAGGGGTTCGCGCGCACCACCGCGCGCGACATCGTCAAGGCCTCGGGGACCAACCTGGCCTCCATCGGCTACCACTACGGTTCGAAGGACGCGCTCCTCGCGCAGGCCTACATCGCGATCGTGGAGAACATGTCCGACGCCTTCGACGGGGGCGACGGCGCCGCGATCGAGGGCGCCCCCGGCTCGCTGGAGCGCTTCCGCAACGTGTGGTCCGGCATCGTCGCCACCATGCGGGAGCCGGACTCGATCTGGCGCCTGAGCATGGAGGTCATGACCATCGACATGCCCGAGGTGCGCGAACACCTGGCCCGCGCGCAGCGCGAGGGCGGGCGCGGGCTCGTCTCCCTGCTCCAGGGCGTGCCGGAGGAGGAGGTCTCCGACGAGACGGCCGACACCCTCGGCCGCTTCTACATGACGCTGATGACCGGGCTCATCGCGCAGTGGACGTTCGACCCGAAGACCGCCCCGGACGGCGACGCGCTCACCGAGGGCCTGCGGCAGATCGTCGCGTCCGTCCCGGCCGCCGAGGCGGGCTGAGCGGATCGCGGCCGGCCGCGATCCGGGGGAGACCGGCCTCATGCGGGACGCCGGGGTCCCGGTACTGATCATCGGCTGCGGCCGGGTCGGGCTCATCGCGCGGGCGCTGCCGGACCGCTGGGGCGTGCCCTGCCTGCCCGTCGAGCGGCACCACGAGCTGTCGCCGTTTCCCCGCTCCCGGCTGGTCGACGTGCGCTCGATGGAGATCTTCCGACGCCTCGGCCCCGCCGCCCGGATCGCAGACCGGGCCTTCGCGCCGCGCCACGGCCGGATCCGCTGCCACGACACCCCGGGCGGCGGCGACTTCGCCCCGGCGGCGATGGCCGGGGTGCGCGCTCCGGTACCGGAGCGCCCCGCGCTCGGCGTGGTCACCTCCCAGGACCGGCTGGAGCCGGTACTGCTCGCCGCGGCGGCCGCGCCGGTGCGGTCCGGAGTCGAACTCGTGGCTCTGGCCGAGGAGTCCGGGGCGCCGTGGCGCGGCTCGCCGACCGCCGCACCGGTGCCGAGTCCCGGCTCCGGGCCCGTTACGTCCTCGCCGCCGACGGCGCCCGCTCCACCGTCCGGGACCTGCTCGGCGTCGGCACCACCGGGCCGGGTGCGAACTCGGCCCGCACGGCGCCCTGTTGGTCCGGCCGGACGGACACGCCGCCGCTCAGCGGCCGGACCGGCCGCAGGCCCCCGCCACCCTCGCCGAGGTGCTCGGCGGGCTCACAGGCGGGTCCGTTTGAGTGTCATGTGGAGCAGCAGCCGGTCCTCGCCGTCGTCCAGGTCGAGGCCCGTCAGCTGTTCCACCCGGGACAGGCGGTAGTACAGCGTCTGCCGGTGGATGCCCAGCTCCGCCGCCGCACGGCCGGCCTGGCCCGCGCAGTCGAGGTAGACCTCGGCGGTGCGGGCCAGCTCCCGGTGGACGGGGGAGAGCAGCGGGCCGACCACGGGATCGTGCGCGGCCTCCGGTGGCAGCGCCGTCAGCAGCCGGTACGGCCCGATGGCCGACCACTGCGCGACCGGCCCGAACCGCGGCTCGGCCAGCGCGGCCCGTGCGGCGGCGGTGGCCTCCTCCCACATCGTGCCCAGCTCGCCGAGGCCGGCCCGGGGCTCGCCGACCCCGGCCGCGTATCCGGCGCCCGGTACGGCCCGGGCCGCCCCCTCCAGACCGGCCGCGGCCACCGCGGCCACCCGGGCCCCGGCCCCGCGGGCCGCGCCGCCCGCCGCGCCGCGCGCGCTCCCGGCCTCCTCCAGCAGCCGCGCGGCGGCCGCCAGCGCCGGCGCGCTCACCTCCGTGGTGCGCAGCCGGACCAGCAGCGCGAGAGACTGCCCGGCCGCGCCCCAGGGCAGGGTGCACAGGGCGAGGGCGTGCGGGATCGTCCGGGCGGCCGGGGCGTCGTCCGGGTCGGCCGAGGGCCAGGGGGCGACACAGATCAGGGCGTGCGGGCCGTCGGCGCGCGGGCCGAGGGCGGTGCGCAGTTCGGCCACCGCCATGTCCTGCTGCCAGCCGCGCTCCGCGCCGAGCACCGCCCGCAGCTCCCGGCTCAGCCCGGCCCCGGCCGCCGCCTCGTCCGCGAGCAGTGCGCCGATCCGGCCGGCCACCGCCATCGCGGCGGCCAGTTGGGCGTCCGTCGGGCCAGGGTCGCCGTCCAGCAGCCAGACGTAGCCGAGGACGACACCCCGATGGCGGACCGGGAGACAGATCCGGCCGCGGTAGACCCCCGCCTCCGTGCTCGCCGGGATCCGCACCGGCCCGGTCGCGCGGGTGATGCCGAAGCCCTCGAACCAGGAGCGGACCGTCGTCGTGGAACGCCGGGTCAGGATCGAGCGGGTGCGCACCGGGTCCAGCGCGGACGGGTCCAGCTCGTCGTCGCTGTCGTACGCGCCGAAGGCGATCAGCTCGAAGTCGCGGTTCTCCAGGGTCGCCGGGACGCCCAGCAGCTCCGAGATCTCGTCCACGAGCTCCTGGTAGTCGCCCTTGAAGGCCTTGAAACCCTTGAAATCCGCCGCCACTCGGGCATTCTCCCTCATTTTCCGGTGGTCTTCATACATCTGTCTGAGATCCGGTGCACGGATGCGTGACAGCTGTCGATGGCCCACGATCGGAGAGATCCTTAGGTTTCACGGTGGTTCTCCGTGCCGTACCCGAATCGTCGGGAGACGGCCCATTTGATGCTTGTCTGTGGAGGTGCCCCGTGCTGGGTCCCGTGATTCTCGCCGCGTCGCGCAGCGACCGGATGCGACGCCTGATCTCGGCGGCCCCGGTGACCAAGCAGGTCGTCGACCGCTTCATCCCGGGCGAGACCGTCGACGACATCGTCCCGATCATCAAGGACCTCACGGCCAAGGGCCTGGAGCTGACGATGGACGTCGTCGGCGAGGACATCACCACCCCGGAGCAGGCCGCCGCCGCCCGCGACGCCTACCTCGCGCTGATCGACCACCTCAAGGAGCTGGAGCTCGGCGAGCGGGTGGAGATGTCGGTGAAGCTGTCCATGTTCGGCCAGGCGCTGCCCGGCGGGCACGAGCTGGCCCTCGCCAACGTCCGACCGGTCGTCGAGGCCGCCGCCGCGATCGGTACGACCGTGACGCTGGACGCCGAGGACCACACCACCCTCGACTCGATGTTCGCGATCCACGAGGAGCTGCGGAAGGACTTCCCGCAGACCGGCTGCGTCATCCAGGCCTACCTCTTCCGCACCGAGGCCGACGCCCGCCGCCTCGCCGCCGCCGGCAGCCGCGTCCGCCTCGTCAAGGGCGCCTACAAGGAGCCCGCCGAGGTCGCCTACCAGCAGAAGCACGAGATCGACAAGGCGTACGTCCGGGTCCTGCGCATCCTCATGGACGGCGAGGGGTACCCGATGATCGGGTCCCACGACCCGCGCCTGATCGCCATCGCCCAGGAGCTGGCCCACCAGGCCGGCCGCAAGCCGAACGAGTACGAGTTCCAGATGCTGTACGGCATCCGCGGCGACGAGCACCTGCGACTGGCCGCCGAGGGTCACCGCATGCGCGTCTACACGGCCTACGGCACCGACTGGTACGGCTACTTCATGCGCCGTCTCGCGGAGAAGCCGGCGAACCTGCGCTTCTTCCTTCGCTCGATGGTCAGCAAGGGCTGAACCCGAACACCCGCTCACGATCAAGGAGTCAAGGATCTCATGGACGCTGTGACCCAGGTCCCCGCCCCCGTCAACGAGCCGGTGCACGGCTACGCCCCCGGCTCGCCCGAGCGCGCCCGGCTGGAGGCCAAGCTCAAGGAGCTGGCCGAGAACCCGATCGACCTGACGATGACCATCGGCGGCGAGAGGCGGATGGGCGGCGGCGAGCCGTTCCAGGTGGTCCAGCCGCACCATCACAAGGCCGTCATCGGCACCGGTCACCACGCCACGCAGCAGGACGCGCAGGACGCGATCGACGCGGCCCTGGCCGCCGCGCCGGCCTGGCGCGCGATGTCCTTCGACGACCGCGCCGCGATCATCCTGCGCGCCGCTGAACTCCTCGCCGGTCCCTGGCGCGAGACCATCGCCGCCTCGACGATGCTCGGCCAGTCGAAGACCGCCCAGCAGGCGGAGATCGACACCCCCTGTGAGCTGGTCGACTTCTGGCGCTTCAACGTCCACTACGCCCGCCAGATCCTCGCCGAGCAGCCCCCGGCGAACTCCCCGGGCGTCTGGAACCGTATGGACCACCGCCCGTTGGAGGGCTTCGTCTACGCGATCACGCCGTTCAACTTCTCGGCGATCGCGGGCAACCTGCCCACCGCCCCGGCCCTCATGGGCAACGTCGTCGTCTGGAAGCCGTCCCCGACCCAGACCCACGCCGCCGTCCTGCTGATGCGGCTGCTGGAGGAGGCGGGTCTCCCCAAGGGCGTCATCAACCTCGTCACCGGCGACGGCATCGAGGTCTCCAAGGTCGCCCTGGAGCACCGGGACCTCGCGGGTATCCACTTCACCGGTTCGACCAAGACCTTCCAGTACCTGTGGAAGACGGTCGGCAACAACATCGAGAAGTACCGCTCCTACCCGCGTCTGGTCGGCGAGACCGGCGGCAAGGACTTCCTGGTCGCCCACCCGAGCGCCGACCGCGCCGTGCTGAAGACCGCGCTGACCCGCGGTGCCTTCGAGTACCAGGGCCAGAAGTGCTCCGCGACCTCCCGCGCCTACATCCCGGCCTCCATCTGGAACTCGGGCTTCAAGGAGGAGTTCGCCGCCGAGGTCGACTACCTCACCATGGGTGACGTCACCGACCTGTCGAACTTCATCGGCGCCGTGATCGACGACCGCGCCTTCGCCAAGAACAAGGCCGCGATCGACCGTGCCGCGTCCGACCCGACCTGCGAGATCGTCGCGGGCGGCAGCTACGACGACTCGGTCGGCTACTTCGTCCGCCCGACGGTCGTCGTCTCCACCGACCCCGAGAACGAGATCTTCCGCACCGAGTACTTCGGCCCGTTCCTCGGCGTCTACGTCTACGAGGACGACCAGTACGACGCGATGCTGGAGCAGATGGAGTCGGTCTCCGACTACGCCCTGACCGGCTCGGTCATCTCCAACGACCGCGCGGCGGCCGCGTACACGATGGAGAAACTCCGCTACGCCGCGGGCAACTTCTACATCAACGACAAGTCGACCGGCGCCGTCGTCGGCCAGCAGCCCTTCGGTGGCGGCCGTGCCTCCGGCACCAACGACAAGGCCGGCGCCCCGCAGAACCTGATGCGCTGGACCCTGACCCGCGCCATCAAGGAGACGCTGGTCGCGCCGACCGACTACGCGTACCCGCACATGGGCTGAGCCTCGTCCACCCCGAGCGACGGGCCGGGAAGCCTGCCACCGAGCAGGCTTCCCGGCCCGTTTCCACCTCCGCCGGGGACACTGGAGTCATGACCGTCCGACTGCGTCTCGCGCACACCGCCGATCTCGAGCCCCGCGAACTCCGCGCCGCCCGCGCCCTGCTGGACGCGGCGTTCGACGGGGGATTCTCCGACGAGGACTGGGACCACGGGCTCGGCGGCCTGCATGTGCTGGTCCACGACGACGCCGGGCTCGCCGCCCACGGCTCGGTCGTACAGCGGCGCGTCCGGCACCGGGAGCGCTGGCTGCGCACCGGATACGTCGAGGCCGTCGCCGTACGTCCGGATGCCCGGCGCAGGGGGCTCGGCGGACGGGTGCTGGGGGAGCTGGAGCGGGTGATCGAGCGGGCCTACGACCTCGGAGCGCTCTCGGCGAGCCCGGCGGGGGCCCTGCTCTACACCGCCCGGGGCTGGCGGCGGTGGGACGGGCAGGTGCACGGTCTGTCCCCGGACGGGATCGTACGGCTGCCGCAGGAGGAAGGGGGCATCTACGTGTGGCCCGCGCTCGCCGGGGCGCTCCGGTCGGACCGGGAGTTCGTCCTCGACTGGCGCGACGGGGACGTCGCCTGACGGTGCGTCAACTATGCGCGCGGACCAGGATCTTGCCCGTGTTGCCGCCGCGCAGCATCAGCAGGAACGCCTCCACGATCCGCTCGAACCCGTCGACCACCGTCTCGTCCGCCGTCAGTGCCCCGCTGCGCAGATGCGGCACGGCGAAGTCGTACAGCTCGTCCTGCGCGTCCCGGTGGTCGCTCACCAGGAAGCCCTCGATGCGCAGGCGCTTCTCCACGACGTCCGCGTGGTTGAAGACGACCGGCGGGGCGTCCGGGGTGTTGTACTGGCTGATCGTGCCGATCCGCGCCACCCGGCCCCGCTCGCGCAGCGCGCCGATCGCCGCGCCCAGGTGCTCGCCGCCGACGTTGTCCACGAACAGGTCGATGCCGGTGGGGGCGGCCGAGGCCAGCAGGTCGGCCACCGGGGCCGCGCGGTAGTCGAAGGCCGCGTCGTAACCCACCTGTTCCGTCAGGTACGCGACTTTCTCCGGGCCGCCCGCGCTGCCGATCACCCGGCGCGCGCCGAGCAGCCGGGCGAAGCGGCCGGCCGCCGTGCCCACCCCGCCCGCGGCCCCGGAGACCAACACGTCCTCGCCCTCCCGCAGCCGGGCGATCCGGGTCAGGGCGACGTACGCCGTCAGGCCCGTGCCGCCCAGCACGCTCAGATACGCCGTCAGCGGCACGCCCGCGTGATGGGGCAGGCGCCGCACCTCCTCGGGGCGGACCACGGCGTGGGTGCGCCAGCCCTGCCGGTGGAAGACGATCTCGCCCTCGGGCAGTTCCGGCGTCCGCGAGGCGACGACCCGGCCCAGGGTGCGGCCCTCCAGCGGGGCGTGCAACGCGAAGTCCCCGTCCATCATTTCGCGGTGGTACGGGTCCACGGACCACAGCACGTTCTCCACCAGGGCGGTGCCGGGGGCCGGTTCGGGCACCGGGGACTCGGCGAAGCGGAAGTGGTCCGGGGTGGGGAAGCCGGTGGGGCGGGCGGTCTGCTGCACGGTGAGCGCGATCTCGGTCATGGCAGGGGACGCTAGGCAGGAATGCGGGGCCCGGGCAGCGGGTTGGGTTCATGGAACGCGCCGATCCATGAATCGTTCTCATAGCCGCAGGCGGGAGCCCCGAGTGACAGCAGCAGACCTTGCCCCGCAGGAGCTGAGGATCCTGGTCGCCGTGGCCGACGAGGGCGGGTTCTCGGCCGCGGCCGCCCGGCTCGGGGCCACCCAGTCCGCCGTCTCGCACGCCGTGCGCGGCATCGAGCGGAAACTGGGGGTCGTGCTCTTCGAGCGCGGCCGGTTCGGGGCCCGGCCGACGCCCGCGGGGGAGCGGGCCGCCGCCCATGCCCGGCGGGTGCTGGGGATGCTCCGGGCGATGGCCGCGGACGTCCGCGGCGCGGACACCGGTGAGGTCCGCGGCGCGCTGCGGATCGCCGCCTTCCGCAGCGCCGCCCTCCATCTGCTCCCGCCCGCCCTGGAGCGGCTCGCCGCGCTCCACCCCGGCATCGAGGTGAGCGTCACCGTCGTACGGGAACTGGGCGCGGGTGTCTCGGGCGAGGTCGCCGCCGGGCGTGCCGACCTCGGCATCGCCACCCTGAGCGGGCCGCCGCCCGCCCGACTGGTCGGCGCGACGCTGCTTCAGGAGCCGTACTCCCTGGTGCACCCGGCGGGACACCCCGACCCGCGTGCCCTCCCGCTCGTCGACTGGGCGGAGAACTGCGGGTCCTACACCCGCGACTGGTGGGCCGCCCAGGACTGGATCCCGGCCGCGACCGTGCGCGCCGAGGACGACGGGGCCGTGCTGGCCATGGTGGCCGGCGGGCTCGGCATGGCCATCATGCCCGCGCTCTCCCTCACGGCGCCGCCGCCCGCCGTGGAGATCACCGGCCTCGGGCCCGGGCGCCCGCACCGCTCCGTCGGCTACGTCACCACCCCGGAACTGGCCTCCACCGCCGCCGTACGGGCCCTGATCCGCACCCTGCGCTCCCTCGCCCAGCCGTCCCTCGAACGCACGAAAGACCAGCTCAGGGCGGTGTGACGCGATGCGCCGTCTCAGATAGTAGGAAGTCCGAGTAATTGTGCAGACAGATGCGGGGCGCTCCCTTAGCTTTGTAGGAGCCGAACGCATCGCTCGATCCAGCGAACGGCGGTCGTGAGCCGGGCCCGTGCAGGCAACCCCTGCGGCCGTGCGCTCCCCGCCCTTCCGGCGTCTCGCAATCCCTCAGCGTGCTCCACGTCTGCCGAAGGAGTCGATCCCCATGATCGAGACGACCGCCCGCCGCCGCGTCCGCCACGTGTCCCGCACCAGCGAGGCCGACCGCAAGAACGCCGCCGCCGCCCTCCAGCGCGCCCTCGACCGCCGCGACAACGGCGGCGAGACCGGCCACTGAGAGCGCCGGGACGGAACGCCGGCACGGAACCGACACGTGTCCGCATCGCGGACACCGAATGTCATCACCTGGGACGAGGAGTAGGGTCGCCCGCATGTCTCGCAGCATCGATCTCGCAGTGATCCCCGGTGACGGCATCGGCCAGGAGGTCGTGGCCGAAGGTCTGAAGGTCCTCTCCGCCGTGCTTCCGCAGGATGTGAAGCTGGAGACGCGGGAGTACGACTTCGGCGCCAAGCGGTACCACGCCACCGGTGAGACCCTCACCGACGCCGACCTCGACTCCCTCAAGCGGCACGACGCGATCCTGCTCGGCGCGATCGGCGACCCGAGCGTCCCCTCCGGCGTCCTGGAGCGCGGCTTCCTGCTGAAGCTCCGCTTCGCCTTCGACCACCACGTCAACCTGCGGCCGAGCAAGCTGCTCCCCGGTGTCGCGACCCCGCTCGCCGGCCAGCCGGAGATCGACTTCGTCGTCGTCCGCGAGGGCACCGAGGGCCCGTACACCGGCAACGGCGGCACCATCCGCAAGGGCACCGAGCACGAGGTCGCCACCGAGGTCTCCGTCAACACCGCCTTCGGTGTCGAGCGCGTGGTCCGCGACGCCTTCGCCCGCGCCCAGGCCCGCCCGCGCAAGAAGCTCACGCTGGTCCACAAGAACAACGTGCTGACCTTCGCCGGCCACCTGTGGACGAACGTCTTCAACAAGGTGGCCGAGGAGTTCCCCGAGGTCACCACGGACTACATCCACGTCGACGCGGCCACGATCTACCTGGTCACCGACCCGGCCCGGTTCGACGTCATCGTCACCGACAACCTCTTCGGCGACATCATCACCGACCTCGCCGCGGCCGTCTCCGGCGGCATCGGCGTCGCGGCCTCCGGCAACATCAACCCGGGCCGCGAGTTCCCGTCCATGTTCGAGCCGGTCCACGGCTCGGCCCCGGACATCGCCGGACAGGGCAAGGCCGATCCCACCGCCACGGTCCTGTCCGTCGCCCTGCTGCTGCGTCACCTCGGGTACGACGCCGAGGCCGACCGCATCGACGCCGCCGTCACCGCGGACCTCACCGAGCGCGCCGGCAAGCCCGCCCGTGCCACGTCCGAGATCGGCGACGCGCTCGCCGCGCGAGTAGCCGGCTGATCCGGCGCTCCACCACGACAAGCCGCCGGGTCGCACGACCACCCGGCGGCTTCCCCCTGTCCCCGCCGGGTGCCACCATCAACCCCTGGGCCGCTTTCACCCCGATTCCGTCGGCCGCAGTCCCCGCGCGATAATCGAACGCGGAGCCGCGGTATGAGGGAAAGCTCGGACGTCCTAGCACCGGCTGAGAAGCCGGTCGGGGCGTGAGCGCGGCCCGGTCACTACAACCGGTGAAGGACAACCACTCATGACGACGCCCACGATCGAGCTCAAGCCCTCCGCCAGCCCCCTCGCCGCCGCCGAGCGGGAAGCGATCCTGGCCAACCCCGGGTTCGGCCGCCACTTCACCGACCACATGGTGACGATCAAGTGGACCGAGGGCCGCGGCTGGCACGACGGCCAGCTCGTTCCGTACGGCCCGATCTCCCTCGACCCCTCCACCCACGTCCTGCACTACGGCCAGGAGATCTTCGAGGGACTGAAGGCGTACCGTCAGCCCGACGGCTCGATCGCGCTGTTCCGTCCCGAGGCCAACGCCCGCCGTTTCCGGGGCTCCGCCCGCCGCATGGCCATGGCCGAGCTGCCCGAGGAGCTGTTCATCGCCGCGCTGGACGCGCTGCTCGCCCAGGACGCCGACTGGGTCCCGGCGCACGGCGGCGAGGAGGCCCTGTACCTGCGGCCGTTCATGTTCGCCACGGAGGCCGCGCTCGGCGTGCACCCGGCGAACGAGTACCTGTTCATGCTGATCGCCTCCCCGTCCGGCGCCTACTTCGCCGGTGGCGTCAAGCCCGTGACCATCTGGGTCTCCGAGGACCACGTCCGCGCCGTCCCCGGCGGCACCGGTGACGCCAAGACCGGCGGCAACTACGCCGCCTCGCTGCTCCCGCAGGCCGAGGCCGCCGCGCACGGCTGCGACCAGGTCGTCTACCTCGACGCGGTCACCCGCACCAAGGTCGAGGAGAGCGGCAGCATGAACGTCGCCTTCGTCTACGGCGACCGGATCGTCACCCCCGCGCTGACCGGCTCGATCCTGGAGGGCATCACCCGCGACTCGCTGCTCCAGGTCGCCCGCGACCTCGGCTACACCGCCGAGGAGGGGGTGGTCACCCTGGAGCAGTGGCGTGCGGACGCCGCCTCCGGCGCCCTCACCGAGGTCTTCGCCTGCGGCACCGCCGCCGTGGTCACCCCGATCGGCCACGTCAAGACCAAGGCCGGCGAGTGGACCCACGGCGACGGCAACCCCGGCGAGGTCACCCTCCGCCTGCGCCAGGCCCTGCTGGACCTCCAGCGCGGCACGGCCGAGGACCGGCACGGCTGGATGCACCGGATCGGCTGACCGCCACCCGCTCAGACGCTCAGGGCCGCCTCGGAATCCTCGTCGGGTTCCGTGGCGGCCCTCGCCGGTTCGGCGCGGGCGGTCAGCAGCAGGTAGGCCAGGCCGCCCACCGCGCCCGACAGCAGGAAGCTGCAGTCCACGCCGCCGGTCAGACGCAGCAGCGGGCCCTGGTACGAGGGCAGGGACACGGCCAGCAGGCCGACCCCGGCGCCCAGGGCCCAGGAGACCGTCGCCCGCACGTTCCAGCCCGCGCGGTACCAGTAGATCCCGCCCCGCGAACGGCGGTTGAAGACCTGGAGGGCGTCGGCGTCGTACACCCCGCGGCACCGGACGAAGCCGATCAGGGTGATGACGGCCCACGGGGTGCCGATCGCGGTGAGCAGCAGCACGAAGGACGTCATCGCGGACTGCGCGTTCCAGGCGTAGTGGCCGGCGAAGACGCAGACGGTGGCGACGACGGCGACCGTGTAGGTGGCCCGCGCCCGGGAGGCCCTGGGCAGGATCGCGTCCAGGTCCAGGCCCATCGAGTACAGCATCAGGCCCGCGTTGCCGACCGAGCCCGCGGAGGCGGACAGCAACAGCGGGACCAGGTACCAGGCGGGGGAGGCCTGCACCAGAGGACCGGCGTAGTCGAGGGCCGCGTGCGCGCCGTACGCCGTGAAGGTGCCGAACAGCTGCGGCACCAGCAGCCCGAGGACCAGGCCGAGCCAGGTCGCGTGCAGGACGCGGCGGCTGCCGTGCCGGGACGGCGAGATGTAGCGGGTGTAGTCACCGAGCAGCGTGATGAAGGCGATGGGGCCGGACAGGCCCGCCGCCACGGCCGCCAGGAACCAGGTCGGCCAGAACGAGCCGAGCAGATAGCCGCCCGTCTGCGGCAGCGCGGCGGTGGTGAAGTGCGGGGCGTAGGCGAAGATGCCCAGGACCAGCAGGACGGTCATGCCGACGGACAGGACCTTCGACATGCTCAGCAGCACCCGGTAGCCGTAGACCGCGCCCGCGACCGTCGCCGCCGCGAGCACCGCGTAGACCACGGCGTACGCCACCCCGTCGGCCGGCAGCCCGGCCATCCGGCCCAGCACGCCGATCATCACGTCCCCGCCGATCCAGACGGTCAGCGCGGTGTAGCCGAGGGCCAGCAGCAGGCCGACCACCGAGCCGACCAGCCGGCCCCGCACCCCGAACTGGGCGCCCGAGGAGGTGGACAGGTTGGTCGCGGTGCGCAGGGAGACCAGCGCGAGCGGTGCCGTGAACAGCGTGCCGATCACCGTGCCCGCCACGATCGCGCTCACCGACGCCCACCAGCCGAGCCCGAAGGACGGCGGCAGCCAGCCGAAGATGATCACTCCGAGGCAGAGGTTCGAGCCGAGCAGGATCGAGACGAGATCGCGCGGACCACTGGTCCGCTCCTCGTCCGGGATGGTGTCGACTCCGCGCTGTTCTATCGGCATGGCTGGGTCTCCTTCGACTACCGCCAGAGAGTTAGAGCGACGTTCAATGTCCATGAAGCCTTGCCGACAGGTCAATGCTTCTGTTTCGCGAATTCTGCGTTTAGAGTGGCGTTCTAAGTGGGAGATGGCAAGGAGGTGCCGCGACGTGAGACTGACCCCCACGGAACGTGACCGGCTGCTGCTCTTCGGAGCCGCCGAGCTGGCCCGGGCCCGCCGGGCGCGCGGCCTCAGGCTGAACGTGCCCGAGGCGACCGCGCTGATCGCGGACACCGTCTGCGAGGCGGCCCGGGACGGCAGGCGGCTCGCCGAGGCCATCGAGGCGGCCCGCGCGGTGCTCGGCCCCGACGACGTCCTGCCGGGCGTCGCGGACGTCGTCACCGAGGTGATGGTCGAGGCCGTCTTCGACGACGGCTCCCGCCTCGCGGTCGTCTCCGACCCGATCGGCGGCGGCTCGCTGGGCGAACACGGCCCGGGCGCGCTGGTCCCGGCCCCGGAGCACACCGAGCCGGAGGCGGTCGTACGGCTGTCGGTCACCAACACCGCGACCGTGCCGGTTTCCGTCACCTCGCACTTCCACTTCTTCGAGGCCAACCCGCGCCTGCGTTTCGACCGTGCGGCGGCCTACGGGACGCGCCTGGCCGTGCCCGCCGGTTCGTCCGTCCGCTTCGGCCCGGGGGAGCGCGTCGAGGTCGGCCTCGTACCGATCGGCGGCGACCGGATCGCGATCGGCTTCGCCGGACTGGTCGACGGGCCGCTGGACGCGCCCGGCGCCCGGGAGGAGGCCCTGCGCAGGGCCGCGGCCTGCGGATACCTGGGAGCGGAGAACCGATGACCCCCCCGATGAACCCCTACGAGTACGCCGCCACCCACGGCCCCCGCGCCGGCGACCGCGTCCGCCTCGGCGACTCCGGGCTGACCGTCCGCGTCGAGACCGACTCCCAGCGCCACGGCGACGAGTTCCTGGCCGGCTTCGGCAAGACCGCCCGCGACGGACTGCACCTGAAGGCCGCCGCCGTCCGCGAGACCTGCGACGTCGTCATCAGCAACGTTGTCGTGATCGATGCCGCGCAAGGCATCCGGAAGGTCTCCATCGGCATCCGGGAAGGCCGCATCTGCGCCATCGGGCGGGCCGGCAACCCCGACACCCTCGACGGGGTGGACGTCGTCGTCGGCACAGGCACGTCGATCGTGTCCGGCGAGGGGCTCATCGCCACCGCCGGTGCCGTCGACACCCATGTCCACCTGCTGTCGCCGCGCATCATGGAGGCCTCGCTCGCCTCCGGCGTGACCACGGTCATCGGGCAGGAGTTCGGCCCGGTCTGGGGCGTCGGCGTGAACTCGCCCTGGGCGCTCAGACACGCCTTCAACGCCTTCGACGCCTGGCCGGTCAACGTCGGCTTCCTGGGCCGGGGTTCGTCCTCGTCCGACGCGCCGCTGATCGAGGCGCTGGCCGAGGGCGGCGCCTGCGGCTTCAAGGTGCACGAGGACATGGGCGCCCACACCCGCGCCCTGGACACGGCCCTGCGCGTCGCCGAGGAGCACGACGTCCAGGTCGCCCTGCACAGCGACGGGTTGAACGAGTGCCTCTCGGTCGAGGACACCCTTCGCGTCCTCGAAGGCCGTACGATCCACGCCTTCCACATCGAGGGCTGCGGCGGCGGACACGTGCCCAACGTACTGAAGATGGCCGGTGTCCCGAACGTCATCGGCTCCTCCACCAACCCCACCCTGCCCTTCGGCCGGGACGCGGTCGCCGAGCACTACGGCATGATCGTCTCCGTCCACGACCTCAAGCCCGACCTGCCCGGCGACGCCGCCATGGCCCGCGACCGGATCCGGGCCGGCACCATGGGCGCCGAGGACGTGCTGCACGACCTGGGCGCGATCGGCATCACCTCCTCCGACGCCCAGGGCATGGGCCGCGCCGGTGAGACCGTGCGCCGTACGTTCGCCATGGCCGGCAAGATGAAGGCCGAGCTGGGTCCCCTGGACGGCGACGGCGAGGGCGACGACAACGCCCGTGTCCTGCGCTACATGGCCAAGCTGACCATCAACCCCGCCATCGCCCACGGCCTCGCGCACGAGGTCGGCTCGATCGAGGTCGGCAAGCTCGCCGACATCGTGCTGTGGCGCCCGGAGTACTTCGGCGCCAAGCCGCAGCTCGTCCTCAAGTCGGGCTTCCCGGCGTACGGCGTCGTCGGCGATCCCAATGCGGCCACCGACACGTGCGAACCCCTCGTACTGGGCCCGCAGTTCGGCGCGTACGGCGCGACGGCCGCCGACATCTCGGTCGCCTTCGTCGCGCAGGCCGCCCTCGACCAGGGCGGCGACACGATGCCCACCCGCCGCCGTCGCGTCGCCGTGCGCGGCACGCGCGGGATCGGCCCCGCCGACCTGCGGCTGAACGCCCGGGTCGGCGCGGTGGACGTCGACCAGCACACCGGACTGGTCACCCTCGACGGCGACCCGCTCCGCTCGCGGCCCGCCGACTCGGTCTCCCTGAACCGCCTCTACTTCCTGTGAAGGACCTCCGTATGACCACCCCCGCCGCCGACGGCTTCCGTATGCCCGCCGAATGGACCCCGCACGAGCGCACCTGGATGGCGTGGCCGGGCCCCAATCCCACCTTCGACGACCCGGACGACCTCGCCGCGTCCCGCCGCGCCTGGGCGTCCGTGGCCCGCGCGATCCGCCGCTTCGAGCCGGTGACCGTGGTCTGCGGCCCCGGCCAGACCGCCGAGGCGCGGGCGCTGCTCGGCCCGGAGATCGAGACCGTCGAGCGCGAGCTGGACGACGCCTGGATGCGGGACGTCGGCCCGACCTTCCTCACCGGCGGCAAGGGCGAACTCGCCGCCGTGGACTGGACGTTCAACGGCTGGGGTGCCCAGGACTGGGCCCGCTGGGAGCACGACGCGAAGATCGCCGCGTACGTGTCCGACCTCGCGGGCGCGAAGACGTACGCCTCGCGGCTGGTCAACGAGGGCGGCGCGATCCACGTCGACGGCGAGGGCACCGTGCTGCTCACCGAGACCGTGCAGCTCGGCCCCGAACGCAACCCGCACTGGTCGAAGGAGGAGGTCGAGGCCGAGATCCACGCCCACCTCGGCACCAGCAAGGCCGTCTGGCTCCCGCGCGGCCTGACCGGCGACTACCCTCCCTACGGCTTCGGCACCCTCGGCCACGTCGACATCGTCGCCGCCTTCGCCCGCCCCGGTGTCGTCGTCGCGCACCACCAGCCGGACCCCGCGCACCCCGACTTCGAGGTCACCAAGGAGGTCATCGGCCGCCTGAGGTCGGCGACCGACGCGCGCGGCCGGGCGCTGGAGGTCGTCGAGGTGCCGGCCCCGACCGTCCTGGAGGCCGACGGCCACTGGGCCGACTACTCCTACATCAACCACTACCTGTGCAACGGCGGCGTCGTGCTGTGCGGCTTCGACGACCCGCGCGACGAGATCGCCGCCGGGATCTTCCGCCGGCTCTTCCCCGAGCGGACGGTCACCCTGGTGGACGCGCGTACGATCTTCGCGGGTGGCGGCGGCATCCACTGCATCACCCAGCAGCAGCCGAAGGTGTGAGCATGTAGGCGTGAACACGCAGGCGTGAACGTGTAGGAGAGACGGATGGCCGGTGCGGCACGGGCGCGGAAGAACGCGCCGCCGCGCGAGGAGGTGCTCGCCGTCGCCATGGACATGATCGCCGAGCGCGGTCTGGAGAAGCTCACCATGGCGGCGCTCGGCCGCGAGGTCGGGATGAGCAGCGGCCATCTCCTCTACTACTTCCGCTCCAAGGACGAGCTGCTGCTCCAGGCCCTGGAGTGGAGCGAGGGCCGGCTGGGCGCCGAACGCGGCCGCCTGCTCACCCGCCCCGGCACCGCGCACGAGCGGCTCACGGCCTACGTCGACCTGTACGTCCCCGACGGCCACCGCGATCCGCACTGGACGCTGTGGCTGGAGGTGTGGAACCGCTCGCAGAACGCCGACGACGACGCGCGCACCCGGCAGGCCGCGATCGAGGGCGCCTGGCACCGCGACCTGGTCGCGCTGATCGCCGAGGGTATCTCCCGGGGGGAGTTCCGCCGGGTCGACGCCGACCGCTTCGCGGCACGCCTGCGCGCGCTGCTGGACGGGTTCTCCATCCACGTCGCCATCGGGCTGCGCGGCACGGACCGCGGTCAAGTGCTCGCGCACGTACGGGAGTTCATCGCCGACTCGCTGCTGAGTCCGTAGCCGCGGGCGGGGTGAGGGAATCCTTTTCTCCGGGGCCGGGCAGGTAACGGCCCATGGGACGACAACACTGGAAGAAGATCTGGGTCGGGTCGGCCGGGAACATGGTCGAGTGGTTCGACTGGTTCGTGTACGCGAGCTTCGCCACCTACTTCGCCGGCGCGTTCTTCCCGAGCGGCGACTCCACCGCCCAGCTCATGAACACGGCCGGCATCTTCGCGGTCGGGTTCTTCATGCGGCCCGTGGGCGGCTGGCTGCTCGGCCGGGTCGGCGACCGCAAGGGGCGCAAGGCGGCGCTGACCCTGACCGTCACGCTGATGTCGGTCTCGGCGATCCTGATAGCCGTCGCGCCGACGTACGCGGTCGCCGGGTACGGCGGCGCGTTCGTCCTGCTCGTCGCCCGGCTGCTGCAGGGCCTGTCGGTGGGCGGCGAGTACGCGGCCAGCGCGACCTATCTGACCGAGGCCTCGGACCCGGCGAACCGCGGCTTCGCCTCCAGCTTCCAGTACGTGTCCATGACCGCCGGCCAGATCCTCGGCCTCGGCCTCCAGATCGTCCTCCAGCGGACGATGTCCGACTCCGCGCTGCACAGCTACGGCTGGCGCATCCCGTTCGTCGTGGGCGCGCTCGGCGCGGCGGTCATCTTCTACCTGCGCCGCAGCATGCTGGAGACCGAGGTCTACGAGGAGGACGACTCGCACGCCGCCGAGCGCGGCACCCTGCGCGCCCTGTGGCAGCACAGGCGGGAGGCGTTCCTCGTCATCGCGCTCACCATGGGCGGCACCGTGGCGTACTACACGTACACCACGTACCTGACGAAGTACCTGTCCAACTCGGCGGGCCTGTCCAAGCAGACGGCGACGCTCGTCTCCTTCACCGCGCTGATCGTCTTCGCCGCCGTCCAGCCGCTCGCGGGCCGGCTGTCGGACCGGATCGGCCGGCGTCCCCTGCTGATCACCTTCGCGGTCGGCTCCACCGTCCTCACGGTGCCGATCATGACCCTGCTGGGGCGCGCGAACGGCTACTGGCCCGCCCTCGGCCTCTGCCTGCTCGCGCTGCTCGTCGTCACCGGCTACACCTCCATCAACGCCTGTGTGAAGGCCGAGCTGTTCCCGACCGGCATCCGCGCCCTCGGCGTGGCCCTGCCGTACGCCGTCGCCAACGCCCTGTTCGGCGGTACGGCGGAATACGTGGCCCTGTGGTTCAAGAACGCCGGTATCGAGTCCGGCTTCTTCTGGTACGTGGCCGGATGCGCCGCCGTGTCGCTCGTGGTGTACCTCGCCATGCGGGAGACGAAGGATCTGGATCTGGCCAGGGTGCAGGCCGCACAGGGGTCCGGGGAGTCCAGTCTGACGACCGCATCCTGAGACGGTCCGTGAGCCGGGGGCGACGCTGTGCCAGACTGCCCCCGTGCTCTCGTTCGCCATGATTATGGGCAGCAGGCGCGCCGGTCCGCAGTGACCACCTCGTACGAACGGGTGCGGGTGGCCACCGTCGTCCTCGACCCGCGCGCAGACCTCTCGCACCCGCGAGGGGTTTTTTCGTTTTCCGGCCCACCTTCAGCCGGGAGCGGAGCGCGAGGGACCATTGGGGGGACGGTGGAGCCGGTCATTCCGGTAAGACCGAAGATTCACAACAGGAGCCTTGAGACCATGACCGAGACGGCAACCAACGAGCTCGACGACTCGTTCCACGTCTTCGACACCACGCTGCGCGACGGCGCGCAGCGCGAGGGCATCAACCTCACCGTCGCGGACAAGCTCGCCATCGCACGGCACCTGGACGACTTCGGCGTCGGCTTCATCGAGGGCGGCTGGCCCGGAGCGAACCCCCGGGACACCGAGTTCTTCGCCCGCGCCCAGGCCGAGATCGACTTCCGGCACGCCCAGCTGGTCGCCTTCGGCGCCACCCGCCGCGCCGGTGCCAAGGCGTCCGAGGACCCCCAGGTCCAGGCCCTGCTCGCGTCCGGCGCCCCGGTGATCACGCTGGTCGCCAAGTCGCACGACCGCCATGTGGAACTGGCGCTGCGCACCACCCTGGACGAGAACCTGGAGATGGTCCGCGACACCGTCTCCCACCTGCGCGAGCAGGGCCGCCGGGTGTTCGTGGACTGCGAGCACTTCTTCGACGGCTACCGCGCCAACCCCGAGTACGCGAAGGCGGTCGTCCGGGCGGCCTCGGACGCGGGCGCCGACGTCGTCATCCTCTGCGACACCAACGGCGGCATGCTGCCCGCGCAGATCCACGCCGTCGTCGCCACGGTCCTCGCCGACACCGGCGCCCGGCTCGGCATCCACGCCCAGGACGACACCGGCTGCGCGGTCGCCAACACCCTCGCCGCCGTCGACGCGGGCGCGACCCACGTGCAGTGCACGGCCAACGGCTACGGCGAGCGCGTCGGCAACGCCAACCTCTTCCCGGTCGTCGCCGCCCTGGAACTGAAGTACGGCAAGAAGGTGCTGCCCGACGGCAGGCTCCGCGAGACCACCCGGATCTCGCACGCCATCGCCGAGGTCGTCAACCTCACGCCCTCCACCCACCAGCCGTACGTCGGTGTCTCCGCCTTCGCCCACAAGGCCGGCCTGCACGCCTCCGCGATCAAGGTCGACCCGGACCTGTACCAGCACATCGACCCCGAGCTGGTCGGCAACACCATGCGGATGCTCGTGTCCGACATGGCGGGCCGCGCCTCCATCGAGCTGAAGGGCAAGGAGCTCGGCATCGACCTCGGCGGCGACCGCGAGCTGGTCGGCCGGGTGGTCGAGCGGGTGAAGGAGCGCGAGCTCAGGGGCTACACCTACGAGGCGGCCGACGCGAGCTTCGAGATCCTCCTGCGCGGCGAGGTCGAGGGCCGCCCGCTGAAGTACTTCGACGTCGAGTCCTGGCGGGCCATCGTCGAGGACCGCCCCGACGGCACCCACGCCAACGAGGCCACGGTGAAGCTGTGGGCCAAGAAGGAGCGGATCGTCGCCACGGCGGAGGGCAACGGCCCGGTCAACGCCCTCGACCGCGCCCTGCGCGTGGCCCTGGAGAAGATCTACCCGCAGCTCGCCGCGCTGGAGCTGGTCGACTACAAGGTCCGCATCCTGGAGGGCAAGCACGGCACCTCGTCCACGACCCGCGTCCTGATCTCCACCTCCGACGGCAGCGGCGAGTGGTCCACGGTCGGGGTGGCGGACAACGTCATCGCCGCCTCCTGGCAGGCCCTGGAGGACGCGTACACCTACGGTCTGCTGCGGGCGGGCGTGGAGGCCCCGTAGGACTGCCGGCGGCGCGGTTCACGCCGCGCCCCGAGCCGGGCGTGGCTCAGGGAACGCGCCAGATGTTGTCGAAGGCCGCGTTCTCGACGCGGCGGCGGGTGCGGACGCCCTCCAGTTCGCGCACCGCGTCGCCGACCGCCGCCAGGACCGTGATCACGGCCTCCTCGGTGGGGGCCTCGGCCGCGCGGTCCTCGCCGATGGCGAGGATGCCGGCGAGGCCGGCGAGGACCGGTTCGCGGGACCACCAGCGGTCGGCCGCCCGCTGCCGGGCCGGGGTGTCGGCCGGGACGCGCTCGGCGGGGTCCAGGGACAGCCAGTGGCGGCGGCCGGCGGTGAGCTGCCCCTCGGACTCCAGCGCGTTCCGGTAGGCGGCCGCCAGCCCCTCGCCCCGGCGCCACAGCCAGTCCTCGACCGTCTCGTACGGCTCCTGCCGCCTGAGCGCCGCCCCGGCCTCGTCCAGCATCCGGTCGCCCGTGGTCAGGGCGGGGCCGGGCACGACGCGCTCACCGTCCAGCGTGAGCGCACGCACGCCGAGCAGGTCGACGAGTTCGGCACCCGCGAGCGCGAGCGACAGATCGCCCTGCTCGACGGGGTGCTCGCCGGGCACGTCCAGGCTGACGAGGAACAGATCCCGAGGTGTCGTCATACGGTCATCGTCCCCCACGGACCGGCCGCCCGCCCGGTAGAACTCCGGACGCGGAACTCCTACCGAAGGGTCCACTTCTGGTTGGCGGCCCCGGTGCACGACCAGATCTGCGCCCGCGCCCCGTTCGACGGCGAGTTGTCCGTGACATCCAGACACTTGTTCGCCGCCGTGTTGACGACGTCACCGGTCGAGGCGTTGTACGACCACTGCTGCGCACCGGTGCCGTTGCAGCCGTACAGCTGCACCTTCGCCCCGTCCGCCGTCGAGCCCGACGTCACGTCGAGGCACTTGCCGAGCGCCTGGACCGAGCCGTCGGCCGCCACGGTCCACTGCTGGGCGCCGCTGCCGTTGCAGTCGTAGAGCTGTACGGCCGTGCCGTCGGCGCTCGAAGCGCCCGCCACGTCCAGGCACTTGCCGGCCAGGCCGACGAAGGAGCCGGACCGGCTGCCGTTCCCGGCCTGCGGGCCGGCCCAGGTGAAGGTCGCCGAGGTCTTGCCGGGCAGCGAGTAAGTGGCGTGCTGCGAGCCCCAGTCGATGGTGACGTCCTGCGCGGAGGAGGAGCCGTTGTAGGCGATCAGCGCCTTGCTGCCGTCCGGGTTGCGCCAGGCGACGTTCGGCACGGTGGTGGACGCGGTCGAGGCGATCCGCTGGGCGCCCGGCCGGACGAACTCGGTCAGCTGGCCCATGTCGTAGTACTCGACGGTGTAGTCCACGGTCCCGCTCGCGCCGTCCCCGTCGTGCACGGTGACCAGCCCGGTGCAGGTGCCGCAACCGCCGTTGTGCGGGCCCATGTTCTGGTCCACGGCCAGCGACCACTTGGTCACCGACTTCGCCCAGTTGCGGGTGTAGTCGATGATGTCGGTCATGTCCTCGTGCTGCTGGTCGGCGATCCAGGTGCCGCCGGAGTGCTCGGTGGCGAAGGCGTCCAGCCCGGGGTACTGGTCGTGCACGGTGGACTGCTTGGCGACGTCACCGCCGTAGCCGTGCCAGGCGATCCCGCCGAAGTTGGGGTGGTCGCGGATCGCCGCGTCGTCCACGGCCTGGGCCGCGTAGGAGTCGTAGGTGTCCCAGTTCCAGTCGTGCGCCAGCACCTTGGTGCTCAGGCCGGCCGACTGGAGCTTCGGCAGCAGGTCGTTCTTGAGGAAGTAGTCGATGCCGCTCGCGTTCCAGCTCATCGAGGGATAGCCGGAACAGCAGGTCGGCTCGTTCTGCGGCGTCACGTAGGAGACGTCGATCCCCTGGTCCTTGTACGCCCGGAGGTACTTCACGAAGTAGTCGGCGTACGCCCCGTAGTCCTCGGCCTTCAGCCAGCCGCCGTTCAGCGAGCCGCTGTCCTTCATCCAGGCCGGGGCCGTCCATGGCGAGGCCATGACAGTCAGGGACGGATTGAGCCGGAGCGCCTGCTCGGTGAGGGGTGCGACGTCCGCGAGGTCGTGCGCGAGGGAGAAGCCGTTCAGGTTCGGGTCGCTCTGCCCGGCCGGCACGTCGTCGTACGTGTAGCCGTAGCGCGCGAGGTCCGAGGCGCCCATCGGGTTGCGCAGGAACGACAGCCCGATGCCGTCCGTCGGCGAGAACAGCTTGCGCATGGTCGCGTCCCGGGTCGCCTGGGACAGGGCCCCGCTGCTGTTCATCAGCCAGGCCGCGGTGTCCGTGAAGGACGCGCCGCCGCCGGTGAAGGTCTGGTAGCGGGTGTTCTCGTCCACGGTGATGTTCGTGCCGCTGCCGCCCGTCCCGGACTGGAACGCGAACGGCGCCTGCGCCTGGAGCCCGCGGACGACATGCCGGCCGGCGGAGTCGTCGGTGGTGGTGAGCCAGGCCGTGACCTGCTCGTTGGCCGCGTGCGCGGGGGGTACGGCGGCGGTGACGCCGGCGGCGGAGAGCAGTCCGGCCAGCAGCAGCCGGACCGCGCGGGGGGTTCTCCGGGTTCTGCTCATCGTGCGTCGCCCTTCCTGTCCAGTTAACTTATGACGTGAGCTAAGTCATGAGTGAACCATGAGGGCCAAGGGCGGTCCATACCAACGACAGCTCCGCTCGCCGTTCTTCGATATGCCGGATTTCTCCGTTATTCGGGTAGCTTCGAACCATGAAGGCCGTCCTGCGGACCCGCAGCCTGCCCGCCCTGCTGCCGACCGTGCTCCTCCCGTTCCTGCTGCTCCTTCCGGTCCTCCTGCTCCTCGCGACCCCGTTCGCGCCCCGGGCGAGCGCGGACACGAGCATCTCCACGATCGCCCGGGCGCTGCGCGCGAGCCCGGTCTACGTCGATCCGGCGGCCGCCTCCCAGCTGCCGAAGGCGGACGCCGACGCCCTCGCGAAGCGGATCGTGGACGGGAACAAGCCGGTGTTCGTCGCGGTCCTCCCGGCCGGCTACCCGACGGCCGCACTCTTCACGAACCTCCGCGCGGCCACCGGCATCACCGGCCTGTACGGCATCCGCCTCGGCGACCGCTTCGACGCCCGCGCCGACTCCTCCGTCATGTCGACGACGGCCCGGCGCAACCTGGTGAACAGCGTCCAGGACGAGCCGGTGAAGGCCCAGCTCACCGACTTCACCGACCGCGCCCTGGCCACGGTCGGCGGCCACGCCCCGAGGAGCTGGCGCGGCCCGGCCGGTTCGCGCGGCGGGGTGTCCGGCACGGCGGTGCTCGTCACGGGCGCCGTCCTCGTGGCCGGCGGCGCGGGCGCGTACGCGCTGGTCCGGCGCAGCCGCCGGCGGCGCGAGGAGGAGCGGCGGGCCGCCCTCGACCGGCTGCGGGTGGTCGTCGACGAGGACATCACCGCCTTCGGAGAGGAACTGGACCGCCTCGACTTCCACCCGGCCGAGCCCGGCGCCGACGACGCGATGCGCGCCGACTACGAGCGCGCCCTGGACGCCTACGAGACCGCCAAGCAGCGGATGTCCGAGGCGCGGCGCCCGGAGGACGTCCGCGCGGTGACCGAGGCACTGGAGGACGGCCGCTTCTCGCTCGCCCAGCTCACCGCCCGCCGCACGGGCCGTCCGCTGCCCGAGCGCCGGCCGCCCTGCTTCTTCGACCCGCGCCACGGCCCCTCGGTCGCCGACGCCGACTGGACCCCGCCCGGTGGCGCCCCGCGTCGGGTCCCGGTCTGCGCGGCCGACGCCACCCGGCTGGCCGACGGCCGCGACCCGGTGATCCGCGAGGTCGACACCGAGCACGGCCGCCGCCCCTACTGGGACGCGGGCCCCGCCTACGGCCCCTGGGCGGGCGGCTACTTCGGCGGCGGCATCCTGCCCGGCCTGCTCGTCGGCACGCTCCTCGGCAGCATGATGGCCACCCCGTCGTACGCGGCCGACTACGGCACGGGCTACGGCGACTTCGGCCCGGACTCCCGCTACGACGACGGCTCCCAGGGCGGCGACGTCTCTGGCACGGACTTCGACCCCGGCGACTTCGGGGGCGGGTTCGGCGACGGCGGCGGCTTCGACGGAGGAGGGAGCGACGGGGGAGGGGACTTCGGCGGGGGGTTCTGACCGGGCCGGCGAGCCACCGGCCCCCGTCACTCGTCGGGAGAGAGGGCCTGTGACCGGCCGTCTCCCGCACGGGAAGCTTCTTCACCAGCAGGGCCAACGCCCCACTCGTGTCCAGCAGTTCGTCGAACCGCTCCGCCCGATCCGTCGCACGACGGGTTCGGGAGGGGGCGCCGGGAAAAGGGGCAGCGCCGCTGCCACCTCGCCCGGCGGCCCACCTCACGTTCGAACGGCGGGGGTGACGGCCGAACCGCCGGAGGCTCACGCGTTCTTGATCGCCGAGATGTCGAAGTTCAGCTTGATCTTGTCGGAGACCAGGACGCCGCCGGTCTCCAGGGCCGCGTTCCAGGTCAGGCCCCACTCGGAGCGCAGGATCTCGGCCTTGCCCTCGAAGCCGACGCGCTCGTTGCCGAAGGGGTCCTTCGCCGAGCCGTTGAACTCCAGGTCGATGGTGAGCTGCTTGGTCGTGCCGAGGATGGAGAGGTCGCCGGTGATGCGGTAGTCCTCGCCGCCCAGGGCCTCCGCCTTGGTGGAGCGGAAGGTCATGGTCGGGAACTCGTCGGCCTTGAAGAAGTCGGACGACTTCAGGTGCCCGTCACGGTCGGCGCTGCCGGTGTCGACGCTGGCCATCTGGATGTCGAGGGTGGCGGTGGACCTGGACGGGTCCGCGCCGTCCAGGTGCAGGCTGCCGGTGAAGTCGTGGAACGCCCCCTTGACGTTGGTGACCATGGCGTGCCGGGCGGTGAAGCCGATCGTGGTGTGCGCCGGGTCGATCGTGTAGTCGCCGGTCAGCGCGGTCAGGTCGGGGCCGGTGGCGGTGGCGGTGGCGGTGGTCGTGGTCGCGGGGGTGCTGTCCTTGCGGCTGAAGATGCCCATGTCGTGCTCCAGAGAGATTCGGTTGAACGTTAAACGAACTCGATGTCTCCGACGGTAGACCCATTCTGTTCAGTTTTCAACATCATCCACAGCGTGTTTTCGGCGTCACGTGGGGTAACGGACTCTCTGGTGCGACTGCGACGGCTGCCGAGTCGGGAGGAGCGCGGCGGTGACTGGTTCCCTGCGGCCGACCCGGCGGGCGGTGCTGCTCGCCGCCGCCCTCGGCCCCGCCCTGGCCACCGTCCCTGGGGCCCGCCCCGCAGTCCGTCTCGAGGCCGCCGACGCCGTGACCGGCGGTGATCGCCACGACGCCCTGCGCCGGCACTGGCTCGACATCGCCCTCGGTACCGGATACGACCCGGGTGCCGAACCGTACGCCTCGCGTCTCGTCCAACTCGGTTCCCTGGCACGGGACTTCAACGGCACCATGGCGCCCGCCCCCGACTCCCTGTGGCCCGGGCACCCCTTCGACCCGCCGGCCGGGATCACCTACAGCTACAACCGGCTGTGGACCATGACCCGGGCCTGGGCCCAGCCCGGCACCGGCGCCACCGGAGACCCCGCGCTCCTCGACGCCGTCCTCCGGGGCCTCGACCATCTCTCCGTCCGCGTCTACAACCCCTCCACCAGCCCCTACGGCAACTGGTGGGAGTGGCGGATCGGCAGCCCCCGGCTGCTCATGGACATCACGGCCACGCTGTACGACCGCCTCGGCGCCGACCGGATCGCCGCCGCCTGCGCGGCCGTGGACCACTTCATCCCGGACGGCGTGCTCACCGACTACTCCGGCACCTCCACCGGCGCCAACCGCGTCGACCTCGCCCGCTCCGTCGTGCTGCGCGGCATCCTCGGGCGGGACGACGCGAAGATCTCCCTCGCCCGGGACGCCCTCTCGCCGGTCTTCCCGTACGTCACGCAGGGCGACGGGCTCTACGCCGACGGCTCCTTCGTGCAGCACACCTGGGTCGCCTACGCGGGGACGTACGGGCAGGTCCTGCTCGACGGGCTCGGGCGGTTGTTCGCCCTGCTCGCCGGGTCGCCCTGGGAGGTCACCGACCCCGCCCGGCGGAGCGTCCTCGACGCCGTCGAGCACACCTTCGCGCCGCTCGTCCACGACGGCCTGGTGATGGACGGCGTCAACGGCCGTGCCATCAGCCGGGGTTACCTGCGCGATGACGACCTGCACCTCATGCGCAGCGACCACTTCCACGGGCAGGCGCTCATCGGCTCGATCGCACTGCTCGCCGGCGGGGCGGGGGAGGAGCGGCGGGAGAGGTGGTACGGGATGGTGAAGGGATGGATCCAACGGGACACCGTGGCACCGATTCTGACGGGAGGTCAGTTCGACGTCGCCGACCTCGCGCGGCTGCACGCCGTCGCCGCCTCGTCCGTCCGTGCGGCCCCGGAACCCCTCGGTCACCGGCTCTTCCCGGCCATGGACCGTGCCGTCCACCGCGGCCCCCGCTTCACCGCCGCCCTGTCCATGGCGAGCGACCGCATCGCCCACTACGAGTGCGGCAACGGCGAGAACCCGCGCGGCTGGCACACCGGTTCGGGGATGCTGTACTGGTGGCCAGGGGGTCGGTCGGATCGGGCCGATCAATACACGGACTGGTTCTGGCCGACCGTCGACTGGTACCGGCTGCCGGGTACCACCGTCTCCACCAGGCGGCTCGCCGACCGCGAAGGGGGCGAGTGGGGCACGCCGAAGCCGGACGTCCGCTGGGTCGGCGGGACGACGGACGGCACGTACGCGGCGGTGGGCCAGCATCTCAGGGGTCTCGGTTCCAGCTTGGAGGCCCGTAAGTCCTGGTTCTTCCTCGACGACGCCGTGGTCTGCCTCGGCGCCGGGATCACCTGCGCCGACGGCGTGCCCGTCGAGACGATCGTGGACAACCGCAACCTGGGGGAGGGCGGCACCCAGGCCTTTGTACGCGCGCGGAACTGGGCGCACCTCGAAGGGCACGGCGGCTGGATCCTGCCGCACGGGCCGTACGGCGCCGAACCGCGCCACCTGCGCGAGGACCGCACGGGCGCCTGGTCCGACATCAACGCGACCAGCACCGACGAGCGGCGCACCCGGCGCTGGCAGACCCTCTGGCTCGACCACGGCACCGACCCGGCCGGCGCCCGCTACCTGTACGTCCTGCTGCCCGGTGCCACCCGCGCCGAGACCGCCGCGCGGGCCACCGACCGCCGCTGGCTGCGCGTCCTCGCCAACGACCCCGGCCGGCAGGCCGTCGCCGTACCCCGGCTGGGGCTGACCGGCGCCAACTTCTGGCGGGCCGGTACGGTGGGGGACCTGGCCGTCTCCGCGGGGACGAGCGTGCTCGTCGTCCGCCGGGGCCGAACGGCCGTCCTGCACGTCGGCGAGCCGCCGCGCACGGGCAGGCCGCTGGAGCTCGTCTGGGACCGCCCGGTGGGCGCGGTGACCCGGGTCGGCGAGGGCGTCGAGGTGCTCGCCGCGGACCGCGCTCTGAGGCTGCGTGTCACTCCAGGGATGGCATGTGCCGACCGCGTATGTGAGGTGTCTCTCAGGTGACGGCTTTGTTGCCTCCCTACAACCCCGATGCCCTCTGAGCAGTCGGAACGGCTGCACGCGTCCGGGGTTCTGTTCACTGGCACCAGGAAAACGGGCCGGAGACTGTACGGAGTCGACGTCTCGCTTTCCTTGGTGTCCTTCGTAAGGTCGCTACATGACCGTTTTGGAAGAGACGACGGGTGAGCCGTCCGGCGAGCCGACGGACGCGCGCGGACGGGTCGCCGAGCTGCACGAGATTCGTGCCAGGGCCGTGTCCGGCCCGAGCGAGAAGGCGACGGCGGCGCAGCACGCCAAGGGCAAGCTGACGGCGCGGGAGCGGATCGAGCTGCTCCTGGACCCGGGGTCCTTCCAGGAGGTCGAGCAGTTGCGCCGGCACCGGGCGCAGGGGTTCGGCCTGGAGGCGAAGAAGCCGTACACGGACGGTGTGATCACCGGCTGGGGCACGGTCGAGGGCCGTACGGTCTTCGTCTACGCGCACGACTTCCGGATCTTCGGCGGCGCCCTCGGTGAGGCGCACGCCACCAAGATCCACAAGATCATGGACATGGCCATCGCGGCCGGTGCCCCGCTGGTGTCGCTCAACGACGGTGCGGGCGCCCGGATCCAGGAGGGCGTCAGCGCCCTGGCCGGCTACGGCGGCATCTTCCAGCGCAACACCAAGGCGTCGGGTGTCATCCCGCAGATCAGCGTGATGCTCGGCCCGTGCGCGGGCGGCGCGGCGTACTCGCCCGCCCTCACGGACTTCGTCTTCATGGTCCGCGAGACCTCGCAGATGTTCATCACGGGCCCGGACGTGGTCAAGGCCGTGACCGGCGAGGAGATCAGCCAGAACGGGCTCGGCGGCGCCGACGTGCACGCCGAGACCAGCGGCGTGTGCCACTTCGCGTACGACGACGAGGAGACGTGCATCGCCGAGGTGCGCTACCTGCTGTCGATGCTGCCGCAGAACAACCGCGAGAACCCGCCGCGCGCCGAGTCCTCCGACCCGGTCGACCGCCGCAGCGACGTCCTGCTGGACCTGGTCCCGGCGGACGGCAACCGGCCGTACGACATGACGAAGGTCATCGAGGAACTCGTCGACGACGGCGACTACCTGGAGGTCCACGAGCGCTGGGCGCGCAACATCATCTGCGCGCTGGCCCGCATGGACGGCCAGGTGGTCGGCATCATCGCCAACCAGCCGCAGGTCCTCGCCGGCGTCCTGGACATCGAGGCCAGTGAAAAAGCTGCGCGCTTCGTCCAGATGTGTGACGCTTTCAATGTCCCGATCATCACCCTGCTGGACGTGCCGGGCTTCCTCCCCGGCGTGGACCAGGAGCACGGCGGAATCATCCGCCACGGCGCGAAGCTGCTGTACGCCTACTGCAACGCGACCGTGCCGAGGATCTCGCTCATCCTGCGCAAGGCGTACGGAGGTGCCTACATCGTCATGGACTCCCAGTCGATCGGGGCGGACCTCACCTACGCCTGGCCGACCAACGAGATCGCGGTGATGGGCGCCGAGGGCGCCGCCAACGTCATCTTCCGCCGGCAGATCGCCGACGCCCAGGACCCCGAGGCCATGCGGGCCCGGATGGTCAAGGAGTACAAGTCCGAGCTGATGCACCCGTA
The DNA here is from genome assembly GCF_001866665.1 of Streptomyces monashensis. Taxonomy (GTDB): domain Bacteria; phylum Actinomycetota; class Actinomycetes; order Streptomycetales; family Streptomycetaceae; genus Streptomyces; species Streptomyces monashensis. The sequence continues at coordinate 248,805 of NZ_MLYO01000012.1, read as the reverse complement.
CTACGCGGCCGAACGCGGCCTCGTGGACGACGTCATCGACCCCGCCGAGACGCGCGAGGTCCTGGTCAAGTCCCTGGCGATGCTCCAGTCCAAGCACGCCGACCTGCCCTCCCGCAAGCACGGCAACCCCCCGCAGTAACCGAGCGGACCCGCCGCGGCAACCCCGCGGACCTCTCTCTCACGGAGACTGACACCCATGAGCACTCCTGACATCCGCGTCGAGAAGGGCCACGCCGAGCCCGAGGAAGTCGCCGCCATCACGGCCGTCCTCCTGGCCCGCGCCGCCGCCCGCACGTCCGTGGCCCCGGCGCGCCGCGGCCGCCCCAGGGCAGGCTGGCGCCGGCTGGAGCGCGAGGGCGGCTTCCGCGCCCCGCACAGCTGGCACTGAGCCCCGCGTCAGCACGGCCCCGCTCTCCTCCGGGAGGGCGGGGCCGTCGGTGTTGTGCGCCCTTCCAGTCCGTCCGTGCGCCCGTGCGCTCCCGCGAACGGATCAACCGGCGCTGGGCGGTCGCCGATCAAGATCCCTAATCTGGCGCCGACATCCGGCGCAGGAGCCGGCCCAGGAACCGGCCCAGGAAAGGGACCCCACCGCCCGTGACACTCTCGACGCCGCGATGTGCCGTCCGGATCACCCTCGCGACAACCCTGCTGACCGTGCTCGCCATGATCCCGGCCGGCGCCGCCGGCCAGAGCTGGCAGCGGGTCGGCACCGACGCCCGCAGCGGCGTCAGCGGCCTCGCCCTCGAGGGGCCGTCGGCCGACGGGACCGGCGTGGACGCGCTGATCGTGCACGACAACAAGGCGCCCGGACAGCGGCGGCTGTCCCGGGTCACCCATCGGGACCGCGGCCCCGACGAGGTCGCCCCGCTGACGTGGAGCGGGGCCGAACCGCAGGACCTGGAGGCCATCGAGGCGATTCCCGGCATGGCGGGGGAGTACCTGGCGCTCGCCGCCCGCGGCATCGTCTACCGCGTCCGGGTCGACGGTGACACGGCGGCCGTCGTCGACTACACGCCCCTGCCCGGCGTCGCCCCGGGCGACGACGACGAGAGCCTCGCGCTGGTGTCCCGGGACGGCAGGCTCGCCGCGCTGTGGGCCTCCCGGGGCGACGGTCCGGGCCACCCCGCCGTCCTGTACGCGGCGTCGCTCACCTTCGCCCCCTGGGGACAGCCCGAGTTCGGCGCCGTGAGCCGCCGGCCGTACCGGGCGCCGTACCCGGTCGGCGAGGGCACCCGGCACATCTCCGACCTCTCCGTGACCGACTCCGGCCGGATCCTGGCGAGTTCGGCGGCGGGCGCCGGTGACGACGGGCCGTTCGACTCCGCCGTGTCCGACATCGGCCGGGTCACCGTCTCGCCGGCCGGCGCCGTGCGCGTCACGCTCGCGCAGTCCCCCACCCTGCTCGGTACCTTCCACGGCTACAAGGTCGAGGCCGTGGAGTGCGTGCCCGGCACCGACCGGGCCCTGCTCGGCACCGACGACGAGAACCACGGCGGCTCCGTGCGCTCCCTGCCGTACTGCGGGCGCTGAACACAACTCGGCCCCTGAACCCACCGGTTCAGGGGCCGTCGTCAGGTGATGCCGGTGTGCTACCGCAGGCGGGCCATCAGCGCGTGCTCGACCAGGGTGATCAGCGCCGACTTCGCGTCCGCGCGGTGGCGGGCGTCGGTCGTGATGATCGGGGTGTCCGGCCCGATCTGGAGCGCCTCGCGCACCTCGTCGGGGTTGTACGGCTGCTGGCCGTCGAAGCCGTTGAGGGCGATGACGAACGGCAGCCCGCTGTTCTCGAAGTAGTCGACCGCGGGGAAGCAGTCGGCGAGGCGCCGGGTGTCCACGAGCACGATCGCGCCGATCGCACCGCGCACCAGGTCGTCCCACATGAACCAGAAGCGGTCCTGGCCCGGCGTGCCGAACAGGTACAGGATCAGGTCCTGGTCGAGGGTGATACGGCCGAAGTCCATGGCCACCGTGGTGGTGGTCTTGTCCCCGGTGTGGGTGAGGTCGTCGATGCCCGCGCTGGCGGACGTCATGACGGCCTCGGTGCGCAGCGGGTTGATCTCCGAGACGGCACCCACGAACGTGGTCTTGCCCACGCCGAAGCCGCCCGCCACCACGATCTTCGCGGAGGTGGTGGAGCGGGAAGGACCGCCGCTAGAGCTTGCGAAGTCCACTGAGCACCCTTTCGAGCAGTGTCACGTCTGGCTGGCCACCGGCGTTCTCGTCGCCGCCGGGCTGATGGATGGCGACCAGGCCCGCCTCCGCCAAGTCGGCGACGAGGATCCTGGCCACGCCGAGGGGGATCGTCAGCAGGGCCGAGACCTCGGCCACCGACTTGATCTCCCGGCAGAGGTTGCAGATCCGCTGATGCTCGGGCAGCTGGCCCTGCATCTGGTGCGGCTGCGCGGTGGTGTGCACCAGTGCCTCGATGGCGAGCTGGTACCGCGGGCGGGTCCGGCCGCCGGTCATGGCGTACGGACGCACCAGGGGGTTGTTCGATGCGGACGCGGGCGCCGGCTCGGGGCGGCGCTGCGGCTGCACCGGCTGGATGCGCGGGGCCGGAGGCTGGTCGTACGGCGACGGGCCGGGGCCCTGCGGCGCGTACGGCTGCCGGTGGCTCGGGGCGGAGGGGAAGTTGTACCGGTTCGCCGAACCGTCGCCCTGACCCTGACCAGGGCCGTACGACCAGTTCCCCGAATGCGAACCACCTGGGGGTGTTGCCACTTTCTCTCCTCCTCCGACTGTGCCGGGCACCCATCGCTGTGGAGCCGCGTCCCGAAACCTTACGGCCCCGGGACGCGAATACGCACCGTCCGATTGTTAGTTGAGAAGGCTGCCCTGGAGCTCCGCACGGAGATCCGGGGTCAGGACCGTGCCCGCGCGGTCCACCAGAAGGGCCATCTCGTACCCGATGAGGCCGATGTCCGCTTCCGGGTGGGCCAGAACCGCGAGGGACGAGCCGTCGGATACGGACATGATGAAGAGGAATCCCCGCTCCATCTCCACAACCGTCTGGTTCACGGCACCTCCCTCGAAGATCCGAGAGGCGCCTGCCGTCAGAGACGTCAGACCGGAGGCGACGGCCGCGAGCTGGTCCGCACGGTCGCGGGGGAAGCCCTCGGACATTGCCAGAAGGAGTCCGTCGGCGGAGACCACCACCGTGTGGGACACCCCCGGGGTGTTGTCCACGAAGTTGGTGATCAACCAGTTCAGGTTCTGTGCCGCCTGGCTCATCGGGCTCACACTAACGCTCCTGGTTGTAGGTGCTGTCAGGACCGAAGCCCTGGCCGTTCGTTTCACTGCCTGCGCTGCGTCCGCGCTGGACGCCTCGGCGCAGGTTGCTCAGCCTGCCCCGGACGTCCTCCGGGGCGCGGGAGACCTGGGGGCCTCCCTGGGGGGTGCTCTCGGCGGCGCCCTCGACCAGGTTGGCCTTGGGCACCCGCCGCGGCAGACCGGAGGCGGTGACCCCGCCCGCCTTCGGCTTGCGGAGCTGCGAGGCCTGCTGCCACCGCTCGTCGTTCGCCGAACGCCAGCTGTTGTCGCCGCCCGCTGCCGGAGCGTCGCCCGGAGCCGGAGCCGGAGCCGGAGCCGGTGCTTCCGGCTGCACACGGGCCGTGCCGTTCGCGGCACTCGCGCCGTTGGAACCGCTCGGGGCGGAACCACGGCGGGGCAGCCCGGCGTCGGTCAGCGTGTGGGAGGCGGGAGCGGCCGGTCCCGGACGGTCGAAGCCTACGCGGTTGCGCTCACTCACGTCAGCGGCCTGCGAGGATTCGGTTTCCGGAGCGTACTGGGCCGGGTAGCCGTTCTGGTAGCCGTCCTGCGGCTGCTGCGGCTGCTGCGGCTGCTGCGGCCAGTCGTCCTGGTACGAGTGGGCCGGGGCCGGCTCGGTGTACGCGGGGTCGGGGTAGCCGCCGGCCGAGAAGCTCTCGCCCTGCGGCTGGCCGCCGTTCGGCGCGAAGAACTGGTCCTCGTACGGCTTGTTGTAGTTCTCCTCGTACGCGGCCTGCTGCGGCTCCTCGTACGCCTGCTCCTGGTAGGCCTGCTGCGGCTGCTCCTGGAACGCCTGGTGAGACTGCTGCTCCTGGTAGCCCTGCCGGCCGTCGAAGAGGGGGTCCGCGTAGGCGGCGGGCGCCTCGGGCTCCTGCTGCGGCTCGGCCTGCGGCTGGCCCTGGGCCTCCAGGGCCGCGCGGCGCTCCTCGCGCATCAGCGAGCGGCCGACCGGGTCCAGCTCCCGGATGTCGTCGGGGATCTCCGGGTAGCGGCTGTCGTCGAAGCCGAGCTCGGCGGCGGTCCGCAGGGGCTGCTGCACCTGCCCGAAGTTCTCGCCCCGGAACTGCTGCTCCGGGATGATCTGCGAGACCGTGAACTCCTCGCGGTCCAGCGGCGTCTCGCCGCCGCCACCGTGCGTGATCGCGTCCGGCAGCATGACCAGGGAGGTCGTACCGGCCTGCTCGCCCGAAGGGCGCAGCTGGACGCGGATGCCGTGCCGGTCGGACAGTCGGCCGACCACGAACAGGCCCATGCGCTGGGAGATCGCGGCGTCCACGGTCGGCGGGTTGGCCAGCTTGTGGTTGATGTCCGCGAAGTCCTCGGCCGTCAGGCCGATGCCCTTGTCGTGGATCTCGATCATGATGCGGCCGTCGGGCAGCCGGGTCGCGGTGACGCGGACCTTGGTCTGCGGCGAGGAGAACGTCGTCGCGTTCTCCAGCAGCTCGGCGAGCAGGTGCACGAGGTCGGTGACCGCGCGGCCGTGGATCTCGGCCTCCGGCACACCGGACAGCTCGATGCGCTCGTACTGCTCCACCTCGGAGGAGGCGGCGCGCAGCACGTCGACCAGCGGGACCGGCTGGTCCCAGCGGCGGCCGGGCTCCTCGCCCGCGAGGACCAGGAGGTTCTCGCCGTTGCGGCGCATACGGGTGGCCAGGTGGTCCAGCTTGAAGAGGTTCTCCAGCTGGTCCGGGTCGGCCTCGTTGTTCTCCAGGTCGGTGATCAGGGTCAGCTGGCCCTCGATCAGCGACTGGTTGCGGCGCGACAGGTTGGTGAAGATCGCGTTGATGTTGCCCCGCAGCAGGGCCTGCTCGGCGGCGAGCCGGACCGCCTCGCGGTGGACCTGGTCGAAGGCGCGGGCGACCTCGCCGATCTCGTCCTTGGTGGTGATCGGGATCGGGGTCACCCGGGTGTCGACCCGGCCGGGGTCGGTGCGCGAGAGCTGGTCGACCAGCATCGGCAGGCGCTGCTCGGCGATGCCGAAGGCGGCGTTGCGCAGCTGGCGCATCGAGCGGCTCATCTGGCGGGCCACGGCACCGGCCAGGATGAAGGCGAGCAGCAGGGCGACCACGACGACGGCACCGGTGATGATGGCGGAGGTCTTGGCGTCGTCGGCGATGCCGGAGGCCTCGTTCACGGCCTTGTCGGCCATGCCCGACTCGATGTCGCGGTACGCGTTGAACTTGAGCGTGTTGACCGCCCACCAGTTCTCCGCGGTGATGCCCTTCTGGGCGAGCGCCTCACGGGCGACCGGGTCGGTGGAGCTGAGCGTGGCGAGCGCCGTGACCAACTTCTGCGGGTCGGACGGCGGCGGGACGTAGCTCGGGTTCTTGGCCTTGGCCTGCTGGGCCATCGTCGCGGCCTGGGTCTGGATGTTCTGCTTCTCGGCGTCCAGCTTGTCCGCGTCGGCCTGGGTGCCACCGCCGATGTACTCCTCGACGGCGATGCCCTCGAGGTAGGCGTACGAGGACAGGGCGACGCGCTGGCTGGCCAGGTTCCCGGCGTCGGGGCCGGGCTTGATCAGCAGGTGCATGCCGATGGAGCGTTCCAGCGACAGGGCCGCCTTGGTGAGCGAGATGGCGTAGACGGTACGGCCGTAGGAGGTGATGTTGCCGGTGCCGAGGCCGAGCTCGTTGGCGAACTCCATCAGCGGGTGGGCGACCTTGACGTAGCCCTCCTCGGTCTGCACACCGGTGAACTTGGAGGTGTACGCACCCGCGCGCAGCGTCTGCAGGAAGGGCTCCGCCTCGCGGAACAGCTTCAGCCGGCGCTCCAGGCCGGACTTGTGCGGCATGTTCTGCGCGGCCTGGTCGAAGGCGTCGGCGGCCTTGTCGGTCGCGTCGCGGGCCGCCGTGACCGTCGCCTTGTCCTGGGCGGTCTCCAGCTTCCCCTTCAGCAGGGGCGCGGCGGTGGTGTCGCGCTCCTGGTAGAGCGCGTCGGCGTAGGAGAGCGAGGCGCGCACGAGCCGGGCGGTGTTCTCGGCGTCACGGGCCTGCTGCCAGGTGTCGATCGAGTTCTTCACCTGGAAGCCGCCCATGACGAGACCCACCGCCACGGGTATGAGCAGGATCGCGTTCAGTCTGGTCGGCACCCGCCAGTTGCGCGGGGAGAAACGACCGCCGCTCGGGGCCTGCGGGGCCGCCGGTTCCGCGCCGGTCACGGGGGTGGGCGCCGCAGCGCGCGGCGGCGGGGTGAAGTTGCCCCGTGCCGACGGCTCGGGACCGTTCTTGCTTCGCCTCACTCGACCAACAACCTCTCGGCGGTCGGCACCTACGTCGTGCCGCAGAGTCTCTCAGAGCCCGGTTCGTCATCGACCATTGAGTACGTCTTTGACTATTGGGCAGTTCAGGCATTCCAGCACGTGGACCAGTGCTCTTCCAAACAGCGGAAACCTGTGAGCGGGCCTGTTGCAGGTGGCAGATAAAACGGTCATAAAGAGCGAGCCCCGCCAAAAGGCGGGGCGATTGTGAGCACAGCGGTACAGCCCGACTGCGTCGCGTGGTGATACCCGGGGATTCCTCTGCCGAACTGTTATGAACACCGGAGCCGACCGTGTCAAAGGCCACAGCCGGCTCCGGTCCGATTACGACAACTGCCGTACGGCACGTCGTACTTGAGCACGTATGCACGTGCTGACCAGCACTTGTGCTACCGAAGGCGGGCCATCAGCGCGTGCTCGACCAGCGTGATCAACGCGCTCTTGGCGTCCGCGCGGTGGCGGGCGTCGGTCGTGATGATCGGGGCGTCCGGTCCGATCTGGAGCGCCTCGCGCACCTCGTCGGGCGTGTAGGGCTGCTGGCCGTCGAAGCCGTTGAGGGCGATGACGAACGGCAGCCCGCTGTTCTCGAAGTAGTCGACGGCCGGGAAGCAGTCGGCGAGGCGCCGGGTGTCCACGAGCACCACCGCGCCGATCGCACCGCGCACCAGGTCGTCCCACATGAACCAGAAGCGGTCCTGGCCCGGCGTACCGAAGAGGTACAGGATCAGGTCCTGGTCGAGGGTGATACGGCCGAAGTCCATGGCGACGGTGGTCGTCGTCTTGTCCCCGGTGTGGGTGAGGTCGTCGATGCCGGCCGAAGCGGACGTCATGACGGCCTCGGTGCGCAGCGGGTTGATCTCCGAGACGGCGCCGACGAACGTGGTCTTGCCCACGCCGAAGCCGCCCGCCACCACGATCTTGGCGGAGGTGGTGGCCCGGCCCGCGTCAGAGCTTGCGAAGTCCACTGAGCACCCTTTCGAGCAGCGTCACGTCCGGAGCGCCACCGTTGTTCTCGTCGCCACCGGGCTGGTGGATGGCGACCAGGCCGGCCTCGGCGAGGTCGGCCACCAGGATCCGGGCCACCCCGAGCGGCATGGCCAGCAGCGCGGAGACCTCCGCGACCGACTTGACCTCACGGCACAGGTGGCAGATGCGCTGGTGCTCCGGGAGCAGCCCCATGAGCGCTGCCGGGTCGGCCGTCGTGCTGATCAGCGCCTCGATGGCGAGCTGGTAGCGCGGCCGCGTCCGGCCGCCGGTCATCGCGTACGGACGGACCAGCGGCTGGTCGCCCTCGTCCCCGTACGGTTCCGCGTACGGATCGTGATGGGCGGTGGGCGGGGTCATGAATCCTCCGGGCGGGACAGCAAGTCGGTCAGTCGTGCCGTCTGACGGGGGCCGGTGGGGGGATTGTGTCGGCCGGACGGTGGTTTGGTGAGGTGGGTGGTGCCGGGGGCGGTCAGTGGAGCAGACTGCCTTGGAGTTCGGCGCGCAGATCCGGGGTGAGTACCGCCCCTGCGCGGTCGACGAGCAGTGCCATCTCGTAGCCGACGAGACCGATGTCGCATTCCGGGTGGGCCAGGACCGCGAGGGACGACCCGTCCGAGACGGACATCAGGAAGAGGAACCCCCGCTCCATCTCGACGACCGTCTGTGCCACGTCGCCGCCCTCGAAGATCCGGGATGCCCCGGCGGTCAGCGAGGTGAGACCCGAGGCGACGGCCGCGAGCTGGTCGGCGCGGTCCCGCGGGAAGCCTTCGGACATCGCCAGCAGAAGGCCGTCGGCGGACACCACCACCGTGTGCGACACCCCAGGGGTGTTGTCCACGAAGTTGGTGATCAACCAGTTCAGGTTCTGTGCCGCCTGGCTCATCGGACTCAACTAACGCTCCTGCTGGTGAGTGGGGCTCGGGTAGCTGCCGGTCTGGCCGCTGCCGGCCTGACGGCCCTGAGCGATACCCCGACGGAGATTGGTCAGCCGTCCGCGTACGTCGTCGGGCGCACGCGAGATCTGCGGACCGGCCTGGTGCTGTTGCTGCTGAGCCGTGCCCGGGACGAGGTTCGCCCGGGGTACCCGGCGCGGCAGGCCGGAGGTGGTGATGCCGCCCGCGGCGGGCTGCCGCACGCGCTCGGCCTGCCGGACGAGGTCGTCGTTCGGCGAGGTGCGCCAGGAGCCGGTGGCCGAGCCGTTGCCGCCCGCGCCGTTGGTGCCGCCCGCGTTCGCGTCGCGCTGCGGAGCCGGGGCGGGCGCCTGCGGCTGCTGCGGCGCGGCCGCGCCGTCCTGCGGACCGCCGTGGAACCAGTTGGTCTCCAGCGTGTCGTACAGCGGCGTACGGCCGTCCAGGGGACCGCTGGCCGGCGGCAGTGCCTCCGGCTCGCGCTGCACCGGACGCGCCGGGTGCTGCTGCGGCTGCGGGGCCTGCGGGCGCGGGGTGCCGAAGTCGTTCCGGACGGGCGGCTGCGGGCGCTCGAACTGGCCGGTGTGCGCCGGGTTCTGCTGCTGTCCGGGCAGCGCGTGCTGTCCGGTGGAGCTGCCGTCGAAGCCGCCGTCGTAGGCCTGCGGTGCCGCGAACCGGCCGCTGTCGCGCCGGCCGCTGTCCTCCGGCCGCGCGGGCGCCGGGCTGCCGAAGACGTCGGAGCGGACGAACTGCCCGGCGTCCGACTGGCCGGCGGGAGCACCGGAGTCGGCGGGAGCGTCGAACCGGCCCGGCAGCTGCGGGGCCTCGGGCCGGGCGAACTGGCCGGTCTGCTGCGGGTCGTCCGGGCGTGCGTACCGGCCGGTCTGCTGGGGGGCGTCGGGCCGGGGGAACCGGCCCGTGCTCCGGGAGCCGTCGAAGCCGTTCAGCTCGGGGCGCGGGAACTCGCCGGTGGCGGACGGACCGTGGTCGTCGAACGCGGGTATCGCGGGTATCTCCGCGGTCGCGCCCGGACCCTGGCGGTCGTCGACGCGCGGCATGCGCGCGGTGTGCGCCGGGTCCTGCTCGTCGTGGCCGCGCGGGGCGTCCAGCGAGGCACGCGACAGCGGGGCACCGGAGTCGCTCCAGCTCGGCGTGCGCGGCTGCTGCGGCTCGGCGCCGGGCAGCTCTGCCCGCGGCCCGCCGCGCGGCGGCAGCTGGGGCTGACGGCCCTGGTCGGCGGGGCGCTGCGGGCCACGGCCGCCGAAGGCGTCCTGCTGCGGCCCGCCCGGGTTCGCGGCCTGGAGGTTCTGCGGGGCGCCCGGCGCCTGAGCGCCGAAGCCGCCCGAGGCGGAGCCGGTGGGGACCGGCCGGCCCTGCTGCGGACCGCCGGGGCCGCCGAACGCACCGGCACCGCCCTGCGGGCCGCGCCCGCCGGGACGGCCGCCCTGGCCTCCGCCGGGCAGCGCGGCCCGGGGACCCTGGCCGGCGCCGACCTGACCGCGCGGCGCGGGACCGGAACCGAGCAGACCGCCACCGGCCGGGGCGCCGCCGAGGGCGCCGCCGCCCGCGGCCTGCCGCCGGGCCGCGGCCGCACCCGCGGCGGCCTGCGCGGCGGCGGGACCGCCGGAGCCACCGGGCGCGCCCGGCTTGCCCGGAGCGGGCTTCTTGCCGCCCTGGGCCACGTCCACGGGCAGCATGACCAGCGCGGTCGTACCACCGGAGTCGGACGGGCGCAGCTGTATGCGGATGCCGTGCCGCTGCGAGAGCCGGCCGACCACGAACAGGCCCATGCGGCGGGAGACGGAGACGTCCACGGTGGGCGGCGAGGCGAGCCGCTCGTTGATCGCCGCGAGGTCCTCGGGGGACAGGCCGATACCGGTGTCGTGGATCTCGATCAGTACGCGGCCGTCGGGCAGCGCGTGACCGGTGACCTTGACCTTGGTCTGCGGCGAGGAGAACGAGGTCGCGTTCTCCAGCAGCTCGGCGAGCAGGTGCACGAGGTCGTTGACGACGCGGCCCGCGACCTCGGTCGTCGGCACGGACGCCAGCTCGATGCGCTCGTACTGCTCCACCTCGGACGCGGCGGCACGGAGCACGTCGACCAGCGGGACCGGGCGGGTCCAGCGACGCCCGGGCTCCTCACCCGCGAGGACCAGGAGGTTCTCGCCGTTACGGCGCATACGGGTCGCGAGGTGGTCGAGCTTGAACAGCGAGGACAGCTGGTCCGGGTCGGCCTCGCGGGACTCCAGCTCGGAGATGAGCGAGAGCTGACGCTGGATGAGGCCCTGGGAGCGGCGCGAGAGGTTGGTGAACATCGCGTTGACGTTGCCCCGGAGCAGGGCCTGCTCGGCGGCGAGGCGGACCGCCTCGCGGTGCACGTCGTCGAAGGCCGCGGCCACCTGGCCGATCTCGTCCTTGGAGTGCACACCGACGGACTCGACGGAGGTGTCGACGTCCTGCGGGTCGGACTCCGAGAGCTGCTTGACGAGCTCGGGCAGACGGTCCTGGGCGACCTTGGTAGCGGTCTCCTGGAGCCGGCGCAGCGAGCGGATCATGGAGCGGGCCACGACGAACGCGCCGACCAGCGAGACGCCGAGCACGAGCAGGATCAGCGCACCGGAGATGATGGCGTCCTGCTGGGTGGCGCTCTTCAGCTCGCGGGCCTTCTGCTCCATCTCCTCGAGCAGCGTGTGCTCGATCTTCTTCATCTGCTCGATCTTGGTCGAGCTGTCGTCCACCCAGTCGCGGTACGACCGCGCCGGCAGCTGCTGCATACCGCTGGCGGACTCGAAGGAGCGCTTGGCGTAGGTGTCGGCCGCCTCGATCGTCGGGTTGCCCCCGTCGATCGGACCGAGGAGCTCCTCCGCGTTCCCCTGGCTCGCGTAGATCTTGCGGAAGATCGCCAGCTCGGAGTTCTCGCTCTCGTACGCCGACTGGCCGTAGAGGCGGTCGTTCTCGGAGAGGTCGCCCTTGGACGAGGTGGTCGAGGGCAGTGCGGCGGCGATGGCCGCGCGCTGCTCGGAGGCGTACTCCTTGGCGGTGGAGAAGGCCGCCAGGGCGCGGGTGCGGGAGATCATCTCCGGGTTGCTGGAGGCCTCGGCCATGTCCTGGGACAGGTTGATCAGCTGGGTGATCAGCCGGTGGTACGACTCGACGGTCTGGGTCGAGTTGCCCGGCGACTGGTAGGCGGACCGGCGGATCTTGGCCAGGTCGTCCAGCTGGTTGGCGAGGCCGACGAGGGCGTCACGCACGCCCTGGAGCTGGCCGTCCTTGCTCGCCGCGTCGATCTGCTCGGAGGCGTCGAGGAAGTTCTCGCGGGCCCGGTCGGTCTTCTCCTGGTAGCCCTTGACCGTGTAGTCCGTGGCCTTCAGACCGTGCGACAGCGGACCGGCCGACTGGTCGCGCTCCTCCTGGAGCGCGGCGGCCAGCTCCGTGGCCTGCTTGGTCATGTCCGTCAGCAGCTTCATGTTGTCGAGCTGCTGGATGTCGTTGATGTTCTGGTCGATGCGCAGCGCGCCCAGCGAGGTCGCCGCGACCACGGGGAGGGCGAGCAGCGAGACCAGACGCGTGGAGATGCGCCAGTTGCGCAGGGCCATGCGCGAACCGGGGCCGGTGCTGCCCTTGACGGGCTTCACGGTCGGAGTGGTGGCCGCGGAACCGCCGGGGGAGGCGGAAGCGGTCGAGGAGGTCGGACCCGACGGGCCGACGGGCCGCCCGCCGCGTTCACCGCCGTCACCGGACGGGGCCGGGCCCTGGTTCTGGGCGTGCTGGGGGGAGGAGCCGCCCTTCATGGGAGCAGTCCCGTCGTGCGGCTCCGGCTCCGCCGAAGCGCTGCCATCCCTCTTGAAACGTCCCTGCACTAGCGTCGCAACCTCTGGACCAGGCACCCCCCCGCTCGCGCGGAGGGACACGGTGTCGGCGTTGTGGGGAGCGCCCTGAAAACGTCCCCCGATGGTCTTGAGTGACCGGCGCTGGTTCCCCCTGTCTCGCCGCCACTCGGCGCTGCGTCGCGCCGCCTGTGCGCCGGCTCGATCCTGCGGCGGTCCGTGGAATTCCAGCACAGTGCCGGATCTCCAACAAGGGCCGTGGACCGAGCCGTGACCTCGGTGACGGGCTGTGAGTGTCATGTCACCAGCAGTGGAAGCTTATCCCGTGCATAACGGGCGCAATCCGGCGAGTTGTCGGACGGTGTCAGGTGTCCCAGTCGCCATGATCAGGAGCGGAATGAGCGCTTCAGGGGGTCAATGTCCGTTTCGCTGGGGCGGATTGGTGAAGTGATTTGACCGGTTTGTCCGCGAGGTCGTGAGGAAACTCACATGTATCACAGGGGCAGTTGGCGCCGTCGGCGGGGAATTGGATGTTTAGCCTGACGCTTTACAGGAGTGACGACTCTGCAAACCCACTCGACCAGAGGGCACAGGACGACAACGGTGAAGACGACGATGATGTTCCACAAGATCGCCAACCCGCGGCGCACGACCCTGGCGCATCTCCAGGACGCCGGCGAACTGCAGACCGCCGAACTGCCGGAGCACTCCGTCGAGCTTCCGCTCCAGACGGCCAACCCGCGGCGCACCGTCCTGGTGGACATCCCGGCCCAGGCGGCAGCCGCAGAGTAGCCGACGGGCGCGGAGCGGCCGCGCGGCCGCTCACCTGTTCCGCTGAATTCCGGGCACCGGGGAATTCGGCGGAGGGCATTTCCGGGAGGAATCCGACCCCTCGACCGGTTAACCTGGGGCGTCAGTACGCCGGTTCTCAACTGTGAGGGGCGCAAGGATCCCGTGCGCATCGCCAGGTTCTCCATCGACGGGAACGTCGCCTTCGGCGTGGTCGAGGGCGACAAGCAGGACGAGCTCGTCCTGGACATCATCAAGGGCATTCCCTACGGCGTCGACTTCGAGCTCAGCGGTGTCAAGGTCCCGCTGAGCAAGGTCAGGCTCCTGCCCCCGGTCATCGGCAACAAGATCGTGGCCTTCGGGCGCAACTACGCGTCCCACGCGAAGGAACTGGGCAACGAGGTCCCCGAGGCGCCGTTCGCCTTCTTCAAGCCGAGCACCGCGATGATCGCCTCCGGCGACGACATCCAGTACCCGTCCTTCTCCGAGGACCTGCACCACGAGGCCGAGCTGGCCGTCGTGATCGGCCGCATGTGCCGCGAGGTGCCGCGCGAGCGCGTCAAGGACGTGATCTTCGGCTACACCTGCGCGAACGACGTCACCGCCCGCGATGTGCAAAAGCGCGAGAAGCAGTGGGCCCGGGCCAAGGGCTTCGACACGTCCTGCCCGCTCGGCCCCTGGGTGGAGACGGACCTGGACCTCGCGCGCGCGGGCGACCTGACCATCCAGTGCACGGTCAACGGCGAGCAGCGCCAGCTCGGCCGCACGAGCGAGATGACCCACCCCATCGAGGACCTGGTCGTCAACATCTCCGAGGCCATGACCCTGCTCCCCGGCGACGTCATCCTCACCGGCACCCCCGCGGGGGTCGGCCCCCTGCACGTCGGCGACGAGGTCGCCGTCACCATCGAAGGCATCGGCACACTCACCAACAAGGTTGTCAAGCGTGGCTAGCGCACCCGGCTCCCCCGTTCGCGTCCGTTTCTGCCCCTCGCCCACCGGTAACCCCCACGTGGGCCTGGTCCGCACCGCCCTGTTCAACTGGGCGTTCGCCCGGCACCACCAGGGCACGCTGGTCTTCCGCATCGAGGACACCGACGCCGCCCGCGACTCCGAGGAGTCGTACCACCAGCTGCTCGACGCGATGCGCTGGCTCGGCTTCGACTGGGACGAGGGCCCCGAGGTCGGCGGCCCGCACGCGCCGTACCGCCAGTCGCAGCGCATGGACCTCTACAAGGACGTCGCGCAGAAGCTGCTGGACGCCGGTCACGCCTACCACTGCTACTGCTCCCAGGAGGAGCTGGACACCCGCCGCGAGGCCGCCCGCGCCGCCGGCAAGCCGTCCGGCTACGACGGTCACTGCCGCGACCTCACCCCCGCGCAGGTCGAGGAGTACCGGGCCCAGGGCCGTGCCCCGATCGTCCGCTTCCGGATGCCGGACGAGACGATCACCTTCACCGACCTGGTCCGCGGCGAGCTGACCTTCACGCCGGAGAACGTGCCGGACTACGGCATCGTCCGCGCGAACGGCGCCCCGCTGTACACGCTGGTGAACCCGGTCGACGACGCCCTGATGGAGATCACCCACGTCCTGCGCGGCGAGGACCTGCTCTCCTCCACCCCGCGCCAGATCGCGCTCTACAAGGCGCTGACCGAGCTGGGCATCGCCCGGCGGACCCCGGCCTTCGGTCACCTCCCCTACGTGATGGGCGAGGGCAACAAGAAGCTCTCCAAGCGCGACCCGGAGTCGTCCCTCAACCTCTACCGGGACCGGGGCTTCCTGCCCGAGGGGCTGCTCAACTACCTGTCCCTGCTGGGCTGGTCGCTCTCCGCGGACAAGGACATCTTCACGATCGAGGAGATGGTCGCGGCCTTCGACATCTCGGACGTGAACCCCAACCCGGCGCGCTTCGACCTGAAGAAGTGCGAGGCCATCAACGCCGACCACATCCGCATGCTGGATGTGAAGGAGTTCACCAGCCGCTGCGCCCCGTGGCTGAAGGCCCCGTTCGCCCCCTGGGCGCCCGAGGACTTCGACGAGGCGAAGTGGGCGGCGATCGCCCCGCACGCCCAGACCCGCCTCAAGGTCCTCTCCGAGATCACGGACAACGTCGACTTCCTGTTCCTCGCCGAGCCGGTCTCCGACGAGGCCTCGTGGACCAAGGCGATGAAGGAGGGCTCCGACGCCCTGCTGCACACGGCCCGCGAGAAGCTGGAGTCGGCGGACTGGACGTCGGCCGAGTCCCTGAAGGAGGCCGTCCTGGCCGCCGGCGAGGTCCACGGCCTCAAGCTCGGCAAGGCCCAGGCCCCGGTCCGCGTCGCCGTCACCGGCCGCACCGTCGGCCTGCCGCTCTTCGAGTCCCTGGAAGTCCTGGGCAAGGAGAAGACCCTGGCCCGCATCGACGCGGCGCTGGCCAGGCTCTCCGCGTAACCGTCGGCACCGCCGAACCTCAGGGGCGGCATCCGGAACTTCCCGGATGCCGCCCCTGTCGCGTTCCTCACGCGGTAGGTTCGGATCATGACGATCAGAGCCGTCGTCTGGGACGTCGACGACACCCTCTTCGACTACACGACCGCCGACCGGCAGGGCATGCGGGAGCACCTGGTGGCCGAGGGGCTGTTCGACGGCTACGGCGGTGCCGAGGCGGCCCTGGCCCGGTGGCGGGAGGTCACCGACCAGCAGTGGGCCCGGTTCGCGGCCGGGGAGCGCGGCTTCCAGGACCAGCGGCGCGACCGCGTGCGCGTGTTCCTCGGCAGGCAGGCCCTGACCGACGACGAGGCCGACGCCTGGTTCCAGCGGTACATACGGCACTACGAGGCCGCCTGGAGCCTCTTCCCGGACGTCCTGCCCGTCCTGGAGGCCCTCGCGGCCAGTCACCGGCACGCGGTGCTGTCCAACTCCAGCCTCACGGTCCAGGAGCACAAGCTGCGCGCCCTCGGCATCCGCGACCGCTTCGAGGCCGTCCTGTGCGCCGCCGAGCTGGGCGTCTCCAAGCCGGAGCCCGGGGCCTTCCGCGCGGCCTGCGAGGCCCTCGCGCTGCCCCCGCACGAGGTGGCCTACGTCGGCGACCACCCGGAGATCGACGGACGGGGCGCCGCCGAGGCAGGGCTGGTGTCGGTGTGGATCGACCGCGGCGGGGCCGCTGGGCAGCCGGCCGGCGAGGCCGTCCCGCACGACGCCGTCCACCGGATCACGACCCTCGCCGAACTCCCCGCGCTCGTCCGCGCGGATACCCGTTTTGGAGCCCCGTCCACCTTCGGGTAATGTTCTTCCTGCGCCGAGGGGAGCGGGCCGAAAGGCCGGAACCCCGAGGAGCGAACGAGAACGAGAACCCCACAGGGGGTTGAGTTCCAATGGCCTATGGTGTAATTGGCAGCACGACTGATTCTGGTTCAGTTAGTCTTGGTTCGAGTCCAGGTAGGCCAGCTCGCAGAGCTCATCTGCAAAGCCCCCGTTGTGTAGCGGCCTAGCACGCTGCCCTCTCAAGGCAGTAGCGCCGGTTCGAATCCGGTCGGGGGTACTGATCTCGATCTTGTCGGGATCGCTAGGGCCCCCGTTGTGTAGCGGCCTAGCACGCCGCCCTCTCAAGGCGGTAGCGCCGGTTCGAATCCGGTCGGGGGTACTGACTGGTCTAAACCATCATTGGTCTATGGTGTAATTGGCAGCACGACTGATTCTGGTTCAGTTAGTCTTGGTTCGAGTCCAGGTAGACCAGCTCGGACCTGCGGAAACGCAGTGTCCACGCCCCCGTTGTGTAGCGGCCTAGCACGCCGCCCTCTCAAGGCGGTAGCGCCGGTTCGAATCCGGTCGGGGGTACAGGAGGAAGGCCCTTCGCTTCGGCGGAGGGCCTTCGTCGTGCCCGGCACCGGCTACTCGAAGCCGTACCGCCGCGCCGTCTCCTCCTCCTGGGCCAGCCGGTGCAGCGCCTGCAGTACGGGCTCGTTGAGGACCGCCCCCAGGATCGCGAACTCGACCCGTTCCGCCTGCGACGGATACGCCTCCATGTTGTCCAGGTCGAGGGTGGCTGTCCGGTACATCAACTCGGCGTACGGCACGAGCAGTTCGGTGCCGAAGGTGTAGCCGATCCGACGGAACGCGGCCACCGCCACCACCAGCGAGCGGTACGCGGGCGAGACGGTCGTGAGCTGTTTGGCGTTCGTCCAGCCGAGCTGGTCCAGGAGCGCGTCGACCTCCCGGTGCGCGGCCTGGACGTACTCGTCCTCCTCGTCCGGCTCCGGCACCTGCGGCAGTGCCCACAGCGCCGCGCCCAGGCGGATCGTGCGGGGCAGGGAGTCGTCGTCCACGTGCCCGAGCACCTCGCGCACCTTGGCCACCGGCACCCGGCCCACCTGGATCATCGCCCGCACCAGCCGCAGCCGGCGCAGATGCTCCTCGTCGTACTCGGCGGTCGTGGCGTTGACCTGGCGGCCCGGCGGCAACAGGCCTTCGCGCAGGTAGTACTTGATCGTCGCCGTGGACACGCCGCTGCGTTCGCTCAGTTCGGCCAGCCGCATCTCTTGCGCTCCTTCTCGGATAACGGCACTATCCAAGCATCGGTACTTGGATAGCTTCGCTCGCCAACGAGGGGGAAGTGGTCATGATGACCCGTACGACGGCCGACGCGAAGGGCGATGTCGTCGTCCTGTTGATCGGCATGCGTATCAACCGCTTCTGGGCGGTGCACCTGTGGCTGCCGGTGATGCTCGCGATGTTCCGCATGCTGCGGGATCTGCGGAAGGAGCCCGAGCGGGGACTGCTCGGCCACGTCCTGCTGACGGCCTCGCCGCGGACGTACTACGTCGTGCAGTACTGGGAGTCCAAGGAGAAGCTGTACGGCTACGCGACCGCGTCGGACGCCTTCCATCACAAGGCCTGGGCGCGCCTCAACCGCAAGGAGCGGGCCGGGAAGCTGCGCGGGCAGGTCGGCATCTGGCACGAGTCGTACGTCGTGCCCGAGGGGTCGTACGAGGCGATCTACGGCGACATGCCCGCGTTCGGGCTGGCCGCGGCGCACGGGCAGATCCCGCTGGAGCGGCGGGGCCGGTACGCGAAGGACCGGTTCGCCTACCGCTCGAAGGGGGTACCGGTGGCGGAGAAGACCGGCTGACCGGGGGGATCGGGGGACCGGGGAGGGCCTGCCGCGGCGTTGGGGCAGGCCCTCCCCGGCGTTCCCGGACGTGTCCCCGGGCGGCGTCCGCTCAGCCCGAGCGGCGCAGGGCCTCGGAGAGGCGGGCGGCGGCGTCGATGACCGCCTGGGCGTGCATCCGGCCGGGGTGGCGCGTCAGGCGCTCGATCGGGCCGGAGACGGACACGGCGGCCACCACGCGGTTGGAGGGGCCGCGCACGGGCGCGGAGACGGACGCGACGCCCGGTTCGCGCTCGCCGATGGACTGGGCCCAGCCGCGACGCCGCACGCCCGACAGGGCCGTCGCCGTGAAGCGGGCGCCCTGCAGCCCCCGGTGCAGCCGCTCGGGCTCCTCCCAGGCCATGAGGATCTGCGCCGAGGAGCCGGCCTTCATCGTGAGCGTGGAGCCCACCGGGACGGTGTCCCGCAGACCGGACAGCCGTTCCGCCGCGGCCACGCAGATGCGCATGTCACCCTGGCGCCGGTAGAGCTGCGCGCTCTCGCCCGTGACGTCGCGGAGGTGGGTGAGCACGGGGCCGGCCGTGGCGAGCAGGCGGTCCTCGCCGGCCGCCGCCGCCAGTTCCGCGAGACGCGGGCCGAGGATGAACCGGCCCTGCATGTCGCGTGCCACCATGCGGTGGTGTTCCAGGGCCACGGCCAGGCGGTGGGCCGTGGGTCGTGCCAGTCCGGTGGCCCCGACCAGACCCGCGAGGGTGGCCGGGCCGGACTCCAGAGCGCTCAGGACGAGGGCCGCCTTGTCCAGAACGCCGACGCCGCTACTGTTGTCCATGCAACGATACTCACGTCTCACTCTGTGAAACGCAAGTTCAATTTTCCGTGGAACGCGCCACCCTGGAAGCACACAGGCGGCCCGCGTACCAACGGGCCCGGTGGCGGACGCCCGGAATCACGACTTTCAGGGGCCCTCGAAAGGGCAGCCGCCGCAACCTCAAGATCTCTAGTTGGGTCGGCGGACGTTTGCCGGCCGGAGGGAAAGCGATGGGTAGGACACTCGCGGAGAAGGTCTGGGACGACCACGTCGTCCGGCGCGCCGAGGGCGAGCCCGACCTCCTCTACATCGATCTGCACCTGCTGCACGAGGTGACCAGCCCGCAGGCCTTCGACGGGCTGCGCAAGAGCGGTCGCCGGGTGCGCCGGCTCGACCTCACCATCGCGACCGAGGATCACAACACCCCGACCCTCGACATCGACAAGCCCATCGCGGACCCGGTCTCCCGCGCCCAGCTGGAGACGCTGCGCAAGAACTGCGCCGAGTTCGGCGTGCGGCTGCACCCGCTGGGCGACGTCGAGCAGGGCGTCGTGCACGTCGTCGGCCCGCAGCTCGGTCTGACGCAGCCCGGTACGACGGTCGTCTGCGGCGACTCGCACACCTCCACGCACGGCGCCTTCGGCGCGCTGGCGTTCGGCATCGGCACCTCCCAGGTCGAGCACGTGCTGGCCACCCAGACGCTGCCGCTGGCCCGCCCGAAGACCATGGCGATCACGGTCGAGGGTGAGCTGCCCGAGGGCGTCACCGCCAAGGACCTGATCCTGGCGATCATCGCCAGGATCGGTACGGGCGGCGGCCAGGGCTACATCCTGGAGTACCGCGGCTCCGCCATCGAGAAGCTCTCGATGGAGGCCCGGATGACCATCTGCAACATGTCGATCGAGGCCGGCGCCCGCGCGGGCATGATCGCCCCCGACGAGACCACCTTCGCGTACATCAAGGGCCGCGCCCACGCCCCCGAGGGCGCCGACTGGGACGCCGCGGTGGAGTACTGGAAGACCCTGCGCACCGACGAGGACGCGGTCTTCGACGCCGAGGTCGTCATCGACGCCGCCGAGCTGTCGCCGTTCGTCACCTGGGGCACCAACCCCGGCCAGGGTGCGCCGCTTTCGGCGTCCGTCCCCGACCCGGCTTCGTACGAAGACGCATCGGAGCGCCTGGCCGCCGAAAAGGCCCTGGAATACATGGGGTTGGAGGCCGGCCAGCCGCTGCGCTCCATCGACGTTGACACCGTCTTCGTAGGCTCCTGCACCAACGGCCGCATCGAGGACCTGCGCGCCGCCGCGAGCATCCTCAAGGACCGCAAAGTCGCCGACGGCGTACGGATGCTGGTCGTCCCGGGCTCCGCGCGGGTGGGTCTGCAGGCCGTCTCCGAGGGTCTGGACGTGGTCTTCAAGGAGGCCGGCGCCGAATGGCGGCACGCGGGCTGCTCGATGTGCCTCGGCATGAACCCCGACCAGCTGGCCCCGGGGGAGCGCTCCGCGTCCACCTCCAACCGCAACTTCGAGGGCCGGCAGGGCAAGGGCGGTCGTACGCACCTGGTGTCGCCGCAGGTCGCGGCCGCGACCGCCGTCCTGGGCCACCTCGCCTCGCCCGCCGACCTGTCCGCCGACACCCCCGCGCCCGCTGGAGTCTGAGAACCATGGAAGCCTTCACCACCCACACCGGCCGGGCTGTCCCGCTGCGCCGCAGCAACGTCGACACCGACCAGATCATCCCTGCTCACTGGCTCAAGAAGGTGACCCGGGACGGGTTCGAGGACGGGCTGTTCGAGGCCTGGCGCAAGGACCCCGAGTTCGTCCTCAACCGCCCCGAGCGCGCGGGCGCGACCGTCCTGGTCGCCGGTCCCGACTTCGGCACCGGCTCCTCCCGCGAGCACGCCGTCTGGGCCCTGCAGAACTACGGCTTCAAGACCGTGATCTCCTCCCGTTTCGCGGACATCTTCCGGGGCAACTCGCTGAAGAACGGCCTGCTCACGGTGGTCCTGGACCAGAAGGTCGTGGACACGCTGTGGGAGCTCGTCGAGGCGGACCCGCAGGCCGAGATCACCGTCGACCTGGAGAACCGCGAGGTGCGCGCCGAGGGCGTCACCGCCTCCTTCGAGCTGGACGAGAACTCCCGCTGGCGCCTGCTGAACGGCCTGGACGACATCTCCATCACGCTCCAGAACGACGCCGACATCGCCGCCTACGAGGCCAAGCGGCCGACCTACAAGCCGCGCACGCTCCAGGGCTGATCCCCAGGGCTGATTTCGGCCACCGCAACACCCTCTCTGTACCCCCGATCGCCACGATTGGGGGTACAGCCATGTCTGCACCCGATCGGACCTGCGCACCTCTTACGCAGCCCTCAACTCCCCACGTTAGGAAGGGCGTTGCCAGGGTAGGTGAGTGCAGTGATCGCGCCCTCCGCAAGTGCCTGGAAGGCCATTTGAGGCGGCAGTTACACCCTGCGCAGGCGACAACTCGCCCCAGATGGCACAATCTGTGCATGGGACACGACGGCCAACTCCAGCTCTATGCGGCGGTCGCGAACCAACTCAAGGAAGCGCATGCAAGGGTGCGCGCACTGCAAGTCCCGGAGGGCGTACGGATGGCGCTGACCCGGAAGCTGCTGGTCATTACGGCCGCGGCCAAGCACGATCTCGCCGCTGCGGCAAGGCGGCTCGAGCGGTTCAACGCGGACCTCGACGCGGGGCGGATCCCCGAAGAGGACCACTGAACAGGCTCGAGAGCGCCGAATCCGTTGCGGCACAAGGGTGATAAGCCCGTTTCGTGTTTGATTTGCGGTATATATCTGCCTAACGTGCGAAAAAGCTTGAACACTTTCGTTCTGGCGATGTCTCCGAAGGGGAAGACGTGAACAAGGCGCAGCTCGTAGAAGCGATTGCCGACAAGATGGGTGGCCGCCAGCAGGCGGCCGAAGCTGTCGATCATGTCCTGGACGCCATCGTCCGCGCGGTCGTCGCGGGCGAGCGGGTCTCGGTCACCGGCTTCGGGTCCTTCGAGAAGGTGGACCGCCCCGCCCGTTACGCCCGCAACCCCCAGACGGGGGAGCGGGTTCGGGTCAAGAAGACCTCCGTGCCGCGCTTCCGTGCGGGCCAGGGCTTCAAGGACCTGGTGAGCGGCTCGAAGAAGCTCCCGCGCGGCGGCGAGGTCGCCGTCAAGAAGGCGCCCAAGGGCAGCCTGACCGGCGGCACGGCGATCAAGAAGGCCGCGGCGAAGAAGGCCACCAAGGCGGCCGCGAAGAAGGTCACGGCGAAGAAGACGACCGCCAAGAAGACCACGGCGGCGGCGAAGAAGACCACGGCCGCTGCGAAGAAGACCACGGCCAAGAAGACGACCGCCAAGAAGACCACGGCGGCGGCGAAGAAGACGACGGCCGCCGCGAAGAAGACCACCGCGAAGAAGGCCCCGGCCAAGAAGGTCACCGCGAAGAAGGCGCCGGCCAAGAAGTCGACGGCTCGCAAGACCACGGCGAAGAAGACCACCGCGCGCAAGGCGTCGTAGGTCTCCAGGGCACTCACGCGCCGGGCCGGACTCCCCAGGGGAGCCCGGCCCGCGGCGTGTGCGGGGGCAGTTACAGCGTCTGCAGCGTCACGAGCGTGATCCGCAGGGCGTCCCCGCGGCCCTCGGTCTCGATCCGCACCCGCTGCCCGGGCCGCAGCAGCCGCAGTCCGCCGGCGTCGAACGCGGCGGTGTCGTACGGCACCGGGGTGCCGTCGTCGAGCAGCACCTGTCCGCTGCGGGTCTCGGGGTCGTAGGTGTATGCGGTGGCCTGCATGGACGTCAGCCTACGGGGCGCTCAGCAGACCCGCCGCCGCGGCGGCCGTGTACGGGCCCACCCCCAGGGTCAGCGCCGCGCGCAGATCGTCCCCGGTGTCCACGTCCTGCCGTACCGAATCCACCCCGGCCGGCGTGAGTTCCCGGGCGCCCGAGGCCCGGTGGCGGTTGCGGGAATCGACGCCGAACGCCGGCTGCAATTCCTGCTGCGGCCCCGCCGCCAGCAGTGTCGTGCCGATCGCCGCCGCATCCGCGAGAAAAGCACGGGGGAATTCCGCGGCGGCGTCCAGGACTCGCGCCAGTTCCCGCGGGCGCAGTGCCGGCAGATCGGCGTTCAGGGCCGCTACGGCCGCCCCGGGGTGAATTGCGCGTACCGCCGCCGCGCCGTGCGCCAGAGCGGCGTTCAGGCCGTCCGCGGGCGTGTCCGGAACGATCCGCGCGCCCAGCGCCGCCAGTTCCCGTCCGGCCAGCTCGTCGTCCGTGACGACCGCCACACCCGTGACGGCCGCGCACGCCAGCGCCGCGGCCACCGTGTCCTGGGCGAACGCGAGGGCCAGCCCCGGGCGAACCCCGTCGGCGGCCGTGTCCGAGAGCCTGCTCTTGGCCCGCACCAGGGGCTTCAGCGGGATGACCAAGGTCCACTGCACCGGCGTACCGTCCCTCTCTTGTCACGCTCATTGTCACCCGCTGTGTCCGAGGACACGCAGAAGGGGGGAGGGGCGCGAAGCTCCTTGCAAGGGTGGGGGCGGGTGACGGGCGGGCGTACGGTGTTCTCGACAGACCGGCGGCCCGGGGCGACACTTGTGCGGCCCCCCGCCGAGGTGGCATGCCTAGAGGAAGGTGTCCTTGTGCCCCGCCGCAGAATCGGCTTCTGGTACCGCTTCGCCGCGGTGATCTGCAAACCGCCGCTGGTGGTTCTGATCAAGCGGGACTGGCGCGGAATGGAGCACATTCCGGCCGAGGGCGGATTTATCACCGCGGTGAACCACAATTCCCACGTGGACCCCTTCGCGTACGCGCACTATCAGTACAACACCGGACGGGTTCCGCGATTCCTGGCGAAGAGCGGACTTTTCAAGACGGGATTCATCGGCGCCGCCATGCGCGGTACCGGGCAGATTCCCGTCTATCGCGAGTCCACCGACGCGCTCAGCGCCTTCCGGGCCGCGATCGACGCCGTGGAGCGCGGCGAGTGCGTCGCCTTCTACCCCGAGGGCACCCTCACCCGCGACCCCGACGGCTGGCCCATGACCGGCAAGACGGGCGCCGCGCGCGTGGCCCTGCAGACCAAGTGCCCGGTCATCCCGGTCGCCCAGTGGGGCGTCAACGAACTGCTGCCGCCGTACGCCAAGAAGCCGAACCTCCTCCCGCGCAAGACCCATCACGTGCTCGCCGGCCCGCCCGTGGACCTCTCGCGCTTCTACGGCAAGGAGATGACCCCGGACCTGCTGAAGGAGGCCACCGAGGTCATCATGGCGGCCGTCACCCGCCAGCTGGAGGAGATCCGCGGCGAGAAGGCCCCCGAGACGCCCTACGACCCGCGCCGCGAGCGGATCGAACAGCGGCGCCGCACGCAGGCGCAGACCGAGGCGCGGGCACAGACCGAAGCACCGGCGCAGGGCAGGGAACCGGAAGGGCAGGGCAAGTGAGCAAGGCGGTAAAGGCGGCGGTCATGGGCACGGGCTCATGGGGTACCGCCTTCGGCATGGTCCTCGCCGACGCGGGCTGCGAGGTGACCCTGTGGGCCCGCCGCCCCGCACTGGCCGAGGCGGTCAACTCGACCCGGACCAACCCCGACTACCTGCCCGGAGTCGAACTCCCGGAGAACCTGCGCGCGACCGCCGACGCCGCCGAGGCGCTGCGGGACGCGGACTTCACGGTCCTGGCGATCCCCTCCCAGACGATGCGCGAGAACCTCGCCGAGTGGACCCCGCTGCTCGCCCCGGGCACCGTGCTGGTGTCCCTCATGAAGGGCGTCGAACTCGGCTCCGCCATGCGGATGAGCGAGGTCGTCGAGGACGTCGCCAAGGTCGGCGCAGAGCGCGTCGCCGTCGTCACCGGGCCCAACCTGGCCCGGGAGATCGCCGCCCGCATGCCCGCCGCCGCCGTGGTCGCCTGTGCCGACGAGGCCGTCGCCCGGCGCCTCCAGGCCGCGTGCCACACGCCGTACTTCCGGCCGTACACGGAGACGGACGTGGTCGGCTGCGAGCTCGGCGGCGCCGTGAAGAACGTCATCGGGCTCGCCGTCGGCATCGCGGACGGCATGGGGCTCGGCGACAACGCCAAGGGCTCGCTCATCACGCGCGGCCTCGCCGAGACCGCCCGGCTCGGGGTCGCGCTCGGCGCCGACCCGCTGACCTTCTCCGGACTCGCGGGCCTCGGCGACCTGGTGGCCACCTGCTCCTCGCCGCTGTCCCGCAACCACACCTTCGGCACCAACCTCGGCAAGGGCATGACCCTCCAGGAGACGATCGCGGTCACCAAACAGACCGCCGAGGGCGTCAAGTCCTGCGAGTCCGTGCTGGATCTGGCCCGCCGACACGGTGTCGACATGCCGATCACCGAGACGGTCGTCGCCATCGTGCACGAGGGCAAGTCGCCGGTGGTCGCCGTCAAGGAGCTGATGTCGCGCAGCGCGAAGCCCGAACGACGCTGAGCGAACGCGCCCGCCGTTGTTCGTTCCCGGGCGGAGTCGACGCTGTATCCGGGCTCTACCAACGGGTACTCTCAACGCGATATGAGCACCGAGAACCTTCCCCAGAGCCCTGAGCAGCCGTCGCGGAAGCCGCGTGTGGCCGTCGTGTTCGGCGGGCGCAGCTCCGAACACGGGATCTCCGTGGTCACCGCCGGCGCCGTCCTCAAGGCCATCGACCGGACCAAGTACGACGTCCTGCCGATCGGCATCACCCGGGACGGCCGGTGGGCCCTCACCGCCGACGAGCCGGAGCGGATGGCCATCACCGACCGCCGCACCCCCGACGTCGAGGAACTGGCGGAGTCGCACGAGGGCGGCGTGGTACTCCCCGTCGACCCCGCGAACCGCGAGGTCGTCTACAGCGAGCCCGGCTCCGTGCCCAAGGCGCTCGGCGAGGTCGACGTCGTCTTCCCGGTGCTGCACGGCCCCTACGGCGAGGACGGCACCCTCCAGGGCCTCCTGGAGCTGTCCGGCGTGCCCTACGTGGGCGCCGGCGTGCTCGCCTCGGCCGTCGGCCAGGACAAGGAGTACATGAAGCGGATCTTCACCTCCTTCGGGCTCAAGGTCGGCCCCTACGTGGTGATCCGCCCCCGCGAGTGGGCGCAGGACGAGTCCGCCGCCCGCAAGAAGATCGTGGACTTCGCCGGCGAGTACGGCTGGCCGCTGTTCGTGAAGCCCGCGCGCGCGGGTTCCTCGATCGGCATCACCAAGGTCGACGACCTGTCCGGCCTGGACGAGGCGATCACCACCGCCCAGCAGCACGACCCGAAGATCCTCGTCGAGGCCGCCCTGCGGGGCCGCGAGATCGAGTGCGGCGTCCTGGAGTTCGAGGACGGCCCGCGCGCCTCCGTACCGGCCGAGATCCCGCCGCCGGACACGCACGCGTACTACGACTTCGAGGCCAAGTACATCGACTCCACGCCCGGTGTCGTCCCGGCGCCGCTCACCGACGAGGAGACCGCCGAGGTGCGGCGGCTCGCGGTCGAGGCGTTCGAGGCGGCCTCCTGCGAGGGGCTGGTCCGCGCGGACTTCTTCCTCACCGAGGACGGCGAGTTCGTGATCAACGAGATCAACACCCTGCCCGGCTTCACGCCGATCTCGATGTACCCGCAGATGTGGCAGGCCACCGGGGTCGGCTACCCCGAGCTGATCGACCGCCTGGTGCAGGCCGCGCTGCGCCGCCCGACCGGGCTGCGCTGAGCCGCCCGCCCTCGCGGAATCAACCACGCATGGAGGCGATCCCGGTCGGGATCGCCTTCTTCACGGCCGGTGCGATATCCGTGAGCACCGCCGTGCCCTCGTCCTGCGCGGACATCCCCTTGGGCAGGCTGATCTGCACATAGGCCACGCGGCCCGCCGTCGTGAACCGCCAGGTTCCGTCGCCCTGCTTCTCCATCAGCCAGTCGACGCCGTTCACCCCGCCCGCGATCGCGTCCGGGTCGCCCCCTTCCGCCACCTTCGGATCGACCATCTTCGGCGGCCGTACGACACCGCAGCGCAGTATGATCGCCGGGCTTCCCCAGCCCGCCGTGTAGGCGGACCGGGGTGCGGGGTCGTTACGGCTTCGTCCGTCGAGCTTCCGCGGCAGCGCCTTGTGCAGGTCCCGGCACACCGGGGCCGTCTTCGCGTCGGGGGTGGGAACCGCCACCGAGCCGCTGTCGTCTGCCGAGGAACAGCCCGCGACCGCGATCAGCAGCGCGGGCGCGAGCAGCGCGAGGGGCCGGGGACGGAAGATGTTCACCGGCCAAGCGTAGACGGGGGCTACAGATGCACGACCGGACAGGTCAGGGTGCGCGTGATGCCGTCCACTTGCTGGACTTTCGCGACCACCATCCGGCCGAGGTCGTCGACCGTGTCGGACTGGGCGCGCACGATGACATCGTACGGACCCGTCACGTCCTCGGCCTGGATCACTCCAGGGATCTTGCTGATCGTCTCGGCGACGGTCGACGCCTTGCCGACCTCCGTCTGGATCAGGATGTACGCCTGTACCACGGAACCTCCAGGGCGGCCACGAGGATCATGTGGGGAAAAGGAACGCCACGGTATCGCGTCGCCGCTCCCCGAGGGGAGACCTGCGGGAACCGGGCTTGCGCGCCAGGGTGCAGGCGCGACGGAGGTTGACGGTCGACTTGGACCGGACGGCGGTCATCTCGACCGTATCGGGGACACTGATGTCGCGCGACCGGGCACGGCTGACGCGCGACGGGGCACGACCAGGGACAGAAGGGGAGCAAGGGAAATGAAGGGCACTGTTGGTGAGCTCGGGGAGTTCGGGCTCATCAGGGAGCTCACCTCCCGTCTCACCACCACCCCGGCGGTCCGGATCGGCCCCGGCGACGACGCCGCGGTGGTCGCCGCGCCCGACCGGCGCGTGGTGGCGAGCACCGACATCCTGCTGGAGGGGCGGCACTTCCGCCGCGACTGGTCCACGGCCTACGACGTGGGACGCAAGGCGGCCGCCCAGAACCTCGCCGACATCGCCGCCATGGGCGCCGTGCCGACCGCGCTGCTGCTCGGCCTGGTCGTGCCGGCCGAACTCCCGGTGACCTGGCCGAGCGAGCTGATGGACGGCCTGCGCGACGAGTGCCAGGTCGCGGGCGCCTCGGTGGTCGGCGGGGACGTCGTACGCGGCGACACGATCATGGTGTCGATCACCGCGCTCGGCGATCTGCGCAACCAGGAACCCGTCACGCGCGCGGGAGCCCAGCCCGGCGACCTGGTGGCCGTCACGGGCTGGCTGGGCTGGTCCGCGGCCGGTTACGCGGTCCTCTCGCGCGGCTTCCGCTCCCCGCGCGCCTTCGTCGAGGCCCACCGCCGCCCCGAGCCGCCGTACCACGCGGGCCCGGCCGCCGCCGGGCTCGGCGCGACCGCGATGTGCGACGTGAGCGACGGGCTGATCGCCGACCTCGGGCACATCGCCGAGGCCAGCAAGGTCCGCATCGACATCCGTTCCGGTGCGATCGACATCCCGACCCAGATGAACGACATCGGCCAGGCCGTGGGCGTCGACCCGCTCCAGTGGGTGCTGAGCGGGGGAGAGGACCACGCGATCGTGGCGACCTTCCCGCCGGACACCAAGCTGCCGGCCCGCTGGAAGGTCATCGGCGAGGTCCTCAACCCCTCCGCGCTGCCCCAGGTGACCGTCGACGGGGCGCCCTGGACCAGCAAGGGCGGCTGGGACCACTTCGGGGACATCGAGTCATGATCCCGCGCGTCCTCACGGTGGCCGGGTCGGACTCCGGCGGCGGCGCCGGCATCCAGGCCGACCTGAAGACGATGCTGGCGCTCGGCGTGCACGGCATGAGCGTGCTCACGGCCGTCACCGCGCAGAACTCGCTGGGCGTGCAGGGCGCCTGGGAGCTGCCGGTGGCGGCGGTGCGGGCCCAGTACCGCAGCGTCGTGGACGACATCGGCGTCCAGGCCGTGAAGACCGGCATGCTGGCCTCGGCGGAACTGGTCGAGACGGTCGCCGAGTTGATCTTGGGTACGGACGCCCCGGCCGTGGTCGACCCGGTCGGCGTCTCCAAGCACGGCGACCCGCTGCTGGCCGCCTCCGCGCTGGCCTCCGTCCGCGCGAAGCTGCTCCCGGCGGCCACCGTGGCGACCCCGAACCTCGACGAGGTGGCCCAACTCACAGGGGTGCGCGTCGAGTCGGAGGGCGATCTGCGCCGGGCCGCGGCGGCCGTGCTGGAGTACGGGCCGCGCTGGGTGCTGGTCAAGGGCGGGCATCTGCCCGGGGACGCAGTGGATCTGCTGACCGACGGCACGGACGAGTACCGCTACCGCGCCCCCCGCCACGACAACCGGCACACGCACGGCACGGGCTGCACGCTGGCCTCCGCGATCGCGTCGGGGCTGGCGAAGGGGCAGAGCGTGCCGGAGGCCGTCACGGCGGCCAAGGAGTACGTCACGGGCGCGATCGCGGCCGGGTTCGCGCTGGGCGCGGGGATCGGGCCGGTGGACCACGGCTGGCGCCTTCGGGACTGAGGCGCGGGTACGACGTCGAGGCGGGTGCGGCGCGTGCGTACGGCAAAAAGCCGGCCCACCGTGAGGTGGACCGGCTCAGTGCAGCGAACCAGCAGTGGCCGCGCGCTTAGCTGTGCGTCAGCGCGAGACCTTGCCGGCCTTGATGCACGAGGTGCAAGCGTTCACGCGCTTCGGCGTCCCGCCGACCACGGTACGCACACGCTGGATGTTCGGGTTCCAGCGGCGGGACGTACGGCGGTGCGAGTGCGAGATGTTGTTGCCGAAGCCCGGCCCCTTGCCGCAGACGTCGCAGTTGGCAGCCACGGGTCACTCCAAAGACTTCAGATGCACTTACGGTTAATCCCGGCATGCCGGGATCGAGATCGTACGACCTGAATCTGAGTGGCGTTGCCAGGGGAACGGCCCGATGTGGATCGGGCAACCGGAGCAGCATACAACGACTGCGTCCGTACAACGAAACTACCATGGCAGCGCAGGCCCCCGCCCCGGCCCTCTTCCGCCGGACACCGGCCCGGGGTCTACGCTGCGTCCCACGTACGGCCGGCTCAGGGAGGCGCAGGTGGCGCAGGTGCCGCAGACATTCTTCGATGCTCTCGCGGTGCGCACCTGGTGCGGTCTGGCGCTCGGCGCACTGGGCCGGGCACGCGAGGAGATCGACGCCATCAACGTCTACCCCGTGGCCGACGGGGACACCGGCACGAACCTCTACCTCACCGTGGAATCGGCGGCGACGGCCGTGGAGGCCGTGTTCGCCGGGTACGAGACGGGATCCGGGTCCGGCCCCGGTCCGGGCGCCGGGGAGCCGTCCCTCGCGGACGCCGTGCACGCGATGGCCCACGGCGCGCTCATCGGGGCCCAGGGCAACTCCGGGACGATCCTCGCGCAGCTGCTGCGGGGGATGGCCCAGGTCCTCGCGCAGGACGACGAGGCCGCTCGCGTCGACGGCGCCGGGCTGAGGCAGGCGCTGCGGCAGGCCGCCGACTCCGCCCGGCAGGCCGTGGCCCACCCCGTCGAGGGCACCGTGCTGACGGTCGCCTCGGCCGCCGCTGACGCCGCCGAGGTGGCCGAGGGCGACTGCGGGGCGGTCGCGCGGTCGGCCTACGAGGGCGCACGGGCGGCCCTGGCGGCCACTCCGGGGCAGCTGGCGGTGCTGGGCCGGGCCGGGGTGGTCGACGCGGGCGGACGCGGCCTCGTGGCCGTCCTGGGCGCGCTCGTGGAGGCGTTCACGGGGGAGGCGGTACGGGAGGCGCCGGGGGCCCCTGCCGCTTCCGAGGGGCACGCGCGCGTAGCGGGCGTTGCCGAGGCGGGGCCGTGCGACGACGGGCCCGGCACGGACGGACCCGCCTACGAGGTGATCTATCTCCTGGAGGCCGAGAACGGCGCCGTGGCCCGGCTCCGGGAACGGCTCGACGCGCTCGGCGACTCCCTGGTGGTGGTCGGCGGCGACGGGCTGTGGAACGTCCACGTGCACGTCGACGACGCCGGTGCCGCCGTGGAGGCGGGCGTGGAGGCCGGGCGGCCGTACCGGATCCGGATCACGCACTTCGGGCTCGGGGACGCGCACACCGGGCGCGGCCGGCCGCCACGCGAGCGCGTGCAGCGGGCCGTCGTCGCCGTCGTGCCCGGGGAGGGCCTGGCCGGGCTGTACGCCGAGGCCGGCGCGACCACGGTCCTCGCGCGCCCCGGGGAGCCGCCCGCCAGCGGGGAGCTGGTGCAGGCCCTTCGGCGGGCCCACGCGCGCGAGGTCGTCCTGCTGCCCAACGACGCCGAGCTGCGCCACACGGCCGCCGCGGCCGCCGAGCAGGCCCGCACCGAGGGCATCCGGGTGGCCCTGATCCCGACCCGCTCGGCGGTCCAGGGCATCGCCGCGCTCGCCGTGCACGAGCAGGGGCGCCGCTTCGACGAGGACGTCGTCCAGATGACCTCGGCGGCGGGCGCCACCCGCTACGCCGAGGTGGCCGTCGCCGAGCACGAGTCCTGGACGACGGCCGGCATCTGCCAGGCCGGGGACGTCCTCGGACTCATCGACGGCGACGTGGCGGTGATCGGCGCCGACGTCACCGCCACCGCCGTCACCGTCCTCGACCGCATGCTCCAGGCCGGCGGCGAGCTGGTCACCCTCGTCGTGGGCGACGAGGCTCCCGAGACCGTCGCCGAGAGCCTCCAGGCCCGGGTCCGGGAGTCCTACCTCGCCGTGGACACGGTGGTGTACCGGGGCGGCCGGCAGGGCGCGCTGCTGCTCATCGGTGTGGAGTGAGGGTTCACCGCTCCAGCTCGAGCAGTTGCGCGGCCTCCGCCCGCCGCTCCCGCACCGTCTCGTCCCCGGCGTCCTCGTCGGCGCTCTCGTAGGCCTCGAGCACCGCACGCGCGCGTGCGACCGCCTCGGCGGGCCGGCCGAGGTCGGCCTCCAGCCAGCCCGCGGCGAGTTCGGCACCGGTACGGTTGTGCAGCCCGTCCGCGCCGAGCGTGCCGAACAGCGCCGCCGCCCGGTCCATCTGTGCCAGCGCGGCCTCGAACACGCCCTGGATCACACTGTCTTCGTCCTCCTCGGCCTCCTCGGTCGCGGAGCGGGCCAGCAGATCGCCGAACTGGCGGTGGGTGGCGCCCAGTTCGTCGGTGAGCTGCTCCCGGGCCACCGGATCCGCCGCGGCCTCCCGTGCGCCCTCGCAGGTGCGCACCGCCTGCGCCATCAGCTCCCGCGCACCCCGCGCTCCGGACTCCGCGCGCAGCGCCAGCCACGCGCGGGCGCGCAGCGAGCGCACAAGGAAGTGCGGGTTGCCCAGCGCCCGCCACAGTTCGCCCGCGCGCGTGTACGCCTGCTCCGCCTCGTCCAGCAGCCCGGCGTTGCCCAGGGACTCCGCGGCGAGATGGGCGAGTGTGGCGTGGTCCTGCTGCTCGGGCCAGTGCCGCGCGAACTCGGCGGCGCGCAGCCGGCGTTCGGCGGCCCCCTGGTGATCGCCCAGCGCGCTCAGGCAGTCGCCGAGCCACCACAACGCCTGGACGACGGGCCCGTCGCCGTGCGTCTCGGCGGACAGGTCCGCCAGGGCCGACTCCAGCACCTCGGCGGCCTCCGCGCAGCGGCCCTGACGCAGCAGGCAGCCGCCCAGCTGCTGGCGAGCCCAGGCGCCCAGCGTGCCGCTCTCGCCCGCCTCGTCGGCCCAGTGCGCGGCCTGCAGGGCCTGCTCGGCGGCCTCGACGACATCGCCGCGCCCGCCGACGACCTCGGCGAGCTGGAGATGCAGCTGGGCCCGCCCGACCGGCTCCACGTACGCCCCGCCGTGCTCTAGCGCGGACCGCAGCGCGCGCTCGGCCCCGTCCGCGTCACCGGCCTGATGGGCGAGGGCGGCGACCTGTACCTCGTACTCCACGGCGAACCACGGCAGCCCGGCGTCGACATAGGCGGCGGCCGCCTCGCGGAACCACGCCGCGGCCCGCCCGGCGTCCCCGCGCACACCCGCCAGCTCGGCCAGCATCGCCCGCGCCTCCGCGGCCCGCGCGGCCAGCCGCACATCGTCCGCGCCCCGCCCGTCCACGAGCGCGAGGACCTCCCGCACAGCCCGCTCCGCCCGCCCCACGGCATCGCCCCGCACCGTCACCGCGAACCCGCCCGAACGGTCCTCTTCGGCCGCCGGCCCGCGTGAACCGACCCCTTCGGGCGCCGGTCCGTCCGGCTCCAGCGCTCCGGATGCCGATTCCTCGGGCGCCGGCCCGCCGGGCGCCCGCCGCTCGGCCGCAGTCCCGTCCGAGCCGGCTTCCCCGGACGTCGTTCCGTCCGGCCCCGGTCCGGCCGGCCCGGCTTCGGCCTCCTCGACCGCGGGATCCTCGAACACCGCTCCCTCGTGCACGCCCCGCATCAGAATCCGGGCCCGGCTCATCGCCACCGATGCCGTCTGGCGGACTCCGGTGCCCTCCTCGGCGTACAGGGCGAGGATCTCGTCGTACACGGCCGTGACGGAGGTCAGGGCCGCCCGGACCTCGCCCGTCAGGGCGCGGACATAGGCGCCACGCGCGCGTGCGCCCAGGGCCTCGCCGGGGTCGCCCGCCTCGGCGTACAGCTCTGCCGCCCGTGCGAACAGCGCGACACCCTCGGGGCCGCGGGCCATCGCCTCGTGGTCGGTGATCTCCGCGCGGGCCCGTGCGTCCAGCTCCGCGCCCTGTGCCGCCCGGGCGACCGCCGCCCAGGCCTCCAGGGCGTGCGGACGCAGCGTCTCCGACAGGCTCCGGGCCTCGGCGAGCAGGGCGGGCAGGCCGGGTGCCGCCGCCGTACCGGAGGGCGCGGGCGGCGCCACCGGCGCCGGTGCGGTGCGGGGCGTACGGACGCCCAGCGGGAGCCGGTCGGCGAGCGGCCGCTGGGCCATACGCGCGCGTGCCCGGTCGCCGACGTACGCCGTGCCGTTGCGCCGGTCGAACCGCTCGGCCAGCGCCAGCGCCTGCGCGCGCGCGTGGACCGCGAGTTCGCCCGCCGTCCAGGTCCGCCCGGCCGGCCCCGGCACCCGCCGGCCGCCGAGGCCCAGCTCGGTCAGCCGGTCCATGAGCAGCGTCACCACGGACATGAAGTCCAGCAGGCTGCGCGGGTGCCCGGTGTCCGTGAAGTACGCCGGCCGCTCGGCGAGCAGCTCGAGACCGCGCGCCTCGTTGCCGCTCAGCACGCAGAACTCCACATGGTCGGCGTACGCACCGCGCATCGACTCCATCGGGCGTACGAGGCGAAAGCCCCGCAGGTGATGCGCCCGGGCCTCGTCCACGCGGCCCAGGCGCAGCAGCGGGGCCAGGGAGGACGCCAGCACGGTGTGGGGTTCGTGCGCGCACGCGAACTCGCCCTCCAGCACCGGCCGCCACAGCTCCAGGGCCGCCTCGTCCCGGCCGCGCGTCACCTGCCATTCGCCCTGCCCGTGCAGCTCGCAGGCGTGGCAGTCGGCCATCTCGTCCCGGTCGGCGGCCAGCCACGCGGCGTACGCCCGCTCCGCGCGCGCGTGGTCGCCGACGTGCGCGGCCACGCTGAACTCCGCGCTGCGCACGGCCCGTTCGGAGTGCCCGGCGATCCGGTAGCGGTGCGCCATCTCGCCGAGCCACTTCTCCACGGACGCGAGCGGCACGTGCGGCTGGTCCAGCATGCCCGCCGACATCCACTTGAAGACCCAGTGCAGCGAGTGCGCCTCGTACGCGTCGAAGTCCTCGGGCCGTTCGTCCCACATGCGCAGCAGCCGCGCGAACGGGACGAACATCTTGTCCTTCTCGGAGCTG
Organism: Streptomyces monashensis; assembly: GCF_001866665.1. GTDB lineage: Bacteria > Actinomycetota > Actinomycetes > Streptomycetales > Streptomycetaceae > Streptomyces > Streptomyces monashensis. Next base: position 214,144 of record NZ_MLYO01000012.1, on the reverse strand, counting down.
TAGTTGTAGACCTTCAGCTGGTGTCCGAGCGCCTCGATCACGGCGAGCGGGACGTCCAGCCGCTCGGCGTCGGCCAGCAGCCGCTCCGCGCGCGCGTTGCGGGCGGGACCCTCCGGCTGCTCGGAGTTCTCCGCCAGCGCCCGGCGCAGCGCGTCGAAGTCCGCGATCCCGCCGGCCCCCTCGGTTCCCGCGGCCCCGTCGATTCCGCTCATCGGTGATCGCCCTCTTCCCGAGCCCGCTGGTCGGACTCTCCGTGCGTGGCCCATTCCAGGAGGCCGAGGAACGCCCGGTTGAGCAGCGCCGAGTCGGCCGGGCGCAGCGGTCGCTGCGCCATCAGCAGGGCCTGCCCGTACAGCGACTCGGTGGCGGTGCCGATCAGTTCCGGGTCCGCCAGCGAACCGATGCGCCGCACCAGCGGGTTGAGATGGTTGAGCACCAGACGCGCGCGCGGGGCGCTGCCGCGCAGCGAGCCCAGGATGCCCGCCCACAGGTCGTCGGCCCGCTCCTCGGCGTCCGCGCGGGCCTGCTCGTGCCGGGCCGACCGGTCGTCCAGGTGCAGCGCGGGCACGGACAGGGGGTGGAAGGACCGCAGGACGACGTCACAGCCCAGCGGGTCGAGCTTCGCGCGCGCGGCGGCCAGGAAGCCCGACAGGGCCAGCTCCTCGGCCGGGTCCACGCAGTCCAGGTGCGCGGTCACGGTGTCCGCGTCCAGCTCGGCGACCACTGTCCCCGGCCGCACCGACGGCAGCGCCTCGACCAGCTCGCTGTCGTACGTGTAGCCGCCGTTGACGACACCCACGCCCTGCGCGGACGCGATCGGCGCGACCTGCCGGTACTCCTCCACGGTCCGGGTGAAGTGCACCACCGGGTGGCGCCGCGCGAACTCCGCCAGGGACAGCTGCCCGTCGGTCGTCTCGAACGGAAGCCACGGCAGCATCGTGCGCAGCATCCCGGCATCGTGCCGGGCCAGGGACTTGACCCCCAGGTGGTGCACGGCGAGGAAGGCCCGCAGCCGCTCCGGGGCACCGGCGGCGAGCCCCGTGAGCCAGGAGCGGATCCGTTCGCCGAGCGCGTCGCGGACGGCGGCCAGCGTCTCGTCCTCGTACAGCGACTCGCGCGAGGCCGTGGGCCGCAGGCTGTCGGTGTCCAGCACGCAGCGCACGAAGAACGCCCAGTCCGGCAGCACCTGTTCGGCCCGCTCGGTCAGCAGCATGCCCTTGAGATGCACCCGGTGACGCGCCCGCTGGGCCGGACCGACCGAGGCCGGCAGCACGTACGCCACCCCGCGGATCCCGGCCAGCGGCAGGTCCAGGTCGATGGAGTCGAGCGGCGCGAACCCGAACAGCTCCTGGCAGTGCCGGGCCAGCGCCACCCTGCGGCCCGCCGGGCCGGGATACGACCGGTCCCAGGGCGCGGGCAGCTCGGTGACCGGCTCCTCGCCGACCCGGACGTCGTACGGCAGCAGCGAGCCGAAGTCCCGGGCCAGGGTCAGGACCCGCTCGGGTGCGAGCCACTCGGCGGCGCCCGGGCGCGCGGTCAGGTACACGGTGGTGCCCGGCTCGTTCCGCGCCGAGCCGTCCAGCGTGCGCACCGTGTACGAGCCGTCGTCGCACGCCGTCCACTCGACCGGCGGCGCGTCGGGCGTACGGGCGCTGCGGCTGACCACGCGGATCCGCTCGGCGACCACGAAGCAGGCGAGCAGTCCGATGCCGAACTGCCCGAGGAAGCCGGAGCGCGCCTCCCGCAGGCCCTCGGCCCGCTTGGAACTGCGCCCGATGGTGGCCAGCAGCTCGTGCACGTCCGCCTCGGTGAGCCCGATGCCGCTGTCCTCGACGCGCAGGCCGCCGTCCGCCGGGTGCAGCCGGACCAGCGCCGGGGCGTCCGGCTGCTCGGCCCGCCGCGCGGTGACCGCGTCGACCGCGTTCTGCAGCAGCTCGCGCAGATAGACCTTGGGGCTGGAGTAGAGGTGATGGGAGAGCAGGTCCACCAGACCGCGCAGGTCGACCTGGAACGTGTGAGGTGGGTGGGGTTGGTGGGGTGACCGGGATGCCTGGGATGACTGTGAGGTCTGGGAGTCCATCGTCACTGCGCCGGAGGGGGGACGCGTGCGGCGCGGGGTCGGGCGGTCCCGGATGGGCCGGTGACCGCGGAAAGGGGGCCGGAGCGCGTCATCCTAGGGCCGGATCAGCGCACCTGACCAGGTCTTTCCCCGATTTTGACGGCGTGGCGGGGCGAATGCGCAGGGCAGCGCGCACGGCGGCCGGGCCGGGCGGTGCTACGGCATTGTCAGAGCCGTGGTGTGCAATGGATCTCGTGCCCGCACTGGAAGAACCCCTGAAGCAGCCCCTGAAGTCAGTGCTCGGCCCCGCCACCGCGAAGGTGATGGCCGAGCACCTCGGCCTGGACACCGTCGGCGACCTCCTGCACCACTACCCGCGCAGATACGAGGAGCGCGGCCAGCTCACCCACCTCGCCGACCTCCCCATGGACGAGCACGTCACGGTCGTCGCCCAGGTCGCCGACGCACGGCTGCACACGTTCGCCTCCGCCAAGGCCCCGCGCGGCAAGGGCCAGCGCCTGGAGGTCACGATCACCGACGGCAGCGGCCGGCTCCAGCTGGTCTTCTTCGGCAACGGCGTGCACAAGCCGCACAAGGAACTGCTGCCGGGCACGCGCGCGTTGTTCGCCGGCAAGGTCTCCGTCTTCAACCGCCGCCTCCAGCTGGCCCACCCCGCCTACGAACTGCTGCGCGGCGACAGCGAGGAGACGGTCGAGAGCTGGGCCGGCGCCCTGATCCCGATCTACCCGGCCACCGCCAAGCTGGAGTCCTGGAAGATCGGCAAGGCGGTCCAGACGGTGCTGCCCACCGCCCAGGAGGCCGTGGACCCGCTGCCGGGCTCCCTCCTCGAAGGACGCGGCCTGCTCCCGCTCCCCGAGGCACTGCTCAAGATCCACCGCCCGCACACCAAGGCGGACATCGCCGACGCCCGCGCCCGGCTGAAGTGGGACGAGGCCTTCGTCCTCCAGGTGGCCCTGGCCCGCCGCCGGCACGCGGACGCCCAGCTCCCGGCCGTCCCCCGCAGGCCCCGGCCCGACGGTCTGCTCACGGCCTTCGACGACCGCCTCCCCTTCACCCTCACCGAGGGCCAGCAGAAGGTCTCCCGCGAGATCTTCGACGACCTCGCCACCGAACACCCGATGCACCGCCTGCTCCAGGGCGAGGTGGGCAGCGGAAAGACCCTGGTGGCCCTGCGCGCCATGCTCGCCGTGGTCGACGCGGGTGGGCAGGCCGCCATGCTCGCGCCCACCGAGGTGCTCGCCCAGCAGCACCACCGGTCGATCACGGAGATGATGGGCGAGCTGGCCGAGGGCGGCATGCTGGGCGGCGCCGAGCAGGCCACCAAGGTCGTCCTGCTCACCGGTTCCATGGGCGCCGCCGCCCGCCGCCAGGCCCTGCTGGACCTGGTCACCGCCGAGGCCGGCATCGTCATCGGCACGCACGCGCTCATCGAGGACAAGGTCCAGTTCCACGACCTGGGCCTGGTCGTGGTCGACGAACAGCACCGCTTCGGCGTCGAGCAGCGCGACGCCCTGCGCGGCAAGGGAAAGCAACCGCCCCACCTCCTCGTCATGACGGCCACCCCCATCCCGCGCACGGTCGCCATGACGGTCTTCGGCGACCTGGAGACCTCGGTCCTCGACCAGCTCCCGGCCGGCCGCTCACCCATCGCCAGCCATGTCGTCCCGGCCGCCGACAAGCCCCACTTCCTCGCCCGCGCCTGGGAGCGGGTCCGCGAGGAGGTGGCGAACGGCCACCAGGCGTACGTCGTCTGCCCCCGCATCGGCGACGACATCGACGACGCGGACGCCAAGAAGGCGAAGCAGCCGTCCCCCGAGGACGAGGCGGAGAAGCGCCCGCCGCTGGCCGTGCTGGACGTGGCCGGCCAACTGGCGAAGGGCCCCCTCCAGGGGCTCACGGTCGAGGTGCTGCACGGCCGTATGCACCCCGACGACAAGGACGCGGTCATGCGCCGCTTCGCCGCCGGCGAGACCGACGTCCTGGTGGCCACCACGGTCATCGAGGTCGGTGTCAACGTCCCCAACGCCACGGCCATGGTCATCATGGACGCCGACCGCTTCGGCGTCTCCCAGCTCCACCAGCTCCGCGGCCGCGTCGGCCGCGGCTCGGCCCCCGGCCTGTGCCTGCTGGTCAGCGAGATGCCCGAGGCCAGCGCGGCCCGCCAGCGGCTGAACGCGGTCGCCGCCACGCTCGACGGCTTCGAGCTCTCCCGCATCGACCTCGAGCAGCGCCGCGAGGGCGACGTCCTCGGCCAGGCCCAGTCCGGCGCCCGCACCAGCCTGCGCGTCCTCGCGGTCATCGAGGACGAGGAGGTCATCGCGGAGGCGCGGGAGGAGGCGACGGCGGTGGTGACGGCGGACCCGGAGCTGGAGCACCTGCCGGGCCTGCGCACGGCTCTGGCCGCCCTGCTCGACGAGGAGCGGGAGCAGTACTTGGAAAAGGGATGAAGCGGCCTGCCACACTGAATCCGTCACCACCCCCGACCAAGGACCGAAGATGACCCGCGTGATCGCCGGCGCAGCCGGCGGACGTCGCCTGGCCGTACCGCCCGGCACCGGAACCCGGCCCACCTCCGACCGCGCCCGCGAAGGTCTCTTCTCCACCTGGCAGTCCCTGCTCGGCGGCCCCCTCGACGGCGAGCGGGTCCTCGACCTCTACGCCGGCTCGGGCGCCGTGGGCCTGGAGGCACTCTCCCGCGGGGCGAGCCACACGCTCCTCGTGGAAGCCGACACCCGCGCGGCGAGGACCGTCCGCGACAACGTCAGGAACCTCGGGCTGCCCGGCGCCGAGGTGCGAGCGGGCAAAGCGGAACAAGTCATCAGAACCGCACCCCCCGCCGAGCCGTACGACCTCGTCTTCCTCGACCCTCCCTACGCCGTCACGGACGACGATCTTCGCGAGATCCTGCTCACACTCCGCTCGCAGGGCTGGCTCACCGGAGAAGCCCTCGTCACCGTGGAGCGCAGCACCAGAGGCGGAGAATTCCGCTGGCCCGACGGATTCGCACCACTGAGGTCCCGTCGCTACGGCGAGGGAACGTTTTGGTACGGTCGCGCCGCCTCTACGTGCGAAGACGCACGATGACCGGACCGGAGAGCGAGGGATCACAAGTGCGCCGCGCCGTCTGTCCCGGGTCGTTCGACCCCATCACCAACGGACACCTCGACATCATCGCCCGTGCCTCGCGCCTCTACGACGAGGTCTACGTCGCCGTGATGATCAACAAGTCCAAGAAGGGCCTGTTCGAGATCGAGGAGCGGATCGAGCTGATCCGCGAGGTCACCGCCGAGTACGACAACGTGCGCGTCGAGGCCTTCCACGGCCTCCTGGTCGACTTCTGCAAGCAGCGCGAGATCCCGGCCATCGTCAAGGGTCTGCGCGCCGTCAGCGACTTCGACTACGAACTGCAGATGGCCCAGATGAACATCGGGCTCACGGGGGTCGAGACGCTGTTCGTGCCCACCAACCCCACCTACAGCTTCCTGTCCTCCTCCCTGGTGAAGGAGGTCGCGGCCTGGGGCGGCGACGTCTCGCACCTGGTGCCCGCCCCGGTGCTGGAGGCCCTCAACAAGCGCCTGCACAAGGACTGATGGATCGTGAGGGGACTACAGTCGTCCCGTCCGTCTCCAACCCGGCTGTAGAGAGTGGCGAGCACAGGTGGACGTGCAGAAGAAGCTCGACGAGATCGTCTCCGCGGTGGCCGGCGCCCGGGCCATGCCCATGTCGGCCTCGTGCGTGATCAACCGCGCCGAGCTGCTCGCGATGCTGGAAGAGGTGCGCCAGGCCCTGCCGGGCTCCCTCGCGCAGGCGCAGGAGCTGATCGGCGGCCGTGACCAGATGGTCGAGCAGGCCCGCCAGGAAGCCGAGCGGATCATCGAGGGCGCGCACGCCGAGCGCGGCTCGCTGATCTCCGACACCGAGATCGCCCGCCGCTCCCAGACGGAGGCCGACCGGATCCTCACCGAGGCCCGCCAGGAGGCCGAGGAGGTCCGCGCCGAGGCCGACGACTACGTCGACTCCAAGCTCGCCAACTTCGAGGTCGTCCTCACCAAGACCCTCGGCTCGGTCGGCCGCGGCCGCGAGAAGCTGCTCGGCACCGGCCCCGGCCTGGACGAGAACGGCTACGAAGACGAGGACGCCCCCGAGCGCAGCCACGACCCGGAGACCCTGCGTCACACCGCCGACCAGTACGTCGACGCCAAGCTGGGTGCCTTCGAGGCGGTCCTCGCCAAGACCCTGGAGGCCGTCGGCCGCGGCCGGCAGAAGCTGCACGGCCGGATCGCCACGGACGACCTCGGCGCCCTCGCCGACGACACCACGACCTTCCAGCACTCCAGCGACGCCGACTACCTCGCCGACCTCGCGGCTCTCGCCGAGCAGGACGCCCCGGCCGAGCGCCAGGACCGGCCGGCGCAGCAGCAGCCCCAGCAGCCGTCGTACGAGCCGCAGCCGGCCTACGGCTACCAGCAGCAGCCGGACCCGTACTCCACCACCTCCGACTACGCTCCGGCGGGAGGCGCCCCCGGCTTCCCGCAGCAGACCCAGACCGGCTACGGCTACCAGCAGGCCGACCCCTATGCCTACCAGAGCTCCTACGACCCCCAGCAGGCCGTCTACGACCCCCAGCAGGTCCAGCAGCCCCACCAGCACCAGGGGCAGCAGGGCTACGCCCTCGACGAGACCAGCCTCTTCGACACCGGCATGATCAGCGCGGAGCAGCTGCGGGCGTACGAGCAGGGCCGGGGCCTGTAGACACGGCCGGATTGGGCCGAGAGCGAAAGGTCCAGTATCCTGGCTCTTCGGTCGCGCGTATGTCCGCGATCAGCGCTGCCCGGAACACCGATGGGTGGCGTCCCTTCGAGTTTGAAGATCGAAAGCAGGAATGGCTCCCAACGCCCGCCTCGACCACCGCAACCCTCTCGTGTTCGACACACACGAGCTGGGACGGCGTCCTGGCGCGCTCCAGCGCCTGACCCGCACGATCGACGCCCCCGCGGATCTCGGGATCCAGGGAGTCATCGGAGTGCCCGAGGGCGCCCCGGTGGAGCTCGAACTCCGCCTCGAGTCGGTCATGGAAGGGGTGCTCGTCACAGGCACCGCCCGTGCACGGGCCGAGGGGGAGTGCGTAAGGTGTCTGGAGCCGGTCGGGCAGGAGCTCGAAGCGGATTTCCAGGAACTGTTCTCGTACCCTGACGCCGACGACCGGGGCCGCGTGACCGCGGAACCGGGCGACGACGCCGAGGACGACGAGGACAGGTTCTTCCTCGAGGACGGACTCTTCGACCTCGAACCTCTGCTGCGTGACGCGGTGGTGCTCGCACTGCCGATGCAGCCGGTGTGCCAGGAAGACTGCCAGGGCCTGTGCTCCGAGTGCGGAGCGCGGTTCGCGGACGACCCGGACCACCACCACGACGCCGTCGACATCCGTTGGGCGGCTTTGCAGGGACTCGCCGGTTCACTCGAAGACGGCGAGAAGGACGAGATGAGCGGCGCTGACGCGGAAGCGGGCGTCGACGAGAAGCAGGAGAAGTAGCCGTGGCTGTTCCGAAGCGGAAGATGTCGCGCAGCAACACGCGCCACCGCCGGTCGCAGTGGAAGGCTGCGGTCCCCACCCTGGTTGCGTGCGAGCGCTGCCACGAGCCCAAGCAGCAGCACATCGCGTGCCCGTCTTGCGGCACCTACAACAAGCGCCAGGTCCTCGAAGTCTGAGCGGCCAGGTGAGAGGCACTGTGTCCACGCCCAAGAAGAACTCTTCCCGTGCGAGCGGGAGCCCGGCGGACAACCAGGCCTCGTCCCACACGCTTCTGGAAGGGCGGCTCGGGTATCAGCTCGAGTCCGTCCTTCTGGTGCGCGCGCTGACCCACCGCTCGTACGCGTACGAGAACGGCGGTCTGCCGACGAACGAGCGGCTGGAGTTCCTCGGGGACTCCGTGCTCGGCCTCGTCGTCACGGACACGCTGTACCGCACCCACCCCGACCTGCCCGAAGGCCAGCTGGCCAAGTTGCGGGCCGCGGTGGTCAACTCGCGTGCGCTGGCGGAGGTCGGCCGTGGCCTCGACCTGGGTGCCTTCATCCGGCTCGGCCGTGGTGAAGAGGGCACAGGAGGCCGGGACAAGGCGTCCATCCTCGCCGACACCCTGGAAGCGGTGATCGGTGCGGTCTATCTCGACCAGGGCCTCGACGCGGCGTCCGAGCTGGTGCACCGGCTCTTCGACCCGCTGATCGAGAAGTCCTCCAACCTCGGTGCCGGCCTGGACTGGAAGACCAGTCTCCAGGAGCTGACCGCGATCGAGGGGCTCGGCGTTCCCGAGTACCTGGTCACGGAGACCGGCCCCGACCACGAGAAGACCTTCACTGCTGCCGCCCGCGTCGGAGGCGTCTCGTACGGCACCGGCACCGGCCGCAGCAAGAAGGAGGCGGAGCAGCAGGCCGCCGAGTCCGCCTGGCGGGCCATCAAGGCCGCCGCGGACGAGCGCGCCAAGGCCGCCGAGGCGGCCGACGAAGCCTCCGGGGCCGGCGCCGAGGACGGCGAGTCCTCGTCCGCTCCGGCCTGACCCACAGCAGTACGAGCGCCCGCCCCGCCGTTCCCGACGGGGCGGGCGCTCGGCTCATCCACCGCTCCGTGCGAGCGCTCTGTACGGGGGGTCCCGATGCCCGAGTTGCCCGAGGTCGAGGTCGTACGGCGCGGTCTCGCGCGCTGGGTGGCCGAGCGCACCGTAGCCGAGGTCGAGGTGCTGCACCCGCGCGCCGTACGCCGGCACGTCGCGGGCGCCGACGACTTCGCGCACCGCCTCAAGGGCCGGCACATCGGCACTCCCCGCCGCCGCGGCAAGTACCTGTGGCTGCCGCTGGAGGAGACGAACCAGTCGATCCTGGCGCACCTCGGCATGAGCGGCCAGCTGCTGGTGCAGCCGCACGAGGCGCCGGACGAGAAGCACCTGCGCATCCGCGTCCGGTTCGCCGACTCCCTCGGCACGGAACTGCGCTTCGTCGACCAGCGCACCTTCGGCGGACTGTCGTTGCACGACAACACCCCCGACGGACTGCCCGACGTCATCGCGCACATCGCCCGCGACCCCCTCGACCCGCTGTTCGACGACGAGGCCTTCCACCGGGCGCTGCGCCGCAAGCGCACCACCATCAAGCGGGCCCTGCTCGACCAGTCGCTGATCAGCGGCGTCGGCAACATCTACGCGGACGAGGCGCTGTGGCGCGCCCGCGTCCACTACGAGCGCCCGACGGCGAACTTCACCCGCCCGGTCACCCAGGAACTCCTCGGCCACGTCCGGGACGTGATGAACGCGGCACTCGCCGTCGGCGGCACCAGCTTCGACAGCCTGTACGTCAACGTCAACGGCGAGTCGGGCTACTTCGACCGGTCCCTGGACGCCTACGGCCGCGAGGGCGAGCCCTGCGGGCGGTGCGGTACGCCGATCCGCCGCCGCCCGTGGATGAACCGGTCGAGCTACTTCTGCCCGAAGTGTCAGAGGGCGCCGCGCGTCTCGTCGTAACGCGCGCGTGCCGTGAGCACGTCGTCCATCGCGCCCTCCACGCAGTGGATGAGGGCGAGCAGCCGCCCGGCGACCTCGTGGCCGAGCGCGGTCAGTTCGTAGTCCACGCGCGGCGGGTTCGTCGGCTGTGCCTCGCGGTGCACCAGGCCGTCGCGCTCCAGCGCGTGCAGCGTCTGGGACAGCATCTTCTCGCTCACCCCGTCGACCCGGCGGCGCAGCTCGTTGAAGCGCAGCGACCCCTCGTAGAGCGCGCCGAGCGTCAGCCCGCCCCAGCGGCCCGTGACGTGCTCCAGCGTCGCGCGCGACGGGCAGGCCTTGGCGAAGACGTCGTACGCGAGGGTGTCCGCGAGGTGGTCCTGTTCCTGGGGCGTGGCGCTCATGACACAAGGATACGCACGCACAGCGCTAACCACCAGGTTGCACTAACCGAAAGTTAGTGCTTTCCTGAGGTCACTGCTTTTGAGCTGCCCACTCGCCCTCCGGGCTGTCCGATCGAGGAGTCTGCCGTGACCACCCCTGTCGTTTCCATCGCCTACCACTCCGGCTTCGGCCACACCGCCGTCCTCGCCGAGGCCGTGCGCGCCGGTGCCGCCGACGCGGGTGCCGAGGTGCACCTCATCAAGGTCGACGAGATCACCGACGAGCAGTGGGAGACGCTGGACCGCTCCGACGCGATCGTCTTCGGCTCGCCCACCTACATGGGCACCGCCTCCGGCGCCTTCCACGTCTTCGCCGAGGGCACCTCGGGCCGCTGGTTCACCCGCGCCTGGCAGGACAAGCTGGCCGCCGGCTTCACCAACTCGGCCTCCAAGAGCGGCGACAAGCTGCACACCCTTCAGTTCTTCCAGACCCTCGCCGCCCAGCACGGCATGACCTGGGTGAACCTGGGCCTGCTCCCCGGCTGGAACAGCAGCACCGGCTCCGAGAACGACCTCAACCGCCTCGGCTTCTTCGCCGGCGCCGCCGCACAGAGCAACAACGACCAGGGCCCCGAGGGCGTCCACAAGGCGGACATCGCCACCGCCGAGCACCTGGGCCGCCGGGTGACGCAGACCGCGCTGGTGTTCGCGCGCGGTCGCAGCGCCGCCTGAGGCCGTGCCGTCCGGCGGTCTCCCGAGGCTGCCGGAAACGCGGGGAAGACAGCGGGACGGGAGCGGACCGTGACGCGTACGGTTCCGGCATGCCCGAGCTGTGTCTGCTCCGCCCGGACCACGCCCCCGCGCTCCTCGCCTTCGCGGCCTTCGAGCGGGAGAACCGGGCGTACTTCGCAGCGTCCGTCCCGGACCGGGGCGAGGAGTACTTCGCCCGGTTCGGCGAGCGGCTGCGCGCCTCGCCGGCGGAGCAGGAGGCGGGGGAGTGCTCCTTCCATGTGGTGGTGGGCGCCGACGGCGAGGTGCTCGGCCGGGTCAACCTCGTGGACGTGGCCGACGGCGGCGCCGAACTCGGCTACCGGATCGCGGAGCGGGCGGCGGGCCGGGGCCGGCCGGCTGGGGCGTACGGGCGGTGTGCGCCCGGGCCGCCGAGCGGTACGGTCTCACGGTCCCGCGGGCCCGGGCCACCCTCGACAACGCCGCCTCACGGGCGGTGCCGGCCCGCACGGGTTTCGCGGTCGTCGGCGAGACGCTGCCGGGCGGCCGCCCCGGGCTGACCCACCGCCGTGCTCTGTGAGCCTCAGTAGCCGAAGTCCTGCGTCCACCAAGGGCCGCCGGTGCCGAAGTGGACGCCGACGCCGAGGGTCTTGAAGTCGCAGTTCAGGATGTTGGCCTTGTGGCCGGGGCTGTTCATCCAGGCCGTCATCACGGCCTGCGCGTCCGTCTGGCCGCGGGCTATGTTCTCGCCGCCCAGGTTGCTGATCCCGGCCGCCGAGGCCCGGTCCCACGGCGACTTGCCGTCCGGGTCCGTGTGGTCGAAGAAGCCCCGTGCGGCCATGTCGTCGCTGAACGCCTCGGCCAGCCTGGTCAGCGAGGAGTTCGCCGCGAGCGGGCTGCACCCGACCTTCGACCGCTCCTGGTTGACGAGCCTCAGCACCTCCGTCTCGGCCGCGCTCCGCGCCGACACCGTCGCCGGTGCGGCGCTCGCCGCGGGCGCCTTGCTCGCCGTGTGCGACGGGGTGCTCGTCGACCGGGACGCGGTGGCCCGGGGCGCCGGAATCCCGCCCGACGTCCTGGACGGGGAGGCCGACGTCGAGGCGGACGCGGAGGCCGACGCGGCGGTGGACGGGCTCGGGGACGCCGGGCGCGTCGCGGTCCGGCCGGCGCCGGCGTCGCCCTCGCGGTGGCCGGCGCTGCCCGACGTGCCGCCCTGCTCGGTCGCCGTGTTGCCCGGCGAGTCCGCCGCCTGCACCGAGTCGCTGCCGGTGTCCGTACCGCCGCCGAGCTTGTAGTGCTCCAGCCCGGGCACCACGCCCGTGGCCACCGCGGCCGTGCCGAGCGCGACGGCGGCCGCCGTGCCGAGCAGGCCCACGCGCACCGGCCCGCCGGTCCTCTTGCGGCGCCGGCGCCGGGAGGAGTCGCCGCCCGGCGTGAACCCGCCACCCGCACCGGAGCCCGCGCCACCGCCGTCGGCGAACGGATAGGCGTGGGCCCGCGGGTTCGCCTCCGCGTAGGCCTCCGGGTTCAGATACGGCGCGATGCCCCTGGGCACCCCGTCCCGCCTGTACAGCTCCAGCGCGTACGGATCCCGGGTGTACGAGTCGGGCGTGTGCGGATCCCGCAGGTACGGGTCTGTCGGGTACGGGTCTGTCGGGTACGGGTCCGTCGGGTACGAGTCCGTCGTGTACGGGTCACGCGCGTACGAGTCCGGTGGGCCGTCGCTCCCGGTGGCGGAGGTGTCCGTGTGCGTGAGCCCCGTGGCGCGGCCCTCGGCGGCGCGGCCGGCGGCGGAGCGTCGGTGCCGTCCCATCCCCTTGCCCTCTTCCTCGTCCTCGCGGGCTGTCCGGTGCCCGGTGGCGCCTGACCCCCCGGCCCACCCGATTCACTCGATCGAGTGAGTTTCATATGAGATTCATTGGGTGGGGACGGTACCCCATGGCATCGGGAGGCGCCGTGTCCCGAGCGACATCGGCCGGTTAGGTTGCACCCATGAACGACGATGTACGGCTGGTCGCCTGGGTGCGTGGGCGCGTCCAAGGTGTGGGTTTTCGATGGTTCACGCGCGCGAAGGCGCTGGAGATCGGCGGCCTGAGTGGTTTTGCTCTCAATTTGGCCGACGGCCGGGTCCAGGTGGTCGCGGAAGGGCCGCGCGAGGACTGCGAGGGACTGCTCGACTGGCTCCAGGGCACCGACACGCCCGGGCGCGTGGAAGGTGTCACGGAGATCTGGGACACACCCCGCGGCGGCTACGACGGCTTCGCCATCCGTTGACCGGGGCCCGCGACACCGCACCGGCGGGCGCGCGAAGAGGTGCCGCGCGCGGGTACGGACGGTGGAAACGGCCTGGTGGTTGCCAAGAAGACCCCGGCATGGCAGGCTCCCCTGCTACGACTGATCGACACGCCCCGAGGCACCGGAAGAGTCGCAGCGCCGCCGATTTCCCGGCCGCGCGCCCCCGGTTCGCCCGCCAATACGGGGTGTGATCGTGTTGACCGTCAAACTTTTTGGTGAGACGCTGAAAGCCCCGCGCACCTTAGCTGTTTGGCATGAAGGAACAGCAGAGCAACACCCGGATGTGCCAAGCACCGCGGGTGCGAATCCCTCACGACCCACACCGCATCGGTCGGTCACTCAGTGTGGAGGACCATCCATCATGGCAAAGGCGCTTCTCGGTTACGTCGGCGGCTCCGACCCTCGACTCCTCGCCGAGATGCGACGGTTGCAGCAGCGTGTCCAGGACCTGGAGTCCGAGCTCGTACGGATCCAGGCGGAGAACGACGCGCTGACGGCTGCCGCCTCTCAGGACAGGATCATGGAGAGCATCGACGCACACCAGGCGGAGCCTGCGCTCACCTGATTACTGCATCGCTCCACGACAGCAGTCGCAGTCATCGGGCTGCCGAATCAACCGCTCAGTTGATCGGACGGCTGCAACCCAGTCGTCAGAGTTGCAAGGGACGCTTCGGCGTCCCTTCCTTCTTTCTGCTTTCCCCCGCATCGTTTCACCCTCTTTAACGTACGGTGTGCCCTGCATGTTCACTGGTGAAACCGCGCGGCCCGGAGGGTTCGTGGAGTGAGATAGCGGCGCCCGGTAGAGTCCGGCGGCGTGCACCTCAAGGCCCTGACCCTCCGCGGGTTCAAGTCGTTCGCCTCGGCGACCACACTCCGGTTCGAACCGGGCATCACGTGTGTCGTCGGACCGAACGGCTCGGGCAAGTCCAATGTCGTGGACGCGCTCAGCTGGGTCATGGGCGAGCAGGGCGCCAAGTCGCTGCGCGGCGGCAAGATGGAGGACGTCATCTTCGCCGGCACCACCGGCCGCCCGCCGCTGGGCCGCGCCGAGGTGTCCCTGACCATCGACAACTCCGACGGTGCGCTGCCCATCGAGTACGCCGAGGTCACCATCACGCGGATCATGTTCCGCAACGGCGGCAGCGAGTACCAGATCAACGGTGACACCTGCCGCCTCCTCGACATCCAGGACCTCCTCTCCGACTCCGGCATCGGCCGCGAGATGCACGTCATCGTCGGCCAGGGCCAGCTCGACTCCGTCCTGCACGCCGACCCCATGGGCCGCCGCGCCTTCATCGAGGAGGCGGCCGGCGTCCTCAAGCACCGCAAGCGCAAGGAGAAGGCCCTGCGCAAGCTGGACGCGATGCAGGCCAACCTCGCGCGCGTGCAGGACCTGACCGACGAACTGCGCCGCCAGCTCAAGCCCCTCGGCCGCCAGGCGGCGGTGGCGAGGAGGGCGGCCGTCATCCAGGCCGACCTCCGCGACGCGCGCCTGCGCCTGCTCGCCGACGACCTCGTACGACTGCGTGAGGCGCTGAGGACCGAGGTCGCCGACGAGGCCGCCCTGAAGGAGCGCAAGGACGCGGCCGAGCAGGAGCTGAGGAAGGCCCTGCAGCGCGAGGCTCTGCTGGAGGACGAGGTACGGCAGCTCACGCCGCGCCTCCAGCGCGCCCAGCAGACCTGGTACGAGCTGTCCCAGCTGGCCGAACGCGTACGGGGCACGATCTCGCTGGCCGACGCGCGCGTGAAGAGCGCGACGTCCGCGCCCCCCGAGGAGCGGCGCGGGCGCGACCCCGAGGACCTGGAGCGCGAGGCCGCCCGCATCCGCGAGCAGGAGGCCGAGCTGGAGGCTGCCCTGGACGCGGCCCAGCACGCCCTGGACGACACCGTCGCGCACCGGTCCGAGCTCGAGCGGGAACTGGCCGTCGAGGAGCGCCGGCTGAAGGACGTGGCCCGCGCCATCGCCGACCGCCGCGAGGGTCTGGCCCGCCTCAACGGCCAGGTCAACGCGGCCCGTTCGCGCGCGGCCTCGGCGCAGGCCGAGATCGATCGGCTGGCCGCGGCCCGCGACGAGGCACAGGAGCGGGCGGTCGCCGCCCAGGAGGAGTACGAGGCCCTCAAGGCCGAGGTGGACGGCCTCGACGCCGACGACGCGGACCTGGCCGAGCGGCACGAGGCGGCCAGACAGCAGCTCGCCGAGGCGGAGTCCGCCCTGAGCGCGGCCCGCGAGGCCCTCACCACGGCGGAGCGCAGCCGCGCCGCCACCCAGGCCCGCCGGGAGGCCCTGGCCCTGGGCCTGCGCCGGAAGGACGGCACCGGGATACTGCTGGGTGCCCGGGACCGGCTGACGGGCGTACTCGGCCCGGCGGCCGAGCTGTTGACGGTCACCCCCGGCCACGAGGTCCCCCTGGCGGCGGCGTTCGGCGCGGCGGCGGACGCCGTCGCCGTGTCGAACCCGGCAGCGGCGGCGGACGCGATCCGCCTCCTGCGCAAGCAGGACGGCGGCCGGGCGGCATTGATCCTGGCGGGAGACGACGCACCCGCAGTCGCCGACGCTTCCACCACCACACCCCCCGGTGGGCGCGCCGCCGCCGAGCTCGTGCGCGGCCCCGCCGAGCTCATGCCCGCCGTCCACCGCCTCCTGCAGGGAATCGTGCTCGTCGGCACCCTGGAGGAAGCCGAGGAACTGGTCTACGCGCACCCGGAGCTCACCGCCGTCACCGCCGAGGGCGACCTGCTCGGCGCCCACTTCGCGCACGGCGGCTCGGCCGGTGCGCCGAGTCTGCTGGAGGTGCAGGCCTCCGTGGACGAGGCCGCGGCCGAGCTGGACGAGCTGGCGCTGCGCTGCGAGGAGCTGACCGAGGCGCAGCGGGCGGCGACCGGCCGGCGTGCCGAGGCCGCCGCCCTCGTGGAAGAGCTGGGGGAGCGGCGCAGGGCCGCCGACCGGGAGAAGTCGGCCGTCGCCCAGCAGCTCGGCCGGCTCGCCGGGCAGGCGCGCGGTGCCGCCGGGGAGGCCGAGCGCTCCGCCGCTGCCGCCGCCCGCGCGCAGGACGCGCTGGACAAGGCCGTACAGGAGGCCGAGGAGCTGGCCGAGCGGCTGGCGGTCGCCGAGGAGAAAGCCCCCCTCGGGGAAGACGGGGCGGACGAACCGGACACCTCGGTGCGCGACCGGCTCGCCGCCGACGGCGCCAATGCCCGGCAGACCGAGATGGAGGCCCGGCTGCAGGTCCGTACCCACGAGGAGCGGGTCAAGGGGCTCGCCGGGCGGGCCGACTCGCTCGACCGGGCCGCCCGCGCCGAGCGCGAGGCACGCGCGCGTGCCGAGCAGCGCCGGGCCCGGCTGCGGCACGAGGCGGCCGTCGCCGAGGCCGTCGCCTCCGGCACCCGGCAGCTGCTCGCGCACATCGAGGTGTCCCTCGCCCGTGCCGAGCGGGAGCGCACCGCCGCCGAGGCCGCGAAGGCGCGGCGCGAGCAGGAGCTGACCGCCGCGCGCACCGCGGGCCGCGAGCTGAAGTCGGAACTGGACAAGCTGACGGACTCGGTGCACCGCGGCGAGGTGCTCGGCGCCGAGAAGCGGCTGCGGATCGAGCAGCTGGAGACCAAGGCGCTGGAGGAGCTGGGCGTCGAACCGGCGGGACTGGTGTCGGAGTACGGGCCGCACCTGCCGGTGCCGCCCTCGCCGCCCGCCGAGGGCGAGGTGCTGCCCGAGGACCCCGAGCACCCGCGCAACCAGCCCCGGCCCTTCCACCGGGCCGAGCAGGAGCGCCGGCTCAAGGCGGCCGAGCGGGCGTACCAGCAGCTGGGCAAGGTCAACCCGCTGGCGCTGGAGGAGTTCGCGGCGCTGGAGGAGCGGCACAAGTTCCTCAGCGAGCAGCTGGAGGACCTGAAGAAGACCCGGGCCGACCTGCTTCAGGTGGTGAAGGAGGTCGACGAGCGCGTCGAGCAGGTCTTCACCGAGGCGTACCGGGACACGGCCCGCGAGTTCGAGGGTGTCTTCAGCCGGCTCTTCCCGGGCGGCGAGGGGCGGCTGATCCTGACCGATCCCGACAACATGCTCACCACCGGTGTGGACGTCGAGGCCCGACCGCCGGGCAAGAAGGTCAAGCGGCTCTCCCTGTTGTCGGGCGGCGAGCGGTCACTGACGGCCGTCGCGCTGCTGGTGTCGATCTTCAAGGCCCGGCCGAGCCCCTTCTACGTCATGGACGAGGTCGAGGCCGCGCTCGACGACACCAACCTCCAGCGGCTGATCCGGATCATGCAGGAGCTGCAGGAGGCCTCGCAGCTGATCGTGATCACGCATCAGAAGCGCACGATGGAGGTCGCCGACGCGCTCTACGGCGTCTCCATGCAGGGCGACGGCGTCTCGAAGGTCATTTCCCAGCGGCTTCGCTAGCCCATTCAAGATCAGCTCACCCTGCGTTCGAGAAGTGAACGCAGGGTGTCGCGGAATATCTAAAAGCTCACAGCCGCTGAACTATTGACTTCGAAACTTGAAGGCATAGTCTCTGCAACGTTGCTTTTACCTTCAGGTGTGAGCGCACCCCCCGTATGCGCCACTTGACTTGACAGGGCTCGCCCCCCACCCCGGCAGCGTTGCCGTGGCCCGAGGAGATACACGTGACCAGCACAGCGCAGGCACCTCAGTCAGGAGCCGGAACGGCTCATCCCGAACATCTCGGGCACGTCATCTTCATCGCGGCGGCCGCCGCCATGGGCGGTTTCCTCTTCGGCTACGACAGCTCCGTGATCAACGGCGCCGTCGAGGCCATCCGCACCAAGTACGACATCGGCTCCGCGGCCCTCGCCCAGGTCATCGCGATCGCCCTGATCGGCTGTGCCATCGGCGCCGCCACGGCCGGCCGCATAGCCGACCGCATCGGCCGGATCCGCTGCATGCAGATCGCCGCCGTCCTCTTCACCATCAGCGCCGTCGGCTCCGCGCTGCCCTTCGCGCTGTGGGACCTCGCCTTCTGGCGCATCATCGGCGGCTTCGCCATCGGCATGGCCTCCGTCATCGGCCCCGCCTACATCGCCGAGGTCGCGCCGCCTGCCTACCGCGGCCGGCTCGGCTCCTTCCAGCAGGCCGCGATCGTCGTCGGCATCGCCATCTCCCAGCTGGTCAACTGGGGCCTGCTGAACGCCGCCGGCGGCAACCAGCGCGGTCACCTGATGGGCCTGGAGGCCTGGCAGGTCATGCTCGGCGTCATGGTCGTCCCGGCCGTCCTGTACGGCCTGCTCTCCTTCGCGATCCCCGAGTCCCCGCGCTTCCTGCTCTCCGTCGGCAAGCGTGAGCGCGCCAAGGAGATCCTCGCCGAGGTCGAGGGCGAGCGCGCCGACCTGGACGCCCGCGTCGCCGAGATCGAGCACGCGATGAGGAGCGAGCACAAGTCCACCTTCAAGGACCTGCTCGGCGGCGGCTTCTTCTTCAAGCCGATCGTCTGGATCGGTATCGGCCTGTCGGTCTTCCAGCAGTTCGTCGGCATCAACGTCGCGTTCTACTACTCCTCGACGCTGTGGCAGTCGGTCGGCATCGACCCGACGGACTCGTTCTTCTACTCCTTCACGACGTCGATCATCAACATCATCGGCACTGTGATCGCGATGATCTTCGTGGACCGCGTCGGCCGCAAGCCGCTCGCCCTCATCGGCTCGGTCGGCATGGTCGTCGGTCTGGCGCTGGAGGCCTGGGCGTTCAGCCACCACCTGGTCGACGGCAAGCTGCCCGCCGCGCAGGGCTGGACCGCCCTGATCGCCGCGCACGTCTTCGTCCTCTTCTTCGCCCTCTCGTGGGGCGTGGTGGTCTGGGTCTTCCTCGGCGAGATGTTCCCGAACAAGATCCGCGCCGCCGCCCTGGGCGTCGCCGCCTCCGCGCAGTGGATCGCCAACTGGGCCATCACCGCGAGCTTCCCGTCGCTGGCCGACTGGAACCTGTCCGGCACCTACATCATCTACACGGTCTTCGCCGCGCTCTCCATCCCGTTCGTCCTGAAGTTCGTGAAGGAGACGAAGGGCAAGGCGCTGGAGGAGATGGGCTGACCCTCCCCGAGGAGGCCCACCGAGACCGAGGAGAAGGGGCCAAGTCCCCGCTGCCCCTCTCCTCGTACCATCCGCCGCCCCCGCTCCGGCCACTGCCTGGAGCGGGGGCGGCGGTGTCGTGACGTCGTGACGACGAGGTCAGGCACCGAGTGCGGGCAGCACCCGCTCCGCGAACAGGGTGAGGCTGCGCCACCCCTCCTCCACCGGCATCCCGCCCGCCAGCGGATGCAGGACCAGGTTGTCCAGCTCCTGCGCCACGCACTGCTCCGGCGTGAGGATCCGGTACACGCCCTCCGCGCGCAGTTCCGCCACCGTCGTGGCCGCCGACTTCACCGCCGAGCGGATCTGTCCCGACTGCCAGGAGGCGTACGTGCGCGCCTCGTGCAGGAAGTGCTCGCCGTACACGGCCCAGGCCCGGTCCGGGTCCTCGGCGACGTGCAGCAGCGGCGTCTGCGGTGCGGGCATCATGACCCACCCCTCGGTGCCGTACTCGGTGAGCCGCTCCTTGTAGTACGCCTCCAGCTCGGGCAGATGCGCGCTCGGGAAGAACGGCAGGCCGAGCCGGGCGGCCCGGCGGGCGGCCGCCTTCGAGGAGCCGCCGACCAGCAGCAGCGGGTGCGGCGCGGTGAACGGGCGCGGGGTGAGACGTACGGTACGGCCCCGGTACGTGAACTCCTCGCCGGACCACGCCGCCAGCAGCGTCTCCAGCAGTTCGTCCTGGAGCCGGCCCCGGCGCGTCCAGTCCACGTCGAACAGGGCGTACTCCTCGGGGCGGTAGCCGATGCCGGCCACCGTCACGAGCCGCCCGCCGCTCAGCAGGTCCAGTACGGCGATCTCCTCGGCCAGCCGCAGCGGGTCGTGCAGCGGGCCGATCACCGCCGACACCGTCACCGCGATGTTCCGGGTCGCCCCGAACACCGCGCCGGCGAAGGCGAACGGCGACGGCAGCCAGTTGTTCCCGGCGCCGTGGTGCTCCTCGGTCTGCACGGTGGCGATGCCGTGCTCGTCGGCGTACGCGGCCATCTCCAGGGCGGCCCGGTAGCGGGCGGAGAGGGCGGCGGGTGTGGCGCCCGGGGCGACGAGGTTGAATCGGACGACCGTGACGGGCATGGCAAGTCCCCCTCCGGTACGGCTCGGTGGAGGGGGACGGTAGCTGACATAGCGTCAGATGGCCATGGCGGGGCGGGAGATACGCCGGCGAGCGCGGCCCTCCACAAGAGCGGCCGGCCGCGCCGAGACGCCTCAGGCGTCGACGGTCACGGGCTCCCCGGCCGGTTCGGCGGCCGGGGCCGGCCGGGTCGCCGCCGGCTTCGGCAGGACCAGGTACAGCAGGCCGGAGATCACGATCGTGGCGACCCAGCCGAGGCCGTACTCGCCGATGACGTTGTTCTTCGCGAGCGGGCCGGTGAACCAGTCCGACGTCGTGAACATCAGGCCCGAGACCAGGCCGATCGCCCAGGCGGCCACGGCCGCGGGGGAGAAGCCGCCCTTGTACCAGTAGGCGCTGGTGCGGGTGGTGTCGGCCATCGCCGCGCCGTCGTACTCGGTGCGGCGCAGCATGTCCGCGCCGAACACGCCGACCCACGCGGAGAAGGCGACCGCCAGCAGCGAGAGGAAGGCGATGAACGAGCCCATGAAGCTCGTCGCCACCAGCATCAGCACACCGCCGAAGATCAGCGAGATCACGGCGTTGACGGAGACCGCCCAGTGGCGCGGCACCTTGAAGCCGAGGGTCTGCGCGGTGAAGCCCGCGGAGTACATCGACATCGAGTTGATCAGCAGCATGCCGATCAGTGAGATGCACAGGTAGGGCACCGCGATCCAGGTCGGCAGGATCTCGCCGAGGAAGGACACCGGGTCGATCGCCGAGGCCAGGTCCGGCGTGGAGACCGCCATCACCGCGCCCATCAGGACCATGGGGAGGACGACGACACCGGCGCCGCCCACCGCCGTACCGACGATCGCCTTGGAGGACGCCGTGCGCGGCAGGTAGCGGGTGAAGTCCGGGGCGGTCGGGATCCAGCTGACACCGCCGGCCGCGATCATGCCGACACCGGTGATCACCGCGGCCGTCGAACCGCCGCCGTGGTGCATCACCTTCGACCAGTCGGTGTTCGCCACCAGGTAGGCCAGGACGAGCACCGAGAAGACGCCGAAGAAATACGTCGCGTACTTGTTGCACTTCTGCACGGCGTTGATGCCGAGCCCGGAGATCGCGAAGGTCGCCACGACGAACGCCAGCAGCATCACCACGTCCAGGACGCTGTTCGCCTTCAGGCCGAACACGATGTCCAGGATGGTGAGCATCGCGTAGGCGCCGGTGACCGCGTTGATCGTCTCCCAGCCCCAGCGCGCGACCCAGATCAGCGAGCCGGGCAGCAGATTGCCGCGCTGGCCGAAGACCGCCCGCGACAGCGCCATGCCGGGCGCGCCGCCCCGCTTGCCCGCGATGCCGATCAGCCCGACGAGGCCGTACGACACGACCGGCGCGGCCGCCGCGACCACGAGCGCCTGCCAGATGTTCAGGTGGTACGCGACGACCAGGCTCGCGCCCATCGTCAGCAGCAGCACGCTGATGTTGGCGCCGACCCAGGTCGGGAACAGCTCACGGGTCTTCGCGGTGCGCTCGTGATCCGGGACCTGCTCGATCCCGCGGGTCTCGAGAGCGCCTTCGGTCTCGACGGTTTTGCTCATGAAAAGGGGCCTGCCGTGGGGGGAAGGGGGACGGTCGGGACTCTACGCGCGTCAACAGAGTCGCCACCATCGTACTTTGCTCCCACTCCTCGCCGTTAGTGGCCTTTGTCTCTCAGAGGAAGCCACAAACCGGCTCCCGTCGCGCCCCATGGCCGATACTGGACGGGTTATGGAAACCGTCATCCTTGCTGTAGTCATCGCCGTGGTCGTGATCGGCGCGCTCGGCGGGCTGATCGTGGGCACCCGGCGCCGGAAGCCGCTGCCTCCGCCACCCCCGAAGACGCCCGACATCACCGCGCCCCCGGCCGAGCCGCACGTCGGCGACGAGGCCGAGACACCGCGCGACGAACCGCGCCGGACGATCGAGGAGGTGGATCTCCCCGGCGGCGCCGCACCGGTCGCCGTGGAGGAGCCTCCCGCCGCCGAGCCCGCTCTCGAAGAGGCTCCGGAGATCGAGATCCCGGAGCCCACCGCAGGCCGGCTGGTCCGCCTGCGCGCCCGCCTGTCCCGCTCCCAGAACGCCCTCGGCAAGGGCCTGCTCACGCTCCTGTCGCGCGAGCACCTCGACGACGACACCTGGGAGGAGATCGAGGACACGCTGCTCACCGCCGACGTCGGTGTGCAGCCCACCCAGGAGCTGGTCGAGGGCCTGCGCGAGCGCGTCAAGGTGCTCGGCACCCGCACCCCCGAGGAGCTGCGCGGCCTGCTGCGCGAGGAGCTGCTCAAGCTGGTCGGCACCGACGTCGACCGCACGGTGAGGACCGAGCCCGACGACCGCAGGCCCGGCATCGTGATGGTCGTCGGCGTCAACGGCACCGGCAAGACCACCACCACCGGCAAGCTCGCGCGCGTGCTCGTCGCCGACGGCCGCACCGTGGTGCTCGGCGCCGCCGACACCTTCCGCGCAGCCGCCGCCGACCAGCTCCAGACCTGGGGCGAGCGCGTCGGCGCCCACACCGTGCGCGGCCCCGAGGCCGGCGACCCGGCGTCCGTGGCCTTCGACGCGGTCAAGGAGGGCAAGGAGATGGGGGTCGACGTCGTCCTCATCGATACCGCCGGCCGCCTGCACACCAAGACCGGCCTCATGGACGAGCTCGGCAAGGTCAAGCGGGTCGTGGAGAAGCACGCGCCGCTGGACGAGGTGCTGCTCGTCCTCGACGCCACCACCGGCCAGAACGGCCTGGTCCAGGCCCGCGTCTTCGCCGAGGTCGTGGACATCACCGGCATCGTGCTGACCAAGCTCGACGGCACCGCCAAGGGCGGCATCGTCGTCGCGGTCCAGCGCGAGCTGGGCGTGCCGGTCAAGCTCGTCGGCCTCGGCGAGGGCGCGGACGACCTGGCGCCGTTCGAGCCGGAGGCGTTCGTGGACGCGCTGATCGGCGAGTAACTCCCTGTGGATCAGCCTTCACCCACGGACCGCAGCCGATAATCGAGGAACCGCGACGGCGATCGACCACGTCCGCGAGAGCGGCGCCGGTTCAGGCGCAAAAGGAAGTGCCCGGCCCCAAGGTGCAGTTGGGGACGGGCACTTCGCCTTTGCGCGCGGGAGCCGTCAGGCCCGCGCCCGCGACCGGTGTGCCACATAGGCCAACGTGCCCAGCACCAGCCGGGCCGCCGGAGGTGCCGTCGCCGAGTCCAGCGCCGGCGGGCGCAGCCAGCGCACCGGGCCCAGGCCGCCCCGGTCGGAGGGCGGCGCCGTGACGTACGCGCCGGGGCCGAGGCCGCTCAGGTCCAGGGCCGAGGCGTCGTCCCAGCCCAGGCGGTAGAGCAGCCGGGGCAGTTCGGCGGCGGAGCCGGGCGCGACGAAGAAGTGCGCGCGGCCGTCCGGGGTCGCGGCCACCGGGCCGAGGGGGAGCCCCATCCGCTCCAGGCGCACCAGGGCGCGCCGGCCGGCCGCCTCGGAGACCTCGACGACGTCGAACGCCTGGCCCACCGGCAGCATCACCGCGGCGCCCGGGAACTCCGACCAGGTCTTGCTCACCTCGTCCAGCGTCGCCCCGGCCGGCACCTGGGGCGCGAAGTCCAGCGGATGGGCCCCCGGCGCCGGGCAGTCGGCGCGCCCGCACGAACAGGCGCCCGCCGCGGCCCGCGCGCCCGGCACCACGTCCCAGCCCCACAGCCCGGTGAACTCGGCGACGGCCGTGCACTCCGAGGACCGGCCGCGCCGACGCGTGCCGGAGCGGATCTCGCGGATGCCGCCGATCGTGAAGCCCATGCCCCCTCCAACGGGTCCAGCGCGCCGGTGGTTACGACACGGAACGGGACGAAAGCGGAACGTGACGCTACGGCTCCGCCTTCCCGGGCCGGCCGTCGATCAAGCGCGGGGGCAAGGCGGCGCCTGGAAGCGCTCGGGGTGGCACACCGGGTTGCCTGCGCCCCCGAGTGCCTCACTCCGCCCACTTCCGATCGTCCTATGTCAAGTGAATCGCGTTCCGGGGAACGTGAGTTCATTCGAAGGGGTGGCGAATGGTGGCGTTTCCCGGATCGCCATGGCTGGACGGGTGATCGTAGGATTACTGTGAGTGTGCGAGTCCTGGGGGCATATGCGTCCATGGGTATGCCGGAGGCGAGTCGTCATCCCGTTCGAAGGGTGAGAACCGGCGGACGGGAGGCCGTATTTACCGGCATTCTGATAGGGCTTGGCGTACGCGGCGACAAGTGGTCTCAGGAATGGGGGCGTTCCAGTGAGCGGCAACGGCGGTAGCGGGACGAACGCTGACAAGCACCCCAACGAGCTGCTCGGCTCGTGGTTCGTGCGCAGCGGCTGGTCCAAGGGCGAGCTGGCCCGCCAGGTGAACCGCCGGGCGCGCCAGCTGGGCGCCAACCACATCTCCACCGACACCTCGCGTGTACGGCGCTGGCTGGACGGCGAGAACCCGCGCGAACCGATCCCGCGCATCCTCTCGGAGCTCTTCTCGGAGCGCTTCGGCTGCGTGGTCTCCATCGAGGACCTCGGCCTGCGCGCGGCCCGCCAGTCACCCTCCGCGACCGGCGTCGACCTGCCCTGGACCGGACCGCAGACCGTCGCCCTGCTCAGTGAGTTCTCGCGCAGCGACCTGATGCTCGCCCGGCGCGGCTTCCTCGGCACCTCCCTCGCCCTGTCCGCCGGTCCCTCCCTGATCGAGCCGATGCAGCGCTGGCTCGTGCCGAGCCCGGCCTCCCCGGGCCGCCCCGAGTCCCGGCCCGCCCTCGACCCGCGCCGCCCCGGCCGCCTGTCCCGGCCCGAGCTGGACCTGCTGGAGTCCACCACCAGGATGTTCCGCCAGTGGGACGCCCAGTGCGGCGGCGGCCTGCGCCGCAAGGCGGTCGTCGGGCAGCTGCACGAGGTCACCGACCTGCTCCAGGAACCCCAGCCCGAGGCGACCACCCGCATCCTGTTCAAGGTCGCCGCCGAACTGGCCGAGCTGGCGGGCTGGATGTCGTACGACGTCGGCCTCCAGCCCACCGCGCAGAAGTACTTCGTGCTGGCCCTGCACGCCGCGAAGGAGGCCGGTGACAAGCCCCTGGGGTCGTACATCCTCTCCAGCATGAGCCGCCAGATGATCCACCTGGGCCGGCCCGACGACGCCCTGGAGCTGATCCACCTCGCCCAGTACGGCAGCCGCGACTGCGCGAGCCCGCGCACCCAGTCGATGCTGTATGCGATGGAGGCCCGCGCGTACGCGAACATGGGCCAGCCCGGCAAGACCAAGCGCGCGGTCCGCATGGCCGAGGACACCTTCGCCGAGGCCGACGAGTGGGACGAGCCGGACCCCGACTGGATCCGCTTCTTCTCCGAGGCCGAGCTGTACGGCGAGAACTCCCACTCCTACCGCGACCTCGCCTACGTCGCCGGGCGCAGTCCCACCTACGCCTCCCTCGCCGAGCCGCTGATGCGGCGGGCGGTGGAGCTGTTCGCCGACGATCCGGAGCACCAGCGGTCGTATGCGCTGAACCTGATCGGCAAGGCCACCGTGCACCTGCTCCAGCGCGAGCCCGAGCGGGGCACGCAGTACGCCTCCCGGGCCATGGAGATCGCCAAGAAGGTCCGCTCCGAGCGCGTGAACACTCGTATCCGAAAGACGGTCGACACCGCCGCGCGGGACTACGGCGACCTCGCCGTCGTCGTCGGCCTCACCGACCAGCTCGCCGTGGACCTACCCGAGACCGCCGAGGCCGTCTGACCGACCCCGGCATGCCAAGCCCCGGCCGCGGCCGGGCCTCCCGAACCGCTCGACTCGGCTCCCCCATGCCAGGTCATCGAGAGGCCCGCCGCGGCCGGCCCGTCTCCCTCCCGGAGATCCGGCCGTTCATCCACGCGTAACACGCACGGCGTCTTCGTCACCCCGGCGAAACAACGAGGGGCCTCCACCGAAACCGCGCTGCGTCAATCTCATGGCGCATAACCGGCCCACCCCTCACCCGACCGGACCGCCCAGGCCCGGTACCGCCCGCACGGGGCCGTAGAAACCGACGAGGAGACGCCGATGGCCCCAGCCATCACGCTTGCCGCGGAGGCACCCAAGCTGTCGTCCGCGAACACAGGCTTCATGCTCATTGCTTCCGCCCTGGTGCTGATCATGACCCCTGGCCTGGCCTTCTTCTACGGAGGCATGGTCCGGGTCAAGAGCACCCTCAACATGCTGATGATGAGCTTCATCGCCATGGGGATCATCACCATCCTCTGGACGCTCTACGGCTTCTCCCTCGCCTTCGGCACGCACAACGGCCTCATCGGCTGGAACTCGAACTGGTTCGGACTCAGCCACATCGGCCTGACCGAGCTGTGGCCCGGATACACCATTCCGATCTTCGTGTTCATGGTCTTCCAGATGATGTTCGCCATCATCACCCCGGCCCTGATCAGCGGCGCCCTCGCCGACCGCGTGAAGTTCTCGGCCTGGTGCCTGTTCATCGCCCTGTGGGCCACGATCGTCTACGTTCCGGTCGCCCACTGGGTCTGGGGCGCCGACGGCTGGGCCTTCAAGCTCGGCGTGATCGACTTCGCGGGCGGTACGGCGGTCCACATCAACGCGGGTGCGGCGGCGCTCGGTGTCATCCTCGTCATCGGCAAGCGCGTCGGCTTCAAGAAGGACCCGATGCGCCCGCACAGCCTCCCGCTGGTCATGCTCGGCGCGGGTCTGCTCTGGTTCGGCTGGTTCGGCTTCAACGCGGGCTCCTGGCTCGGCAACGACGACGGCGTCGGCGCGCTGATGTTCGTCAACACGCAGGTCGCGACCGGCGCCGCCATGCTGGCCTGGCTCGCCTACGAGAAGATCCGGCACGGCGCGTTCACCACCCTCGGTGCCGCCTCCGGCGCGGTCGCCGGTCTGGTCGCGATCACCCCGTCCGGCGGTGCGGTCTCCCCGCTCGGCGCGATCGCCGTCGGCGCCATCGCCGGTGTCGCCTGCGCCGCGGCCGTGGGCCTGAAGTTCAAGTTCGGCTACGACGACTCCCTCGACGTCGTCGGCGTCCACATGGTCGGCGGCATCCTCGGCTCCCTGCTGATCGGCTTCTTCGCCACCGGCAAGGGCCAGTCCACCGCCACCGGCGTCTTCTACGGCGACCACTCCTGGACCCAGCTGTGGAAGCAGTGCGCGGGTGTCGGCGCTGTCCTCGGCTACTCGCTGGTCGTCTCTGCGGTCCTCGCCTTCCTGCTCGACAAGACGATCGGTATGCGGGTCACCGAGGACGAGGAAGTCGCGGGCATCGACCAGGCCGAACACGCCGAGAGCGCCTACGACTTCAGCGGCACCGGCGGCGGTGTCCTCGGCTCCGCCGCCCACGCCCCGGCCCTGGCCTCCGCCCAGACCAAGAAGGTGGACGCATGAAGCTCATCACCGCCGTCGTCAAGCCGCACCGGCTGGACGAGATCAAGGAAGCGCTTCAGGCGTTCGGCGTCCACGGCCTGACGGTCACCGAGGCCAGCGGTTACGGTCGGCAGCGGGGCCACACCGAGGTCTACCGGGGTGCCGA
The DNA here is from genome assembly GCF_001866665.1 of Streptomyces monashensis. Lineage (GTDB taxonomy): Bacteria > Actinomycetota > Actinomycetes > Streptomycetales > Streptomycetaceae > Streptomyces > Streptomyces monashensis. The sequence continues at coordinate 186,485 of NZ_MLYO01000012.1, read as the reverse complement.
GTACACCGTCGACCTCGTCCCGAAGATCCGCATCGAGGTGCTGGCCGAGGACGACGACGCCGAGCAGCTGATCGAGGTCATCGTGAAGGCGGCCCGCACCGGAAAGATCGGTGACGGCAAGGTCTGGGCCCTGCCGGTCGACACGGCCGTACGGGTCCGCACCGGCGAGCGCGGCCCCGACGCGCTCTGACCAGCATCTGTGAGAACGGGAGTCGCCGGGTGACGGGAACGGACGAGCGGATGGCAACAGAGGACTCGGGACCCGGCGGCTACGCGGCGGCCCGGCTGCGCCTCCTCACCGAGGGGGCGCGGTCCGGGCCGCCGCGCCGTGCCGCCCTCGCGGAGCTGACCGACGACTGGCTCCGCGGACTGTTCGGCGTGGCGACAGCGGGGCTCACGGGGGTCTCGCTGGTCGCCGTCGGCGGCTACGGCCGCGGCGAGCTGTCCCCGCGCAGCGACCTGGACCTGCTCCTGCTGCACGACGGCGGTGACACCAAGGAGGTCGCGGCGCTGGCCGACCGCCTCTGGTACCCCGTCTGGGACCTCGGCCTCGCCCTCGACCACTCCGTGCGCACCCCGGCGGAGGCCCGCAGGACCGCCGGGGACGACCTGAAGGTCCACCTCGGCCTCCTGGACGCCCGCCACCTGGCCGGTGACGCCGGCCTCACCGCCGCACTGCGCACGGCCGTCCTCACCGACTGGCGCAACCAGGCGCCCAAACGCCTGCCCGAACTCCAGGAGCTGTGTGCCGCACGCGCCGAGCGGCAGGGCGAGCTGCAGTACCTGCTGGAGCCCGACCTGAAGGAGGCGCACGGCGGCCTGCGCGACGCCACCGCCCTGCGCGCCGTCGCCGCCTCCTGGCTCGCCGACGCCCCGCGCGAGGGCCTCGCCGACGCACGCCGGCGCCTGCTCGACGTCCGCGACGCCCTGCACCTGGCGACGGGCCGCGCCACCGACCGCCTCTCCCTCCAGGAGCAGGACCAGGTGGCCGCCGAGCTGGACCTGCTGGACGCGGACACCCTGCTGCGGCAGGTGTACGAGGCCGCGCGCGTGATCGCCTACGCCAGTGACGTCACCTGGCGCGAGGTGGGGCGCGTGCTGCGTTCGCGCGCCGTGCGGCCGCGCCTGCGCGCCATGTTGGGCGGCAACAAGCCGGTCACCGAGCGTTCCCCGCTCGCCGAGGGCGTGGTGGAGCAGGACGGCGAGGTGGTGCTCGCCCGCGCCGCGCGCCCCGAGCGCGACCCCGTGCTGCCGCTGCGCGCCGCGGCCGCCGCCGCGCAGGCCGGTCTCCCGCTCTCCCTGCACGCCGTCCGGCGGATGGCGGCGACCACCCGCCCCCTGCCTACGCCCTGGCCCGCCGAGGCCCGGGAGCAGCTGGTCACCCTGCTCGGCTCCGGCCGCCCGACCGTCGAGGTCTGGGAGGCGCTGGAGGCGGAGGGCCTGATCAGCCGGCTGCTGCCGGACTGGGAGCGGGTCCGCTGCCGCCCCCAGCGCAACGCCGTCCACCTCTGGACCGTCGACCGGCACCTCATCGAGACGGCCGTCCGCGCCTCCGAACTCACCCGCCGCGTCAGCCGCCCCGACCTGCTCCTGGTCGCCGCCCTGCTGCACGACATCGGCAAGGGCTGGCCCGGCGACCACTCGGTGGCCGGCGAGATCATCGCCAAGGACGTGGCCGTCCGGATCGGCTTCGACCGCGCGGACGTGACGGTGCTGTCCTCGCTGGTCCGCCACCACCTCCTGCTGATCGAGACGGCCACGCGCCGCGACCTGGACGACCCGGCCACGGTCCGCTCGGTCGCCGAGGCGGTCGGCACCCAGAGCACCCTGGAACTGCTGCACGCGCTGACGGAGGCCGACGCCCTCGCCACCGGCCCGGCCGCCTGGTCCTCCTGGCGCGGCTCCCTCGTCGCCGACCTCGTCCGGCGGGTCTCGGCCGTCCTCGCCGGGGACGCCCCGGACGAGCCCGAGCCGACCGCCGCGCCCACCGCCGAACAGGAGCGGCTGGCGATCGAGGCGTTCCGCACCGGCGGCCCGGTGCTCGCCCTGCGCGCCCAGACGGAACCGGTCACCGGGGCGGAGTCCGCCCAGGAACCCCTCGGCGTCGAGCTGCTCATCGCCGTACCCGACCAGCCCGCCGTGCTCCCCGCCGTCGCCGGGGTCCTCGCCGTGCACCGGCTGACCGTGCGCACCGCCGAGCTGCGCGCCCTGAGCCTGCCCGACGACGTCGAGGACAGCTCGGTCCTGCTGCTCAACTGGCGGGTCGCCGCCGAGTACGGCTCCCTGCCCCAGGCCGCCCGGCTGCGCGCCGACCTCGTGCGCGCCCTCGACGGCTCGCTGGACATCGCCGGCCGGCTCGCCGAACGGGACGCGGCCTACCCCCGCAGACGCGGCTGGATCGCCCCGCCGCCCCGCGTCACGGTGGCCCCGGCCGCCTCCCACCACGCCACGGTGATCGAGGTCCGCGCCCAGGACGCCCCCGGCCTGCTGCACCGCATCGGCATGGCGCTGGAGAAGGCGGGCGTACGGGTGCGCAGCATGCACGTCAGCACGCTGGGCTCCAACGCCGTCGACGCCTTCTACGTCACGACGGGCACGGGGGCACAGCTCCCGGCGCAGGACGCGGCATCGCTGGCGCGGGTGCTGGAGGAGACGCTGCGGGCGTGACCGTGTGGTCGTCGCGGTCGCTGACACGGCGTGGTCTCTGCGTACACGGAGGTGACCCGGGACGGCTCTCCGAGGCCGACACGGACGCCATGTGATCCCCGCGGCTGCGGGGGAGTGCCCCGCTCGCCGGATGCGACGGGCGGGGACCGTTGTCCTGTCCGGCCAGATACTCTGGAAGACGCTCAGACTGCCCCCGACCCCGAGGACCGACGCCGCCGTGTTCGACACTCTCTCCGATCGCCTGTCAGCGACTTTCAAGAATCTGCGCGGCAAGGGGCGCTTGAGCGAGGCGGACATCGACGCCACCGCGCGCGAGATCCGCATCGCGCTCCTCGAGGCCGACGTCGCCCTGCCGGTCGTCCGCACGTTCATCAAGAACATCAAGGAGCGGGCCCTCGGCGCCGAGGTCTCCAGGGCGCTGAACCCCGCCCAGCAGGTCCTGAAGATCGTCAACGACGAGCTGGTCACGATCCTCGGCGGCGAGACCCGCCGGCTGCGCTTCGCCAAGCAGCCGCCCACCGTGATCATGCTCGCCGGCCTCCAGGGTGCCGGTAAGACCACCCTCGCGGGCAAGCTCGGCCGCTGGCTGAAGGAGCAGGGCCACTCGCCGCTGCTGGTCGCCGCCGACCTCCAGCGCCCGAACGCCGTGAACCAGCTGAGCGTCGTCGCCGAGCGCGCCGGTGTCGCCGTGTACGCCCCCGAGCCGGGCAACGGCGTCGGTGACCCGGTGAAGGTCGCCGAGGACTCCATCGAGTTCGCGAAGTCCAAGGTCCACGACATCGTGATCGTGGACACCGCCGGCCGCCTCGGCATCGACCAGGAGATGATGCAGCAGGCCGCGGACATCCGCGACGCCGTCTCCCCGGACGAGATCCTCTTCGTCGTCGACGCGATGATCGGTCAGGACGCGGTCAACACCGCCGAGGCCTTCCGCGACGGCGTCGGCTTCGACGGCGTGGTGCTCTCCAAGCTCGACGGTGACGCCCGCGGTGGTGCCGCCCTGTCGATCCGGCAGATCACCGGCAAGCCGATCATGTTCGCGTCGAACGGCGAGAAGCTGGACGACTTCGACGCGTTCCACCCGGACCGGATGGCCTCCCGCATCCTCGACATGGGTGACCTGCTCACCCTGATCGAGCAGGCGGAGAAGACCTTCAGCCAGGAAGAGGCCGCCAAGATGGCCTCGAAGCTGGCGTCCAAGAAGGGCCAGGACTTCACCCTGGACGACTTCCTGGCCCAGATGGAGCAGGTCCGGAAGATGGGCAGCATCAGCAAGCTGCTCGGCATGCTCCCGGGCATGGGCCAGATCAAGGACCAGATCCAGAACATCGACGAGCGGGACGTCGACCGCACCGCCGCGATCATCAAGTCGATGACCCCGGCCGAGCGCCAGGAGCCGACGATCATCAACGGCTCGCGCCGCGCCCGTATCGCCAAGGGTTCCGGTGTCGAGGTCAGCGCGGTGAAGAACCTGGTCGAGCGGTTCTTCGAGGCCCGCAAGATGATGTCGCGCATGGCGCAGGGCGGCGGCATGCCGGGTATGCCGGGGATCCCGGGCATGGGCGGCGGCCCCGGCAGGCAGAAGAAGCAGCAGAAGAAGGCCAAGGGCAAGCAGCGCTCCGGCAACCCGATGAAGCGCAAGCAGCAGGAGCTGGAGGAGGCCCAGCGCCGCGAGGCGGCGGCCCAGGGCGGCGCGTTCGGGGTGCCGCAGCAGGGCGGCCAGGAGTTCGAGCTGCCGGACGAGTTCAAGAAGTTCATGGGCTGAGTGCGCCCCTGTGCCCCTTGCTGGGCATGCCGGGGGTTGGTCGTTGTCGTACGGTCCGGATATGACCAACCCCGCCCCGCCGCGCAAGTCGCCCGACCAGCCCTGGCGTACCGAAGGTGCCCCGGAGGAGCCGCCGAAACAGCCGGGCGGGCCCCGGATGCGCGGCGGCTGGTGGCGTCTGATCCTCACCGCGCTGATCGTGTACCTGATCGCCAACCTGGTGCTGTCCTACTTCGACCAGGCCAACGAGCCGACGATCTCCTACACCGAGTTCAGCAAGCAGGTCAACGACGGCAATGTCGCCAAGATCTACGCCAAGGGCGACTCGATCCAGGGGCAGCTCAAGAAGGAGCGGAAGAACCCCGGCGGCGGCACGTACACCAAGTTCAACACCGAGCGGCCGTCCTTCGCGAACGACAGCCTCTGGTCGAACCTGACCAAGCACAACGTCACCGTCACGGCCCAGCCCGTCGTCCAGCACCGCAGCTTTCTCGCCAATCTGCTGATCTCCCTGGCGCCGATGCTCGTCATCGTCGCTCTGTGGATCTTCGTCGCCCGGCGGATGAGCGCGGGCCTCGGCGGCGCGGGCGGCATGCTGGGCCGCAAGGCACCGCCCAAGCCGGTCGAGCTGGTGCCGGGGGAGAAGCGCACGACCTTCGCCGACGTGGCTGGGATCGACGAGGTCGAGGGCGAGCTCAACGACGTCGTCGACTTCCTGAAGAACCCCGACGCCTACCGGCGCATGGGCGCCAAGATGCCCCGCGGTGTGCTGCTCGCGGGCCCGCCCGGTACCGGAAAGACACTGCTCGCGCGCGCGGTCGCGGGCGAGGCGGGCGTGCCGTTCTTCTCCGCGTCCGCGTCCGAGTTCATCGAGATGATCGTGGGCGTGGGCGCCTCGCGGGTGCGGGAGCTGTTCGCCGAGGCCCGCAAGGTCGCGCCGTCGATCATCTTCATCGACGAGATCGACACCATCGGCCGGGCCCGCGGCGGCGGCGCGTCCATGGGCGGGCACGACGAGCGCGAGCAGACGCTGAACCAGATCCTCACCGAGATGGACGGCTTCTCCGGCTCGGAGGGCGTCATCGTCATCGCGGCCACCAACCGCGCCGACATCCTCGACCCGGCCCTGACCCGCCCCGGCCGCTTCGACCGGGTCGTCCAGGTCTCGCCCCCGGACCGCGGCGGCCGCGAGGCCATCCTGGAGATCCACACCCGCGACATCCCGCTCGCCGAGAACGTCGACCTCGCCCACGTGGCCCGGACGACCCCGGGCATGACCGGCGCCGATCTGGCCAACGTCGCCAACGAGGCCGCCCTGCTCGCGGTGAAGCGCCAGCAGCAGGCCGTGACCCAGTCCGACCTGTCCGACGCGCTGGAGAAGGTCCAGCTCGGCGCGGAACGCCCGCTGGTGATGCCCGAGGAGGAGCGTCGGCGCACCGCCTACCACGAGAGCGGGCACGCCCTGCTCGGCATGCTCCAGCCGGGCGCCGACCCGGTCCGCAAGATCACCATCGTGCCGCGCGGCCGCGCCCTCGGCGTCACGCTCTCCACGCCGGACGCCGACAAGTACGCGTACACCGAGGAGTACCTGCGCGGCCGGATCATCGGCGCGCTCGGCGGCATGGCGGCCGAGCACGTCGTATACGACGTCGTCACCACCGGCTCCGAGAGCGACCTGGAGCAGGTCACCAACATCGCGCGCGGAATGGTGTCCCGCTGGGGCATGAGCGAGGAGGTCGGCCGGCTCTCCGCGCTGCCGAACGACGCCCAGCAGGCCTACGGGCTCGCCGCCGCACCGCAGACCCTGGACGTCATCGACGCCGAGATGCGCCGGATCGTGGACGAGTGCTACGAGGAGGCCTGCCGCAAACTCCGCGACCACCGCGGCCAGTTGGACGCCCTCGCGCAGGCGCTGCTGGCCAACGAGACGCTGGAGGAGGCGGACGCGTACCGCGTCGCGGGGATCACCCGCCTGACCAAGGACACCGACGCGTGACGGACGTTCAGGGCACGCGCGCGACGAGATAGCGGAAGACGTTCGGCATCCACACGGTGCCGTCCGGGCGCCGGTACGGATGCAGGGCCTCGGTCAGCTCCTTGTCGACCTGTTTGGCGTCCGTCGCCGCGATCGCCGCGTCGAACAGCCCCGTCGACAGCAGGCCGCGTACGGCACTGCCGAGGCAGGCGTACCCGAAGGGGCAGGCGACCCGTCCGGAGCCGTCCGGCCTGAGTCCGGCGCGCTGTGCGGCCCCCTCCAGGTCGTCCCGCTCGGCCGGCCGCCAACTGCCCGCGCCGCACAGCGGATCGGCCAGCTTCGCCGCCACCCGCAGCACCGAGGAGGTGGCACACCGCTCCGGCGGCCCCCACCCGGTCAGCACCACGGCGGCCCCCCGCGCGGCGAACGGCAGGGCCTGCGCCAGCGATTCCCCGAGCCCCTCGGCGTCCCCGGCGAGACATCCGACCGGCTCGAAGACGGTCACCAGGTTGTACGGCTCCGCCTCTGCGTCCCCCCTGTCGGCGGGCGACCCGGCGATGAGCCGCACACCGGCACGCGCACGCGTACGGCCGCTCTCGCCGCACCCGGCTCGGTGCCCGGAGACGTCCGGCAGGCTTCTGCCTCCGCCGCGCGGGGCGTGCGGCAGCAGCCGTTCGCGGGCGAGGGCGAGGCGTTCGGGGCAGGCGGCCTCGCAGCCGGTGACCTCGGCCCCTCTGCCGGCGGCCAGCAGCAGGGCGAGCCCCGAGCCGCAGTACAGGCCCAGCAGCCGGGTGGCGGGGCCCACTTCGAGCCGTTCGTGGACGGCCTCGTAGAGCGGCACCAGCATCCGCTCCTGGATCTCGGACCAGTCACGCGCGCGTGCGCACAGGTCCGCGCGGGGTTCGGAGTCCGCGTGAGCCAGGTGCTGCCGCACGAGCACAGGTGTCATAGGTGAGCGCCCCAATCCGCCGACGGTTCGCCGCTGCGCCCGGTCGTTCGGCCCCCGTGCCGTGCGCGCGCACTTCCCACGTATGTCAGGTAACTCCCGGCTCGCGACGGCGTCCAGGGGTCGTGGCGCCCCGCTTGAGGTTCGGGTGTGTCTGTGGCGAGATTTCACATCCCGGTAATCCGGGCGGCCGTACGGTGTGCCTTCCCGCGGCGGGGCCGGTGCCAGGGGTCCGGGCGGTGCGCGGTAACGTCACGGCCGTCACGGACGCAGATCAAGGCGAGACGTGAGGACGATCGCGGCCGAAACATCTCTTGCACATCCCCGGCCTCACCCCGCGGCGGGCACTACGCGCCGGACCGTACGGCGGACTACGCACCAGCTTGGGATGAGCTGTGAGGCTTCTCCGCAGATCAGCGCACCCGCCCTCGTCAGGACGCATCAGCGGCAACTGACTGGTACGTGCAAATTATTTGGGATGACCCGGAATAGGAACACATTCGAGCTCCCGCTCGTTGTCATTACGTGAGCACGACACAGACACCACCTGTTCTCGCCGCGGAGCTGGCGCAGGCGTGGGCCGACATTCAGCGGTACCACCCCGAGCTGCCGGACCTCGCCGCCCCAGAGTCCCTGATCGGAGAGTCGTCGTCCGCGTGCGGTCACGAGCTCTCCTTCGAACGACTGCTCCATGAGGCAGTCCACGGCATCGCCGCCGCCCGTGGGATCCGCGACACCTCCCGCGCCGGCCGATACCACAACCGCCGCTTCCTCGCGATCGCCGAGGAGCTGGGTCTGGACCACCCCGAGGAGCCGCACCCGAGCAGCGGCTTCTCCCTGGTCACCCTCAACCCCGAGGCGAGGCGCCGCTACCGCCCGACGATCGAGCGGCTCCAGCGCGCGCTGAAGGCCCACACGGCGGCCACGACGTCCGACACCACTCGCAGCTTCCGCGGCCCGGCCGCCCGGCACGGCTCCTCCGGCGGGGGAGTCCGCGTCAAGGCGGTCTGCGACTGCGGCCGCAACGTCCGGGTGGTGCCCTCGGTCCTGGCCCAGGCACCGATCGTCTGCGGCGGCTGCGGCAAGCCGTTCAGAATCCCGGAGGTCGCCGGAGCGGCGTGACGCGAGCCGCGTACACCGGCATCTCGTGGGTGCCGGGAGCAGGCTCCTCGCCGCAGACAGCGGGCAGCGCATCCGACGTGAACTCACCTCCACGCCGGATGCCTGTCCGCCATGCCCGGATGCGGTGCCACACCCCTCGGCCGGAAGCGCTCCGCGGGGTGTGGCACAATGGCTAGCTGTACTCGACAGCCGCACAGGACCCCTCTCTCCTCCGGCTGACGCGTCCATCGGGCACTCGGGTACCGCAACCCCACGCGGCAATCTCGCCGTGCCCAACCACGTCAAATCCAGGAGAACCCACTCCCGTGGCAGTCAAGATCAAGCTGAAGCGTCTGGGCAAGATCCGTTCGCCTCACTACCGCATCGTCGTCGCCGACTCCCGCACCCGCCGTGACGGCCGTGCGATCGAGGAGATCGGCAAGTACCACCCGACCTACAACCCGTCGGTCATCGAGGTGGACGCCGACCGCGTGGCGTACTGGCTGGGTGTCGGCGCGCAGCCGACCGAGCCCGTCCTCGCCATCCTGAAGAAGACCGGCGACTGGCAGAAGTTCAAGGGCGAGCCCGCCCCGGCGCCGCTGCTGGTCGCCGCCCCGAAGACGGCGCGTCCGTCGTTCGAGGCGCTCGGCGGCGACGACGAGGGCAAGGGTGAGGCGATCACCCAGAAGAAGAAGGCTGAGAAGAAGGACGAGGCCGCGGCTGAGTCCGAGTCGACCGAGGCCTGAGCAGCATGCTCGAAGAGGCGCTTGAGCACCTCGTGAAGGGCATCGTCGACAACCCTGACGATGTGCAGGTCGCCTCGCGCAACCTGCGCCGCGGGCGCGTGCTGGAGGTCCGGGTCCACCCCGACGACCTCGGCAAGGTGATCGGCCGCAACGGCCGTACCGCGCGCGCTCTGCGTACCGTCGTGGGCGCCATCGGCGGCCGCGGTGTCCGCGTCGACCTCGTCGACGTGGACCACGTCCGCTGACGCTTCATCGCAACCGGCTCGGGCCGGGGAGGGCCCTTGGGCCGTCCCCGGCCCGAAGTCGTATGACAGGAGACCAAGCACAGTGCAGCTCGTAGTCGCACGGATCGGCCGCGCCCACGGCATCAAGGGCGAGGTCACCGTGGAGGTACGCACCGACGAACCCGAGCTCAGGCTCGCGCCCGGCGCCGTACTCGCCACCGATCCCGCCGCCGCGGGACCGCTCACCATCGAGACCGGCCGGGTGCACAGTGGCCGCCTGCTCCTGCGCTTCGAGGGCGTGAAGGACCGCAACGGCGCCGAAGCCCTCCGCAACACGCTCCTCATCGCCGAGGTCGACCCCGAGGAACTCCCCGAGGGCGAGGACGAGTACTACGACCACCAGCTCATGGACCTCGACGTGGTCACCGAGGACGGACAGGAGATCGGCCGGATCACCGAGATCACGCACCTGCCGTCCCAGGACCTGTTCATCGTGGAGCGCCCCGACGGCAGCGAGGTGATGATCCCCTTCGTGGAGGAGATCGTCACCGAGATCGACCTGGAGGAGCAGAAGGCCGTCATCGCGCCCCCGCCGGGCCTGATCGACGACCGCGCGGAGATCGCCTCTTCGAGGGAAGACAGCGAATGAGGCTCGACGTCGTCACGATCTTCCCCGAGTACCTCGAACCGCTGAACGTCTCCCTCGTCGGCAAGGCACGCGCGCGTGGACAGCTGAACGTCCATGTGCACGACCTGCGCGCGTGGACGTACGACCGGCACAACACGGTCGACGACACCCCGTACGGCGGCGGCCCCGGCATGGTCATGAAGACCGACCCCTGGGGCGACGCCCTGGACACGGTCCTCGCCGACGGCTACGAGACCGGCGCGAGCGCGCCCGCGATCATCGTGCCCACGCCCAGCGGCCGCCCCTTCACCCAGGAGCTGGCCGTCGAGCTCTCCGAGCGCCCCTGGCTGATCTTCACGCCGGCCCGCTACGAGGGCATCGACCGGCGCGTCACGGACGAGTACGCGACCCGGGTGCCCGTCTACGAGGTCTCCATCGGCGACTACGTCCTCGCCGGCGGCGAGGCGGCCGTCCTCGTCATCACCGAGGCCGTGGCCCGGCTGCTGCCCGGCGTCCTAGGCAACGCCGAGTCCCACCGCGACGACTCCTTCGCGCCCGGCGCCATGGCGAGCCTGCTGGAGGGCCCCGTCTACACCAAGCCGCCCGTCTGGCGCGGCCGGGACATCCCCGAGGTGCTGCTCAGCGGCCACCACGGCAGGATCGCCCGCTGGCGCCGCGACGAGGCGCTGAAGCGTACGACCGCCCACCGGCCCGACCTGATCGAGCAGTGCGAACCCAAGGCCTTCGACAAGAAGGACCGCGAGATGCTCTCGATCCTGGGCTGGGAACCGGACCCCGACGGAGAGCGGCTCGGCCGATTTTGGCGGCGGGCCGGAGGCGTGGAAGAATAGACCGCTGTTGTGCGTCCGTCCGGCGTGCGCCCCTGCCGCAGGGGGACACGACGCCCGTCCCGACCCGCACGGCAGACCTCTTTTACACCTAGTTTCCGTTGATGACCTGTGGCATCAGCGAAGAAAGCAGACGAAATGTCTCACCTGCTCGACTCCGTCGACGCCGCGTCGCTGCGCAGCGACGTCCCGGCCTTCCGCCCGGGTGACACCGTCAACGTCCACGTGCGCGTCATCGAGGGCAACCGCTCCCGTGTGCAGCAGTTCAAGGGCGTTGTGATCCGCCGCCAGGGCTCCGGCGTCCGCGAGACCTTCACGGTCCGCAAGGTCTCGTTCTCCGTCGGCGTCGAGCGCACCTTCCCGGTGCACACCCCGATTGTCGAGAAGATCGAGCTCGTCACCCGTGGTGACGTGCGCCGCGCCAAGCTGTACTACCTCCGTGACCTGCGCGGCAAGGCCGCGAAGATCAAGGAGAAGCGCGACAACTGAGCGCAGCGCGGGGCCCACAGCGAGGCGGGATAGCATCTCGCCCCGATGGACACCGAAGCACAGCCGACGGAACGCGACCGCCCCTCCCACCCGGAATCCCCGGGGCCGGAGGAACGGTCGCGTTTCGCGTTGGTGTCGCGGATCACCGACTGGCTGCCGGGCGGCCGGATCACCCTCAGCCTCTTCGTCTGCCTGGCGTTTTTGCTGCTCCTCAACGCTTTCGTGGTCCAGCCGTTCCAGATTCCGAGCGGATCCATGGAGCAGGGCTTGAGGATCGGCGACCGCATTCTCGTAAATAAGTTGGCGTACCGTTTCGGAGCCCAGCCGCGCCGCGGCGACGTGGTCGTGTTCGACGGCTCCGGGTACTTCGGGGACGCCGACTACGTCAAACGCGTGGTCGGGGTAGGGGGAGACCATGTGGTCTGCTGCGACAAGAAGGGACGGATCGAGGTGAACGGCCGCGCGGTCGACGAGTCGTCCTTCCTCTATCCCGGGGACAGCGCCTCCAGCGTGCCTTTCGACGTCGCGGTGCCCGAGGGGCGCCTGTTCGTCCTCGGCGACCACCGCAGCGACTCCCGCGACTCCCGCGACCACCTCGGCTCGCCCGGCGGCGGCATGATCCCGGTCGGCGACGTCATCGGCCGGGCCGACTGGATCGTCTGGCCGTACGGCCACTGGACGCATCTGACGCGGCCCTCCGCCTACGCGCGCGTGCCGTCCTCGGACGGTGCGCATGGGTAACCGCGGCAAACCACGCGGGGTGCCGGCCGGCCCCGCCGACAACCTGCTGCCCACGGGGGCGCGCCGCACCTCGGCGCCCGGCGGCGGCCGCACGCGCGCGGAACGGCGCAAACTCCAGCGCAAGGTCAAGCGCAAGCGCAGGCGTTCAGCCGTTCGTGAGATCCCTCTTCTGGTCGGTGTCGCCGTCCTCATCGCGCTCGTCCTGAAGACCTTCCTCGTCCAGGCCTTCGTGATCCCGTCCGGCTCCATGGAGCAGACGATCCGGATCGGCGACCGCGTCCTGGTCGACAAGCTCACCCCGTGGTTCGGCTCCGAGCCGCAGCGCGGGGACGTCGTCGTCTTCCACGACCCGGGCGGCTGGCTCGCCGACGAGCAGACCACCAAGAAGAACGACCCCGTCGTCGTCAAGCAGGTCAAGGAAGGCCTCACCTTCATCGGCCTGCTCCCCTCGGACAACGAGAAAGACCTGATCAAGCGGGTCATCGGGGTCGGCGGCGACCACGTCAAGTGCTGTGACGCGCAGGGCCGGATCACCGTCAACGGCACCCCGCTCACCGAGGGCAACTACATCTACCCGGGCGACGCCCCGTCCGCGATGCGCTTCGACATCACCGTTCCCCAGGGCCGGCTGTGGGTGATGGGCGACCACCGGGGCAACTCCGCGGACTCCCGGTTCCACATGAACACGCCCTACGGCGGCACGGTCTCCGTCAACTCCGTCGTCGGCCGGGCCGTCGCCATCGGCTGGCCCTTCGACCACTGGACCCGCCTCCAGGAACCTAAAACCTTCGCAAGCGTCGCCCACTCCGTGTCGGGTACGGCCGCCGCTCCCCTGCTGTCGCATAGGGTTACCTCCGAGAATCCGAACGGAATCACTCAGCTCCCGACCCCTGCGGAACTCCCGCTCGTTATGGGAGTGGTGGGCCTGCGCCGTGTCACGGGCAGGCGGTGGCACAGAGTAAGGAGTTGGCGTGGGGGATGTGGCGGTTGGCGCACGGTCGGGACACGACGGCGAAGAGCACCGCGGGCACCCCGTGGAAGCGAACGCCAACGGCCCGGACGGCGCCGTGACCTCCGGGAATGACGAGATGACGGGCGACGACGGCACACGGGACGACGAGCAGCGGCCCCCCGGGGCGGACGACGCGGGCGAGGGCGGGACCACCCCCACGCCGAAGAAACCGCGCTCCTTCTGGAAGGAGCTGCCGATCCTCATCGGCATCGCGCTGGTCCTGGCGCTGCTGATCAAGACGTTCCTGGTGCAGGCGTTCTCGATTCCGTCGGACTCGATGCAGAACACCCTTCAACAGGGTGACCGCGTCCTGGTCGACAAGCTCACCCCGTGGTTCGGCTCCGAGCCCGACCGTGGCGAGGTGGTCGTCTTCCACGACCCGGACAACTGGCTGGCGGGCGAGCCGACGCCGACCCCGAACCCGGTGCAGAAGGTCCTCAGCTGGATCGGCCTGATGCCGTCGGCGGAGGAGAAGGACCTGATCAAGCGGGTGATCGGGGTCGGCGGTGACACGGTCGAGTGCAAGAACTCGGGCCCGCTGCTGGTCAACGGCCACGCGCTGAACGAGCCGTACGTCTACCCCGGCAACACGCCGTGCAGCGTGGACGACCAGGGCGGCCAGTTCAAGGTGACGGTCCCCAAGGGGTACATCTGGGTGATGGGCGACCACCGCCAGAACTCCCGCGACTCGCGCTACAACCAGACCGACAAGCACCACGGCATGGTCCCGGTCAGTGACGTCGTGGGCCGCGCGATCGTCAAGGCCTGGCCGATCAACCGCTGGGGCACCCTGCCGGTCCCGGACACCTTCGACCAGCCCGACCTGAACCAGCAGTCGTCCGCGTCCGCCGCCCTGACGGTGGCCCCGCAGGGCGTGGCCGTAGCGGCGGTGCTGCCGGTGGTGGTGTGGCGGCGCAGCCGCCGGGACCGACTGGAGTCCAAGGTGCGGCGGAAGGCGTCCGCGGGCAGCAAGTGACCACGAAGGGCCCGGTGCGCACCGACTCGTCGGTGCGCACCGGGCCTTCCGCGTGTCCGGGCCGGCCGAGGCGATCCGGAGCGGTTCGGTCCGGCGGTGGCCGAGCCTTTGCCGCCGGTCCGGGACAGGGGCTGCCCCCGCCCGGTACCGCCGGGTAGGGTGCGGGTCCATGAGCGGCGAGAGCACGACGCGTACGGCCCCGCGCAGCGGCGGGACAGGCACGGCACAGGCCGGCGGCAGCCGGCTCGGACAGCGGTTGTCCGGGGTGGCCGTCGCACTCGGTCTGGTGCTGTTCCTCGGCGGATTCGCCTGGGCAGCCGTGGCCTACCGGCCGTACACCGTGCCCACCAGCTCCATGACCCCCACCATCGACGCAGGTGACCGCGTGCTGGCCCAGCGCGTCCACGGCGGGGACGTCCGGCGCGGCGACGTCGTCGTCTTCGAGGACAAGACCTGGGTCACCAACTCCAAGGTGGTCAAGAGGGTCGTCGCGGTCGGCGGCGACACCGTCTCCTGCTGCACGAACGGCAAGCTGACCGTCAACGGCAAGCAGATCGACGAACCGTATCTGCCCAAGGGCAGTCTGGCCGAGAACATGAACTTCCCGACCGTGACCGTGCCCAAGGGCCGCCTCTTCCTCCTCGGTGACGAGCGCCAGGGCTCCCTCGACTCCACCGCCCACCTCACCGACGCGGCCAAGGGCACGGTCTCCAGCGATGCCGTCTCCGCGCGCGTGGACGCCGTCGTCTGGCCCTGGAAGGGCATGCTGGGGCGCCCGACCGGCTTCGAGGCGCTGGGCCCGCTCTCCCAGCCCGGGCCGCTGCGCATCATCGAGCTGCTGATCGCCGCCGGTGCCGTGCTGGTGCTCGCGGGCGGTGCCTACGGCCCGATCGCCGCGCGCAAGGGCCGCTCCCGCGCGCGCGGTGCCCGCCCGGAGGCGGCCGGTGCCCGCTGAGGCCGCGCGGACCGGCGAGGACACGCACGAGAGCGGGCCGCGCAAGGTGGCCCGGGTGGTCCTGCTCGACCCGGACGACCGCATCCTGCTCCTGCACGGCCATGAGCCCGGAGACCCGGCGGACGACTGGTGGTTCACCCCCGGCGGCGGTCTGGAGGGTGCCGAGACGCGCGAGCAGGCGGCGCTGCGGGAACTGGCCGAGGAGACGGGCATCACCGAGGTCGAACTCGGCCCGGTGCTGTGGCGGCGCAGGTGCTCCTTCCCCTTCGCGGGCCGTCGCTGGGACCAGGACGAGTGGTACTACCTGGCCCGTACGGCACAGACGGCGACCGCGCCGACCGCACTCACGGAGCTGGAGCGGCGCAGTGTCGCCGGAGCGCGCTGGTGGACGTGCCGGGAACTGACCCGGGCACATGAGACGGTGTATCCGACCAGACTCGCCGAGCTGCTCCAGCGGCTCCTCGACGAAGGTCCCCCGGCCGGTCCTATGACCCTCGACACGGAAATCGTCTGAGGGCACCCGGGACTGGCGCACAATGGTGGGATCGCACGGCTGAAGGGGAACATGCCATGAGCGCCGAGGACCTCGAGAAGTACGAGACCGAGATGGAGCTGAAGCTCTACCGGGAGTACCGAGATGTCGTCGGTCTGTTCAAATACGTGATCGAGACTGAGCGGCGCTTCTACCTCACCAACGACTACGAGATGCAGGTGCACTCGGTCCAGGGCGAGGTGTTCTTCGAGGTGACGATGGCCGACGCCTGGGTCTGGGACATGTACCGGCCGGCTCGGTTCGTCAAGCAGGTACGCGTGTTGACATTCAAGGACGTGAACATCGAAGAGCTGAACAAGAGCGACCTGGAGCTTCCGGGCGGCTGATGACGTCAGTTTCACTCGAAAGGGTGGCGACGTTTTCCACAACCGCTGAGTAGCTCACCAAGATCAACATCGTGCGGTCGGATGCGTGACCGTTGGCGCCGGAGGTGGTGCCGACATGAACGCACGAGAAGCACTCGGCAAGTACGGCGAGGACCTGGC
This sequence comes from Streptomyces monashensis, assembly GCF_001866665.1. Lineage (GTDB taxonomy): Bacteria > Actinomycetota > Actinomycetes > Streptomycetales > Streptomycetaceae > Streptomyces > Streptomyces monashensis. Next base: position 170,374 of record NZ_MLYO01000012.1, on the reverse strand, counting down.
CGCCCGGCGGCTCGCCGCATCCGGCATGACGATCCTGGAGCGGAACTGGCGCTGCGGGCGGTCCGGCGAGATCGACATCGTGGCCCGTGACGGGGACGCGCTGGTCATCTGCGAGGTCAAGACCCGCCGGGGCGGTGACTACGAACACCCGATGGCCGCGGTGGGCCCGGAGAAAGCGGCGAAACTTCGCGAGCTGGCCGAGCACTGGATCCAGGCCCACGGAGGAGCACCCCCGGGCGGCGTCCGCATCGACCTGGTCGGTGTCCTGCTGCCCCGGCGCGGTGCCCCGTCCGTCGAGCACGCGCGGGGGGTGGCCTGAATGGGATTCGCCCGCACATGCTCGGTCGCCCCGGTCGGTGTCGAAGGAGTGGTCGTCGAGGTCCAGGCCGACCTGGAACCCGGCGTCGCCGCCTTCACCCTGGTCGGCCTCCCGGACAAGAGCCTGACGGAGAGCCGGGACCGGGTCAGGGCGGCGGTGGTGAACTCGGGCGGCGAATGGCCGCAGAAGAAGCTCACCGTCGGGCTCAGCCCGGCATCGGTGCCGAAAGCCGGCTCGGGCTTCGACCTGGCCGTCGCCTGCGCGGTGCTCGGCGCCGCCGAACGGATCGATCCCCGCGTCCTCGCCGACATCGTCATGATCGGAGAGCTGGGCCTGGACGGACGGGTACGGCCGGTGCGGGGCATCCTGCCCGCGGTGCTGGCGGCGGCCGACGCCGGCTACGAGCAGGTGGTCGTACCGGAGTGCGCCGCCGCGGAGGCCTCGTTGGTCCCCGGGGTGTCCGTGCTCGGTGTCCGCAGCCTGCGTCAGCTCATCGCGGTCCTCGCCGAGGAACCCGTCCCCGACGAGGAACCGGACGAGCAGGGCCGCCCGGACCCGCTCCTGGCCGGTCTGCGCATGCCCGGCACCGGCGCGGCCACCGGCATGCACAGCGTCGGGGCCGCACAGCACGACCACGATCACGACCTGGCGGACGTCGTCGGCCAGACCTCGGCCCGTACGGCCGTGGAGGTGGCCGCCGCCGGAGGACACCATCTCTTCCTCGAAGGGCCGCCGGGCGCGGGCAAGACCATGCTCGCCGAACGGCTGCCGGCCGTCCTTCCCCGGCTCACCCGGGAGGAATCGCTGGAGGTCACTGCCGTGCACTCGGTGGCCGGACTGCTGCCACCGGGCAAACCGCTCATCGACGCCGCCCCCTACTGCGCCCCGCACCACTCGGCCACGATGCAGTCACTCGTCGGCGGCGGCCCCGGCGTCGCACGCCCCGGTGCGGTGTCCCTCGCCCATCGCGGAGTCCTGTTTCTCGACGAGGCGCCGGAGTTCCACAGCCAGAACCTCGACGCGCTGCGCCAGCCCCTGGAGTCGGGGCATGTGGTGATCGCCCGCAGCGCGGGCGTCGTGCGGTTCCCGGCCCGCTTCCTGCTGATGCTGGCGGCCAACCCCTGCCCCTGTGGCCGCTTCTCGCAACGCGACTCGCTGTGCGAGTGCCCGCCGTCGGCGATCCGCCGCTACCAGTCCCGGCTCTCCGGCCCGCTGCTGGACCGGGTGGACCTGCGCGTCGAGGTCGACCCGGTCACCCGCGCCCAGCTCACCGAACCCGGAGCCCGCGGCGAGTCGACGGCGACCGTGGCCGGGCGGGTGCGGCAGGCCCGGGAAAGGGCGGCGGCCCGCCTCGCCGGTACCGCGTGGCGCACCAACAGCGAGGTGCCCGGCCGGGAGCTGCGCAGCCGCTATCACGCGGCGCCCGGCGCGATGGACGAGGCCGAGCGCAACCTCGAGCGGGGCATGCTCACCGCCCGCGGGATCGACAGGGTCCTGCGCGTCGCCTGGACGGTCGCCGACCTCGTCGGACACGACCGCCCGGACGCCACGGACGTCGCCCTGGCCCTGCAACTGCGCACGGGGGTGCCGCGCGGTGTGCCGATGGCCATCGGGGCGTCGGCATGACAGCGGACGACAGCCGCGACGGCGAACTGCTCGGCCGGATCTTCCTCACCCGCGTCATCGAGCCCGGGGACGAGGTCGGAGGGCGGTGGGTGCGGGAGTTCGGAGTGGGGGAGGTGGTGCGGCGGCTGCGGGGCGGCGAAGTGCTGCCGGGGGTGAGCGAGCAGCGGTGGGCGGGGCTTGTCGCGCGAGCCGCGCAGGCCGATGCCGAGCGGGATCTGGAGGCGGCCGGGAGTGCGGGGGCACGGTTCGTGGCACCCTGCGACGCGGAGTGGCCCCGGCAGCTCGACGATCTCGGGGACGCCCGGCCGCTCGGACTGTGGGTGCGCGGACGGCCCAGCCTGCGGGTGTGGGCGCTGAGATCCGTGGCCGTCGTGGGGGCTCGGGCCTGCACGGAGTACGGGGCCCACGTGGCCGCCGCCCTCGCCAGCGGGCTCGCCGAGCGGGGCTGGGTGGTGGTGTCCGGTGGGGCCTACGGCATCGACGGCGCCGCCCACCGAGGCGCCCTCGCCGGCCGCGGAGCCACCGTCGCCGTCCTGGCCTGCGGTGTCGACCGCCCCTACCCGCGCGGCCATGCCGCCCTGATCGGCAGGATCGCGGAGCAGGGACTGGTCGTGGGCGAGCTGCCGCCGGGCGACCATCCGACGCCGAGCCGGTTCATCCTGCGCAACCGCGTCATCGCCGCACTGACCCGAGGCACCGTCGTCGTGGAGGCCGCCCACCGCAGCGGCTCCCTGTCCACCGCACGGGCCGCACAGCGTCTCGGCCGGTTCACCATGGGCGTGCCCGGCCCCGTGACCAGCGCACTCTCCGCCGGCGTGCACGAACTGCTGCGGGGCGAGGCCGCACTGGTCACCGACGCCGCGGAGATCGTCGAGCTGGTCGGCGACATCGGCGAGCTGGCGCCGGTCCGGCGCGGGCCCGTGCTTCCGCGCGATCTGCTGGATCCCCCTGTCCGGGCCGTGCTCGCCGCCCTGCCCGGCGACCGCGCGGCCCCCGCCGACGAGATCGCGCTCGGCGCGCGGACCACGCGGGACGAGGCGATCGCGAGACTGTACGAACTCCGAGCACTTGGCTACGTCGAACGACACGGCGACGGCTGGAAGTTGACACGCCAGGCGGTGATGTCCGTCCGCACCGGTCACGACCCCCGCTGACCCGGGGGGTTCGGCCGTCCGGGGGAATGCCCGACGCCCTTGACGTTTCCCGGAGTTGGCGCCGTCGGCCGGTCGCGCGGAGCGGGTTGTACGGCGCGCTCGCGAGACCGGCCGGAGGGGCCGCGCAGGGGTGGAGCCTCGTTGTTCGCACACCGCGACACCTCAGTCACGCTACGCTCACGAAGTCAGTGATACAGATCGCACCAACTCGACATCAGACCGACAGCTCACCCAGGCAGCCCATTCACCCGCCAACCCCACCACCGCCGGCCCGCGGCACTCACGACACCCCACGGCGCTTCACAGCACTTCACAGCACTTCACGGCAGAACGGCACTAGGCGACGAATGCCCCAGCACACCTCCGGGTCAGACCGGGCGGCGATCCCCCCAGCCGCCCGCGACGGTGGCAGCGCGCGGCCGCCCGCTCCCTCGACGCTCGACGAGCTGTGGCGGTCGTACAAGGCGACGGGTGACGACCGGCTGCGGGAGCAGCTGATCCTGCACTACTCGCCGCTCGTGAAATACGTGGCCGGCCGGGTGAGTGTCGGGCTGCCGCCCAATGTGGAGCAGGCAGACTTCGTCTCCTCCGGGGTCTTCGGGCTGATCGACGCGATCGAGAAGTTCGACATCGACCGGGAGATCAAGTTCGAGACGTACGCGATCACCCGGATCCGGGGCGCGATGATCGACGAGCTGCGGGCGCTGGACTGGATCCCGAGGTCGGTGCGGCAGAAGGCGCGCAACGTGGAGCGGGCCTACGCCACCCTGGAGGCGCGGCTGCGGCGCACCCCGAGCGAGGGCGAGGTCGCCGCCGAGCTGGAGATGGAGGTGGACGAACTCCACGCCGTGTTCAGCCAGTTGTCGCTGGCCAACGTGGTCGCCCTGGAGGAGCTGCTGCATGTCGGCGGCGAGGGCGGCGACCGGCTCAGCCTCATGGACACGCTGGAGGACACCGCCGCGGACGATCCCGTGGAGGTGGCCGAGGACCGCGAACTGCGCAGATTTCTCGCGCGCGCGATCAACACACTGCCCGAACGCGAGAAGACCGTGGTCACGCTGTACTACTACGAGGGGCTCACGCTCGCCGAGATCGGCAATGTCCTCGGGGTCACCGAGAGCCGGGTCAGCCAGATCCACACCAAGTCCGTGCTCCAGCTGCGGGCCAAGCTGGCGAGCTTCGGACAGTGAGGCCGGTGCGGGGCCGGCGCGGTCCTGTCGCCGATCTCGCGCGGGCGATCGGCTCTCCCGTTCGGCTCGGGGCGTCCGTAAAGTGGACGGCGTGCCAAGGATTCGAGCGGCCTCCGTGGCCGAGCACCGGTCGATGCAGCGAGCCGCCCTGCTGGACGCGGCTCGGTCGTTGTTGTCCGAGGGCGGGACGGAGGCGCTGACCTTCCCGGCTCTCGCCGAGCGGACGGGGCTCGCGCGCTCGTCCGTGTACGAGTACTTCCGGTCACGGGCCGCCGTGGTCGAGGAGCTGTGCGAAGTCGACTTTCCGCTGTGGGCGGCCGAGGTGGCCGCCGCCATGGAGCGGGAGGAATCGCCCGAGGGCAAGGTCGAGGCGTACGTGCGCAGGCAGCTGGCGCTGGTCGGGGACCGGCGGCACCGGGCGGTCGTGGCCATCTCCGCGAGCGAGCTGGACGCCGGCGCGCGGGAGAAGATCCGGGCGGCACACGGCGGTCTGGTCGCGATGATCGTCGAGGCACTCGGGGAGATGGGACACGAGCAGCCCCGGCTGGCGGCCATGCTGGTCCAGGGGGTCGTGGACGCGGCGGTGCGCAGGATCGAGCTGGGGGCGGCGGAGGTCCCCGAGGCCGTCACCGACGCGGCGGTGACGATGGTCCTGCACGGCGTACAGGGCTGACGCCCCCACGCGCGCCGGGGCCGCCACCGCCCCCACACACACGGGCTCGCCACTGCCCCCGGCCCGCTCCCAGCCTGCCGCCGTCCTCGGCCCGCACTGGGCTCGCCGCCGTCGCCCGGCCCGCACTGGGCTCGCCGCCGTCCTCGGCCCGCACTGGGCTCGCCGCCGTCGCCCGGTCCGCACCGGGCCCGCCGCCGTCGCCTGGCCGACAGCGACCGCATCGCCCCGGCGCCGCGACCGTCCGCGGCTCAACTGCTCCGGCGGGCCCGGCCCGACTGCCTGCGGCTGCGTCGCTTCGGTGGCCCGACTGCCCGCGGTCTCACCCCCCCCTGTGGCCCGACTGCCCGCGGTCTCACCACCCCTGTGGCCCGACTGCCCGCGGTCTCACCCCCCTGTGGCCCGACTGCCTGCGGTCTCACCACCCCTGTGGCGCGACCGTCCGCGGCCTCACCCCCCCCCGCGGCGCGACCGCCTGTGGCCTTGCCACCCCGGTGGCTTGATCGCCTGCGGCTCCGTGGGCCCGGCGCGACTGTTCACCGCCGTGGTGGTCGGGGCGCGACCGCCCGCCGTCTCGGCGCCCGCGTGGCCCGACCGTTCCCGTTGCCCGACCTGCCGCTGTTCCGTCACCCCGTTGCCCGCAGCGTGACTTCGCCCGCGTGGCCCGACCGTTCCCGCAGCCCGGTCGCCTGCTGCTCCGCCACCCCGTTGCCCGCGCGGCGTGGCCGCCCCCGGATCAGGACCGTTCCTCAGCGTCACCGCCCCGGGACCGTGACCGCCCGCCCCCACCCGCTACCGCCCCTCACCCTCCGGCAGCGGTACGTCCAGCACCGGCAGCAGTCTCGACGGCCCCCTCTCTCGCAGCCACGGTGGCAGCAAGGACAGCGGGTTCAGGTATGTCCCGCCTCGCAGCAGTCCCCAGTGGAGGCATGCTGTCGGGCAGTGGGGGGTGCTCGGCTGTTCGAGTGTGCCCACCACGTCTCCTGTCCGGACCTCGTCGCCCTTTCGTACCGATGGGCTGACCGGCTCGTAGGTGGTGCGCAGGGCCGTGCCCGTCAGGTCCAGTGACACCACGCCCTGCCCCGCCACCCGCCCCGCGAAGGACACCCGGCCCGGTGCCACCGCCCGGACCGGCGCGCCGGGCGGGGCCGAGAGGTCGACGCCGCGGTGACCCGGGCCGTAGGGCGACGCCGGCGGATCCCAGCCGCGCAGGACCGGCGGCCGTACGCCCACCGGCCAGGTCCGGGCGATCCGGGGCACCGGGGCCGGTGGGGGCGGGGGAGACGGGTCCGCCCAGGCCCAGCGGGGCAGCAGGGCCGCCATCGCCAGGCAGAGGAGCACGGACGCCGGGACCAGGGCGTATCGCATCGCTCGTCGCATGCGAACACCGTCCCGCAGCCCCGCCGATCATGGCCGGAGTCTGTGGACGACTCCCCGGTTGTGGAGAGCGGCGTCACCCGGTGCCCCGGCGGTCCCGTACACTTCTTCTGGCGATCCGGGTCACCGGGTCGACTTCGCACGCCCCGACACCGGGCCGCCAAGCGGTCGGTGTCAGCGCCTCTCGGTCCTTAGCGGCACGGCGCATCGCGGGCGTCAGGCGCGTCCGCCGTCCGGCGGACGCGGCACAACCGAGAAATTCGAGGAGATACGGCCATGGCCGTCGTCACGATGCGGGAGCTGCTGGAGAGCGGCGTCCACTTCGGTCACCAGACCCGTCGCTGGAACCCGAAGATGAAGCGCTTCATCTTCACCGAGCGCAACGGCATCTACATCATCGACCTGCTCCAGTCGCTGTCGTACATCGACCGCGCCTACGAGTTCGTCAAGGAGACCGTCGCCCACGGCGGCACGGTCATGTTCGTCGGCACCAAGAAGCAGGCGCAGGAGGCCATCGCCGAGCAGGCCACCCGTGTCGGCATGCCCTACGTCAACCAGCGCTGGCTGGGCGGCATGCTCACCAACTTCTCGACCGTCTACAAGCGTCTGCAGCGCCTCAAGGAGCTCGAGCAGATCGACTTCGAGGACGTCGCCGCGTCGGGTCTGACCAAGAAGGAGCTTCTCGTGCTCTCGCGCGAGAAGGCCAAGCTGGAGAAGACCCTCGGTGGTATCCGCGAGATGCAGAAGGTGCCGAGCGCCGTCTGGATCGTGGACACCAAGAAGGAGCACATCGCCGTTGGTGAGGCCCGGAAGCTCAACATTCCGGTCGTCGCGATCCTCGACACCAACTGCGACCCCGACGAGGTCGACTACAAGATCCCGGGCAACGACGACGCGATCCGCTCCGTCACCCTGCTCACCCGCGTGATCGCCGACGCCGTCGCCGAGGGCCTCATCTCCCGCTCTCGCGTCGCCACCGGTGACAAGGGCGAGAAGGCCGCGGGCGAGCCGCTCGCCGAGTGGGAGCGCGACCTGCTCGAGGGCGAGAAGAAGGCGGACTCCGAGGACGCGGCTCCGGCCGCCGAGGCCGAGAAGCCGGCCGAGGCCGCCGCCGAGGCCCCGGCTGCCGAGGCCGCCCCGGCCGAGGAGAAGGCCGCCGAGGGCGAGCAGGCCTGACGCAGGCGTCGACAGCGGGGGCGGTACGGCACCACAGCGCCCCGGCGCGGTGAAGTCCGCCCCCGCTGTTCACCCGTAGGTCGGCACGATGTATGTGATCCGCGCGTACATGTGGAACGCAAAACCGTGCTGACCTGAAGATCTTCCAGACTTCGAGAAAGACTCACAGACTCATGGCGAACTACACCGCCGCCGACGTCAAGAAGCTCCGTGAGCTCACGGGCGCCGGCATGATGGACTGCAAGAAGGCGCTGGACGAGGCCGAGGGCAACGTCGACAAGGCCGTCGAGGCGCTCCGCATCAAGGGCCAGAAGGGCGTCGCCAAGCGCGAGGGCCGCTCCGCCGAGAACGGCGCCGTGGTCTCCATCATCGCCGACGACAACACCTCCGGCGTCCTCGTCGAGCTGAAGTGCGAGACGGACTTCGTCGCCAAGGGCGAGAAGTTCCAGGCCGTGGCCAAGGCCATCGCCGAGCACGTCGCGAAGACCGCCCCGGCCGACATCGAGGCCCTGCTCGCCTCCGAGATCGAGGCCGGCAAGACCGTCCAGGCGTTCGTGGACGAGGCCAACGCCAACCTCGGCGAGAAGATCGTCCTGGACCGCTTCGCGCAGTTCTCCGGCGGTTACGTCACGGCCTACATGCACCGCACCATGCCCGACCTGCCCCCGCAGATCGGTGTCCTGGTCGAGCTGGACAAGCCGAACGCCGAGATCGCCAAGGGTGTCGCCCAGCACATCGCCGCCTTCGCGCCGAAGTACCTCTCCAAGGAGGACGTCCCGGCCGAGGTCGTCGAGTCCGAGCGCCGCGTCGCCGAGGAGACCACCCGCGCCGAGGGCAAGCCCGAGGCCGCCCTGCCGAAGATCGTCGAGGGTCGCCTCAACGGCTTCTTCAAGGACGCCACGCTGCTCGGCCAGCCCTACGCGCTGGACAACAAGAAGTCGGTCCAGAAGGTTCTGGACGAGGCCGGTGTCACCCTGAAGCGCTTCACGCGCATCAAGGTCGGCATCTGAGCCCGTACCGTGATCGACGCACGACCCACGGAGGGATTCCGGGAGCGATCCCGGGAGAAATCCCGATAGGGTCGTAAGCAGTCGTCCGCGTACACCGCCCCACCCCGGCGTGAGGCGGACGGCAGCAGATCTGACGAGGAGGCCATTGCCGCGTATGGGAGCGAAAAGCGACCCCGCCGGCAATGGCCTTCTTCGTATGTGCAACACGTGAAAGAGGCGGGATCTCCCATGACCACCAAGGCCCAGAAGAGCGACGACGGCAAAGTACGCGGCCGGTTTCTGCTGAAGCTGTCCGGAGAGGCCTTCTCCGGCGGGGGCGGCCTGGGCGTGGACCCGGACGTGGTGCACAAGATCGCCCGTGAGATCGCGGCCGTCGTCCGGGACGGCGCCGAGATCGCGGTGGTCATCGGCGGCGGCAACTTCTTCCGCGGCGCCGAACTCCAGCAGCGCGGCATGGACCGGGCCCGCTCCGACTACATGGGCATGCTCGGCACGGTCATGAACTGCCTCGCCCTCCAGGACTTCCTGGAGAAGGAGGGCATCGACAGCCGGGTGCAGACCGCCATCACCATGGGCCAGGTCGCCGAGCCGTACATCCCGCTGCGCGCCGTGCGCCACCTGGAGAAGGGCCGCGTGGTCATCTTCGGCGCCGGTATGGGCATGCCGTACTTCTCCACCGACACCACCGCCGCCCAGCGTGCCCTGGAGATCGACGCCGAGGCGCTGCTCATGGGCAAGAACGGCGTGGACGGGGTCTACGACTCCGACCCGAAGCGGAACCCGGACGCCGTCAAGTTCGACGCCCTCGGCTACGGCGAGGTCATCACCCGCGACCTGAAGGTCGCCGACGCCACCGCCATCACGCTGTGCCGCGACAACAAGCTTCCGATCCTGGTCTTCGAGCTGCTCGCGGAGGGCAATATCGCTCGGGCCGTCAAGGGTGAGAAGATCGGCACGCTGGTCGGCGACCAGGGCAGCCGGGACTGACCCGGCATCGATCCGGCCGGTGGTGCACGGCCCCGTAACGGGGCCGGCCCCTGGCCGGGGGATGGACAATGTCCTGCCGGTCGGGAACCGTGCAGGAAGAAGACGCGACGCAGCCGGCCGCCGCCCCGACGAGGAACCGCAGCCGGGCCTTACTCAAGACACGCAGGAGCAAGTGGTGATCGAAGAGACCCTCCTCGAGGCCGAGGAGAAGATGGAGAAGGCCGTCGTGGTCGCCAAGGAGGACTTCGCCGCGATCCGCACCGGCCGTGCGCACCCGGCGATGTTCAACAAGATCGTGGCCGACTACTACGGTGCCCTGACGCCGATCAACCAGCTGGCCTCGTTCTCCGTGCCGGAACCGCGCATGGCGGTCGTGACGCCGTTCGACAAGAGCGCGCTGCGCAACATCGAGCAGGCCATCCGCGACTCCGACCTGGGCGTCAACCCGAGCAACGACGGCAACATCATCCGGGTGACGTTCCCCGAGCTGACCGAGGAGCGCCGCCGCGACTACATCAAGGTCGCCAAGGGCAAGGCGGAGGACTCCCGGGTGTCCATCCGTTCCGTGCGCCGCAAGGCCAAGGACACCATCGACAAGCTGATCAAGGACGGCGAGGTCGGCGAGGACGAGGGCCGTCGTGCTGAGAAGGAGCTGGACGACACCACGGCGAAGTACGTCGCCCAGGTGGACGAGCTCCTGAAGCACAAGGAAGCGGAACTGCTCGAAGTCTGATGAGCGACTCTTCCTGGGGGGCGCCGCGGGCGGCGGGTCCGGCCGGCTACTGGGGGCCCACCGGGGGCGGGCCCGCCCAGGGAGCCGCCCCGGCGGGTCCCGCGTACGATGCGCCTCAGGCGCAGCACACTCGCCCCATGCCCATCGTGCCCGACGTACCCGCGTATGGCGGGGACCAGGACGACCGGGGGGCTGCTCGGCCGAGCGGCCCCCCGTTCCACAACGAGGTACGGCCCGAGCCCGCACCGGGTGGGTCCCTCTCGGCCGAGAACCAGAATCCGGAGCCCATGCCCGACGCCCCCCAGCCGGCGCCAGCGCCGCAGAAGAAGAGCGCGGGCCGTGACCTGAGCGCGGCCATAGGGGTCGGCGTCGGACTCGGTGTGGTGATCGTCGCGTCCCTGTTCGTCTACAAGGCCGTGTTCGTCGGCGTGGTCGCGGTCGCCGTGGTCGTGGGCCTGTGGGAGCTGACCAGCAGGCTGCGGGAGCGCAAGGAGATCAAGGCGCCGCTCGTGCCGCTCGCGGTGGGCGGTGCGGCGATGGTGGTCGCCGGGTACGTGCGCGGTGCCGAGGGCGCCTGGGTCGCCATGGCGCTCACCGCGCTCGCGGTCCTGGTCTGGCGCATGACGGAACCGCCGGAGGGCTACCTCAAGGACGTCACGGCAGGCGTCTTCGCGGCGTTCTACGTGCCCTTCCTCGCCACGTTCGTCGCGATGATGCTCACGGCCGACGACGGCCCGTGGCGCGTCCTGACCTTCCTCCTCCTGACGGTCGTCAGCGACACCGGTGCGTATGCGGTCGGCTGGCGCTTCGGAAGGACGAAGCTGGCCCCGCGCATCAGCCCCGGCAAGACCCGCGAGGGCCTGTTGGGCGCGGTGGCCTTCGCGATGGTCGCGGGCGCGCTGTGCATGCAGTTCCTGATCGATGACGGCACGTGGTGGCAGGGCCTGCTGCTCGGCCTCGCGGTCGCGGCCAGCGCCACGCTCGGCGACCTCGGCGAGTCCATGATCAAGCGCGACCTGGGCATCAAGGACATGGGCACCCTGCTCCCGGGTCACGGCGGCATCATGGACCGCCTGGACTCCCTGCTGCCGACCGCGCCGGTGGTGTGGTTGTTGCTGGTGGTGTTCGTCGGGTCGGCGTGAGCCGGCGGTGGTTGTCGTGAGTCGGTGGCCGCATGCGGAAGTGCCCCCGCCCTGGACGCAGGGCGGGGGCACTTCCGCATGCCGGGGTCAGGCGGCGGGGATGGTGCGGATCGCCGCAATGTCGAACTGGAGGCGGACCGTCTCGCTCACCATGGCCCCGCCCTGGGCCAGCCGGGCGTCGTAGGCAAGGCCCCAGTCGGAGCGGTTGATCGTGGTGGTGCCGTCGAAGCCGACCCGCTCGTCGCCGAACGCGTCGGTGACATGGCCGATGTAGGTGAGGTCCAGGTCGACCGGACGGGTGGTGTCCTTGATCGTGAGGTCGCCGGTCATGCGGTAGACGTCCTTGCCCACGAGCCGCACGGCGGTGCTCGTGAACGTCATCCGCGGATGGGCCGCGGCGTCCAGGAACTGGCGGCCGACCAGATGGGCGTCCCGCTGCTCGACGCCGGTGTCGACGCTGGAGGTGTAGAGCACGATGTCGGCCCGGGACCGGGACGGGTCGCGGCCGTCGAAGTACAGCCGGCTCTCGTACTGCGCGAACGCGCCGCGCACCGTGGTCACCATCGCGTGCCGTACGGAGAACCCGATCCTGCTGTGCGCGGGATCGATCAGCCACTCGCCGGTGAGAGCCGACAGCGCGGGGTCGGGCAGTACGGCGGTGGCGGTGGCGCCGGCCACCGGTGACGCGGTCGCCACGGGCGCGGCGGACGGCTGCGCGCGCCGGTGAAAGGAATTGCGGCCGAAAAGGTTCATGGCGCCAGTTGTTACGGCACGGCAAAGAGCAGGACAAGGCCTGACCAGGAAACCCGACCGTTCGTCGGCAGAATTTCACACGTCGCTCGCCGTCCCCTGCACACGTTGCACTCGCTGTACCCGGACCGTCACCACCGCGGCGCCAGGTCGCTCCACAGTCAAGTTTCAGCGTTAATGCCCGGATTTAGGGTGTTGACGCCATGTCTGCGGCATATGAGGATGGGCGCCATCACGAGCGCCGAACTGTCGCCCTGTGTACCGCGCGGCGTTCCCGTACCAGCCCGAAGGAGGGCGACGATGAAGACGTTCCGGAGGCGCATACCGGGCAAGAAATCGATGGTGGCGGCAGTGGTCCTCGGGGTGATCGCCTTCGCCGCTCCGACCGCGACCGCCGCCACCGAGAGCCCGAAGCCCCAGAGCCCCGGCTTCGACCGCTGCGTCCACAGCGCCGGCCCGGCCGGGCGCTACTTCTACCCGGGCTACGCCAACGTCCCCTGCCTCTGAGCGGCGCACCGGGCCGGTGACGACCGCCGACGACGGCCGTAGCGACCGCCGGCCCCAGGCCACCCCAGTGGATCTGCGACACTGGTAACGCCATGCCTAAGCCCGGAGAACTGGCAGTAGTTGGGCAGCAATAAGCCCCCTACCAGCGCGTTCGGCGCGGATAGGGGGCCTGGTGCGGGTCACTGGGCCGTCTCTGGGCCGTCAGGCTCGCGCGGGGCCGGCAGAAGCACCCGATCCACCGCCCTCCTCGTACGCTCCTGGCTCGACGGCATCAGGTGCGCGTACACCCGCAGCGTCAACCCAGGGTCGGAGTGCCCCAGGTACTCACTCACGGCCTTGATGCTCTCGCCGGCGTCCAGCAGCACCGAGGCGTAGAAGTGCCTCAGCGCGTGCATGCCGTGCTCACGGGCGGACTGGTACTTGCCGTCCGTCCCGGCTTCCGCGATGAAGCCAGCAGCCGCGAGAGCAGGCTTCCACTCCTGGATGTTGAAGTTGCTGCGCCAGACGAGCCCGCTCGCGGTGTTCGTGAACAGGAGGCGGGCCGACACCTTCGGGCCGTCCGGCTTACGCCAGGGCAACGTGATCTCCACCGGCTTGCAGGCGTCCATGTGGGCCCGCAGGGCCTCAGCCACGGAGGGCGGCAGTGGTACGTCCCGCTCCTTGTTGCACTTCGGAGGGGCGAACACGGCTTTGCCGCGGATCAGCTTCACCTGCCGGACTACCCGAATGATGCCGCCGTCGAAGTCGAGCGCATCCTCCGCCAGCCCCACGATCTCGCCCTGACGCAGCCCGCACCCGGCACCCACGTCCACCATGGGCCGGTAGCGCTGGGGGAGTGCGGCACGGACCGCGCGAACCTGGGTAGGCAGCCACGGCACAACACGGCGTTGCTCGGCGGCCGGCGGACGGACGGACTTCGCGGAGCACGGGTTGCGAGGCAAGAGCCCGTCGTCAACGGCTGCACTGAGAACGGCCCGCACGTCGCCGTAGATGTTCCGCGCGTAGCCGCCGCTCACGGCCGGGTCATTCTCCAGCGCGCTCACCAGGCCGCGGATGTGCTCCGGGCGGAACGAGTCCAGCGGCCGTGAGCCGATCAGACGGAACGCGTGCAGGCGCAACCGCTGCTCGACGACGACCTGACTGGCCGGGTCGATGCCGTGCGCCTTGAGCCACTTCTCGGCGTAGCCCTTGAAGGTGATCCGAGCTGCGCGCGGGTCGATGTACTGGCCGCGCGACATGTCCGACGCAATATCGGTCAGCCACTGCTCAGCGAGGCGCTTCTGTCGGTCCGGGAAGCTCTTGGACTTCTCGGTGCCGTCGGGCCCGATATAGCGGGCGCGGTAGCGCATGCCGGTGCCGTAGCGCTCGGTCTTGACCCTGCCAGGTTTACCGTTCGGCCCGGTCTCGGTCTTGTACCAGCGGTCTTGGATGTGGCCAGCCATCAGGCAGCCTCCCCAAGCTGGGAGTCCACCCAGGCCCGCACGTCACTGGGGTCGAAGCGCAGGTGTCGGCCGACCCGGAAGCCGCGGGGACCGGTGTGCTTCCGGCGCCACTGGTAGACCGTCTCCACGCTGGGAAGCTCGAACATCTCGACCAGGTCCTCAGGGGTCAGGAACCGGTTCGGCAGCTCTGAGGCCATGGTCAGAAGTTCCTTTCGTCGGCGAGCAGGGCGGGTAGTTCGTCGCGGGCGATCTCGCGGTTGTGCTGGATGTCGCGGCGGATGTTGGCGGCGAGCCAGGATTCGCCGGGAGTGTGGCCGTGGCCGGCGTAGGTCCAGTGGGCGAGGGTGAGCGTGGTTGCCTCCGTCTCGTCGTCGGGGTCGGGCAGGCCGAGGGCCGCGCGTTGCTGGGCGGCGCGGTAGTCGGCGCGGACCTGGCGGAGGGCGCCGAGGGTGGTGGAGTACCGGCGGGACTTGGTGGAGAAGTGGCCCCGGAAGCCGAGCATGTGAGCCCAGTCCCGAAGCTTCCGGTCCGGGTAGAGGGCGTGCAGGTCGAGGCATGCCGCGATGAGCCGGGCGGGATGGTCGGGCACGCCGAGCAGCGCCAGGGCCTCTTTGTTGCCGATGCGGCGGTCGACGGTGCCGGTGGTCTCGGCGGCTTTGGTGGCGTACTTGGCGACGTAGGAGGCGACGGCCTGTTCGGTGATCTCTTCGCCCTTGCCGAAGGCCCGGATCGGGCGCACGTCGAGCTGTTTGCCCCACGTGAGGCTGCGGGCGGGCTGGTCCCCGGCGGTCGGCACGTCGACCTGGACCCGGGCCGCGGCGGCATGGATGGCGTCGGTGAGCAGGTCGAGGGTGGCCCAGGCCGGAGGTGGGCTGTCGGGTCCGTCGGGGCCGTCGAAGCGGATCACGGCGTGGAAGTGGACGGCACCGCGTTTCTGGTACTCGGCGACCTTGCCGAAGGAGACGCGAGCCTGTGCGTGGGCTTCCTTCTGGGTGAGGCCAGCGTGACGGGCGATCTCGCGGCGCAGGTAGATCGTGAAGTAGCGCCACAGGTCGGAGGCGTGGTTGTTCCACAGCACGGCGCCCGCGTAGTCGTAGGTGTCGGGGTTGAGCGGGGTGCCGAGTTCGGGCGCGTCCTCGCTGTGTCGGGTGCCGCACCGGCAGGGCCGGTTGTCGTGCCGGTTGTGGACCGGGCCGAACGAGGGGGCGGTGAGGGTGGCGAAGACGCGGGGGTGATCCCTGATCGTTTCGGGGGTGCCCTTGGTCGGGTCGCCGACGAGTCCGGCGCGGATGAGGTGGTAGGTGTCTCCGGCATAGGTCCAGGCGCAGGAGGGACAGCGGGAGGCGCGGCGGTTGCCGCAGGCGAGGCGGAGCCGTCCGCCGGGTTCGGTGTCGGTCGAGTAGTGGTGCAGGACCTGCCCGGTGACCGTGTCGCGGGTGACGGTGGAGCCTTGCAGGTGGATCGGGTCGGAGCAGCCGCCGGTACGGCGGATCTGGTCCTGGATGCGGACGTAGTCCGGAGACCCGGCCAGCCTCAGCACATCGGCGAGGGTGACCGGGTCCAGGCCCGCCGTAGTGGCGGTGGTCACGCGGTTACTTCCTTCCGTGCGAGGGGCCGTGGTTGGCGGTGTAGTCCTCGACCAGGGCCTTGACGTTGTCGTCGCCGTTGGCGTGGTCCTCCGCGCCGCAGCTGCCGCACACGTAGTCGCCCTGCGAGCTGGTGTAGCGGGTGCCGCCGCGGACGCGCAGGCCGGGCTTTTCCTCGGTGGGGTACAGGTCGCTGGAGGGCTTGCGGAACACGCCGATCACCTCCCAGCCCGGGCGAGCGCCGGGGCGGGGGCGGTGTGGCCGGTGCCTTTGCAGGTCGGGCAGTTCACGCGGAGGGTGGCGCGGGTGCCGTCGGTGTTGCGGGTGCCGGTGTCGATGGCGGCGGTGGAGAAGCCGTCGCAGTCGCGGCAGACGGGCGTGTTCAGGGCGCGCTGAGGCATGATGGGGCTTCCCTTTCGGGTCCGTGGATCAGGAATGGGTGGAGGCGTCCGGGGCGGCGGTTCTTTGGCGAGAGAGCCGCCCCGGGGGCCGTTAGCGGCGGCGGTTGCGGCCGCGGGGGATGGGCGGGATGGAGTCGTAGGACTCCTGGCCGGCGCGGAAGTCGCTCAGGTCGGTCACGTCCTTGTCGTTGCCGACCTGCCGCATGATCCGGTTCATGGCCTTGGTGTCGCGGTGGCGGCGGGCGATGGCGTACTCGCGGCCGAGTTCCACCATCTCCTCGTTGCGGGCGGGTTCCGGCGTGCTGCTCTTGCGGCTGAACAAGCCCATGTCAGTGACCCTTCTGGTTGTTGACGAGCGAGCGCAGGACGACAGCGGTCACGGCGACGGACATGCCGGTGATGGCGACCGCCAGCAGGAGCGAGACCAGGACCGCGCCGACGACGAGGACCACGGCGGTGCCACCGCCGACGAGGGCGAGCGCGGTGCCGGGGGTGAGCTGGATGGTCGGCCGGTTCGGGACCGGGGCCACGGGCGCGATCAAGGCCGGGGCCTGTACGGCAGGGGCCGGGGCCAGGGCGGGGGCCTGCGGCTGGATGACGGTTGGTGCCGGGGCGGTGTCCGGGGTCGGGTACTTCGGGGTGAACACGAGCGGGTCTCCTTCCGGATCAGGCGGTGCAGTGGTGGGTGCGGGCGGCGAGTTCGGCGGCCGAGCGGTCGCCGTGGTCGGTGGAGAAGCCGCACTTCGGGGCGGTGCAGGCGGCGGCGTGCCGGATCTGACCACGGCCGTTGTTGTACGAGCCGACCTGAACGGGCCCGATGCGGATCACGTCGTAGAAGCGGTTCGGGCGCACGTCAGCCCTCCGACCCGGTGAAGTCGTCGGCGTGGTCAGTCAGCCACTGCCGGATCTCGGCGTGCTCGTCGCCGGTGGCCTGGTTCATCGCGGCTTCAGCCGTAGCCACGGCGTCAACGAGCCGGTTGCTCCGGGTGAGTTCGGCAGACCGCTTCAGAGCGGACTCGATGGACGGGCGCATGGTTGAACCTCCTTGGGTGTCAGGCGAGTTGGGCGGCGATGGCCCCGGCGAGGTCGTCAGGGACGCCGAGCCGGGCGCGCAGGGTGGCGGTGTCGATGTCCGTGCCGGTGCGGGTGCGGTGGTCGGCGGCGACCTTGCGGGCGTGCTCGACCAGCGCGGGCGGCACAGCCGGGGCCGTTTCCGGCAGAGCCGGAGCGGGCTCCGGGGCGGTGATCTGCTCCGGCTCCGGGTCGGGTGCGGGTGCTGTGGGTGCCGGCCGAACCGGCGCCGGGTTGTCGGCCGGGTCGGGTGTGGGCGAGTGGGCGAGCAGGGTGCCGCCGAGGAAGGCGAGGGCGGGCCATCCGGCGATGCCGAGGCGGAGCAGTGCGGGCGGGTTGGCCAGGTCGAGGAATCCGGCGGTGGCGACGTTGGCGCCGAGTGAGGCGACCAGGGCCACGAGGAACCAGCACCAGGCCAGCCGGGAGCGCTGCACCCGCAGCCTGCGCCAGGCGGCGACGAGGAGCAGGTCGACCGAGACGGGGTAGGCCCAGGCCTTCCAGCCGGACTGTCCGGCCGCGGCGGCAAGGTCGTGCAGGTGGGCGAAGGACAGGGCCCCGGCAATCACGGCCTGTACGAGGACGGCATCGGGGCGGAGGCGCCCAGTGGGCCGGGTCATCCCCGCCTCCGGGGAGCGCGGCCCAGCGCACGGGCCACGGCCTCACAGTCGGCCGGGGTGTAGGCGGTGCGAACGCCCGAGATGGACAGTCCGGCCGCTTCAGCCAGCGAGGCCAGGGTGTACGGACGGGGGCCGGTGAACTCCCGCGCGTAGGCCAGGCAGGCGCGGATGTCCCGGTCGATCTGTTCCCGCTGATCTCGCAGTGCAGCGAGCCGACGCAGGAAGTCATCCGCGGTGAGATCGTCCAAGGTGGTCAGCGGCTGAGACATGGTGAGGCGTCTCCGTTCTGGTGATCGGGACGGGGCCAGGGCGGGCGGTTGGTGGTCGGCCGCCCGGTCTCGGCAGCGGGGCTAGTCGGCGGGGGCGTCGCCGGAGCCAAGGCAGTTCAGGCACAGGCCCGTCTGAGCCCCAACCGCACGGTGCTTGCGGCCGACCCCGACGGTGCGGGAGACCTCTCCGGTGCCCTTGCAGACCGGGCACTTCGCAGGCTCAGGCTCCGGCGGAGCCGCCTTGCGGCGGGTGGCGGGCCTCTTCGCGGTGGCCATGGTCACCGCTCCTGGCCGGGGTACTCGGGCCCCTCGTTCGGGTCGTAGCCGGGCGGGAAGACGCCGGGCGGCGGCTCCGGCAGCGACACGGCCAGGGACGGGCCGATGGCGTCGATGAAGTCCTGATCCGCGCTGGTCATGTCGGCGTAGAGGGCGAGTTGGCCGAGCATCAGCACCGTGCGGGCGAAGTCCTCGCAGTGCGGGCACATGACGGGTGATCTCCTTGCTTCAGGCATGGCTCGGGTAGGGACCTGGCGCGAGGCGGTCACGCCGACCGTGGAGCAGGGGTGATCAGGGAGCGGCCGGGATGGACTCGACAGCCGGTGCGTCCTTCGGGGTCGGGATGCCGAGGACGGGCCGGAACGGTGCCAGGAACGGCAACTCCGGCGTCAGGTGGGCGAACTCGCGGCAGACAGCCGCGGCCTGTTCGGGGGTGGTTTCCGGGGTGCGGATGCGGGACCAGCCGCCGGAGGTGTCACCGGCCACCGCGATACCGGGGCGATCCGGCTGGATCACGGTCACGGCAGAGACCGCGTCCGGGGCGATGTCTCCCAAGCCCATCTCGGCGGTCTGCTTGTCGTTGACCCGGTGCACGACCCGCCCGGTGAGCTGAGCGCGCAGCGTGGTCGCGCCCCTGCCGAGGTCGGAGCCGAAACGCTGGCCGCACACCTCCAGGTAGATCCCGACCGCACGGGACATCTGAGCCAGCCGGACCAGTTGCATGACCGTGCGGTCCCGAGCCGCCTCATCCTTCTTCGAGGTCACCCAGAACAGCTCAGCCACCTCATCGACCAGGACGACGAGCGGGACCGGGCGGACCTTGTCCGGCAGAGCCCACACATCGGAGACACCATGGAGGGAAAGCAGGTCGAAGCGGTCTTCCATCTCGCCGACCAGAGCGTCAATCAGGTACCCGGCACTCTGCGGATCGGTGGCCAGAGCCGACAGCCGCGGCGTATAGGCACTGTGCTCCACCCCGCGCTTGCAGTCGATCCCGACCAGAGCGACCGGCAGTTGCGCCAGACCCTTGACCAGGTTGCGCTGATACACCGACTTGCCGGACTGGTTCGCCCCGAGCGTCAGCGCATGCGGCACCTTGCGGTAGTCCCGCTCGAAGACCGTGCCGTCCTCCCGCAGCGCGACAGGGACGACCAGGTCACGAGGGCGGGCCGAGCGAGGAAGCCGGACCCGCCGAAGCACGTCGTACCCGGTCATCCTCAGTTCGACGTACCCCGGCTTGGTCTCCACCACGGTCACCGACTGCACCCCGAAGGCGTGCCGGAGCCGCTGGGAGGCGGCAGCCAGGTCGGCCGGTTCCAGGCCCGCCGGAAGCCGCAGCGTAATCCTCAGACCGGTCATGGTCGGCCTAACCCGGCGGACCTTCGGCGGCACCGGCCGCACCTCCCGACGGGCAACGTTCCGGGTCATGAACGCCCGCAGGCGAGACGGCTGCACCGTCAGCCCGCACACCTCCATCGTGGAGTTGTAGTTCCAGGTGAACCGGGACCAGGTGACCGGCAGACCCACCAGCGACCAGTACACGCGCGGGGCACGGGCCTTGGCATAGCCGAGCCCACCGACACCAGCCGCGGCACCTCCCAGCTCGAACCAGGCAGCTACGTCGGTCATGATCAGGCCCCCAGCGGGGTGACCGCGACCGCGCGGAACGAGATCCCGTGACGCTTCTGACCGTTGAACTCGTTCTCCCAGTCACGCGCCTTCAGACCCGTCACGGCCACGGGCGTACCCGGCGTCAGCCCCTTGGGGAGACCGGTCTCCGGCACGGTCACCTGGTAGAGGTTCCCCTCCCCCTCATCCGAGACCAGCAGACCCACGGTCGACAGGTCCGCACCGGTCTCCCGGTCCACGGCCCGTTCACCGGTCTTCTTGTTGACCATCTTGGCCTCCGGGGCGGTCGCCACGAACACCACAGCGGTCGAAACGTCGATCTTGAATGACGGCATTCTGGAGTCTCCCTCTTGGGATGAGCCCCGGGCTGCGTCGTGATCTTGGCGGATGGCACGTAGCCCGGGGGCGCCTTGTTCTTGCGACACCACCGAAGCTACTCGCAGAAAAACTGCGAGTCAACAGAAAAACTGCGACTAGTAGCGGAACTCCGGGTCTGCGAGACTGAGCACGAAGGCAAGGGAGGAATAAATGAGCACTTACGGGCTTTTTGTCCGCTTCACTCTTCGCAGCGGCGCTGGCGAGGCGTTTGACACGCTGATCCGAGAGACCGCCGCAGGGATCCAGGCACACGAGCCGGGCACGTTGGTGTACGCGTGCCACGAGGTCGAGGGAGCCCCCAATGAGCGGATCTTCTTCGAGCTGTACGCCGATCGAGCCGCCTTCGAGGAGCACGAGCGCCAGCCGCACACGCGTCACTTCCTGACGGAGCGGGACAAGTACGTCGAGAAGACCGAGGTTGACCGCCTCCAGCCGTACGCTGGCAAGTACCCGACCGGGGCCGAGAAGTGACAACTTCCGACACCGCGGCCCTAGGCCCGAGGGTCAAGGAGCTGCGCCGCGCCGCAGGCATGTCGCAGAGCGACCTTGCCGCCGCGATGGGGCGTTCAGAGAGCTGGGTGTCTCAGGTCGAAAGAGGCGTACAGCCCGTCGAGCGACTGTCGGTTCTGCAAGCTCTGGCTGACGCGCTCAACGTGTCGGTGCGAGAGCTTCGGCCAGACGCTCCCCCAGCAGAGGAAGCCGAACCAGAGGCCCCGGCGAGGAGCAACGACCTCGACGGACTACGAGTAGCCCTCACAGGTCACCCCGCGTTGGGCAGCCTCTTTCAGCAACCTCCAGCCGAACCGACTCCGTCGCTTGCCGACTTCCGTGACCAGGTCGAAGAGGCGTGGACTCTCGTGCACGCATCGAGTTACGCGGCGCTGAGCGATCATCTGGCCAAGTTGCTGCCCAGCATCGAGACCGCAGTACGTCACGCGCCCGCAGGTGAGCGCACGGAGCTTCACTCTCTACGCGCCAAGGCGTACCAGGTAGCCGCAGCCAGCTTCACGCGACAGGACCAGGCGGATGCGGCATGGATCGCGGCAGACCGGGCACTGCAAGCAGCCGAACTTGCGGGACAGCCCCTGGAGGTCGTTGCGAGCCTCTTCCGCATGGCGCATGCCTTCATGCGGCAACAGCACATGGAGCAGGCCGAGCAGGCAGCGAAGTCCGCAGTAGCCGTCATGGCGCCAAGGGCAGAGGCCCCAGCGTGCCCGCCTGAAGAACTGTCGCTGTTGGGCGCAATGAACCTGGTCCTAGCGGTGATCAACGCGAGGGAGGGGAATCGGGGACGGACCCATGAACACATTGAGCGGGCGCGAGGGATCGCGGCTCGGTTGGGTGAGGACCGCAACGACTTTGACACGGAGTTTGGGCCGACGAACGTGGAGGTCCACGCCGTAAGTACAGCGGTTGAGCTAGGGGATGCGGGGCTTGCCCTGGAGGTGGCCCAGGACGTTGACACATCGGGCCTGTCGCCCGAGCGGCAGTCGCGTTTCTTGCTTGACGTGGCGCGAGCACACGCGCAGCGGCGACACGTCGGCGAGGCCACAGCCGCGATCCTGGAGGCCGAGGCTTTGGCGCCCGAGCAAATCCAAGACCACCACCTTGCCCGCGGGGTCATTCGAGACTTGATCCAACTCTCCGGTCCCCGAGTGCCTGAAGCCTTGCGTGACTTGGCCGAGCGGAGCGCTGTCCTCTAGACCGAGCTGTTACAGGTTTCTCTACCTCATCAAGCCCCGGCTGCGCTCCGCTCCGCCGGGCGCGCTTCCCGGCTCCGCTGCGGGCGACGCTCCTGCCTCCGGCCCGCTCCGCCCGCGCTGCGCCGACGCGCGCCCACTGGTGGATAGGGCCGGTGGCCATGAGCCGATCACCGCACATCGCGGCCATGGTCAGAACAGTGCCTCCGGCGGGGGATCGGCCGGCACCGGGATGGAGGGGGCGCCGTTCCCGACTGCGGGTCCGTCGTGGCGGATGCTGGGGGCTCCCATCCCGCACACCATCGACCCAGGCAGAGCCGAGCAGACGCGGCCCATGGCGTCCAGGTCGTTCGTACAGTGGCGCGCTCCACCTGGACGCCATGAACCACGCCCGCTCCACCGTGGTGTGGGTCGACGGCGTACGGGATGGGAGCTGGGGAGGGTGTGGGTTGAGGTGGAGGTACCGCTATCCCAGTATGTGATTCGAGTCACTATACAAATGGGTGCATAGGTTACGAAAAGGCTGGGTGCAGGATATAACGCAGGCGTTATGAACGGGGTTCTGTCAGTGCCGCGTGGTATAGCCGCCCTATTTCCACAGGTCAGGGGTATAAGGGCGTCAGCGCGCTGACACACGTATGTCGTGACGAGTGCTACCCCGTGTACCGCAAGGTTCAATTGCCTTGCGCGGCCTGGGGTCTCGGCGTCGTGCCATACCGTTGGAGCACCAACACCGAAGGGCGCGCCCGCCTTTGGGAAGAGGATCCGGGCGCGCCCTTCTGACAACCAAGGAGGACGTATGCCCATCCCGGGTCTTGGCAGGCTGTCAGCGCTCGACACCCACCTGCTTGAAACTGTCGCACGCGGGACTCACAGTCGCAAGAAAATCATGATCGCGCTGGCCGTGGTCGTGACTTGCGTGATCAACGCCGAGGCGATGACCGCTCTGCTTCGCCAGGCTACGTGGTTGGTGGTCGCAGTGATCGTTCTGATCGTCGTGCGTGTGATCGCAGCGCGCCTTCCGCGGCCGCGTGTCAAGCGGGTCGGCATGGCCTGACACCAGCGGCTGACACCAACAGGCGCGAACAGCAGCGATCGGCGCTGGACCTCAGTGGACGATCGGCCCAGGCGCAGGACCGGTTGACCGACGTGGCCGGTCCCCTGTGATCGACCTGAAATGGATGAGGCCAGGCCTCAAAGCTTGGCTACAACACGGGGCGCCACCGTCAACCGAGGGTGGCGCCCCGACAGCTCGACTCGCTCATGGGGCTCCACCGGCCTCCGAGGGTTCGATCAGGCCATGCGAGCTGCAAGCTCATCCAAGCTGAGGAAGTAACGAGCGTGCGTCCGCAGTAGGTCGGCACGACTCTTCGCACTCAGCACCACTACCTCAATGTTTGCGTGGTCCCGGTACTCCTTCTCAGCCTCAAAACGGGCAGCGAAGGCGTCTCGCCGACGCTCATACTCCTGCTCATGCAGGAGGTGACCAGCCGAGCGGTCATAGACGACGAGAACGTTAGTCATGAAGCCCACGCTACCAAGATCACCCTAATGTGACACGGATGTCATGCCGCTCATCTGCTCACGGAGGTCGGCCAGACCCTTTTGAACCTTGTCCCCATAGCGCCGCACCGTGGCAGCCTCCGCCTCTTCAGAGGCTTCATACGCCTCAAGCGCATCAATGAAGTCACTCAGCGCGACAGCACTTGCGACCATCGCCTCACGGAGGCGGTACGAGGCATCGTAGATCTTCCTCTGGTGATGCGACTCGTCCGCAGGCGCAGGGTCCAGGGTGTCCCACCAGTGAACGGGAGGCTCCCCGTAACGAATCCCTCGTCCGATCAAGTCAGCCAGCTTCTCGAACATGTCGGCCCACTCATGCTGCCACCGCGTCCTGACCTGGACCTCTACAGGAACACCCTCAGGGAACACGACCACGTGCACCGCTCGATAGCCCTGACTGGGCTCTGTACGGCGATCTACGATCTTCGCTTCACGCGGAGCCGAGCTAAAGGCCCGCACGATCAGATCAACCGCATCGTCTTGAGCTCTTCTGCCACCCTCCAGGACGATCCGCATGCCAGCTAGATCTTGGATGCTCTTGAGCCACGAGCCACCGTGCCTCGCGAGCTTCTCCAAGATCGTTCCGGTGTTCTTCACTCGGCTCGTGGGATCGAACCCGAGGCTTCGAACTACCTCCAGGGCTGAGGCCAGCGTCTCGTCGTACCCCAGTAACAGCTCACTCAGTGCCGCAAGATCCTCGTCACTCGGCTCACCAGCCTTGACCAGGCGCTCACCAAGGCGAGTGATCTGCGACTTACTGAAAGGCAACGACATGCCAGAAGTATGCTCTACAAGCCCGCACAAGGCCCGGGGGGTGTGAGACCAGACAGAACCGCCTTCGCACCGTTCGAGCGCTGCTCAGGTGCGCACGTGCCCCCCCACATGCCCGTTCCAAGGGCACGAGACGGGAAACAGCGGGGAATCGCGGTGGCTTAGCCAGGAAGGCACAGGTCAGCGTCTCGCGAGGTCAGGCCACACCCGCATACGCGATCTTCCAAACTAGGGACTTCGGGTGACGGGCTGCCGCAGGTGGCCCCAGTCGGCATGGAGCACCATGTGGCCGACCAGCGCGGCCGGGCGGAAACCCAGTGGCCTGCGGCGAGGCGCCAGGGCTACATTCAGCGGCCACCCGGCATTGAGGAGCAGCATGCCCCGGACGTTCTTGCTGATCTGCGACGAGATTCCCCGGGACATTGTTCTGCTCGACCCAGGACCGCAACCCCTGGAAGTGGCGAAGGCGCTCCGCGGGCTTGCGGGCGGGGGGCTATGGAGGGCCAAGCAAACGGTCACGCAGACGCCGCCGGTGCGTCTCGCCGAGGGTGTTGGGGATGAGGTGGTGTCGAGGTGGGTCGGTCCCCTGCGAGAGGCCGGCGCGGTGATCGAGGTCCGCACGTGGTGGCGGTACCGACCAGGGAAGCCTCCGTTGCCAGTCGATTGACCATGAGCGTCAGCAACAGGCGAGACCGAGGAGCGTCGACAGATACGAGAGCTGCACGGCCCCACGCCCTGGGCCGTCTCTGGGCCGTCCGAGGCCGCTCAGTGGCAACAGGTGCCGACTACTAACGACAGTCGTAGCAAGCGCCAGCCCCAGGTCACTCAATTGGATCTGCGACACTGGTAGCGCCATGCCTAAGCCCGGAGAACTCACTTTCGTCGCCCCGCGCGGAGCCAAGAAGCCGCCGCGGCATCTCGCCGATCTCACGCCCGCCGAGCGCAAGGACGCGGTGGCGGAGACCGGTGAGAAGCCGTTCCGCGCCAAGCAGCTCTCGCAGCACTACTTCGCGCGGTACGCGCACGACCCGGAACAGTGGACGGACATCCCCGCCGCCTCGCGCGAGAAGCTGCGTGAGGCGCTGTTCCCGGAGCTGATGACCGTCGTCCGGCATCTGGCCACCGACCAGGGCACCACCCGCAAGACGCTGTGGCGGCTGTTCGACGGCACGCTGGTCGAGTCCGTGCTGATGCGCTACCCGGACCGGGTCACCATGTGCATCAGCTCGCAGGCGGGCTGCGGCATGAACTGCCCGTTCTGCGCCACCGGACAGGCGGGACTGGACCGGAACCTGTCCACCGCCGAGATCGTCCACCAGATCGTCGACGGCATGCGCGCGCTGCGGGACGGGGAGGTGCCCGGCGGGCCCGCCCGGCTCTCCAACATCGTCTTCATGGGCATGGGGGAGCCGCTCGCCAACTACAAGAGGGTGGTCGGAGCCATTCGCGCGCTCACCGACCCGGCGCCGGACGGGCTCGGGCTCTCGCAGCGCGGCATCACCGTCTCGACGGTCGGGCTCGTGCCGGCCATCCACCGGTTCGCCGACGAGGGCTTCAAGTGCCGGCTCGCGATCTCCCTGCACGCTCCCGACGACGAACTGCGCGACACCCTCGTCCCCGTGAACACGCGGTGGAGGGTGCGCGAGGTGCTGGACGCCGGGTTCGAGTACGTCGAGAAGAGCGGGCGCCGGCTGTCCATCGAGTACGCGCTGATCCGCGACATCAACGACCAGGCCTGGCGCGGGGACCGGCTCGGCCGGCTGCTGCGGGGCAAGCCCGTGCACGTCAACCTCATTCCGCTGAACCCGACGCCGGGCTCGAAGTGGACCGCCTCGCGGCCCGAGG
Source organism: Streptomyces monashensis (assembly GCF_001866665.1). GTDB lineage: Bacteria > Actinomycetota > Actinomycetes > Streptomycetales > Streptomycetaceae > Streptomyces > Streptomyces monashensis. The sequence goes on along the minus strand of NZ_MLYO01000012.1, from coordinate 144,185 downwards.
ACGAGAAGGCGTTCGTCGAAGCCATCGCGGCCCACGGCGTGCCCGTCACCGTCCGGGACACCCGGGGCCAGGAGATCGACGGAGCCTGTGGTCAGCTGGCGGCCACCGAGCGGTAATCTGGCCACCGTCACCCACATCTTCATATCGACACCTTCATATTCCGACAGGGGAGCGCCACAGCGCTGAGAGTGCGGCGGACAGGGCCGCAGACCCTCTGAACCTCGCCCAGGTCATTCTGGGTAGGAAGTTCGGTCATCACTCAAGCTGTTGCGCCCTGCCCGGGCATCCGGGCAGGGCCGCGTTCTTCCTGGCCAACCCCAGGAGGACATCCAGTGCACAACAAGACCCTCGTGGCCGTCGCCGTCGGCCTCGGTCTCGTCGCCATGCCGACGCTGACCGCGTGCGGATCCGCGGACACCAAGAGCGGCGCCGACTCCAGGACCGTCACCCTCGTCAGCCACGACTCGTGGGCCGTCTCCAAGAACGTGCTCCAGGACTTCGAGAAGACGACCGGCTACAAGGTCAAGGTCCTCAAGGACGGCGACGCCGGGCAGGCCGTGAACAAGGCCATCCTGACCAAGGACAACCCGCAGGGCGACGTCTTCTTCGGCGTCGACAACACCCTGCTCTCCCGCGCCCTCGACAACGGGCTGTTCCAGCCGTACCAGGCCAAGGGACTCGACCAGGTCGGCGCCGCCTACCAGCTCGACAAGGACCAGCACCGGGTCACGCCGATCGACTACGGCGACATCTGCGTCAACTACGACAAGGCGTACTTCGGCAAGCACGGGCTGACCCCGCCGCAGTCCTTCGCCGACCTGGCCAAGCCCGCCTACAAGAACCTCCTGGTCACCGAGAACGCGGCCACCTCCTCGCCGGGCCTCGGCTTCCTGCTGGGCAGCGCCGCGCAGTTCGGCGACACCGGCTGGCAGGACTACTGGAAGAAGCTGAAGGCCAACGGCGTCAAGGTCGTCGACGGCTGGGAGCAGGCCTACTACCAGGAGTTCTCCGGCTCCTCCGAGGGCAGGAAGGCGGGCGGCGACCGGCCGCTCGTCGTGTCCTACGCCTCCTCGCCGCCCGCCGAGGTGATCTACGCCAAGAAGCGGCCCAGCACCGCCCCGACCGGCGTGGCGAACGGCACCTGCTTCAGGCAGATCGAGTTCGCCGGGCTGCTGAGCAACGCCAAGAACCCCAAGGGCGCCAAGGCGTTCATCGACTTCCTGGTCTCCAAGGAGTTCCAGGAGGACATGCCGCTGAACATGTACGTCTACCCGGTGGTGAAGGGGGCGAAGGTGCCCGCCGAGTTCACCGAGTACGGCCCGGCCGCCCAGCACCCCGAGACGATGGCCCCGGGCAAGATCGCCGCCAACCGCGACCCGTGGGTCAAGGCGTGGACCTCGCTCGTACTGAAGTAGCCGAACCCCGGCGGACGGTGCGCGGGAACGTGACGCGGCTCGGGCTGATGGCCCTGCCCGTCGCGTTCTTCGCGCTGTTCTTCGCCTGGCCGGTCGCCGCGATCGTCACGCGCGGGCTGAAGGTGGACGGCGCCTGGCAGCTCGGGCGGATCGCGGACGTGGTCACGCAGCCGGACATCCGGCACGTGCTGTGGTTCACCACCTGGCAGGCACTCGCCTCCACCGCGCTCACCCTGCTCCTCGCGCTGCCCGCCGCCTACGTCTTCGCCCGGCTCGACTTCCCGGGCAAGCAGGTGCTGCGGGCCGTGGTCACCGTCCCGTTCGTGCTGCCGACGGTCGTCGCCGGCAGCGCCTTCCTCGCGCTCGTCGGGCACGGCGGGCTGCTGGACGACCTGTGGGGCGTACGGCTGGACACCACGGTGTGGGCGATCCTGCTGGCCCACGTCTTCTTCAACTACGCCGTCGTCGTACGGACCGTCGGCGGGCTGTGGGCCCAGCTCGACCCCCGGCAGGAGGAGGCCGCCCGCATGCTGGGCGCCTCGCCGCTCGGCGCCTGGCGCAGGGTCACCCTGCCCGCGCTCGCCCCCGCCGTGGCCGCCGCCGCGCTGATGGTGTTCCTGTTCACCTTCACCTCCTTCGGCGTCGTCCAGATCCTCGGCGGCCCCACCTTCTCCACCCTCGAGGTCGAGATCTACCGGCAGACCTCCGAGGTCTTCGACCTGTCCACGGCCGCGGTCCTCACCCTCCTGCAGTTCGCCGCCGTCGGCGCGATCCTCGCCGTGCACGCCTGGACCGTACGGCGCCGCGAGACGGCGCTGCGGCTCGTCGATCCGGCGGTCACCGTCCGGCGGCCGCGCGGGAGCGGGCAGTGGGCGTTGCTCGCCGGTGTCCTCGTCACGGTCGCGCTGCTCCTCGTGCTGCCGCTCGCCGTCCTCGTCCAGCGCTCCCTCGACGCCCCCGGCTTCGGCTACTACCGGGCCCTCACCAGCTCCGACGGCGGTACGTTCCTGGTGGCACCGGTCCACGCGGTGTGGACCTCGCTCCAGTACGCACTCGCCGCCACCGCCATCGCCGTCGTGATCGGCGCTCTCGCCGCCGCAGCGCTCGCCCGCCGGGACGCCGGACGGCTGGTCCGGAGCTTCGACGCGCTGCTGATGCTGCCGCTCGGCGTCTCCGCCGTGACCGTCGGCTTCGGCTTCCTGATCGCCCTCGACAAGCCGCCGCTGGACCTGCGCGAGTCCTGGATCCTCGTCCCCCTCGCCCAGGCGCTGGTCGGCGCCCCCTTCGTCGTCCGGACCATGCTGCCCGTGCTGCGCGCGGTGGACGGCCGGCTCCGGGAGGCCGCCGCCGTGCTCGGGGCCTCGCCGTGGCGGGTGTGGCGGGAGGTGGATCTGCCGCTGGTACGGCGGGCGCTGCTGGTCGCGGCCGGTTTCGCGTTCGCCGTCTCGCTCGGCGAGTTCGGGGCGACCGTGTTCATCGCCCGGCCCGACAACCCCACGCTCCCGGTCGCCGTGGCCCGGCTGCTCGGCCGCCCCGGAGACCTCAACTACGGCCAGGCGATGGCCCTTTCGACCCTTCTGATGGTGGTGTGCGCCGCCGCGCTGCTCCTGCTGGAGCGGCTGCGCACCGACCGGACGGGGGAGTTCTAGATGCCGACGGGGGAGTTCTGATGCTGCTCAGCCTCGATGCCGCGACCGTGCGCTTCGGCGGGCGGGCGGTGCTCGACGCGGTCGACCTCGATGTCGCCGAGCACGAGGTGGTGTGCGTGCTCGGGCCCAGCGGCAGCGGCAAGTCCACGCTGCTGCGGGCGGTCGCCGGGCTCCAGCCCCTGTCCGGCGGACGGATCCTGCTCGACGGCCGCGACCGGACGGGCGTCCCCGCGCACAAGCGCGGCGTCGGCCTGATGTTCCAGGACCACCAGCTCTTTCCGCAGCGGGACGTCGGCGCGAACGTCGCCTTCGGGCCGCGCGTGCGCGGCGTCGGCAAGGGCGAACGGGACGCCGAGGTCGCGCAGTTGCTGGAACTGGTCGGACTGCCCGGGGCGGCGCGGCGGGCCGTGGCCTCCCTGTCCGGCGGCGAGCAGCAGCGCGTGGCCCTCGCCCGCGCGCTCGCGCCCCGGCCCCGGCTGCTGATGCTGGACGAGCCGCTCGGCCAGCTCGACCGCTCGCTGCGTGAGCGCCTGGTGGTCGAACTGCGGGAAATGTTCGGCCGGTTGGGGACGACCGTACTCGCCGTGACCCACGACCAGGGCGAGGCGTTCGCGCTGGCCGACCGCGTGGTGGTGATGCGCGACGGGCGGATCGCCCAGACCGGTACGCCCCTTGAGGTCTGGCAGCGGCCCGCCGACGCGTTCGTGGCCCGCTTCCTCGGCTTCGACAACGTGGCCGAGGCGACCGTCGCCGGTACGGCCGCCGACAGCCCGTGGGGCAAGCTCCCGGTGCCCGAGGGCTCCCCGCAGGGCGCGCGCAGTGTGCTGGTCCGGCCCGCCGGCGTACGGCTCGTGGCGGCCGACGCGGGCCTGCCGTGCACGGTGACCGCCCGCACCTTCAAGGGCACGCATGTGGCCGTCCACCTCCGGCCGGGGGACGGGCAGCCGCGCCTGGAGGCCGCGTGCGGGCTGCGGGAGGCGCCGGAGGTCGGGGACGCGGTCGGCGTGGAGTTCGACGCGGCCGAAATCGTCGTGCTCGACTGATCGTTCCCGCCCTAGGGTGTGGGGCATGACGTTGCTCGCGCATGACCGATACTGTGACGAAATCGCCCGCCAGATGGGCCAGTTCAGGGCCCTGGTGACCTCGGGAGCCGATCTGTCGGCCACCGTGCCGACCTGCCCCGAGTGGACGCTGGAACAGCTCGCACGGCACATGGGCGGCGCCCTGCGCTGGGCGGCCACGCTGGTCCGGGCCCGGGCCCAGGAGATGCTCCCGCGCGAGCAGGTGCCGCTCGGCGGCGGACCGGAGGCCGAGGGCGACGCGGCGGCGCTCGACGCCTGGCTCGCGGAGACCGGCGAGATGATCGTCGGGGCGCTGCGCGAGGCCGGTCCCGAGGCCAAGGTGTGGTCCTGGATGGGCATGGCCACCAGCGGGTTCTGGGCCCGTCGGATGACGAACGAGATCACCGTCCACCGCGCGGACGCCGCGCTCACCGTCGGCGCGCCCTACGACGTCGCGCCCGACGTCGCCGCCGACGCGCTGGACGAATGGCTGCAGATCGCGGAGTGGGTGCAGCGCTCCGGGGCACGCGAGTGGGCCGACGAGCTGCGCGGGCCCGCCCGCAGTATCCATCTGCACGCCACCGACGCCGCCCCGGACCTGAACGCCGAGTGGCTGATCGAGCTGGGCGAGAACGGACTCGGGTGGCGGCGCGGGCACGAGAAGGCCACGGTCGCCCTGCGCGGCCCGCTCGCCTCCGTGCTGCTCGCCTTCTACAACCGGCTGCCGCTGGACGCACCCGGTCTCGAGGTCCACGGCGAGCGTGAGGTGCTGGAGTTCTGGCGCAAGCACGCCACCTTCGGCTGACACACGACCGCGGCCCGTCCCCCCGGGATCGGGGGACGGGCCGCGGTGGCGTACGCGTGAGGTGTCAGCCGTTGCCGCGCGCTCCGCGACGGCGCATGCCGAACCAGACCGCGCCGCCGCCGACGACGACCAGCGCGCCCGCGACTCCGGCGATCAGGGGGGTGTCGGAGTTCGCACCGGTCTCGGCGAGGTTCGAGCTGCCGGCGGCCGGGGACGGCGCGTTGCTCGGGCCCGCGCTCGCCGGGGCGGAGCTGGAGGCGGAGCCCGACGGGGTCGGGGACGCCGACTGGGCCGGGGTGGACTCCGACGGCGACGGCTTCGGCGTCGTGGAGGCCGGCGCGGTCGGGGTGGCGCTCCCGCCCTTGCAGGCGGTGGACGGGGTGCTCAGCGCAGGCGTGATGTCCTGGTCGACGTAGGGGACGGCCGTGACGTGGACGCGGTACGTCGCGTTCGGCTGCCAGTTCTCCTGGAAGGTGACCTCGGTGCCCTGGGCGGAGCCCTTGACCGGCTGCTCGCCGACCTGCTTCTCGACCCCGCCGCTGTTCGTGCGGAACACGGTGATGGTGGCGGGGGTACCGGAGCCGTCGGTGTCGGTCACGACGATGACACCCTTGGCGCCGTCGCACTTGGCTTCGGCCTTGAACTCACTGATGGTGCACGCGGACGCGGTGCTGGCCAGGCCCAGGACCACGGCGGCAGAGGCGGAGGCAACACCCAGGATGCGCACGGAACGGCGTGCGCTGCGGCGGGATATGGACACGTTTGTCCTTTACAGAGTGCACAACTGCGGGGGGCTGAGGGGGAGTTGCGGCGACGGATGAGGGAGACGCCCCAGCACCCCCAGGAGGCTCACAGGTCTATAAGCGCTCCGTAAGCAGTGTCAATGAATATGCCGTCAACAACAGTTGACTTTACCTGCTTATTAAGCACCGAGACGTTTGATCGCCTCCGGGGCCTGCTCGATCCGGTCAACGAGGGCGATACGGGACTCCATCGACCGGCCCGCTGCGAGCGAGCGCAACAGTGGCCAGGCGGGCAACTCCCGTGTCCAGTGGCCCTCGTCGACCAGCACCATGGGCGTGGGTCCGCCGCGCGACTCGTAGTAGTTCGGCGTCGCGTTGTCGAAGATCTCCTGTACGGTCCCGGCGGCACCCGGCAGGAAGACCACCCCGGCGGTGGAGCGGGCCAGCAGACCGTCCTCCCGGGTGGCGTTGGCGAAGTACTTCGCGATGTCCGAGGCGAAGGCGCCCGGCGGCTCATGGCCGTAGAACCAGGTGGGGATGCCGACCGAGGCGCCCCCCTTCGGCCAGCGGGCCCGCACCTCGAAGGCGGTGCGGGCCCAGTCGGTGACGGACGGCCGGAACGAGGGGACCGCGGCGAGGAGTCGGAGCGCCTCGTCCAGCATCGTGTCCGCGAAGGGGGCCGCGTACGCGCCGAGGTTCGCCGCCTCCATCGACCCCGGCCCGCCCCCGGTCGCCACGGTGAACCCGGACCGGGCCAGCTCCCGGCCCAGCCGCGCGGCCCCCGCGTACCCGGCCGTGCCCCGCCCCGTCGCGTGGCCGCCCATGACGCCCACCACCCGTGCGCCGGCGAGGAGTTCGTCCATCGCGTCGGACACGGCGTCGTCGTGGATCGCGCGCAGCATCGAGGCGAACACGTCGCCGTCGGCCTTCGTGCGCCGGTACCAGGCGTAGGCGCGCGCGTCCGGCGTCGCCTCGTAGCCCTCCTCCAGCGACTCGAACAGCTCGTCGGGCGTGTACGTGAAGGCGCGGTACGGGTCGAAGGGCAGGCCGGGGACGGGCGGGAAGACCAGGGCCCCGGCCGACCGGACCCGGGCGGCGGCCTCGGGGGCCAGCGCACAGCCGAGGAAGATGGCGCCGGTGGCGTCGAGGGTCAGCAGGACGTCCGTACGGCCGGTCAGGTCGACGGCCTGGACGCGGTACCGGGCGAGGGTGCCCTGCTCGGCGACGACCTCGTCGAACTCGGCGAGGGACTCGATGTCCCGACTGCGGGCACCCCGCAGCGGCTGGGCGGGTGTCGGATCCACCCGCCCATGCTAGGCACCCCTACGACCGGCCGGAGCGGGCTCAGCCCTCGACCACCGCCGGGTCCATCCAGATGACCTCCCAGGTGTGGCCGTCGAGGTCGTCGAAGGCCCGGCCGTACATGAAGCCCTGGTCCTGGGTCGGGCCGGTCTCCGTGGCGCCCGCCGCGATCGCCTTGTCGACCAGCTCGTCGACCTTCGCGCGGCTCTCCGCGCTCAGGCAGACCAGCACCTCGCTGGTCTTCGTGGCGTCGGCGATCTCCTTGTCGGTGAAGGTCGCGTAGAACGGCTTGGTGAGCAGCATCGCGACGATGGTGTCGCTGATCACCACGGAGGCCGCCTTCTCGTCGCTGAACTGGGCGTTGATCGAGTAGCCCAGCTCGGTGAAGAACCTCTTCGAGGCGTCGAGGTCGTTCACGGGCAGGTTCACGAAGATCATCTGCTGGTACATGGGGTCTCTCTCCCGTGGTGTGCGCGCTGGGGTCAGCGTGTTCGAGGGGATAGACCGGAGGGCCGGCTCGAACTCATCGGCGATTGCGGAAGTCTTCCGGCGGATCTTCCCGGCGGTCCTCGCAGCCGCTTCTCCGCACCGCTTCTCAGCGGCCCACGGGCAGCGCCGCCAGGGCGGCCACGGCGAGGGTGAGCGGGCCGAACAGGGTCAGCAGGGCCGCCGCGCGCAGGGCCGCGGCCACGCGCAGCATCGAGGGCGGCGCGCCGAGCCGCAGCAGCGCGGCGGTCGTGTCGGCCCGGCACTGGCGGGTCTCCACGGCCGCGGTGAGCAGGGTGGCGATCGTGCAGCCGGTGACGAGCAGCGCGCCGAGGGTGGCCAGGGGGCCGAACGCCGCCGCCGAGCCGGCGTACAGCGACGTCATGGCGTACCCGGCGGACAGGACCGCGCAGACGACGCCCAGGGGGCGGCCGATCCGGGTGGCCTCCGACATGAGCACCCGGCCGGAGAGGAGCCGGAGGGCCCCGGGGCGGGTGCACTGCAGGAGCAGGCCGCACAGGTGGGTGAGGCCGGGGGCGGCGAGGACGAGACCGGTGGCGATGAGGAGCCAGCCGCCGAGGACGGCGAGGTCCTGGCGGGGGGCGTAGGCGTGCACCGTGAGGCCGGCGGTGACGAGGGTGATGCCCCAGGGCAGGCCGGCGGGGGAGCCCTGGGGAGGCTGGGGAGTGCCGTCGGGCCACGCGGAGTCCGGCGCGGGGGCCGGGTCCGGGGCCGGGAGCTCGGCACCGGGTTCGCCGCTCGCTTCCGGGCCGGTGCCGCTCCCGTCCGTGCCGGGTGCCGTCGCGGTCGTGCTGCCGTCCGCGGCCTTACGGCCCAGACGCGCGCCGAACCTCCCGTACGCCCCGAACGTCTCCCGGCCCCTCACCTCGCCGTACGCCCCGAACCGGCCGAATCTGCGCGGGCCCCGGGCGGCGGGGCGCGGGTCCCGCGGGCGCAGGGACAGCGCCACCGTCACCGACGCCGTGACCGGGACCAGGGTCAGCAGGGTCAGGGCCGCCGGGAACGGGAAGGGCCGGCCGGCGGCCAGGAAGCCGGCTGCCACGCCGTCGAAGGGCAGGCCCGTCAGGTCGCCGCGCAGGTGGAGGAAGGCCAGCAGGGCGAGCAGCGAGCCCAGCGTGCAGGACACGGCCGTGGTCAGGGCGGAGACCGCCATCAGCTGGGCCGGGCCGAGGCCCGCCGCGGACAGTCCGGGGCGCGGCCTGGTGGCGGGGTCCGTGCGGGCGACGGCGAGTGCGAGGTACACCGTGGCGGCGAGCGGCACCGCGCACCAGACCAGGCGCAGCGTGGCGGCGTGGGCCGAGCCCGGGTGGGCCAGGGCGTAGCCGAGGCAGGACAGCAGGAGGAAGCCGGTGCCCGCCGTGGCCGTCGCCACCAGCAGGCGGCGCAGCTGGACGGCGGGCCGGGCCGCGCGGGTCAGACGGAGAGCGAGCACGCGGCCCGGCCTTCCGTCTGCGAGGTCTCCGGCAGGTACAGGGTCTGCACGCGCCGGCCGTCCAGCAGCGAGACCGTACGGTCCGCGAGGGCCCCGGTGTCGGGGTCGGTCGTGGCGAGGACGACGGTGATGCCGTGCGAGCGCGCGGCCGTGGTGAGCGTGCGCAGCACATGGATGCCGTCCGCGCGGTGCAGCGGGGCCGTCGGCTCGTCGGCGAACAGGACCGTGGGAGCCGTGGCCAGCGCCCGGGCGATGGCGACGCGCTGGCGTTCGGCCTGCTGGAGTTGGTGCGGCCGGCAGCGGGCCTTGTCGCCGACGTCGAGGCGGACCAGCCACTCCTGCGCGGCGACCTTGGCCCGGCGGCGGCCGGTGCCGCGCAGCATCAGGGGCAGCGCGGTGTTCTCCCAGGCGTTCAGCTCGGGGATCAGGACCGGGGCGGGGCCGATCCAGCCGAAGCGGTCCCGGCGCAGCCGTTCCCGGGCCATCGGGCCGAGGGTGTGCACGGGCACGCTGTTGAACCAGACCTCGCCGCCGCCCGCCGGCAGCAGGCCGGCCAGGCAGGACAGCAGGGTCGACTTGCCGCTTCCGCGGGCGCCGGTGACGGCGAGGATCTCGCCCTCCCGCACCGCGAGCGAGACCCCCGCGAGCCCGGGGGAGCCGTCGGGGTGCCGGTAGTGCAGCGAGCGCGCCCAGAGCACGTCGTTGTCCGGTGGGGCCTCCATGGGCGTACACCTCGGTTCTGATCCGTTTTCCCGTTTGCCTCTTCCCTCGTCCGGGGGAACGAAGGCTGGGCCGATCGGTCACTGGCACGCTAGGCAGCCGGTGCCGGGAGGCCGGACAGCACACGGCCCCGGGCCGCCGTTCCCACTCGAACGGACGGCACCGGGGCCGGTGATGATCAGCTGATCAGAGGATCGGGGCTCAGAGCTTCGTCCACGCCTCCGTCAGCGTCGCGCGCAGGATCTGCTCGATCTCGTCGAAGGTCTCCTGGTTGGAGATCAGCGGCGGGGCGAGCTGGACGACCGGGTCGCCGCGGTCGTCGGCACGGCAGTACAGGCCGTTGTCGAACAGCGCCTTGGAGAGGAAGCCGTACAGGACGCGCTCGGTCTCCTCCTCGTTGAAGGACTCCTTGGTGTTCTTGTCCTTCACCAGCTCGATGCCGTAGAAGAAGCCGTTGCCGCGGACGTCGCCGACGATCGGCAGGTCGTGCAGCTTCTGCAGGGTCTGCAGGAAGGCGCCCTCGTTGTCGAGCACGTGCTGGTTGAGGCCCTCGCGCTCGAACAGGTCGAGGTTGGCGAGACCCACGGCCGCGGAGACCGGGTGGCCGCCGAAGGTGTAGCCGTGCAGGAAGGTGTTGTCGCCCTTGTAGAACGGCTCGGCGAGCTTGTCGGAGATGATGCAGGCGCCGATCGGGGAGTAGCCCGAGGTCATGCCCTTGGCGCAGGTGATCATGTCCGGGACGTAGCCGAACTTGTCGCAGGCGAACATCGTGCCGAGGCGGCCGAAGGCGCAGATGACCTCGTCCGACACGAGCAGCACGTCGTACTGGTCGCAGATCTCGCGCACGCGCTGGAAGTAGCCGGGCGGGGGCGGGAAGCAGCCGCCGGCGTTCTGCACGGGCTCCAGGAAGACCGCGGCGACCGTGTCCGGGCCCTCGAAGAGGATCTGCTGCTCTATCTGGTCGGCGGCCCAGCGGCCGAAGGCCTCGGGGTCGTCGCCGAAGAGCGGGGCGCGGTAGATGTTGGTGTTCGGCACCTTGTGCGCGCCCGGCACGAGCGGCTCGAAGGGGGCCTTCAGACCGGGCAGACCGGTGATGGACAGGGCACCCTGCGGGGTGCCGTGGTAGGCGACCGCGCGGGAGATGACCTTGTACTTGGTCGGCTTGCCCTTGAGCTTGAAGTACTGCTTGGCGAGCTTCCAGGCGGTCTCGACGGCCTCGCCGCCGCCGGTGGTGAAGAAGACCTTGTTCAGGTCGCCCGGCGCGTAGTCGGCGAGGCGCTCGGCCAGCTCCACGGCCTTCGGGTGGGCGTAGGACCACACCGGGAAGAAGGCGAGCTCCTGGGCCTGCTTGAAGGCGGTCTCGGCGAGTTCCGTGCGGCCGTGACCGGCCTGGACCACGAACAGACCCGCGAGACCGTCGAGGTAGCGCTTGCCCTTGTCGTCGTAGATGTAGGTGCCCTCACCCCGGACGATGGTCGGGACGGGGGAGTTCTCGTACGAGGACATGCGGGTGAAGTGCATCCACAGGTGGTCGTACGCGGTGCGGCTGAGGTCCTTCTGGGTCACGGTTATCGGGTTCCCCACATGTAGGTCTGCTTCTTCAGCTTCAGGTAGACGAAGCTTTCGGTGGAGCGCACCCCGGGCAGGGCCCGGATGCGTTTGTTGATGACGTCCAGCAGGTGGTCGTCGTCCTCGCAGACGATCTCGGCGAGGATGTCGAACGAGCCCGCGGTCATCACCACGTACTCGACTTCCGACATGGCGGTCAGCGCGTCCGCGATCGACTCGACGTCGCCCTCGACGTTGATCCCGACCATCGCCTGCCGGCGGAAGCCCACGGTGAGCGGGTCCGTGACGGCGACGATCTGCATCACGCCCTGGTCCAGCAGCTTCTGGACGCGCTGGCGCACGGCCGCCTCGGACAGGCCGACGGCCTTGCCGATCGCGGCGTACGGCCGCCGGCCGTCCTCCTGGAGCTGCTGGATGATGGCGAGGGAGACGGCGTCCAGCTGGGGGCTGTTGCCGTTCCTGGACTCGCGGGCGGAGTCCCTCTGGTCTGCGCTTCGACTGGCCACGACCTCACTGTGCACGAGGTCTCGACAGTTCCGCAACCCTGCATCGATGAAATTCGTTGTTTCGAAGTCCGATGCTTGCGGATTTCGCAGAAGTGGTGCTGCTGGGGGTGTTGAAAACGTGGGTCTGACGACTAGGGTGGGTGTCTCAGCAATCGGACAGCGAGTACCAGCGAGTACCTGAATCAGGAGGCCGGCAGTGAGCACCGAGCTGCGTCGTCTGCGCAACTACATCGACGGTGAGTTCCGGGACGCCGCCGACGGACGGACCACAGAGGTGGTCAACCCCGCGACGGGCGAGGCGTACGCGACCGCGCCGCTGTCCGGTGCGCCGGACGTGGACGCCGCCATGGAGGCCGCCGCCCGCGCCTTCCCGGCCTGGCGCGACACGACGCCCGCCGAGCGGCAGAAGGCGCTGCTGAAGATCGCGGACGCCTTCGAGGAGCGCGCCGAGGACCTGGTCGCGGCCGAGGTGGAGAACACGGGCAAGCCGGTCGGGCTCACCCGCTCCGAGGAGATCCCGCCGATGGTCGACCAGATCCGCTTCTTCGCGGGTGCGGCGCGGCTGCTGGAGGGCCGCTCGGCCGGTGAGTACATGGACGGGATGACCTCGATCATCCGCCGCGAGCCGGTCGGCGTCTGCGCCCAGGTCGCCCCGTGGAACTACCCGATGATGATGGCCGTATGGAAGTTCGCCCCGGCGATCGCCGCGGGCAACACGGTCGTCCTGAAGCCGTCGGACACCACCCCGGCCTCCACCGTCCTGATCGCCGACATCATCGGCTCGATCCTGCCCAAGGGCGTCTTCAACGTCGTCTGCGGCGACCGTGACACCGGCCGCCTGATGGTCGAGCACGACACCCCGGCGATGGCGTCGATCACCGGCTCGGTCCGCGCGGGCATGTCGGTGGCCGAGTCCGCGTCCAAGGACCTCAAGCGGGTCCACCTGGAGCTGGGCGGCAAGGCCCCGGTCGTCGTGTTCGAGGACACCGACATCGCCAAGGCCGTCGAGGACATCTCCGTGGCGGGCTTCTTCAACGCCGGCCAGGACTGTACGGCCGCGACCCGCGTCCTCGTCCAGGAGTCCATCCACGACGAGTTCGTGGCCGCGCTCGCCAAGGCCGCCGCCGAGACGAAGACGGGTCAGCCGGACGACGAGGACGTGCTGTACGGCCCCCTGAACAACCCGAACCAGCTCAAGCAGGTCTCCGGCTTCATCGAGCGCCTGCCCGCCCACGCCAAGGTCGAGGCGGGCGGCCAGCGGGTCGGCGACAAGGGCTACTTCTACGCCGCGACCGTCGTCTCCGGCCTGAAGCAGGACGACGAGATCATCCAGAACGAGGTCTTCGGGCCGGTCATCACCGTCCAGTCCTTCACGGACGAGGACCAGGCGGTGGCGTGGGCCAACGGCGTGGACTACGCCCTGGCCTCCTCCGTCTGGACCAAGGACCACGCCCGCGCGATGCGCATGTCCAAGCGGCTCGACTTCGGCTGCGTGTGGATCAACACCCACATCCCGCTGGTCGCCGAGATGCCGCACGGCGGCTTCAAGAAGTCCGGCTACGGCAAGGACCTTTCGGCGTACGGGTTCGAGGACTACACGCGCATCAAGCACGTGATGACGTCCCTCGACGCGTGACGCTCCGCTGGATTCGGCCGCATTCCGGGTGAGGGTGCGTGGGGGCTGGTCGCGCAGTTCCCCGCGCCCCTTGGGAGTTGGCGCCCCACCGCGTTGCCGCCGCGGCCCCGCGACCGCGATCGACAAGGTGTCGGACAGGGCACGGCACGCTCGACGCAGCGTCGATTGTCCGCCCGCCGGGCGGGAGGGCATCCTTCCGGGGTGCCCCAGACTTCCTCTCGTACGTCCGTGATGTCCCGCCGCTCCCTGCTGCGCGCCCTCGGCGGCACCGCCGCGCTCGGCGCGCTGGCCGGCTGTGGGGTGCCCGCCGCCTACGTCCAGCCCGGCGACCGCGCCGTCCCGGACGACTCCGCGGCCGACAAGAAGCTGACCTGGGCGAACTGGCCGCTCTACATCGACACCGACGACAAGAACCCGAACCGGCGGCCCACGCTGGAGGCCTTCCAGCAGCGCACCGGTATCTCCGTCGACTACGTCGAGGAGATCAACGACAACGACGAGTTCTTCGGCAAGATCAGCCCCGCGCTGATGAACCACCAGTCCACCGGCCGCGACCTGATCGTCGTCAGCGACTGGATGTGCGCCCGGTTCGTACGCCTCGGCTGGGTGCAGCGGATGGACCGGGCCCACCAGCCGAACGTCGCGAAGTACCTCGACCCGCTGCTGCGCTCCCCGGCCTTCGACAAGGGCCGCCTGTCCACCGTGCCCTGGCAGTCGGGCATCACCGGCATCGCCTACAACCGCAAGAAGCTGGGCCGCGAGATCCGCCATGTGAAGGACCTCTGGGCCGGCGACCTCAAGGGCCGGGTGACCCTCCTGTCCGGCCTGGACGAGTCGTTCGCGCTGCTCATGCAGGGCAACGGGGTGGACATCACCCGGTGGACGGCGGCCGACTTCCACGACGTCTGCGACGAGGTCGAACGGCAGGTCCACCGCGGTCAGATCCGCCGCTTCACCGGCAACGACTACACCAAGGACCTGGTCAGCGGCGATGTGCTCGCCTGCCAGGCCTACTCCGGCGACGTCATCCAGCTCCAGGCGGACAACCCCGACATCCGCTTCGTCGTCCCCGAGGAGGGCGCCGAGCTGTGGTCGGACTCCCTGATGATCCCCAACCGCGCCCGCCACAAGGCCAACGCCGAGCGCCTGATCGACCACTACTACGACCCCGAGGTCGCCGCGAAGCTCGCCGCCTGGGTCAACTACGTCTGCCCGGTCCCCGCGGCCAAGGAGGTCCTGGCGTCCTCGAAGGACAAGGACACCGCGGCCCTCGCCGACAACCCCCTGATCTTCCCGGACCCCACCATGCGGCGGCGCCTCGCCATCGCCCGCGACATCACCTCCACGGAACGGGTGGAGTTCGCCAAGCGCTGGAACACGATCGTGGGACTGTGAAACAGCGGTGCTGGATGTGACGAGGATTTTTAGTTGGCACAAAAGAGGGATAGTTGGCACCAAGATCACGGGTGTCCTAACAGGTGACGGCGCATCACCTCGATGCACGTGGCTCGGGCCGCGTTTGATTGGTCCCGGCCGTACGGGACTCCGAGGTTCATGCCGCTGTCGGTGGTGATCGGCGGCTGGTCCCAGGCGAGACTCATCTGCGCGCCGGCCTCCGCTCGCGCCGTGGCGACGAGGGTCGCGTAGGGGCCCGCGACGGCTGATGCCTCGATCTGGAGCCATGCCTGATGGAATGCCATCTGCCATCTGAGCCAGTAGGCCGCTGACTTCGTCGGTGAGTTGCTGTCGTACGGCGGAGGAGGACTTGGGGCGACGCCGTATCCGGTACGGCATCTCCAAGTACTCCTCGACCGTCGTCAGGGCTTCGGCGAAGGTCTTGGCGCGGACGAACTGCGCGAGCCCTCTCACGGCGTCGTCGACCTGCCCCTCCACGCTGTGTGGTCCGGGGTCACTGCCTCTCCGATTCCTCAACAAGGAACTGTTGCTCACTCAGTGGCCCGTACTGAGAAGGATGGTGAGCCCACATCTTTGCCAGGCTTGAGAGGAGGCGTTCCCCGCGCTCGCGCAGGCAGCTGTGATCGCTGAGCGAGATCAGCCGACTTGGGACGGTGCTCCTTCTGGGCCTCAGGTCACCGTGGTCGGCGGTCAGCCGGCCCAAGGCGGTTGGAGGTGTCTTCGATGGAGGAATCTGGATGGGGCCCTTTCGGGCCCAGTTTCCACGACAGCTCTCCTGCATCCCGTGCCGCTTGCCAGGTCGCGAGAACCTCTTCGATCACCAACTGCTCCATCAGGGAAGGAAGAGCGGCCGCAGGGACCCTGCACTCACGCGCTACATGGTCCATCTCCGCGACTCCGTGATCATCAAGCGGCAACAGGACGGCGTGTTCGACCGGCTGACAAGCGCAGAAAGCAGTGACGCCGAAGGGGAACCCCGACACCTGGAGCCGTTCGTGGAACACGCCGCACAGCGGCGACCGGCCGGGGACCGCACCACCTGACGCGATCGTCATCGCCGTACCTCTGCGAGAACCTGCGGCGACGCGTCGGCCGGCGAATCCGGGCCGACGGCTGATTCAAGGCCAGGTACCAGCGCAGCCGCGCACCAGACCGGGTTCCTGCTGTCAGTCTGTTTAGACGTCAGCGGGTTGTCCCTTGGCCTGCGCTCGATACCGCCCCGGTGTGGTGCCGAACTCCCGTTGGAAGGCGTGTGAGAGCGCGTACGGGCTGCCGTAGCCGACTCGGTCGGCGATGGTGGCCAGGGTGTCCGGGGTGTCGCGGAGCAGAGTGGCGGCGCGGATCACGCGCCACCAGGTGAGGTAGGCCATCGGCGGGCGGCCGACCAGGGTGGTGAACCGGCGCGCCAGGGTGGGACGGGAGACGCCCGCCTCCGCCGCCAGACGGTCATTGCTCCACGGCGCGGCCGGGTTCGAATGCAGCGCCCGCAGGGCGGCGGCCGTCACCGGGTCGCCCAGTACGCGGGGCCAGGCTCCGCTGGGCGCCTCGGGTAGGACGGGTCCGCGTGGAAGCGGATCCGGACGTCGATGGGGTTGGGTTCGCCTATGACGTCGAGGCCGGTGAGTTCGTACGGCAGTGAGTCGCGGCGGTACGAGTGGCGCAGTGTGTCACCGAATTGGCGCCGGGCGTCTCGTTCGAGCGGGGTCCACCATGCCTTGACGAGGTCGGCGGACCGGGAAGAGATCGGATCGACGCCGTTTCGCATGCGAGCGGTGTACAGCAGGTTCGAGGTGGTCGATCTCGTGGTGGATGAGGAGGGAGAGGCCGCCCGCAACGGCGCGCCAGGTCCGAGAAAAGGGGGCGGCACCGGTGGGACAGCCGGTGCGATCGAGTTCACAGTCGCGGAGGTTCTGCGGCTTCTGGCAGCTTGTCGTCCCCGACCGCCTCACCTTGGTGGCCGCCGAGGGCGATACCGCCCCCTGAGCTGGTCGAACGGGCGCCGACCACGCCAAGCGGTCGCGCCGCCGTCACTACCTGCGACGCCGTGGCACGATCGAGGGGCGGCCTGCAGAAGGCCACCCCTGACCGCTCCGCGGCCCTCACCCCTGAGCCGCCTGAGGAAACCCGCAGGTCAGACAGGGAACTCCGGCTGGAGTATCAGCCGGTCCGGGATCAACCGGTGGCCAGAGTCAGGCCGTAGGCCTGGAGGATCGGGTTGACGGGCTGGAAGTAGGTGGTTCCGCCGACGGTGCAGTTGCCGGAGCCGCCGGAGGTGACGCCCTGGGCCTGGTTGCCGGAGATGAACGAGCCGCCGGAGTCGCCGGGCTCGGCGCACACGCTGGTACGAGTGAGGCCGAACACGCTGCCCTGCGCGTAGTTGACGGTGGCGTTGAACTGCTGGACCCTTCCGCAGCGCCAGCCCGTGGTGGAACCGGAGCGGCAGACCGTCGAGCCGATGGGGGCGACGGCGGAGCCGGAGACCGTCACCGTGCCGCCGGCGTAGTTGTTGACCTGGGGCTGGGCCGTCCAGCTCGTATCGGCCTGCACCCACGAGTAGTCGTTGCCGGGGAAGGTCGAGCCCTGGAAGGTTCCTATGGAGGTGCCGTCTGGAGCCGCGGCGCTGGAGCCCGCTTGTCCGCAGTGGCCGGCGCTGACGAAGCCGGGCTGGCCGTTCTGGGTGACCGGGAAGCCGATCGAGCAGCGGGCGGCGCTGTTGATGTAGTAGGCGTCACCGCCGCGGAGGTCGGCCAGCGGCCGGGGGGCGTCCGAGGCGCGGACGACTCGGACGAGGACGTGGTCCACTCCGGACCTGGCGAGGAAGTCCTTGGTGCGGTTGGTGTCGGTGGACTGGACGACGACGCTGTTGGCCGCTTGGTCGACGTACCACAGCGGTGTGTTCTTCGGGGTGGCGGTGCGGGCCGCCTTGTCGAGCGTGGCCTTGGCCCGGTCGAGCGTGGCGAGGGAGTTGCGGACGACCCGGGCTCGGCCGCCGCCCGCGACTATGGTCCGGGCGGCGGCGGGGTCGGTGGTGGCGACCGTCAGGGTGGTGTCGGCATCGGTGAGCCAGGCGCCGGCCCAGCGGTTGCCGAGCGCCCGCTTGAGCGCTTCCTGCGTCGCGGCGGCCCGGGCTTCGCCGGCCAGGCGGGTTGCGGCGGCCTGCGGAGTGAGGCCGAGGTCGCGCCGGAGCGCCGGGAGCAGGGCGGCGGGTACCGGGGCCGCAACCTCTTGATGGGCCGTCATGGCCCTGGCTATCGCAGTCTCGTTCGTGCTGGCGCCCGCCGGTGCGACCGTGGCGACCAGTGCGGCGATGGCCAGGGAACCGGCGGCAACCGCCTTGTGACGTCGGAGCATTGGGCTCTCCTCTGAGTGGGGGTTGCCGGAACCCTAGCCAGGCTGGAAAGCGTTGGGGACATGTCAAAGTGCCCCTCTGTCGGCGCTATGGACCTGGCTGTAACACGGGAGGAGAAGGGCCGGTCAGGGCGTCGCGTTCGGGCGGTTCCGAGCGGGTCGGGGCCGGCCGGGCCCGGACGGGGTCAGCGGTCCGCCGAGAGTGGAGCCCCGCGTTCCCCGAGCCGTACAGCCGTTTCCTCCTGTTGCCGCCGCCATGCCGCGTACACCGGATTGCGGGCCACCGCCTCCGCGTGTGCCGCTCTGGCGTGGCGGAGCAACTCGTCCGCGAGGTGCGCCAGCGCATGCGGGCGCCAGCAGATCAGCTGACGCCAGCTCAACAGCGGTGGTGCCAGCGGAACGGCCACGGTGCCGGCGGGCGGCGAGAACGTCGCCCGGCACAGGGCGGCGGCCCGGTTCGAGAGGACGAGGTGAAGGCAGGAGGCTGCGTCGGCTTCGTACACCGACCGGGGCAGGAAGCCCGCGCGGACGCAGGCGGCCGCGAAGCACTCTCCGAAGCAGCTCTCGCCGGGCGGCAGTGCCCAGCGCTCATCAGCGAGCTGTTGGAGCCTCAACTCCCGCTCGCCTGCCAGCGGATGCTCCTCGTTGAGCAGGGCGAACACCGGGTCGACGGCGATCTCCCGCCATTCCAGCCGTTCGTCGCCCGTCGCACTGCGGTGCCCGCAGTACCCGGTCAGGGCGAAGTCCAGCCGACCGTCGACCACCCGGGTCACCAGCTCCGAGGCTGACATGGACGATTGAGTGCTCACCGCCAGCTCGGGCCGGGCTGTCGCCAGTCGGTCGACCAGTGCGCCCAGGAAGGGACCGTGGGTCGCCCCCAAGTGCAGTCCGCTGTCCTCGCGTGCCGCGGTCGCGAACCGCAGGGCGTCCTCCTGTAGTTGACGCATCGCGGGCAGCAGAACTCGGCTCCGCTCCAGCACCAGAACGCCCAGCGGGGTCGGCTGTACGCCTTCCCGGCCCCGCTCGAAGAGTTTCCCGCCCACGGCGGCTTCGATCCGTTTCAGCTGGCTGGAGAGCGCCGATTGCGCGAGTCCCAGGCGGTCTGCTGCTTTGGTCACGCTTCCGGCGTCACCGATGGCCCGGATCATCCTCAGATGACGAAACTCCAGCTCCACGGGCAGACCTATACGGTAGAAAGTCGGCGAACAGGCGTCGGGGCGAAGATCTGACGAGAGTTCGGTTCGTGGACGACGGCCCGCAGGACCGCCGAAGCGGCGACCAGATCACGGCGTCGTGATGGTGCCCGTTCAGGTGCACGAACCCCGCAGATGCTCTCCGGGAGAATCCCGCCGACGAGGTCGCGGGCCCGCCACACCGTGCCCATGCCGTCGGCTCCCGGCCGCACCAGGAGTTCGAACCGCTCGGCCACCACATCGCCGACCATGTGTTCCCGCATCCGGGCCATGAAACCGATTCCTCGCTCCGCGCGCCTCCGGACCGGTCCCGTAGAACCGGTGGTGCACGTCCTTTGCTCGTTGCCTGCTGTTCGGGGGACCGCGGGAAGTCTGCCCGGAGGAACCTGAGGATTCGGTGAGGCGTTCCCGCGGGCGCGGGCGCCGCGTCAGGGCCGCTTCTGGTCCCGGACGGGCACGCTCAGGAGGAACCGGGACCCGCCGCGGGCACTGGGGACGACGGTGAGCGAGCCGCCGTGCGCGTGGGCCACCCAGGCGGCGATGGACAGCCCGAGGCCGCTGGAACCGGAACCGCTGTGGAAGCGTTCGAACAGGGACTTCGCCTGGCCTGGCGGGATGCCGGGGCCCGCGTCGTCGACCGTGACGGTGCCGTCCGCGGTGACGGTGATCTCGACGTCGGCGGGCTCACCCGGGGTGTGGCCGTGGGTGAGCGCGTTGCCCAGCAGGTTGGCGACGGCACGGCGCAGCAGTCCCGCGTCCGCGAGGACGACCACGGCTTCGGCCCGGACGGCCACCCGGTGCCCGTGCACCGGGGTGTCGGCGACGATGGCATCGACGAGCTGGTCGAGCCGCAGTGGCTCCCGTTCCAGCGGGACGGCGCCGGCCATCAGCCGGGCGCGGGTGAGCAGGTCGTCGACCAGCTCGCTCATCCGGGTGGACTGGCGCAGTGTGCGGCGCAGCACTTCGTGGCTGTCCGCCTCCCCGCGCAGGCCGGTCTCGGCGAGCAGCCGCATCGAGGTGACGGGGGTGCGCAGGTCGTGGGCGGCGTCGGCGAAGAAGGCCTCTTGCTGGTCGAGTGCCGTGAGCGCCGGCCGGACGGCGCGTCCGGCGAGCCAGCGGCCGGCCATGGCCGAAACGACCACCAGGACCGCACAGGCGATGGTGAGGAACAGCGTCAGCCGCCTGTGGCTGTCCAGGTACCCGGAGGTGTCGACGGCCGCGACCACCACGGCGTCCGTGGTGCCGGCCGGTCCGGTGACGGGCTCGGCGGACAGGCGCAGCCGGCGGCCCTTCGGTGTGGTCGCGGTGCTCAAGGCGCCGTGTTCCTCCCGGGCGGCCTCGGCAGCGGCCTCCTGCAGGGCCTGGGCGGGGACGGCCAGGCAGGGCCGGCGCGGTGAGACCACGCGGGACAGGTGCCCCCCACCAGCGGTGAACAGAGTCACCGGGGGGCAGTCGTACGCACCGTCCTTCGGGGCCGGGTATGCGAGGACACCGTCCTCGTCAGGGGTGAGGCCGGCGGCGATGTCGCTGGTCCGCGTCTGCAGGTCGGAGTCGACCTGGTCGCGCCAGGACGCGCCGTCAGCGTGCACCGCGAAGACCGTCATGCCGATCAGGCCGAGCGCGCTTACGAGGGTGAAGAGCAGGGTGATGCGCCGTCGCATCCGGTGGATCCGGCCGGTCGGCGTCGGCGGCGTCCGGCGGCGTGTCCGGCCCGCTGCGACGCGCAGTCTCATGCCGGGGGCTCCAGCCGGTACCCGATCCCGCGCACGGTGTGGATCAGCGGCGGATCGCCCAGCTTGCGACGCAGCTGGGAGACCAGGACCTCGACCACGTTGGAGTTCGGCTCGGTCAGCTCGTCCCAGCAGCGCTCTGTGAGCTCGGTGCGCCGTACGGCTTCGCCGGGCCGGGCGGCGAGGATTTCCAGCACGGCGAACTCCTTGACGGTGAGCGTCAGCAGGACACCGTCGCGGTGGACCGTGCGGCGGGCCGAGTCGACCTCCAGTCCGCCACAGCGAACCACCGACGGCCGGACTACGGTGGTCCGCCGGCACAGGTTCCGCACCCGGGCGACCAGCTCCGGGACGGCGAACGGCTTGACCAGGTAGTCGTCGCCGCCGGTGGCGAAGCCCTCGACGCGGTCGGCGACGGAGTCGCGCGCCGTGAGGAAGAGGACCGGGACGGTGCTGCCGTCCGCCCTCATCCGGTGCACGTACTCCGCGGAGTCGCCGGACGGCAGCATCCGGTCGAAGACGACACAGTCGTAGCCGGTGATGTACAGCGCCTCGTCGGCGGCCGGGAGGTCCCCGGCCTCGTCGACGGCCAGCCCCCCGCCGCGCAGTGCGGCAGCCACGGCGAACCGCAGGTCATCGTCGTCCTCGACCACCAGTACGCGCATGCCGGCCAGAATAGGCGTCGACAGGCGCCGAGGCGTCGGCGAGGACATGAATGCGCTCACAGGCTCCGGTGGCTTCCTGCCGTCACCGCTGAACCCTGTCGCCACCGCTGAACCTCTCCACCATCGACGGGTCTCCCAGCCCACGTCGAACCATGGGGCGGGGTGGCGGTGCCTCTCCGATGACCAGGGGGACGTCTCATCGGAAGGCGCCGCCCATTCATCGGCCCACGACCGCCAACGGCTCCGGACCGAAAGTGTCGGCGGCGCGACTCTCCGTCCGTGGGGGACCGCAGGCTGCTGCTGCCGACACGCACGATCATCACAGGGGAAACCTGAGCATTCGGTGAGCTCCGCCGCCTTCGCCTGCCGCCGTCCTGACGCCGGACCCACCGGGTTCGTCGCGCGACTCGCGTCGTCCGGCACAGGAGCGTGGTGAGCCGGTGGTGCCGCACGCCCGAGTCCGCCGCTGCCCGGCCGCGGTACCGGCCGGGCAGCGGCGGACTGTGCGAGAGCCGGCAATCCGGCCCGACGCGCCTGGCGCCCGACCCGCTGCCGAAGCATGGCTGCACAGCCCGGCCGGAGCAGGTCCCGGTGGAGCCGTACCGGGTCATCCCTGGCCACCACAACTCGCACGCGGCTGTGCGTCACAACCAGGCCGCGGACGGCGCGCGCACTCCGCCCTCATCAAATCCTCAGGGTTCCTCAGGAAGTCTCCAGGGCCGTCATGGAATCGAGCCAAGGAGGGGCGCGGTCGTGCCGTCGTTTGTGTACGAGTGGAGCACGCAGCGTGGGGAGCGATCAGGCGTCCAACCTGGGGCTTTCTGCTCCCCGTTCAGCAGGTACACCCAGAGAGGAATAGTTTGTTGACCGCACGCTCGACCGCGAGTCGATCGCCCATCACCCGCCTCGGAGTCCTCGCTGTCGGGGCCACTCTCCTGTTTTCCTGCCTCGCAGGTTGCGGGGGCGCAAAGCCGAACTCGGCGGCCGGTGGAAGAAGACCGAACTCGGCGGCTGGAAAGCCACTTCCGACTACCGAAAAGCAGGCGGCCGGCATGGTGCCCGGCGCTGCGCTGGTGGAACCGCCCGAACTCAACAAGGCAACCCCTGAGGATCTGACGGTTGAGCTGACGACGGTTGAGAAAGAAGCGATGATCTCGGGCAAGAAGGTGCTCGCGGAGACCTACAACGGAAGCCTCGTCGGGCCGACCCTTCACGTGGTTCCTGGCCAGCGTGTCACCTTGAAACTGACCAACAAACTTGGCACGTCAACCAACTTGCACTTCCACGGGATGCATCTGTCCCCGAAGGGAAGCGCGGACAACATCATGCTGTCCGCTAAGCCCGGCCGGACTCTGACCTACCATCTCGACATTCCCGCAAACCAGGCACCCGGTACGTACTGGTACCACGACCATGAAATGTGCACCAGGGACGGCGAGTCGATGCCGGGGATGGAGATGTCCTCTGCCCCAGCGAATGCTCGCTGCAATGGAACCGAGAGCCAGATCGGGGCGGGGCTGTCGGGAACAATCATTGTCGGGGACAGCCGCGAATCGTTGCCGCCGGCCTACCGCCAGATCACCGCTCACACCTTGGCACTCAAGGACGCCCAGATCAGCGGAACCAGCTCGATCGTCTACCCGGACGGGGTCCTGGAGCCCGCATCGCCGACGGTCCGCCTGGTCAACGGTCAGTACCGGCCCACGCTGAACGTGAAAGCCGGCGAAACCCAGTTGTGGCGCATCGCCAACGAGGGTTACGCCATTGTCTACGATCTCCAGCTCGGCGGCGGCACCTTCACCGTCGTCGGCCAGGACGGGACTCCCTCCGTGGCGCCGACCCGGGTAAAGCACCTTCTGGTTCCGCCCGGCGGACGCTTCGACGTCCTGGTGACCGCCGGAGCCCCCGGATCAACCTGGCTCAGAACCCTCCACCACGAGGCCGGGTCGCCGGGCGACGGCGACGTCTACCCCGACACCCCCCTCATGAAGGTCAATGTCCAGCAGGGCAGCGGAAGCACGGGTCCGGCTGCCACTGGGGGACCGTCGGGCATGGCCACCTCGCCCCAGATCGCCGGACCGCTTCCCGGATCCGAACCCGATCTGTCCGGAGAACCCATCGCCCAATCCCGAAGCGTGGCCCTGAGCGACGACGGCGGCAACAACTTCTGGATCAACGGCAAGCTGTTCGACATGAAGATGCCGACTTTCAAGAAACCGGCCACACTCGGAACAGTCGAAGAATGGACGCTCACCAACACGAGTGGCCACGATCATCCGTTCCATCTCCATATCGCACCGTTCCAGGTCCTCAGTGTGAACGGCGTCGCCCAGCCTCCCGCCGACTACATGGACACCGTGAGCGTCCCCCACAAGGTCAATGGAAAAGCTGGCAAAGTAGTGATCCGGATCCGCTTTACGGACTTCACCGGAATATGGATGTTCCACTGCCACATCACTGGACACGAGGACAACGGAATGATGGGCTACGTGAACGTCATTGCTGCCGGCAGCACGGGCTGAGCAGCACGTCAGCGCCGACCGGTGCGGCGCGGGTTCGGCAGGCGGCAGAGAAGCTGTATCAGGACCTGGAGTCCGTCAGACGCACAGGGGACCTTCGCCGACAGGGGGTGGCTGGCCCCTTCCTCCCGGCGAAACACCCCCTGACCTGCGCTGTACCAAAGTGCCAACTAACTCTCTGTTTCCGGGGCGCGAGTTGCTGAAGCTAGTTGGCATCAGCGCAGGTCACGAACATTGCCGAGTGCCAACTACCGATCCTGGTCACAGGACGACCACTGCCGTTCCGGGGAAGTGGGCCAACTGCCGTCCGTCTACCGTGTCGTACGAACACCGAGGGGGTGGGCAGGGAGCATGACGACCTGGGGACTGGTCATCGAGACGACCGTCGGTTCCGGGGACCACAAGCACATCGAGGCGTACGTCCTGGCGCATGTCACCGGCTCCCGTGCCGAGGCGCTCGCGGAGCTGGAGCGGCGGGCGTGGAACTACTCGCCCGAGCACCCGAGAAGTCCCAGGCGCCGAAGGCTTCTCAGGGACGGCGACGGGTTCCTGCTCGTCGTCGACGGTGCGTGGCACTCGTTCGCCACCCGGTTCACGGTGGCGGAGCTGCTCGCGGACTCCGCCGCGCCCGTCGTCGCCCCGGAGCCCGAGGAGGCGCCGGGCGCGCACAGGACCGCACCGGACGAACCGGCGGACGAACCGGTGGACGAGGCCGGTGAGACGGAGGAGGCGGCCGAGGAGGGCGAGGGCGTCGAGCGGTATGCGGACGGTGTGCCGGTCAGGCCGGCGTGGTGGGGGCGTGACGACCTGCCGTGAGGGCGTGGGTCCTGTCGGGCGCGGGCACTTTTGAACGTGTTCAATTGTCGGCGTAGGCTGCTGTCATGAGCGACAGAGCCGCCCTGCTCAAGGGCATTCGCGTCTGGTTGGTCCTCTTCGTGGTGTGTCTCGTCCTCAGCGGGGCCACCGCCTTCCCGCTCGTGCACGAACTGCGCTGGACCGAGAGCCTGTTGCGTGCGCTGTCCGTGCCGGAGCGGCTGCCGGGGCTGATGGACTGGACCGTGCGGGTGCGGCACGGGCTCGACACCGCCGACGCCGACTACCCGTTCCTCCTCTACGGCACCGACTGGCTGGCCTTCGCCCACCTCGTCATCGCCGTCGCCTTCTACGGGCCCTACCGCGACCCCGTCCGCAACATCTGGGTCGTCGAGTTCGGGATGATCGCCTGCGCCGGGATCGTCCCGCTGGCCCTGATCTGCGGGCCGATCCGCTCGATCCCCTTCTGGTGGAGCCTGATCGACATGTCCTTCGGGGTCTTCGGCGTCGTCCCGCTGTACGTCGTACGGAAGAAGATCAAGCGACTGGAGGCCCTGACCCGGCCGGCCACCGGCGGTTGACCGCCGGGCGGCCCGCCGGTGCGCGAAAAACTGATATCCGCGCCCCCTCCACTCCGTCTCCTCGTGCGTCACCCGTTCCCTCACGCACGGAGTCGCCCTCATGCCCAGCCCCGCCCACCAGCACGTCAACCAGCACCGCCTCAGCCGCGGGGGCCTCTTCCCCGTCGGCGGCGGACTCACGGCGGCAGGAGTGCTCGGCGGTGGGATCGCCGCGTTCTCCGGTGCCGGAGCGGACGCCGCGCAGTCCCCTGGTACGGCCGGCGCGAGCCCCTCCGTGAGCGCCGCCGCCACGGCGTCCGCCGGGCGGAA
Organism: Streptomyces monashensis; assembly: GCF_001866665.1. Classification (GTDB taxonomy): domain Bacteria; phylum Actinomycetota; class Actinomycetes; order Streptomycetales; family Streptomycetaceae; genus Streptomyces; species Streptomyces monashensis. The sequence goes on along the minus strand of NZ_MLYO01000012.1, from coordinate 118,266 downwards.
GCGCTTCATCCACCCCGGCCTGCTGCACAACGCCGGTGATCTGCACCGCGCCGAGGCCCGTGTCGCCGCGGGCCGGGACCCCTGGCTGGCCGGCTGGCGAAGGCTGACCGCCAATCCGCACTCCGCCAGCACCTGGCGGCCTCGCCCGCAGGCCACCGTCGTCCGCGGCGCCGTGCCCGGCCAGAACCACACCGTCCTCTACAACGACATCCACGCCGCCTACCAGAACGCCCTGCGCTGGCGGATCGCCGGCACCAGGGCCAACGGCGACACGGCCGTCGCCCTCCTCAACAGCTGGTCGGCCACCCTCACCACGCTCACCGGCAACGCCGACCGCTTCCTCGCCGCCGGGATCTACGGCTACCAGTTCGCCAACGCCGCCGAACTCGTCCGCGACCACCCGGACTTCGAGTTCGCGCGCTTCAAGAAGATGCTGCGCACGGTCTTCTACCCGATGAACATCGACTTCCTGACCCGCCACAACGACGCCGTCATCTCCACCTACTGGGCCAACTGGGACCTGTGCAACCTCGCCTCGGTGATGGCCATCGGGATCCTCCTCGACGACCACGCCCTGTTCCGCGGCGCCGTGACGTACCTGAAGCGCGGCGAGGGCAACGGCTCCTTCCGGAACGCCATCCCCTTCCGTTACGCAGGCCAGGGCCTCGCCCAGTGGCAGGAGAGCGGCCGCGACCAGGGGCACAGCATCATGGGCATCGGCCTGCTCGGCGCGATCTGCGAGATGGCCTGGAACCAGGGCGTCGACCTCTACGGCTACGACGACAACCGCTTCCTGCACGCCGCCGAGTACGTCGCCCGCTACAACCTCGGCGGCGACGTGCCCTTCACGCCGTACGGCCGGCGCTCGGGCAACGGGCACGGCACGTGGCGTGAGCAGACCGTGATCTCCGCCACGGCCCGTGGCCGGCTCCGCCCGGTCTGGGAGATCCTGCACCACCACTACGCCCGCCGCCGTCGGCTCGCCACGCCGAACGTCACGGCCATGGCCGAGAAGGTGCGCGCGGAGGGCGGGGGCGGCGACTACGGGCCCACCAGCGGAGGCTACGACCAGCTCGGCTTCGGGACGCTGCTCTACAGCGCGTGACACGGGCGCGCGAGACGGGATCGGCGGCGAACGTGCGGGACGCGCGGGGTGTACGGGACGAACGGTACGGCCGTGGCGCCGCCGGTGCTCCGGCCGCCGTCCGCGTCCGTGTCCCCGACTCCGAGGTACCGCTCCGGCGGCCTGGTCATGGCGGCCTGGACGGGCCTGACGGGCAAGCTCTTCCATGTGGCCTCGGGCGGCGGGCGGCACGTGGACGACCCCGCACCTGGGACGCCGTCGAGAAGGACGTCACGACCGGCCCCGACCAGGGCGCCAGGCGTTCCGGCCTGGTCCGCGACACCGGCGGGGACGAGACCCCGGTCCCGCAGTACCTCACCCGCGCCACCCCCGGCCGACACCTCGACGGTGGCCCAGCGGTCCGACGGCTAGACGCCTAGACGCCGCCGCGCAGGGCGTGCAGGACATCGACGCGGTTCGTGGTGATCGAGTCGACGCCCAGGTCCAGCAGCCGGTTCATCGCGCGGCGGGTGTCCGGGGTCCAGACGGAGACGAGGTGGCCGTCGTGGTGGACACGGGCGGCCAGATCCCGACTCACCAGTGAGAAACGGTAGTTGAGCCAGCGCGGCCTGATCGCGTCGAGCAGTGCGGGCCGGGGCGGGGCGAGCGTCGTCCAGGTCAGGGCGATCTCGGCGGCCGGGTCGGCGGCGCGCACGGCGAGCATGGCCTCGGCGTGCGCGCAGTAGTAGACGCGGTCCTCGGCCCCGCTCTGCCGGACCACGTCCATGACCCGGTCCACCATGCGCCGTTCCACCCGGCCGCACAGGTCCACCATCACCCGGGCGTCACCGGTGGCGGCCAGCGCCTCCGCGAGCGTCGGCACGCCGCCCGCCGTGAGCCCGCGCACCTCCTCGGCGGACAGCGCGGCGAGCGGCCGGTCGACCTCCCACAGCCGTTTCAGCGTCTCGTCGTGCAGCAGCACGGGGACGCCGTCACGGCTGAGCCGTACGTCGATCTCGACCGCGTCCGCGCCCTGGTCGAGCGCGGAACGCAGCGAGTCGGTCGTGTTCTCGCGGAAGCGGTAGGGGTCGCCGCGGTGGGCCACGGCGGTCACGGTCTGCATGCCCCCCATTGTGGCGGGCCCGGTCGAACCGACGGGGTCAGCGGGTCAGCCAGGCGGAGGTGTACATGTCGATCTCCGCCGTGATCCGTGCCTTGCCCGCCGCGTCCAGGAAGGAGGCCTCCACCGCGTTCTTCGCGAGACCGGCGAGGCCCCGCTCGTCCAGGTCGAGCAGGCGGGCGGCCACCGCGTACTCGTTGTTGAGGTCGGTGCCGAACATCGGCGGGTCGTCGGAGTTGATCGTGACCAGCACGCCGGCCTCGGCGAACTGCTTGATCGGGTGCTCGTCGAGGGTGCGCACCGCGCGGGTGGCGATGTTGGAGGTCGGGCACACCTCCAGCGGGATCCGGTGCTCGGCGAGATGCGCGAGCAGCTTCGGGTCCTGCGCGGAGCTGGTGCCGTGCCCGATGCGCTCGGCGTGCAGCTCGGTCAGCGCGTCCCACACCGTCTGCGGGCCGGTCGTCTCCCCGGCGTGCGGCACGGAGTGCAGACCGGCGGCGACGGCCCGGTCGAAGTACGGCTTGAACTGCGGCCGGGGTACGCCGATCTCGGGCCCGCCGAGCCCGAACGACACCAGGCCCTCCGGCCGGATCCGGTCGTCGGTGGCCAGCCGGGCGGTCTCCTCGGCGGACTCCAGCCCGGCCTCGCCGGGAATGTCGAAGCACCAGCGCAGCACGGTGCCGAACTCGGACTCGGCCGCCTTGCGGGCGTCCTCGATGGCCGCCATGAAGGCCGACTCGTCGATGCCGCGCCGGGTGGAGGAGAACGGCGTGATGGTCAGCTCGGCGTACCGCACCTGCTGGCGGGCCAGGTCACGGGCCACCTCGTAGGTCAGCAGCCGGACGTCCTCGGGGGTGCGGATCAGGTCCACCACCGACAGGTACACCTCGATGAAGTGCGCGAAGTCGGTGAAGGTGAAGTACTCGGCCAGGGCCTCGGGGTCGGCCGGCACCCTGGAGTCGGTGTGCCGGGCGGCCAGCTCCGAGACGATGCGGGGGGAGGCGGAGCCGACGTGGTGGACGTGCAGTTCGGCCTTGGGGAGGCCGGCGATGAAGGTCCGCAGATCGCGGTCGGCGGTGCCGGTGGCGGGTGCGGAGTTGTGGTCGGTCAAGGGGTCCTCCCCGGAAACGGGCGCCCGCGGAACGGGGTTCGGGACGGGGCCGTGGAACGGGGCCCGCGGAACCGGTCCGTGGAGCGGGCGCGGTGATCGGCTGATCGGTTGCGCGGGATCATCGTAGGCCCCGGCTCGCGACGCTGTCCGGGGCGGCCCGTAGCATGAACACATCCAGTTGAGGGGGTTGCGTTCACGATGTCCGACGAGGTGCCGCGGTTCACGCCGCCGGAGCAGCAGCCGGCCGTCGAGCGGCCGGGGCCGTCCCAGGTGTCGCTGAACAAGACCGCGGGGGAGCGGACCGCGGGCGACCCGGCGGTGCCGTCGGCTCCGCAGGCCCCCGCCCCCGGCCAGGGTCCCGGTTTCGGCTCCTTCGGCTCGGTCCATGACCAGCAGACGGTGATCTCGCTGCCCGCCGACGCCGTGTCCGCGCCCTGGGCCCCGCCGGTCTCCGCCGCCGCGCCCCCGGCGAACCCCTTCGCGGCCCCGGCCGACCCGTACGCCCCGCCGACGGCCACGCCGCCGCCCGCGAACCCGTACGGGGCCCCGGCCACCCCCGCGCACCCGTACGCCCCGCCCGTCGGGCAGTACCCGGCGGCCGAGCCGGTGCCCCCGCCGCCCATCGCGCCCGACGGCCCCGGGCGGCTGCCGTACTACTCGGCCGCGCCGTCGGCGTACGGCGACCCCGGCGCCTACCCGGCCGCGAACCCCTACGGCTGGCCCGGCATGCAGCCGGCCCCGAGCAACGGCCTGGGTACGGCCGCCCTGGTCTGCGGCATCCTGGCCGCGGTCGGCTTCCTGCTGTGGCCGATCGCCCTGGTGCTGGGCATCCTCGGGATCATCTTCGGCGCGATCGGCCGGGGCAAGGCGAAGCGGGGAGAGGCGACGAACCCGGGCATGGCCCTGGCGGGGCTCATCTGCGGGTCGGTCGGCATCGTGCTGGTGGTGGGGTTCTGGGCGGTCGTCATCGCCCTGATCAACTGAGCGGCCCGCGCGCAGCCGACCCGAGCGGCACGCGGGCCGCGGGAGAGCTACGCCAGTCTCTCCCGCGCCGCCATCAGCGCGAAGCCGAGCAGGTTCGGGCCCTTCCATCGCTGCGGGTCCAGCGCCGCCTCGTCCGTCGCCGCGAGGCCGATTCCCCACACCCGGTCCACCGGGCTCGCCTCCACCAGCACCCGGTCGCCGGTGCCGAGCAGGAAGGCGCGGAGCGCGTCGTCGGACGCGAACTTGTGCACGCTGCCCTCGACCACGATCCGGAACCGCTCCCGCTCCCATATCGCCTCGTCGAAGCCCCGGACCAGCCGCCCGGCCTTCTTCGCCGCAGCGGGATGCCCGGCGGCGAGGATCCCGCGCTCCGCCTGCGCGTCCTCGAAGAGCCGCGCCTTGCCCGCCATCATCCAGTGCTCGGCCGTCGCGTACTCCACACCGTCGACCACGAACGGTGACGGCCACCACTGGCTCAGACAGCTCGCGCCGATGCTGCCGTCCCTCGTCGACCGGTGCCCCCAGAAGTGCAGGTACTCCACCCGGGCCCCGGACCGGACCTCGCTGATCAGGGCTTCGAGCCCGTCGATCTTCCCCATGCACGCGAGTGTGGCACGCACCACTGACACTCCGTCCGTCCTTTTCTGCCCCGACTCGACACCTGGTCGACAGATTCCGTCGCGTAACCAAAAGGCAACAACGGAATCACTTGTTGGAGTCCACTTGCTCTGCCAGGATCGGCACTCAAATCGAGCTGGAGCTACGCCACCCACCCCCGGGACGGGGGCACACGGCGGAGGAGAGCGACATGCACAACCCGGGCACCGCCACCCCGGAACGATTTCCCGCACAGGACCGGTTCGCCGAGGGCGCGCAGTTCATCGCGGGCCGCCTGACGAAGGGCGCCTCGGGCCGCACCCACGCCGTGGTCGACCCGGCGACCGGCGAGGAGGTGTACACCTACGAGCTGGCCGGCGCCGACGACGTCGACGCGGCCGTGGCCGCCGCCCGCGCCGCGTTCCCGGGCTGGTCCTCGACCACCCCGGGCGAGCGCTCGGACGCGCTGCACCGCTTCGCCGCCGTGCTCGCCGACCGGGCGGAGGACCTCGCTCGCGCGGAGTCCCTCCAGTGCGGCAAGCCGCTGAAGCTCACGCGCGAGTTCGACGTGCCGGGCACCATCGACAACACCGCCTTCTTCGCGGGCGCCGCCCGGCACCTGGCCGGTCAGTCCGCCGGCGAGTACTCCGGTGACCACACCTCGTACGTCCGCCGGGAACCCATCGGTGTCGTCGGGTCCATCGCCCCCTGGAACTACCCCCTCCAGATGGCCGCCTGGAAGATCCTCCCGGCGATCGCCGCGGGCAACACGATCGTGCTGAAGCCCGCCGAGCCGACCCCGCTCACCTCGCTGCTGTTCGCCCAGGCCGCCACCGACGCCGGCCTTCCCGACGGCGTGATCAACATCGTCACCGGGACCGGGCGGGAGGCGGGGGAGCACCTCGTCGGGCATCCCGACGTCGCCATGACCTCGTTCACCGGGTCCACCGCCGTCGGCAAGCGTGTCGCCGAGGTCGCCACCGCCACCGTCAAGCGCCTGCACCTGGAGCTGGGCGGCAAGGCCCCCTTCGTGGTGTTCGACGACGCCGACCTGGAGGCCGCCGCCAACGGTGCCGTCGCCGGCGCCCTCATCAACACCGGCCAGGACTGCACGGCCGCCACGCGCGCGTACGTGCAGCGCCCGCTGTACGAGGCGTTCGTGGAGCGCACCGCCGCGCTGATGGAGACCGTGCGGCTGGGGGATCCCTTCGCTCCCGGCACCGACCTCGGGCCGCTCATCTCGCACGTCCAGCGGGACCGGGTCGCCGGCTTCGTGGACCGGGCGCGTGCCTACGCGCGCGTGGTGACCGGCGGCGAGGCACCGAAGGGGGAGCTGGCGGACGGCGCCTACTACCGGCCGACGCTGGTCGCCGACGCCGCCCAGGACAGCGAGATCGTCCAGTCCGAGATCTTCGGCCCGGTCCTGGTCGTCCTCCCGTTCGACGGCGACGACGAGGGGATCCGGCTGGCCAACGACACTCCCTACGGCCTGGCCGCCTCCGCGTGGACCGGCGACGTCTACCGGGCCAATCGCGCCACCCGCGAGATCAAGGCGGGCTGTGTGTGGATCAACGACCACATCCCGATCATCAGCGAGATGCCGCACGGCGGCTACAAGGCGTCCGGGTTCGGCAAGGACATGTCCGTGTACTCCTTCGAGGAATACACGCAGGTCAAGCACGTAATGTTCGACAACACCGCGGTGGCCCGGAAGGACTGGCACCGCACCGTCTTCGGGGACCGCTAGCCGACCGGGCCCGGACCAGGCCCACCCCTCCCGAAAGGGCACCACGCGCATGGAGCAGTACGAGCCCGGCCGTCTGACGCCGGTCGAATTCGCCGCCGTACGGCGCAGTCTCCGTCACGGCCGGGCCGCGATGACCCGCCGGTCGCTGCTGCGCGCCTCGGCGGGCGGCGCGCTCGCGGTCGGCGGACTCGGGGCGCTGAGCGCCTGCGGGATCCCCGCGGCGACCAAGAACGAGGGCGGGGTCTCCGCCGACGACCACTCGGCCACGGAGAAGATCGTCAACTTCTCCAACTGGCCCGAGTACATCGACGTGGACGCCAAGGGCAAGAGCCACCCCACGCTCGACGCGTTCACCAAGCAGACCGGCATCCAGGTCAAGTACACCGAGGACATCAACGACAACGACGAGTTCTTCGGCAAGATCCAGCCGCAGCTCGCCGCCGGCCAGGACACCGGCCGCGACCTCGTCGTGCTCACCGACTGGCTGGCCGCCCGCATGATCCGGCTCGGCTACGTCCAGAAGCTGGACCCGTCCAACCTGCCGCACGCCTTCGCCAACCTGTCGGACCAGTTCCGCGCCCCCGACTGGGACCCCGGCCGCGCGTACTCGTACCCCTGGCAGGGCGTGTCGACCATCATCGCGTTCAACAAGAAGGCCCTGGACGGCATCGAGGTGAAGTCGGTCTCGGACCTCCTCGACAACCCCCGGCTCAAGGGTCGCGTCGGCTTCCTGACCGAGATGCGCGACAGCATCGGCATGACCATGCTCGACATGGGCAAGGATCCGGCGAAGTTCACCGACGACGACTTCGACGCGGTGATCGCCCGCCTCCAGAAGGCCGTCGACAAGGGCCAGATCCGCCGCTTCACCGGCAACGACTACACCTCGGACCTCTCCAAGGGCGACTTCGCGGCCTGCGTCGCCTGGGGCGGCGACATCGTCCAGCTCCAGGCCGACAGCCCGGACGTCGGCTACGTCATCCCCGACAGCGGCTACATGACGTCGACCGACAACCTGCTCATCCCCAACAGGGCGCGCCACAAGACGAACGCCGAGCGGCTCATCGACCACTACTACCAGCCCGAACCCGCCGCCCAGCTGGCCGCCTACATCAACTACGTGAGCCCTGTCGCCGGAGTACAGCCCTACCTTGCGAAAATCGACGCTTCGGCGGCGAAGAACCCGCTGATCATTCCCGACAAGGCCATGCAGGCGAAGTCCCATGCCTTCCGCGCGCTGACGCAGAAGGAAGAGACGGCCTACCAGCAGAAGTTCTCGAAGCTCACAGGGGCGTGACGACGACGATGACGACACCAGACAACAGCGGCGACGTCCGCCTCTCCGGTATCAGCAAGACCTACGACAACGGCTTCACCGCCGTCCACCCGCTCGACCTGACCGTCCCGCAGGGCTCCTTCTTCGCCCTGCTCGGCGCCTCCGGCTGCGGCAAGACCACCACCCTGCGCATGATCGCCGGCCTGGAGGAGCCCACCACGGGCGCCGTCCACCTCGGCGACCAGGAGGTGACCCACCTGCCGCCGTACAAGCGGCCGGTGAACACGGTCTTCCAGTCCTACGCCCTCTTCCCGCACCTCGACATCTTCGAGAACGTCGCCTTCGGGCTGCGCCGCCGCGGCATCAAGAGCGTGAAGAAGCAGGTCGAGGACATGCTGGACCTGGTCCAGCTCGGCGAGCAGGCGCGCAAGAAGCCGCACCAGCTCTCCGGCGGCCAGCAGCAGCGCGTCGCCGTCGCCCGCGCGCTGATCAACCACCCCAAGGTGCTCCTGCTCGATGAGCCCCTCGGCGCCCTCGACCTCAAGCTGCGCCGCCAGATGCAGCTGGAGCTCAAGCGCATCCAGACCGAGGTCGGCATCACCTTCGTACACGTCACGCACGACCAGGAGGAGGCCATGACCATGGCCGACACGGTCGCCGTGATGAACGCGGGCCGCGTCGAGCAACTCGGCTCGCCCACCGACCTGTACGAGAACCCGAACACCACCTTCGTCGCGAACTTCCTCGGCACCTCCAACCTCATCGAGGCCGAGGTCGACACCACGAACGGCGACGACATCGTCCTCGAGGCGGGCGGCGGCAAGCTCGTCCTGCCCAAGGCGCGATGTTCGGCGCCCACGAAGGCCGGCGGCAAGGTGCTCGTCGGCATCCGCCCCGAGAAGATCTCGCTCACGCACGCCGACGACGCCGACCGGATACCCGAGGGCCGCAACCGCCTCACCGGCAGGATCGCCGACGCGAGCTTCATCGGTGTCTCGACCCAGTACGTGATCGACAGCCCGGTCTGCGACGAACTCGCGGTCTACGTCCAGAACGTCGAGCGCGACGGCCGCCTCGTGCCCGGCGCCGACGTGGTCCTGCACTGGAGCCCGGCGCACACGTTCGGCCTGGATGCCGACCAGGACATCGACGCGGGCACCGAGGAAGAGGCGGCCGCGTGATGTCGACCCTCACCGAAACCGAGGCGCCGCCGCCTCTGTCTCCCACGACCGAGGAGACCAAGCCCCCGCGCAGGCGCGGCCGGTTCACGCCCTACTGGCTGCTGCTGCCCGGCCTGCTGTGGCTGGTCGTCTTCTTCGCGCTGCCGATGATCTACCAGGCCTCCACCTCCGTGCAGCAGGGCTCGCTGGAGGGCGGCTACAAGGTCACCTGGCACTTCGCGACCTACTGGGACGCGTTCGGCCAGTACTGGCCGCAGTTCCTGCGGTCCGTCCTCTACGCGGCCGCCGCGACCGTCGGATGCCTGCTGCTCGGCTACCCGCTGGCCTACCTGATCGCCTTCCGCGCGGGCCGCTGGCGGAACCTGATCATGATCCTGGTGATCGCGCCGTTCTTCACCAGCTTCCTGATCCGCACGCTGGCCTGGAAGACGATCCTCGCCGACAACGGCCCGGTCGTGCACACGCTGCACTCGCTGCACATCCTGGACCTCACCAACTGGCTCGGCTGGACGGCCGGCGACCGGGTGCTGGCCACTCCGCTCGCCGTGGTGTGCGGACTGACGTACAACTTCCTGCCGTTCATGATCCTGCCGCTCTACACCTCGCTGGAGCGGATCGACGGACGGCTGCACGAGGCGGCCGGCGACCTGTACGCCAAGCCGTGGACCACCTTCCGCAAGGTGACCTTCCCGCTGTCGATGCCGGGCGTGGTCTCCGGCACGCTGCTGACCTTCATCCCGGCGGCCGGTGACTACGTCAACTCCGAGTTGCTCGGCTCCACGGACACGCGCATGATCGGAAACGTGATCCAGACGCAGTTCCTGCGCATCCTGGACTACCCGACGGCCGCGGCCCTCTCCTTCATCCTCATGGCCGCCATCCTGGCCATGGTCACGATCTACATCCGCCGGGCCGGGACGGAGGATCTGGTCTAAATGCCCCTTGTCAACTGGCTCAAGCGCCGTCTCGTCGTCATCGCGGGACTGCTGACGCTCGCCTATCTGCTGCTGCCCAACGTCGTCGTGACGGTGTTCTCCTTCAACAAGCCGAAGGGGCGCTTCAACTACGCATGGCAGCAGTTCTCGCTGGACGCCTGGAAGCAGCCGTGCGGCGTCGCCGACATGTGCGGCTCGCTGTCCATCAGTCTCCAGATCGCCGTGTGGGCGACGATCGGCGCCACGGTCCTCGGCACGATGATCGCGTTCGCGCTGGTCCGCTACCGCTTCCGCGCGCGCGGCGCCGTCAACTCGCTGATCTTCCTGCCGATGGCGATGCCCGAGGTCGTCATGGCCGCCTCGCTGCTCACCCTGTTCCTCAACATGGGCGCGCAGCTCGGCTTCTACACCATCCTCATCGCCCACATCATGTTCTGTCTGAGCTTCGTCGTCACCGCGGTCAAGGCGCGCGTGATGTCGATGGACCCGCGGCTGGAGGAGGCCGCCCGGGACCTGTACGCCGGTCCCCTGCAGACCTTCCTGCGGGTCACCCTGCCCATCGCGGCACCCGGGATCGCCGCGGGCGCGCTGCTGTCCTTCGCGCTCTCCTTCGACGATTTCATCATCACCAATTTCAACGCCGGCTCGACCGTCACCTTCCCGATGTTCGTCTGGGGTTCGGCACAGCGCGGAACTCCGGTCCAGATCAACGTGATCGGCACGGCCATGTTCCTCGTCGCCGTCCTCATCACGCTGTTCTCGATGGTCGTCACGAACCGCCGCACCAAGCACAACGCATAGGCCCCTGTAGGGAGTTGAAATCATGGCCCCGAGCGCCATGAGCCGTGGCAGAGACAACTGGATCGCCTCTCTCTCCGAAGCCCAGCCGGTCCCGTACTGGCTGGAAGACCCTGGAAAGCCGCCCGCCGAGCCCGCCCTCACCGGCACCGACACCTGCGACCTGCTGGTCGTGGGCGGCGGATACAGCGGGCTGTGGACCGCACTCAACGCCAAGGAGCGCGACCCGCAGCGCGACGTCGTGCTCCTGGAAGGCCGCGAGGCGGGCTGGGCCGCCTCCGGCCGCAACGGCGGCTTCTGCGCCGCCTCCCTCACCCACGGCCTGCCCAACGGCCTGACCCGCTGGCCCGACGAGATCGGGAAACTGGAGGAGCTGGGCCGGCGCAATCTCGACGAGATCGAGGCCGCGATCGCCCGGCACGGCATCGACTGCGACTTCGAGCGCACCGGCGAGATCGACGTCGCCACCGAGACCTACCAGGCCTGGGAACTGAAGGACTGGCACCGGGAACTGGTGGAGAAGGGCCTCGCGGACGGCATCGAGTTCCTGGACGCCGACGCCGTGCGCGAGCAGGTGAACTCGCCGACCTTCGAGGCGGGCCTGTGGGACCGCCGGGGCGTGGCCATGCTGCACCCGGCGAAGCTCGCCTGGGGCCTGAAGCAGGCCTGCATCAGGCTCGGCGTGCGGGTGTACGAGCACACGCCCGCGCTGACCCTGAAGAGCTACGGCGGCGGAATGGCCGTACGCACCCCGTACGGCCAGGTCCGCGCCCGCCGGGTCGCGCTCGGCACGAACATCTTCCCGAGCCTGCTGCGCCGCGTGCGCTCCTACACCGTCCCGGTCTACGACTACGCGCTGATGACCGAGCCGCTGACCGCGGAGCAGCTCTCGGAGATCGGCTGGAAGAACCGGCAGGGCCTCGGCGACAGCGCCAACCAGTTCCACTACTTCCGGCTGTCCGCCGACAACCGCATCCTGTGGGGCGGTTACGACGCGGTCCACCACTACGGCGGCCGGGTGCGCGCGGAGTACGACGACCGGCCGGAGACCTACGCCAAGCTCGCGGGCCACTTCTTCACCTGCTTCCCGCAGCTGGAGGGCGTCCGCTTCACCCACGCCTGGGGCGGCGCGATCGACACCTGCTCGCGCTTCTCGGCGTTCTTCGGGACCGCGCACGAGGGCCGGGTGGCGTACGCGGCGGGGTACACCGGGCTCGGCGTCGGAGCCACCCGGTTCGGCGCGGACGTGATGCTGGACCTGCTGGACGGGGAGCGCACCGAGCGGACGGAGCTGGAGATGGTCCGCAAGAAGCCGCTGCCGTTCCCGCCGGAGCCGTTCGCCTGGACCGGCATCGCCCTCACCAAGTGGTCCCTGGCCCGCGCGGACGCGCACGGCGGCCGGCGCAACCTGTGGCTGCGGACGATGGACCGGCTGGGGCTGGGCTTCGACAGCTGACACCTTCTCCGTGGGGTGTGACCCAGATCACCCCATCGGGTGCGCGGAACCCGCGTAATGCCCCGAGGCGGGCTCCCTCTCCCCTGCTGACGCGACCGCGTCGACAGGAAGAGCAGGGAGGCCTTCTTGATGACTGGGGCGAAGACGGCCGCCGAATGGCTGGCATCCGTCGCACCGGATCCCGACACCTGCCGCCGGGAATGGGAACGCAACCCCCTCGGGGTCGCGCTGCTGCCCGCCGGCAGGGCCTGGGACGTACTGATCCTGCCCGGTGGCCTCGGCTACCCGACCCTGGACGTGCTCACCCGGATCCTCGACCGGCCCGGCCCGGTCCTCGTCGACTTCGGCGACGACCGGGCCGGCTTCTTCGTGGCACCGGGCACCGCGGCCCGCTGGGTCGGCACCGGCATCCGCACCGCCGGCCCCGGCACCTGGATCGTCGTACCGCACCCGGCCCGGACGGCCGGGGGGTGTCGTTCGGATCAGGCCGGCTATGAGGAGCGGCGCCTGCCCGCCGACCCGAGCGGGGTCTGGGGCGTGCATCTGCAAGGCGGAGGAGGGAGTCGACGCGGAGCGTCGGCGAGTGACGACAACGTCGCAGATGTGCGTGCCAGGGCCCGCGACGCCGGGATGATCCAAACGACACCCCCTGGAGGAGTGCGCTGGCTGGTGCCGCCGGACGGCTCGGGCACGCTGACCGACCCCGCACTGCTGGAACTGGCGATGCACGAGGCGGCGGCGGGGCTCGCCGGGAGTGGGGGATGGGGTGCGGGAGGGGGCGGGGACGGTTAGGGCCGGGTTGCCGGAGGTTCCGGCGGGGGTGGCCGGACACCTTGACAACCAGATTGGTCTGGACCAAGTTGAGTGCGTTCCCGGAGCGGCCGCTCCGCTCGTCCAACTCCCCTGACACCGGAGGCCCTTGTGGACCGCGCCAGACCTCCAGGACCCCTTCTCGCGCTGCTCACGGCCGTGGCCCTGGCCGTCCCCGGCGTCACCGCGCTCTCGTCGGCCGCCCGTGCGGCCGACGCGGACGTCGCGACGAACGGCGGCTTCGAGTCCGGCCTCACCGGCTGGACCTGTACGGCCGGCACGACGGTCGACTCGCCCGTGCACAGCGGACGTTCGGCGCTCCAGGCGACCCCGGCCGGCAACGACGACGCCCAGTGCGCGCAGACGGTGACCGTCCAGCCGGACTCGACGTACACGCTGTCCGGTTACGTCCGCGGCTCCTACGTCTACCTCGGCGCGACCGGCACCGGCACCACCGACGTCTCCGCCTGGACCCAGTCCGCCCCCGACTGGCAGAAGCTGAGCACCACCTTCACCACCGGCGCCACGACCACGAAGGTGACCGTCTACACCCACGGCTGGTACGGCACCGGCGCCTACTACGCCGACGACATCTCCCTCATCGGTCCCGGCGGCAGCGGCACCGGCACCGGACAGCCGCCCGCCGCCCCCGCCGGCCTGACGGCCGGATCCGTCACCTCGTCCTCCGTGGCCCTGTCCTGGTCGGCCGCGACCGGCGCCACGAGCTACACGGTCTACCGCGACGGCGTGAAGTCCCAGACGGTGACCGGCACTTCGGCCACCGCCACGGGGCTCTCGGCGGCGACGGCGTACAGCTTCCAGGTCACGGCGAGCAACGACGCGGGAGAGTCCGCGAAGTCGGCGGTCGTGACGGCGACGACGGGCACCGATGGGGGCGGGGGCGGCGGCGGATCGGCGGACCTGCCGGCGCACGCCCTGGTCGGCTACCTCCACTCCAGCTTCGCCAACGGCTCCGGCTACACCCGCCTCGCCGACGTCCCCGACAGCTGGGACGTCATCGACCTGGCCTTCGGTGAGCCCAGCTCGCCCACCTCCGGGGACATCCACTTCACCCGCTGCCCGGTCACCGACTGCCCGAACGCCGAGTCCGACGCCGACTTCAAGGCGGCGATCAAGGCCAAGCAGGCGGCCGGCAAGAAGGTGCTGATCTCGATCGGCGGCCAGAACGGCCAGGTCCAGCTGACGACCGCGGCGGCCCGCGACGCCTTCGTCTCGTCGGTCTCGGACATCATCGACACCTGGGGCCTGGACGGCCTGGACATCGACTTCGAGGGCCACTCGCTGTCCCTGGACACGAACGACACGGACTTCAAGAACCCCACGACACCCGTGATCGTGAACCTGATCTCGGCCCTGAAGACCCTGAAGGCCAGGTACGGCCCGAGGTTCGTCCTGACCATGGCCCCGGAGACGTTCTTCGTGCAGAACGGCTACCAGTACTACGGCACCGGCAAGTGGGGCGGCCAGGACCCGCGCTGCGGGGCGTACCTCCCGGTCATCCACGCCCTGCGCGACGACCTCACGCTCCTGCACGTCCAGGACTACAACTCGGGCCCGATCATGGGCCTGGACAACCAGTACCACTCCATGGGCGGCGCCGACTTCCACATCGCCATGACCGACATGCTGCTCACCGGCTTCCCGGTCGCCGGCGACCCGGGCAACGTCTTCCCGCCGCTGCGCCCCGACCAGGTGGCGATCGGCATGCCGGCCTCGACCGAGGCGGGCAACGGCTACGTGGCGCCCGCCGAGGTCACGAAGACCCTGGACTGTCTGACGAAGAAGACCGACTGCGGCTCGTACCAGACCCACGGGACCTGGCCCGCGCTGCGCGGTCTGATGACGTGGTCGGTGAACTGGGACCGGTACGCGAACTGGGAGTTCCAGAAGAACTTCGACGCGTACTTCGGCTGATCACCAGGCTGAGGCCGGTCAGCAGCACGGTGCACAGGCACCAGCTGGCCACCACGTCCAGCGGCCAGTGGTACCCGTGCCGGACCAGGCCGTACGACACGCCGAGGACCAGGGCCGCACAGAGGGCGACCAGGGTGCGGCGGGTGGCCGTGGAACGCAGCCAGGGCAGCAGGAGCAGCGTCGCGGAGCCGTAGGCGACGGCCGCCGTGGCCGTGTGCCCGGAGGGGAAGTAGCCGACGGCCGGGGGCATCACGGGGGTCCCCGGCCGCGCGGTCCAGTCCTTCAGCGGTACGACGACCACCGGGAGCAGCGCCATCAGGGCGGCCGCGGCGGCGGGCGGCAGCCACCAGCGCTCGGCACCGGCACGCCGGCCCCGCCACAGCACATGGGCGAGGGCGATCACCAGTACCGGCACGGCGACCTGGACGTCGCCGAGGTCGGAGAGGACCTCGGAGAACGTGTCCGGACGGACCAGGGCCCGGCTGACCCGGGCGTCCAGGCGCAGCAGAGGGCCGTGCGCCACGACCTGCCAGGTGAGCAGGGCGAAGAGCACGGCCGGCAGGAACAGCAGCGGGGCGCGGCGGACGAGGGTCGACACGGCGCCAAGCTTCGCAGACGGGGCGTGCGGCGCGGAGAAGGAGGTCGGCCGCCCCGGAACAGGGGGGGTGGTTCCGAGGCGGCCGTCCGGATCGGAACGTCGCGCGCCCCGGGGGGTTTGGGGCGGCGACCGTCCGATCGGTGAGGAGATCCCGGAGCCGTCAGGCGCCGGATGTGTGCGCGAGGGCACGACCAGGTCGAAGCTGGGGAGGCCCCGGCCTGAAATCGCCCACAGTCCCCTGTGGACGGGGTGTATCTCTCATCTGCCTAGAACCTACGGCAGGCGGGCGCGCTTGGGCAGACGGAACCGCGTCCCGTCATCCACCTCGCACACCTTCTTCACACGGCCTGCCGTACGTCACGTCGGCAGTGCGCGCACCGGTGGCTCAGATGCGGGCGAAGGCCTGCTCGATGATGTCGAGGCCCTCGTTGAGGAGGTCCTCGCCGATGACCAGCGGGGGCAGGAAGCGCAGCACGTTGCCGTAGGTGCCGCAGGTCAGCACCAGCAGGCCCTCGGCGTGGCAGGCCTTGGCGAGCGCCGCGGTGGCCTCCGGGTGCGGCTCCTTGGTGGCCCGGTCCTTGACCAGCTCGATCGCGATCATCGCGCCGCGTCCGCGCACGTCACCGATGACGTCGAACTTCTCGGCCATGGCGGTGAGGCGCGCCTTCATGACCTCCTCGATGCGCTTGGCCCTGCCGTTGAGGTCCAGCTCCTTCATGGTCTCGATGGCACCGAGCGCACCCGCGCAGGCGACGGGGTTGCCGCCGTACGTGCCACCGAGCCCGCCGGCGTGGGCGGCGTCCATGATCTCGGCGCGGCCGGTCACGGCGGCGAGCGGAAGCCCGCCCGCGATGCCCTTGGCGGTGGTGATGAGGTCGGGCACGATCCCCTCGTCCTCACACGCGAACCACTGCCCGGTCCGGCAGAAGCCGCTCTGGATCTCGTCGGCGACGAAGACGATCCCGTTGTCGTTGGCGAACTTCACGATCTCCGGCAGGAAGCCCTTGGCCGGCTCGATGAAACCGCCCTCGCCGAGCACGGGCTCGATGATGATCGCGGCGATGTTGTCCGCGCCGACCTGCTTGCTCATCTGGTCGATGGCCTGCTTGGCGGCCTCGGGACCGGCGTTCTCCGGCCCGGTCGGCCAGCGGTAGCCGTACGCCACCGGGACCCGGTACACCTCGGGCGCGAACGGCCCGAAGCCGTGCTTGTACGGCATGTTCTTGGCGGTGAGCGCCATGGTGAGGTTGGTGCGCCCGTGGTACCCGTGGTCGAACACCACGACCGCCTGCCGCTTGGTGTGGGCGCGCGCGATCTTGACAGCGTTCTCGACGGCCTCGGCGCCGGAGTTGAACAGCGCGGACTTCTTGGCGTGGTCGCCCGGGGTCAGCTCGGCCAGCGCCTCGGCGACCGCCACGTAGCCCTCGTACGGGGTGACCATGAAACAGGTGTGGGTGAAGTCGGCGAGCTGGGCGGAGGCGCGCCGTACGACGGCCTCGGCGGAGGCGCCGACGCTGGTCACGGCGATGCCGGAGCCGAAGTCGATGAGGCTGTTGCCGTCGACGTCCTCGATGACGCCGCCGCCGGCACGGGTGACGAAGACCGGCAGCGTGGAGCCCACGCCCTGCGCGACCACGGCGGTGCGGCGGGCCTGCAGCTCCTGCGACTTCGGACCGGGGATGGCGGTGACGACGCGGCGCTCCTGCGGAAGTGCGGTCATGAGGACTCCTGATGATCTTGCGTACGGGCGTGGTGTCCGGCGTCCCGAACGGTCCGGGGCCGTGCGTTTTCGGCCGCTTACATGTCTTTCTTCGCAGGCTAGGGCCGGGAGCGGGGGGTGGGCATGCTCCATGTGGGCGTTGTCGGCACGGTTCCTTGTCCGCGTTGGACATAGCCGCTGGCCCGGATTCCACCGGGTCGCGCGGCCCCGTCGGCCCCGTAATCGGTGAACTCCCCCTGCGGGGGCGTTAGATTGACTCGCTGAGGGTGGACGGAACGGCTGGTCAGGGGGCAAGGGCGATGGACAGCGACGGCACACGCGACGCACGCGGCACGCATGCCCCTCCGGTACCGCACCCGGCTGGGCCGTTGGAGGGAGGGGACGTTCCACCCCGGCCGTCCCGCGCACCCGACGTGCCGCCGCCCCGCACCGCCCAGCACGCGCACTCCCCCCACGGTGCGCCGTCCCGCGCGCCCGTCGCCGAGTGGCTCGACCAGCCGCGACCGGCCGTCGCGCCCGGCATCTGGCGTTACGGCTACCGCCCGCCCAAGGCCGCCCGCCCCGCCCAGCGGCTGGCCCCCGTCACCATCGTCGGCTTCGCCGTGCCCCTGGCGGCCGGGCTGCTGCTGTGGTCGCTGTGGCGGCACGGCAGCCTCCCCTATCAGTGGACCGTCCTCAAGCTGCTCACCCCGGACGGCTGGTGGTGGGGCGGCACCACGTCGCCCAAGAACTTCAAGGGCGCCGAAGCCCTCACGGTCGCCGACGGCGTGGTCTTCGCGATCCTCGTCTACGCCATGGCACGCCTGGGCAGCTGGGGCGACATCGTCCGGCACGTCGTCGGCCGCCGTGCGCAGCCCGCCCGTGCCCTGCTCGCCGCGCTCGGCGCGCTGATCGCGCTGGCCTTCGTCTTCCCGACCTGGTTCGGTCTCGGCTGGGACCCCCTCCCCGTGCTGGATCCGCTGTTCTCGCTGATCGTCCTGATCACCGGCGACTACAGCGTGTTCGCCTCGGAGTGGCTCACGGACGGGCTGTACACGCTCGTCACCGTGCTGGTGCTGTGGCCCTTCGCCCGGCTCGGCGGCTGGCGGCCCCTCGCCCGGGAGGCGCTCGCCGCGCGCGGGCGGGCGAAGGCCGGCCAGACCGTACCGACGGCCGTCGACCGGCGGCCGTCGCAGTGGCCCGAGCTGCGCGAGGCCGGTCAGCACCAGGCGGCGGACCTGCTCGCCGCCGAGGTGGAGGCCGGCCGGATGAACGACGTGGACTGTGCGCGGGTCGGCCACATGTGGACCGTGGCCCGGGCCCGGGCCCGGGTCTCGTCCTTCTCCGACACCGTCCTGCGCGAGGGCGCCGCGGCCTGGACCCATCCGTCGGGCCACCGCGACCTGCCCGGCCGTACCGGCCGGCACGATCTGCTGGCCGGACAGGTACGCGTCGGGCAGTGGGTCGCGGGAGAGCGCACCCCGCGCGAATACGGCGGCGCGGGGGCCGCACTCGCGCCGGACACTCTCGGCACCTCGCTGCTGGCCGTCGGCCCCTCCGGCGCGGGCAAGACCCGCCATCTGATCCAGCCCGTCGTCGAGTCGCTCGGCCTGCAGGCGCTCGCCGGACAGTGCGCCGTCGTCGCCGTCTGCGCGGCCGGCACCCCGCTCGGCCCCGACTCCGCCCACGACGTCGTCGTACGCCTCGGCGACCCCGCGTCCGTCCACGACCTCGACCCGTACGCCGAGTCCGAGGATCCCGACGAGGCGGCCGCCTTCCTGGCCGAGGGGCTCGTCGGTGATCTGGACACGGTGAGCGGGCAGCGGGCGGTCACCGCGCTCGCCCAGCTCCTCGGCCCCTACCGGGCGGCACACGGCCGCTTTCCGGCCCTGCCCGTGCTGCGCGAACTGCTGGAAGGGGAGCCGTCGGCGCTGGCGGCGCTGCGCGCGGCACTCGCCGGCGACGAGCACGGCGCGATGCGCCGCGAACTCGAGGCTCGCGCCCGGCAGTCGGGCAGTGCCGGTGACCCCGGCCCGGTCCTGGCCGACCGGCTCGCCGTGCTGGACCGCCCGGCGTTCGCCGAGTTCTTCGGCGCGGACGGTGCCGGTACCCGGCCGTTCTCGCTGCGCGCCGTCGCCCACCATCCGCTGCGGGTCCGTATCGACCTGCCCGAGCGCGGACACGAAGAGGCGGGACGGATCGTCACCCGGCTGGTGCTGGCCCAGTTCGGCGCCGTCGCGCTGGCGGGCGAGCGCACCCACTTCGCCTGCCTCGTCCTGGACGACGCCACCGGCGCGGTGACCACCGAGTCCCTGCGCCGCATCCCGCGGCTGCGTTCGCGCAACGCGGGCGTCGTGCTCGCCCTGCGCACCGTCGGCGACGTCCCCGAGGCGCTGCACGGACCGCTCTACGCGGCCGTCGGCTGCCGGATGGCGTTCTCCGGGGTGGCCACGTGGGACGGCGGCAGGTTCGCGGACGCCTGGGGCACCGAGTGGGTGGAGACCCGGGACGTGGCCCAGCACACCGTCTTCGCGAACCAGCCGATGACCCGCGCGATCCACGCCCTGCGCAAGCTGATCACCGGCAAGGCGGTGACGACCGAGGCCGTCACCGTCCGGCAGGTCGAGCGGGAGCGGTGGTCCGCTTCGGAGTTGGCGCACGCGGTGCCCGCGGGGCATGCGGTGTTGTCGTTGACCAGCGTGCGAGGGGAGCACGCGCCGCCGCTGCTCGTGGATCTGCGGGGGTGAGAGGGCGGCGCCGGATCGTACGGTGAGGCAGAATCGGGGTGGGCCGTTCATACGCGGCGGCCAAAAGATCGCCGAGATCCCCGAGATCGCCGGAACCGGCGGACGCCTCTCACCGTGAAGGACCCATGCCCCCCACGCTCGCCTCGCTCGTCCACCACTCCGCGCTCAAGCTGACCGTGCGCGCGGGCGAGGACCACCTCGACGTGCCCGTCCGCTGGGCGCACGTCAGCGAGCTGGCCGACCCCGTGCCGTACATGGAGGGCGGCGAGCTGCTGCTGATCACCGCCCTCAAACTGGACGCGGAGGATCCGCAGACCATGCGGCGCTACGTGAAGCGGCTGGTGGGGGCCGGCGTCGTGGGGCTCGGGTTCGCCGTCGGGGTGAATTACGAGGAGATTCCCGAGGCGCTCGTCGACGCCGCGCGCGAGGAGGGGCTGCCGCTGCTGGAGGTGCCGCGGCGCACGCCGTTCCTCGCCATCAGCAAGGCCGTCTCCGCCGCCATCGCCGCCGACCAGTACCGGGCCGTCACGGCGGGGTTCGCGGCACAGCGCGAATTGACCAAGCAGACGCTCAACGCCGGCCCCGAGGGGCTGCTCGGCGCGCTCGCCGCGCAGGTCGACGGCTGGGCAGCCCTGTACGACGCCTCGGGCGCCGTCGTCGCCGCCGCGCCCGAGTGGGCGGGGCGGCGGGCCGCGCGGCTGACCGCCGAGGTGGAACGGCTGCGGGAGCGGCCCGCGCCCGCGTCCTCCGTCGTCGGCGGGCCCGAGCACGAGGACCGGGTCGAACTGCACTCCCTCGGCACGGGGCGGCGGCCGCGCGCCGCGCTCGCCGTCGGTACCGCCACCGCCCTCGGCACCGCCGAGCGCTACGCCGTGCACTCCGCCATCGCCCTGCTCACCCTCACCACCGAACGCTCCCGCTCCCTGCACGCGGCCGAACAGCGCGTCGGCGCGGCCGTGCTGCGCATGCTGCTCGCCGGGGAGCCCGACCACGCCCGGGCCGTCGCCGGAGACCTGTACGGCGGACTCCTCGACGCGCCGTTCCGGATGGTCGTCGCCGAGTCCGCCTCCGGTACGGCGGCACGGGCGCACGCGGATGCCCACGGCCGTACGGCCGCCGTCACCGACAGCGGTGGTGATTCGCTGGGCGCGCTCGCGGAGAGCGTGGAGTCCGCCGCCGCCCGCTCCGGCGAGGCCGTGCTGGTCGTGCCCGAGGGGGAGCGGCTGGTGGTGCTGGCCGCCGACGCGGGCGCGGCCGTGGCCGCCTGCACCCGGTACGCGGCGGCGCTGGAGGCCGCGCGGGCGGCGGCCGAGCGGGCCGGGGGCGACGAGGCGGAGCTGGTCGCGGGCCTGTCGGCGCCGGCCGGGCCGATCGCCGCGGCCGCCGCCTACAAGCAGGCCGAGCAGGCGCTGTCGGTGGCCCGGCGGCGCGGCCGGGTGCTGGTCGAGCACGAGCGGCTGGCCGCCGGGTCGGTGCTGCCGCTGCTGGCCGACGACGCGGTGAAGGCGTTCGCCGACGGGCTGCTGCGGGCGCTGCACGAGCACGACGCGACCGGCCGCGGCGATCTCGTCGACTCGCTGCGGGCCTGGCTGTCGCGGCACGGACAGTGGGACGCCGCCGCCGCGGACCTCGGCGTGCACCGGCACACCCTGCGGTACCGGATGCGCAGGGTCGAGGAGATCCTCGGGCGGTCCCTGGACGACCCGGACGTGCGGATGGAACTGTGGCTCGCCCTGAAGGCGACCTCACCGGAGTGACCGGCCGGCCCCGGCCGTTCGCGGCGGCGGGGTCCGGCCCGCTCGCGCTGTCCGCCGGGGACGGCTCGGCCGGGGCCGGGCGGACCGGTCCGGTCGCGCTCGGCGCCGTCGTGGAGCCCGGGATCTCCGGCACCGGCCTCGGCCCCGCCTCGACCGCCGTCGGCCGCCACCGTCCGGCCGGGCCCCACCGGTCGTCTCCACCGCTCTCGGCGCCCTCGCCCTCCGGCCCGTACCCCGCCAATACGGCGCACCCCCCACCCCGACTGCTACGAGTCGGACAAGCGACCGTCGGCCGCCCCAGCCCTACCGTGGAGCACGAAAGCCAAGCACACCTCCAACGCGGAAGGGCCGGGACTCGAAACTATGACTTCCACCCACGCCTTCTGGCTCGCCGGCCGCCAGGTCACCGGCGAGGACACCCTCGACGTCACCTCCCCGTGGGACGGCCGGCTCGTCGGCAAGGTCGCCGTGCCGAGCGACGCCCAGGTCGAGGAGGCCGTGGCCGCCGCGTACGCCGTGCGGGACGAGTTCGCCGCCACCCCGGCCCACGTGCGCGCCGCCGCCCTCGACCACGTCAGCAAGCGGCTGGTCGAGCGCGCCGAGGAGATCGCCCAGCTGATCTCCGCCGAGAACGGCAAGCCCATCAAGTGGGCCCGCGGCGAGGTCGGCCGTGCCGTCTCCGTGTTCCGGTTCGCGGCCGAGGAGGCCCGCCGGTTCAACGGCGGCGAGGCCCAGCGGCTCGACACCGACGCCGGCGGCCAGGGCCGCCTCGCGCTGACCCGCCGCTTCCCGAAGGGCGTCGTGCTCGGCATCGCGCCGTTCAACTTCCCGCTGAACCTGTGCGCCCACAAGATCGCCCCGGCGATCGCGGCCGGTGCGCCGATCATCCTGAAGCCGGCCCCGGCGACCCCGCTCTCCGGGCTGATCATCGGTGACCTGCTCGCCGAGACCGAGGGCCTGCCGGCCGGTTCGTGGTCGATCCTCCCGGTCGCCAACGACAAGATGCCCGCGCTCGTCCAGGACGAGCGGCTGCCGGTCATCTCCTTCACCGGTTCCGAGAAGGTCGGCTACGCGATCATGGACTCGGTGCCGCGCAAGCACTGCACGCTGGAGCTGGGCGGCAACGGCGCCGCGGTCGTCCTCGGCGACTACGCCTCCGACGCCGACCTGGACTGGGCCGCGACCCGCATCGCGACCTTCTCCAACTACCAGGGCGGCCAGTCCTGCATCTCCGTGCAGCGCGTGATCGCCGACGCGTCGGTCTACGACCGGCTGCTGCCGCGCATCGTCGCCGCCGTCGAGGCGCAGAACACCGGTGACCCGAGCGACGCCGCGACCGATGTCGGCCCGCTGGTCAGCGAGGACGCGGCCAAGCGCGTGGAGTCCTGGGTGGCGGAGGCGGTCGAGGCCGGTGCCCAGCTGCTCACCGGCGGCAAGCGCGACGGCGCCGCCTACGCGCCGACCGTGCTCACCGACCTCCCGGCCGACACCACCCTCGCCCGCGAGGAGGTCTTCGGACCGGTCCTCAGCGTGCAGAAGGCGGACGGCGAGGCCGAGGCGTTCGCCGCGGTCAACGCCTCCAAGTACGGCCTCCAGGCGGGCGTGTTCACCCGCGACCTCCAGGCCGCCTTCCGTGCCCACCGCGCCCTGGAGGTCGGCGGCGTGGTGATCGGCGACGTCCCGTCCTACCGCGCCGACCAGATGCCGTACGGCGGCGCCAAGCAGTCCGGCGTGGGCCGCGAGGGCGTCAAGTTCGCGATGGAGGACTACACCTACGAGCGCGTGCTGGTTCTCACCGGTCTCGCGCTCTGACCTGCCACGGACAGGTCGGACGAGACGGCCGCGGCCCACTGTGCGGGGGCCGCGGCCGTTCGTGTGCGCGGGGAACGGCCGTTCGCGTTTCCGCTGAATGATGTGATCCGGTAAAGGATTCGGCATCCGCCGGTCAATAATCTTGTTCTGTGCATGACTCACCCGTGGGGTTGCGTGTCGACTAGGGCGACCGATCTACGTCCGACTTCGGACCACTCAGGGGAACACATGCACATAGCCCGTACCGGGCGCGGCCTCGCCGCCACCGCCGCCACCGCCGCACTGGTCGCCGCAGGTCTGGCGACCGTCTCCTCGGCCGGCGCCACCACCGCCGCGCCCGCCGGCGTACCGCACACCTTCGCGCAGCCGGCCATCGCGGGGCACACCCTCGCCCGTGACGTCGCGAGCCCCCTCCCCATCGCGCAGTGCCAGGCCAAGTGGCACATCAACTGCTACAACCCGCTCCAGTACAGAACCGCGTACAACCTCAACGCGCTGTACAAGAAGGGCATCACGGGCAAGGGGCGCACGATCGTCATCGTGGACTCGTTCGGCTCGCCGACGATCCAGCACGATCTCGACGTGTACAGCAAGCAGTTCGGGATGAAGAGCACCAAGGTCAACGTGGTCAAGTGGGGCAAGGTGCCCCCGTTCGACCCGAAGAACTCCGACATGACCGGCTGGGCCGGCGAGACCACGCTGGACGTCGAGATGGCACACGCCGTCGCGCCCGACGCCAGGATCGTGCTGGTGGAGACGGCCGTCGCCGAGACCGAGGGCACCACCGGTCTGCCGGAGATGATGGACGCCGAGAAGTACATGATCGACCACGGGGTCGGCGACGTCATCAGCCAGAGCTTCGGCGCCACCGAGAACACCTTCCCCGGCTTCGACAAGGGCGACTTCTCCAGCATCAAGAAGCTGCGGTACGCCTTCGAGGACGCCGCCCGCAAGCACGTGACCGTCCTCGCCTCCTCCGGCGACGGCGGCGCGACCGACGCCACCGCGGACGGCAAGGGCTTCTACAAGTACCGCGTCAACTCCTGGCCCTCCGCGGACCCGCTGGTCACCTCCATCGGGGGCACCCAGCTCCACCTGAACGACAAGGGCGAGCGGGTCAAGCCGGACAGCGTCTACAACGACAACGGCGCGGGCGGCGGCGGACAGTCCCACGTGTTCACCCGGCCGGCCTTCCAGAACGGCGTGAAGAACGTCGTCGGCACCCGCCGCGGCACCCCGGACATCTCGATGGCCGCCGCGGTCAACGGCGGTGCCTGGTTGTACTCCAGCTACGACCCGACCGCCACCGGCTGGGACGTCAGCGGCGGCACCAGCGAGGCCAGCCCCCTGTTCTCGGGCATCGTCGCCCTCGCCGACCAGGCGGGCGGCCACCGGGTGGGCGACATCAACCCGGCCCTCTACACCCTGCTGGGCCGCAAGGGCTCCGGCATCGTCGACGTCAACGACGGCACCGACAACAGCTACCAGGGTGTCAAGGGCTACAAGGCCGTCGACGGCTACGACATGGCCACGGGCGTGGGCACGCTGAACGCCCTGACCTTCGTGCCGGCTCTCGCCCGCGCGAGCCGCGGCTGACGCTCCTCCTGAGCAGGTGAAGGGGCCCGGCACCGCTGCCTTTCGGTGCCGGGCCCTTCCCTTGCCGCCGGTCTCCTCCGGACCCTCAACCGGAGAAGCCGACGTGCGCGAGCCGCAGCGGGCCGCGCAGCCTGAGACGGACGTCGTGCACGCCCTCGGCGACGAGACCGGCGCCCAGCGTGGTGTAGGCGTACGGGCCGTCGGTCGGGGTGTCCAGGCGCAGGGTCGCGAGCACCGGGCCGCCGTCCAGGGAGAGTTCCAGGACGCCCTCGCCCGCGAGCCGCGCGGTCACCTCCGTCACGCCCGGCCCGAAGTCGCAGGCACGGTAGACCAGTTCGGCCGTCGCGCCGTGCGCCGCGGTCACCGCGTCGCCCGCCGTCCGGGTCCGGTCCACGATCGCGACGCCCGACTGATCGTCGAAGTCCACGCCCGCGAGGCCGCGCCGGACCACCGGACGCGGGGCCGGCGCGGCACCGTCCACGTGCACGGTCGTGCGCAGCCGGATGTCCTCGCTGGACGCGCCGACCAGCAGGTCGTACGGCCCGCTCTCCAGGCGCGGGCCGCCGAGTGCCACGTCCCAGAACTCCAGCGCGGACAGCGGGACCTCGAAGGACACCTCGGCCCGCTCGCCGGGCGCGAGACCGAGCCGGCGGTGGGCCAGCAGCTCCCGGCGCGGCCGGGGCGCCGACGGGTCCACGGCCCGCCCGTAGAGCTGGACCACCTCGTCCGCCGCCCGGTCCCCGGTGTTCGTCACCGTGCAGCGGACGCGGAGCGCGCCGTCCGCGACGCGGGCCGCGAGATCGCCGTAGCCGAAGGACGCGTACGACAGGCCGTGGCCGAAGGGGAACAGCGGGACGCCGTCGAAGTAGAGGTAGGTCTGGCGCCCGCCGATCACGTCGTAGTCCAGCAGGTCGGGCAGGTCGGCGTCGGCGGCGTACCAGGTCTGCGGGAGCCGGCCCGCGGGGGAGACGTCGCCGGCCAGGACGCGGGCCAGGGCCGTGCCCGCCGCCTGGCCGCCGTGCGCGGTCCACAGGACGGCCGGCAGCCGGGCCACGTCGACCGCGTACGGAAAGGCCGAGGTCAGGGCGAGTACCGTGCGGGGGTTCGCGGCGCGGGCCGCGCGCAGCAACCGCCTCTGGTGTGCGGGTAGTTCGAGGGTCGTACGGTCCTCGGTCTCGCGCCCGCCGATGTGCGGGTCGTTGCCCGCGACCACGAGCACCACCTCCGCCCGCTCCGCCGCCCGGACCACGGCGTCCTCGCCCCGCTCGACCGTGATCACCTCGAAGACGTCACCGGAGCCCTCGGCGTCGGCAACCTTCACGCCGTCGGCGGCGACCTGGACATGGCGCCCCGTGCCCAGATGCCTGAGGAGGTGACCGTCGTGGTGCGGTTCGAGGCGGAACGTCTCCTGGACCACCCAGCCGCCCGGCTGGTCGGCGGAGGCGCGGACGTAGCCGTCGTCGGCCACCGACAGGTACCGGCCGTCCGGCGCGCGCAGGGTCAGCACGCCCTCACCCCAGTCCACCAGCGCGAACTCGGTGCCGGCCACATCGGTGGTGAGCGGCGGCAGATCGGTGCGGCCGGCCAGCAGCGCAGGGTCGAGCGCGCCCCCGACGCCCCGTGCCTCGTCCTGCGCGTCCGTGGGCGGCACGTGCAGGAACGTCCCGGCGGTGGTGCGCAGCCGGACCCGGTCCACGCCCTCGGCGAACTCCACACGCGCGGCGCCGAACCGCTCGTACAGGCCCTCCAGCGGGGTGGAGCGGTGCAGGAGGCTGCCGCTGTACCAGTCCAGCTTGCACTCGTCGGCGAGCAGACCGACCACCGCGATCCGGGTGTCGGGTGCGAGCGGCAGCAGGTCCTCGTCGTTCTTCAGCAGCACGACCGCCTGCTCGGCGGCCTCCCGCGCGAGCTCCCGGTGCGCGGCGGTGTCGAACTCGCCGGTGTCCGCGTGCGGATCGTCGTGTGGGTCGAACTCGCCGAGCCGGAAGCGGACGGAGAGCTGGCGGCGTACGGCGGTGTCGATGTCGGCCTCGGTCAACAGGCCCTGCTCGTAGGCCCTTTCGAGGCGCCCGGTGATCCGCGAGGCGTCCGTGCCGTGGTCGGTGAAGCTGTCCACGCCGGCCAGCAGGGCGGCCGCGACGGCCTCCTCGTGGGTGTCGAAGTAGTGCTCTGCGTCGACCAGGTTGGAGGGCGCGCCCGCGTCCGAGCAGACCAGCAGCTCCTCCTCGGTCCAGGTGCGCAGGGGGTCGCGCAGATACGGCGAGACGTGGTTGGGGCGGCCGTTGACCCGGTTGTACGCGGGCATCACGCCGGCCACCGCGCCCGCCTCGACCGTGTCGCGGAAGGCGCGCAGGTCGTACTCGTACAGCACGCGCGGGCGGACGGAGACGGAACAGGTGGCCCGGTCCGTCTCGTTGTTGTGGGCCAGCCAGTGCTTCAGGACCGGTGCGGTGCGCCAGTACAGCGGATGGTCGCCGCGCAGGCCGTGCGTGTACGCCGTGGCGATCGCCGAGGTCAGCCTCGGGTCCTCGGAGTACCCCTCCTCGTTGCGGCCCCACAGCGGGTGGCGCAGCAGATTGACCGTCGGCGACCAGACGTTGAGGCCGACCCTCTCGTCCCGCGCCCGCATCGCGCGGACCTCCCGGGACACCGCCTCGCCGACCCGCCGCACCAGCTCCGGGTTCCAGGTCGCGCCGAGCCCGACGGCCTGCGGGAACACCGTCGCCGGGCCCATCCAGGCAACCCCGTGCAGTGCCTCCTGGCCGGTGCGGAACGCGGCGACGCCGAGGCGCTCGACGGCCGGCGCGAACTGGTGCAGGAAGGAGATCTTCTCGGCCAGGGTGAGCCGCGCCAGCAGGTCGTCGATGCGCTTCGCGAAGGGCAGACGCGGATCGCGGAACGGCGGGGCGGACGGCGGGTCAACGGTCACGAGCGGTTCCCCTTGCGGATGGAGCGACACGACGCTTTCGAAGCGCTTCGATGCTCGGACGGGCAAGGCCGGAGTGTCAAGGTGCCGTGCGGGAAGAACACACGTATACGGCCGAACTCGCAAGGGGTGTTGGCGCTCGCGCGAAAGGCCCCGCGCATCGCGGAAATCTTGGGAACGACCCTTGTGCGCCCTCAGGTGTTCACTTAACCTCGCAGCAATATCGAAGCGCTTCGACTGACTTCGAAGGGTTGACGCAATGACGCCGAACGCCGCCTCCGCCACCTCCGCGCCCGGCCGGAGAGGATCTCCCAGCCGGCGGAGCTTCCTCGCCTCCACCGCGGTCGCCGCCGCGGCGGTCGCCGGGGGCATGCCGCTGCTCAGCGCCTGCGGGGCGTCGGACAGCGGGTCCGGCGGCGGTACCTCCGGGGGCAAGGGGGAGACGAAGCTGCTGCCGACCTATGTCGCGAACAACGTGGTGACCCCGGACATCCCCGCGAAGAACGGCTCGGCGATCGGCTTCACCGGCAAGACGGACCTGGCGGCCCTGAAGACCTCGGTGCCGAAGAAGCTCGGCAAGGGCGGCAAGGTCACGATCATGTCGCCGTTCTGGGGCTCCCCGCCCAAGAGCGACAACGCCTACTACCGGGCGATGAACGACATGATCGGCGTCGACGTCGTCTGGCAGAACCAGGACGGCAACACCTACGACCAGAAGCTCGGCGCCGTCCTCGCCTCCAGCGACGTCCCCGACGTCGTGGTCGTCCCGAGCTGGAACATGGGCGGCAAGATACCCACCGCCATCATCAACAAGTTCGCCGACCTCGGCCCCTACCTCTCCGGCGACAAGGTCAAGGACTACCCGAACCTCGCCGCCATCCCGACCGACGCCTGGCGGCGCTGCATCATCGGCGGCAGACTGCGCGGCCTGCCGCAGCCCGCCCCGTACGTCACCGGCATCGTGCCCTTCTACCGCAAGGACATCTTCGACAAGCAGGGCTACCACGTGCCGCGCTCGGCCGACGAGTTCACGGCCCTGTGCAAGGAGATCACCGACGCCAGGGCCAAGCGCTGGGCGTGCATGGACATGAAGTGGACCGCGTTCCAGATCTTCGGCGTGCTCTCGGGCAGCGAGAAGCCGCTCGGCTGGAACCTCGTCGACGGCAAGATGATCAACCGCATCGAGACCGAGGAGTACCTCGAAGCGCTGGAGTGGACCCGCAAGCTCTTCGCCGCCGGATACGTCCACCCCGACGCCCTGATGGGCAAGAACGCCCCCGACCCGGGACCCAAGTTCGCCGCCGGCGAGTTCCTGATCTACCCCAACAACATCAGCCAGTGGTGGAGCCGCACCGCCGAACAGGCCGCCCAGAACCCGTCGTACAGGATCTGGGGCATGGACATCTTCGGCCACGACGGCGGCGATCCGCGGCTGTGGGCCGAACAGCCCGCCGGCATCTTCGCTTTCGTCAACAAGAAGGCCTCGGAGTCCGTGATCCGCGACGTGCTGGCCGTCGCCAACGTCACCGCGGCGCCGTACGGCACCAAGGAGTACATGGCCACCAACTACGGTGTCCAGGGCGCCGATTACACGGTCAGGAACGGTGTGCCCGTCAAGACCACCCAGGGCAACAACGAGGTGCTCAACGCCTACGTCATGGTCGCGAGCCCCGCCGCCACCGAAGCCCACCCCGACTTCCCCGACGTCGCCAGGGCCCAGGTCGAGTGGCAGCAGCGGATGGGCGCCTTCACCAGGAAGTCCAGCTTCTACGGCCAGATGATCAGCGAGCCGGACCGCTACACCGACCTCGGCAACGACTTCGAGCAGCTGGAGGACGACATCACCCGCGGCCGCAAGAAGATCAGCGACATGCAGCAGGCCGTCTCCGACTGGAAGAGCAAAGGCGGGGACAGACTGCGCGACTGGTACAAGAAGCTGCTCGACGAGAACGGCACGGCGGCCGGCTGAGGCGAGGCACGAGGCGAGGAGACGGCCGTGTCCCACAGCACGGTGCCCCGGAGCAGGGCCGGGGCGGACGACAGGGCGGGCAGTTCCCGGGAGGAGGCGGCGAACGGGAAGCGGACGGTGAGCCGAAAGAAGGCGGGGAGCGGGAAGAAGACAGGGAGCGGGAAGCCGAGCCTGCGCCGCAGATTCGGACGCGACCGCGTCCTGCTGCTGATGACGCTGCCCGCGGTCCTGCTGATCCTCGTCTTCAACTACGTGCCGATCCTCGGCAACATCGTCGCCTTCCAGGACTACAACCCCTACGTCAGCGACAACGGCATCGTCTCGATGCTGCACAGCGCCTGGGTGGGCCTGGACAACTTCCGGCAGATCTTCGCGGACTCGGCCTTCTGGAGCGCAGTCAGGAACACCCTGGTCCTGTTCGTCCTCCAGCTCGTGCTGTTCTTCCCCGTGCCGATCCTGCTCGCGCTGCTCATCAACAGCGTGGTCAGACCGCGCGTGAGGGCGTTCGCCCAGGCCGTGCTCTACCTCCCGCACTTCTTCTCGTGGGTGCTGGTCATCGCCGTCTTCCAGCAGCTCTTCGGCGGCGCGGGCGTGTTGTCGCAGCTGCTGCGCCGGCACGGGTACGACGGGCTGGACATCATGACCAACCCGTCCACCTTCAAGTTCCTCGTCACGGCCGAGGGGGTCTGGAAGGACGCGGGCTGGGGCATCATCATCTTCCTCGCCGCACTGGCCTCGGTCAGCCCCGATCTGTACGAGGCGGCGGCGATGGACGGCGCCGGCCGCTGGCGCCGCATGTGGCACGTCACGCTGCCCGCACTGCGCCCGGTGATCGCACTGCTGCTGGTGCTGCGGGTCGGCGACGCGCTGACCGTCGGCTTCGAGCAGATCCTGCTGCAGCGCGACGCCGTCGGACCCGGCGCGGCCGAGGTCCTCGACACCTTCGTCTGGTGGAACGGCGTCCGCAACCAGGACTTCGGCTACGCGGCCGCCGCCGGTCTGATCAAGGGCGTGGTCAGCCTCGGCCTGGTCCTCGCCGCGAACAAGGTGGCCCATCTCATGGGCGAGCAGGGGGTGTACAAGAAATGACCGCCGTCATCGACAAGCCGCCCGTCCGGGAGCGGCCGCCGTCCCGGTGGGCCGCGCCGCCCCGCCCGGTGTGGGAGGAGGAACCGGGCGGCGCCGGTCTCGCCGGCAAGGGCCTCGTCCTGACCCTGGCCTGCCTCGGCATCCTCTTCCCGCTCTGGATCGTGATCGTCACCAGCCTGTCGTCCCGAAGGACGATCGACCAGGCGGGCGGGCTGGTGATCATCCCGAAGGGGATCACGTTCGTCGCGTACCGGGAACTGCTCAGCGGCGGCCAGGTCACCCGGGCCACGGTCATCAGCGTCCTCGTCACCCTCGTCGGCACGCTGTTCTCCATGACCGTGTCGGTCCTGTGCGCCTACGGCCTCTCGCGCATCGGCACGCTCGGCCACCGCCTCCTCCTCATGTTCCTGCTGGCCACGATGTTCTTCAGCGCGGGCCTGATCCCGACGTACCTGCTGGTCCAGTCCCTGGGCCTGACGAACAGCTACCTCGCTCTCATCCTCCCGAGCGCGGTGAGCGTCTTCAACATCCTTGTCCTGCGCGGGTTCTTCATGGGCATCTCGCAGGAACTGATCGACAGCGCGCGCATCGACGGAGCCGGGGACTTCCGGATCCTGTGGCAGATCGTCATGCCCCTGTCCCGCGCGGTCCTGGCCGTCATCACCCTCTTCTACGCGGTGGGCTACTGGAGCGCCTGGTTCAACGCGTCCCTGTACCTCAACGACCAGGACAAGATGCCGCTCCAGAACGTCATGATCCAGCTGGTCCAGAAGCAGCAGGCGCCGGTGGGGCTGGGACAGGCCATCAAGACGGGCGAACTGTCCGGGCTGGCCGTGCAGATGGCCGTGATGGTCATGGCCCTGCTGCCGGTGACGGTGCTGTCGCCGTTCGTCCAGAAGCACTTCAAGAAGGGGATGCTGACCGGGGCGGTCAAGGGCTGAGCCGAGCCTCCAGGCGCTCACCCGCCCAGCCTGCGCGGGCACGCGACCCCACCCCCGCCCGGCGACAACTCCGTCCACCAACCCACCGAGGTCCCCCATGCCCACCCCCACCCGCAGAACCGTCCTCACCGCCTCCCCGGCCCGCGGCCTCGCCACCGACCCCGTCTTCGGCACCGCGACCGGACTCGCGCAGGCGGCCGCGAAACCGTCGTACGTCGTCCGCACCGGCTGGGGAGACCACGGCAACGGCGCCTTCTCCACCGACGGCGGACAGACCTGGGCCCCCTTCCCGAGCCAGCCCGACCTCGCCCACGACGCCCCCGGGCCCATCGCCGTCAGCGCCGACGGCGGCGTGCTGCTGTGGACCTTCGTCCACCGGGACGGCACCACCTGTCCCGCGTACCGCTCGACGGACGGCGGCGCGAGCTGGGCCGAGGTGCCCACCTCCCCGAAGGGCGCCACGCCGGTCGCCGACCCCGTCGACCCGGCCGTCTTCCACGCCTACGACACCAGCACCGGAACCCTGTTCGCCAGCACCGACAGCGGCCGTACCTTCGCCGCGCGCGCCACCGGACTCCCCTCCGGGGACAGCCAGTTCCAGCTCGCCGCCGCGCCGGGCCGGAGCGGCGATCTGTGGGTGAGCGGCAAGGGCGGCGGGCTGTACCGGTCCGTCGACGGGGGTGCCACCTTCGGCCAGGTCGCGGGCGTCGCGGCCGCCCACACCCTCGGGTTCGGGAAGGCCGCCCCCGGCGCCGCCTACCCGGCGCTCTTCCTGGTCGGCAGCACGGACGGCACCCGTACCGCCGTGTACCGCTCCGACGACCGGGCCCGGACCTGGATCCGCGTCAACGACGACGCCCACCAGTGGGGCTGGACCGGGCAGGCGGTCACCGGCGATCCGCGCATCCACGGCCGCGTCTACCTGGCCACCAACGGACGAGGCATCCAGTACGGGGAGCCCGCATGAGACCGACCCTCGCCGACGCCGCCCGGGGCCGCATCCTCTTCGGCGGCGACTACAACCCCGAGCAGTGGCCCGAGGAGACCTGGCACGAGGACGTCCGGCTGATGAAGGCGGCGCACGTCAACTCCGTCACGCTCGGCGTCTTCTCCTGGTCCACCCTCGAACCCGAGCCGGGCGCCCGGGAGTTCGGGTGGCTCGACCGGCTCATGGACCTCCTGCACGAGTCCGGTGTCGGGGTCGTGCTCGCCACCCCGACGGCCTCCCCGCCGCCCTGGATGGGCCGCCTCCACCCGGACACCCTGCCCCGCGACGCCGACGGACGGACCGAGGTGTGGGGCGGCCGGCAGCACTTCTCGCACTCCAGCGCCACCTACCGGCGGTACGCCGCCGCCATCACCGAGGACCTGGCCGCCCGCTACGCCGGCCACCCGGCCCTCACGATGTGGCACATCAACAACGAGTACTGCACCTTCGACTACGGCGACGAGGCCGCCGCCGCCTTCCGCCGCTGGCTGCGCACCCGCTACGGCACCCTCGACGCGCTCAACTCGGCCTGGGGGACCGCCTTCTGGAGCCAGGGCTACGACACCTGGGACGGCATCCTGCCCCCGCGCCACGCCCACTATCTGAAGAACCCCGCGCAGGTGCTGGACTTCCGGCGGTTCACCTCCGACATGCTCCTGGAGTGCTTCACCGCCGAGCGGGGCATCGTCCGCCGGTACACCCCGCACACCCCTGTGACCAGCAACTTCATGCCACTCTGGATCGGCCAGGACGCCTGGCGGTGGGCCGGCGAGGAGGACGTCGTCTCCGTCGACGTCTACCCCGACCCGCGTGATCCGCTGGGCGGGCAGCGCGGGGCGCTCGTGCACGACCTCACCCGCTCGCAGGCCCGCGGCCCGTGGATGCTGATGGAGCAGGCGGCCGGGCCGGTGAACTGGCGCGGCGTGAACCACCCCAAGCCGCGCGGTCTGGGCCGCCTCTGGTCCCTCCAGGCCGTCGCGCGCGGCGCCGACGCCGTCTGCTACTTCCAGTGGCGCCAGTCCCGCCAGGGCGCCGAGAAGTTCCACTCCGGGATGGTCAGTCATGCGGGGGAGCAGGGCCGCACCTATCAGGAGATCCGGCGGATCGGTGCCGAACTGGCGTCGGTCGGCGCGGAGGTGACGGGGACCCGGATCGACGCGGACGTCGCGATCCTGCACGACTGGCACTCCTGGTGGGCAGGCGCCCACGAAGGGCGGCTGTCGCGCGAGGTCGATCTGCCCGAGGTGCTGACCGCCTGGCACCGGGCCCTCTGGGAAGCACATCTGACCTGCGACTTCGCCCACCCGGAGCACGATCTGTCCGGGTACCGGCTCGTCGTCGTCCCGCAGCTCTACCTCCTCACCGACGCCGCCGTCGGCAACCTCCTGTCCTACGTCGGGGACGGCGGCACGCTGGTCTGCGGCTTCCTCACCGGCGTCGCCGACGAGGACGACCGGATCAGGCCCGGCGGCATGGACGCCCGGCTGCGCGGGCTGTTCGGCATCCGCACCCTGCACGAGTGGTGGCCGCTGGAGGCGGGGGAGACCGTGCGGTGCGAGGGCTTTCGCGGGACGCTGTGGTCGGAGGAGATCGAGGCCGAGCCCGGGGCCGCCGAGACCGTGCCGTACCGGGGCGGTGAGCTGGACGGGCTGCCCGCCGTCCTGCGCAACGGCCGGGCCTGGTACGTCTCCACGCTCCCCGAGCCCGACGCGCTCCGCGAACTGCTCGCCTCCGCCGCCGCCGGGGCCGGGGTGCGCCCGGTACTGGCGGGACTGCCGGCCGGGGTCGAGGCCGTGCGCCGGGGCGGGCTGCTCTTCCTGCTCAATCACGGGAAGGAGCCGGTGACCGTCCACGTGCCGGGCAGCCACCAGGAGATGCTCGGCGGAGAGAAGGTCACCGGGTCCGTCACCCTCGACCGCTACGGAGTGGCGGTGCTGCGGCCGTGAGCCACACACCCGTCCACGGAACGTGGGAGCCCGCCCCCGCGACCCGCTGGGAGGACGCCTTCCTGAGCGGGAACGGCCGGCACGGCATCCTCGTGTTCGGCGATCCGAACGACGAACGGGTCGTCGTCACCCACCACACCCTGGTCCGGCCGAACGGCGGCGAGCACGCCCGACCGCCCCGGCTCGCCGACCGGCTTCCCCTGCTCCAGGACCGGCTGCTCGCCGGAGACCTCACCGCCGCCGAGAGCTTCACCGACGGCCGACCGCTCCAGTGGGTCCAGCCCTTCCACCCGGCCTTCCGGATACGCGTCGACAGGGCCGCAGGCGACGGCCCCGGGGACAGCCGGTCCGCATACCGCCGGGACGTCGACTTCACCACCGGCGAAGTCACCGCAGTATGCGGCGACTTCACCACCGGCGAAGTCACCGCAGTATGCGGCGACTTCACCAGCCGGGCCTTCGTCTCCCGTGCCGACGACGTCATCGTGCAGGAGATCGTGGCGGGCGACGGCCTCGTCATCCGCCTCGACCACCGGCTGCCCGGCGCCCCGGCCGGGCTCCGGGTCGGCCACGGCGCCCTGCTCACGCCCGAGGGCGCCCTGCTGAGCCTGCGCGCCCGCTACCCCGGCGGCGACCGCGCCTACACCGGGGTGACCCTCGTCGTCGGCGCCGGTGCCGAACTCGTCCCGCCAGCCGTCCGTGTCACCGGCGCCCGTTCGGTGCTGCTGCTCACCCGCGTCCTGCGGCACACCGGCGAGGCCGACGTGGTCGCCGAGGCGCGGCAGCTCCGAGCCCTGCTGGCCGGCGCCGAGCGGCCGTACGGGGAACTCCTCGACCGGCACCTGGAGTTGCACCGCACCGCCTACCGGCGGGTCGGTCTCGACCTCGGCGCCGATCCCGCCGAGCGCGCACTGCCCGGCTCGGAGCTGCTGCGGCGCCCGGACAGCCCCGCCCTGCTGGAACGGCTCTTCGCCGCCGGCCGCTATCACCTGCTCTCCAGCAGCGGCCTGCTGCCGCCCCGGCTCACCGGCCTGTGGACCGGCGACTGGGACACCGCCTGGTCCGGGGCGTTCACCACCAACGCCAACCTCAACCTCCAGACCGCCTCCGCACCCGCCGCGGCACTCCCCGAAGTCACCGACGCGCTCGCGGAACTGATCAGCGGCCAGCTCGACGACTGGCGCGAGAACGCCCGCGCGATCTTCGGCGCCCGGGGCGTGGTCGCTCCCACCCACACCGACGGCGAGTCGGGGCGGACGTACCACTTCGACCGCGAGTACCCCCACCAGCTGTGGACGGCCGGTGCCGACTGGCTGCTCAAGCCGCTGGTCGACCACGACGAGACCCGGGGCGAGCGCGATCCGCGCACAGCCGCCGTCCTCGCCGAGGCCGCCGCCTTCTACGAGGACTTCCTCACCCGCACCGACGCGCACGGGCGGCTCGTCGTCGTGCCCTCCTACTCGCCCGAGAACCGTCCCGCGAACGCGAGCTGGGGCGCGCTCAACGCCGCCATGGACCTGTCCGCCGCCCGGCACACCCTGCTGACCGCAGCCCGCTATCACCCCGAAAGGGCGGCGCAATGGCGGACGTTGGCGGATCGGCTGCCGCCGCACCGGGTCAACGCCGACGGCGCGCTCGCCGAATGGGCCTGGCCCGGTCTGGACGACACCTACGACCACCGGCACCTCAGCCACCTCTACGGCGTCTGGCCGCTCGACGAGATCAATCCCTACGACACCCCCGGCCTGGCCGCCGCCGCCCACCGCGCCCTCGCCCTGCGCGGCGCCGAGAACCACTCGGCACACGGCCATCTGCACCACGCCCTGATCGCGGCCCGGCTGCGGGACGCCGGCCGAGCCGCGCACGCCCTGCGCGAGGTCCTCGGCGGCGACTTCTTCCACGCCTCGCTGATGAGCGCCCACTACCCCCGCCGGGACGTCTACAACGCGGACGCCGCGCACACCCTGCCCGGCGTCCTGATCGAGATGCTCGTCCAGTCCACCCCCGACCGGCTGGTCCTGCTGCCTGCCGTCCCCGACAGCTGCCCGGCCGGTGAACTCCGGGGAGTACGCACCCGGTTCGGCGCCGAACTCGACCTCGGCTGGGCGCCCGGGCGTGCCACGGTCACCCTCCGGCCGAGCCGCACCGCCCGCATCGACCTGCGGACTTCCTCCGGCGCACAGCCGCTCGACCTGGTCGCCGGAGAAGACCGCGTCCTCACCCTGGGGACGTGGTAGCCCCTCGCACTTCCCCCCACCCATGGAAGGGACACCATGGCAACACGCACGCTCGCCAGGGTCGCCACGGCCCTCGTCGCCCCCGCCCTGGCCCTCGGCGCCACCGTCGGCCTCGCCGCCGCGCCCGCCTCCGCCGCCGTCTGGTCCTCCTGCGACCAGTGGGGCAGCACCACGCTGAACGGCTACACCCTCTACAACGACATCTGGGGCTCCGGCGCCGGCACCCAGTGCATCTGGGCCAACTCCGGCACCAACTGGGGTGTCAACGCCAACCACCCGAACACCGGCGGCATCAAGTCCTACCCCAACGCCGATAAGGTGATCAACAAGTCGGTCAGCTCCCTGGCCTCGCTCACCAGCAGCTACAACGTCACCGTCCCGTCGTCCGGCGCCTACGAGACCGCGTACGACATCTGGGACACGAACCACAAGTACGAGATCATGCTCTGGGTCAACAAGACCGGCGCCGTCGGCCCGCTCGGCACCTCGCAGGGCACCGTCAGCCTCGGCGGCTCCACCTGGACCGTCTACAAGGGCAACAACGGCTCCAACGACGTGTTCTCCTTCGTCCGCGCCTCCAACTCCACCTCCGGCTCGGTCAACATCCTGCCGATCCTGAGGTGGATCAAGGACACCAAGGGCTGGTTCGGTGACGTGACCATCGGTGACCTCCAGTTCGGCTTCGAGATCACCTCCTCGGCCGGCGGGCTGAACTTCACCGTCAACAGCGAGAGCGTCAGCGGCAGCTGAGCCGCCGATGCGCGAAAGGGGCCGGTCCCGCAGGGGACCGGCCCCG
Source organism: Streptomyces monashensis (assembly GCF_001866665.1). Lineage (GTDB taxonomy): Bacteria > Actinomycetota > Actinomycetes > Streptomycetales > Streptomycetaceae > Streptomyces > Streptomyces monashensis. The sequence continues at coordinate 80,152 of NZ_MLYO01000012.1, read as the reverse complement.
GTCTCATCCGGCGACCGGCAGCCGCGCGCCGTCCCGCAGGAACAGCGGGATACGGTCCAGCGGCGCGTCCACCGTCACCGTCGTACCGCCCTCGTACGCCGTGCCCGTCCAGGCGTCCGTCCAGCTCGCCCCCGCCGGCAGGTACGCCGTACGGGCCCTGGCGCCCGCCGTCAGCACCGGGGCGACGAGCAGGTCGCGCCCGAAGAGGTAGGCGTCGTCCACCGACCAGGCCGCCCGGTCCCCGGGGAACTCCAGGAAGAGCGGGCGCAGCACGGGCAGGCCCTGCTCGTGGGTCTCGCGCATGACCCCCAGGATGTACGGCTTCAGGCGCTCGCGCAGACGCAGACAGCGCTCCAGGATCGCGCCCGCCTCCTCGCCGTAGGACCACACCTCGTTGGGACCGCCGGTCATCTCCGGGCCGAGCGGCAGTCCGGGGTCGCGGAAGCCGTGCAGCCGCATCAGCGGGGACAGCGTGCCGAACTGGAACCAGCGGACCATCACCTCGCGGTACGCCGGGTCGTCCGGGTCGCCGCCGTGGAAGCCGCCGATGTCGGTGTTCCACCACGGGATGCCGGACAGCGCGGTGTTGAGCCCGGCCGCGATCTGCCGCCGCAGCGTCGCGAAGTCGGTGCCGATGTCACCGGACCACAGGGCCGCGCCGTGGCGCTGACTGCCCGCCCACACCGAGCGGTTGAGCGAGATCACCTCGTCCTCGCCGAGACCGGCCGCCAGCAGCCCCTCGTGGAAGGCGCGGGCGTTCTCGCGCGGGTACAGGTTGCCGACCTCCAGGCCCGGACCCGCCCAGTAGCGCAGGTTCTCGGGGAAGCCGGGCTTCAGCTCGGGCTCGCACGCGTCCAGCCAGAACGCCGTGATGCCGTACGGGATCAGGTAGTTGTCCCGGATCCTCGACCACACGAACGCACGGGCCTCGGGGTTCGTGGCGTCGTAGAACGCCACCTGGACGGGGGTGGCGACCTCCTTGTCCGGCCAGTCGGCGTGCGCCATCGGGCCGTACTGCGTGCCGATGAAGTAGCCGCGCTGCTCCATCAGCTGGTGGTTCTCGGAGAGCGGGGAGACCGACGGCCACACGGACACGACCAGCTTGATGCCCAGCTCGTCCAGCTCGCGGACCATGGCCGCCGGGTCGGGCCACTCCTTCGGGTCGAACTTCCACTCACCGAGGTGCGTCCAGTGGAAGAAGTCGCACACGATCGCCGAGATCGGCAGACCCCGCCGCTTGTACTCCCGTGCCACGGCGAGGAGTTCGCCCTGGGTGCGGTAGCGCAGCTTGCACTGCCAGAAGCCCGCCGCCCACTCGGGCAGCATGGGCGAGCGGCCCGTCACCGCACTGTAGGCGCGCTGTCCGTCGGCCGGAGTGCCCGCCGTGATCCAGTAGTCGATCTGCCGGGCCGAGTCCGCGACCCACCGGGTGCCGTTGCCCGCCAGCTCCACCCGGCCGATCGCCGGGTTGTTCCACAGCAGCGTGTACCCCCGGCTGGACACCAGCACCGGGACGCTCACCTCGCTGTTGCGCTGGACCAGGTCCAGTACCAGGCCCTTCTGGTCCAGCCGCCCGTGCTGGTGCTGGCCCAGGCCGTACAGCTTCTCGTCCTCGTACGCGGCGAAGCGCTGCTCCAGCCGGTGGTGGCCGCTGCCGACCGCCGTGTAGAGACGCGGGCCGGGCCACCAGAAGTGCGCCCGCTCCTCGGCGAGCAGCTCGCCACCGTCGTCGGTGCGCAGGAAGCGGAGCATGCCCTCGGCGCTCACCTCGACGGTCAGCGCGCCGACCGTCACCTGCCCCTCCGCCTCGCCGACCGTGATCGTCGCCTCGGCGGCCGGCGGGGAGTCGAGGAGCGCCCCGGGCAGCCCCTCCAGCACCGGACCGCCGAGCCGGGCCCGTACCCGGACCGCGTCCGGACCCCACGGCTCGATGCGCACCGTCTCCTGACGGCCGCTCCATTCCAGTGCCCCCTCGCGCACCTGGAGGCGGCCGACGGTGGGGGCGGACTGGGCGAGGCTGACCTTGGGCTGCGCGAGGGCGGGCTGAGTACCGGCAGGCTGGTTCACGGCGGCTCCTGGGACGAGGAGTGCAGACAGGGACGCAGGCAGGGGTGTGCCCGGGACGGCACGGTCGGTGGAGGTCAGGACGCGGCGGTCGCCGGTCCCGTGCTCGCCCGCTCGGTCAGCTCGGGCGGGAGCAGCACGACGCCGTCGCCGCCGCGCCCGTCCAGCTTGGCCACCAGGTGCTCCACGGCGCGCCGGCCCATCTCCTGCGCGGGGATGGCGACCGAGGTCAGCCGCACCGAGGCCTGCACGGCGACCTGGTCGGGGCAGATCGCGACCACGGAGACGTCCTCGGGCACGGCCCGGCCCTGCTGGCGCAGCAGGGCGAGCAGCGGCTCCACCGCCGACTCGTTCTGCACCACGAACCCGGTCGTGCCCGGACGCTCGTCGAAGATCCGGGCCAGGGTGACGGCCATCGCGTCGTACCCGCCCTCGCACGGGCGGTGCAGCAGCCGTACGCCCGTCTCGCGGGCCCGGGAGCGCAGTCCGTCGAGGGTGCGCTCGGCGAAGCCGGTGTGCCGTTCGTAGACGGCCGGGGCCTCGCCGATGACAGCGATGTCACGGTGACCGAGCCCCGCCAGATGCTCCACACAGAGCGCGCCGGTCGCCGTCCAGTCCAGGTCCACGCAGGTCAGGCCGTCCGTGTCGGCGGGCAGCCCGATCAGGACCGAGGGCTGATCGTCCCCCGCTCTCGACTGCGCTCCAGCGGGGACACCCCCGTCCCGCAGCAGCGGCAGCCGCTCGTCCTCCAGCTCGACGTCCATCAGGATCATCGCGTCGGCGAGGCCGCTGCCGGTGACCCGGCGCACCGCGTCCGGCCCCTCCTCGCCGGTGAGCAGCAGGACGTCGTAGCCGTGCGTGCGGGCCGTGGTGGCCACCGCGATGGCGATCTCCATCATCACCGGCACGTACATGTCGGTGCGCAGCGGGATCATCAGCGCGATGATGTTCGACCGGTTGCTCGCCAGCGCGCGGGCGCCGGCGTTCGGGTGGTAGCCCAGCTCCCGGATGCTCTCCTCGACCCGCTGCCGGGTGGTGGCGGAGATGGACCGCTTGCCGCTGAGGACGTAACTCACCGTGCTCGCCGACACTCCGGCGTGCTGGGCGACCTCGGCGAGGGTGACCATCCGGCTCTCCAAGCTATGTGAAGCGCTTCGACGGAGCGCGTACCGACTAGGGCGCGAGTGAGGGTGAGATTGAGACTAGCTTCAGCGAGGGTGGGGTGTCCAGTGATTGTCGAAGCGCTTCGACATCTCCTTGGTGCCCCACGTCCTTCGTCCGCCGCATCCATACCACCTGCGCGGCCGTGAACCTCGACGACTTCCGGACACCACGGCGTACCCGGTGGATATCGGCTGAACGGACGCGCGAGGGGTGGTGGGGGCGGCCCGTTTCGGGTACGAACGATCCAGTAGCACGGGTCGGTAGCGAACGGTCCGCAATCATCCCTCTTCGCGGCGAGGTGAGCCTCATGTCCGCCCCCACCACCCCCCGAACCAACGTCACCGAGCGCGAGGCGCGCCAGGTGGCGGAGGCCGCCCGGGAACAGGACTGGCGCAAGCCCAGCTTCGCCAAGGAACTGTTCCTCGGGCGTTTCCGGCTCGACCTCATCCATCCCCACCCGCTCCCGGACGACGACTCCGTCCGGCGCGGCGAGGAGTTCCTGGCGAAGCTGCGCGCCTTCTGCGAGACGACGGTCGACCCGGCCCGCATCGAGCGCGAGGCCCGCATCCCCGACGAGGTCGTCGCGGGCCTGAAGGAACTCGGCGCCCTCGGCATGAAGATCGACCCCAAGTACGGCGGTCTCGGCCTCACCCAGCTCTACTACAACAAGGCCCTCGCCCTGGTCGGCTCCGTGAGCCCCGCCATCGGCGCGCTGCTCTCCGCCCACCAGTCGATCGGCGTACCCCAGCCGCTGAAGATGTTCGGCACCCAGGAGCAGAAGGACGCCTTCCTGCCGCGCTGCGCCCGCACCGACATCTCCGCGTTCCTGCTCACCGAGCCGGACGTGGGCTCCGACCCGGCCCGCCTGGCGACGACGGCCGTACCCGACGGAGACGACACCTACGTCCTCGACGGAGTGAAACTGTGGACCACCAACGGCGTGGTCGCCGATCTGCTCGTCGTCATGGCCCGGGTGCCGAAGTCCGAGGGGCACAAGGGCGGCATCACCGCGTTCGTGGTCGAGGCGGACTCGGAGGGCATCACCGTCGAGAACCGCAACGCCTTCATGGGCCTGCGCGGCATCGAGAACGGCGTCACCCGCTTCCACCGGGTCCGGGTGCCGGCGGCGAACCGGATCGGCCCCGAGGGCGCGGGCCTGAAGATCGCGCTCACCACCCTGAACACCGGCCGGCTCTCCCTGCCCGCGATGTGCGCGGGATCCGGCAAGTGGTGTCTGAAGATCGCCCGCGAGTGGTCGGCGGAGCGCGAGCAGTGGGGCAAGCCGGTCGCGCTGCACGAGGCGGTGGGCTCGAAGATCTCCTTCATCGCGGCCACGACCTTCGCCCTGGAGGCCGTCCTCGACCTGTCCTCGCAGATGGCCGACGAGGACCGCAACGACATCCGCATCGAGGCCGCCCTCGCCAAGCTCTACGGCTCCGAGATGGCCTGGCAGATGGCCGACGAACTGGTCCAGATCCGGGGCGGACGCGGCTACGAGACCGCCGAGTCCCTGAAGGCACGCGGAGAACGGGCCGTCCCGGCCGAGCAGATGCTGCGCGACCTGCGCATCAACCGCATCTTCGAGGGCTCCACGGAGATCATGCACCTGCTGATCGCCCGTGAGGCCGTCGACGCCCACCTGTCGGTCGCCGGTGACCTCATCGACCCCGACAAGTCCCTTACGGACAAGGCGAAGGCGGGCGCGAGCGCGGGTGTCTTCTACGCCAGGTGGCTGCCCAGGCTGGTCGCGGGTCCCGGCCAACTACCCACGGCCTACGGTGAGTTCAAGCACGGGACCGACCTGTCCGGGCATCTGCGCTACGTCGAGCGCGCGGCCCGCAAGCTGGCCCGCTCCACCTTCTACGCCATGTCCCGCTGGCAGGGCCGCATGGAGACCAAGCAGGGCTTCCTCGGGCGGATCGTGGACATCGGCGCGGAGCTGTTCGCGATGAGCGCGGCCTGCGTACGGGCCGAGCGGCTGCGTGTCCAGGGCGAACACGGCCGCGAGGCCTACCAGCTCGCCGACGCCTTCTGCCGCCAGGCCCGCATCCGGATCGAGGAGCTCTTCGGCCGGCTGTGGACCAACACGGACGGCGTCGACCACACGGTGGTCAAGGCCGTCCTCGCCGGGTCGCACACCTGGCTGGAGGAGGGAATCATCGATCCCTCCGGGGACGGCCCGTGGATCGCGGACGCGACCCCCGGACCGTCGGCACGGGAGAACGAACGCCGTCCGTACGGCGCTTGAGGTCAGTTGCCCCAGGTGCCCTGGTTGACGGCGCAGTTCCAGCCCGTGCCGTGGAGGGTGAACTTCACGCCGTAGGAACGGGTGTTGAGCAGGTGCGTGGGGATCCTCATGCCGAGGCTCGCCTTGCCCTTGAGGGTCCCCGCGTAGACGGACACCGACGTGGAGGAGTTGTGGGTGATCCGGCCGCCGGTCGCCCTGGCCCTGCCGAAGCGGAGGTACTTGGTGTCCGTGATGGTGAACGTGACTCTCTTGAAGCTGCTCGCCGTCCTGCTCTTGACGCCGAAGTACAGACCCCCGTTCGTCACCCAGTGGTTCGAGCCGATGTAGAAGCGGCTCGGGTAGACGATGTCGATCGGGCAGCCGGTGGCCTTCGGCGTCTGCGCGGCGGCGAACGCGCCGCCCGCGAGACCCAGTTGAGCGGCGGCCAGCAGACCGGTCGTGGCCAGCACGGCCGTGGTCGTGCGCATGCGGTTCATGGTGGTGACTCCTCCCCGTTTCGCCCTACTTGACGGGCGCCAACGGGAAGGATGCCATGATCCACGACCGCACGTGCGCGATTTCGCGCTACGGCAGCAGTACTTACGCCACCTTTACGTACGTCAGCAGTACGTGTGGCCCGCGCCGGGCCTCGTCCAGGAGCACGAGGAGACCTTGGCCCCGTTCGACCGGGTGAGCGTGGCGGTGTCCCGGTCGTTGTTCCAGACGTAGGCGCGGCGGCCCTGGTACGTGTCCGTCGCGGTGTCCGTGCCCCGGCCCGTGTGGATCTTCATGTACTTCCCGGCGCCGATGCTGACGCTCTTGAAGACGTACCGGTGGTTGGACGCGTCCTTCAGCACCCACCCCGTCAGCGAGACGGTCGTGCCGCCGGTGTTCCTGATCTGCACCCACTCGGCGTTGAGGCTGCTGTTCGAGCGGGTGTCCCTGCCGGGGCTGTCGTACCAGACCTGGTGGATCCGCACGCCCCCGGCCGCCTGGGCGGGGGTGCTGAGCAGGGTGCCGGTGAGCAGGGCCGCGCCGGCGAGGGCGGGCAGGGCGGCACGCAGCCGCACGGTACGTATCGACATGCCTGAAGAGTTATCACACGATCTTCACCGGTACTTCACATCGGGAGAATCACTCCATCCGGCAACGAAACCCGCTGACGCACCCGCCCGGGGGACGCCCTGTCCGGAGCGCTCCCCGATGCGGCAACAATGGAGAGATGACCGACAGCCCCGCCCATCCGGCACCCCTCGCCGATCCGCACCTCGTCTACGACCCTCTCGCGGGCGACGGCCCCAAGGACGTGGTGATCCTCGGCTCCACCGGATCCATCGGCACCCAGGCCATCGACCTCGTGCTGCGCCACCCCCACCGCTTCCGCGTCACCGCCCTGTCCGCGAACGGCGGCCGCGTGGCCCTCCTCGCCGAGCAGGCCCGCCGGCTGCGGGTGCGCACGGTCGCGGTCGCCCGCGAGGACGCCGTGGCCGCCCTGCGCGAGGCGCTCGCCGCCGAGTACGGAACGGGGGAGCCGCTGCCCGAGATCCTCGCCGGACCGGAGGCGGCCACCCACCTCGCCGCCTCCGACTGCCACACGGTCCTGAACGGCATCACCGGCTCCATCGGCCTCGCACCCACCCTCGCCGCCCTGGAGGCCGGCCGCACCCTCGCCCTCGCCAACAAGGAGTCGCTGATCGTCGGCGGCCCGCTGGTCAAGGCGCTCGCCAAGCCCGGCCAGATCATCCCGGTCGACTCCGAGCACGCGGCACTCTTCCAGGCACTGGCATCGGGCACCCGGGCCGACGTCCGCAAGCTGGTGGTGACCGCCTCCGGCGGCCCCTTCCGCGGCCGTACGAAGGCCGAGCTCGCGCACGTCACCGTCGAGGACGCCCTCGCCCACCCCACCTGGGCGATGGGCCCGGTGATCACGATCAACTCCGCGACCCTCGTCAACAAGGGCCTGGAGGTCATCGAGGCACACCTCCTCTACGACATTCCCTTCGACCGCATTGAGGTGGTCGTGCATCCCCAGTCGTATGTTCACTCGATGGTCGAGTTCACCGACGGATCCACGATCGCCCAGGCGACGCCCCCCGACATGCGCGGGCCCATCGCCATCGGACTGGGCTGGCCCGAACGCGTCCCCGACGCCGCGCCCGCCTTCGACTGGAGCAAGGCCTCCACCTGGGAGTTCTTCCCGCTGGACGACGAGGCCTTCCCCTCGGTGAACCTCGCCCGGCACGTGGGGCAGCTCGCGGGCACGGCCCCGGCGGTGTTCAATGCGGCCAACGAGGAGTGCGTCGAGGCCTTCCGCAGCGGCGCACTGCCCTTCAACGGGATCATGGAAACCGTGACCCGGGTCGTCGAGGAACACGGCACCCCGGTCACGGGAACCTCACTCACCGTGCCGGACGTCCTCGAAGCGGAGACCTGGGCCCGGGCCCGGGCCCGTGAACTGACAGCCACGACGGCGACCGCGGAGGCGCGTGCATGACGACCTTGATGTTCATCCTCGGCATAGTGGTCTTCGCGGTCGGCCTGCTCGTCTCGATCGCCTGGCACGAGCTGGGGCACCTCTCCACGGCCAAGCTCTTCGGCATCCGCGTGCCGCAGTACATGGTCGGCTTCGGCCCGACCGTCTGGTCCCGGAAGAAGGGCGACACCGAGTACGGCATCAAGGCGGTCCCGCTCGGCGGCTACATCCGCATGATCGGCATGTTCCCGCCCGACGAGGCGGGCCGGGTCTCCGCCCGCTCCACCTCACCGTGGCGCGGCATGATCGAGGACGCCCGCTCGGCCGCCTTCGAGGAACTCCAGCCGGGTGACGAGACGCGCATGTTCTACACGCGCAAGCCCTGGAAGCGCGTCATCGTCATGTTCGCCGGCCCGTTCATGAACCTGATCCTCGCGGTCGCCCTCTTCTTCACGGTCCTGATGGGCTTCGGCATCCAGCAGCAGACGACGACGGTCGCCTCCGTCTCGCCCTGCGTCATCGCCCAGAGCGAGAACCGCGACAGCTGCAAGAAGTCCGACCCCGCCTCCCCGGCCCAGGCCGCGGGCATGCAGAAGCGCGACAAGATCGTCTCCTTCGACGGCAAGCGGACCAAGGACTGGAACACCCTCTCCGACCTGATCCGCGACAGCGCCGGCAAGACGGTCCCGATCGTCGTCGACCGCGACGGCAGGCAGCTCACGCTGCACGCCACCATCGCCACGAACCTGGTCGCCCAGAAGGACTCCAGCGGTACGTACGTCCAGGGCAAGTACGTCAAGGCCGGCTTCCTCGGCTTCAGCTCCGCCACCGGCGTGGTCCACCAGAGCTTCGGCGAGTCCGTGACCTGGATGACCGACCGGGTCGGCGACGCCGTCGACTCCCTCGCCGCCCTGCCCGCCAAGATCCCGGCCCTGTGGAACGCCGCCTTCGGCGACGGCCCGCGCGAACCGGACTCCCCGGTCGGCATCGTCGGCGCCGCCCGCATCACCGGCGACATCGCCACCCTGAACATCCCCGCCTCCCAGCAGGTGGCGATGTTCGTGATGCTGCTCGCCGGCTTCAACCTCTCCCTGTTCCTGTTCAACATGCTCCCGCTGCTCCCCCTGGACGGCGGGCACATCGCGGGCGCCCTGTGGGAGGCCCTGCGCCGCAACCTGGCCCGCGTCCTGCGCCGCCCGGACCCCGGTCCGTTCGACGTGGCGAAGCTGATGCCGGTGGCGTATGTGGTGGCGGGGATCTTTGTGTGCTTCACGGTCCTAGTGCTCATCGCGGATGTGGTTAACCCCGTGAAAATCTCCTAGCCATATGCCGTTGGAGGCGGCCCGGAAGATGATCTTCCGGGCCGCCACCCATCGGGTGGGTTTGCCGGACGGGATGTGCTCCCGCCGGGGCCGGTGCCGTAATCTCGAAGCCTGGAGCCCGCCGATACGGGACCGGATCCTGATCCACGACTTGGGGTTGCACAGCAGATGACTGCGATTTCTCTCGGCATGCCGTCCGTTCCGACCAAGCTCGCCGAGCGCCGGAAGAGCCGGCAGATCCAGGTCGGAAGCGTGGCCGTCGGCGGAGACGCCCCTGTCTCGGTCCAGTCGATGACCACGACCCGTACGTCCGACATCGGCGCCACCCTCCAGCAGATCGCCGAGCTGACCGCGTCCGGCTGCCAGATCGTCCGCGTGGCCTGCCCCACCCAGGACGACGCCGACGCCCTCGCCACGATCGCCAGGAAGTCCCAGATCCCGGTGATCGCGGACATCCACTTCCAGCCCAAGTACGTCTTCGCCGCCATCGAGGCCGGCTGCGCCGCGGTCCGCGTCAACCCGGGCAACATCAAGCAGTTCGACGACAAGGTCAAGGAGATCGCCACGGCCGCCAAGGACCACGGCACTCCGATCCGCATCGGCGTCAACGCCGGCTCCCTCGACCGGCGCCTGCTCCAGAAGTACGGCAAGGCGACCCCCGAGGCCCTGGTCGAGTCGGCCCTGTGGGAGGCGTCGCTCTTCGAGGAGCACGACTTCCGCGACATCAAGATCTCGGTGAAGCACAACGACCCGGTCGTCATGATCGAGGCGTACAAGCAGCTCGCGGCCCAGTGCGACTACCCCCTCCACCTCGGCGTCACCGAGGCGGGCCCGGCCTTCCAGGGCACGATCAAGTCGGCCGTCGCCTTCGGCGCGCTCCTCTCCCAGGGCATCGGCGACACGATCCGCGTCTCCCTGTCCGCGCCTCCCGTGGAGGAGGTCAAGGTCGGCACCCAGATCCTGGAGTCCCTGAACCTCCGCCAGCGCGGCCTGGAGATCGTCTCCTGCCCGTCCTGCGGCCGCGCCCAGGTCGACGTCTACAAGCTCGCCGAAGAGGTCACGGCCGGTCTGACCGGCATGGAGGTCCCGCTGCGGGTCGCCGTCATGGGCTGCGTCGTCAACGGCCCCGGCGAGGCCCGCGAGGCCGACCTCGGTGTCGCCTCCGGCAACGGCAAGGGCCAGATCTTCGTCAAGGGCGAGGTCATCAAGACCGTCCCCGAGTCCAAGATCGTCGAGACCCTCATCGAGGAGGCCATGAAGCTGGCCGAGAAGATGCAGGACGCGGGCGTGGAGTCGGGCGAGCCGTCGGTGTCGGTCGCCGGCTGACGTTTCGATCTCCGTGAGTCCCGTCACCGCTCGGTGGCGGGACTCAGTCGTACCTCCGCCCAGACGGACTTGCCCGGCCGCCGTGGCGTGACACCCCACGTGTCCGCGAGCGCCTCGACCAGGAGCAGGCCCCGGCCGCCCTCGCCCTGCGGGTCTTGCAGCTCGGGCAGGCACTCGGTACGGGTGTCGGAGACCTCCAGCCGCAGGGTCGTACCTGCCCCGGTGAGCTTCAGGTGGAAGTCCCGTCCGGGTACGTGCCCGTGCCGGACCGCGTTCGCTACGAGTTCGGCGGCGATCAGCGTGAGGGTTTCGTTCGCGGGCCCGGCGTAAGGGCGCCCCCACTCGTCCAGCCGGTGCGAGACGAGCCGCCGGGCGAGGCGTGCGCCGCGCGGCGTCGAGGTGAAGCGCATCGCGAATTCGTGGGCGAATTCATGGGTGGAGATTTCTGACTTCATACCGCTTACGCTCCCGCACGCTCAGTAACGTTGAACAGCGGCTGCACCTCGACCAACAGGGGTTGTACGAGGGCGGGGTGCCGCTGTAGGCGTGCGCGCCGTGACGGACGGTGGCGCGAGGGCATTGGGGGTTACGTGAGCGAGGAAGTGCAGGAACCAGAGGGTGAGTCCGAGCCGGGATCCGGGGTCCCGCTCATCTTCGGGCGGCTGTTGAAGCGGCTGCGGACCCAGGCGGGCGTGGAACGCGCTGAACTCGGCCGCCTTACCGGCTACTCGGCTGCGACCATCGCGTCGTTCGAGCAGGGCAGACGCATTCCGTCGCCGCGCTTCATCATGCAGGCCGACGAGGCGCTGAACGCGCAGGGAGTACTGGTCGATTTCATCGAGGAGATGGAGAAGGCGCAGTATCCGGCGTTCTTCCGGGACGCGGCGGCGTTGGAGAAGCAGGCAGTCGCGCTGCACGTGTTCGCCGTACAGGCCGTACCGGGCCTGTTGCAGACGGAGGACTACGCGCGGGCGGTCTTCACCATGTGGAGGCCGCCGTTGAGTGAGGAGACGATCGAGCAGCGGGTGGCGGCACGGCTGGCCCGCCAGGAGATCTTCGCGCGGAAACCGGCGCCCACCCTGAGCTTCGTGCTGGAAGAGGCTGTTGTATGCAGGCGCTTGGGCGGATCGGCCGTCTGGCGCGGCCAGTTGGAGCAGATCCTGCTCGTCGGACAGCGGCGTAATGTGGAGATCCAGGTCATGCCGAACGACCGCGAGGAGCACGCCTGCCTCAACGGTCCGTTTACCTTGATCGAGACGGCGAAGGGGCGCAGGATCGCCTATGTACCGGCGTACAAGGCCAGTCGCCTCTTCGCGGATCGCTCGACGGTCAGGGAGGTGGAGGAGCAGTACAACCTCCTGCGCGCCCAGGCCTTGACACCGCGCGAATCACTGGCCTTTGTAGAGAAGTTGCTGGGGGAGACATGAGCGTTGACGAGCCGAACGAGCTGGTGTGGTTCAAGAGCAGCTACAGCAGTGGAGCGGGCGGCGAATGCGTGGAGGTCGCTCTCGCTTGGCGCAAGTCCAGCTACAGCAGTGGCGATGGCGGCGAATGCGTCGAGGTCGCCACCACCCCCACCACCATCCACATCCGTGACTCCAAGCAGAACCCCACCACCGCCCCCACCCTCATAGTGCCGCCAGCCGTCTGGCAGGCCTTCCTCGGTCTTGCGCGATCCTGAACTGACCTCTACCGCCCCTTGGTGCCGCTCTCGATTGCGAACGCGTCTTGCCAACTAGGGTCTTCGGACCGATGAGTCGGCTGACGGGGAGGGACGCGGCACCATGGGTGACCAGGGCGGCGGCGACGGCAAGATTCTCGACATCAAGATCGAGGACCTGAAGAAGACGGCTCCGCATTTCCACACGCACAGCACGGATCTCGCCAAGGCGCTGACCAAGCTCAAGACGTCGCTCGCGGCTGCCGGTTCGCCGTGGGGTGACGACAAGCAGGGCAAGGAGTTCCACAAGGTCTACGGCCCGCTGGTGACGAAGATCGAGCATGCCGCGGACGTCCTCGCCCAGGGCCTTGCCAGCATCGAAGAAGCGATGACCGACATGGCGGACGGCCACATCGACAACGAACAACTGGTCCGCTCGATGTTCAGCCGGATCCATCCGAAGCCGGGCGGTAAGGGCGGGGGTCAGCCGGAGTGAGTGCGGCGGACAAGGCGAAGCAGATCGTCCAGGACATGACCGGCATGTGGTGGCCGGCGGCGGACGAGGACGGGCTGCGGGCGGCGGCCAAGGCCTGGCGTGACTTCGCCGATGACATCGAGACGGTCATGACCGCGGCGAACAAGACGGCCCGCGGCATCATCGAGGACAACAAGGGCGAGGCGATCTCCGCCTTCGACGACCCCTACTGGCGCCGCTACTGCAACAACGGCCACGGCTGGCTGAAGGACATGGCCGACGGCGCCCGGGACATGGCCAAGGCGCTGGACAAGTACGCCGACTCCGTCCATCACGCGGTCGTCAAGCTGGAGCACGAGCTGGAGATCGTCGGGGCGACGATCATCGCGGGCACGGCGCTGGCCATCTTCACGGCCGGTATCTCCGAGGGCGCGGCGGCGGCAGCCACGGCGGGCATCGTGGAGCTCGCGGGAACCCTGGGCGTCGAGGTCTCCACCGAGATCGCCACGATCGCGGGCACCACCCTGGCCACGGCCGCGATGGGCGGCATCGAGTCGGTGACGGTCGACCTGGCGGTCACCCAGCCGGTCTCGATGGCCACGGGTGAGAGCAAGGGCTTCAACCTGGACGAGGTCAGCGACTCGGCCGTGTCCGGGATGGAGTTCGGCGGCATGTTCGGCGGCGCCGGTGCCATGGCCAAGGTCGCGGGTGAGGCGGGCGGCTTCCGCGCGCTCTTCGACGGGGTCTCCATCCCCGGCATACGCACGCTGCCGACCGAACTGGACGGCTTGGGCTCGGACTTGCGCACGGGGGAGAACGCCGCGGCTGGGGACGCCCGCCAGGCGGCCGGTGACGACCCGCAGGGCACGGCGGAGAACCCGAGGAACAAGGTCTGCGTCGACAACACTGACCCGGTCGACCTGGTGACCGGCAAGATGTACCTGCCGCAGACCGACATCGTCCTACCCGGCACGCTGCCTCTGGTCTTCACCCGCCGTGTGGAGTCCGGGTACAAGCTGGGTCACTGGTTCGGCCCGTCCTGGTCCTCCACGCTGGACCAGCACCTGGCTGTCGACGCCGAAGGCGTCATCTTCGTGACGGAGGACGGCCTCCTCCTCACCTACCCCCACCCGGCCTCGGACGCCCCGACACTCCCCGCCCACGGCAGCAATCGCTGGCCCCTGCGGCGCGTCGACGGCGGCTACACGATCAGCGACCCTCGCTCCGGCCGGGTCTGGCACTTCGCCGACCAGTCCGAGGACCGCGCGGTCCTGGAGCAGATGGACGACCGCAACGGCAACCGGCTGACCTTCGAGTACGACGCCGAAGGCACCCCGCTGTCCATCGCATCGTCGGCGGGATACCGCCTGAAGATCACCACAACCGGTGACCGGGTCACGTCCCTCCACCTGGAGGGAGGGGCCCCCGACGGCACCGACGTGGAGCTGAAGCGCTACGGCTACTGCCCGCAAGGCCACCTGACAGAGGTCACCAACTCCTCCGGCCTGCCCCTGCGCTTCGGCTACGACGACCAGGGCCGTGTGACATCCTGGACGGACACGAACAACCGCAGCTACACCTACGAGTACGACGACCGGGACCGCTGTATCGCCGAGAGCGGCTCGCACGGCCACATGGCCCTGCGTCTGTCGTACGACGACACGGACCCGGCGACCGGCCACCGCGTCACGACCACGGTGACGGGTGAGGGCCACACCCGCCGCTACGTCATCAACGATTCCGGCCAAGTGGTCACGGAAGTAAACCCGTTGGGCGTGGCAACCCACTTCACCCGCGACCGCTACAACCGTCTGCTGTCCACGACGGACCCGCTGGGCCACACGACGTCGTTCCGCGAAGATGTTCAACAAGAAGGGGCAAAGGGTTGGCACCTACGACCCGGATCTCAACTACCTCAAGAAATGACGGCTTCTCCATTCGGGTTGTCTCCGCCCCGTTGTCCGCCGAAGCCGCAGCAGGCATCGGAGCGGTAGGCCGCATCACGGTGCGGGACTTCGAAGAGAATTTCCCGATGGATCTGAGCTATTGGGACGTAGCGCGATATCAGGCCAGCTGGGTTCGGGCGCTGAAGGTACTCGAAGGTGCTGATGATGCGGTATCGTGCCTCATTTCGTCCGTCACGGACCCGGCGAACAGCAACTTCATTCTCTGTTGGCCGCTGTATCGGTCAGGAAGCGTCGTCCACGTTCAGAACTCGATTATTTTCCTCGAAGAGATCGCGAATGAATTCACCGCGGAAGAGCCTTGGCGTTTCGTGGAACCACGATCGACGGTCGACGAAGACGGGCACGAGATCTCCGAGTGGCAGACGACCATCGATGAGATCAGGGAGTTCCTTCGCGTGTGCTCGCGCACAACCGATCCTCACGACTAAGCACCCCTCTCCGTCTCCTGGACCGGCACTACGACCCGGAAAGGGTACGAGTACCCCGAGCCGGAAGGCTGAGTCGGCATGTCATGGACCTCCCTGTTGCACAACCCGGAGGGAATTACCTCCGTCTACCAGGGAAACCCGCCGGACCTCGTCGGCGTTCATCTACACGAGGCGGTACTCCGTACAGACGGACCGACCTTGACGCTGCGCCTGGATCTCGCGCGATACCCGGAACAGCCTCCGCTTAAGTGGGCGGTGCAGCGTTTCAACACCACGCAGGTCGAGATTTCGTTCAGCGGTATCAGGGAGATCGTAATTGAGGGCTTCGGGGCTGATATCAGGGCGAATGTTTCGATGGCCTCCGATAATGGTGTCACCCTTGACGTAATGTCATCCCAGGCTCGTATTCGGGCCGTCGCTGACGCGGCCTTCATCTCCAAGCTGACCGCATACGCCAATGAAGTCTGAGCATGCTGGACACGAACCTCTCCGTTCGGAACAAGGAGATCCTGGCCCCTCTCTACGGACCGGAACTCCCACCACTGGACTCCGTCCGCCTCCGTTCCGTCCATCTCGACTGGCGTGGGCCGACGGTCACTCTGCGCCTGGACCTGCCCACGCCACCGCCGCCTCTCCCGGACGACTGGACCGCGTCGGGCGCCGACACGGCGCAATGCCAACTCCGGTTCCTGGCAGTCGCCGACCTGGTGCTGTCCGCCTGGGAACCACCTGTGACGGCCCGCGTCGCGGTGGCACCCCTGTCAGGCGATGAGCACAGAATCCGTGTGAAGGCCTCGACGGATTGCGGTACGTTCCTGGCGTTTACCTGTCACGCAGACGTACTCGCCGCGCATCTGAGCGGCTTCCGCCCGGAACCGGACGGCTCGGACGACGGCCCGCACGTCTTCCGCGGCAGGGTCGACGCGATGCGGCACGCGACGCTTCCCGACCCCTGCGAGAAGACCTTCTATGAACGCTGAACCGAACGCCGATCTCGCCGAACTGAGCAGCTATGACCTCTTCTACGTGCACTTCGACGAGCGGCACTGCTCGGCCACCCTCGGGTTCACCGACCAGGCAGGCCACGAGGCCTTCGAGTTCTTCCTCGTCTTCACCGAGGTCCGGAACGTGACCGTGCGCGGCTGGGCAGCTCCGGGGCGCAAGAACGTACAGCTTCGAAGAACAGGCGACGGGATCATGATGTCGGCCGAGGCCGAGGGCTCTGCGCTGAGCTTCCGGGCGGCGGACCTGTCGGTGCAGCGGGCACGCTCGTTCCGAGCCTGGCCGCAGGAGGGCTGAGCTGCTGTGGACAGCGGAATCCGTGTCGCCTCATCCGACTCCCTCGTCCCCTTGAAGGACGCCCTCCCTCCCACCGGTCTGTTCTACTCGGCCCGGATGCGGGGGCTGGAGATGCGCGACGCCGACGGGGTGTTCACCCAGTTCCACGAGGCGCTCCGGCTCCCCGACTACTTCGGCTGGAACTGGAACGCCCTGCGAGACTGCCTGTGCGATCTCCACTGGATCACTGCCACCCGCGTCCTCGTCGTCGTCGACGACGCCGACGCGGTCCTGTCGGAAGCCCCTGACGAACGCGAGATCCTCATGCGGGCCCTGGACGACGCGGTGACCTTCTGGGCGGGGAAACCCGGCTTGCCGGGACAGGAGAGGAGAACCTTCGAGGTCGTACTGCTGGGCCCGCCCGCAGCCGGATCTCACCACTAAGCGCTCCACCACCCCTCGGGGTACAGTGCGGAGGATCAGCAGATCCCCAGCCCCGAGGCCCCGCACGTGTTGACCCAGACCACCTCACGGGTGCTCGAACCGAGTGACCTTGACGCCGCGCTCGCCGTCCTCGACCGCGAGCCGGTCACGAACGCCTTCGTGACCTCGCGCGTCCAGATCGCCGGCCTCGACCCGTGGCGGCTCGGCGGCGAGATGTGGGGCTGGTACGAGGACGGCATGCTCACGTCCCTGTGCTACGCGGGGGCGAACCTGGTGCCGATCTGCGCCACCCCGCGTGCCGTGCGGGCCTTCGCCGACCGGGCCCGCAGGGCCGGGCGGCGCTGTTCGTCCGTCGTCGGGCCCGCCCAGGCGACCGCCGGACTGTGGCGTCTGCTGGAGCCGCACTGGGGTCCGGCCCGTGAGGTCCGTTCCCATCAGCCGCTCATGGTCACCGACCGGATGTCCGCCGACGTCGCCCCGGACCCGTACGTCCGCCGCGTCCGCAAGGACGAGATGGAGACGATCATGCCGGCGTGCGTGGCGATGTTCACCGAGGAGGTCGGCGTGTCCCCGATGGCCGGGGACGGCGGGCTGCTCTACCAGGCCCGCGTCGCCGAACTCGTCGGCTCCGGCCGCTCCTTCGCCCGTGTCGACGAGCACGGCAAGGTCGTCTTCAAGGCCGAGATCGGCGCCGCGACCAGCCAGGCCTGTCAGATCCAGGGCGTGTGGGTCGCTCCCGAGTACCGGGGGAAGGGCCTCGCGGCACCGGGCATGGCGGCGGTCCTGCGGTACGCCCTCGCCGACGTCGCCCCCGTGGTGAGCCTGTACGTGAACGACTTCAACACGGCGGCGAGACGGACGTACCACAGGGTCGGCTTCCGCGAGGTGGGCGCGTTCATGAGCGTCCTCTTCTGAGGGCCACCGCTCTCCCGCTCACATCCCCTCGATCAGTTCCGCCGCCCGGACCACCGCCGCGAGCGCCTCGGGGTGTCCGGTGCGCCGGTGTACGTCGAGGCAGGTGTCGGCGAGCTTGATGACGTGCGCGTCCCCGTGCCGGGCGGCCAGCCCGAACGTCTCCTCCGCCGAGTCCGGCGCGGCCGGCAGGCCGTCCTGCGGGGCGGGCGCGGCCGGGCGGTAGGCCGCGGTGACGGCCGCGGCGGCGGTCCACGCCGCGTGCAGCGTCGGCACCCACTGGGTGCGCGGGAGCGCCGGGAGGGTCCGCAGGGCCGCCATGGGCGCGGTCGCCGCGTGCACCAGCATGACGGCCGAGCCGTGCGCGTGGGGCAGATAGTGCAGCGCGGCGGCGGACGTCACGTCGGCCAGCAGCTCACGCGCCTGGTCCGCGTCCGCGGCGGGCCGGAGCGCGGCCGGGGCCGCGGGCCAGCCGGTCGTCTCGGGCAGCTGGGCGAGCCGGTGGTTGACACCGGCGCTCTGGTCCGGGACCGGCGGCACCGCGGCGAGGGCGGACGCGGGGTCGGCCGCCCCGGCCGGCGCGACGACGGCGACCGGCTGCCAGCGCGCCGCCCAGTACCCGAGCGCCTGCGCCAGCTCGGTCAGCCGAGGATCCGCCCCACCGTTCCCGCCGGCCCCACCGTTCCCGCCGGCCCCGCCGTTCACGCCGTGTCCGTCGTCGAGCAGGGCGTGCACCGCGTGGCCCGTGCGGATCACGCCGTGGGTGGCGCCCGCCGCGATGCCGGGCAGCAGCCTCGGCCACCACGTCTCCAGCACCGCGCGCCAGGGCCGCTCCCGCACCTCGCGCTCGAAGTGCACGAGCCAGTCGCCGAGCCGGCGCGGGTCCCCCAGCGCCGTACGCCACTCGTCGGCGGTGACGGGAGATGTGCCGCGCGGCAGTTCGTCCAGCCGGTCCATGTAGCGGTCCAGCCAGCGGTGGACCCGGTCCCCGTGCCCGTTCCTGACCAGCGCCTCCACTGCCATCGGGCCGTGGTTGCTCAGCCAGCCCTCGAACTCCGGCCCGCTGTGGTGCAGTCGTTCGTACGCCTCGTCCAGACTGCTGTCGATGCTCATGACATCCGACCGTAGGCAGGACCCGCCCGCCGGTCATCGGCCGCCGGATCGAACCGCACCCCTGCGCCGGTCCTAGACCCCCGGTCGCACCCTGTCCGGAGGCGGGCCGTGCCCCGTCGGCTTGCCTGTACCCTCCCCGCATGGACCTCGTCATCGGCCCCCTGGACCTCGCAGCCCGCGTCGACGAGGCCTTGGCCGTGCAGGCCGTCGCCTTCGGGCTCGGGCCCGACGAGGTCGCCGTACGCCGGCAGATCGTCCAGCGGCACATGCAGTACCGGGGCGCGCGGGCGCTGGGTGCCACCAGCGAGGGGCGTCTGGTCGGCTTCGTCTACGGCATGCCGAACTCCCGCACCCACTGGTGGTCCACCGTCGTGGAGCCCTACCTCCGGGCCAACGACAACGCCGACTGGCTGGACGACTCCTTCGTCATCACCGAGCTGCACGTCCACCCCGGTCATCAGAACCGGGGGATCGGGCGGCGGCTGATCACCATGATCACCGACGCCGCCGCCGAGCCCCGCTCGATCCTCTCCGCGATCGACACCGACAGCCCCGCCCGCGGTCTCTACTTCTCCCTCGGCTACGTCGACCTCGCCCGCCGGGTCCACTTCCCGAGCGCCCCGAAGCCGTACGCGGTGATGGGCGCCCAGTTGCCCCTGCGCAGGCGCTGACCGATTTCCGCCCGCACAGGCGGCCCGGCTAACCTCCTGACATCACCCTTACCCGGCAGGAGTACGAGAGCCATGGCGAAAGCACCGGTCCAGCGCATGTCCCAGTTGATGGCGAAGACCCTGCGCGACGACCCGGCGGACGCCGAGGTCCTCAGCCACAAGCTCCTCGTCCGCGCCGGCTACGTCCGCCGCACCGCCGCCGGCATCTGGAGCTGGCTGCCCCTCGGCAAGAAGGTCCTCTCCAACGTCGAGCGGATCGTGCGCGAGGAGATGGACGCCATCGGCGCCCAGGAGGTCACCCTCCCCGCACTGCTGCCCCGTGAGCCCTACGACGCGACCGGCCGCTGGGACGAGTACGGCCAGGAGCTGTTCCGGCTCAAGGACCGCAAGGGCGGTGACTACCTCCTCGGCCCCACCCACGAGGAGATCTTCACCCTCCTGGTCAAGGACCAGTGCACGTCCTACAAGGACCTGCCGGTGATCCTCTACCAGATCCAGAACAAGTACCGCGACGAGGCCCGGCCCCGCGCCGGCATCCTGCGCGGCCGCGAGTTCCTGATGAAGGACTCGTACTCCTTCGACACCGAGGACGAGGGCCTCGCGAAGTCCTACGCCCTGCACCGCGAGGCCTACCAGCGCGTCTTCGAGCGCCTCGGCCTCGACTACCGCATCTGCGCCGCGACCGCCGGCGCCATGGGCGGCTCCAAGTCCGAGGAGTTCCTCGCCCCGGCCGAGGCCGGCGAGGACACCTTCGCCGACTGCCCGAACTGCGACTTCGCCGCCAACACCGAGGCGATCACCTACGCCCTCAAGCCGGTCGACGCGGCCGACGTGCCCGCGCTGGAGGAGATCCCCACCCCGGACACCCCGACCATCGAGACCCTGGCCGCCTCCCTCGGCGTCCCGGCCTCCGCCACGCTGAAGAACCTGCTGGTCAAGGTGGACGGCGAGATCGTCGCCGTCGGCGTGCCCGGCGACCGCGAGGTGGACCTGGACAAGGTCGAGGCGCACTTCGCCCCGGCCACCGTCGAGATGGTCACCGAGGCCGACTTCGCCGCCCGCCCCGACCTGGTCCGCGGCTACGTCGGCCCGCAGGGCCTCGGCGAGAAGGTCACCTACCTCGCCGACCCGCGCGTGGCCCCCGGCACCTCCTGGATCACCGGTGCCAACAAGGACCAGACCCACGCGAAGAACGTCGTCGCGGGCCGGGACTTCGAGGTCGCCGAGTACGTCGACGTCGTCGTCGTGCAGGAGGGCGACCCCTGCCCGCAGTGCGGCACCGGCCTGAAGCTGGACCGCGCCATCGAGATCGGCCACATCTTCCAGCTGGGCCGCAAGTACGCCGACGCCCTCAAGCTCGACGTCCTCGGCCAGAACGGCAAGCCCGTCCGCGTCACCATGGGCTCCTACGGCATCGGCGTCTCGCGCGCCGTGGCCGCCCTGGCCGAGCAGAACGCCGACGACAAGGGCCTGATGTGGGCCAAGGAGGTCGCCCCGGCCGACGTGCACGTCGTCGCCGCCGGCAAGGCCCTGCAGACCGAGCTGGCCCTCGACGTCGCCGAGAAGCTGGCCGCCGCGGGCGTCCGCGTCCTGGTGGACGACCGGGCCGGGGTCTCGCCGGGCGTGAAGTTCACCGACGCCGAGCTGATCGGCGTCCCGCAGATCCTGGTCGCCGGCCGCCGCTCCGGCGAGGGCGTCGTCGAGCTGAAGGACCGCAAGACCGGTGAGCGCGAGGAGCTGCCGGTCGAGGACGCGATCGCCCGCCTCACGGCCCGGTAGGCCCCCGGCGACGCACGAGCCCCCTGGGACCCGCGGTGGTCCCAGGGGGCTCGTGCGTCGCGGCCCGCAGCCGGCCGGCGAAGCCTCCTACAGCCAGTCGGCGAACTCCAGCAACAGCTCGCCGTCCTTCGGCCGTCCCACCCGCAGGGCCCGCACGCCCGACTCCACCGCCCGGAACAGGGTCCAGCCGCGCAGCCGCTCCTGGTCGACCTCCAGGGACTCGGCGAGCCGCTTGATCCGGCGCCGTACGATCGCGGCGCCCGACGGCGACGCGATGAGGTCCTCCACCCGGTCCCGCACCAGCCGCGCCAGATCGAAGGCGCACTCGCCGGCCACCGGATCCGGACCCACCGCCAGCCACGGCATCCGCTCCCCGGACAGCACCTTGCTCTGCCGGAACGTGCCGTGCAGCAACCGGTGTTCGGGCGGCGCGGCCAGCAGTTCCTCGCGGGCCGCGAGCGCCGCGTCGACCAGCGGTGCCACCTCCGGGCCGGCGTCCGCACCCGCCCGCATGGCCGTCGCCTGCCGCCCGGTGCGCTCGGCGACCGTCTCGAAGACATGGTCCGCGGGCGGCTCGACCCACAGCCGGCGCAGCGTCCCCGCCGCCTCCAGCAGCGCCTTCGCCTCCGGCAGCGACCGCACCGACACATCCGGGTGCAGCCGCTCCAGCAGCAGTACGCCCTCCTCGGCCCCGTCGTCGAGCAGTTCGACGGCGCCCAGACCGCCCCAGTGCGCCAGCGCCGCCCGTTCGCTCTGCGGGCGGGCCCGGGGCGGGGCCAGCTTCAGCACCGCCGGGGTGCCGTCGGCGCGCCGCACCAGCAGCACCAGGCTGCTGCGCCCGCCCGGCACCTGCACCCGCTCCACGGTCAACTCCCGCTCGGCCACGGCCCGTTCGGCCGCTTCGGGCAGCTCCGCCAGCCAGGCGTCGCCGTCCGGTGCCGTCTCACCGAGCGCCTTCACCAGGCGCGGCGGCGGTTCGAAAGCCATGCGCGAGCGTTTCCCTTCGAGTCAGACATCGTGTCGTTGCGGCGCGGGCCGGGTCACCGGCTCACGGTGACACCGAGGCGGCGGCCGACGGGGTCGCACCGGCCGAGCCCGTTGCCCCGGCGGCCCGCTCGGCGAGCCCAGGGAAGGCTACGCTCTGCCCGCTCCAGCGCACCGCGCGCACCGCGGCCTCGCGCAGCGCCCCGGCGGCCGCGCCGCGCCGCGCGCCCGTCGCCGCCCGCACCAGGTCCGCGTACACCCCGGCCAGCCGCTGCTCCAGCCGTGCGGCGAGCCGCAGCGCCGCCGCGGCGTCCGACACCGGGAAGGGCAGCGCGTAGGCGGCGTCCGCGGCGACCGGCTGGCCACCCAGGTCGCGCACCTCGCGGGCCAGCGCGTCCCGGGCGGCCCGGTGGGCGTCCCAGGCCGCCCGTGCCTCGGCGCGGCGCGCCGAGGCGATCCGGCCGCCGACGACGCCGTAGCCGTACACGGCCGCGTGCTCCGCCGCCAGCGTCGCCTGGAGCGCGGTCAGCTCGGCCTTCCCGGACGCGTCGTCGCTCATTTGGCCCCCTCGGTCAGCAGATACGCGTGCGCCGCCCCGGCCGCCGCCACCGACGCCAGCAGCCGCGCCGACTCGCCCGGCACGTCCAGCAGGTCCTTGGCGCGCCGGTCGGCGAGGGTGCGCTCGGCGGTCGCGAGCGCGGCCAGGGCGTCCTTCTCGGCGGCCGGGACGGCCGGGGCGGGAGAGGGGGAGGCCGGGGACTTCCCTGGCGTGGCGGGCGTGCCGTCCGTGAACGCCGCGACATGGGCCGCCACCTGGGCCCGCAGCGGCCGCAGCCGGTCCGCGAGCCCGGGGTGTGCGGCGAGTACGGCGTCGTAGCGGGCGAGCAGCGCCCGGCTGTCCCCGGCCGCACGCGCGCGTGCCCGCTCGGTCGCCGAAGGGGTGCCGCCGGAGTCGGGGCCGGACGTGCAGCCCGCCAGCAGGGCGGCACCGGCGGCCGAGGCGAGCAGGGTTCTTCTCCGCGGGCCCGAGAGGGCGCGCGGGGTTGGCGGGTACGGCACGGCTGACGTCCTCGGGGGCTCGTACGAACACACGGGCGGGAGGGCGGCCCGCCGTGATCACGGTACCCGCGCATCCCCCCGCTTCATGTCACCGGCTCAGACCACCCGCCCACGGGGTGCCCGGGTGTACCAGGCGCCCGCCCCCGGCCCGGGCGGGGACAGCGACACCCCTCGCGACCGGATACCCTTTGACCAGACACGCGACCCATCCCACAACAGCACACGCGGCCGAGGAGTCACCCGGATGAGCACCACCCAGAGCGAGAGGCTGCGAGAGCTGCTGGAACCGCTCGTCACCTCCCAGGGGCTGGATCTCGAAGAGATCGCTGTGGACTCCGTCGGACGCAAGCGGGTGTTGCGCGTGGTCGTCGACTCCGACGACGGAGCCGATCTGGACGCCATCGCCGATGTGAGCCGTGCGCTCTCGGCGAAGCTCGACGAGACCGACGCGATGGGCGACGCGGCGTACGACCTGGAGGTCGGCACCCCCGGCGCGGAGCGCCTCCTCACCGAGCACCGGCACTTCGTGCGGGCCACGGACCGGCTCGTGAAGTTCCAGCTGACCGAGGGCGGCGAGCTGATCGCCCGGATCCTGTCGGTCGACGAGGACGGTCTCGACGTCGAGGTCCCCGGGGTCAAGGGCCGCAAGGCGACCAGCCGCCGGCTCGGCTTCCCGGAGGTCGACAGGGCGCGCGTGCAGGTCGAGTTCAACCGCAAGGACAAGAAGGACATGAAGGAAGAGGAGGAGGCGTAGCCGTGGACATCGACATGAGCGCCCTGCGGGGCTTGGTCAGGGAGAAGGAGATCTCCTTCGACCTGCTGGTCGAAGCGATCGAGTCGGCCCTCCTCATCGCCTACCACCGCACCGAGGGAAGCCGCCGACACGCGCGCGTGGAGCTCAACCGGGAGACCGGGCATGTGACCGTGTGGGCGAAGGAGGACCCCGAGGACCTCGAGGAGGGCCAGGAGGCCCGCGAGTTCGACGACACCCCGTCCGGCTTCGGCCGGATCGCGGCGACCACCGCCAAGCAGGTGATCCTCCAGCGGCTGCGCGACGCCGAGGACGACGCGACGCTCGGTGAGTACGCGGGCCGCGAGGGCGACATCGTCACCGGTGTCGTCCAGCAGGGCCGCGACCCGAAGAACGTGCTGGTGGACATCGGCAAGCTGGAGGCCATCCTGCCGGTGCAGGAGCAGGTGCCCGGCGAGACCTACCCGCACGGCATGCGCCTGCGGTCGTACGTCGTCCGGGTGGCGAAGGGCGTCCGCGGCCCGTCCGTGACCCTGTCCCGGACGCACCCCAACCTGGTGAGGAAGCTCTTCGCCCTGGAGGTGCCGGAGATCGCCGACGGCTCGGTCGAGATCGCGGCGATCGCCCGCGAGGCCGGCCACCGCACCAAGATCGCCGTACGGTCCACCCGTTCGGGTCTGAACGCCAAGGGCGCCTGCATCGGCCCGATGGGCGGCCGGGTGCGCAACGTGATGGGCGAGCTGAACGGCGAGAAGATCGACATCGTCGACTGGTCGGACGACCCGGCGGAGATGGTGGCGAACGCCCTGTCACCCGCACGGGTGAGCAAGGTGGAGGTCGTCGACCTCGCCTCCCGCTCCGCCCGCGTGACCGTGCCGGACTACCAGCTGTCGCTGGCGATCGGCAAGGAGGGGCAGAACGCCCGCCTCGCCGCCCGCCTCACCGGCTGGCGTATCGACATCCGCCCGGACACCGAGCAGCCCGCCGAATAGCAGCCGGGCGGACCGGGGCCGCCGGGCGCCGGGCTGCCGGGAATGGAATCAAGCCGCAGATCGTTGGCTTGACCGCTGGTTTGCGACAACAGCCGTTCGATCTTTCCCCCGAGGGGGTGAGGTCGGTGCGGGGAGGTAGACTTAACCGTGTCTGGCCGGACGCACGCCCGAGCATGCCCTGAACGCACCTGTGTGGGGTGTCGGGAGCGGGCGGCCAAGAACGATCTCCTGCGGATCGTGCGGATCGAGGGCGCCTGCGCCCCCGATCCGCGCGGTACGCTGCCCGGCCGGGGTGTGTATGTACATCCCGCCCTGGTCTGTCTCGACCAGGCGGTACGCCGCCGGGCGTTCCCGCGGGCACTTCGCGCCCCGGGAGCGCTCGACACAAAGGCGTTGCGCCAGTACGTCGAGCAGACGACAGTTGTCGAGCAGGCAACACCGTAAGGAAGTGGCGCGCGGACCGTCCGCGTGACCAGGTACCCCGCGAGTTGGAAGTAGGTCGAGATTGCGATGAGCACTCGATGAGCACGCGATGAGTACGCCCATGAAGTAGCGACGGTCCGGACGCAACCCGGACCTCAAAGGAGCGAAGTGGCTAAGGTCCGGGTATACGAACTCGCCAAGGAGTTCGGCGTGGAGAGCAAGGTCGTCATGGCCAAGCTCCAAGAACTCGGTGAATTCGTCCGTTCGGCGTCTTCGACCATCGAAGCGCCGGTTGTACGCAAGCTGACCGACGCCTTCCAGGGTGGCTCCGGCAAGTCCGCCGGCAAGCCCGCCCCGCGCAAGGCTTCCCCCAGGCCCGCCGCGCCCTCTCCGGCGCAGGCGGCCCGTCCGGCTGCCCCGAGGCCGCCGGCCCCCAAGCCTCCGACGGCGCCCGCTGCCCCGCAGCCGGCCGCCTCGTCGGCTCCCGCGCCGTCCGCGCCGGCCCCCGGCCCGCGTCCGGTGCCGGGTCCCAAGCCCGCGCCGCGCCCGGCCCCGGCCGCTCCGGAGTTCACCGCTCCGCCGGCCGCTCCGGCCGCTGCCGCCCAGACCCCGCAGGCCCCGGCCGCGCAGGGTCCGCGTCCCGGCGCCCGCCCCGGTGCCCCGAAGCCCGGCGGCCGTCCCGCTCAGGGCCAGGGTCAGGGCCGTCCGGGCCAGGGTGCCCCGCGTCCCGGTGGTCAGGCCCCGCGTCCGGGTGGCCGTCCGGCCGGCCCGCGTCCGGGCAACAACCCCTTCACCTCCGGTGGCTCCACCGGCATGGCCCGCCCGCAGGCCCCGCGCCCGCAGGGCGGACCCCGTCCCGGTGGCCATGGCGGCCCCGGCGGCGCCCCCGGTGCCGGTCCGCGTCCGCAGGCCCCCGGCCAGCAGGGCGGCGGTCCGCGTCCGCAGGCTCCGGGCGGTTCCCGTCCGTCGCCCGCCGGCATGCCCCGCCCGCAGGGCGGCCCGCGTCCCGGCCCGGCCGGTCCGCGTCCGAACCCCGGCATGATGCCGCAGCGTCCCGCTGCCGGCCCGCGTCCCGGCGGCGGTGGCCCCGGCGGCCGTGGTCCCGGTGGCGGCGGCCGCCCCGGTGGCGGCGGTCGTCCGGGCGGCGGCGGCTTCGCCCGTCCCGGCGGCGGCGGTGGCGGCTTCGCCGGCCGTCCCGGCGGTCCCGGTGGCGGCGGCGGTGGCGGCGGCTTCGCCGGCCGTCCCGGCGGTCCCGGCGGTGGCGGCGGTGGCCGTCCCGGCTTCGGCGGCCGTCCCGGCGGTCCCGGTGGCCGTGGTGGCACGCAGGGCGCCTTCGGCCGTCCCGGTGGTCCCGCGCGTCGTGGCCGCAAGTCGAAGCGGCAGAGGCGCCAGGAGTACGAGGCCATGCAGGCCCCGAGCGTCGGCGGCGTGATGCTGCCGCGCGGCAACGGCGAGACCATCCGTCTCTCCCGCGGCGCGTCGCTCACCGACTTCGCGGAGAAGATCAACGCCAACCCGGCGTCGCTCGTCGCGGTCATGATGAACCTCGGCGAGATGGTCACGGCCACGCAGTCCGTCTCCGACGAGACCCTGCAGCTCCTCGCCGGCGAGATGAACTACGAGGTTCAGATCGTCAGCCCGGAGGAGGAGGACCGCGAGCTGCTCGAGTCCTTCGACATCGAGTTCGGCGAGGACGAGGGCGACGAGGAGGACCTGGTGGTCCGTCCGCCGGTCGTCACCGTCATGGGCCACGTCGACCACGGTAAGACCCGACTGCTCGACGCCATCCGCAAGACGAACGTCATCGCGGGCGAGGCCGGCGGCATCACTCAGCACATCGGTGCCTACCAGGTCTCGACCGAGGTCAACGACGAAGAGCGCAGGATCACCTTCATCGACACCCCGGGTCACGAGGCGTTCACCGCCATGCGTGCCCGTGGTGCGAAGTCGACCGACATCGCGATCCTGGTCGTCGCGGCCAACGACGGCGTCATGCCGCAGACGGTCGAGGCGCTCAACCACGCCAAGGCGGCCGACGTCCCGATCGTCGTCGCGGTCAACAAGATCGACGTCGAGGGCGCCGACCCGACCAAGGTGCGCGGTCAGCTGACCGAGTACGGCCTGGTGGCCGAGGAGTACGGCGGCGACACCATGTTCGTCGACATCTCCGCCAAGCAGGGTCTGCACATCGACTCGCTGCTGGAGGCCGTGGTCCTCACCGCCGACGCCTCGCTCGACCTGCGGGCCAACCCGGCCCAGGACGCGCAGGGCATCTCGATCGAGTCCCGTCTCGACCGCGGCCGCGGTGCCGTGGCGACGGTCCTCGTCCAGCGAGGCACCCTGAGGGTCGGCGACACGATGGTGGTGGGCGACGCCTACGGCCGCGTGCGCGCCATGCTCGACGACAACGGCAACAACGTCGCCGAGGCCGGCCCGTCGACTCCGGTCCAGGTCCTGGGCCTGACCAACGTCCCGGGTGCGGGCGACAACTTCCTGGTGGTCGACGAGGACCGTACGGCCCGTCAGATCGCCGAGAAGCGCGCCGCCCGCGAGCGCAACGCCGCGTTCGCCAAGCGCACGCGCCGCGTGTCGCTGGAGGACCTGGACAAGGTGCTGAAGGCCGGCGAGGTCCAGCAGCTGAACCTGATCATCAAGGGCGACGCTTCCGGCTCGGTCGAGGCCCTGGAGTCCTCCCTGCTCCAGCTGGACGTCGGCGAAGAGGTCGACATCCGCGTCCTGCACCGCGGCGTCGGTGCGGTCACGGAGTCCGACATCGACCTGGCGATGGGCTCCGACGCCATCGTGATCGGCTTCAACGTCCGCGCGGCCGGCCGCGCGGCGCAGATGGCCGAGCGCGAGGGTGTGGACGTCCGGTACTACTCGGTCATCTACCAGGCGATCGAGGAGATCGAGGCGGCCCTCAAGGGCATGCTCAAGCCGGAGTACGAAGAGGTCGAGCTGGGTACGGCGGAGATCCGCGAGGTCTTCAAGTCGTCCAAGCTGGGCAACATCGCCGGTGTCCTCATCCGCTCGGGCGAGGTCAAGCGCAACACCAAGGCGCGCCTCATCCGCGACGGCAAGGTGGTCGCGGAGAACCTCAACATCGAGGGTCTGCGTCGCTTCAAGGACGACGTCACCGAGATCCGCGAAGGCTACGAGGGTGGTATCAACCTCGGAAACTTCAACGACATCAAGGTCGACGACGTCATCGCGACGTACGAGATGCGCGAGAAGCCGCGGGTGTAACGGCCGACGGATTCTGAAGCTGGCCGGCGGGATCTCGGTCCTGCCGGCCAGCTTGCCGTTCCCGGGGGCAGGCGGCACCGGGAAACCCTGTCGAGCCACCGGCAGGTACGCGGTACCGTTCTTGATGTCCCCGGCCGCACGGCCAAGGGGCCATCGATCCCGTACCGGCGGGTGAACCGGTTACACACATGTACGTGGGGACTCTGTCCTTCGACCTCCTCCTCGGCGACGTCCACTCGCTGAAGGAGAAGCGCTCCGTCGTCCGCCCGATCGTCGCCGAACTCCAGCGGAAGTACGCGGTGAGCGCGGCCGAGGTGGACCACATGGACCTCCATCGCAGGGCCTGCATCGGCCTGGCGATGGTCTCCGGCGACGCGGGGCACCTGAGCGACGTACTCGATCGGTGCGAGCGGCTGGTCGCGGGCCGCCCCGAGGTGGAACTGCTGTCGGTCCGACGGCGTTTTCACGGAGACGACGACTGAGCGACGACGACTGAGCACAGAACGAAGAAGAAAGAACGGGAGACGGACCAGTGGCCGACAACGCGCGGGCGAAAAGGCTGGCGGACCTCATCCGAGAGGTGGTGGCCCAGAAGCTGCAGCGCGGGATCAAGGACCCGCGGCTCGGCTCGCACGTCACCATCACGGACACCCGGGTCACGGGTGACCTGCGGGAGGCGACCGTCTTCTACACGGTCTACGGGGACGACGAGGAGCGGACGGCCGCGGCCGCCGGCCTGGAGAGCGCCAAGGGCATCCTGCGCTCCGAGGTCGGCCGCGCGGCCGGCGTGAAGTTCACGCCGACCCTGACCTTCGTCGCGGACGCCCTGCCGGACACCGCCCGGACCATCGAGGACCTCCTCGACCGGGCCCGGCAGTCCGACGCCGCGGTGCGCGAGGCGTCCGCGGGCGCCGCGTACGCCGGTGACGCGGACCCGTACAAGAAGCCGGGTTCCGACGAGGAGACGGACGACAGCGCCGAATGACCAGCAAGCCCACCCCGCCCGACGGCCTTGTCATCGTCGACAAGCCGTCGGGCTTCACTTCGCACGACGTGGTCGCCAAGATGCGCGGGATCGCCCGGACCCGCCGCGTCGGCCACGCCGGCACCCTCGACCCGATGGCGACCGGCGTCCTGGTCCTCGGCGTCGAGCGGGCCACCAAGCTCCTCGGACACCTCGCGCTGACCGAGAAGGAGTACCTGGGCACCATCCGCCTGGGCCAGAACACGCTCACGGACGACGCCGAGGGCGAGATCACCTCGTCCACCGACACCGCCAAGGTGACCCGGGACGCCGTCGACGCCGGCATCGCCAAGCTGACCGGCGCCATCATGCAGGTGCCGTCCAAGGTCAGCGCCATCAAGATCGACGGCGTGCGGTCGTACAAGCGGGCCCGCGAGGGCGAGGACTTCGAGATCCCGGCCCGCCCGGTGACGGTCTCGTCCTTCACCGTGTACGACATCCGGGACGCGGTCGCCGAGGACGGCACGCGCGTCCTCGACCTGGTCGTCTCCGTCGTCTGCTCCTCCGGCACGTACATCCGCGCCCTCGCCCGCGACCTGGGCGCCGACCTCGGCGTCGGCGGCCACCTCACGGCGCTGCGCCGCACGCGCGTGGGGCCGTACAAGCTGGACGCGGCCAGGACCCTGGACCAGCTCCAGCAGGAGCTGACCGTGATGCCCGTCGCCGAGGCCGCCGCGGCCGCGTTCCCGCGCTGGCAGGTGGACACCAGGCGGGCCCGGCTGCTGCTGAACGGCGTACGGCTGGAGATGCCCGACGAGTACGCGGGCGGCGGCCCGGTGGCCGTCTTCGACGGGGAGGGCCGTTTCCTGGCGCTCGTCGAGGAACAGAAAGGCAAGGCCAAGAGCCTGGCCGTCTTCGGCTGAGGCAGCGGTTCCGGGGCGCGCGTGTGGCATGGACACGCGTTCGCCCGTGGAGCGACGGCCGCCACGGGGTGGGCTCCTGCCGTCGCTCCACGGTCCCCCCTCGGTTCCCCCATCCCTAGGGTTATCCAGCGGCACCCGTCTATTCACCCGTCCGGGCAGGCGCTCGGAGTGAACCGGGGGAGCGGACGGGGGCGCGTTCGCCACGCGATCTGTCCCGCCGATCATCACGCGCCTACCGTCGAGGTCAGGCAGGGGCACGCGCGGGGAGGTACGGCCATGGCGGGACGGGGCCCGCGGACCGGAAGCGGTCGCGGGGAGGCGGGGGACGGTCGCCGGGAGCCGGGGGACGGCATCGGCCGTACACCTGCGCCACCTCCCCCCGCTTCCCACGTTCCCGGGCTGGTCCAGATCCGCGACCTGGCCGGCCGCCCCCGCGGGGTCGGCTTCCTCGCCGATCACGACGGCACCCTGCTCACCAGCCACGAGGCGGTCGACGGCCTGCCCCGGCTCGTCCTGCGCGCCGCGGCCGACACCGGAGACGGCCCGGAGGTCGGCGAGCGCGTGTGCGTGGTCGACGCCGCCGCCGTCACCCCGCTGCCCGCCCAGAACCTGGCCCTGGTGCGCACGGAGGGGCTGGGGACGGCCCCGCTGCCGCTGACCGTGCGGGAGCGGATCGACGCCGGCACCTACGTACGGCTCCCGGCGGGCTGCTGGCGCGAGGCGCGGGTGCTGGCCGCCACCGAGGCGACGTACACCGCCACGGACCGCTGCCACCCCGTCCCGGAGGCACTGGAGCTGGCCATCGGCACCGCGGGCCGGGACGCACTGCGGCTCGGCCGCGGGGCGGCCGGGGGACCGGTGCTGGACCCGCGCACCGGCGCGGTCCTCGGCGTCCTCGGCACGGCCCTGCACACCGGGCAGCGCGACGCGGCCTTCGCGGTGCCGCTGCGGCCCGCAGCCGACGGCCCCCTCGGTGACCTGCTCGCCCGCAACGCGGCGACCGTGCCCGCGTACGGCGCCGACCTCAACCTGGCCGGCGTCCTGGAGCTGACCGCCACCTCGGTCGGCCAGGACGGCCCGCCCGCCCGCCTCACCGACGGCCCGGAACCCGTCGAACGCTACGGCGTCGCACGGGAGTTGGCGGCCTTCGCGGACGGTGACCGGGCCGTGCTCGCGCTCGTCGGCGCCGCGGGCAGCGGCCGTACGACGGAACTCGCGGCCCTCGCCGCGCGCCGGGCCCGTACCGATCGGCCCGCGCCCACGCTCTGGCTGCGCGGCGCCGACCTCGCGGACGCCGACGGCTCCGTGGCCGACGCGGCCCGGCGCACGCTGGAGCGGGCCGCCCGGATCGTCGCCGCCCGCTGTGCCCCCTGCGGCGGCCTCGGCGACGTCACCCCCGAGCGCCTCGCCCGCCTCGCCGCCCGCGCCGGGCGCCCGCTGCTGCTTCTCGTCGACGGCCCCGAGGAGATGCCGCCTGTCCTCGCCCACCGGCAGCCCGCGTGGATCCGCGGCACCGCCGAGTGGCTGCGCGAGACCGGGGCACGGCTGGTGATGGCGTGCCGGGAGGAGTACTGGGAGCGAGCGGGTACGCAATTCCCGCCGGACCAGCTGTACGCGCCGGCGGACCCCGTGGCGCCGACGGCCCCCACGGCTCGGGTGACGGGCCCCGCGGCTCCGCTGGCCGCGGCGGCTCCGGCCGCCGAGCGCGTGCCGTCGACTCCGGTGGTTCCGGCGGTCGCACCTCAGACCTCCACCTCGGCCCCGGGCCATGCGCCCTGTCCGCCCGGTCCTCCGCTCCCGCCCTGTGTCCGGCTCGCCGCGCTGACGTCGGACGAGGCCCGCCGGGCCCGTGCGCGGTACGGCGTCCCCGAGGGGGTGCTCGGCGGCCGGGACGCCCGGCATCCGCTCGTCCTGCGCCTGCTGGCCGAGATCCGCGCCGCCGTCCCCGACGCCCCTGCCGCCGCCGGGCCCGTCGACCGGCACGAGGTGTTCGCCGCCCACCTCGACCTGATGTGCCTGCGCATCGCGGTCCGGCTCGCCGCCGCGAACGGCAGCCCGCGCGGTACGGCCGTACGGCGGCTCGCCGCGCGCGTCGCCGGGCAGGTGCACGAGGCCGCCCGGCGCAGTCTCGGACCCGGGCAGGGCGAGCTGGACCGGGAGTCCTTCGAGGCGGTGTTCCCGTGGGGACCCGCCCCGGCCCGGCTCGGCGGTGGCACCGGCTGGGCGTCCGCCGTGCTCGCCGAGGGCCTGCTCGTCCCGGCCGGCACGGGCTACCGCTTCGCGCACGGCGAAGTGGCCGACTGGATCCAGGGCATGCACCTCGACCTGGACGAGGCCCTGCACGCCCTCGTCCACCGCCCCCGCGCCGCGGGCGAGAGCGCGCCCGTGCCGGTGCCGCACCACCGCGTCGGCCCGGTCGTGCAGGCCCTGCTGCTGCTCGCCCGGCAGTGCGGACAACGCCAACTCGCGGCCCGGCTCAGGGACTTGACAGACGCGCTCGACCGGGACCCCGGATCCTGGTGGGCCGCCCGGCTGCTCGCCCATACCCTGCACCAGGTCCCGGACGCGACGCCGTACACCGAGGTGCTGCGGCTGCTCGCCGAGCGGATCGTGGCCTGGCGCCGGGCGCGGCGGGCCGTGCCGGCCGAGTTCGGGCCCGCCTTCTGGACCGGGCTGCCCCTCCCGGACGCCGAGCGCCTCGATCTGCTGCGCCGGCTCGTGCTGGCCGACCAGGTGCCCCCGGAGCCCGGCGGGCGCTACCTCGACGCCGTGGCCCGGCAGCTCGCCGCCGCCCCCGCCGTCGTACAGCCGGAGCTGATCCGCTGGTTCGCCGACGAGCGGCCGCTGCCCGCGACGCCGCACGCCACCGTCGCCACGGCCGCCCAGGCGCTGCTGCACACCCACCGGCACGGCGCGCTGGACGACCTCACCGAACTGCTGGCGGCGAGCCCCCACCGTCGCGCCGACGAACTGCTCGGCACGCTCGCCGAGGACGAGCCCGCGGCCCTCTGCCGGGCCGTCGACCGCTGGGCGCACGACGAGCGCGCCGTCCGCCGGGCGGCGGCGGTCGCGTTCGGGCTGCGTACGGCCCCGCACGCGCGCGCGGAGGCCGACCGCGCGCTGCTGCGGCTCGCCGCCCTCGCCCTGCTCGCCCGCCCCGCCGACCGTTTCCTGCACGGCGGCGCGCTCGCCCTGCTGGTCCACGACCCGCACACCCGGGACTCGTATCTGCCCGCCGCCCTGCGGCACTTCGCCGACGGCGACCCGCACGTCCCGCCCGGCGCCCTGGCCCCGGCCCTCGCCACCCATCCCGAACCGGTCCTGGAAGCCTTCCGCACCCGGCTGAGCGCCTCGGACCCGCCCGACGCCGCGCGCCTCCTCACCGCCCTCGCCGACGCCGCCACCCCGGCCCTCGCCCGCGCCGTCGCCGGCCTCGCCCGGGACGCCGTACGGCGCCGCCCGGAGGGCGCGGGACACCTGGCCGGACAGCTCGCCCACCACGTCGACCGGCGATTCGAGCAGCAGGGGCCCACCGCGCGCGCCGTCCTCCTGCCCCTCGTCACAGGCCTGCTGGACGGCGGCCCCGAACCGCTGCGCGCGGCACTCGCCGCCGTCCTCGCCGCCCCGGGCACCCCGGCCTGCCGCCCGCTGCGCCGCGAGCTGCTGGAGATCCTGCTGACCGGCGAACAGGAGCCGTCCGTCCTGGCCGCGGTCCTGCACGCGGCGGCCGCGCACGGCGACCGCCGCGAGGAGGAGATGCGCGGGCTCGTCCACCGCACCGGCCTGCTCCTGATCCGTACACCCGAAGGCGCCACCCGCTTCGACCGCGGCCTGGTCGACCTGGGCCGGCACGTGCCCGGCTTCGCCCTGCTCATGGCCCGCTGGCTGAGCGCGACCCCGGACGACTGGGCCGCCGTGGTGGGCCCGAGCACGCGCCGCACGCTGGAGAGCCTGGCCGGCGTGCGGGTACCGGCCTGAGCAGAACCGACGTCATGGCGGTGAACGTGCGCCCGGTCACAGCCCCGACACCGATGCGGGTCAGGGGCACCCGGCATGGCACCCTTAGACCTGCGCAAGTCTTGAGAGTCCATACGGACACGGGTTCGAGGAGCGGTCACAGTGCAGCGCTGGCGTGGCTTGGAGGACATCCCCCAGGACTGGGGGCGCAGCGTCGTCACCATCGGTTCCTACGACGGCGTCCACCGCGGCCACCAGCTGATCATCAGGCATGCCGTGGACCGCGCCCGCGAGCTGGGCGTCCCGGCCGTCGTGGTCACCTTCGACCCGCACCCCAGCGAGGTCGTCCGCCCCGGCAGCCACCCGCCGCTGCTCGCCCCGCACCACCGCCGTGCCGAGCTGATGGCGGAGCTGGGCGTGGACGCGGTGCTCGTCCTCCCCTTCACCACCGAGTTCTCGAAGCTCTCGCCCGCCGACTTCGTCGTGAAGGTCCTGGTGGACAAGTTGCACGCCAGGGCGGTCGTGGAGGGCCCCAACTTCCGCTTCGGCCACAAGGCCGCGGGCAACGTCGAGTTCCTCGCCGAGCAGGGCAAGACCTACGACTTCGAGGTCGAGGTCGTCGACCTGTACGTCACCGGTGAGGCGGGCGGCGGCAAGCCGTTCTCCTCGACCCTGACCCGCTGCCTGGTCGCCGAGGGCGATGTCGAGGGCGCCCGCGAGATCCTGGGCCGCCCGCACCGCGTGGAGGGCGTGGTCGTGCGTGGCGCCCAGCGCGGCCGCGAACTGGGCTTCCCGACCGCCAACGTCGAGACCCTCCCGCACACCGCCATCCCGGCCGACGGCGTGTACGCCGGCTATCTGCACGTCGACGGCGAGGCCATGCCGGCCGCGATCTCGGTCGGCACGAACCCGCAGTTCGACGGCACCGAGCGGACGGTGGAGGCGTACGCCATCGACCGCGTCGGCCTCGACCTGTACGGCCTGCACGTCGCCGTCGACTTCCTCGCCTACGTGCGCGGCCAGGCGAAGTTCGACTCGCTGGAGGCCCTGCTGGACCAGATGGCGGCGGACGTGAAGCGGTGCCGGGAGATCGTGGCGGCGCAGGAGTGACCGCGGGCGACTGACACGAAGGGGCGGCCGGTGCGATGCGCACCGGCCGCCCTTTTCGGTTGCTGCTACTGCTGCGGCGGCTGCTGCTCCTGCGGGGGCTGGGGAGCCTGGGGAGCCTGGGGGTAGCCGTACGCCTGGCCGGGCTGCTGCGGCGGCTGGCCGTACAGCCCCTGGCCGGGGGTCTGCACGGGGGCCTGCGGGTACGGCTGCCCCGGCTGTCCGGGCTGCTGCGGGAACGGCTGACCGGGGGCACCGGCGGGAGCCTGCGGATACGGCTGTCCGGGCATGGGCTGCCCCGGCACGGGCTGTCCGGGCTGTCCCTGCTGGGGCGGGTACGGCTGCCCGGGAGCCTGCGGGTACGGCTGTCCCGGGACCTGCGGGTACGGCTGAGGCTGACCGGGCACGGGCTGTCCGGGCATCGGCTGTCCCGGCATCGGCTGCCCGGGCACGGGCTGTCCCGGCATCGCGTAGCCCGGCATGGGCGGGGCGGCGACCGGCGGCGGGTTGCCGTCGCTGGTCCACAGGCCGTGTGCCTGCTGGTGGCGGGTGAAGTCCTCGGCGATCAGCGCGGCGAGGTTGAAGTACGCCTCGCGCGTCCGCGGCCGCATCATGTCGAGGTCGACCTCGGCACCGGCGGCCAGATGCTCGTCGAAGGGCACGACCACGACACCGCGCGTGCGCGTCTCGAAGTGCGCCACGATGTCCTCGACCTTGATCATCTTGCCGGTCTCGCGGACCCCGGAGATGACCGTGAGGGACCGGGAGACCAGGTCCGCGTACCCGTGCGCGGACAGCCAGTCCAGCGTCGTACTGGCGCTGCTCGCACCGTCCACGGACGGCGTCGAGATGATGATGAGCTGGTCGGCGAGGTCGAGCACACCGCGCATGGCGCTGTAGAGCAGGCCGGTACCGGAGTCCGTCAGGATGATCGGGTACTGGTTGCCGAGCACCTCGATCGCGCGCCGGTAGTCCTCGTCGTTGAACGTGGTCGAGACGGCCGGGTCGACGTCGTTGGCGATGATCTCGAGCCCGGACGGCGCCTGCGACGTGAACCGCCGGATGTCCATGTACGAGTTCAGGTACGGGATCGCCTGGACGAGGTCGCGGATGGTGGCGCCGGTCTCCCGGCGCACGCGGCGGCCGAGCGTACCGGCGTCCGGGTTGGCGTCGATCGCGAGGATCTTGTCCTGCCGCTCGGTGGCGAGGGTGGAGCCGAGCGCGGTCGTCGTGGTCGTCTTGCCGACGCCGCCCTTGAGGCTGATGACCGCGATCCGGTAGCAGGACAGCACCGGCGTGCGGATCAGCTCCAGCTTGCGCTGCCGCTCGGCCTCCTCCTTCTTGCCGCCGAGCTTGAAGCGACTCGACGCCGCGGCGGGCCGCCCGCTCTTCGCCTTCTGCTTCTTGTTGTTGAGCAGCCGGTCCGAGGACAGCTCCACGGCGGCGGTGTAACCGAGCGGCGCGGCACCGGGGTTGGTCATCTGCCGCTGGTCGTGCTGAATGGGCTGCGGCCACGCGGCACCGGTGCGCGGGTCGACGGGCGCCTGCGGGGCGTCTGCCTGCGGCTGCGGGAAGCCGTAACCGCCGGGCGGGGCCGGCGCGGTGGGGCTCTGCGGCTGCTGTTGCTGCGGCTGGGGGGCCTGCGGCGGCTGCGGGAAGCCGTAACCGCCCGGCTGCGCCGGGGAGTTGACGTCGGCCGGAGGGAAGCCGTAACCACCGGGTCCGGCGGCCCCCGCCTGCTGCGGATGAGGCTGGGGCTGCGGCAGGGGTTGCGGCTGGGGTCCCGGCGCGACGGGCTGACCGGGCTGCTGCGGCTGGTTGGGCTGGTTGGCCTGGTTCCAGGCGGCGGGCGCGGGCTGCGGAGCCTGCGGCTGGAACGGCGGCTGCTGACCGGGCAGGGGACCGGGCTGCTGCGGTACGGGCTGCTGCGGCGGTGCCGGCTGACCGGGCTGGCCGGACCAGTGGCCCGCCGGGGCGGGGGCAGCGGGCTGGTAGGAGGGCGGCAGCGGCGGCACCCCGCTCTGCGGCGCGGGCGGCGGCGTCCAACCGGGCTGCGCGTCCTGAGGGGCCGGGGGAGCGACGGGAGGCTGCGGCGGGGCGTCCTGCGGTACGGCGTCCTGCGGGACGGCGGCGGGCGGCACGGCGTCCTGGGGCGCGTCGGCGCGAGCGGCGGGGGAGTCGGCGACGACGGCGGAACCCTCCGCCTGAGACGCGTCGGCCACCTCGCCACCCTCGGCACCGTCCGCGTCCGCGGCCGGAAGACCGGTGCTGGTCGCAGCCTCGCGCTCATCCGCGTCGGTACCCTCCGCGTCTGCGTCGGCGTCCGCGTCCACGTCCGTGGAAGCCTCCTCCGATACGGCGCTCTCGGCAACGGCGTCCCCCTGACCGGCGGCATCGCCCCCGGACTCGGCGGACTCCTGCGACTCCCGGAGCTCCTCGGCCACATGACCCACGGCGCCCTCGCCGGAGTCACCCGACGCCACGACGGCCTCGGGCGCACCCTCGGCACCCTCCGCACCGGCGGTACCCGTGCTCTCGGCGTCGGCCGATTCGGTGCCGGCGGCCTCGGCCTCCTTCTTGACGGCCGCCGCGCGCTCGGCGATCTCCGCCATCTCGCGCTTCAGGGCCACGGCGGAGAACCGCATGGTGGCCCCGCTCTCCAGGTCCCCGTTGTCCGTCTCCGGCGCGGGCGCCTCGGGCTGCACCTGCGGAGCGGCCGACGGCTGCTGCAACTCGAAGTCGTGCGCAGCGGACGGCTGCTGCTGCGGCTCGAACCCCTGCGGCAGCTGAGGCATCGGCACCGGAGGCACGACAGGAGGACCGACCGGCGGCGCGGGCTGCACCGGCGGCGGGAAGCCGTAACCGCCCTGCGCGGGCGGCGGCGGAGGCGGCGGAGCGTACGGGGTGCCCTGCGGGGGCGCGTACGGAGTGCCCTGCGGCGGGGTGCCGACGGGCTGCTGCGGCCCCGGCGCCGCCGGAGCAGCGGACGAACCCGACGCGTTCTGCGTGTACCAGGCGGGCGGCGCGTAGTCGATGGTGAACTCGCCCGTCATCTCGATGGCGGACTCCGCGTCGGTCTGGTCGTCGTCGGGTGTGTCCCAGCCCCCGCGGATCCCGTCCCGATCGCTGTTCACAGTTCCTCCTGGTGTGGTCGAACACCCTCATGCCGTGCTGGGGGCGACCGTTCCTGTCGTACGATTCGCCGGGCTTCCCCCGGGGCCATCGGCCCCTTCTGCCGCGAGGCGTGTACCCCCGCTCGCGGGATTTCGCGACGTGCCCGGACCCAGCCTAATCACCAAAGCGAGGAGGCTGGCAGGCCCGGCCTCTCCTTCGTGCCCGTACGACGCGTCACATCGGGCCCGAGGTCGCCCCGGCGTAGGCGGACGTACACCAAAACGTGACGCGGGCACATCTCGACCAGTCGCCCATAGTGGGTGAATAGGGGCGACATTTAGCGCGGTCCTCTCGCTTCGCTCCATTTCCCTTGAAACCGGGCGAGGTTGGGCGCGTGTCAGTCCATCCGGCGGGCCACGCCCAGCAGGCCGGTCTCGGCGTCGGTCGCGCGCGTCACCACGTACTGCCGGTCCCGCTCCGTGCACCAGAGCGTCACGCCGTCGGGCAGCGTGGGCAGCGTGTCGAGGTCCGGACGCGGGAGCCCCATCACCCGCCCGATCTCGGCCGCCTCGTCCGGCGACACCCGCTGCACGCCCACCAGCCGCGCCTGGCGCATCAAGCGGGGCGCCACCGGGCTCAGATAAGGAAGCAGCGTGAGGACGGACTGCCACGGCGCCGACACCACGCGCCCGCGCGGCGGCCGCATGCCGCAGTCGCGCACCACCAGCACCGGCGTCCCGGCCGAGGCCCCCTGCGGGGGCACCCGGCCGACGTCGTACACCGCCAGGCCGTTCTGCCCGCCGCCCATGGCGTGCACCATGTGCATCCAGGCCTGGGCCCGGCCCGTCTCCACGGCCACCCGCGCACCCGTCGCCGCCGCGCGCAGCGCCATGACCTGCGCGGTCCACAGGCCGCCGATGAGCACGATGTCGTACGGCGTCGGGCGGTTCACCCCGAGCACGGCGGGCTGGCCCTCGGCGTTGACGCCGACCACCACGCCGTCGTCGC
This sequence comes from Streptomyces monashensis, assembly GCF_001866665.1. Lineage (GTDB taxonomy): Bacteria > Actinomycetota > Actinomycetes > Streptomycetales > Streptomycetaceae > Streptomyces > Streptomyces monashensis. The sequence goes on along the minus strand of NZ_MLYO01000012.1, from coordinate 40,321 downwards.
CCATCGGCAGGGACAGCGCGTCGGCCTGCTCCACGGACAGGGTGTGCCGCGAGTGACGGGGGCCGAGGAGGCCGAAGCCCGTGCGCAGCCGCTCGCCGAGACCCGGGGCCGAGGACGTCCGGCCCGCCGGCGTGGGCGATGTCGTCATGGTCATCAGCGCGCACCTCCGAGCGGCAGGGTGGCGAGAACGCCGGGGAGCTGTTCACGGTCCAGGCGCGCGAGTCCGGTCCGCTCCCGCCGCGCCGCCTGCTCGAGATCGCGCCGCGCGTCGGTCAGTTCCTGGTTGCTGCGGCCGGTGATCCGCAGATGGCCGGTGATGGACACATCCTGCTGAGCTCCCTTGGCGAGCGTCAGGCTGAAGGTCGTAGCGAGCGCGGGCACCTCGGTCAGCTTCGCCACGAGGTGCGCCAGCGAGCCGGCGGAGCCGCCCAGTTGGGGCCAGCGGCGCACCCAGTACGTCGTGTGCCGGCGGTTGTCGCAGCGCCAGCTGCGGCTGGACTCCTCGGTACGGCGCTGTGGCGCCTCGCCCCGCCCGGCCTGCGCCGTCACCATCGGGTTCGCGCACGCGGAGGTGGCGATGGCCGCCGTCAGCTCCTCCTCGGTGAGCACGTTGGCCCGGAAGCCCGCCCCCGTCAGGCGACTCGCCAGATGCTCGGCGGAGCGGGTCAGACACTTCTGCGCTCCCAGCAGCCCACCGCCACGCGCGGCCACCGCCTCCGGGCACAGCTCGGGGTCGAGCTTGAGCGCGATCCACGTGATGCGCACCGCGGGGGCGCCGGCCTCGGCCTGCAAGGGCGCGTAGTTGCTGACCACGACCGACTGCTGGGGCAGGTGCAGCGCGGGCGCGGGCTGGGTGTGCACGACGATCTGCGCCGACTCCAGCTGGATGCCGTCCACTTCGAGGACGTCCCGGACCAGCGAGACCGGCAGCGGCCTGCGGCTGCGCTCGGCGCGCAGCGCGTCCGCGTCGGACTCCACCTGGAGCACGGCGGTCACGAAGCCGCCGTCGCCCACCATGCCGATGGGCCGCTTGTCGCGGTCGTCGCCGCGGCTGTAGCTGTACGTGCGCAGGCTCGGGTCGCACTCCACGGCGGGCGCGAGACCGGAGTCGGTGCCTGGCGGCAGTGGTGTGCTCGCCGCGCGCCGCGTGCGGGCGCGCAGGGCCAGCAGGGTGCTGAGCCATTCCGGCAGCGAGCGCCCCCGCCGCCGTACGACGGCGAGCACCACGAGCAGCACGGCGAACGGGGCGGCGGCCATCAACGCGACGGTGCTCACGAGCCAGCTGCACACCACGAGCGCGCACGCGATCTCCAGCAGCACCAGCCGCTGGAGCGCGAACGAACCGCCGCGCCCCGAGCGGGACTCCGGATGCGGTGCGAAGGTGCCCTGGTGCGGCCTGCGTGCCTGCTGAGCGGGCGGCTGGGAGGAAGACGCGTCACGGCCGTCCGCCCGGCGGGTGCCGCCCGAGCGGGACCTCGATTGCGATCGCGATCGCGTCCGCGTTGCGGAAGCCATCAGTCCAAAACCCCCGAACTCTCCCGGAAACCCTTGCGCTCCGGTCCCTGCAAGCCGTGTGCACCCTACCCGTGCCACCAGCACGTCCGCGCAACAGGCATAGTAGGGGGCGGGTCTGACAGTTGAGGCACCAGAGGCAACCGAGGCGGGGGACGGATCTTCACAGGTTCCCCACGGCTCCGCAACGGGGAGAGAGCGGACACAGATGGCATCACGGCGGGACGAACTCAACGCCTACACCTTCGCGAAGCGCCGTACGCTCGCGTCATTTCTCCAGCCTTCTCCCACCGGCTCCGAGGAGGGTGCGCCCAAGCCGCTGGGCGCACTGGTGCCCGGTCTCGTCGTCGGCGCCGTCGTCCTCGCGGTGTTCGGGGGCATCGGCATGTTCAGCCCGACCGCGCCCAAGGGCTGGGACACACCGGAGGCGCACGTCATCGTCGCCAGCGAGTCGACCACCCGGTACGTCGTGCTGAAGACGGGCAAGCAGGCCCAGCTCCACCCGGTCCTCAACATGGCGTCGGCCAAGCTCCTGCTGGACCCGAACAGCGGCAGCGTCATCACCGTCGACGAGAAGATCCTCGACAGCGGCACGCCCCCGCACGGCGCGACCATCGGCATCCCCTACGCCCCCGACCGCCTGCCCTCGGCGGACGAGGCGTCGGCCGCCAAGCGCTGGGCAGTCTGCGAGCGCCCCGGCGACGGCGGCCGGGCCATCCAGAAGGCGGCGTTCGTCCTCGCGGAGAAGGAATGGCCCAAGACGGAAGGGTCCGCCAAGCTCACCGGTGGCGACCTGATGTACGTCGTCGGCCCGGACGGCAAGACCCAGTACGTCGTGGACGCCGGGGGCACGGCGTACGAGATCGAGAAGTCGGGGGGCGCGGACAACCGGGAGCTGCTCAGGGCCCTCGACACCCAGGGCCGCGCCCCGCAGCGCGTCTCGCAGGACTGGCTCGACACCCTGCACAAGGGCTCCCCGATCGCGATCCCGTCCATCCAGGGCACGCCGGGCCAGAAGGCGCACGCCTCCAGCCTGTTGGGCGAGTACGACAAGGTCGGCGAGGTCGTGAAGGCGTACGACGGCCAGATGATGCGCTACTACGTCGTACTCCAGGGGAAGGTGGCCGGTATCTCCGAGTTCACGGCCACGCTGCTCCTCAACAGCGGTGCCCTCGGCGGCACCGGCCAGGCCGGCGAGGCACAGCAGGTCGCCCCCGCCTCGGTCGCCGACAGCACGACGTTCTCGGAGCAGCAGAACTGGCCGACGTACAAGCCGCGCATGGTGAACGACGGCTCGCACACCACCAGCGGTCGCAACACGGTCTGCAACGTCCTGAACTCCGTCGGCACCGACGGCAGCACCACCCTGTCGACCTGGGCGGGTACCGACTTCCCCGCCCAACTGCCCACCGGCTCCTCCAGCGCGTACGCCACGCCGGGCTCGGGGCAGCTCTACCGCCAGTTCCAGGGCACGGAGACCTCGGTCGGCGGCGTCTTCCTGGTCACCGACACGGGCCTGCGCTACGCCCTTCAGTCCAACAGTGACAGCGCCACCGACGACAAGGGCATCGGCACCTCCGCCCAGCAGCGCAAGGACGAGCTGAGCGAGGCCAAGATCGCCCAGATCCGGCTCGGCTACGAGAAGGTGACCCCCGCCCCCATCCCCATGGCGTGGTCGACGTTCCTGCCGACGGGCCCGCGCCTGTCCGAGGCGGCGGCACGGCAGCCGCAGGGCTCGTGACGGCGGGGCGGCGGAGGAGAGCGGGACTCATGCTGAAGGCAAGGACGTCGGGCACCGGGAATCCCATGTCGACGGCCGGAGCGACGGTGCCCCGCGCGGTACCGGCTCGTACGGTGGTGGCTCGTACGGCGGTGACGGCGGCAGCGCTGGCGCTCACCGCGACGACCACCGTGATCGTGCTCCCCGCCACCCCGGCCCGGGCGGACGACGGTCAGTGCACGTTTCCGTCGAAGAACTACTCCGGCCGACCGTGGGCACTGCAACGCGTCAACCTGGACGAGCTGTGGGCGGTTTCGACGGGCAAGAACGTTCAGGTGGCCGTGATCGACACCGGGGTGGACGTCAAGAACCCACAGCTCAGCCAGGCCGTGGAGGTGTCCAAGGGCGAGAACCTGCTGAAGGACAAGAACTCCAAGGGCGAGAAGATCGACCGCGGCAACAACTCCGGTACCACGGACACCGTCGGCCACGGCACTCGCGTGGCGGGCATCATCGCGGCCCGCAAGGCATCGGGCACGGGCTTCGTCGGCCTGGCACCGGACGCGAAGATCATCCCGATCAAGCAGAACGACGCGGACGGCGACGGCACGACGGCCACGCTGGCCACGGCGATCACGGACGCGGTCAAAAAGGGCGCGGACGTCATCAACATCTCCCAGGACACGGCCAACGCGGTCGCGGGCGGCCAGACGCTGCTGGACGCCGTGAACTACGCCCTGGCCAACAAGGTCGTCGTCGTGGCCTCGGCCGGCAACGACGGCCTGGGGGGCAACGTCAAGGTGACGTACCCGGCGTCGTACCAGGGCGTCCTGGCGGTGGCGGCATCCGACCGCAACAACGAACGGGCTCCCTTTTCACAGTCGGGAGATTTCGTGGGGGTCGCCGCACCCGGTGTCGACATGATCTCCACCGTTCCCGGCGGCGGCCACTGCTCGGACAACGGCACCAGCTTCTCGGCGCCGTACGTGGCGGGTGTCGCGGCCCTGCTCAAGTCCAAGTACCCGAACTGGTCGGCCCAGCAGGTCGTCGCCCAGATCGAACAGACCGCGGAACGCTCGATCCCGGGGCACGACCGGCTGGTGGGCTGGGGCGTCGTGGACCCGGTGAAGGCGCTGACGGACGTCGACCCGGAGCACCCCGTGGCCTCCCCCTCGCCCGAGGACGGCGTGGTCAGAGGCGAGGCGCCATCCGTCACGCCCCTGCACATCGGCGAGACGGCCCAGGAACGGGACACCCGTATGTCCACCTACGTGGTGGTCGGAAGCCTCGTCATGGTGGCGGGCCTGAGCGGCACGGCCGTCGCGGTCCGCGACGCGCGACGCCGGCGCGGGGGGCGGCTGAAGACCGGCTGACGAACACCCTGGACAAACTGAACGTCCTGCTCCTGATCGGGCTCGCCGTGCTCCTGGCCACGACCTGCGTGAAGGCGGACCGGGTGCCTGCCTGACGCGAGAGCCTCAACCCGGCGGCCTGGAGGTCCCCGGCTCCGTCTTCGAGTTGTCCGTCCTTGCCCCGCCGGTTGGGGTGCAGGGACCGTCGCAGCACCAGCCAGTGCGTGAAGCCATCAGCCGGGCTCTCGTCTTTGACCTGCACAGCGAAGAACGTCCAGTCGTAAAGGCGCTCGCCCTTGGAGCCGTCGCCGGAGGAGCGGCGTTCCCACTGGTCACGGACTTTCGCGTAGTGGAGCAGGTTGTCGGCGCGCTTCACGACTGGCTGGCGCGGCTTGCCCGCAGGTCCGTCGACCGAGAGGTCGGCCGGGACGCCGAACATGTACGGCACCGCGTGGTCGTGGCACCGGGCCCGCAGCTGCGGGTCACTGGCCGTAGCCGGCGTCAGCCAGTACCCAGGAGAACGGCACGTGGGCCGTGTGGGCCCGATCGAGCATCGTGATGGCCAGCTCGGGTTTGGTGGCGAAGGCCATCTGGTCAGGCACCCCGGCTTCATGACACCGCCGGCGATCGTTCGTCCATTCCTCGGGCAGATGCAGACGGCCGTCGATGAAGGCGTGTCCAGCGGCGGTGGCGTAGGTGAGCGTCACCAAGGTCTGGCAGTTGCGGACAATGCCGGTCAACCCACAATGCTGGCCGGCCACCCCGACCGACTTGGTGCCCTTCTCCTGCGCCTGGGTGTCATTGATGACGAATGAGGCGTCCTCGCAGCCCAGATGCGCGATGACGTAATCGCGGGCAGCGTTGGCCTCCCGCACCGATCCGTTGATCAACCGCTGCAACCGGTCCGCAGTCACATGGCTGGCACGCTGCAACAGTGTCCAGCCGGTTCTTCTTCGGCAGCTCTGCCGCAGCCCCTCATTGAACTGCGCAAACACCGCCCGCGGCTCCGGCTGGTTGAACAAGTGCCCCAACGAACCGGTCAGTGAGGACAGTTCGGAATCCCACCGGGCTATCTGCTCAGCCGTCACACCCAGCGTCATGCCCGGTCAACGGCACAACGCAGCTCCGTCACAAGATCTCCGGCTGGCCTGCTTCGGCGGGGCAAAAAGCGCGATTCATGCTCTTTCCGGCGGATTTCCTATCAGTGAGAAAAATGGCACGAATGGACTTGTCTGCATAAAAGGGCGCCATCAACTCGCTTTTTGGTAAACCTTGATGGGGCGTCGCTCTGCCTCGCGCTCCCCTGGTGCTCGACTGCGCGTAAAGTGACAAGGTGCCGTCGGAATTCCGTAATCACACCGACGGCCGGTGTCGATCCCAGGTGCGCATGTCTACTTCATATTCCTCTCCGTTCGATGGTTACGACCGGGATCTGACGCCGCCCGCAGAGCGTCCGAAAGCACCGATCGAACCGGACACGGAGGTACTCGTCCCCGCACACCCTCGGTACGCCGCGGATCCAGGGCGCCGGCCCGAGATCGGTTTCGAACTCCTCCAGGGGGCCGACGGAAACCCGGTGGCGGTGGCGTTCACCAGCCCCGCGAAGCTGGTCGCCGCGCTCGGCGACGCGCAACCGTGGGTGGCGGTGCCCGTCGGCTGGTTCGCCCGGGCGATGCACGACAACGGGCTCGGCCCGGTTCGCGTCGACCCGCAACTCCCGCCCGGCGTACGGGTCTGGAGCGCCGAGGACGTCAGAACCTACACGGAGGCAGTCCAGTGACCGACCTGAAACTCGTGACGTCGGACGTGACAAAAATGGCGTCCACGTTTCACACGGAGGCCAAGTCCTACGCGAAACTCCACACCTCTGTGAGCCCCGCCGTCGCAAAGTCGGGCGATGACGGTCTTGACCACACGATCGGGTCGATGATGGACGCGATCTCGGGTCTGCATGCCAGACTCGCCGGCCGGATCGAGGAGCACGGGGATCTCCTTGACGCCGCGGTCAAGCACTTGACACACCGCGACATCGACGTGCACGGGCTCTTCGAAGACCTGATGGGATAGCGAGACGGGGGACACAAGCTGTGACGGATTCCTGGGTGGGCGGCGACATCGACGGTCTGGCCGCCATGGGCACCGCCCTCACCGGCGCCAAGGAGCACCTGGACGGCATCGTCAAACCGCTCAGCGAGGGAGTCGACAAGCTCGTCAAGGACGCGGGCTGGAAGGGCGAGGCCGCCGATAAGTTCGAGGCTGCTTGGGCCACGGACGCGATGACCGCCGGCGGCTTCGCCGAACTGGTGTACGCGGTGGGCAAGGAGCTCACCGACCTGTCCACCAACCTGTCCTCGGCCAACACGGCACTGCAGAACGCCGCCCATGTCGCCCAGAAGAAGGGCGTGTCCATGGGGCCGAAGGGGGAGCCCATCCCCCTCGCGACGAACAACCCGCCCTCTGAGAAGGAGGAGCAGGCTACAAAGGACAACAACGACTACACCACCCTCTACACGGAACTGATGCACCAGGCCCAGCGTGCCCGGCTCCTCGCCGCCAAGCGCATCGGCCAGCTCTATGCCGAGATCGACCCCAGCGAGCCGATGCAGAAGGGCGACAAGATTGTGGTCGCCGACTACCTGCGCGGCCTGTGGACCGCTGGGGCGGAGGGCGACCGGGCACTCGGCCTGGACATGGCCGACGACATCAAGCACGCCCAGGAGGAGCACGACAAGGCGCTGTCCGCGCTGAAGGACGAGGAGGCCAAGTTCCGGACGGCGGACGCGAACCTCCCCAAGGCGTTCAAGCTGCGCGGGGAGTGGCAGGCCGCCGCCGACCAACTCGACAGCCTGGAAGGGCGGCTGACCGGGCTGGAGAACGGCAGCTCCCATATGCCGTACGACCGGTACCTCAACTACAAGATGGCGGACGTCCTGCGCGGCAGTGAACTCGCCGAGGGCGCTCCACGGTTCCTCAAGGAGATCCCGGTCATCGACGTTGCGGCCACCGTGGCCGTCGGCGGTCTGGAGGCCAAGCAGGACCACGACGAGGGCTGGTCCTGGGGCCACTCGGTGCTCGTCGATGTGGGCGGCGGCGTGGTGGCCTTGGGTGCCGGTGTCGCTCTCGCGGCCTCGATCCCGGTGGACGGGGTGGTCGCCACGGCCGCGGTCGGCGGCGCGGTCGTCGTCGGAGTGGGAACCTTCGCCGACAAGCTGTTCCACGAGCACTGGAGCGAGGACTGGGACGACCACGGCGCGGTCGTGGGCACGCTGTACGGCATCGGCCACTCCGGGGACCAGGCGTTGCGCGCGGGCGAGGGTATGGTGACCGGCACCGGCCACTGGATCGGCGACAAGTCCAAGGCGCTGTGGCACAAGATCTTCTGATGTTGGTGGGGACGACATGAAAAATACGGCGGACGGCGTCCCCGGGGAGCAGGTGGAGCCGGCGACGATTCCGCACCTGGGCACCACCTGGTTCGACCGGGGCGCCGGGTACTGGCTGCGCCGGATCGCACAGGGCTGCTTCCAGTTCGCCCTGCTGCTGTTCGCCGGGCTCGTCACGACCGCCTTCTACGCGGGGTTCTGGAAAGCGGTGGGGGTGCCCCGCTCCGCACGTACCGCGGTGTACGCGGTGACGGCGGTCGCCTGCCTGCTCAGCCTGGTCGCGGGTTTCGTGCGCACCCGGCGCGCACCGGTGGAGATCCCAACCCCCGAACAGGCATGGCGGGAGCACCGTTCCCGGCAGCGCAGGAACGCCGCCTCGGCCGTCGGTGGCCGCTGGACGGTGCTGCTCCTCGCGCCCGTCCTGCCCGCTATCGTCGCCTGGGCGATCGGCACCTGGGCCGCCCCGACGCTCGCACGCCGCACCGCCGCCGAGATCGGCGCCCGCGAGGACTACGAGCGCCGGATGCGCGAGCAGGAGGAGCGGGCCGAGGCCGCCCGACCGCTCCCGCCCCGCAACCGGGCCGAGCGCCGCCACGGACGCCGCTGAACGCGAGCCGGGCTGGTTACCCACCCCGTCCCGTCGCCGCCCAGTACGCCGCGGAGATCCGCTCCCGGACCGCCTCCGACTCTGGGTCCACCACCAGCCGATCCCACCCATCACCGATCCTCAAGATCTTCGGCTGTAGTACTTGGACGTGGGCATGTGAAGCCTGAGTCGAGGTTCGGCAGTCGGTCGGCCGCTGACGTAGCGCCCGGATCTGCCGTGTGTGGAAGTTCTGCAAAGGTTCGAGAGAAGTCACCCTGCCTGGCTGATCGCGTCAGGATTGGCTCACGCCTGAGGTGCGCATGGCTGGTGGCCCACTCATCCTCCGGTCGTGCACGCGTAAATCCGGCAAACCGCTGCGTCCGGCCCAGTGTCGTAACCGAGTCAATACATATGCCGGTTGGACCCGTTGAGCAGGTTGACTACAGTGGTCAGGTGCGTTGAGACGCGGCTTGTGTTGCGGTCGTACGGCGGGTGGATGGTCCGCCTCGATCCGGTCGCGGGTCGATGGTGTACGGGGAAACGGGGAGGAACATGAGCGGGGGCGAGTCGGCGGCGAACCTCAAGGTCAGCGCTGACGCTCTGACGCAGTTCGTCAAGACGGTGGACGGCGTTCTGAAGGATCTTGAGGGGTCGGCCGGCAATCCGACGCGGGTCGGAGACCAGACGATCCGGCACACGTCGCTCCGCAGCGGGTCTGCAGGCTTCCATGAGGCCGATGCTCTGTACGGGACGTTCAATCAAGTCCACCAGGCTCTCACGAACCTGTCCAAGACCCTGCATTTGCAGATTGAGGCGATCGGCATCGCTGTCCAGGGTGCGAACGGCACCTTCAACGACCTCGAGGAAGAGCAGCGTCGCAGATTCTACGAGATCCAGGCGGAGATCAGGCACCTCAATCCGCAGGGCGACAAGAACACTGGCGGTGGCGAGAAGGGAGGGATCTGACGATGACCGACAAGCACAAAGCGGACATGGAACGGGTCTCCGCGGAGAATAAATTCACCGACGTCGCCCGGGGCCTCGGGGATCAGCCCAGCACCGGCGGTCTCTTCTTCAATCCGGTCGAAATCCTTCGCTCCTTTGCCAAGGCCACCCCGTACGGGCAGGCCATGGTCAGGCGTACAGAATTCGACAGATATGACCTCAATGCAATGATCGACCTGGTTGAGCAGACGAACCCGGAGGACCTGGAGTCGTCCGGTCGGGCCCTCTGGGACGCGCGTGATGCCATCAAGACAGCAGCTGACACGCTGAAGGGCAAGTTCGACACGGTTCCCTGGGTCGGCAAGGCAGGCGACGACTTCCGCACATGGGGCGGTCATCTCGTCACCCACGCACATGGGCTCGCTGACTTCGCGGGCGGAGCCGGTGACTCGATCGCCACTGCGGCTGAGGGGCTGGCGTCCGTTCGCAACGCAATGCGGATGCCTCGCGACCCGAGAGCGGTTTCGACGCGGCCCGATACATTCACGACGGCTGAAAAGGTGTCGGACAAAGAGGGCTATGCCACTGCCGTAACGGTGGAGAAGCACCGCCAGGAGGCGGTCAACCAGATGAATCGGTTGGCGTCGTATTACGCGGTGTCGACCCAGTCGCTGCAGGACTTGCACAAGAGTGCGCCTGACTTCGGTAACCTCCCGAACGTCGGGGTGCCCAAGCCCGGCCCCTATGTCGATTCCGCTTCCCAGGGCTCCGCTTCGCACGGTTACCGAGGCGCGGACTCAAGCGTGGTTGGGGGGCATCACACGACGGTGGAGCCGGTGTGTCACGCAGTTGTGCCCGATGTAAACGGCAAGCCGACGCCTGTAAACCACGTCACGGCCCCAGTCAGGCACCCCGAGACGCCGGTCGGTACGCACATCGACACCACCGGCACGCTGCCGCCGCCCACGACTACGACGCCCGGGCCCAGCCACACTCCGCCGGTCACGGGCACTCCTCCCACGACTGGCAGCCAACCCAATGTGTTCGACGGCGGTGGCTTGAGACTGCCCATGCCCAACGCCACCTCGGGCCGGGGCCTGAGCGGCGTCGGCGGGTTCCGTAACTCTCAGACCGCTCAGGGACGTGGGGGTACGTCCGAGTTGACCAATCCGGGCTCCGGGCGCTCCGCAGGGCGAGGGCCCATGGACCAGATGGGCCGCGCCACATCGACTGGCCAGTCCGCTGCCAAGGGCACCGGTTCCGGACCGAGGACGTCCTCTCCCATGGGCCGAGGAGTCACGGGTGGTACGCCGCGCGCCGCAGGTAAGGCAGCATCGCGCGCGACGAACGGGCCCTCCACCGGCGCCGGCCGCACCAACGGCGTCGTCGGGGGGCGGCCCTCCACGACGAATCCGTCGTCGAAGAACGGGTCGCGGATTCCGCGTGGCACGGTCATCGGCGGCGAGGAAGAGGCCAACTCCCGGCCCACGACTGGCCGCCTCGGTCAGCGCGGTGTCTTCGGAACGCCCGAGTCCGAGTCCACGGCGCGGCCCGGCTCGGGTGCGACTGGTTCCAGCGCCCGCGTGGGAGCGTCCGAGGCCGTCACCGGACGGCCGAGCGAACGCATGTCCGCGGCGGGAGCCGAGCGCAACGGCATGACCCGTGGTGGTGCCGGTCTCACACGCGGCGCAGGCCACAACGGACGGCCCGGCGAGCAGCGGAAGACGGACGGGACACCGCGGCCCGACTACCTGGTCGAAGACGAAGAGACGCACCTGCCGAACAACCCCCGGCGCGACGTGCCGCCGGTCATCAACTGAACGCGAGCGAGGGTATTCAACGCCATGAAGTCAGGGATCAGCCGACGAGCCGAGCAGGCTGAGCTCCGCAGGGTGCACCGCGGAAGACGAGTGCGCGCGGTGGGTGCAGTTGTCGGCGCCCTGACCGTTGTGACCGTGGGCTTGGCCCCAGGTGCCACTGCGTCCGACGAGCAGTCGAAGCAGTGGTACCTCGGCCCCATGCAAGCCGAACAGATGTGGAAGGTCAGCACAGGGAAGGGCGTCAAGATCGCGGTCATCGACTCCGGGGTGAACGCGAACACGCCATCGCTCAAGGGGCAAGTCTTGACCGATGAGGTCCCCAAGCGGGTGGCTTACCACGCGACGGACGACTACTTGGGCCACGGCACGACCATGGCCGAGCTGATCGCAGGTACCGGGGCAGGCGGTGGGCTGAAGGGGCTGGCACCAGGCGCGAAAATTGTTCCGTACCGTATCCAGCTCGACGGTCTAAAGGGGGCGAAGGAAAAGTCCCAGACTCCGGAGTTCGATCTGGCGCTCAGAGCCGCTGCGGATACTGACGTAAAGATAATCAACATCTCGCTCGGCGGCCTGATCGGCGATGAGGATGAGGCTGCAGTCAAATACGCGCTCTCGAAGGGCAAGCTGCTGATCGCGTCAGTGGGTAACGACGGCAAGAATGGCCAAGTCGATTATCCTGCGGGGTACCCATACGTTTTCGGTGTTGCATCCGTCGACAAGTCCCTCACGGCGTCGAACTTTTCCTCAAGTGGAGGCTTTGCCGACGTGGCAGCACCTGGTGAGGGGTATCCCGGCTGGTGTGACGGTACATTTCGCTCGTATTGCGACAATCAAAAAGGTACTAGTTCGGCCACCGCCCTCACCTCAGCCGCCGCCGCCCTGATCTGGTCCGCGCACCCCGACTGGACCATCTATCAGGTTGAACGGGCCCTCCTCGACACCGCTGGGCGCACCTGGCCGAAGGACAATCCGAGCAAGTACCTCGGCTACGGAGTCATCCGTCCCCGCGTCGTGCTGGCAGACAAGAATTACGACCCCGGCCCCGCCAATGTCGATCCGCTCCAGAAGCAGGACGGCCACGAGTGGGCAAGCGTGGCCCCCGGCGCCCCTAGAAACTCCACTTCTCCTTCTGCATCAGCCACGTCACAAGCCCAACAAAAGGGTTCCACCGGCTCGACCTCGGCGGCAGGATCGAGCGCAGGGTCGCCAAATGGCGGCAGCAGCAACACCACTTGGATCGCACTGGGCGCCGTCGGTGCGGTCGTCGTGATCGGCGGTGGCGCATGGGTTCTCGCGCGGGCACGACGCACCAGGTGACGTCCTGAGCTGTCGACAGCCGTAGCAGCCCAAGACAGTTCGGACGGAACAAGCACTGCGTGTTCATCGTTGTGGGCCCAGCCAACAGCGGTGAGCCGAAACCAACAGATCAACAACAGACACACGAAAGGCAGGGCCGATCATGGCCGGCGGAAAGCAGAAGCTTCACGATGATCCGGTAGTCCAACTCGAGAAGCAGATGGTGGAGAAGTACGACAACATCCGGAAGAACGTGCACGTTCTTCAGGGCGTCATCGACCACCTCGAGGGCCAGTGGCACGGTATCGGCCGCGCCGCGTTCGACAAGAAGCAGTTCGAGATCAACGAGTCGCTGCAGAACATCGGCAACATCCTCGCTGACGTCATCGAGTCGATGAGCACGGCGCGCAGCATCAAGAACAGCAAGGAAGACGAGGTCCGCGCGTCGGTCCACAAGATCGACCTCCAGGACGGCGCTCCCACTGTTCCGACGTCTGCCCTCAGCCACTACTGAGTCGAGCGAGACAGAGAACATCCGCCGGGAGACCGGCGCACTCAGCACGTACACACAAGCGAGACGAGGTAACAGGCGTGGGCAACAACGCTGATGGGCTGTCTGTCCATTATGACGGGCTCGACATTGCCGCAACCAACATCGGTAACCAGGCGAAGCAGCTCGAGTCGGACCTGGCGGAGCTCCGCGGCCTGGTCGTGAAGAGCCAGCAGTACTGGGAGGGCCAGGCGCAGGGCAGCTTCCACGACAAGCTGCAGCGCTGGGACAAGTCCGCGAACGACATCCACCAGGCCCTGCAGGGCATCGGACACGTCGTCGCCCAGTCCGGCGGTACGTACATGGAAGGCGACAAGAAGGCGGCCAGCTACTTCCAGTAGGACGAGGCTCCCAGAATCAACGTCAGGGTGGGCGCGCGCGGGAGGCGCCCACCCTGCTGTTGTGCCGAGCCATGGAACTCAGCCGGAAGCACGCCTGAGGAACGAAGAGGGAGCATGCGCGTGTCAGGTGCCGGACCGGGTATCCGGGGGACGAAGCAGATCGGCCCGTACACGGTGGTGACCCGGCTCGATGCCGGTGTCCCGGTGCACACGCCGGTCTCCGAGCACCGCTTCATCGCCCGCAGCGCCGACGGTGACCGCACGGTGGTGGTGAGCAGGCCCCTGGCCGGCGTCGACCCGCGGCGCTTTATGGCCGAAGCCGAGGCCTCTCGCTATCTTCTCGGGAGCTGGGTCCTGCCCGCCGTCGAACTCGCCGCCTCCGGCGAACAGCCCTGGCATGCGCGTCCGTATCTGCCCGCGCTGCCACTGCCCGTCGCCCTTACCGTCCACGGAGGCCCGCTGCCCGAGTCGACGGTCAGGGCGCTCGCCGTCGCGCTGGCCGAGAACCTCGCCGTCATTCACGGGCAGAGCCTGACCCATGCCGGACTCTGCCCGTCCGCCGTGCTGATCGCCGCGGACGGTCCCCGGCTCACCTGCTTCGGGGCGGTACGAGCCGCAGCGCCGGACGGCGTCGCGCGTCAGGAGGCGCCCGGGCTCGATCCCGGCAGCCTGCCGCCCGAGCAGGCCGCAGGCGGACAGCCGCGCCCGATGGGTGACGTATATGCACTCGGTGCGACGCTGGCCTACGCCGCCACGGGTTACAGCATGCCGGAACGGGAGGAGCTGCCGACCAGTCTGCGCTCGCTGATCACCCGTTGCCTGTCCCGCGATCCGGCTCATCGGCCCCAACTCATCGAGATCGTCGATGAGTTGGCGGGAAGTCCGGAGTCGGACGCCCCCGCCGGCTTCGCCGCGCCCACACGTGCGGACGCACTGCTCGGCCCCGGCTGGCTCCCCGCCCGGCTCGTCGCCGCCATCGTCCATCAGTCGGCATCCGTGCTGGCCGGGGAGGTGCAGTTCCCGGTGCAGGCACAGGCACCGGTCCATGAGTCCTGGGCGCCCGGCGGAGCGCCGTCCGGGGCACCGGAACCCCGTCGCACTCACTGACCACAAGAATCCCCATGCCGACTCCTCTCACTCACGACGATCCCGTCGCACTCGGCCCGTACCGGCTCATCGCCCGGCTCGGCAGCGGAGGCATGGGTACCGTCTACGTCGCACGGTCCGCCGGCGGACGCACCGTTGCCCTGAAGACCATGCATGCCGCCATCGCCACCGATCCGGCGGCCCGCACCCGCTTCCGACTCGAGGCGGACGCCGCCCGGGTCATCGGCGACCGGTTCGGGGCGCGGGTGATGGACGCGGATCCGCTGGCGGAGACACCTTGGCTGGCCACGGAGTACGTACTCGGGCCCCCGCTCGACGAGGCCGTCGAGGCCGGAGGAACGCTGCCCGAACAGTCCGTACGCGCCTTGGGCGCGGCCCTGTGCTCCGCGCTTGGCCAGCTGCACGGGTCGGACGTCGTGCACCGCGACCTCAAGCCGTCCAACATCCTCCTCACGGCCTACGGGCCCAAGGTCATCGACTTCGGCATCGCACGAGTCATCGGCGACGAGTGGCTGACCCGGGCCGGTGCCGCCGTCGGTACACCGGCCTTCATGTCCCCGGAGCAGGCCACCGGACAGGAGCACGACGCCGCCGGCGACGTGTTCGCGCTGGCCGGCGTGCTGGTGTACGCGGCGACCGGGCGCGGGCCGTTCGGCAACGGGCAGGCGGCGGATCTTCTGTACCGGGTGCGGTATGCGGACGCAGACCTCGCTGGTGTGCCTGTTGCCCTCGCTCCGCTACTGGCCCAGTGCCTGGCCAAGGATCCGGGGCAACGGCCGACCACGGCCCAGCTCGCGGCTCAACTTCACGATGGAACCGGGGAGTTCGCCGAACATCTGCCGCACGAGCTGCTGGCGGAGATCGCGCGCCGGGCGGCCGATGTCTGGCGGCTCGTGCCACAGCGGCTGCCCGCGCCCGCGGCCGGGCCGGAGACCGCGGCGGCCACCGCGGCGGCCGCCCGGCGCCCGTCGCGCCGCAGGTTCCTCGTTGTCGGCGGCGCACTCGCCGCCGGTGCGGCGGCGGGTGGAGGCGCGTGGTGGTGGCAGGGGCGCGCCGACGCGCGGGGCGGTGGGGGTACGACCGAGAAGGGCGGCGCACCCAGGACGCGGAACATCAAGCCGCTGTGGACGTATACGTTCAGCGCCGTGCTCTCGGATGAGATGGGCTCGGTCGTCCCTCAGTCGCTCGGCGGAATCATCGTCGTGGCGGGCGCTGGGGCCGAAGCCGTCAGCGCGACGAACGGGGTCGGCGTGTGGGACGGAAACGGCCGCTCGGAGGAGAGAAGTTGGCAGACGCTCGTGACGGGTGGTCGGCTCTACCGGCTCTGGATCGGCGAGGAGACCGATGACGGGATCGGGTCCGCCGTCAGGCTCCAGATCCTCGATCCGAAGAACGGGAAAACGATCAAGACCCTGGTCCGGTTCGCGGGCACCAATGACGAGCTCCCCACACATCAACTGCTCTGCATCACGGACCGCGTCGCCTATGTCGTCGTGGGCAAGGGGAAGGACGACGGGACCGGCACCTTCTCCGCGGGAGAGACCGACACTCTGAGCGCTGCCGACATCGAGACCGGCAAGCTCCTGTGGTCGAAACCGCTGCCCGTGCGATTCGAGACGAGTTCGAGACTGCACTTCCTCGCCGCGAAGACCGTGGGCAGCCGTCTGGTGACACTCCAGCAGTCGGAGAACGGGACCGTCCACGTCGTCGTGTGGGCCGCCTCGACCGGAGCCGTCGTGTGGAAGCAGCCGTACGACGTCGACGATCCGGACATCCTGAGGTGCGAGATCGCCGCGGACAGCGATCACCTGTATCTCGGCGGCAGCCGACTCTGGGCCCTGCGACTGAGTGACGGGGCAGTGACGTGGAAGACCTCTACGGAGCGTGCGTACGGGCCGCCGGTGCTCAGGGCAGGCATCCTGTACGCCGTGGGTGACAACGCCGGTCTGACGGCGGTTGACGCACGCAGCGGGAAGGCGCTCTGGACCGAGCGAGGCGGGGAGGTGGGCGAGGCGTCCACCAGCGGGCCGCCCATCCTCGGCACCCGTTATGCGTACTACAAGAACGGAAGCCTGTTGCGCGCGGTGAGCCTGTCGGACCACACGACCGCGCTGACCTACCAGACGAGTGGAAAGCAGTTCTATGCGGACTCGGACGCGAAGCTGGTCCTCGCCGTGGACGGCGCGGGCATGACCGCCTATCCCCTCCAGTGAAGTGACCTCGAAGCGGCGAAACACCGGCCGTGCGGAACGGCACACGGCGACGGTTGGCCGCCCGGCCGCTCCCACCCAACCTCTCCCCTGGGCAGAAGGACCCCCATGAAACCCCTCGGTACCGGCGACCCACTGCGCCTCGGGCCCTATCGCGTTCTCGGTGTTCTCGGCGAAGGCGGCATGGGCAAGGTCTACGTCGGCCAGGACGGCGCCAGCAGCCTGGCCGCCGTCAAGGTGCTCAGGCCTGAGCTCGTCCACGACACCAACCTCGCCCAGCGGTTCGTGCGCGAGGCACAGGCCGCCCAGGCGGTGCGGAGCAACGGCATCGCGAATGTGCTCGGATCGTGGACCGAGGGCGGGCGGCCGTGGATCGCCAGCGAGTTCCTGGCGGGGCTCACCCTGGACCAGGCAGTCGACACCTATGGGCCTCTCGACGAGCCGGCTCTGCGTGCCCTTGCCACCGCGCTTGCCCGGACTCTGGCCGACATCCATGCTGCCGGATTCATCCACCGCGACCTGAAGCCGCCCAACATCGTGCTCACCTCGTCCGGGCCGCGCATCATCGACTTCGGCATCGCCCGGCCCGAGCACGGGCTGACCCTGACCACGACCGGGCAGGTGCCTGTCACTCCGGGGTACGGCGCCCCCGAGCAGGTTCTCGGACAGCGTGTGGCCCCGTCGGCGGACGTGTTCTCGCTCGGCGCGGTGCTGGTCTACGCGGCCACCGGCAGACGGGCGTACGAGGGTTCGCATGTCGCGGCCGTGCAGTACGCGGTGGTGCACGAGGAGCCTCGACTCGACGGCATCGATCCGGAGACATGTGCTCTGATCACGCCGTGCCTGGCCAAGGATGCCGCCGCACGTCCCGCCCCGCCCCAGATCGTCCAGGCCATGGCGGTGCCCAAGGGGGCCGACCGGGTGTGGCGGCGCGGACCGGTCGCCGAGGCCATCAGAGAGCGGGAGGCCGGGGCCCGCCGACTGACCGCTCCGGTCACGATCGAGACGGCTCCGTCCGTCACGCGCAGGCGTCTGCTCACAGGGCTCGCCGCCGGAGGCGTGCTCCTGGCGGGCGGGGGTGGCACCGCCGCGTGGTGGTTGGCAACACACGGTGGATCGACGAGGACGCAGAGCGGGCCCTTCGATATTCCTCCGGCAGTGCATGCTCCTGTGCAAAAGCTGGACCCTCGCGGCATCGAGGACCCGATCAACCATGACGTCCAACCGACGCCACTCTGGGAAGTGCACGGGGAGGCGGACGCCTACTCCCAGACGCTGCTGCCGATCGGGGACGTCATTGTCTTCGGAGTCGCGACCGGCGGCATCGCGGGATACGACATCACCGACGGCAAGCGCCGCTGGAGTGCGCCTCACCTCAGAACGAAGAGCGGCTATCTGTCGCTCTCCGACCGGCTGGTCGTCGGCACCGACGACAAGGGCGTCCTTCGGACCTTCGTACCTTCCACGGGCGAACCCAAGTGGACGTGCCTGGCAGCGGATACGGCGGCGCTGCTCGCGGCCGACGATGATGCGGTGTACCTCGTGACGAAGGACCACAGCCTGCGCAGCGTGAGCCGCTCCGACGCCAGAATCCGCTGGACGGCTGTCGTCCCCACAAGGTTCCGCGGGCATTTGCTCGCCCCTGCCGTTGCCGCGCAGGGCAGGCTGGTCATAACGGCCGCGGACGGCACTGTGCTCGTTGTCCACACCAGCGATGGCAGCACGGCATGGACCCGCCTAGACCAGGACGAGGACCGCACGGTCAGCCCCGCCGTCTACGACGACATGGTGTACATCAACGGCAAGTCCATGGACGCCCGTCGGCTCAGCGACGGAACGAGGATCTGGAACACCAAGCTCAATGTCTACGAGGACGATGGGCACAACTATGGCTGGGGCCCTGCCGCGGTCTACGCGGACGCGGTCTACACGAACGTGATTGACGGCACCAGGTGTCTGGACAGGAACAGCGGCAAGGAGCGGTGGGAGGCGTTCCAGAACGCGAATTACGACAGCCCCGTGGTACGGCAGGGCCATGGCGTCTGGACGTTCGGCAGCACCAGCAACGGGTATGGGCACCAGCTGTTGATCAGTGCCGTGCGGGCCTCCGACGGACAGAAGTCACAGAGCTACCAGGTCCCCGCTCCCGACTACGCCCGCCTGGCCGCCGCCGGAAACCGAGTCTTCGTCATGCACGACAGCTCGGTCGTCGCTCTTTCGACGTTCTGAGCGCGGCTCAAGTATTGGATCCGGTGCATTGCTTGGCCGCGGACACCGAATCGGTGAACTTGGTGATGGCCTTCTCCATGGCTCCCGCGTCGACGGCACCCTGTTCCTTCCGGATCATGGTGAAGATTTCGTGGCCTTCCTGCTGTAGCTTGCCGCACGAGGCATGGCCGACTGCCGTGGCGTCGGACATGACGTACCTCGAGTTCCCCTTCTTGACCTTGCCGGATGGCAGGCCGTAGGTGCCGTAGGCGACGTTCGTCAGGGTGGTTCCCGACTCCCATTGTTCGATGATGCTGGTGACGGCAATCCGTCCGTCGACCAGTAGTCGGCAACGGGTGAAGCCGGCGGGGCCACTCTTCACGGACGAGATCTTCTTCCCCGCAGGAAGAAGTGGCTCAAGGGCCGAGGCGGGCAGGGCGGTTCCGCACAGCGAGGACGGAATGGCATACGCTCGTTTCGCCTCCGGAGTTCCGGACGAACAGCTGGCCAAGGTCAGACCGGTAACCAAAAGACCGATGGTGCGGACCAATGGTGAACAGGGTCGCATACATTGCATCTTTGGTCCAGGATCTAGGGAATTCACTGAGAGGGTACCGTGGTCGGAAGGTCAGCCTCTGAAGCGCACCCTGCCTCCTGGGCCAATTTTCGGGAAATGGAATTCAGGATCAGCATCCGGTCCTTGTCGGAGCTGTCGCCCTGTATCTTGGTGGCCGTTGAAAGAAGTTCTGCCTTCACGTATTTGGCGTCACCAATGTAAGCGTCTTTGGATGGTGCTTTGGTAGTGCATTGAAAGAATAGATCGGCCCCAGTGGGTCCTGTGTTTGCATACACGCCCAGTGGATACCTGGTCTGGCCGCTGGATTCCTTCTGACTGGCAGAGGGGTGGCTGCTTGATGCCGAGAACCTGATCTCGAGAAGCGGTTCCCCGCTGTCATCTCCCGCCGTGTACACCCAGCACGCACCTCGCTTGCGGTACTCGTCGTGCAGGTGCTCGACAGTGTTCCTCAATGAAAACTTTCGTGGCTCACCTGCCTCGTTGGTTCCTGTGCCTTCTTCGAACCGGTTCGTACCGGCCAGCCGTTGCAATGCTCCTGCGGCTTCGGTGTCGAGTGTTCCGTCGCAGATCGTGCTCGCAGCGACGCCCTTACTCGACTCTTCCTTGTTGCCCCTCTTGGAGTCGTCTCCGCAACCGGCGATGAGCAGCGTCGCCGCGGCGATAAAAAAAGCCATATTGCGCCTACCGTATGCTGACACAGGTGGCACCTTCCATCCCAGATCAATCCTTGTACGGTGGTCGGCCTCGGTAGTCGTTTTCATGTGAGCCGGTGCCCAAGTAACTACTCTTTACTTCCTGGACCCATTGCTGATCGTCGGCTTTGTCTCTTGCCTGCGGGTGGTCTTTGAAGTAAGAGTCATAAGTCGAACCGAGGTCGTCCACTCCTTGGCCATAGAATTGGCGACTGGTCATCTGGGACGGGACGAGCGGATCAGATTCAGCATCGTCCGTGGCTTTGTCGATTTCCTGTCCGAGCAGCGTGTTGACAGCGTCGGAAGCCGTGTCCGCCGCGAGAGGGGCGATGAAGAGAGCGGCGGCTGTTGAACCGGGGAGAGGGACGGCTGCGACACCACCCGCGACGACCGCACCGACCATCAGCTTCTTCCAGTCGCCCGACCGGCCCAGTGCTTTGTTGGCGTCTTCTGAATTCTGGCCGTACGTTGTTTCTGCCTGCTGCACACGAGAGTTGTCCAAGATGCCGCGGGATTCAGCGCCCACGGCCATGATGTCCCGCGCGTGGTCCATATGTGCATCGCTGGTCGGCGGGTGCGCATCCAACATGCTCAAGGTGTAGAGATGCTGAGCGGTTGTCACGACCTTGTGCGAGTTCTCGTCCTGTCCGAGAACACTTAGGAAATCGATTGCACCTTGGTTGCCGAAATGTGCCCGCCCCGCATACCTGGCGGGGAAGTCGCCTGCGTCCTTGCTGTGGTCGCCGATGCCGGAAAGCTCGTAATCGATGTCATCAATGTACGCGCCGCCCATCTTGCCCAGACTGTCGGCGAGTTCGGGCTGGTCATGCAGCATCTTCGGCCCGTCTTGCCCACCGTAGAGATAGGCGACCTGCTCCATCACCCCTGCTGTGGCTGCTGTGCGCCTGTCGCCCGCCATGACGTCTTTCGCGCTGGCGTCGGCTGAGTATCCAGTGGTGGCTGCTTCGAGGGCGTGCCCGAGTGAATCACGTCCGGCGACGTAGTCATGCTTGCCGTCAAGGGTGGTGTCAGACACCCAGACGCGTTCCTTGGTCAGGTATTTGAGGTGGTCGTTCACCTCGGAGTCCTCGTTGACGGTGTCGCCGGCACCCTCGGGTTGCGCGAAGAACTGCGTCGACGCATCGGGGTTATGGCCGAGCGCCTCGAGGAACCCGGTCACGGGATCGCGGCCACGGTCGTTCTTGTAGCCCCAGTAATTGAGGTCGCCCTGGTTGGCGTTGTTCACCCAGAGGTTGATGCCCTCTCCGTTGACCTTCTTGTCGTACGCCAGGAGCTTGTCCCCGTAGTCGTTGAGGAACTGGTCGTCGTAGTCGCCGAAGCGCATGAGGTTGCTCATCGCGGCGTAACCGGTCGGATTGCTGGCGTCGTCGATGCCGAGCTGGTCGGGACCCAGCTTGATCATCTGCTTCTCCCAGCTCTGCATCCTGTCGCTGTCGGAGAGGGTGGCAAGACCGATGGTGGTTCCGAGGTTCTTCTGGAGTTGCTTGGCCTGCTTGGCTCGGTCAGGGTCGTACGTGCCCTGGTAGGGGTCGGCGATGCCGGCCCAGAAGGTGAGTGCCTTCTTCGGGCCGACCTGCGTGGCGAACTCCTCGGCGAAGAGGGGGTCGTTCTTGTACTTGGCCAAGGTGGAGTTGAGTGACGCGAGCTCTGTGTTCGTCACATCATGGGGGTTCTTCGCGAGGATTTTGGCCATCCGGTCGGCGTCCGCGACTGCCTTGGCGGCTTCGTCCCGGTTCTCGTAGTGAGCGCTGGAGAAGCCATACTTGGCCTGGTCAACGAGAAGTTTGAGCGCCTTTGCCGCAGTATTGTCACTTTCAGTCGCCTTGTTGAGGATGCGCTGGATCTCGTTGCGGAGATCGTTGACGTCCTTCTGACTGACCGCGCTTGTCTTGCCGCTCGGGTCGGAGGCCCAGTCGGGGCGGGGATTCCCGGTGACGCTGAAGGTGCCGTGGCCGGTGTCGATGACCGTGCAGTACTTGTACGGGGGGCGTTCGAGGGTTTCGTTCAGCTCACGCCGGTAGTCGATGAGCTCGCCGCGTGTGTCCTTGAGGATCTTCGTGATGGAATCCGCCTGCGTGTGGGCGTCTGCGAACTCCTCCGCGGTCTTGTCGATGAACTCGCGACTCACCTGGGCGTTGACGCCGGCCCAGTCGGCCTTGTCCGCACGGGACTTGAGGTGATTCCTGGCGTCCTCTTTCAGGTTCGCAAGATCCTTGGTCATCTTCTCCCAGTCGGTGATGGCCTCTCCGAGCTGCGAGAAGTTGCCGTGACGGAGCGCATCGAGATCCATTGCGTCAGCTGCCCTTTCGCTCGTCGAAGCCCTGGTCCAGCTGGGAGATGCTGCTCAGCGTGCCGGCGATGTAGGACTCGTCGGCGGCGTGCTGATTCGCTGTGTAGCGCAGGTGGTTGGAGATGTGGGCGCAGGCGTCCAGCAGGGTCTGAACTTGGTCGATCCAGCGCTCGGCGACGTGATCGAGTGCGGCCCCGATGGCGAAGCCCTCGCTCCTGAGTCCTCCGGCTGCCTTCATGGAGGAGAGGCGAGCGTAGTCACTGCACCCGCTGAATTCGTTGAAGAGGTCGTGTGCTGCTGAGCCGATCCCGGCGAGGTCCTTCTGGCGGACGGTGAGGTCACCGCGCGGGCTGCTGCCGCCGCCTCCATCGGGAGCGGCTAGTTGGTTGAGCTGCATGTGCGTCGCCCCGGCCTGCCGACGCGACTGCGCGTCCGCCTTGAGCTGCTCCCACTCGTCCCATGCCATGGATGATCATCCCCCGCGCGATGCCCGCTCGGTCATCGAATTCCATATGAACCGTCTAGCACTTCTTTTTAGATCGTCTAGTATCGGTAAAATAGCAGGCCGCCGGGACGGACACAGGCGCAATCCCGATTGCCCACAAGGCCTCCACCTCACCCCTGCACACAACGGCAAGATGCCGCGGACCGGTATGGTCCGCGGCATCCAGGTGGGGGAGGAGCTGTTACGGGAACGGGGAACGGCTTCGGAGAGTCAGGACTCCATGAGTCCGACCTGCACCATCGGCTTACCCCTCTTCCGTGACACGAAGGTGCCCCGGCCCGCCGGCATCGGCCGCGGGCGGACGCCACCCAGCAGGTCGCCCTCGGCCGGGTCGCCCGAAAGGACGACGCCCTGGGCGCCGAGTTCCTTGATGCGCTGCATGAAGGACTCGTAACCGGCGCGGCCGGAGCCCGCCGTGGAGCGGGCGATGATGAAGCGGACGCCGACGTCGCGGGCGAACGGGAGCATCTCCGTCAGGCCTGCCAGCGGGTTTCCGCTCGACGTGGACACCAGGTCGTAGTCGTCGATGACGACGTACACCGTCGGGCCCCGCCACCAGCTGCGGTTGCGCAGCTGGTCCGGGGTCACGTCGGCCGTGGGCGTGCGGCGCTGCATCAGGTCGGCCAGCGCGTCCATGTGGTGCTGCATCTGGTTCGACATCGGGATGTACTCGGCCAGGTGCGAGTCCGGGGTCACCCCGAGCAGCGAGCGGCGGTTGTCGACGACGAAGAGCTTGCAGGCGTGACCGTCGTACCGCTCGGTGAGCTGCTTGATCAGCAGCTTCAGCAGGTTCGACTTGCCGGACTCGCTCTCGCCGAACACCAGGAAGAACGGGTCCTGCTCGAAGTCCACGAACACCGGCTCGAGGTTGTCCTCGTCGAGGGCGAAGGCGATGCCCCGGTCCGGGAAGCGGTCGCCCGGCGGAAGCTGGGCCGCGGCGAACTCGCGAGGCAGCAGACGCACCTGCGGCGCGCCGGGCTCCTGCCAGTGGCGGGTGACCTCGGCCGCGAGGGCGGTCGTCGCCTCGGCGAGGTCGGTGTCGGAGGACAGGCCGTCGATACGCGGAACCGCCGCCATGAAGTGCTGCTTCTGCGGGGTCTGACCGCGGCCCGGCACCCCGGTGGGTACGTTGGCGGCGACCTTGCGGTCGACCTCCGAGTCCATGGGATCGCCCAGCCGCAGTTCGAGTCGGTTCATCAGGTGGTCCTTGAGGTTCGCCCGGACCTCCATCGAGCGCGACGCGGTGAGGACGAGGTGGATGCCGTAGCCCAGACCACGCGCGGCGATGTCCAGGACCATCGGCTCCAGGGCCTCGTAGTCCGTCTTGAAGTTGCCCCAGCCGTCGATGACCAGGAAGACGTCACCCCAGGGCTGGTCGGTCACCGAGATGTCGCCGCGCGCGCGACGCGAGCGGAACTCGGCGATGGAGGAGATGCCCGAAGCGCGGAAGTACTCCTCGCGGCGGGTCATCACGCCGTACACCTCGGCCGCGGTGCGCCGGACCTTCTCGGGGTCCAGACGTGAGGCGACCCCGCCGACGTGCGGCAAGCCGGCCACTGCGGACATACCGCCGCCACCGAAGTCCAGGCCGTAGAACTGCACTTCCCACGGGGTGTGCGTGAGCGCGAACGAGGCGATGATCGAACGCAGCAGCGTCGACTTGCCGGACTGCGGGCCGCCGATGATCTGCATGTGGCCGGCCGCGCCGCCGAAGTCGATCCACAGCGGGTCGCGGCGCTGCTCGTAGGGCTTGTCGATGAGACCGGCCGGGATGACGAGCCGGCCCGCTCCCTCGTAGCCGGGCTGTGTCATGCCTCGGCCGGGCACCGGCGCGAGCCCCGGCAGCAGTGCGTCGAGCGACGGCGGGCTGTCCAGCGGGGGCAGCCACACCTGGTGAGCCGCCGGGCCCTGTGCCTCCAGGCGCCGCACGATGACGTCGAGCACGGTGTCGGCGAGGGCGTCGTCCTGCTGTTCCTCGGCCACCGCCTGGCGCTGCTGCGGGACCGGCGCGTACCGCACCGGCACCTCGGCCGCCGTGAACAGGACCGGCCGGCGGTCGACGGGCAGCGGGCCGCCGAGCGCGGCGGCCGCGTGCGAACCGGTGCGGTACACCCCGGAGACGTACGCCGCCTTGAAACGGACCATTTCGTCCGTGCCGAACTTCAGGAAGCCGGAACCGGGGACGTTGGGGAGTTCGTAGGCGTCCGGGACGCCGAGCGCGGCGCGGGATTCGGCCGCGGAGAACGTACGCAGACCGATGCGGTACGACAGATACGTCTCCAGGCCGCGCAGCCGGCCCTCCTCCAGACGCTGCGAGGCCAGCAGCAGGTGCACGCCCAGTGAACGGCCGATACGGCCGATCTGCACGAACATCTCGATGAAGTCCGGCTTCGCGGTCAGCAGTTCGCTGAACTCGTCGATGACCAGGACGAGGGAGGGGATGGGCTGCAGGGGTGCGCCCGCCGCGCGGGCCTTCTCGTAGTCGTGGATGTTGGCGTAATTGCCCGCGTCGCGGAGCATCTCCTGGCGGCGGTTGAGCTCACCGCGGATCGAGTCGCCCATGCGGTCGACCAGAGTCAGGTCGTCCGCGAGGTTGGTGATCACGGCGGCCACGTGGGGCAGTTGGGCCATGCCCGCGAAGGTGGCACCGCCCTTGAAGTCGGCGAGGACGAAGTTCAGGGTCTCCGAGGAGTGGGTCACGGCGAGGCCGAGCACCAGCGTGCGCAGCAGCTCCGACTTGCCCGAACCGGTCGCGCCGACGCACAGGCCGTGCGGGCCCATGCCCTCCTGGGCCGCCTCCTTGAGGTCGAGCATCACGGGCCGGCCGTCCTCGCCGAGACCGATCGGCACGCGCAGTCGTTCCGACTGCGAGCGCGGCCGCCACGTCCGCTTCGGGTCGACCGAGGCCGCGTCGCCCAGGTTGAGCAGATCCGTGAACTCGAGGTTGGCGAGCAGCGGTTCGTCGTCGTCCCCGCCCGACGCCATGCGCAGCGGCGCGAGCTGGCGGGCGAGTGCTTCCGCGGCCTCGTACGACAGGACGTCGGGCGTTCCCTCGTACACCATGCCGTGTGCCGACTCCAGGCGCAGTTCCTTCGGCTGCACGACGACGGACAGGTCGCCACGGCCCATGCTCAGGTCGCCGGGCACGACCTCCAGCACGGTCACGCCCTGGAGGCCCTCGGGGTTGGCCAGCAGCGACGTGGGCGGCAGGGAGATGCCGTCGAGCACGACCACCAGATGCGGCTGCTCGGGAACGGGCGCCCCCGCGGGGTGGAAGCGCGGGCGGCCCTCGAGCCGGGAGGCGAGCCGGTCCTCCAGCTGCACCGGGTCCGTGGTGATCAGCCGGAAGCTGCCGGCGCCGTCGGCGACGCCCGGGGCCTGCACGTGCGGGAGCCACTTGGCCCACTCCCACTCGGGTACCGACTCGCGTCCGGTGACAACGGCGATGACCAGGTCTTCGGGGGAGTGCAGGGAGGCGAGGGAACCGGCGACGGCCCGGGCGGTACCGCGCACGGTGCCCGGCTCGCCGCTGATCGTCACGTGGTAGAAGGCCCGCAGCGAGACCGCCATCGGCAGGGCGTCGATGGTGCCGTGCGTGGCGAGGAAGCGCTGCATGGCGCCCGCGGTCAGCGGCTCCAGCTCGTCGACCGGGGCGGTCTGCGGCGGGACCAGGGGCGTGGCCAGGGCCTGCGGACCGAGGCCCACACGCACCTGCCCGAAGTCCTCGTCGCCGGAACGCCGCTCCCACACCCGGCTGCCCTCGGCGACCAGCGCCCACAGTTGCTCCGGCGAAGGGTTCAGATAGAACTGGGCGTCACGCTGGGCCTTTGCGGTGTCCATGGCGCCGCGCCGGGTCTGCGACAGGTAACGGAGGTAGTCACGGCGCATGTCGGCCATCTGGCCCTGGTTGCCGCGGCGGTAGCGGACGAGCATCGAGATGCCCATGGCGATCGTCGACGCCACCATCACCAGGCCCATGATCTTCATGAAGGGCTGGGCCTGCGGGTTGAAGAAGAACACCACGGATCCGCCCATGCCCAGCATGGGCAGGAGCTGCATCCAAGCGCCTTCCTGCTGACCACGCGGCAGTTCCGGCGGTGCTTGCAGTACGACCTCGTCCGTGGGCACTTCCTTCGGCAGTGCCCGCGGTGGGCGCTTGACGACGATGTGGCTCACTACGCACCAATTCCCTTGCCGGACCGAGATGTTTCGTCCGCCGCCCCGTGTCAGGCGAACGTCGATCGCGAAGCGCGATCCTACTGACAACCACGGACAAGGTGGGCGGTAGGGTGCCGGTGAGACGCGTGAGCAGTTGCGAATCGTTCCGGGAAAACCCGGGCATTCCGCAACGGTTCAAAGGAAGCGCCTCCCCGCAAACCCCGGCTGCGATCACTCGGTCGACCGGTGGAGCGGGTGGCGGCGCGCAACCTACACAGGATCTTTACGGACGGAAGCGTGCGCGGCGGCACCGCAGGCCGCCCCACCACCGACGAGGGGGAACAGCAGGTGAGCATGACGGCCTCCGCGCCTGCCGGCGCGACCGGTGGCTCGGGCGGAGCCCCTTCCGGGGCAGGCATGGGATTCGGTTTCTGCCGGGTCACCATCGTGGCGCCCGACAGCCGTATCGACGTGGCGCTGCCCGACGACGTCCCGGTCGCCGATCTGTATCCGGAGATCCTTCGCCTGTCCCAGCAGAGCCCCGTGGAGGGCGCCCCGGTCGGCTACCACCTCGTGCGGCGCGACGGCACCGTCCTCGACGGCGCCCGGTCGTTCACTGCCCAGCGCATCCTCGACGGCGAGCTGCTCACTCTGCGTCCGTTCTCCGAGTCGCTGCCGCCTGCCGTCCTCGACGACGTCTCGGAGGCGGTCGCCTCAGCGGTCACCCGCGACCGCACCCTGTGGAGCGGCGACCTCACCCGGGCCGCCGGCCTTGTCGCGGGCGGCATCCTGCCCGCGCTGCTCGCGTTCGTCGCGTGGAGCTCCCAGATCCGGCACGACATGCACAGCCTCCAGGGCATCATCGCGGGCGTCACCGGCATCCTGCTGGTCACCATCGCCTGTGTACGCGCGCGCGTGTACGACGACCGGGGTTCCGCGGTCGCGCTGGGACTCGGCGCCCTGCCGAACGTCGCCGTGGCCGGTTCGGGGCTGCTGCCGCTCTCCTCGGGCGAGGGCATCGGCCGGCTCCAGTTCCTGCTCGCCTGCACGGCGGTCCTCGTCGCGGCTCTCGCACTCACTCTGGTGTCGCCGGGCGGCGACGGCCCCTTCGTGGCGTTCCTCTTCGCTTCGACCATCGGCCTGATCACCACCTTCATCGCGACCCTCACCGACCTGAAGCCCATCGAGACGGCCGCCGTCTGCGCTCCGCTGTCCGTCGTGGCGCTGGCCTTCCTGCCGGGCCTGTCGATGCGCTTCGCAAGGCTGCCCATCGGCTTCGAACCGCCCAACCCGTCCCGTGGCGGCTACGACAGCGGTGAGCCCGCGCCGCAGGAGCCGGTGGACATCGAGCGCGTCGCCGCCCAGGCCCGACGCGGTCACGAACTGCTCGTCGGTCTCGTCGGGGGCTGTGCCCTCGTCGCCGTGGGCGCGTCGATCGTTCTCGGCTTCTCCAGCAACATGTGGGCCCAGCTCCTCGCCCTCGCGACCGGTTTGGCGATGCTGATGCGGGCGCACCTGTTCCGCTACACGGCGCAGGTCGGCGCCGCGCTCGCCGCGGGCCTGGCCGCGATCGTCTTCCTCGGGCTCGGGCTCGCCCTGAACCCGCCCAAGGGCTATCTGATCGACGCCCTCCAGGGCGACACCGCTTCCCTGGACATCCGCAGCATCTGGCTCGCCGCGGCGGTCGGCGCGGCCACCGCCCTGGTCACCGCGATCGGCCTGATCACCCCGCGGCGCGGTGTCACCCCCTTCTGGGGACGCTTCCTGGAGATCGCCGAGAGCTTCGTCCTGCTCACGCTGATCCCGCTGGCCCTGGCCGTGTTCGACGTGTACGCCCGGGCGCGTGCGATGACCAGCTAGAGACCGGTACCACGACAGGTCCGGTCAGGTACCGGCACACGAAAGAGGGCGGCACACACGTGTGCCGCCCTCTTTCGTGTGCCGTTCACGGCCGGCTCACTGACCCCCCAACCCCCTATCCCCCTCCGTCGGCTCCAGATCGAACTCCCCGTCCCGTGCCCCCAGCACGAACGCGCGCCACTCCGCCTCGGTGTAGCGCAGCACGGTGTCGGGGTCGAGGGAGGAGCGCATGGCCACGGCTCCCTCGGGCAGGTAGGCGATCTCGACGCGCTCCTCGTGCTCCTCGGTGCCCGGGGCGCAGTGCCACTCGACACCGGAGATGTCGAGGCCGTACAGCTCGTCCCGCTCCCGTTCCTTGCGCGCCTTGATCTCCGCTTCCGTCTCCGTCATCGTGCAACGACCCCTTCCCGGCGTAACGGCGTAACGTTCGGTCCCGGCGCTCACCCTAGTGGCCGCACGATCGCCGCCCGGGTTGTTCGCAGACCGGGGGAAAGGTGCCCGCCACCTCCTGGTACCCTGGCTGACGGCCGTTTGTGTACGCACCCCCGGACCCCCGCAGGCAGTCCTGCGGATTCTGGTGGCCGCGCCCAGCGGATCCCCGCCTCCCGAGTAACGGAAGCTTCCCCGAGACGTAGACCGGGGGCACTCGGTGGCATTCAACAGACTATTGAGGAGTACGCGTGTCGCTCGACGCCGCTACGAAGAAGCAGATCATCGGCGAGTTCGGTACCAAGGAGGGTGACACCGGCTCCCCCGAGGTCCAGGTCGCTCTGCTCTCCCGTCGGATCTCCGACCTGACCGAGCACCTCAAGACCCACAAGCACGACCACCACTCCCGTCGTGGCCTGCTGATCCTCGTCGGTCAGCGCCGCCGCCTTCTCCAGTACCTGGCGAAGAAGGACATCCAGCGCTTCCGTACGCTGGTCGACCGCCTCGGCATCCGCCGTGGTGCGGCGGGCGCCAAGTAAGACGCCGTGAAGGGAGCGGTTCCCGAAGGACTCGGGGATCGCTCCCTTTGCCGTATGTAGGGAAACGTGCGGAGTGTCACACACGCTTTGTAGTGTGGTAGCACAACGCAGTACGCACGACCGCAGTACGCACAACGCACGACGCAGAACGAAAAGAACGAAAAGAACGAGGAGAAGCGCACCTCGCCGCCGCCGGTCCTCGGTAGTGGCCCCCGGGGGGAAGCGAGCCCCGGGTGCTTCGATCGAAGACCGGCCCGCACCAGACGGCGCGCTTCTCCGCCACCGTCCCCCTGCCACACGGGCAGCCAAGGGACGAAAGACGATACGTAACGGAGAAAACGCTAGTGGAGAACGAGACCCACTACGCCGAGGCCGTCATCGACAACGGCGCCTTCGGTACCCGAACCATCCGCTTCGAGACGGGCCGCCTGGCCAAGCAGGCCGCCGGCTCCGCCGTGGCGTACCTGGACGACGACACCATGGTGCTGTCGGCCACGACCGCCTCCAAGAACCCCAAGGACCAGCTCGACTTCTTCCCGCTGACGGTGGACGTCGAGGAGCGGATGTACGCCGCCGGCAAGATCCCCGGCAGCTTCTTCCGCCGTGAGGGCCGTCCCTCCGAGGACGCCATCCTCACCTGCCGCCTCATCGACCGCCCGCTGCGCCCGTCCTTCAAGAAGGGCCTGCGCAACGAGATCCAGGTCGTCGCCACGATCATGGCGCTCAACCCCGACCACCTGTACGACGTCGTGGCGATCAACGCCGCGTCCGCGTCCACGCAGCTGGCCGGCCTGCCCTTCTCCGGCCCGATCGGCGGCGTCCGCGTCGCGCTGATCCGCGGTCAGTGGGTGGCCTTCCCGACGCACACCGAGCTCGAGGACGCCGTCTTCGACATGGTCGTCGCGGGCCGCGTCCTGGAGGACGGCGACGTCGCGATCATGATGGTCGAGGCCGAGGCCACCGAGGGCACCATCAAGCTCGTCGAGGGCGGTTCCGAGGCGCCGACCGAGGAGGTCGTCGCCGCCGGTCTGGACGCCGCGAAGCCCTTCATCAAGGTGCTGTGCCGCGCCCAGGCGGACCTCGCCGCGAAGGCCGCCAAGCCGACCGCCGAGTTCCCGATCTTCCTGGACTACCAGGACGACGTCTTCGAGGCCCTGACGGCCGCCGTCCGCCCCGAGCTCGCCCAGGCGCTCACCATCGCCGGCAAGCAGGAGCGCGAGGCCGAGCTGGACCGCGTCAAGGGTCTCGCCGCCGAGAAGCTCCTGCCGGAGTTCGAGGGCCGCGAGAAGGAGATCTCCGCCGCGTACCGCTCGCTCACCAAGCAGCTGGTCCGTGAGCGCGTGATCAAGGAGAAGAAGCGCATCGACGGCCGTGGGGTGACGGACATCCGTACCCTCGCCGCCGAGGTCGAGGCCATTCCGCGGGTGCACGGTTCCGCGCTGTTCGAGCGTGGCGAGACCCAGATCCTGGGCGTCACCACCCTCAACATGCTCCGCATGGAGCAGCAGCTGGACACCCTCTCCCCGGTGACCCGCAAGCGCTACATGCACAACTACAACTTCCCGCCGTACTCCACCGGCGAGACCGGCCGCGTCGGCTCCCCGAAGCGCCGCGAGATCGGCCACGGCGCCCTCGCCGAGCGCGCCCTCGTGCCGGTGCTCCCGACGCGCGAGGAGTTCCCCTACGCGATCCGTCAGGTGTCCGAGGCCCTCGGCTCCAACGGCTCGACGTCCATGGGCTCGGTCTGCGCCTCCACCATGTCGCTGCTGAACGCCGGTGTGCCGCTGAAGGCCCCGGTCGCCGGTATCGCCATGGGCCTGATCTCCCAGGAGATCGACGGTGAGACGCACTACGTCACCCTCACCGACATCCTCGGTGCGGAGGACGCCTTCGGCGACATGGACTTCAAGGTCGCCGGCACGAAGGACTTCGTGACCGCCCTCCAGCTCGACACCAAGCTGGACGGCATCCCGGCCTCCGTCCTGGCCGCGGCCCTCAAGCAGGCCCGCGACGCCCGTCTCCACATCCTCGACGTGATGATGGAGGCCATCGACCGGCCCGACGAGATGAGCCCGCACGCCCCGCGGATCATCACCGTCAAGATCCCGGTCGACAAGATCGGTGAGGTCATCGGCCCCAAGGGCAAGATGATCAACCAGATCCAGGAGGACACGGGCGCCGAGATCACCATCGAGGACGACGGCACGATCTACATCGGTGCCGCCGACGGTCCCTCGGCGGAGGCCGCCCGCGCCACGATCAACGGCATCGCCAACCCGACGATGCCCGAGGTCGGCGAGCGCTACCTGGGTACGGTCGTCAAGACCACCACCTTCGGTGCGTTCGTCTCCCTGCTGCCGGGCAAGGACGGTCTGCTGCACATCTCGCAGATCCGCAAGCTGGCCGGCGGCAAGCGCGTGGAGAACGTCGAGGACGTCCTCGGTGTGGGCCAGAAGGTCCAGGTCGAGATCGCCGAGATCGACTCCCGCGGCAAGCTCTCCCTCGTTCCGGTGATCGAGGGCGAGGAAGGCAACGACGAGAACAAGGACGACGCCGAGAAGTGACGTCCCGTAGCCCCAAGGTGACGGCCCGCTCCTCTTCGGAGGCGCGGGCCGTCGCCCGTACCCAAACCCTGATCAAGGGCCGGAACGGCATCGGCACGGTCCGTAAGACCACCCTCCCGGGCGGCCTGCGCATCGTCACCGAGACCCTGCCCTCGGTCCGCTCCGCGACCTTCGGTATCTGGGCGCACGTCGGCTCCCGCGACGAGACCCCGGCCCTGAACGGCGCCACGCACTACCTGGAGCACCTGCTCTTCAAGGGCACGCGAACGCGCAGTGCGCTGGACATCTCCGCCGCCCTCGACGCCGTCGGCGGCGAGATGAACGCGTTCACGGCCAAGGAGTACACGTGCTACTACGCGCGCGTGCTCGACACCGACCTGCCGCTGGCCATCGACGTCGTCTGCGACATGCTGACCGGCTCGCTGATCATGGAGGAGGACGTCGACATCGAGCGCGGCGCGATCCTCGAAGAGATCGCTATGACCGAGGACGACCCGGGCGACTGTGTGCACGACCTGTTCGCGCACACCATGTTCGGGAACAACGCCCTCGGCCGCCCGGTCCTCGGCACGGTCGACACGGTCAACGCCCTCGGCGCCGACCGCATCCGCCGCTTCTACAAGAAGCACTACGACCCGACCCACCTCGTGGTCGCCTGCGCGGGCAACATCGACCACGACAAGGTCGTACGCCAGGTCCGCGCCGCGTTCGAGAAGGCGGGCGCCTTCAAGAACCCGGACGCGCAGCCGATCGCCCCGCGTGACGGCAGCCGTACGATCCGGACCTTCGGCAAGGTCGAGCTGCTCGGCCGCAAGACCGAGCAGGCGCACGTCGTCCTCGGTATGCCGGGCCTCGCCCGCACGGACGACCGCCGCTGGGCCATGGGCGTGCTCAACACCGCCCTCGGCGGCGGCATGTCCTCCCGCCTCTTCCAGGAGGTCCGGGAGAAGCGCGGTCTCGCCTACAGCGTGTACTCGTACACGTCCGGCTTCGCCGACTGCGGCCTGTTCGGCGTGTACGCCGGCTGCCGGCCGAGCCAGGTGCACGACGTGCTGAAGATCTGCCGCGACGAACTCGACCACGTCGCCGCCAACGGCCTCACGGACGACGAGATCGCCCGCGCCGTCGGCCAGCTCCGCGGCTCCACCGTCCTCGGCCTGGAGGACACCGGCGCGCTGATGAACCGTATCGGCAAGAGCGAGCTGTGCTGGGGCGAGCAGATGTCCGTCGACGACATGCTGGACCGGATAGCCGCGGTCACCCCGGACGAGGTCCGCGCGGTCGCCCGCGACATCCTGGGACAGCGCCCGTCGCTGTCGGTCATCGGCCCGCTGAAGGACAAGCAGGCCGCACGGCTGCACGACGCCGTCGCCTAACCACTCCTCACAAGGAAGCACACAGAGATGAGCAAGCTGCGCGTGGCGGTCCTCGGCGCCAAGGGCCGGATCGGGGCCGAGGCGGTCAAGGCGGTCGAGGCCGCCGAGGACATGGAGCTGGTCGCCGCCCTCGGCCGCGGGGACGGGCTGGAGACGCTGGCGGAGACCGGCGCCCAGGTCGCGGTCGAACTGACCACCCCCGACTCGGTCATGGCCAACCTCGACTACTGCGTGCGCCACGGCATCCACGCCGTCGTCGGGACGACGGGCTGGACCGAGGAGCGCCTCGCGCGGCTGACCGGCTGGCTCGCCGAGTCCCCGAAGACCGGCGTGCTCATCGCGCCGAACTTCTCCATCGGCGCCGTGCTGACCATGAAGTTCGCGCAGATCGCCGCGCCGTACTTCGAGTCGGTCGAGGTCGTCGAGCTGCACCACCCCAACAAGGTCGACGCCCCGAGCGGTACGGCGACCCGCACCGCCCAGCTGATCGCCGAGGCCCGCCGGGCGGCCGGTACGGCCCCGGCGCCGGACGCCACGGCGACCGCCCTGGACGGCGCCCGTGGCGCCAGCGTCGACGGGATCCCGGTTCACGCCGTCCGGCTGCGCGGCCTCCTGGCCCACCAGGAGGTGCTGCTCGGCGGCGAGGGCGAGACCCTCACCATCCGCCACGACTCCCTGCACCACAGCAGCTTCATGCCGGGCATCCTGCTTGGCGCCCGCCGCGTGGTGACCACTCCGGGCCTGACCTTCGGCCTGGAGCACTTCCTGGATCTGAGCTGAGACAGTCCCTGCCATGCGCGCCAAGATCACCTACCTCGTCACCGCCGCCGTCCTGGTCTTCTACTTCGTCCTGGTCGGCAGCCGCGGCGTCATGCTTATCCAGGCCGGCACGCTGCTGACCGTCACCTTCGGGGTCGCGGTCCTGATCCTGCCGGTCATCGGCCTGTGGTTCCTGTGGCAGAACACCCAGTTCGTCCGCAAGGCCAACGCCCTCGCCGCCCAGCTCGACGCCGAGGGCGGCCTGCCCGTGGACGAGCTGCGGCGCACCCCGAGCGGTCACATCGACCGCGACTCCGCCGACGAGGTGTTCGCCAAGCGCAAGGCCGAGACGGAGGCGTCCCCCGACGACTGGCGCTGCTGGTTCCGGCTCGCCGTCGCCTACCACGACGCCCGCGACACCCCACGCGCCCGCAAGGCCATGCAACGGGCCATCGCCCTGCACGACGGCAAGCCCGCCCGGGCCTGACCCGTACAGCGCCGAACTGCACGCGCCTGCGCACACGCCGAAGGGGCCGGCCCGCAGCGGACCGGCCCCTTCGGCGTGCCTGTGGAAGTCAGCCGCGCCCGTGCCCGCGGCCGCACTCCGCGGCCCACGCCTCCACCGTGTCCGCGGCCCGGTCGAAGGCGGCCGGACGGCTCAGGAAGTCGAGCGTGTGCGTGGTCAGCAGCGGCGGCGTGTCCTCGGCCGGCCTGTCCTTCCGGACGAGGGCCAGCGCCTGCCCCTGCACGGTCCGGGGCAGCCCCAGCCAGCGCACCGGCTGCTGCGCCGTCCGCACCGAGACCACGCGCGACCACGGCACCGTACGCGTCACCAGGAACCCGACGTGACGCAGCCCGCGCCCGCTCACCCACACACCCATGCGCAGCATCCGCAATGCGGCCGCGATCACCACGAGCGCCGTGACGAGGACCGCCACGGCGGAGGACACCGAGTCGGCCAGGGCGATGGCGACCGCGGCGAACAGCACGAAGGAAGCGACCAGCAGCACCAGCGCGGCCACGCCCACCCGCCAGGGCCCGGGCCGGTAGGGGCGCCGCCAGCGCTCCCGGTCGTCGTAGGGCAGCGCGCTCTCGTCGGCGGCCTCGAAGGTGCGGTCGGCCGTCAGGAAGGGCAGGGGCACGGCTGGTCCTCACTCAATCCTTGCGTGGGCTGTGCCCGGTGAGGCTATCCGGCGGGGTTCGCGCTCACCACCCTTGGACGGCTGTAAGGGGTGGGGCCCGTCAGCGCCCGTCGGCGGCCTGCGACTGCTGCACGGGTGTGCTGGGCGGAGTCGACAGCGCCGGCATGCCGAGTATCAGCGAGCCCGCGAGCCCGGCGACGATGGTGAGGCCCAGCAGCCAGCGCCCGGCTATCTGCCCGGCCGACGCACGCCGGCGCGGCGGGGGAGCGACATTGCTGCGGAACCGGTCCGCCTCGGCCAGGAAGGCGAAGGGCACGGGCTCACGCCGACGGAACATGGGACGTACCTCTCCTCTCGGGAGTGTCGTTTTCGGGTCGAACGAGCAGGTCTCACCCATACAGACGATCGAGTGACGGAAAAGGTGCCCATGTCCGAAAAAATCATCGACGCGGTCACGACTCCCTGACGGTGCGGCACTGTCAGAGGCGCCCCGTACAGTGGGCGCGAACCTGAAGAAGTGATGGGAAGGACCCCCGTGACCACCCCCGAGTCGCTCACCCTGCGCAGTGACGTCACCGTCGAGCTCGTGAAGTCCAGCGCGTCGGATGCCGACGTCCTCTTCGCCGCCCGCGTCTCCACGCTCGGCGAGCAGTCCCTGGACGAGCTGAAGAAGGACCCCGAGCGCTCCAAGGGCCTGATCAACTACCTGATGCGCGACCGGCACGGCAGCCCGTTCGAGCACAACTCGATGACCTTCTTCATCAGCGCCCCGATCTTCGTCTTCCGCGAGTTCATGCGGCACCGCGTCGGCTGGTCCTACAACGAGGAGTCCGGCCGCTACCGCGAGCTGGAGCCCGTCTTCTACGTCCCCGGCGCCGACCGCAAGCTGGTCCAGGAGGGCCGCCCCGGCAAGTACGTCTTCGTCGAGGGCACCCCGGCCCAGCACGAGACGGTGAGCGACACCCTCGCCGAGAGCTACGAGCAGGCGTACGCGGCGTACCAGAAGCTCCTCGCCGAGGGCGTCGCCCGTGAGGTCGCCCGCGCGGTGCTCCCGGTCGGTCTGTTCTCCTCGATGTACGCCACCTGCAACGCCCGCTCCCTGATGCACTTCCTCGGCCTGCGCACCCAGCACGAGCTGGCCAAGGTGCCGTCCTTCCCGCAGCGGGAGATCGAGATGGTCGGCGAGAAGATGGAGGCGGAGTGGGCCAAGCTCATGCCGCTGACGTACGCCGCCTTCAACGGCAACGGCCGGGTCGCCCCGTAACCAGGGCCCGGAACGGATGTGCGCATCAGCCGGGCGAAGTGTCCGTATTGCGGCATTCAGAGAAGTTCATCTAGCCTGATCAAACGGACCCGGCACTGCCTGAACCCCCGAGCAGGCAGTGCCGGGCTCCACATTTGTCCTGACTTTCCAGGCCCCCCGAGGGCAGACCACGCATGGAGCACCGAGTAGCGTGTTACCCATGGCTCCGACCTCGACTCCGCAGACCCCCTTCGGGCGGGTCCTCACCGCCATGGTCACGCCCTTCACGGCGGACGGCGCACTCGACCTCGACGGCGCGCAGCGGCTCGCCGCCCACCTGGTGGACGCAGGCAACGACGGCCTGATCATCAACGGCACCACGGGCGAGTCCCCCACCACCACCGACGCGGAGAAAGCGGACCTGGTACGAGCCGTACTGGAGGCGGTCGGCGACCGAGCCCACGTCGTCGCCGGCGTCGGCACCAACGACACCCACCACAGCGTCGAGCTGGCCCGCGAGGCCGAGCGCGTCGGCGCCCACGGTCTGCTGGTCGTCACGCCGTACTACAACAAGCCCCCGCAGGAGGGGCTGTACCGCCACTTCACGGCCGTCGCGGACGCCACCGGCCTGCCGGTCATGCTCTACGACATCCCCGGCCGCAGCGGCGTCCCGATCAACACCGAGACGCTCGTCCGGCTCGCCGAGCACCCCCGCATCGTCGCCAACAAGGACGCCAAGGGCGACCTCGGCCGCGCCAGCTGGGCCATCGCCCGGTCCGGCCTCGCCTGGTACTCCGGCGACGACATGCTGAACCTGCCCCTGCTCTCCGTGGGCGCGGTCGGCTTCGTCTCGGTCGTCGGCCACCTCGTCACCCCCGACCTGCGCGCCCTCGTCGACGCGTACACCTCGGGCGACGTCGTCAAGGCAACCGAGATCCACCAGAAGCTGCTCCCGGTCTACACCGGCGTGTTCCGTACCCAGGGCGTCATGACCACCAAGGCCGCCCTCGCCCTCCAGGGCCTGCCCGCCGGGCCGCTGCGCTCGCCCATGGTCGAGTGTTCGCCCGAGGAGATCGCCCAGCTCAAGATCGATCTTGCCGCCGGCGGGGTACAGCTCTGACAACAGACTTGGCACCACCCGAGCTTCACAACTGAAGAACAACACAAGACGCAGGCCACCGGTGCCTGCACCCCACAACGACAACTGCTTCTGCACGAACGTCATGCGCGCCACGTGCCCGACCGGTACGTGGCGCGCATGTTTGAGGAGAGTCTTTTGAGTCATCCGCATCCTGAACTCGGCCCGCCCCCGCCGCTCCCCAGGGGCGGCCTGCGCGTCACCCCGCTCGGCGGTCTCGGCGAGATCGGCCGGAACATGACGGTCTTCGAGTACGGCGGCCGCCTGCTGATCGTCGACTGCGGAGTGCTCTTCCCCGAGGAGGAGCAGCCCGGAATCGACCTGATCCTGCCGGACTTCACGTCCATCCGGGACCGCCTCGACGACATCGAGGGCATCGTCCTCACGCACGGCCACGAGGACCACATCGGCGGCGTCCCCTTCCTGCTCCGCGAGAAGCCGGACATCCCGCTGATCGGCTCCAAGCTGACCCTCGCCCTGATCGAGGCCAAGCTCCAGGAGCACCGGATCCGCCCGTACACCCTGGAGGTGGCGGAGGGGAACCGCGAGCGCGTCGGCCCCTTCGAGTGCGAGTTCATCGCCGTCAACCACTCCATCCCGGACGCGCTGGCCGTCGCCATCCGCACGCCCGCCGGCATGGCGGTGCACACCGGCGACTTCAAGATGGACCAGCTCCCGCTGGACAACCGTCTGACCGACCTGCACGCGTTCGCCCGGCTGAGCGAGGAGGGCATCGACCTCCTCCTCACCGACTCGACGAACGCCGAGGTCCCGGGCTTCACGCCGCACGAGCGGGACATCTCCAACGTCCTGCGCCAGGTCTTCGCGAGCGCCCGCAAGCGGATCATCGTGGCGAGCTTCGCCAGCCACGTCCACCGCATTCAGCAGATCCTCGACGCTGCCCACGAGTACGGCCGCCGGGTCGCCTT
This sequence comes from Streptomyces monashensis, assembly GCF_001866665.1. Taxonomy (GTDB): domain Bacteria; phylum Actinomycetota; class Actinomycetes; order Streptomycetales; family Streptomycetaceae; genus Streptomyces; species Streptomyces monashensis. Next base: position 1,069 of record NZ_MLYO01000012.1, on the reverse strand, counting down.
CGTCGGCCGCTCGATGGTCCGCAACATGGGCATCGCCCGGGACCTCGGCTACCTGAAGGTGCCGCCGGGCCTCGTGGTCGACGTCAAGACGCTGGACGACCTCCCGGATCACGAGGTGGTCCTGGTCTGCACGGGCTCCCAGGGCGAGCCGATGGCGGCCCTGTCCCGCATGGCCAACCGGGACCACCAGATCCGCATCGTCGAGGGCGACACGGTGATCCTGGCGTCCTCCCTCATCCCCGGCAACGAGAACGCGGTCTACCGCGTCATCAACGGCCTGACCCGGTGGGGCGCCAACGTCGTCCACAAGGGCAACGCCAAGGTGCACGTCTCCGGCCACGCCTCGGCGGGTGAGCTGCTGTACTTCTACAACATCTGCCGCCCGAAGAACCTGATGCCGGTGCACGGCGAGTGGCGCCACCTGCGGGCCAACGCCGAGCTGGGCGCCCTGACAGGCGTCCCGCACGACCGGATCGTCATCGCCGAGGACGGCGTGGTGGTCGACCTGGTCGAGGGCAAGGCCAAGATCGCCGGCAAGGTCCAGGCGGGATACGTCTACGTCGACGGACTCTCTGTCGGCGACGTCGGCGAGCCGGCCCTCAAGGATCGCAAGATCCTCGGTGACGAGGGCATCATCTCGGTCTTCGTGGTCGTGGACGCTTCCACCGGCAAGATCACGGGCGGCCCGCACGTCCAGGCGCGTGGCTCCGGTATCGAGGACTCGGCCTTCGCCGAAGTCCTTCCGAAGATCACGGAGATCCTGGAGAGGTCCGCCCAGGACGGCGTCGTGGAGCCCCACCAGCTCCAGCAGCTCATCCGACGCACCCTGGGCAAGTGGGTCTCGGACACGTATCGCCGCAGGCCGATGATCCTCCCGGTGGTCGTGGAGGTCTGACGGTCCGTCGGAACCTTCACCCGAGCGGGGCGCCTCGATTTGCATCGGGGCGCCCCGCTCCAGTACGTTTACGGCTCCGCCAGCAAGGGAACCCCCCGGCCGCTTCGTGCGCCGAGGACAACCCGGAGGGGCGGGAAAACCGACTCAGAACTTCTGATAAAGTCGGAACTGCCG
>NZ_MLYO01000119.1 GCF_001866665.1 Streptomyces monashensis | reverse complement strand
GCCCGGTCCCGGTTCCCGCCCCGGTCGCGGTCCCGGTCACGCCCGGTCCCGGTTCGGCCACGGAGCCCTCCCCGCCCGGCCACGGCCCCGCTACCCGGGAACCCGGGTCCGCCCCCGCTGTCCCACCAACACCAGCAGACCGATCACCAGCCACAGCACGCCCACCACCAGGGCGGGCCGGCTCGCCTCCACGCCCCACCGCGACCGTGATCGCCGCCGGCCACCGGTACCAGCACGTGCCGCCACCAGCCGACCGGCTCCGGCCCCGGCGCCGCACGGCGAAACAGCCCGCCACGCTCGCGTGCAGCGGCGTGAAGGCGGTCAGCGCGCCGATGCCGACCACCGAGACCAGCCTGTCCAGGCCGTCGGCGTGCCGGGCCGCCCAGCCCGCCGTGAGCAGGGTGATCACCGCCGAGCGCAGCAGGACGACCCGCGGCACCCCGCCGTCCGTCCGGGGCAGGGCACGGGGCAGGCGGCGGTCCCTGCCCATCGCGAACAGCAGGCGCCCGGCCGCCGCCTGCCCGGCGAGCGCCGCGCACGCCGCCCCGATCGCCTTGCTCGCGGCCACCAAGTCGTGCGGCCGGCGTCCGACGGCGGCGTCCACGGCTCGTAGAACGCGGAGCCCTGCCGGGCCGGATCGGCGGCCGGCCGCGCGGACGTCACCGGTTCCAGCAGGGCCACCAGATACCTCTGCGCCACGAACAGCACACCGGCCGGCGCCAGGCAGCACAGCAGCGCCCGCGCCACCTTCGCCGAGCCCCCGGTGACCTCCTCGGCGAACGTCACGGTCGCGTCGAAGCCCATGCCGAACACGCCCACCGGCGCCATGGGGGCGATGACCAGCAGCCCGTGGACCACCAGGTCCCGGCAGCCGAGGCCCCGCCGCAGCCGGCCCCGCTCGTCGGCCGGGGCAGCCGTCGTACCGGTGTCGGACATGCCGGTCAGTGTTCCCCGCGCGGTCACGCGCACGTGATCGCCGCGCGCCCGAACGCGGCCGACGGCGGCCGAAGACGGGCCGGCACGGGCTTTACGATGGGACGCATGACCTCTTCGACTGGCCGCCGTGTCCTGCTCGCCGCACCCCGTGGTTACTGCGCGGGTGTGGACCGCGCCGTGATCGCCGTCGAGAAGGCCCTCGAACAGTACGGGGCGCCGATCTACGTCCGGCACGAGATCGTCCACAACAAGTACGTCGTGCAGACCCTGGAGAAGAAGGGCGCGATCTTCGTCGAGCGGACCGAGGAGGTGCCGCCCGGCAACATCGTGATGTTCTCCGCGCACGGCGTCGCCCCGGTCGTGCACGAGGAGGCCGCGCGGGGCCGGCTCGCCACCATCGACGCCACCTGCCCCCTGGTCACCAAGGTCCACAAGGAGGCCGTCCGGTACGCCAAGGAGGACTACGACATCCTCCTGATCGGGCACGAGGGCCATGAGGAGGTCATCGGCACCTCCGGCGAGGCCCCCGAGCACATCCAGCTCGTGGACGGCCCCGGGGACGTCGCCAAGGTCGAGGTCCGCGACCCCTCGAAGGTCGTCTGGCTCTCCCAGACCACCCTCTCCGTGGACGAGACCATGGAGACCGTCGACGCCCTGAAGACCAAGTTCCCGGGGCTCGTCTCGCCGCCCAGCGACGACATCTGCTACGCCACGCAGAACCGCCAGCTGGCCGTGAAGCAGATGGGTGCCGAGGCCGAGCTGGTCATCGTGGTCGGCTCGCGCAACTCCTCCAACTCCAAGCGGCTGGTCGAGGTCGCCAAGCTGGCCGGCGCCCGCGACGCGCACCTGGTGGACTTCGCCGCCGAGATCGACGAGGCCTGGCTGGAGGGCGTGAGCACCGTCGGTGTCACCTCCGGTGCCTCCGTGCCCGAGGTGCTGGTCGAGCAGGTGCTGGAGTGGCTCGCCGAGCGCGGCTACGGCGACGTGGAGCTGGTCAGGGCGGCCGAGGAGTCCATCACCTTCTCGCTGCCCAAGGAACTCCGCCGTGACCTGCGGGAAGAGGCCGCCGAGCTGGTCGCCGAGCGCGGCGGGAGCGGCGCGGCCGGGGCGTGAGCGCGGCGTGACTGTCAGTGGTCCGTCGTAACGTGGTGCCATGCAGATCTTCGGCGTGGACATCGGCGGATCCGGGATCAAGGGCGCCCCTGTGGACCTGGACAAGGGCGAGCTGGCCCAGGAGCGCTGCAAGGTGCTCACCCCGCATCCGGCGACACCGGACGGTGTGGCCGACGGGGTCAAGCAGGTCGTGGACCACTTCGGCTGGACGGGCCCGGTCGGCCTGACCTTCCCCGGAGTGGTCACGGGCGGCGCCATGGTCCGTACGGCGGCGAACGTCGACGAGAGCTGGATCGACACCGACGCGCGCGCCTTGTTCAGCGGCAGGCTGGGCGGACTCCCGGCGACCGTCCTCAACGACGCGGACGCGGCGGGCGTCGCCGAGGTGCGCTTCGGCGCCGGCCGCGACCGCAGGGGCACAGTCATCCTGCTCACCTTCGGCACGGGCATCGGCAGCGCCGTCTTCGTCGACGGCGTCCTCGTGCCGAACACGGAGCTGGGCCACCTGGAGCTGAACGGCCACGACGCCGAGAAGCGCGCCTCCAGCAAGGCCAAGGAGGACGGCGACATGACCTGGGAGCACTGGGCGCGCCGCGTCCAGAAGTACCTGGCCCATGTGGAGATGCTCTTCTCGCCCGAGCTGTTCATCATCGGCGGCGGGGTCAGCCGCAAGTCCGACAAGTTCCTGCACCTCATCGAGGGCATCAGAGCCGAGATGGTCCCCGCGCAGCTCCAGAACAACGCGGGGATCGTGGGGGCGGCGATGAGCGCGGCCGAGCACGGGTAGGCGGCCTCGGCGGTCCCGCGGCCCCCGCTGCTCAGGTCCGGCGGCGACCGCGCACCCAGCTCACACGCCGGACGAGCACGACGACCCAGGCCACGAGCGTCCCGCTGTAGAGCCAGCCGGCCTGGGTGGCGAGCCCGGTGAACACCCCCACCAGCCGGGCGAGCACCCCGGCCTTCCCGTCGGCGACGGGGAACAGCCCGAGGGTGAACGCGATCGGCAGGACGACGGGAGCGGTCAGCAGATCTCCCTCGCGCACCCACAGCGCGGTCAGTACGCACACCGGCAGGAACAGCACGCCGTACGTGGTCATGGACGCGCCGAACAGCAGCGCGTCCAGGCAGCCGAGGAGGAACATCACGACCGTGCAGAACAACCCGCTGCCCAGCCCGGTCAGCCGGGGATTCGGCAGTCGCGCCCCCGCCGCCGGCCGCGCGACACGCGCCTGCCGCCCCGCCTGACCCGCTCCCGCCCAGGGGCCGCTCCGGGCCTGCGGGGGAAGCTGCGCGTGCGGCGGTGTGCCGTGTCGCGTTCCGTCGTTCGGGGGTCGTTTATCGTGTTGCTCCACTGGACCAACTTAGGTCTGTTTATGTGCCGAATCGGCCATCAGACACGCCGGTGAGCAGAGCTTGGTCGGGCGTTCGACGCTCCCGCGAGCCGGTCGACGGCGACGCCGTAAACTGGTGGATCGCGCCCACTCATCGCCCACTCATCCACGGGAAGTCGCAACGTGTCGCTCACGATCGGAATCGTCGGTCTGCCGAATGTCGGCAAGTCGACCCTTTTCAACGCCCTGACCAAGAACGACGTGCTCGCGGCCAACTACCCGTTCGCCACGATCGAGCCGAACGTCGGCGTGGTCGGCGTCCCCGACGCCCGCCTGGCCCAGCTGGCCTCGATCTTCGGCTCGGAGCGCATCCTCCCGGCCACGGTCGACTTCGTCGACATCGCCGGCATCGTGCGCGGCGCCTCCGAGGGCGAGGGCCTCGGCAACAAGTTCCTCGCGAACATCCGCGAGTCCGACGCGATCTGCCAGGTCATCCGCGCCTTCAAGGACGAGAACGTCGTCCACGTCGACGGCAAGGTCTCGCCGAAGGACGACATCGAGACGATCAACACCGAGCTGATCCTCGCCGACCTCCAGACGATCGAGAAGGTCCTCCCGCGCCTCCAGAAGGAGTCGCGGATCAAGAAGGACGTGGCCCCCAAGGTCAAGGCGGTCGAGGAGGCCAAGGAGATCCTGGAGAAGGGCGACACCCTCTTCTCCCAGGGCATCCTCCAGGGCACCGAGCGCGCGGAGCTGCTCCACGACCTGCACCTGCTGACGACCAAGCCCTTCCTCTACGTCTTCAACGTCGACGAGGACGAGCTGACGGACGACGCCTTCAAGGACGAGCAGCGCGCCCTGGTCGCCCCCGCCGAGGCGATCTTCCTCAACGCCAAGCTGGAGGCGGACCTCGCCGAGCTGGACGAGGAAGAGGCGCTGGAGCTGCTGGAGTCCGTCGGCCAGCACGAGCCCGGCCTCGCCACCCTCGCCCGCGTCGGCTTCGACACCCTCGGCCTGCAGACCTACCTCACGGCCGGCCCCAAGGAGTCCCGCGCCTGGACGATCAAGAAGGGCGCCACCGCCCCCGAGGCCGCCGGCGTGATCCACACCGACTTCCAGAAGGGCTTCATCAAGGCCGAGGTCATCTCCTTCGCCGACCTGCTCGCCACGGGCTCGGTCGCCGACGCCCGCGCCAAGGGCAAGGCGCGGATGGAGGGCAAGGAGTATGTGATGCAGGACGGGGATGTGGTGGAGTTCCGCTTCAACGTGTGAGCGGATGAAGTGAGCCTCCGTCGCTGACGTGGCAGACATACGGGTCAGAAGGGGTCGGGCTGCTGAGAGCCCGGCCCCTTCGGGGATTGCCGACTGTGGCTGCGCACAGTGTGGTCAGGGTGAAGCCGGGTACCCCAAGAGATCGCAGGCGCGCGGTGACCTACGTGTCCGCCGGTCGCGAGGGTTCTCCGCCCATGTCCGGCTGGTCGCGCAGATCCGGCGGAGGGAGGTGTGACGCCGGCCCTCGCCGACACGAACCGCGCGAGGCGCACCGCGTTGTGCGATCACGTGACCGCACGCACCGTCGACCGGACGTCCGTAGACGCGGATACGGCGGTGAAGCCGAGCGATCTCGCGGAGTTCCTTCTCACCGCCGTGATCGAGTACGCCTCGCTTGTGGCCACCCGATGCCACCCTGGACGCGCTCGGCTGACCTGGAAGAGAAGCCCTCGTCGCCGAACTGCTCGGCCGCGACTGGGATTTCGGCGGGGCCGGCGGGCAGAGCCGGACGTCTGATCCGCAGATCTGTGAGCAGGCGCCCGTCGCTCTCTAGGCCCATGCGGGCGGATACGGCGTCGGGTCCGTCACCCAGCCCGCCGCCAGCACCAGCCGGGAGTCGCGGTGTACGGCGAGGAAGGCGAAGGGGCGGTCGAGGACGGCGCGGACGACCGTGGACTCGTAGCGGGGCTGCGGAGGCGCGCTGCCGTACACCTCTGCCACCGCCGTCACCGCCGCCGCCCGGAAGCCCAGTGGGCCGAACTGGGCCAGCGCCGACTGGCGGGCCTGGCCGACGGCGAGCGGGTGGGGGCTGATGCCGGGGAAGTGGCCGTGGTCCGCGCCCGACGCCGCCGTCAGGCCGAACAGCGGGGCCAGGGACAGCAGATCGTGATCGGCGCGCACTTCGTAGGCCACCGTCCGCACGTCCAGCGAGGGTGGTTCGGGACTGACGGTCGGCTGCTGTTCCACGTACAGGCCCGGTCCCACGTGCCCGTGCGGCAGTGTGCCGCCCGGGGTGAGCGGCAGTGCCCGCTCCACGATCTCCACCCCGGCCGTGAGCACCTGACCCGGAGTCATCCGCTCCTCGCCGAGCACCAGGTGGACGTCGATGCCGTTGTCGCCGGGCACCGTCAGCGCCGTCACGAAGCCGTCCGGGGTGCCCGCCACGCCCACCCGGTCCGGGCGTGGGCCGCGCCGGTGCAGCCCGCGCAGGGTACGGCCCTGCCAGGGGCCCGTGTCCGGGCGGAGCGGCTGTTCGTCGAAGGGCTGGCGCCAGGTCGTACGCAGCGCGAGCGCGCCGGCCAGCACCATCCGCGCGTCCCGGGTCAGGGTCACCGGCATGCGCTCGACCAGACCGCCGGTCCGCTCGGACGCCCATCTGTCCAGTCGCTCCTGCGCGGTGGCCAGGTCGTCGCCGAACACCCCGTACGTCCCCGCCGGCAGCCCGGCCCGCCACTCCTCGCGCAGGGGCAGCCCCTGGTGCGCCCACAGGCCGAGCGCCGCGTCCAGGCCGGACACCGAGGCCAGCGCGGCCAGCAACTCCCGTGCGGCGCCCGCCGCCTGGCCGGCCGGCACCCCCAGTGCCTCGGCCAGTTCCGCGCGGGCGGGGCCCGCGGATCCGTCGGCCAGGAAAGCGAGCAGGGGCCAGACGCCCGTCGCCGAGAACACCGTGCCGTCCTGCGCGGCCGGCGCCCATCGCCGGGTGAGTCGGTTCACCGCCCGGACCGTCTCCGCGCTCGCCCGACTCCCCGTCAGGGTCGTTCCTGCCGTGGTCATTGCCGCCCCCACCCGTTCTGTGACTGTTCCCGCCCGGAAGCACCGTATCGGTACCGGCGTCCCGGTCCCGCGCCCCCGTGGGCGACGGGCGGGCCGGGCGGAGGTGTGAGCGCGCCTATACGGGGGAGAAAGTGCCTGGGTAAAGCCCTCCCCTGCCTCATGTCATCACATCGAGTGATTCTCTGGCCTTTGCTTGCACGGCACAACCCACGGTTGCCACGCTGTTGCTGTCTGTACAACCTGATAGGAGCGGCCAGTGACTTTCGGTGAGCAGCCGGCGTACCTGCGCGTCGCAGGTGATCTCCGCAAGAAGATCGTCGACGGTTCGCTGCCGCCCCACACCCGTCTCCCCTCCCAGGCCCGCATCCGCGAGGAGTACGGCGTCTCGGACACGGTGGCGCTGGAGGCCCGCAAGGTGCTGATGGCCGAGGGGCTGGTCGAGGGCCGCTCCGGCTCGGGGACGTATGTGCGCGAGCGGCCGGTGCCGCGCCGGGTGGCCCGCTCCGGATACCGCCCGACGGGCGGTGCCACGCCCTTCCGGCAGGAGCAGGCCGACGCCTCCGTGCGCGGCACCTGGGAGTCCAGCAGCGAGCAGGCGCCGGCCGGGGCCGCCATCGCCGAGCGGCTCGCGATCCAGGCCGGGGACCGGGTGATGCGCACCAAGTACCTGTTCCGGGACGCCGGAGAGCCCATGATGCTCTCCACCTCCTGGGAGCCCCTCGCCCTCACCGGCCGTACGCCGGTGATGCTGCCCGAGGAGGGGCCGCTCGGCGGGATGGGTGTGGCCGAGCGGATGCGGGCCATCGACGTCATCGTGGACAACGTCACGGAGGAGGTCGGCGCCCGTCCCGGCCTCGCCGAGGAGTTGCATGTGCTGGGCGGGGTCCCCGGCCATGTGGTCCTCGTCATCCAGCGCACGTACTACGCCTCCGGCCGCCCCGTGGAGACCGCCGACGTGGTGATCCCGGCGGACCGGTACCGGGCGGCGTACCACCTGCCGGTGAGATGACCGCGCGGCCGTTCAATGGTTGCCGGTGAGCGCGGGTGCGCGGCCGTCGGCGGGCGGGTGCGCGCGCCCCTCGGAGTGAGGTAGCGCACACCCTCGGCGCTCCGTGCGCATGTCCACCCGGTCGTGCGCCCGCCTCCCGGCCTCGGCCTGCCACCGCGATCCGGCCGTTTTCCCAGGTGGTCACCGGTCACTCGGATATGCCCGCGACGCACGACGGTGGCGTTCACGACGGCGCATTCGTACGTGTGCGCCCCCGGTGTTCTGGCTGGTTGCGTACCTCTTTGTGAAAAGGCGTATTCGCTGAGTAAAGGTTGGGCGTACGCTCGGGCATATGCGGATTGCGGTTTCCTTAGGCGGGGCCCGGCGGGGGTCCGAGGCGGGATGGGGGTGCCCCCGCGCGAGCGCCGCCGAGAGTGGGGGAGGGTGCGGCCATGCGACACGGAGTGCCGGGGGCGGTGGGAGCCATGAATGAGGGGACGGTCTCCCTGCCCTGGATCGTGATACGGCAGGACGACAACGGCAATCGCTACCGCGTGGGCCGGTACGCGACCCGGGCCGAGGCCCAGAAGATCGCCGACAGTCTCGACGACCGGGGCCACAAACAGGTCTACTGGGTCGAGCGCATCGGGCAGAACGGGGACGGCGCGCGCAACTGACCCCCGGCGGCCTCCCGTAGGCTCCGCTGCATGACGCCCAGCACGCCCATGACACCCCGCGCGGACCGGATCGTGGTGGTGGGAGCCGCCCTGTTCGACGGCGGCCGGCTGCTCGCGGCGCGCCGCAGCGCGCCCGCCGATCTGGCCGGACGCTGGGAACTGCCCGGCGGCAAGGTCGAGCCGGGCGAGCGCCCCGAGGACGCCCTCGCGCGCGAGTTGCGCGAGGAACTCGGCGTCGACGCCGAGCCGGTCGGGCGCGTGCCGGGGGAATGGCCGCTCAGGGCGCCGTACGTCCTGCGGGTGTGGACCGCCCGCCTGCGCCCCGGCTCACCCGCGCCCCGGCCCCTCCAGGACCACGACGAGCTGCGCTGGCTGACGCCGGACGAGATCTGGGACGTCGCCTGGCTGGACCAGGACGTCCCGGCGGTCCGGGAGGCGCTGGCCCGATCGGGTGCGGGACTCCCCGGGCATACGGCTGCGTCGCGGGGCGTGAGCAACACGCAAGGAACCGCGAGCAACCCGCAAGGTCCCGCAGCCGCACGGCAACCGCGCGATCCGGGCTCCTAGGCGGACGGCTCCTCGCGCGGAGCGCCGCGTACGCCGTTCGTGCCACTGTGCGCCCCGTTGCACGGTACTGCCCACCAGATATCGGGTATGTGCCCATTAACCCCACGAAATCGGACATGGGTGAAGCTCGCTGGCCGGGGAAGTGATCGGCGTGATCGACACCGATGGTGACTGCGCCGAGTGGACCTTTCCCGCGGAGCCGGGAGCCGTGCGCACCGCGCGTGCCGCGGTCCGCGGCCAGTTGCACGGCTGGCGTCTCGACTGCGTCGCCGACCTGACCGCGCTGCTGGTCAGTGAGCTGGTCACCAACTCGCTGCGGCACGCCACCGGCCCCATCGGCGTACGGCTCGTGCGTCCCGCCGGGCTCGGCGGGGCCGGGACGCTGCTGGTGGAGGTCTCCGACCCGCTCCCGGACCCGCCGCGCGAGCGCGTCGCCCGGCCCGAGGACGAGGGCGGGCGCGGCCTGCAACTGGTCGCCGGTTCCTCGCGCCGCTGGGGTACCCGGCCCGGCGTGAGCGGAAAGACCGTCTGGTTCGAACTCGCGTTGCCGCAGTGACGTACCGGCGGGCGGTAGTCGAACAGTAGTGATGAACGGACGGGACCGGGGCGGCGCATCGGCGGGGCCGGGGTGATGGGGGAGCACACGAGGGGCACAGGGGTGTACGGACGGCGACGGACGTCCGGCGTGCGCCCCGGGCACACGACCCGTCACCGACTGCGTGATTCGAGGGCGTGCTCCCTGGTTAGAAGAGTGGAAGTGTTGTCACGGACTGGTCCGAAAAACACCTGGACCATGCTGTGATCGTGAACACCGTGTCGTGCGGCGCCGTAGTGCTGGATACTGCGGGCAGCCGCCCCCGGTGACCGGTGCCGGGCGCGGTGAGCTGGAGGGGACGGTTCGCGTGAGCGAGATACCAGCGAAGGCCACGGAGTCCGAGGACCCGTCGGACGGCGCGAGGAACCAGGCCGCGGTGGCTGCCGCACACGGCGACGCGCGGCGCGAAGCGGTACCCGGCGACGCCATGTGGCAGAGCAGCCCGCCCGGTTCGATCTACGACTACATCCGGGTCGCGTCCTTCTCCATCGGTCCCGGCGGGCTGGTCGACCAGTGGAGTCTGCGCGCCGAGCAGCTCTTCGGCATCCCCGCCCGGCGCGCCGTCGGCATGGACCCCATAGAGGCCTTCGTCGATCCCGACCTGCGCGAGCACGGCCAGCGCAAGATGGCCGAGATCCTCGACGGGCGGGAGTGGACCGGGGTCGTGCCCTTCCGGATGCCGGACGCGCCCGACGGCGCGCGCGGCGAGGAGGGGCTGGCCGAGGTCTACGTCATGCCCACCCGGACCGCCGAGGGCGAGAAGGCCGCCGTGTGCATCGTCGTCGACGTCCGCACGCTGCGCAGCATCGAGACCGACCTCGCCGCGTCCCAGGCGATTTTCGGCCAGTCCCCGTTCGGGTTCCTGCTGATCGACACCGATCTGAGGGTCCGTCGGGCCAACGAGCGGTTCGCCTCCATCTTCGGCGGTTCCCCGGACGACCACCGGGGCAAGGGCGTGCACGACTACCTGCCGCGGGGCGAGGCCGAGCGGGTTTCGGCCACCCTGCGCCGGGTGATGGAGAGCGGCCAGTCCATCACCGACATGCATGTCACCGGGCACGTGCCGAACTCGGCGGAGCGCCGGCACTGGTCGGTCAACCTCTACCGGGTGCACGGCGGCAGCGGTCGGCCCATCGGCATCGCCTGGCTCGGCACCGACATCACCGCGCGCCGGGCCGCCGCCCGTGAGGCCGCCGCGGCCCGGCGCAATCTCGCCCTGCTCAACGAGGCCGGGGCCCGCATAGGGAATTCGCTGGACCTGGAGACCACCGCGCGCGAACTCCTCGACGTCGTCGTCCCCGGCTTCTGCGACCTCGCCACCGTCGACCTCTACCAGGGGCTGCTGACCGGCGACGAGACCCCGCCCGGCCGGGCCGACGGCAGCGCGGAACTGCGCCGTGTCGCCTACGCCAGCGCCGTCTCCGGCGCGCCTCTCGGCATCACCGGCAAGCGGGTCGCGGTCGGCGCCGTCCACCACTTCCCGTTCGCCTCGCCGTGCGCCGACGCCCTGCGCACCGCCCGGCCGCAGCACGTGCCCGCCGAGGACGGCGGCCTCGTGCAGTCCACGCTGGCCGTGCCGATGGTGGCCCACGACACCGTCGTGGGCCTCGCGCAGTTCGCCCGGACGAAGGGCAGCGAGCCGTTCGGCGACCGCGACCGGGATCTGGCGGTGGAGCTGGCGGCGCGCGCGGCGGTCTGCATCGACAACGCGCGGCTGTACCGCAGGGAGCACGAGCGGGCGCTGATCCTGCAACGGTCCCTGTTGCCGCCCGGCGACCCCGAGGCCTCCGGGCTGGACATCGCCTGCCGCTATCTGCCCGGCAACGCGGCGACCGAAGTGGGCGGCGACTGGTTCGACGTGATCGAACTGCCCGGCCACCGTACGGCGTTGGTGGTCGGCGACGTGATGGGACGCGGTCTGCGCGCGGCCGTGGCCATGGGCGAACTCCGCACGGCGGTACGGACCTTGGCACTGCTGGATCTCGAACCCGCCGAGGTGCTCTCGGCGCTGGACGAGATCGCGCGGGGCCTCGGCACACCGGGGGGCGTCCAGCAGGCCGGCCGCACGGCCCGCCAGCCGCGCGACGCCGACCTGTCCGAGGTGTACCTCGCGACCTGCGTGTACGCGGTGTACGACTCGGTCACCAGACGCTGTACGTTCGCCAACGCCGGCCATCTGCCGCCGGTGCTGGTCGAGCCCGGCGAGAGCGCGCTCATGCTGGACGTGCCGCCCGGCATGCCGCTGGGCGTGGGCGGCGAGCCGTTCGAGGAGGTCGAGGTCGAACTCCCGGAGGGCGCCCTCCTCGCCCTCTACACGGACGGCCTGGTCGAGTCCCGCGACCATCCGCTGGACGAAGGACTCCAGGCGTTCGTGGGCGCGCTCAGCGATCCCGCCCCGCAACTGGAGGACGTCTGCGACCACGTCCTCAACACCCTCGACACGCATCACGGCGAGGACGACATCGCGCTGCTGATGGCGCGGGTACAGGGGCTGCCGGCCGAGTCGGTCGGCGACTGGACGCTGCCGCGTGAGCCGAAGAGCGTGGGCCGGGCGCGGGAGTACGCCCGGGGGCAGCTGCAGAGCTGGGACCTGGAGGCGCTGGTCGACACGACGGAACTGCTCGTCAGCGAGCTGGTCACCAACGCGCTGCGGTACGGCGAGGGCGAGATAAGGCTGCGGCTGCTGCTGGACCGGACGCTGGTGTGCGAGGTCTGGGACTCGGGGCTGGTACAGCCCCGGCGCCGGCGGGCCCGGGACACGGACGAGGGGGGCCGGGGCCTGCAGTTGGTGGGGCTGCTCAGCGCGGCATGGGGCTCCCGCCGGACCCCGCGGGGCAAGACGGTGTGGTTCGAACTGCCGCTGCCCGGCGCCGAAACGGGCCTGACCGACCCGGCGGAGGCCCTGCTGAGCCTCTTCTGACCGCCGCGCGCCGAGACGTTGTGCGCCGAGACGTTGTGCGCCGAGACGCCGCGCGCCGGGTTCTGCTCGTCGGCTCTCACCCGCCGACCCCCGCCCACTGGCTCTCACCCACCGACTCCCTGCCCGCCGGTCTTCGCATGCCGGCTCCCGCGCACCTACCCGACTCCGTCGGCCGAGGCCGGCCTTCGTCCGGGCGGGGCGTCGGCCGAGGACGATTCCGGGTCGTCGTCACGGTGGTGGCAGACGGCGGCGGCCCCTCGTCTCCGGGCCCCCGTAACTGGCCGGTGGGCCTCCGTCCTCCTCCTCCGCGAGGAGGACACCGCCCAGGACCGCGCCCGGCACGCCGGGGGCGGTCGCGGAGGCGGCGGTGTACGGGGTGCCGTGGGAGCGGACGTCCTGTTCGGCCCGGTCCCGGGAATCCCGGGCCGCCCGGTCGGCCCCCGCGGCGTCTCCCGCGGACAGGTCGCGCACCGCCTCCGCCAGGCGCACCCGGGCCTCCGCGCCCACCGCGCCCCGGTGCACCCCTATGAACTCCTCCGCCTCGGCCACCGAGCCGCGCGCCACCAGCAGCGCCGCCGCGGACAGCACACCCGCGTGGCCGTTCTCCAGGCGTTCCACCGCCCGCGTCATCCGGTACAGGGCGTCCAGCGGATCGTACGGGCCCGACGTCATCTCCTCGCGCACGGTGGCCAGCACGGTGTCCGCGTGCGTCAGCCGGGCATGCAGCTCGCCGTACGGCAGGGGTTTGCGCGCGCCCCCGCGCCGGGCCGCCGCCAGCTCCGCCTCCGCGCCGGTCAGTGCGGCCGGCAGCAGACCGGCCGCCGCCCGCAGCTGTGCGGCCAGCCGGTCCACCCCGGATATCAGCACCTCGGCCTGCGCCACCGCGCCCTCGGCGGCGCGCAGCCGGCGGGCGGCCCGGTCGCCGTCGTCGCGGTCGGCGGCCTGCCGGGCCTCGTTGAGCCGCGCGGTGGCGAACACGAGCCTGTCCTTGGCCTGTTCGACGTACCCGGTGACCGGCTCGACGGCGGACCGTGCGTAGCGCTCGTACAGTGCGGCCAGCGTCTCCTGCGCGGTCACCGTCCGCCCCGCCAGCTCCCGGAAGCGCTCCTCGGCGGCCTCCAGCGCCTCGGCCAGCCCCGGACCCTCCAGCCCCCGCAGCAGGTCCAGCTCCGCCGCCTCGGAATCCAACCGGCGACCGACCTCCGCGCACCGGCCGATCACCCCGACCAACGCCTGCCGCCGGGCCGCCGGGTCCCGCGGCACTCCCTGCTCGTAGCGCCGCCAGATCGCGCACGCGGCCGACAGCTCGGTCTCGGCGGCCCGCAGGGCGTGGGCGAAGACCTCGGTGTCCGGCCGTGCGAACCGCTGCCGGACGAAGGAGAGTTCCTCCCGGCTCGTACGGACACAGTCGTCGGCCGTCACCAGCGCGGTGCGGGCCTGGCGGTCGAAGTCCGCCGGGGTGGGGGCGGCCGGTGCCGCCGGGACGACTCCCGGCGTCGTGCGGGTACGGGCGCGGCGGGTACGGCGCAGACAGCCGTAACCGGCCAGCACCACGGCCGCGCCCCCGGCGACGAGGGGCAGCACGAGGTCCGCCGTGGACGTACCGCCCTGCTGGGTCGCGGCGGCGCTCGCGACTGTCCCGTGTGCCGTCGCGGGAACCGGATCGTGCGACGCCGCCGTCATCACCGGCAACACCAGCCACCCGACCCCCGCCGCGGCACCCAGCACGGCGTGCGCCAGCCGCACCGGTATGTGCGCCTTGGCGCGCCGGGGCCGGCCCCGGATCAGCGAGTACGTCACATTTCGGAGCGTATGGGCAGGTAGGCGCGTTCGCGAGCGGGACGGATACGGGCGGGGGACAAGGGAAGAGGGGGCCGAAAATGGACGACGATGGGACAGGACGGCGGGACCCGATCTCCTCCGGAAAGGCCGACGGCAGCCGGAAGAAGAGGCTCCGTCGGCGCGTCCTGCGCTGGGCCCTCGTCGGCCTCGCCGTCCTGCTCGTCCCCCTCCTCACCGCCGAGACGGCCCTGCGCGTCAACGACACCGGCACCCCGCGACCCGGCACCACCACCCGCGGCCAGGACGCCCTCTGGCTGGGCCACGCCTGGGTCGACGGCCGTAGGAACGACGGCGACGTGTGTGCACTCGCCCGGCGGCTGAAGGACACCGGCATCCGCGACCTGTACGTCCACTCCGGCCCGCTGGAACACGACGGCACACTGCCCGACTCGGCGTATCCCGAGGCCCGCCTGCTGGTCTCGGCCGTGCACCGGGAGCTGCCCGGGGTCCGGGTGCAGGCCTGGCTCGGCGACCAGCTCGCCACCGAGAGCCCCGACGGGCTGCACCTGGAGCGCGCCGCCACCCGCGCCGCGATCCTCGCCTCCGCCCGACGCGTCCTCGCCGCCGGCTACGACGGTGTGCATGTCGACCTGGAGCCGCTGCACTCCGGCGACCGCGACTACCTCTCCCTCCTGGACGGCCTGCACACCCTCACCCACGCCCGGCGCGCGCTGCTGTCCGTCGCCGCCCACCAGATCGACCCGCTGCCCGCGTTCCACTCCCTGTGGGGCACGACCACCGGCCACCCCAAGTGGTGGTCGCAGGCCTACTTCGGGCAGGTGGCGCGGCGCGTGGACCAGATCGCCGTGATGTCGTACGACACCATGCAGCCGTTGCAGAGCCTGTACGGCGGCTACGTGGCCCAGCAGACGAGCCTCGCCCTGGAGGTCACCCCCGAGACCACCGACCTCCTCATGGGCCTGCCCTTCTACCACGAGAACCGGTTCGGCCACTGGGCCCACGCGGAGACCGTCCCGGCCGCCGTGCGCGGGGTCCGGCTCGGTCTGTCCCGCACCGACGCCGACCGGGTCCGCTTCGGCGTCGCGCTGTACGTGGACTTCGCGGCGACGGAGGCCGACTGGCGCGCCTACCGGGAGAACTGGGTGCGCTGAGTCCTCCCGTCACGGAAGACTCCCGGCGGTGACCGAGACCCGACAGCCCCGGACCGTCGCCGACCTCGCGCCCCTCGCCCGCGCCGCCCTCGGCCCGCACCGCACGCTCCGCGCCGTCACCCGGCTGCGCGGCGGCTCCAGGAAGGGCGTCTACCGGCTCGGCCTCGACGGCGGCGGCACCGCGGTCGCCTACGTCTGGGCACCGGACGAGGACTACTGGGGCCCTGCCGCCGCCGATCCCCGTGACCCCTTCTCGCACGCCTGTGGGCTCGACCTGTTCACGGCCGCCCACGACCGTCTCACCGCCGCCGGTGTCCGCACCCCGCGCCTGCTCCACGTGGACCCCGTGGCGGGCGCGGCCGTGGTCGAGGACCTGGGCGCAGGTGGCAGCCTGGAGGAGGCGCTGCGCCGGGATCCGGGCGCAGCCCTCCCCGCACTGAACCGGCTCGCCGACGCCCTGCGCACGCTGCACGGCACCCGCTCCGCCGCCCACGGCAAGGTGGCCGTGATCGACAACGGCGGTACGGCCCACGGGGACTCCTTGGCCGGGCTGGTCACGGACCGCGCCCTGGCCGACATCGCCGAGACCGCCGTACGCGAGCCGCGGATCGCCGCGGCCCGGGAGCGGCTGGAGGACGCCGTGCGCGCCCTGGCCGCGGAGGTCCGTCCGCGCGCCGACCATGTCCTCGTGCACGGCGAACTCGGCCCGGACCACGTCCTGTTGGACGAGCACGGCGATCCCGCCCTGATCGACGTCGAAGGGCTGATGTACTTCGACGCCGAGTGGGAGCACGTCTTCCTGCGGCTGCGCTTCGGGCCGCACTACGACGTCCTGCGCGCCGACGGCCTGGACGAGGACCGGCTGCGGCTGTACCGCCTGGCGACGCACCTGAACCTCGTCGCTGGCTGCGGCCGCTCGACGGGGACTTCCCCTTTGCCGAATCCATGCGCGGTATTGCCGAGCACCATCTGGTCCAGTCGCTGGACCTGGTGAAACGCTGACCGTCATGCACATGTTCTGGGTGGTGGCCACCGCCGTCGTCTTCGGCCTCCTCGCTGCCGCGGGCGTCGCGGGCGTCACGACCGGCTGGGTCGCGCCCTGGGGCCGCGCCCGGGTCCTGCGCCCGAAGCTGTGGGGCTACGGCTGCCTCCTCGGGGCCGCCGGCTGGGGGGTGTTCATCTGGCTGGGCCCGCTCGACGGCGGCCACGACCTCCTCGCCTGGCTCGGCTGGATCGGCATCATGGCCGCACTGCGCCTGCGGGTGCTGTCCGAGCGTCCCGGCCGCGGTGCCACGACGACGTCTACGACGTCCGCCTCCTGATCTTCGAGCTCAGCCACACCAGCGGGTCGTACTTGCGGTCGACCACGCGCTCCTTCATCGGGATCAGGGCGTTGTCCGTGATGTGGATGTCCTCGGGGCAGACCTCCGTGCAGCACTTGGTGATGTTGCAGTAGCCGAGGCCGTGTTCGTCCTGGGCGGTGCGGCCCCGGTCGAGGCCCGTCTCGGCGGCCCCGTCCAGCGGGTGCATGTCCAGCTCGGCGATCCGCATCAGGAAGCGCGGGCCCGCGAACGCCGGCTTGTTCTCCTCGTGGTCGCGCACCACGTGGCAGGTGTTCTGGCACAGGAAGCACTCGATGCACTTGCGGAACTCCTGCGAGCGGTCCACGTCCTCCTGCATCATCCGGTACTCGCCGGGGCCCACCCCGGCGGGCGGCACGAACGCCGGGACCTCCCTGGCCTTCTGGTAGTTGAAGCCGACGTCCGTCACCAGGTCGCGGATGACCGGGAAGGTGCGCATCGGGGTCACGGTGATCGTCTCCTCGCGGGAGAACACCGACATGCGCGTCATGCACATCAGCCGGGGCCGGCCGTTGATCTCGGCCGAGCACGAACCGCACTTGCCCGCCTTGCAGTTCCAGCGCACGGCCAGGTCGGGGGCCTGGGTGGCCTGGAGGCGGTGGATGATGTCGAGGACCACCTCGCCGTCGTTCACCTCGACGGTGAAGTCCCGAAGGGCTCCGCCCTCGACGTCACCCCGCCACACCTTGAAGCGGGCCTCGTAGCTGCTCACTCGTACAGCTCCTCTTCGGCGAGGTACTTGACCAGCTCCTCCTTCTCGAAGAGGGCGAGCAGGTCCGGGCGGATGGGTTCGGTGGTCTCGCGGGTGAGGCGGATCTGCCCGCGGGCGGGGTCGGTGGCCGCGAGGCCGCCGGTGGGATCGGCGAGGGCGCACAGCAGGTTCGCGTTGCGCCACCGGCGGTCCATCGTGGGGTGGTCCTCGCGGGTGTGGCCGCCGCGCGACTCGGTGCGCTCCAGCGCCGCGCGGGCCACGCACTCGCTGACCAGCAGCATGTTCCGGAGGTCCAGGGCGAGATGCCAGCCCGGGTTGAACTGGCGGTGGCCCTCCACCCCGGCCCGGCGGGCGCGCACGCGCAGCTCGGCGAGCTTCTCCAGGGCCTGCTCCATCTCGCCCTCGCGGCGGATGATGCCGACCAGGTCGTTCATGGTCTGCTGGAGTTCCTGGTGCAGGGTGTACGGGTTCTCCGGCGGGCCCGCCTCGCCCGTCCGGTCCGCTCCCGCCTCCGCCTCCGCCGAGAAGGGCCGCAGCGCCTCGGCGGACGCCGCGTCGGCCTGGGCGTCGTCGACGGCCGGCCGGTCGCCCGCCTGCCGCGCGGCGTGCTCGGCCGCGTGCCAGCCGGCCCGGCGGCCGAACACCAGCAGGTCGGACAGCGAGTTGCCGCCGAGCCGGTTGGAGCCGTGCATGCCGCCCGCCACCTCACCGGCCGCGAACAGCCCCGGCACCCCGCGCGCCGCCGCCGTGTCGGAGTCGACGGCGATGCCGCCCATCACGTAGTGACAGGTCGGGCCGACCTCCATCGCCTCCGCCGTGATGTCGACGTCCGCCAGCTCCTTGAACTGGTGGTACATCGAGGGCAGCCGGCGCCGGATGACCTCGGCGGGCATGCGCGTGGAGACGTCCAGGAAGACCCCGCCGTGCGGCGATCCCCGGCCCGCCTTCACCTCGGAGTTGATCGCGCGGGCGACCTCGTCGCGGGGGAGCAGCTCAGGGGGGCGGCGGTTGTGCTCCGGGTCCTCGTACCACCGGTCGCCCTCCTCCTCCGACTCGGCGTACTTCTCCTTGAAGACGTCCGGGACGTAGTCGAACATGAACCGCTTGCCCTCGGAGTTCCTGAGCACCCCGCCGTCGCCGCGCACCGACTCGGTGACGAGGATGCCCTTCACCGACGGCGGCCAGACCATGCCGGTCGGATGGAACTGCACGAACTCCATGTTCAGCAGGGGCGCGCCCGCCAGCAGGGCCAGCGCGTGCCCGTCGCCCGTGTACTCCCACGAGTTCGACGTCACCTTGAACGACTTGCCGATCCCGCCGGTCGCGACCACGACGGCGGGGGCCTCCAGGACGAAGAAGCGGCCGCTCTCGCGCTCGTAGGCGAAGACGCCGGACACGCGCGGGCCGTCTTTCAGGACCCTCGTGACCGTGCACTCCTGGAAGACCTTCAGCCGGGACTCGTAGTCCCCGGTCTCCTTGAAGTCCTGCTGCTGGAGGGCGACGGCCTTCTGCTGGAGCGTGCGGATCAGCTCCAGGCCCGTACGGTCGCCGACGTGGGCGAGGCGCGGGTACTCGTGGCCGCCGAAGTTGCGCTGGGAGATCCTGCCGTCCTTCGTGCGGTCGAACAGCGCGCCCCAGGTCTCCAGCTCCCACACCCGGTCCGGGGCCTCCCGCGCGTGCAGTTCGGCCATCCGCCACTGGTTCAGGAACTTGCCGCCGCGCATCGTGTCGCGGAAGTGGACCTGCCAGGTGTCGTGCTCGTTGGCGTTGGCCATCGCCGCCGCGATGCCGCCCTCGGCCATCACCGTGTGCGCCTTGCCGAACAGCGACTTGCAGATCACCGCCGTACGGGCCCCCCGCTCGCGCGCCTCGATCGCGGCCCGCAGCCCGGCGCCGCCGGCACCGACCACGACGACGTCCCACTCCTGCCGGTCCACCACGGACATCAGTTCAGTCCCTCACTGGAGTCTCTAGAAGAAGCGCGGGTCGGCGAAGACCCCGGACGCGACGAGATAGACGTAGAAGTCGGCGAGCCACACGCTGAACAGCGACGCCCACGCCAGCTGCATGTGCCGGGCGTTGAGCCGGCCGACGAACTGCCACGCCCGGTAGCGCACGGGGTGCCTGGAGAAGTGCTTGAGCTTGCCGCCCACGATGTGCCGGCACGAGTGGCAGGAGACGGTGTAGGCCCAGATCAGCACGATGTTGACCAGGAAGACCAGGGTGCCGAGGCCCATGTGGCCCCACCGGTAGTGCGTGTCGCGGAAGGACAGCACGGTGTCGTAGGTCAGCACGCCGGCGACCAGCAGGGCGGCGTAGAAGAAGTACCGGTGGACGTTCTGGAGGATCAGCGGGAAGCGGGTCTCGCCGGTGTACTTCGCGTGCGGCTCGGCGACGGCGCAGGCGGGCGGGGACGCCCAGAAGCTGCGGTAGTAGGCCTTGCGGTAGTAGTAGCAGGTCAGCCGGAAGCCGAGCGGGAAGATGAGGATGATGATGGCGGGGGACAGGCCCCACCAGCTCCCGAAGAGGTCGGCGTTCGGACCGGCGTGCATGGTCCGGCAGTTCTGCGCCAGACAGGGCGAGTAGAACGGCGAGACGTACGGCGCCGCGTAGTAGTCCGCGCCCGCGAAGGCCCGCCACGTCGAGTAGACGACGAAGGCGAACAGGCCGGCCGCGGTGACGGCGGGGGCCAGCCACCAGCGGTCGGTCCGCAGATGAGGGGCGGCGATCGCGGCGCGCGTACGGGCTCGTACGCCGCCGCTGTTCTGTTGGGGTTCCGTACCAGTGGCCAAGGATGACTCCGGTCGGTTCGGGTCGGTTCAGGGGGCGTGGCGGTCGCGGGCCCCCAGTCCCTCGTCGTCCGTATCGATCCACAGGGAGCGGTCGTACGGCGTGTCGGAGATGGTGACGAGGTCGGGCCGGCGGGGCGTCGTGTCGTTGTCGGCCGAGTCGCGCAGCAGCCCGAGGCTTTCGCGCAGACGGTCGGCGTCCATCCGGACCCGGCGCATCTCCAGGCCGTTGCTGCCGAGCTGGTGCTCCAGGCGCCCCAGCGAGCGGTTCAGTTCGTCGAGGGAGCGCTGGACCGAGGCGATGTCGTCGTGCACGGACATGGTGTGCCCTCACTTCCGCGGGTCCGGCGGGCCTTGGGCGGCAACGTTCATGCGCCTTGGAGTGTTGCGCGCCACACGTGCCGATGTGAAGGCGTGTGCAGCGATTGGCGGAGGCGTACGGATGCATCAGCGGTGGTGTTGCGCCACACGGGTGAGGTCACCACCCGTCATCGCCGTGTCGCTCTCGGTTGCCGGATCCTTTCCTCTTCAGTGGGCCGCATAGATCTGATCAGCTCCATATACCGCCAAACGTGATCATAACGCCCGTGGCTTCCCGGAGGTAGCAGAGATGTCCCACGACGTGCGGCAGCGACAGCGCCCCGCAGGGGCGCGGGGAACTGCGCGACCAGCCACGACGGGCCGGCAGGCGGCCGACGGCACTTCTCGGCACCTCGTGCGCTCGGTCGCCTTCCTGGCGGCCGGCGCCCTCGCGGTGCCGCTCCTCGCCGGCTGCGGCTCCGACGTCGACGAGGCCGGCAAGCCGCTCGCCGGGCTGGACATCGCCCCCGCCGCGCGGGACCAGATCGCCGACGGCGGGACGCTGAAGTGGGCCGTCGACTCCGTCCCCGAGACCCTGAACACCTTCCAGGCCGACGCCGACGCCGGCACCACCCGGATCGCCCAGGCCGTCCTGCCGTCGATGTTCCGCCTCGACGCCGAGGGCCGGCCGGTGCCCGACTCGGCCTACCTGGAGTCGGCCAAGGTCATCGAGACCGAGCCGCGCCAGGTGGTGCTGTACAAGCTGAACCAGCAGGCCGTCTGGAGCGACGGCCGGGAGATCGGCGCCGCCGACTTCGTCGCCCAGTGGCGCGCCCTGTCCGGCAAGGACAGCTCCTACTGGACCGCCCGCAACGCCGGTTACGACCGCATCGAGAAGATCGAGCGCGGCGCCGGCGACCTCCAGGTCCGGGTCACCTTCGCGCGTCCCTACGCCGACTGGAAGTCGCTGTTCTCGCCGCTGTATCCGAAGCAGGTCATGGGCAGCCCGGACGCCTTCAACGACGGTGCCCGGCGCAAGCTCCAGATCACCGCCGGACCCTTCGGGGTCGACAAGGTCGACACCGCCGCGAAGGACGTCGTCCTCACCCGCAACCCGCGCTGGTGGGGCAGGCCGGCCAAGCTGTCCCGGATCGAGCTGCACGCCGTACCCCGTGACAAGCGGGCCGCCGCGCTCGCCGACGGCAGCCTGGACGCCGCCGACATCGACCCCGCCGAGGCCCGGCTGGTCGGGCTCGCCGCCCAGGGCGCCGGGAGCCCGCTGCAGGGCTCCGGCAGGACCTCCGTGAAGAAGCTGCGCTCCTGGGCGCGGGCGCACGGCTTCGGCCCCGACAGGGCCAAGGCCGACGAGAACGAGCTGCGCAAGGACGTCGGCGCGTACCTGGACGAGCAGCAGGCGCTGCGCGCCTTCGACGTCCGCAAGTCGCTGGAGCCGGCCTACACCCAGCTCGCCCTCAACGGCTCCGAGGGCCCCCTCGCCGATGATCGGGTCCGCCGGGCGATCGCCCGCGCCCTGGACCGCAAGGAACTGGCCAAGCTGGTGCTCACCCCGCTGGGCCTGCCCGCGGTCCCGGTCGGCAGCCATCTCGCCCTGTCCGGGCAGAGCGACTACGCCGACAGCAGCGGCGCCCTCGGGCAGGCGGACACCAAGGAGGCGGCGGCGCTGCTCGCCGACGCCGGCTGGGTGGCGGGCGGTCCGGTCAAGGAGCAGAAGAAGGCGAAGAAGGCGGCCGGCTCCGAGAGCGACAGGACCGGCGGGCACAAGCCGTCGGACGGCGGCAAGGACGGGCAGTACATCGTCGGCGGGGACGACAACAAGAGCGGCGGCCGGGGCGACGGCGGCGACCGGCACCTCGCGCAGGAGGGCAGGCAGGGGGGAGTGCCCGGCGCGTACGCCCCCAAGGGCACGGCGGCCCCGGCCGGCGTCCCGGCCGGGCCGCTCGCCAAGGACGGCAAGGCGCTCGCGCTGCGCTTCGTACTCCCCTCCGGGCCCGGCTCCGAGACGCTGCACACGGTCGCCGAGCGGATCTCGGCCATGCTGGACCGGGTCGGCATCCGCACGACGATCAGCAAGGTCCCGGACGAGAGCTACTTCAAGGACCACATCGCCTCCGGCGACTACGACCTCGCGCTGTACTCGTGGCCGTCCTCCGCGTACCCGGCGACCGACGCCCGCCCGATCTACGCCAAGCCGGTCCCGGCCGCCGACGGCTCGGTGAACGTGGAGCAGAACTACACGCGGGTCGGCACGGACCAGGTGGACCAGCTCTTCGACCAGGCCGCGGCGACCCTGGACGAGAACGAGGCGCGGGACCTGATCAGGAAGGCCGACTCCAGGATCTGGGCCGCTGCCGGATCGATTCCGCTGTACCAGCGGCCGCAGCTGGTGGGGACGCGGAAGAACCTCGTCAACGTCGGCGCGTTCGGATTCCAGACGCCCGTCTACGAGGACATGGGCTATCTGAAGAAGGGCGCGAAGATCTCCCCCAGCCCCACGAACTGACCGCCGCCCGGCCCCCGCGGTGATGATCACACAGCCCTGAGGAGGCCGACCGGCCCGGGGCCACGTACCATGGGGTGAGGCCGTGGCGTGTCAAGCCCGGCAAGGCCCGCGTAACGCAGACGTACGCGCAGGCTTTCCTCACCATCCGGGAGTACGGCAACCTATGGCCACGCGCCACGACATCCGCAACGTCGCCATCGTCGCCCACGTCGACCACGGCAAGACCACCATCGTCGACGGCATGCTGAAGCAGGCCGGCGCGTTCGCCGCCCACCAGCTCGACCAGGTCGACGACCGGGTCATGGACTCGAACGACCTGGAGCGTGAGAAGGGCATCACGATCCTCGCCAAGAACACGGCGGTGAAGTACCACCCCAAGGACGGCGGGGAGCCCATCACCATCAACATCATCGACACCCCCGGCCACGCCGACTTCGGCGGCGAGGTCGAGCGTGGTCTGTCGATGGTCGACGGCGTCGTGCTGCTCGTGGACGCCTCCGAGGGTCCGCTGCCGCAGACCCGCTTCGTGCTGCGCAAGGCGCTCCAGCAGCGCCTGCCCGTCATCCTGTGCATCAACAAGACGGACCGCCCGGACTCCCGGATCGACGAGGTCGTCAACGAGACCTACGACCTGTTCCTGGACCTGGACGCGGACGAGGACCAGATCGAGTTCCCGATCGTCTACGCCTGCGGCCGTGACGGCGTCGCCTCGCTGACCAAGCCGGCGGACGGCACGGTCCCGGCCGACAGCGACAGCCTGGAGCCGTTCTTCTCCACGATCCTGGAGCACATCCCGGCCCCGACGTACGAGGAGGACGCGCCGCTCCAGGCCCACGTCACCAACCTCGACGCCGACAACTTCCTCGGCCGTATCGCGCTGCTCCGCGTCGAGCAGGGCGAGCTGCGCAAGGGCCAGACGGTCGCCTGGATCAAGCGCGACGGCTCCGTCAGCAACGTGCGCATCTCCGAGCTGATGATGACCGAGGCGCTCACCCGCAAGCCCGCCGAGATGGCCGGCCCGGGTGACATCTGCGCGGTCGCCGGTATCCCGGACATCATGATCGGCGAGACCCTGGCCGACACCGAGAACCCGATCCCGCTGCCGCTGATCACGGTCGACGAGCCCGCGATCTCCATGGTCATCGGTACGAACACCTCGCCGCTGGTCGGCCGGGGCGGCACCGGCAAGGGCGCCGACGCGAAGTCGGCCGTGAAGGACCGCAAGGTCACCGCACGCCAGGTCAAGGACCGCCTGGACCGCGAGCTGATCGGTAACGTCTCGCTGCGCGTCCTGGAGACCGACCGGCCGGACGCCTGGGAGGTCCAGGGCCGTGGTGAGCTGGCGCTGGCCATCCTGGTCGAGCAGATGCGCCGCGAGGGCTTCGAGCTGACCATCGGCAAGCCGCAGGTCGTCACCAAGGAGGTCGACGGCAAGGTCTACGAGCCGGTCGAGCGCATGACGATCGACGTGCCCGAGGAGCACATGGGTGCGGTCACGCAGCTCATGGGTGTCCGCAAGGGCCGCATGGACAACATGTCCAACCACGGCTCCGGCTGGGTGCGCATGGAGTTCGTCGTGCCGTCCCGCGGTCTGATCGGTTTCCGGACCGAGTTCCTGACCCAGACCCGCGGCACGGGCATCGGCCACTCCATCCACGAGGGCCACGAGCCCTGGTTCGGCACGCTCCAGACCCGTAACAACGGCTCGCTGGTCGCCGACCGCGCCGGTGCCGTCACCGCGTTCGCGATGACGAACCTCCAGGAGCGCGGCGTGCTGTTCACCGAGCCGGGCACCGAGGTGTACGAGGGCATGATCGTCGGCGAGAACTCCCGCTCCGACGACATGGACGTCAACATCACCAAGGAGAAGAAGCTCACCAACATGCGGTCCTCGACGGCCGACGTGGCCGAGTCGATCGTGCCGCCGCGCAAGCTGTCGCTGGAGCAGTCGCTGGAGTTCTGCCGTGACGACGAGTGCGTCGAGGTGACCCCGGAGGCCGTTCGCATCCGTAAGGTGAACCTGGACGCCCGCGAGCGCGCCCGCGCCGCGAGCCGCGCCAAGCACGGCTGATCCACCGGCAGTTGAGCCCGGGTGCCCCGAGGGTGGGGTGCCCGGGCTCTGTGCTGCCCGTGACTGAATTGAGATCTGTAGGCAGTGGTCGGTAGTCGAGCCATGGCAGATAGTTAGCCGCGAACCCCCCTCCTGTTGGTGCATGCGTGGATCACTCACACCTTGAAACGGATAAACCGTGGCAAGTACTGTCGAGACAGAAGCCGATGCCGTCAAGCTCGAGGGCCGCTCGCCCGGCCGGCTGATGTGGCTGCGCTTCAAGCGTGACCGCACCGGTGTGATCGCCGCCTACGTCGTGGGCTTCTTCTTCCTGATCGGCCTGCTCGCCCCGCTGATCTCCAAGGTGTACGGCAAGAATCCGTACACGGTGTACGCGGACGAGCGCCCGGACCTCTTCGACAGCGCCGGTGTGCCGGTGAAGCCCAACGGCGGTATCAGCGCGGACTTCTGGTTCGGACTCGAACCCGGCAACGGCTACGACGTCTTCACCAAGCTGATCTACGGCATCCGCACCTCCCTGATGATCTCGGTGGCCGTCACTGTCGCGGTCGTCGTGACCGCCATCCTGCTCGGCGTCACGGCCGGCTATCTCGGCGGCAGGACCGACTACGTCCTCGGCCGGGTCATCGACTTCCTGCTCGCCTTCCCGGCCCAGCTGTTCTTCATCGCGAGCATGCCGGTCGTCGTCTCCCTGTTCGTCAGCCCCCGTGACCAGACCCCCACCTACGTCCGGGTGGTCGCCCTGATCCTGGTGCAGTGGTTCCTGGGCTGGATGGGCCTCGGCCGCATCCTGCGCGGCACCGCACTCGCCCTGCGCGAACGGGAGTTCATCGAGGCGGCCAAGGTCAGCGGCGCCTCGCCGTGGCGGATCATCCGCAAGGAGATCCTGCCGAACATCGTGACCCCGCTGCTGGTGCAGGCGACCTATCTGCTGCCCAACTTCGTGACCGCCGAGGCCGGTCTGTCCTTCCTCGGTGTGGGCATCGTCGAACCGACGCCGGACTGGGGGCAGATGTTCTCCAAGGCGTCCACCCAACTGGTGATGGAGAACGACATCACCTACATGTTCTTCCCCGGCATCTCGATGATCATCTTCGTCGTCGCGTTCAACCTGCTCGGGGACTCGGTCAGAGACGCCTTCGACCCCAAGACCGCGCGCTGACCCCCGTACCCGCAACTCCCGTACCGCAACTCCCGGCACCGAATCCGACGGAACGTCAGTTTCACAGATGGGTGGGATCCTCGTGATGAGTAGGGGCGGACGCCACGCATACGGCGCACTCTGCGCGCTCGCGGCCGGAGCACTCGTGCTCACCGGTTGCAGCAAGGGCGGCAGCGACACCGGCACGAACGACAAGAAGGACCAGCAGAACGCCAAGAGCCAGCAGGCGCCCATCAAGTTCGGGAACGCCGCCGACTCCACCGGCCCCGCGGCCCCGGTGCCCGGCGCCAAGTCCGGCGGCGCCCTGGAGGTGCTCGCACGCGACAGCTACGCCCATCTCGACCCGGCCCAGATCTACGTCCAGGACCAGATGGCGATGGCGCAGCTGATCCACAGAGGCCTCACCGGCTACAAGGCGACCAGCGACGACGGCCACCAGCACGAGGTGGTCGGCGACCTCGCCACCGACTCCGGCACCACCACCGACGGCGGCAGGACCTGGAAGTACACGCTCAAGGACGGCGTCAAGTTCGCGGACGGCACCCCGATCACCTCCGCGGACGTCCGCCAGAGCGTCGAGCGCCTCTTCGCGCCCTTCATCACCCAGGGCCCGAGCTACCTCCAGCAGTGGCTCGCCAACACCTCCGGCACCGGCTACCGCAAGCTGCTCCCCGACGGTCCGTACAAGGGCAAGCACCTGCCGGACAGCGTCCTGTCGACGCCCGACGCGAAGACCGTCGTCTTCCACTTCGCCAAGCCGCACCCGGACCTGCCGTACACCCTGGCGATGGCCGGCTACGCCGTCGTCTCCGCCAAGGGCGACACCCAGCAGAAGTACGACAAGAACCCGGTCACCACCGGCCCGTACAAGATCCAGTCGTTCCAGTCCGGCAAGTCGATGGTGCTGGTCAGGAACCCGAACTGGGACCCGAGGACGGACCCGATCCGGCACCAGTACGTGGACCGGTTCAACATCACCTTCAACCAGCAGTACGAGACCTCCACCAAGGCGCTGCTCGCCGACAGCGGGCCCGACCGGACCGGCGTCAGCTTCAGCAACCAGGTCGACGCGGGCAACCTCTCCCGGGTGCTCGCGGACCCGAAGCTCAAGTCCCGCACGGTCTCCGGCTACCAGCCCTACGTCGGCCAGATGAACATCAACATGAGCAAGCCCGAGATGAAGGACATCCGGGTCCGCGAGGCCATCGCCTACGCCCTGCCGATCTCGCCGTTCGTGCGGGCCTACGGCGGGTCCGACGCCATGGAGGTCGCGGGCGGCATCATCTCCCCGACCGTCTCCGGCTACGACCCCGCCTTCGACCCGTTCGGCAAGAAGAAGAACCCCGGCGGCGATCCGGCGAAGGCGAAGAAGCTGCTCCAGGAGGCCGGCAAGGTGGGCATGAAGCTGACCTTCGGCTACATCAACACCAACGAGGGCCAGCAGTACTCCACCGCCATGGCCGCGGGCCTGAGCAAGGCCGGTTTCAACGTGCAGCGCCAGGAGATCCCGTCCGAGACCTACTACGACCAGGTCTCCAAGCTGAACAACAACTACGACATCTTCCACAGCGCGTGGGGTGCCGACTGGCCGTCCGCCCTGACGGTGATCCCGCCCTCCTTCGACGGCCGGCAGATCGCCGACGGCGCGGCGAACTACTCGCAGGTCAACGACACGCACGTGAACAGCGAGATCGACCGCATCAGCGCGATCACCGACCCGGTCAAGGCCGCGGCCGAGTGGGAGAAGCTCGACAAGTACCTGCTGACCAAGGTGGTCAACGTCGTCCCGACGGGCTACTACAAGCAGGTCCAGATCGCCGGTTCGGGCGTCGGCGGGTTCGTCTACGACGACGTGATCGGCGGCATGGACCCGCGCCGAGTCTTCATCAAGTAACCGTCCCCGTACGGCACCCGGCGCGTCCCCGGTCGGGGTGCGCGCCGGGTGCCGGCCCGGCCGCCGACGTCTGAGAGCTGCCTGTCATGCTGCGCTTCCTCGTGCGCCGGATCATCGGTGCCGTCGTCATCCTGTTCCTGCTGAGCATCGTCGCGTTCCTGCTCTTCTTCGGGGTGCCCCGGGACCCGGCACTCCTGATGTGCGGCAAGACCTGCAACCCGGACAGCATCGCGAACATCCACCATGTGCTCGGCCTCGACAAGCCCATCACCGAGCAGTACTGGATCTTCCTGCACAACCTCGTCCTGGGCAGCGGCCAGTTCGCCCAGGGCCCCTGCCCCGCCCCCTGCTTCGGCTACTCGTACCACACCGACGAGCAGGTCTGGGGCACGCTGATGGACCGCCTGCCCACCACCGTCTCGCTCACCCTGGGCGCGGCCGCGTGCTTCCTGCTCGTCGGCCTCGGCACCGGACTGCTCGCCGCGTGGCGGCGCGGCTCGCTGGTCGACAAGACGGCCACCGCCGGCGCCATGGTCGTCAGCGCGCTGCAGATCTACTTCCTCGGCCCGCTTGCCCTCGCGGTCCTCGTCTACCAGACCCACTGGTTCGACAAGCCCGCCTACACCCCGATCACCCAGAACCCGGTCAGCTGGTTCGGCGGCCTGGTCATCCCCTGGGTGGTGCTGTCCACGATCTTCGCCGCGCAGTACACCCGTATGGCCCGGTCCTCGATGATCGAACAGCTCCAGGAGGAGCACGTCCGCACCGCCCGCGCCAAGGGCATGTCCCGGGCCTACGTCTTCTTCCGCTACGCCTGGCGCGGCTCGCTCATCCCGATCGTCACCATCTTCGGCATCGACCTCGGCTCGCTGTTCGGCGGCGCCATCATCACCGAGTACACCTTCGGCCTGCCGGGTCTCGGCAACCTCGCCGTACAGGCCGTCAACTTCAGCGACCTGCCGCTGCTGCTCGGCGTGATGCTCTTCTCGGCCAGCATGATCCTGCTGTTCAACATCATCGTCGACGCCGCGTACGCCTTCATCGACCCGCGCGTGCGGCTGTCCTGAGGCCGAAGGAGAAGCAGACGTCATGAGCAATCCCCTTCTCTCCGTACAGGACCTGTACGTCAGCTTCCGGACCGAGGACGGCGTCGTGCGGGCCGTGGACGGGCTTTCCTTCGACCTGGAGCGGGGCAGGACGCTCGGCATCGTGGGGGAGTCCGGCTCGGGCAAGTCGGTGACCAATCTGACCGTCCTCGGCCTGCACAACCCCATGTTCACGACGGTCGAGGGCGAAATACTCCTGGACGGACGGGAGTTGACCACCGCACGCGAGTCCGAGCTGGAGAAGCTGCGCGGCAACAAGGTCGCCATGATCTTCCAGGACCCGCTCACCGCGCTCTCCCCGTACTACACCGTCGGCCGGCAGATCGCCGAGCCGTACATGAAGCACAACGGCGCCTCGAAGAAGGCCGCCTGGGAGCGGGCCGTGGAGATGCTCGGCAAGGTCGGCATCCCGAACCCGAAGGAGCGGGCGAAGGACTACCCGCACCAGTTCTCCGGCGGCATGCGCCAGCGCGCCATGATCGCCATGGCGCTGGTCTGCGACCCCGACCTGCTCATCGCCGACGAGCCGACGACCGCCCTCGACGTGACCGTGCAGGCGCAGATTCTCGATCTGCTCAAGGACCTGCAACAGGAGTTCGGATCCGGCATCATCTTCATCACCCACGACCTGGGGGTGATCGCCGACATGGCCGACGACATCATGGTGATGTACGCGGGCGGAGCGGTGGAACGGGGCACCACGCGCGAGGTGCTGCGCTCGCCCCAGCACCCGTACACCTGGGGCCTGCTGAACTCCATGCCGCGCCTCGACTCCGATCCCGGCGGCCGGCTGTCCCCGATCCCCGGCACGCCGCCCTCGCTGCTCCGCCCGCCGTCCGGCTGCCGCTTCCACCCCCGCTGCACCTTCCAGGGCCGGGTGGCGGGCACCGGCCGCTGTACGGGGGAGCGACCGCTCCTGGCCCCCGACCGGGCATCGGCCTGCCATCTCACCGCGGACCAGAAGCGGACCATCTTCATCGAGGAGATCAAGCCCCGACTGGGCTAGGTCGACAGACGTTCCAGGAGGTCACCGGCATGAAAGAGGACCTGGTCCTTCCGGCACCGCGCGAACAGGGCAGCGGCGCGGACGGGGAGCCGCTGCTGCAGGTCTCGAAGCTGACCAAGTACTTCCCCGTCAAGGGCGGCTTCCCGATCCGCCGCACCATCGGTCAAGTCCAGGCCGTGGACGGCATCGACCTGACCGTGCACGCCGGGGAGAGCTTCGGCCTGGTCGGCGAGTCGGGCTGCGGCAAGTCGACCACCGGCCGGGTGATCACCCGGCTGCTGGAACCGACGTCCGGATCGGTCACGTACCGCGGCCGGGACATCAGTCACGCGGGCCGCAGGGAACTGGCGCCGATCCGCTCCGAGATCCAGATGATCTTCCAGGACCCGTACTCGTCGCTGAACCCCCGGCAGACGGTCGGCACGATCATCTCCGGCCCCATGGAGATCAACGGCATCCAGCCGGAGGGCGGCCGGGAGAAGCGCGTCCGTGAACTCCTGGAGATCGTGGGC
>NZ_MLYO01000118.1 GCF_001866665.1 Streptomyces monashensis | reverse complement strand
CAGGCCGAGCGCCTTGGCGACGGTCTGCGCCTCCCCCTTCTGGCCGCTGCCGTACGTCAGCGTGGTCGTCGCCGCGGGGCTGGGGGCGTTGGCGGTGGTGGTGGCGGAGCTGAAGCCCTGGTCGGTCAGGGCGGTCGCGATCTGCGAGGCGCGGCCGGTGACCGGGGTGCCGTTCTCCACCGTCACCGCGATCTGTGCCGCCGGCACCGCCGAGGCGGTGGGCTTCGCCGTCGCCGAGGCCGCCGACGACTTCTCGCCCGAACCGGTCGTCAGGGACTGGTCGTTGGCGATCGTGGAGAACAGGGTCCGCGCTCCCGGCCCCACGACGAGGCGGTCCTTGTTGTTGGGGTCGGGGGCGGTCTGCATGGTCGTGAACGTCATCCGCTTCGTGGGCACCTTGTTCACGTCCGAGGCGAGCGAGATCAGCTTCTTCACCGTGCCCAGACCGTCGTCCACGGTCAGCGCCTTGGTCGCCGCGTCGGCGAGGCCGTAGACCGCCGTGGGATCGGTGAGCGTGCCCGCGCTCTTGAAGTTGCGCATCATCGCGCTGAGGAACAGGTGCTGGGTCGTCGTACGGCCCAGGTCGCTGCCGTCGCCGAACCCGTGCCGCGAACGCACGAACTCCAGCGCCGCGACGCCCTTGAGGGTGTGGTCGCCCTTGGACAGCTTCAGGTGCGAGTACGTGTCGTAGACGTTGTCACTGACACAGACGGAGACGCCTCCGATGGCGTCCGACATCTTCACCACGCCGGAGAAGTCGAGCTTGACGAAGTGGTCGATCGGGATGCCCGTGAGCTGGTGGACGGTGGCCACCTGACAGGCGGGGCCGTACTGCAGCGCGCTGTTGATCTGGCCGTAGTAGCCGTTGGTGGACTGCTTGGTCTCGCTGTCCGTGCAGGCGGGCACCTTGGTCATGGTGTCGCGGGGGATGCTCATCACCGTGGCGTTGGAGCGGTCTGCGGATATGTGCAGCACCATCTCCACGTCCGCGTTGCTGCCGGTCTGCACGCCGGTCTGCGCACAGCCGCCGCCGAGCTTGCAGTCGGCCGCGCTGGTGCGGCCGTCGGAGCCCATGACCAGGATGTTGATCGGGGTGCGGCCGAACGCGTCGGCCTTCTCCGTGCCGCCCTTGCCGTCGAGCGCAAGGCTGTGGATGTTGCCGTTCAGGTGCTCGTAGAACCACCAGCCCGCACCGGCCGTGACAACGATGAGGGTCGACATGCCGATGCCGATGATCTTCAGCGCCCGTTTGCCGCGCCCCGCCTGACGGGCCCGGTGCCCGCGCTTACCGGAGCGTGAGCGGGCGGCCGCACGGGCCGCGGCCCTGCCGCCCTGCTGACGTCCCCCGTCGGCCTCGGCTGCGCGCTGTCCGGGAACCCGTGCGTCACGGCTCCGCGTGGCCTGGCCGGCGGGGCCGTCCCACGGGTCGCTCATCTCCCACTCCCATGAACGGTCGGGCCCGTCAGTCCCGGCCGAGGGGTGTACGGCCAGACCTGCGCGGCGGTGTAGAGGCGGGTGACAGACTGCCGCTCCGCCTTGCTTGCGTGGTTGCGCAATCTAACAAATCTGCGGCCCGAACAGCGCGGATACACACTCAATTCACAGGTGGGGCACCTTTTGGAATCGCCGTGCGGACCTGCGCCGGTACGGGAGCCGGAGTGTACGCCCCCGGGTTAAGAACGGTGTCAGCTGTGATCCACCATGCGGGCCATAGCGGTCCCAAAGCGGAGGAATTACCCGCTCGCGTCACTCAAACCTTCTTCTTACAGAGCGACTTCGCGGACATCTCACCTCAGCCGCCGATCCCGCGCAGACGGTGGACGGGGGCGGAGGCGTGCTGGGTGCGCGCGTTGAGCTGACCGACCATCACCCGGACCAGGGTGACGACGTCGGGATCGTCGAGGTAGTACACCTGCCGTCTGCCCTCGCGGCGGGAGCGGACGAGGCCGGCGAGCTTCAGCTTCGCCAGGTGCTGGCTGACCGCGGGCAGCGCGCCGCCCACGCGGTCGGCGAGATGCGTGACGTCGCTCTCGCCCTGGGACAGGGCCCACATCAGATGCAGCCGGGCCGAGGAGGCGAGCAGCCCGAATGCCGCGGCGGCCTCGGCCAGCACCTCGGCGGACGGGTCCTCGAAGCCGGCGGCGTTCTCCGTCACAGTCCTCTCCCGTCCCCGTCCCTGGCTCATCACAGCCGATGCGCATGCGCCCACCCAGTGTAGGCGTCCGGCTCCGGCGGCCGTGCGCCACCGGAGAACGGAACGGGGCCGGCCCTCGGGATCAGTCCTCGTAGTAGTTGTTGACCTCGACGTCCGGTTCGTCGTCGTCGAACGCCTCGTTGAGCAGCGCGCCGCCGATGAGGCCGGCCGCACCGGCTCCGATGAGCGCACCGGTGCCGAAGCGGCGGCCGCCGCCCTGCTGGTGGTCATGGCGGTCGTACGGCTCCGCGTATCCCTGCTGCGGGTAGCCCTGCTGGGGGTAGCCCGCCTGCGGGTAGCCCTGCTGCGGGTAACCCTGCGGCACCGGCTGCGGGTAGCCCTGCTGGGGCGGGGTGTAGAACGGCGGGACCGTGGTCTGCACGCGCTGTGCGCAGCCGCCGCACGTCTGGACGGGGCGGGGCACACCCCACTGCGGGGACCAGGTCACGGTCGTCGTGCCCGGGCCGTGGTTGGGGTCGAAGAAGCAGGTCACGGTGGAACTCCCGATGGGTTGCGGGGATGCGGTGAACGCCGGGGCCGACGCAGCGGCGACCGGCGGCTTGGCGGGGGCGGACGGCACGGGCGCGGCCGTACCCGGCTTTTGTACGGCGACCGGTGCCGGGTTCGGCGCCGGCGCGGGGCCCGGGGACGTCTCCTGGAGTACCGTCACGCCGTAGTCGGACGCGATACCGGCGAGGCCCGAGGCGTACCCCTGGCCGATCGCGCGGAACTTCCAGTCCGCGCCGTGCCGGTACAACTCGCCGAAGACCAGGGCGGTCTCGGCCGACAGGCTGCCGGACCCGAGGTCGTAGCGGGCGAGTTCGGCGCCGCCGTCCTCGTCCAGGACGCGGATGTGCGCGCGGAGCACCTGCCCGAAGGTCTGGCCCCGGCTCGCGGCCTCGTAGAGGGACACGAGGAAGACGATCTTCTCGGCCTGTGCCGGGACCCGGGCCAGGTCGATCCGGATCCGCTGGTCGTCGCCGCCGACCGGGCCGCCTCCGCCACCATGGCGGACCGAACCGTCGGGGCTGGTGAGGTTGTTGAAGAAGACGAAGTGCTCGTCGGACAGCACCCGGCCCGAGGCGTCACAGAGCAACGCGCCGGCATCCAGCTCGTACTCCGTGTTCGCCTGCCACCCCAGCCCGACCGTCACAGCGGTCAGACCGGGGGCCTGTTTGCCCAGCGACACATTGCCGCCCTTGGTCAGGGAGACACTCATCCACACCCTCCGCAGCCGCTCACGCTTCCCGCGTCCATCACGATCAACGCAACCGGGGGCCTTCCGGTTCCCCAGTTGCGCAATGTCTTAATCATGTAGCAGAACCTCGACGGGACATCACCAGAGGCCCGCGACGACTGTGTGCCCACGTCAACCGCCCCTAGGCTTGCGCGAACACACAATCGACCGGAAGGCAACACCGTGGGCATCATCGGCTGGATCATCCTGGGCCTGGCCGCCGGAGCCATCGCCAAACTGCTGCTGCCGGGCCGCGACCCGGGCGGCTTCATCGGCACCACTCTCATCGGCATCGCCGGCTCCTTCATCGGCGGCTGGCTCTCCGCCCGCTTCCTCGACCGACCGGTAGAGAAGCACTTCTTCGACCTCTACACCTGGGGTGCGGCGATCGGCGGTTCTCTGGTGCTGCTCATCGGCTACCGCCTCCTGTTCGGCAACTCCCGCGACTGATCCGGCCGTTGAACACCGCCGCCCGCCCGCTCGACCGCGGGCGGCGTGAGGCGCGCCCCCGGCTCGCCACCCGGAACGTCCGGTCGCTCGAATCTACAACACTGTAGAAGTACCGGGAGGACGCGGCACGAGGGACACTGCCGTCAGGAGCGGAAACCGGCCATGCCCGGCGGCTCGGTACGATGTGACGTTCCTCCGGCAGACCTCCGGCAGAAGGGAGACAGCGGGTGACGCACCCGGATCCGCGCCGGCCGCGCAGGGCGCAGGGCGCGCTGGAGACACAGGTCCTCGCGGCACTGCACGAGGCCGGGGGCCCGGTGACCGCCGGCTGGGTGCGGGACCGGCTGGCCGCCGACCTCGCCTACACGACCGTGATGACGGTCCTGGCCCGGCTGCTGGCCAAGCACGCCGTGACGCGCCGGCGCGAGGGCCGGTCGTTCGTGTGGCTGCCCACCGCGGACGAGGCCGGGCTGGCCGCGCTGAAGATGCGCAAGGTCCTCGACGGCGAGCAGGACCGGCGCGCGGTGCTGGCCCGTTTCATCACCGCGCTGCCCGAGGGTGACGAACAAGTGCTGCGCGAGCTGCTGGACCAGGCCGGCGACGAGGACTGAGGACGAGAGCCGAGAGTCGAGCGACGATGGGAATCTTCGTCTTCCTCCCCCTGGTATTGCCGCTGACGGCCTGGCCGATCGCGCGCCTGGCCGAGCAGCGCCTCCATCCGCGCACCGCGACCGTGCTGCTGACCTGGGTGTCCACCGTCATGGTGCTGTGCAGCACGGTGTGCCTGGCGCTGCTGATGGTGGTCGGCACGGCCCAGCTGCCGGGCAACCCGCTGCCGGACGGCTGGTCGGACCCCGAGGTGCGCGAGAGCGTGCCCCGGCACGAGGTCGCGGGCAAGGCCGCGATCCCCGCACTGCTCGCGGTCGTCACCGGCTGCGGCCGGGCCCTGCTGCGCCATCTCCGGGTACGGCGACGGGCCCACGCGGCGCTCCGGGGGCTGCCGCCCACCCAGGTCGCGGTGCTGCCCGACGCCCAGCCGTACGCCTACGCGCTGCCCGGCGGGGCGCGCGACCGGATCGTGGTGTCCACGGCGATGCTCGGCTGTCTCTCCTCCCGTGAGCGCCGCGCCCTGTTCGCCCATGAGCGCAGCCATCTGCTCGCCCGGCACCACCGGCATCTGCTGCTCGTCCAACTCGCCGCCTGCGCCAATCCGTTCCTGCGCCCGCTGCGGTCGGCGGTCGCGTACACGGCCGAGCGCTGGGCGGACGAGGAGGCGGCCCGGGCGGTCGGCAGCCGCAAGGCCGTGGCCCGCGCGATCGGCACCGCCGCGCTCGTCTCCCGCCCGACCCCCGTGCCGACCCTCGCCGCGCTGGCCGCCCCCGGCCCGCTGCCCCGCCGGGTCGCCGCGCTGCTCGCCCCGGCACCGAGCGGCCGTGCCTGGCCGTCCCTCTTCACGACGGTGGGCCTCGCCGTGTGGACGGCGGCCGCCGGAGCCGCCCTCTCCGCGATGTTCTCGGCCAACTCGGCGGTGACGCTCCTGCTCCTGCTGCGCGCGGCGACGCCCCTGTGACCGCGGGCCGCCTGCGGGTGTTCTTCGGCCGGGGATCAGCCGATGATCATCGGGGCGGGCCCGGGACGGGCCGGCCGCGGGCGGTGCACGACGAGACCGCTCACCTCGAAGGTGATCTCCGTGGTGTGCGGAGCGGGGGCGGGGTGGTAACGCCCGGCGCACACCGAGAGGTTGACGATGAGGTACGCCCGCCAGCCGTGGCCCACCCCCCGTCCGTCGGCGCAGGCCCGGACGCCGTTCACCGACCAGACGACGGAGCGGGCGCCGAACTCGGTGCGCAGGTCGACCCAGGCGCCGGGGCCGACGCCGGGGTCGCGGACCTGGTGGCCGGTGCCGCGGACGTGGTTGCCGAACTCCAGGAGGTCGGGGTGGTCCGGGTGGTACTCGAACACGTCGATCTCCTGGTCGCCGTCGCGCCAGGTCCAGATCGCCGGCCAGGCGCCGACCGCGCGGGGCAGCCGTACCCGGGCCTCCAGGACGTCTCCCGCGCGGACCATGAAGGCCTCCGCGCTGCCCTCGGTCGTCAGCAGACCCGTGTCCCAGTCGCCGTCCGGGCGCCGGGTGGCCTTGAAGAGGCCCGAGCGGGAGTAGGCGGGGTCGGAGACCAGGTGGTCCAGTTTGTCGTCGTCCGGGTTCACCGGGCCGCCGCCGGGATACGCCCAGGTGCGGCCCGCCACCCACTGGCGTTCGGACGTGAAGTCGGCCGTGAACACGGTGTCGGGTCCGTACGGGGTGCGCTGGGCCGGGAACGGGTCTCCCGGAGCCGGATTCTCCATGCCAGAGGTCTCACCGGCCCCGCTCCGGTCATGCGCCGGGGCGGCCGGGAGACGGCGGAACGACCCGTGTGGGTGACACGGCCGGGTCCGGGCCGTCGGACGGGGCCCGCCACCCCTGGTGGGCGAGCGGTTTCCGTGGTGTGCTGGTAGTGGCGGGAAGGACCGAGACAGACGCGGAGAAGCGGTCGGGAACCGTGCACCGCGCAATCCGGACCCACGAGAAGCGGGTGGCCCTTCCCGCCCTGTCGTGCCCGGCTGCCGGAACACCGGCAACGCCGTACGGGCAGGCGTACGGGCGTACCGTCAGCCTCGGCCGCCGCTGAGGTTGCCCCACCGCGGCCCTATCTGCTTCCACTCCTCGTCCCACTCGGCCATGCGGCGCCGGATGAGCCGGGTGCGCACGCCCCACCCCACGACCCAGACGGCCGCGCCGACCGTCGGGGCGGCGAGGGCGCCGGTGAGGGCCGCCTGGAGGTCGGCCGCGGCGCCGGTGACCGGCGGGGACACGACCCGGTTCGCGCTGTTCGTCCAGACCGTGATCCGGGAGCCGGCGGGGGCGCCGGGGACGACCTTCGCGCGGTCGGTGTGCACCGCGCCGTGCGCGTCCGTCCAGCGCACGGTGGCCCAGACCCGTCCGTCGTCGTAGCCGGTACCGGAGGCGCTGGTCCGTGCCGCGTCGTCGGTGATCACGGCGTGCTCCGCGTGCACGTGGGCGCGCCGGGCGGAGAACGCCGAGTCGGCGTTGTGGGCCGCCGCGAGCCCGGCGACGGCCCCGCAGAGGACGGCGAACACCCAGGTCGCGAGGATGATCCAGGCCTCGACGACATCGCTGTGCCGCCGCAGCGGGTTGCTCCGCCACCGCCACAGCCGTACCGGTGTGACTGTCGTGGGAGGTGTCCGGGCCATCGTCACCGCCTCCTCTCCACCGCCGGGCGAGCGGCGGGTGCCACGACTCCATCGTGCACCTCATTGCGGATCGCGGCGGGGCGAGAGCGCAAAAGATCCGCGGCGTCGGGACGTCCGGCCCCCCGGACAGGGACGTAAGGGCACTGCCCGAAGCCGGGGGCGAGGGGCCACGGTGGCATCAGGAGCGGTACCGACCCCCGCGGTGCCGCTCCGCGCATGGCATGGCGACGCGCCGGGGCGCCGCGGTCCCCGAGGGGAACGGCCCCCCACCCACGAAGTAGTCGGCCATGATCGGTGACGACCTCCCCGCCCGCCCGTGCGTCGACCCCGACCGGGTCGAGGCGCCGCGGCTGCTGGGCGGCGTGTCCCTGGGCAGGACCGTCCTCACCCGCCAGGCCCTGCCGACGGTCCGCCCGGTCGGCCACGTCCTGGACGACGGCGACATCGTCATCCGCACCCACGGGGCGCGGCACTCACCGCGCACGCCCGGCACGACGGGGGCCAGGGCGTCGTCGTCGCCGACGAGGCCGACGCGATCGACCCGGACACCCGGCTCGGCCGGCGCGATCGACCCGGACACCCGGCTCGGCCGGCGCGTCATGGTGACCGGCGCGCCCGCCTCGTCACCGGCCTCGGGGAGGCGGCCCGCATCCGCGCCCGGCCGGAGCTCCGCTCGGCGCGGGACGGCGTGAACCCTGCCGTGCTCATCCGCCCCGACCTGGTCGCGGGCGTCCTGCTCACCGACCGGCCGGGCGCGGGCCGTACGCCCGTCCACGCCGCCGTGCGCCGGGCTACGACGGGGTGAGCGGCAGGTCGTCGGTGAAGGCGTTGACCGGCTGGGCGACGGGGCGGGCGTCC
This sequence comes from Streptomyces monashensis, assembly GCF_001866665.1. Taxonomy (GTDB): domain Bacteria; phylum Actinomycetota; class Actinomycetes; order Streptomycetales; family Streptomycetaceae; genus Streptomyces; species Streptomyces monashensis. The sequence continues at coordinate 61,351 of NZ_MLYO01000118.1, read as the reverse complement.
GTGACGTCGAGTGCCGCCTCGGCGGTCACCGTGCCGAGGGCCCCCCGCGGATGCCAGGTGCCGGTCACCGCGAGCCAGGTGTCGGCGGGGGGTGCCTCGGTACCGTACACGCGGACCTTGACGGTCTGGGAGTCGGCGGCGCAGCAGGTGAAGATGATGCGGGTCAGGTACCAGCCGTCGGCGTCCTCGGCCGGGGTGACGAATCCGGTGAGCCGGACGGCACGGTTCCTGATGGCCAGGGTGCGGTCCTGCTGGACGCGCCTGGTGAAGTCCGTGAGGGTGAGCGGCAGAGGCGAGGTCGCGGGCAGCGGAGCGAATCCTCTCTTCGGCATGCTGACCGGCTTGGCGTTCGAGCGGGCCGCGGTGTACGCGCCGAGGGCGGGCGGGGCGTAGAAGAGCAGGCTGAGCGCCGGCAGGAAGAGCAGCCAGGCGACGCGCGGGGCGCCGGAGTGGTCGTGGCCGTGGTCAGGGGTGGGTTCCCGGCCGTGGTCGTCGTCGTACGTCTGCCCCTGTCCGTCCCCGAGGGCCGCCGAGGCGAGGCCGAGCAGCAGCAGGACCGCCCCGGAGACGATCAGCAGGGGGCGCAGGCCGGCCTTGACGTAGCGCAGGTAGATGTCGGTGAACAGGGTGGTGTGGAGCAGGCCGATGCCGGTCAGGGTCAGCAGCAGGGTCTGTACGGGACGTCTCACAGCAGCGCGCCCCCGATCAGGACGCTCGCGGCGACCGCCGTCACGGTGGTGGCCGTGGAGAACCGCCAGGCGAAGGCGCGCCCGAAGGTGCCCGCCTGGAGGGCGATGAGCTTGAGGTCGACCATCGGGCCGACCACCATGAACGCCAGCCGGGCGGTCGGCGAGAACCCGGCGAGCGAGGCGGCGACGAACGCGTCGGCCTCCGAGCAGACCGCGAGGAGTACGGCGAGCCCGGCCAGGAAGGGCACCGACAGCCAGGGCGAGCCGGAGAAGGTGTCGAGGACGGAGCGCGGCACCGCGACGTTGAAGGTGGCGGCGGCCATGGCGCCGAGCACCAGGAAGCCCCCGGCGTGCAGGAAGTCGTGCTGGAAGCCGAGCCGGAACTCGTTCCAGCGGCTGCTGCCGTGCCGGTGGCCGGTGTGCCCGTGCCGCGGCTGGGGGCGCAGCCACCGTTCCTTGCCGAGCCAGAGCCACAGCCAGCCCATCACGGCGGCGGTGGCGAGGGAGGCGAGCAGCCGGGCGGCGACCATCGCGGGGTTGCCCGGGAAGGCGACGGCGGTGGCGGTCAGCACCACGGGGTTGACGGCCGGCGCGGAGAGCAGGAAGGCGAAGGCGGCGGCCGGGGTGACACCGCGCCGGATCAGGCTGTTGGCGACGGGCACGGAGGCACACTCGCAGCCCGGCAGCACCGCTCCCGCGACCCCGGCCACCGGCACGGCGAGGGCGGCTCGCCTGGGCAGGACCCTGGTGAACAGCTCGGCCGGCACGAAGGCGTTGATGGCGCCGGACAGCGCGGTGCCGAGGAGCAGGAAGGGGAGCGCCTGGACGGTGATGGCGAGGCAGACGGTGCGCCAGGCCTGGACGGCGGGCTGGTTCAGCCACCGGGTGCCGGCGAGGAGGAGGACGGCCACGGCTCCGGCCGCGATCGCGAGGACGGCGCCGTGCGGCCACGGCCGGATGCGGCGCACGGGCGGTTCGACGGAGACGACCGCCGCACTCTCGGCCACACCAACCATCTCATCCGTTTTCTCCATCATCACTCCGGATGTCGGTTGTGCGGCCGACGATAGGCGAGGGGTGCCGCCCGGCCGCGCGTACACGCCGCCGGGCGGCCGGTCCGTACGCCGCGTTCCGCCCCTTGGGGGTTCCCTCCGCACGCCGATGGCTCTTCTCACAATTCCCTGTGAAACGGGACGAAGGTGACGACTGTCATGTCGTCCGGTGCCCGTTCTGGATACGTTCCGGGCCATGCCGACCCTCACCACCCGCGCCCGGACCGGTCTGCTGGCGGCCGCGGCCGCGACCCTCCTGACCACCGGTGCGCTGCATCCGGCCACGGCGTCCGCCGCCTCCGCGCCCGCCGGCCCGCCGGCCCACGCCACCGCCGCCGTGCTCGACCTGGACGACTCGGGCCGCTCGCCCGTCGTGCGCGGCGAGGACACCGCGTACGACACCGCCAGCATCGTCAAGGTCGACATCCTCGCGGCCGCGCTGCTCCAGGCACAGGACGCGGGCCGCGAACTCACCGCGCAGGAGCGCGCGCACGCCGAGCCGATGATCAAGCAGAGCGACAACGCGGCCGCCGACGCCCTGTGGCGGCAGATCGGGCGGACCGACGGGCTGACGGCGGCCAACAAGCGGCTGGGGCTGACCTCGACGACCAGCGGTCCCGGCGGCAAGTGGGGGCTGACCCGGACCACCGCCGGCGACCAGATGCGGCTGCTGCGCGCCGTGTTCGACGGCGATGCGGACGACGCGCCGGCGAAGACCGGCGCCACCGCGCTGAACGCCGGGTCCCGGGCGTACATCAGCACCCTGATGAACCAGGTGGTGCCCGAGCAGAGCTGGGGCGTCTCGGCCGTCGGCTCCCGGCAGTCGCTGAAGAACGGCTGGCTCCAGCGCGTCACGTCGGGCCTCTGGGACGTCAACAGCATCGGGCAGGTCAGCGTGAACGGACACCGCTGCCTCGTCGCGGTCCTGTCGAACGGCAGCGCCTCCATGGCCGAGGGCGTCGACCTGGTGGAGCGCACGGCCCGGACGGCGGTCGCCCAGCGGCTCAGCGGTCCGCCCGGCGCCGCGGCCGGGCGGCGGTGACCGTGAGCGCCGCCAGCGTGGCCAGGCAGAGCCAGGCGAAGGTGTCCCCGATGCGGTCGTAGACCGTCGTCACGCCACGCACCGGGACGTAGGCGACCATCGTCTGCCGGTCCCGCCGGCCGGTCGCGAAGTAGTCGGAGGCGGCGAGGACGTGTCCCTCGGCGTCGTAGGCGGCCGAGACCCCCTCGGCGTCCTGGCGGATCAGGGCGTAGCCGCCCTCGACGGCGCTCACCGCGGCCTTGTCGGTGTGCGCGCGGCCGTACTCCCTCCAGTCGTGCGAGGGGACGAGCATGATGTCGGCCCGGACCCGCATCAGGGCCGGGAAGTCGGCGTCGTAGCAGATGACGTTCGCGATGCGGCCGTACGGAGTGCGGACGACGGGGACGTGGCCGTCGCCGGGCGTGAACTTCTCCGAGCCGGGGATGGGGTGGGCCTTCTGGTAGGTCCGGAGCACCGTGCCGCGGGGGTCGATGAGGATCGCCTCGTCGCGGCCGAAGGCGGGCGCGGTGGTGCTGTAGACGCGGACGCCGATCTCCAGGTAGACACCCGAGCTGCGGGCCTGCCGTCGCGCGGCGGCGATGGCGGCTCCCTCGTCGGCCTCCCGGGTCCGGACGGCTTCCTCGGGCCAGATCACGATCTTCGCGCCGGCGGCGGCCTCGCGGCGGGTGGCCGCGAGCAGGTCGTCCTCGACCGCCGCCATCGCGGGCCGGACCGCGGTCGCGGGCGCGGCGGCGACGCCTCCGGGGCCGTCGGCGAACCGGGCGAGCGTGGCCTTGAGCGCGTCGGTGACCGTGCGGCCGGCGGTGACGCCCGCGATGCGTACGGTCGTGCTCTGGAGTGGGAAGAAGGCGAGCCGGGCGCCGCCGGCGAGCAGGACGCTCAGCAGCACGGCCGTACAGCCGAGTGCGCCGCGCCAGGAAGCGCCGTCCCAGAGGCGGTTGGCAGTGCTCGCGACATTTCCGATGAGGAATCCGACGCCCCAGGGACCGGTGACCGCGACGACCTGGAGGAGTGGCAGGTCCGCGTGCTGGGTGACGGCCAGGGAGCCGTACGCCGTGCCGAACGGGGACACCACGGTGATCAGGAACTCGACGGCGGCGACACCGGCCGGGAAGACCAGACTCGCCGGCACCGGACGCAGCCGGGGTGTCAGCAGCCGGTCGGCGAGGAACGGCAGGGTCTGGAGGGCGGCCAGGGCCAGGGCACCGGCGAACACCACGGCGTTGAAGCCGATCGCCGACTCCTGGACCCAGAAGACGGCGGCCGCGCAGTGTGCCGCCCAGATCCACAGCGCTCCCGGCCGGACGCGGCTCAGGCGGGTGAAGCGCAGCAGCAGGACGGGGAAGACCCAGGCCGCGACCGCGATGTCCCACCGGCCGCCGACCGCGAAGAGCATGGCGAGGGTGCCGAGCGGGAGCAAGGGCCAGGTGTGCCCGCGGGAACGGGCCGGCCGTGCGGTCGCCGAAAGGGGCCGGTTCGGTGCGGCTGTGTCCGTCATGCCGCTCGCCGGGGCGTTCGTCAGGTCGTTCGTCATGGCCGGGACGCTAGGGCGGGACGGCCCGGCCGCGGATCCGGCGCGGTGGCGATCCTGGGGCGTGCCGACGCATCTTTCGATGCGCGCCCGGCGGAGGATCCGGGCCGCCCCCGAGTCGTCTAGCCTGACGGACCGAGATGAGTGCCCAGGTGAACGCCCTGCCCCGAGCCGTGCAACGCCGGCTCGCCGCCCGACCGCGGCTGACGGACGCCGTGTGGGTCGGGGGGCTGACGCTGTTCGACATGGCCACGGTGCTGCACAGAGCGCCCGAGCCGCCCGGCTGGGGTGTGGCGCTGTGGGGCGCGCAGACCGTGCCGCTGCTGTGGCGGCGGACGGCGCCGCGTGCCGTGCTCGTCGCGATGACCGGGCTGTACGTCCTGTTCCAGGCGCTCGGCGCCATCCCGTCGAAGGTGCCCGGGCCCTTCCTGCTGATGCTCGGCGTCTATGCCGTGGCCCGGTACGCACGCGCGTCGGTGAGCGGGCCGCTCGCGCTGCTCAGCCTTCTCTCGGCGACGGTCACGGACGCCCTGTCCGGGCACTGGGAGCCGCCGCGGCTCGGCTCGCTGGCGCCGATCAGTGCCACGACGTTCGTGTTCTTCTTCGCGCTGGCGTGGCTGCTGGGATACGGCCGGCGCCGGATCGACACGGACGCGGCCCGGCTGCGCGAGCTGAACCGGCGGCTCGCGGCCGAACAGGAGCTCAACGCCCGGCAGGCCGTGCTCACCGAGCGCGCCCGCATCGCCCGCGATCTCCACGACGTCGTCGCCCATCACGTCAGCGCGATCGCCCTGCAGGCACGGGCCGCCGAGGACGTACTCACCTCCGACCCACTCCAGCGGGACGCGGCGGCGCAGGGCGTCGGGGTCATCGCGTGCACCGCCGACACGGCGCTCACCGAGATGCGGCGGCTGCTCGGGCTGCTGTCCTTCGGAGACGGCGCACACGATCTCGCGCCCGAACCGTCCCTGGACGGTCTCGACCGGCTCGTCGGCGTCGCGACCTCGGCGGGCTGCCGCGTGGCCTGCCACGTCGAGGTGAGCGCGGCGGTGGCGCCGCCCGCCGGGATGCAGGTCTCGGCCTACCGGATCGTCCAGGAGGCGCTGACCAACGCGGTCAAGCACGCCGGCCCGGTCGCCGTACGGATCGCCGTGCGCGGTGACGACACGCGGCTCACGGTCGAGGTCGAGAACGACCCGCCGGGCCCGGACCACCGGCCGGTGCCCGGCGCCGGGCGGGGGCTCGTCGGGATGCGGGAGCGCGTGGCGGCCTTCGACGGCGAGCTGGACGCCGGCCCGCGCCCCGACGGAGGCTGGCGGCTGCGCGCCGTCCTGTCCGCGCGGGCGCCCCGGCCGGCACGGCCCGTCGCCTCGCGGGAGCGCCGATGACCGTACGGGTGCTCGTCGTGGACGACCAGGAGATCGTGCGGACCGCGCTGCGGCTCGTCATCGACCGGCGCGAGGGGCTGTCGGTCGTCGGGGAGGCGGGCGACGGCGAGCAGGCCGTCGCCCAGGCCCTGGCTCTGCGCCCGGACGTGGTGCTGATGGACGTACGCATGCCGGGCACGACCGGCGTCGAGGCGACCGGGCGGATCGTGCGGGAGTGGCCGGGTCCGGGGCCGGTGCCGCGCGTGCTGGTGCTGACCACGTTCGACCTGGACGAGTACGTGCACGCGGCCCTGCGTGCCGGGGCCGTCGGTTTTCTGCTGAAGAACAGCCGGCCCGAGCAGCTCGCCGAGGCGCTGCGCGCGGCGGCCGCGGGCGAGCCGGTCCTCGCCCCCACCGTCGCCCGGCGCCTGATCGACACGGTCACGGCGCTGCCGCCCGCGCTCCTGTCGGCGGCGCCCGCACCCGGGCCGGCGGACGTGACGCTGACCGAGCGCGAGGTCCAGGTCCTGGTGCTGGTCGCGCGCGGACTGTCGAACGCCCGGATCGCGGCGGAGCTGGGACTGAGCGAGGCGACGGTGAAGAGCCGGGTCAACCGCATCCTGACCCGGCTGGGCCTGGACAACCGGGTCCAGGCGGCCCTGTACGCCCACCGGTCCGGTCTCGCCTGACCTCCGCCACGGCCGAGCCGATCCGCGTGGCCGGCTCCCCGGGCCGGTGGTCCGAGGGGCGCGCACCACGCCCCGGACGGGCCGGGGTGCGGTGCGCGCCCGGGTACGGCGCGGCCGGGTCAGCCGACGGTGACGGTGAACGGTCCGGCGAGGACCGTGTAGCCGTCGTCGGCGAGGTAGTACACGTCGTACGTGCCCGCGCCGCCGAACGAGCCGGTGGAGAAGGTCAGGGCGCCACTGGCGTTCGGGGCGTAGGCCCAGGTGCGGGACGACTGCTTGCCCGGGGTCTCGCCCGCCGGGTAGACGCCGATCCAGTTCTTGGCGTTCGCCTGGGCCGCCGACGGCACCGCGTAGCGGAAGGTGACGTTGCCGCCGGACGTGACCGCGTTCAGGCCGGCGGTGAGCGTCGGCGTGGTCGCGGTGGACGGGGCGAACGCGGCGTTGAGCGGGGTGGCGTACGTGTCGTTGGCCGTCAGGCCGGGCAGACCGAGGGCGGCCTCGATGGTGCGGGCGATGCCGTAGTGGTCGTAGTGGGCCGGGCTGCTGGTGCCGGACGGGACCGTGCCCTGGGAGCCGACGAGGGTGGTGGCCACGTGGTCGTAGCCCTCGTTCTGGCTCTCGTCCCAGGTCAGGATGAGCAGCGAGCGGTCCTGGGTCCAGGCCGGGGAGGCGAGGACCGGGGCGAGGGTCTGCTTCAGCCAGCCGTCCTGGGTCTTCAGGCTGGTGGCGCTGCCGTTGCCGGAGGCCTCGCCGTCGTAGTAGTCGTCGGCGGCGATCCAGGAGAAGTCCGGCGTGGTGGCGGCGGACTTCAGGTCGGTGGTCAGCTGCGTGGTGTCGAACAGGTGGGCCGCGCAGCGCGACGCGTTGCCGCTGATGTCGGTGTAGTTGATGAAGGGCGCGTCGTCGGGCTGGTAGTAACTGTCGTTGTTGTTCTTGGTGTTGCAGGGCGTGCCCATGCCCTGCTCGTAGGCCTTCCAGGTCTTGCCGGCCGCCTCGACGGTGTCACCGAGGTTGCGCTCGGGGGAGTTGATGTTCGGGAAGTACGTGGCGCCCCGGGCGTAGGTGTCGCCGCCGGCGACGGCGAGGTAGTTCTCGTCGCTCGGGTGGTAGACGGCGTGGTGGTCGGTGAGCGTGGCGCCCTGGGCCATGAGGCTGTGCATGTACGGCGTGTCCGCCGGGTCGTTCATGACCTCGGAGTAGTCGGTGTTCTCCATCATGACCGTGAACACGTGGTCGTAGCCCGGGACGTTGGAGACGGGAGGCGTGGGCGGGGCGGGCGCGGCGACCGGGGTGTCCAGGGTGAGGGAAAGGTTGTCGAGGTAGCCGGTCTCGTGCGACGTCGACAGGAACTCCACCTCCACCTGCACGGACCGGGTGCCGACGGGGACCGCGCCCGTGGTGCTGCGGGCGAGGAACTCGGTGGCGAGGCCGCGGTCGGAGGCGGAGACCGTCGGCAGCTTGGCGGGGGTGCCGAGGGGGTGGCCGGCGCCGTCGTGGAAGTGCAGGCTCACCGCGACGTACCCGCCGTAGGTGGTCCAGCCGCCGAGCCAGCCGGACAGGTCGTAGTGCACAGTGCCCGCGTCGATGGCCGTGGCGGCCGAGCGGACGTCGACGGTCTGGGTCATCGCTCCGTCGCCGAAGTTGCCCGGACCGAAGAAGGCCTTGCCGGGTGCCTGGCCGTCACCGGGCAGGCCGAAGGAGGCGACCGAGTGGCACATGACGTCGGGGCTGCCCGCCTCGGTGGTCCAGCCGGGCACCGTGGTGGCGGCCGACCAGTCACCGGTGCAGTAACCACCGCTCTCCGCATCGCCGTTGACGATGAGATTGCCGCTGTTCCCGGTCGCCTGCGCGGGTGCGGGGGCGGAGACGATCAGTGCGCCGAGGAGGGCGAGCAGCCCGCCGAGGGATCTCCAGCGCAGTCGCATGCGTAGTACCTCGTCCCGTTGGTGAGAATGCCGTGCACGGCTGTCGCCGCGCGGCCTGACCGTGCGCATCGAACGGGACATGAGTAGTGGCCGCCGCTGTCGAGCGGAAGAACCATGACCAAACTTGACCAGACAAGTTCAAGGCAAGCGGGCGGGATTCCCCGGTCACGCCCGGGCCTGCGCGCGGGATCCGCGCGCCGCGCCGGCCACGAACATCGGCCATTTCGTTGAGGTTTGAATAAGAATCCCTACATAATCCTTATTTGCGGTATGCCCCATTTACCCGTTTATCCTGGGCGGCCCGGCACCCCTCCGGCAGAGTCCCCTGCCGACACCCGATGCCGAAAGGAGACGGACCCGCCATGCACCGCGCGCAGCTGTCCGCCCTCATCTCCCGAATCCGCCGGGCCGGTGCCGCCGAGGCCGCGCGGGCGACCGTCGCGGCCGGGCTGACCTGGCAGACCTGTGTGACGCTGCTGCACGTCTCCGCCCCGTACGCGGGCGCCGTCGCGGCCCTGCTCGTGGTCGAGACGACGGTGGTGGCGACGGTCGGCGCCGCCGGGCGCTACGCCGCCGGATGCCTGCTCGGCGTCCTCCTGGCGGTGCCCGGAGCGCTGTACGCCGGGCCCGGCATGGCCGGACTCGCACTCGTCGTCTTCGTCTCCGCGCTGCTGGCCCGGCACGGGTTCCTCGGCCACCACGGCGTGCACGTCCCGATGACCGCCGTGCTCACGTTCGCCCTGGTGCACGGCCGCCACCCCGGCGAGCTGGTCACCCATCTCGCGGAGATCGCGGTCGGCGTCGCCTTCGGCCTGGGCTGCAGCGCGCTGCTCATCCCCGCCGTGCGCGTGCGGTCGGCCGAGCGGGCGCTGGAGGACCTGCGGCTGCTGGTCGCCCGGCACCTCGACGGCCTGGCCGACGCGGTCGTACGCCGCGAACGGCCGCGGACCGTGCTCGGACCGTCCTGGGAGGACGACCTCGGCACGGTACTCGGCCGGGCCCGCACCGCCGTGGACGAGGCACACGAGAGCATGCGCTGGAACCTGCGGCCGACCGCCCGGCGCCGCCGCTGGCACCTGGACGACCGGGTACTGGGGACGCTCACCGGCGTCGCCGGGCAGGTGACGACGACGGGCCGGCTCCTCGACACGGAGTCTGGCGCGGCCGAGGACCGCGGCTTCTCGCGGCCGTACGCGCGCCTGCTGCGGACGACCGCCCTGTGCGCCTACTCCTGCCGGGGCGGCCGGCCGCACCCCGCGCTGCCCGCCGCCCGGCACGCCCTCGCCCGGCTCGGCACCCCCGCCCGCGACCACCCACCCACGGCAGGCACGGAGCAGCGCCTCCTACGGCCCCTGGAGTCGGCCCTGACCTCCCTGTCCGAACCTGCGCCCGCCCCCGCCCGCCGGTCCCTCCGGATCCTCCACCCGCTACGGCACACCCCGCGACGATGACCCATCCCACCCATCACACCCCGGACCACCCCGCCGACCTGCGGGAAACCACCACCGGAGCCGTCGTACCGCGCCCACCGCGGGCCACCCCGTCGCCCTGGCCGCGCCGGTTCCGCCCGCGCGGACTCCTCGTCCCCGCTCCGGTGCTGCTCATGGCGGTCGTCACGGTCATCGACGTGCTCACCCCGGACTGGCTGCACATCGCGCCCGTACTGGCGGCGGTCCCCGTGCTGGCGGCCGTACTGCTCTCCCGGCGGGCCACGGCCATGCTCGCGGGCACCGTGCTCGTGATCACGGTGCTGCTCCAGTGGGAGGCGGGCAGCCTCGGGCATCCGGACGCGGTCGTCACCCTCGCCAGCCTGTTCGTCGTGGGCCTCACCTCGCTGGCCGCGTGCACGCTGCGGCAGCGCCGGGAACGGCAGCTGCGCCAGGTGCGCTCCGTCGCCGAGACCGCGCAGCGCGCCCTGATGCATCCGCTCCCCCGGCGGATCGGCTCGCTCGCGCTGTCCGGGGTGTACCTGCCGGCGGAGTCGGAGGCCCGGATCGGCGGCGACTTCTACGAGGCCCTGCGCACCCCGTACGGCACCCGGATCCTGATCGGCGACGTGCGAGGCAAGGGACTGCCGGCCGTCGGCGCCACCTCGACCCTGCTCAGCGCGTTCCGCGAACTCGCCTACCGCGAACCGTCGTTGACGCGGGCGGCGGAGCAACTGGACGCGCGGGCCCGCCGGCACATCGCCGCACTGGACGGCGCACCGGACCCGGAGTCGTCCGCCGGCCCCGAGCCGGGCGCCCTGTTCACGGAGCGGTTCGCGACGGCGCTGCTGGTGGAGTTCCCGCCCGGCGAGGCCGTGGCCCGCATCGTGCACTGCGGCCACCCCGAGCCCTACGTCGTGCGCGGGAGCGAGGTGTGCCTGTGCGCGCCCGAACAGCCGGGCGCGCCGCTCGGACTCGGCGATCTGCTGGACACCCCGCTCGCCGCGCAGGACGTACCGTTCCGCCCGGGTGACCGTCTCGTCCTCTACACCGACGGCTTCATCGAGGGTCGCGACCGCCGGGGCCGCTTCCACGATCTGGCGGCCCGGGTGCGCGCGCACGCGGGCCGGCCGCTGGAGGCGATGGTGGCCGCCCTGCGCCGTGACCTCCTGCACCACGTCGACGGCGACCTCGGCGACGACGCGGCCCTGGTGGCCCTGGAACGACTGGCGTGACGGCGCCGGTCAGCGGGCCACAGCGGCTGCCAGGGCGCCCGCGGCCAGGGCGAGGAACAGCCCCGGGAAGGCGATGGTGCGCAACACCCGCGCCCTGACGTGGGCGATCACCGCCCCGACGTAGAAGAGCACGAGACCGGCACCGGCCGCGATCCCGAGGGGGCGCGCTCCGAGCAGCCCGAGGAGCAGCCCGGCCGCTCCGGCGGCCTTCAGCGCGGCGAGCGCGGGGAGCCAGGTGCGCGGTACGCCGACCTCGGCCGAGTTGGCGAGCACGAACCGCGCCCGCGCGACGTCGGCGGCGGCGATGCCCGCGTTGGCCAGCACGGCCGCACAGGTGAGCGTCACATCGGTGATGTCCATGTCCCCACCCTCACCGGGCGCTCGCCGTGCCGTCCAATACCAGCATCTATAACTCAAAGGAATGGTTAGCCTGTGGGCATGGACATCGACACGCGTCTGCTGCGCTCGTTCCTGGCGGTCGCCGAGGAGGGCAGCCTCACCCGTGCCGCCGAGCGCGTGTTCGTGTCCCAGCCGGCGCTGACCAAGCAGATCCGGCAGCTGGAGAACCAGCTCGGGGTGCGGCTCTTCGACCGCTCGCACGCCGGGATGGCAGCGACCGACGCGGGGCGTGAACTCGCGCGCCGCACCCCGCGGTTGCTCGCCGCCTGGGACGACGCCCTGCGGGCCGCACGGGCGACCGGCCGACGGTCCGCGCGGGTGCTGCGGGTGGGGTTCGTGGCCAGCGCCGCCAACGAGGCGACGCAGGACGTCGTCGCCGAGTTCGCCCGCCGTCGGCCCGGCTGGCGGGCCGAGCTGCGGCAGGCGTCCTGGACGAACCCGAGCGCGGGGCTGGCCGACGGCGAGGTGGACGCGGCACTGCTCCGGCTGCCGTTCCCGGGCCAGGACGCGCTGCGTGTGGAGGTGCTCTTCCGTGAGGCGCGCTGGGTGGCGCTGCCGAGCGGGCATCCGCTGGCGGGGCGCGACGAGATCGCCTTCCGGGAGCTGTGGGACGAGCCGTTCGTCGCCGCTCCGGAGCAGACCGGGGCGTGGCGCGACCACTGGCTGGCCGCCGACGAGCGGGAGGGCCGGCCGGTCAGGATCGGCGCGGTCACCGAGCAGCCCGACGACTGGCTGAGCGCCATCGCGAGCGGCTACGGCATCGCCCTCGCGCCCGAGTCCGCCGCGCGCTTCTACGCCCGCCCCGGCGTGGTCTACCGGCCGGTCACCGGGGTGAGTCCGACCCGGGTGGGCGTGGCCTGGGCACCGGCCGACGACCGCAGTCCGGTCGTACGGGACTTCGTGCGCTGCTGCCTCGACCTCGCGCGCACGCCGTGACCCGTGCGGGAGCGGGAGTCGGTGCTTCCTGTCGTTCTCGCCCAGCTTCCCCACGAGGTCCTGCGCCTTGTCGACGGCGGTGTCGATCTTGGCGCTGTGCTTGCCGTCGGCGCGGTCGTCGATGAAGTCACCGGCCTTCTCCAGACCGCCGGCGATCTTGTCGCCGTGCTCCTCGGGCGGCGTTCGCGGCACTGCGGCGGCGTGTCGGGAGCAATCGGGAGGCGTGGGCGGGGTGTTGGGTGGATCCGACGCCGCGCCAGGGCCGTCGCTCGAGCCGGCGCGGACACGCGATCCCCGTCCGCACGGCGAGGGGCCACCGTGCGGACGGGGTACACACCGGGTCGGCCGGCAGGCAGGCGTGCGGGTGAGGTCGGCCCGTAGGGGGCGCCGAGGGGTCGGGCCCGCGGGAGCAGGGGCCCCAACCCGAACGAGACGGGGACCTGTTCGGTCCGTTCCGATGGAGGACGTGTCAGCCGGACGGCGCGGTGGCGTGGCCCGTCTGTGCGGAGATCATGCCCGCGCACAGGCCACGGCCCGCCAGGGTCTGCGCGATGCGCGGGATCGCGGCGAGCGTGTTGGGCGGCCACTCGTGCAGGAGGATCACCTGGCCGTCGGTCAGCCGGGAGACGGCCTGCACGATGGCGTCGGTGCTCGCACCGTTCCAGTCCTGCGAGTCGGCGTCCCAGATCACCTGCCTCAGGCCGTACTTGGCGGCCACCCCCTGCACCGTGCCGTCGGTCTCGCCGTACGGGGGGCGGAACAGCTTCGGCGTCCCGCCGCCGGCCGCCGCGATCGCCTGCTGGGTGCGGGAGATCTCGGAGTCGATCCGCGCCTGGCTCAGCCGGGTCAGATGCGGATGCGTGTAGCTGTGGTCGCCGATCCACATCCCGGCGGCAGCCTCGGACCGGACCTGCGCGGGGTAGGCGGCCGCGTACTGCCCCTCGTTGAACATCGTGGCCCGCAGGCCGTACCGCCCGAGGGCCGCCAGCAGCGCCGGAGTGTGCGCGTCGGACGGGCCGTCGTCGAAGGTGAGTCCGACATACGCGGAGCAGGTGGCCGCGTGCGACGGGGCGGCTCCGACGATGAGCGTAGCGGCGAGGGCCAGTGCGGCGACGGCGGCGGTCACCGCCGGACGTAACGCGAGCTGTCGTGCGGTCCTCACGACGACACCGTGATATTGGAGTTGCCGCTGCTCTGGTACCCCTCGGTCGCGAGGATCATGTAGTACGCGAAGCTGCCGAGGGGCATCCCGGCGCGGGCCCAGGCGTCGAAGTGGTTGCCGGTGGTGATGGTGCCGCCGGTGCGCTTCGACTGCCGCACGCTCCAGTACTGGTTGAAGGTCCTGGTGCCCTCGACGGACGGGGCGTTGTACCGCGTCGTCTGGTAGATGTCGTACGTTCCGCCGTCACTGGTGACACTGCCCTTGTACGTCCCCGTGGGCCGGTAGGTGCCCCAGTTGTCGACGATGTAGTACTCCACGAGCGGGTTCGACGTCCAGCCGTAGAGCGACAGGTAGCCGTTGCCGGACGGGTTGAAGCTGCCGGAGTAGGTCACGTTCCTGCGGGCGCCGGTGCTCCAGCCCTTGCCGGCCACGAAGTTGCCGGTGTTGCGCCAGCTGGTGCTGTAGTTGCCACCGGAGCCCAGGGTCATCGAGACCGTGCCCTGCGCGTCGGTCCAGAACGAGTAGTAGAAGCCGTTGTCGGTGCCGGTCTGGTTCGTGGTGACGACCGTGGCGGCACGGGCGGTGCCGGGCAGGGCCAGTCCGGCCGCGGTGCCGAGCAGCAGCGCGCAGGCGGCCCTGCGGCTCGTCGCATGGTCGAGCGGATTCATGTCGTACGTCCTCCTTGTGCGACGGGTGGGGTGTGACGTGATGGGGAGTGTTGGCCTGACCATGCCATCTGTCAACACTTTCGGTCGATATTTCGAAACATTCGTCTGCGTCCTAGCGCGACCGTCGCTACGTGTCCGCTGATGAATCGGCATGAGTGAGGAGATCCCTCAAGGAACATCCCGGAGCACTCCATGGAGACGCCGAAGTCCCCACACTGGGTTTCGAATGTTTCGACGACACAGGAGCTGCGCCGCGTGACGGCCGGACCCGAGGCCCACGGGCCCGGCCATGTCCGGCGCTGCCCCTTCGAGAGCGACCCCGCCGACAGGCCCTTGCTCGGCACCGTACGATCCGCCGCACCGTGGCGCAGGCCGACGAGGAGATCGCCGAGACGCTGGAGCGGGCGCTGCGCCGACGGGGCGACGAAGTGACCGACCGATCGCCGCGTCCGCCCGACCCGTCCTCCGTCGGCGGCCACCGGCTGCTCGCCCGGCTGGGCGAGGGCGGCATGCGCGTGGTCCGGCCGGGCCGTACGGAGTCCGGGGCGCTCGCCGCCGTCACGGTGGTCCAGGCGCGGTTCGCGCACGACGAGGAGTCCCGCGTCCGGTTCCGGCGTGAGGTGCGGGCCGCCCGGAAGACGGCGAGTCCGTGGCCGGTGCGGGTGACCGGCGAGGACGCCGAGGCCGAACAGCCCTGGCCGGCAACGGCGTTCGAGCCGGGCCCCGCCCACGCGGACGCCGTCCGCCGGCACGGTCCACTGCCGGCGCGCAGCCGGTCGTCCACTGCGGGCGCTCGCCCGGCGGGCCGCCGCCCGCGCCCGGGCCTGCGCGCTGCCGGGTCACGGGCACGGCCGCCGCGACGGAGCCGGTGCCGGTCCTCACCCCGCGTTCCTCCGGCGCGGCGGACGAGGGCTGGCGGTTCTCGGCCACCTTGATCGACCCGGACCGCCTCTACTCGGCCGCCGGATTCGTCCGGGCCTACGAGAGGCGGTTCGCCGTGCACAGGGTTCCGGCCGGTGCCGCCGGGGCCTTCGACGCGGCGGGCCCGATCACCACCGCCATGGCCGCCGTCGGCACCGGCCGCGTGGACCCGGGCACGGTGGCGCCGGTGTCCCTCGGCCGGTACCAGTCACATCCGTCGCCCGGCGTCCGTCAGTGCAGCGGAAGACGGAGAGCGGAACGGGCGGGAGGTCGTACGTGTGGATGTGTACGAGGCGGTGACGAGCCGGCGGGCGGTGCGGGCCTTCACGGGCGAGCCGGTTCCGCGTGCGGTGCTGGAACGGGTCCTGGCCGCCGCCGCGCGCTCGCCCTCGGGCGGCAACCTCCAGCCGTGGCGCGTCTACGTGCTCACCGGTGCCCCGCTGGCGGAGCTGAGGAAACGCACCGCGAAGCGGGTCGCCGCCGGTGATCCCGGTGACGAGCGCGCGTACCGGATGTATCCGCCGGACCCGAAGGCGCCGTACGGGCAGCGCCGGTCGGCGGCGGCCGCCCAGCGTTTCGGGGCGCTCGGGATCCGACGCGAGGACGCGGCGGCCCGCCGGGCGGAGGTCGCCGCCAACTGGCGGTGCTTCGGCGCCCCTTGTCTGCTGCTGTGCTACATCGACCGCGCCATGGGCGCGCCACAGTGGGCCGACGTCGGGATGTATCTCCAGACGGTGATGGTGCTGCTGCGGGCCGAGGGGCTGCACAGCTGTGCGCAGATGGCCTGGTCGGTGTACCACCGCACGGTCGCCGAGGTCGTCGCGCCGGCGGAGGACCTGATCCTGTTCGCGGGCCTGTCGATCGGCCACGAGGACGTGTCGGTGCCATACGCCCGCATCGACCGGGCGCCGCTCGCGCAGACGGTCACGTTCCTGGACGACGACGGGCCGGCGCCGCCCGTTCGCCCGGCCCGCTCCTGAGCACGCGCGGGCGCGTTGCACGAGCCGCTTCCCCGCCCGGAGCTTACGGTTTCCCTCAATGTGACCGACCGTCAGCACAGGTGGCGGAGAGGAGCCGTGAGCGGTGGAGGGCGATACGGGCCGGCGGGCGGCGGAGCCGGGCGGACGGCGGCGGGCGGGGAGCGTGCTGGGCAGCCGGCCCGGGTACACGGTGCGACTGCCGACCTCCGCGCGCACCCGGCCGGAGCCGGTGGCCGAGCGGACGGTGCCGTGGCTGCGGGTCGCCGCCGCCTACGCCTGGCGGCTCGTTCTGGTCGGCATCGTCGTCTACGGCGTCTTCAGCGTCCTCGGCAGCTTCGAGCTCATCGCGGTGGCCCTCTTCCTCGCGCTGATCGTGACCTCGGTGCTGCGCCCGCTGACGGATCTGCTCGACAGGGTGCTGCCGCGTAAGCTGGCCGTCGCCGTCGCACTGGTGGGCAGCATCCTGGTCCTGCTGGCGCTGCTCGCCCTGGTGGGCAACGCGGTGGCGGGCGAGTCGGGGCGATTGGCGGGCGAGTTCCGGGGCGGTGTGCACCGGATCGAGCAGTGGTTGCGGCGGCCGCCGTTCCGGCTGAGCCCCGGCCGGTTGTCCGAGTTGCAGAGCCAGGTGACGCACTACATCTCGACCCACCGTTCCACCCTGTTCAGCAACGCCGTCAGCGGGCTGAGCCGGGCGGTGGAGGTGGTCACCGCAGGCGCGCTCGCGCTGTTCGCCTCGGTGTTCTTCATCCACTCCGGCGAGCGTCTGTGGGGCTGGATGCGGGACGAGCTGCTGCCGAGCGCCGCCCGTCCCGCCTGGGACCGGGCGGGACGGGCGGCCTGGCGGGCCTTCGCCGGTTACACGCGCGGCATCATCATCGTGGCGGCCACCAATGCCGTGCTCGTCGGAATCGCGCTGCTCGCCCTGCGGGTGCCGCTGGCGCTGCCGCTCACCCTGCTGGAGTTCTTCGCCGCGTTCGTGCCGCTGGTGGGCTCTCCGGTGGCGCTGGCCGTCGCCACGGTCGTCGCGCTGGCGGGACGCGGACCGCTGACGGCCGCGGCCGTCCTGGCGCTGATCGTGGTGATCGGCCAGTTGGAGGGGCATGTGCTGCATCCGCTGGTGATGAGCTGGGCGGTTCGGCTGCATCCGCTGGTCGTCGCCGTGTCGGTCATCGCGGGGAGCATCGTCGCGGGAGTGATCGGCGCGGTCGTGGCCGTACCGCTGATCTCGGTCGTCTGGGCGGTACTGCGGGCGCTGCGAGCGGTGCCGCCGCCCGGCCCGACTCACCTTTGAGGCAGGGGATGCACCGACGATCCGAACACGGGATCAGTTGTTCGCTGGAACAGGTGATCGTCGCTCAGGAGATCGCCGAGGCGGCAGTGACACAACCATACTTACGGTGTGCGAGCGACGGGCTGCAGACCGTGGTCGACGCACAGGTCCCACATTCGGAAACACCGCAAGGAGCAGTACGACCATGAACCTTCTCACCGACATCCTCGCCGGACTCGCCCACTTCGTCGGGTGGCTGGTCTGACGCCGCGAGGCGTGTGACGAAGCGCGGCGCCGTCTCCTCGTCCCAAGGAGGCGGCGCCGCCGTGGTATTGGCACACAGCTACACGTGTAACGGACGGTTGCAGGGACCACGCACCCTCCCCCGCTCTTTCCGCAGGTCAAGGTTACACGTGCAACAACACACTACTCCCGGACCGCCGGCACCGGCGCGACTCCGGGCCGCCCGTGCCGAGTTGGACACGGATCCGGGCATTCCCTCATCAGAATGAGGGGCGCATATCGGGCACGGCGAGGGGCAGTCACGATCACGTTGTCGTCACCTCCGAAAGGACCGCGTACATGCGCCTTCGTACCGCCCTGGCCTGCGCCGTCGGCTCCCTGGCTCTGATCGTGACCCTGCCGACGCCGGCCTTCGCGGCGACCGGATCCTTCCAGTACTCGTACACCGGCCTCGGCGGAGCCCGGCACGTCGAGAACTTGACCGACCCGCCGAGCGGGGCGTGCCTCAACCTCCCCGGGACGGCCGAGGAACCCGGCTACGCGCCCAAGAACCGGACGGACGCCACCGCCATCGTCTTCCTCGACCCGGACTGCGAAGGCGACACCTACTACGTCATGAACCCCGGGAAGGTCCTGGGCGACCGTCTCAAGCTCCGCTCGGTCGTCTTCTCCTGACTGCGCCGTGACGGGGGTGGATCCGTCCTGCCCCCGTCACGGCAACAGCCCGGAGAACGCGGTCAGTCCGGTGTCGGAGTCCGCTCACCCCGTCGAAAGGACCTTCAGCCGGTCGGTCGAGCCGTTGAACCGGTCGCGGTCCCCGACGGTGTTCCCGGTCGAGGTGTACTGCCACATCGTGTACGTCTTCCAGCCCGCCGGCAGTGTCCCGGCGCTCGAGGAGTAATGGGCGATCCACAGCGGGTTGTTCGCCGCGAAGCCGCCGTAGTTCCCGGTGCACTCGGTCCACCAGTTGGTCGCCGTGTAGATGACGGCGTAGCGTCCCGTGCGGGACTTGTACCGGTTCAGGAAGTCGCGGATCCAACTGACCATCGCGCTCTTGGACTTGCCGTAGCAGTCGTCGCCGTACGGGTTCCACTCGATGTCGAGCGCGCCGGGCAGGGTCTTGCCGTCCTTGGACCAGCCGCCGCCGTGGCCGACGAAGTAGTCGGCCTGAGCGGCGCCGCCGGAGGAGTCCGGGGTCGCGAAGTGGTACGCGCCCCGGATCATGCCGGTGCTGTACGGACCGTTGTACTGCTGGGTGAAAGAGGGGTTCCGGTAGCTCGTCCCCTCGGTGGCCTTGGTGTACGCCCATCTGACCCCGCCGCTCCACAGGGTGGACCAGGCCACGTTGCCCTGATAG
This sequence comes from Streptomyces monashensis, assembly GCF_001866665.1. GTDB lineage: Bacteria > Actinomycetota > Actinomycetes > Streptomycetales > Streptomycetaceae > Streptomyces > Streptomyces monashensis. The sequence goes on along the minus strand of NZ_MLYO01000118.1, from coordinate 42,458 downwards.
CTGGAGACGTCCACCCCCTCGGTCTGGGTCGCGCGGGGCACGGTCGACGAGTCGTCCGTGTTGCCGTCGCCTGCGTCGGAGGTGCTGCCGTCGTGGGCGAGGACGCCCATGCCCATGTACGCGGTGCCGCGCGGCGGTACGTAGGGGGCCGGCGCGGACAGCGCCGATGGGACGGACGCGCACAGGAGAAGGCCGGTCAGGGCCCCTGTGAGGGCCGGACGGGTCAGGCTGCGCTGGAAGAGGATGGAGGTTCGCACGTCTGTCATCTGACACGCAGTCGGGCGGCCCCGCACGCCGGAAGCCGCCCAACACGGCCATCCCGGGCCCTGCTTGGTCCATACGGGTGGCCCGACGATCGTACGGCGGACGGTCGCAGAGGTGGCCCGAGCCGCCTCCGCGACCGCCCGCCGCGGGATCGGTCACGACCGGCCGTCGTCAGCCGTCGCCGGCTGTCGTCGGCCGCCGGGCTGTCGTCAGCCGTCGATACGGTGCTGCGCCCAGAAGGACGCGAGGTCGGTGCTGGTGGCCGCCTGGGCCGCCGCCTTGAACTCGGCCGTGGTCGACACGCCGTACCAGTGCGCGCTCGCGTAGTCCTTCAGCAGCTTGGTCATGGCGGTGTCGCCGAGGACGCGGCGCAGGTCGTGCAGGGCGCACTTGCCGTAGCCGTAGACGACGGTGGAGTAGCGCGAGGAGTGGGCGTCCCAGTAGGCCATGGAGTTGGTGATCTTCTCGTCGGACGAGGCCCAGGAGACGCTGTTCCAGCAGTTGCTGCCGGCCTTGCCGAGGGCGAGGTCGGTGGCGTAGTCGGTGAACGCCTCGTCCAGCCAGGGGCTGTTGTACTCGTCGTCGCCGACGATGCCGTACCACCACTGGTGCCCGATCTCGTGCGTGAGCGCGGTGTTGCTGACCACGTCCAGGACGAACCCCGGATACTCCATGCCGCCGAACCAGTAGTTGTTGTCGAGCACGGCGTCCAGCTCGCCGTAGGGGTAGGCGCCGAAGCGGCCCGCGTGGGCGTCCACGGCGCTCTTCGCGGTGCTGAGCATGGACTGGGCGTCGGCGGAGCTGATGCCCGGGACGGAGTAGACGTTCACCGCGACGCCTGCGTTCGAGGTGCCGGAGATCTTGGTGAAGGGTCCGGCGGCCCAGGCGAAGTCACGCACCGCGGACGCCGTCGCCGTCGTCACCGTACGGCCGCCCGCGCCGGGGGTGTCGGCGGAGGTGCCGGTGGCCGGGACCAGCAGGCTGCTGGGGTGGTCCAGGGTCACCTTGAAGTCGGCGGCCAGGGAGTAGAAGGACTCGCCGTTGTTCGTGTACGGATCCAGGTGCCAGCCGGAGCTGTCGCGGACGGCGAGGACGGGCAGGGCGTTGCCGATGAAGCTGTAGGCGCCGTCGTGGCCGAAGCGGTCGGCGCCGCTGGGCACCGTGATGCCGAGGTCGAAGCCGATGGTGGCGCTCTGGCCCTGGGCGAGCGGCGCCGGCAGGTCGACCTTGAGGGCGGTGCAGCCCACGGTGGGCGCCTCCGCGGTGCCGCCGGTGACGCCCGTGACCTGGATCGGCATGGCGTCGCACGTGCCGTGGTAGTTGTCCCACAGCCGCAGATAGACCTCGTTCAGGGCGGCGGCCGAGGCGTTGGTGAAGGTCACGCTCTCGTGCCCGGTCCACCGGGTGCCGGTCGTGTCGCCGCTGAGGTTCACGGTGTACGACGGCGTGGCCGGGGTGCGGGTGGAGTCGCCCGGCGGTGCGGTGCCGCCGGAGGTGTCGAGCGCGATGTCGTCCAGCACGAAGCTGGTCTGGAGGCTGGCGTCCTCGGTGCCGGTGAAGGAGAGGGTGACGGTCTGTCCGGCGTACGCCGACACGTCGAACGACTTCTTCACGTAGCCGGTGTTCTTGTCGAGATTCGAGTACGTGGCCAGCTTCGTGCTGCCGATCCTGGCCGTGAGCGTGTCGTAGGCGACGGACGACGTGGTCTCGGCGGTGTCGATGTGCAGCCAGAAGGTGAGGGTGGCCTTGTCGCACCCGGCCGGGACGGTGACGCTCTGGCTCACACTGTCGGTGTGGGTGCTGCCGGTGCCGTCCAGCCAGGCGTAGGAGCTGCCGCCGTGGGCGGTCTGTCCGGAGCGGCTGGTGATCGTGCCGGCCGAGGATGGCGTCCACGACGATGTGCCGTTCTCGAAGCCGCCGTTGCCGACGACCTGTGCCGGAGTGCAGGCGGCGGCCGGGCGCGGGGCCCGGTGCGGGGCCGGCCGGGCTGCGGCGGCGGGGCTTGCGGGGAGGACGAGGGCGGCCAGCGCGGCGACGGTGAGCGCACCGGCGCCGAGGGCCTTGTGGGGGGTCGGTCTCACACGCTGCTCCTTTGCGGCGGCCGGGATCCCGGCCTGCTCGATGGCGGCCGGCCGGCTGGGGTGCGCCGGCGCGGCCGCGGAGGGGCGAACCGTCGGACTGTCGAATCGTCGAATCGTCGAATCGTCAAAAGACTGTCAGATTTGACCGGACCATGCCAGAAGGCGCCTGAGTGGCGTCGGGACGTCCCGGATCAGGCCGTGCGCACCGTCACGAACAGCGCCGACAGACGCGTGCCGTCCGGCGCCTGCCAGCAGCGGGACACATGGCCGACGGCGCCCTCGGGGGACACCGGCGGGTCCTCCTGCGGGACGGGGGTCAGGACCCGGTGCACCTGGAGGACCGTGCCGTGCGGAGCGGGAAGGCGGGTGCCGTGCTCGTCGTCGACCGGGGCCGGGGTGAAGCTGTCCAGGGCGAAGGGAACTCCGGTGCGGGACCGGGCCACCTCGTGGTCGGGGGCGCTGTCGATGCTCTGGGCCTGCGCCTGGGCCCGGCCGTCGATGAGCCTCAGGAGCTCGGCGGCCAGCACCGGGTCGTGGCAGCCGTCGTAGGCCCAGCGCCTGCCCAGCACACCGTGCTCCATCGTGCCGACCAGGGCGTGCTCCGCGCCGGCCAGCGGTGCGCCGCGGTACGTCAACGGGACGAGGTAGGCGGTCGGTTCGGGGGTGGAGGTGTCCGTGGCCACCATGAACTCGATCCCGACCTCGCCCGCCGGGTCGTCCAGCCGGAAGCCGCCGGACTTGGTCAGCACCGGGGCGTCCGGACCGCCGCGGTACCAGGGGCGGGAGGGCAGCCAGTCGGTGAGCAGCTCCAGCTTCGTGGGCTTGAGCGTGGTGTGGTGGATGATGGCCATGAGGCGCCTCTCCTCCGTCGCGCGGTCGCTGTCCCCGCAGCTTCGCACACCGTTCCCGCAGGCCACCCACCGGGCCGGGCCAACGCCGGCGTCAACTCCGGCCAAGGATTGGCGAGTTCCCCCGTCACCGGCCCGCACACCCCCGCGCCGCGCTCGTGCGCGGTCCGTACGGCGAGCGGGACGAGGGACTCGGGGACGCCGTAGGCGAGACGGCAGAACCGCTGCGGCGGCCGGCGGCCCGTCCAGGCCGGCCGGGTGAACGCCCCCGACGTAGGTGGACCAGTGCCCTTCGAAGGTGACGGTGAGGTCGGCGAGGCGGGCATAGCCGGGGCCGGGTGGACGCCCGGGTTCAGGACGACGGTGGTCGCGCCCAGTCGGCGGATCTCCCGCACCAGCCGGCGGCAGGCGGGCAGGCCCTCACGGATGGCGGTCACCCGGTCGAGGAACCGGCCGTCGGCGGCGGACCAGGCCAGGTGCCGCCGCACGTCCTCGGTGATCCGGTCCCGGTCCCGGATGCCGTAGCCGGTGTCGACGTACCCGAGTAGCCGGGCGCCGGCCGCCCGCAGTGACCCGGCGACGCCCGTGAACGCGGGGTCCGGGGCGGCCCCCGGTCCGTCGGCCGGGTTGAGGACGACCGCGTAGGTGCGGGCGGCCACGGCGATCAGCCGGTGCCAGGCGCCGGGGTCCTCGGCCGGGTGCACGTACAGCGGGATCAGGAGGCTCATGGCACCGGTCCGCTGTCCGCCATGGCCGCCCACAGCGCGTCGAGGGCGTCGGTCAGGCCGTGGACGGGTCGGCGGCCGAGGGCGCGCTCCGGTCAACCGGGCCGCGTACGTGGACACCTACGGCCCCACGGTCGGCCACGACATGTGCAAGTCGCCCGCGGACCGCTGGATCGAGCCGCTCCGGCCCGCCGCGCCCGCCGCCCCGGCCCACCCCAACGCCAGGGGCGAACAGGCCATGGCCCAAGCGGTCCTGGACCGGCTGGACCGGCACCGCGGGCGCGGCTGAGCGCACGGCGGCCTCCGCGCCCGCGTCGGCGGAGGCCGCCGCCTCGGCGGTCAGCCGCCCAGTGCGCCGCGCACCACGGCCTCGGCCTCCTCCTGGACCCGGGCGAGGTGAGCGGGGCCGAGGAAGGACTCGGCGTAGACCTTGTAGACGTCCTCGGTGCCCGAAGGGCGGGCCGCGAACCAGGCGTTGTCCGTGGTGACCTTGATCCCGCCGATCGCGGCGCCGTTGCCGGGCGCCTCGGTGAGCACGGCCGTGACGGGCTCGCCGCCGAGGGTGTCAGCGGTGACCTGGGCCGGGGACAACGTGCCCAGCAGCGCCTTCTGTTCGCGGGTCGCGGGCGCGTCGACGCGGGCGTAGGCGGGCGTGCCGAAGCGGACGGTCAGGCCGGCGTAGTGCTCCGACGGGGTCCGGTCCGTGACGGCCGTGATCTCGGAGGCGAGCAGGGCGAGGAGGATGCCGTCCTTGTCGGTGGTCCACACCGAGCCGTCGCGGCGCAGGAAGGACGCGCCGGCCGACTCCTCGCCACCGAACCCCAGTGAGCCGCCGGCCAGTCCGTCCACGAACCACTTGAACCCGACCGGGACTTCGACCAGCGGCCGGCCGAGGTCGGCGGCGACCCGGTCGATCATCGTGGAGGAGACGAGCGTCTTCCCGACGCCCGCGGCGGCGGGCCAGCGCTCGCGGTGCCGGTAGAGGTAGTCGATGGCGACCGCGAGGTAGTGGTTGGGGTTCATCAGGCCCGCGTCCGGGGTGACGATGCCGTGCCGGTCGGCGTCGGCGTCGTTGCCGGTGGCGATGCGGAAGCGGTCGCGCTGCTCGATGAGGGAGGCCATCGCGTGGGGCGAGGAGCAGTCCATGCGGATCTGGCCGTCCCAGTCCAGCGTCATGAACCGCCAGGTGGGGTCGGTGTGCGGATGGACCACGGTCAGGTCGATGCGGTGCTCTTCGGCGATGCGGCCCCAGTAGGCGACGGAGGCGCCGCCGAGCGGGTCGGCGCCGATGCGCACGCCGGCCGCGCGGATCGCGTCCAGGTCCAGCACGCTCGGCAGATCGCCGACGTAGGCGCCGAGGAAGTCGTACCGTCCGGTCGTCCCGGCGGCGAGAGCACGGGCGTACGGCAGCCGGCGCACGTCCTTCAGGCCGCCGGTGATGATCTGGTTGGCCCGGTCCTGGATCCAGGAGGTGGCGTCGGAGGCGGCCGGGCCGCCGCTCGGCGGGTTGTACTTGAAGCCGCCGTCGGCGGGCGGGTTGTGCGAGGGGGTGACCACGACGCCGTCGGCGAGACCGGAGGCGCGGCCGCGGTTGTGGGTGAGGACGGCGTGCGAGACGGCCGGGGTGGGCGTGTAGCCGTCGGCGCTGTCGATCAGGACGCTCACGCCGTTGGCCGCGAACACCTCCAGCGCGGTGACCTTCGCGGGCTCCGACAGGGCGTGGGTGTCGGCACCCAGGAAGAGCGGGCCGTCGGTGCCCTGCTCCGCGCGGTACTCGCAGATGGCCTGGCTCGTGGCCGCGATGTGGTCCTCGTTGAAGGCGCTCGCCAGGGACGAGCCCCGGTGCCCGGAGGTGCCGAACGCGACCCGCTGTCCCGGGTCGGCCGGATCCGGGTGGAGCGCGTAGTACGCCGTGACCAGCCGGGCCACGTCGACCAGGTCCTCGGGCTCGGCCGGCCGGCCCGCTCGCTCGTGCGACATGAGTCCTTGTTCCTCCGCGTCGCTGTGATCGATGCCGGTGTGATCGATCGCTCGCCGCCCATCCTTCCCCGTCAGGACCCTGGCCCGCGAGTACACCCCGCCGCGTGCGCCGCGCTCCGCCGGTCCTCGCCCGGGAGCGGCGCGGCAGGCCGCCGGGCCGCGCTCCGGTGTCCCGGGAGCCGCGTCCGGCGGCCTGCCGGCTGATGGTGTGTCAGCCGATGTGGTAACTGTCCCCGTACGTCTTCCAGTCGAGCGGGGTGTTCAGGTCGAGGTTGCCCTTGCGCAGGAAGACCCGCTGCTCGGTGTCGACACGGCTGGTGTCGCTGTGTGCCTCCTCCTGCTTCATGGCCCACACCCGGGCGTCGAGGAAGGCGTTCAGGTACGTCGTCTCGTCGCCGCCCTGCGCCGGCGGCTCGGCGCTGCGCAGCGCGCGCTTGCGGATGTTGCTGAAGCTGGTGGGGTCGCCGCCGTCGCCGTGCATGACGATGGCGTCGTAGTAGCAGAACTGGCCGAGCGCGCGCAGGCCGTCCGTCTTGCCCTGGGCGACCGCGGGGTTGAAGTAGACGCGGTCGCGCTCGTCGTTCTGGCACTGCTGGAAGACGGTGTCCTTGGCCGCCCTGCGCCAGTCGTCGGGGTAGTCCGGGTCGAGGCCGGCGTGCGAGTCGCTGCCGTTGACCTTGCGCAGGGCGGGCAGGTACTTCGCGAGGACGTTGCCGGACTTGCGGTCGGCGTAGAGCTGGACGAGGTCGAGCATGTCGCCGGTGCCGGAACAGAAGCCGATGATGCCGGCGGTGTAGCCGCGGCCGTCGCCGATGTCCTCGATGTACTTGTACTGGGCCTTCCAGTCGAGCGAGGAGTTCTCCGCGCTCGACACGAGTTCCATGGCGATCTCCTTCTTCGCCGGATCGTCGAGGCCCGCTCCGGCCGCCCGGGCCGCGCGGGTGGAGGGGGCCGCGCTCGCGCGCTGGGTGCCGATCAGGGCACCGGAGGCGACGGCGGCGCCGAGCACGGCGACGAGAGTGCGGCGGGAGACGGTGGCGGGGGATGATTCGCGGTCTGCGTGCACCACAGGGACTCCAAGTCGATGCGGGGGGTGGGGAGTTGGTCCGTACCGCTACTGGTAGGAAAGTTTCCTATCAGAGGCGTGGCGGGCCGGTAACCCGACTCGCGTGAAGTTCGTAGGATCGAACAACCGTGAGCGACGAGGCAGGTCGTCCGCACCCGATTCAGAAACGGAATCACTCAATCCCATCCGGCACGGCGGTTGGACGCGCACGACACGCGGAAGCGAGGGTGGACCTGCCCCCCTCCGCACCCGGAGCGGCGGCCCCTACGGCACCACCCGGAGAGACCCGATGACCCACGTCGCGGACCCCGCCCGCTACGACGGCACCATGCGCTACCGGCGCACCGGCCGCTCGGGACTGGACCTGCCGGTCCTGTCGCTCGGCTACTGGCACAACTTCGGCGACGACCGCCCCTTCGAGACCCAGCGCGAGATCGCGCTGCGCGCCTTCGACCTCGGGATCACCCACCACGACCTGGCCAACAACTACGGTCCGCCGTACGGCGCCGCCGAGGAGAACTTCGGCCGGCTGCTGAAGCGGGACCTGGCGCCGTACCGGGACGAGCTGGTGATCTCCACCAAGGCCGGCTGGGACATGTGGCCCGGCCCCTACGGGCAGGGCGGCGGCTCGCGCAAGTACGTGCTGGCCTCGCTGGACCAGTCGCTGCGCCGGATGGGCGTGGACTACGTGGACATCTTCTACTCCCACCGGCTGGACGCCTCCACGCCGCTGGAGGAGACGATGGGCGCGCTCGACACCGCCGTCCGCCAGGGCAAGGCCCTCTACGTGGGCATCTCCTCCTACGACGCCGAGCGCACCCGGCAGGCGGCCGCGATCCTGCGTGAGCTGGGCACCCCGCTGCTGATCCACCAGCCGTCGTACAGCATGGTCAACCGCTGGATCGAGACCGACGGGCTGCTGGACACCGCCGAGGAGGAGGGCTTCGGGGTCATCGGCTTCACGGCGCTCGCCCAGGGGCTGCTGACGGACCGTTACCTCGACGGCGTGCCACGGGACTCGCGGGCCGCACAGGGCACGTCGTTCGACACGTCCTGGCTGACGGACGACATGCTGGACCGGCTGCGGTCACTGAACGACATCGCGGCCCGGCGCGGCCAGACCCTCGCCCAGCTGGCGCTGGCGTGGGCGCTGCGGGACGAGCGGGTGACGTCGCTCGTGATCGGCGCCTCGCGGACCGAGCAGCTGGAGCAGAACGTGGCGGCCCTGGAGAACCCGGACTTCAGCGCCGAGGAGCTGGCCGAGATCGACAAGTACGCGACCGACGGCGGCGTGGACCTGTGGCGGGAGGCCCGGCTCGGCACCCTCGGCTGACTCGACGCACGCCGGGTGAGGTGGGATGGAGGCGGGCGAGATGCGTCACTGTGTGACGTACGCCACAGACATGCCGCATATCTCGGACATACTGGAAGCGGCCTGACAGCGTTGTCACCGCTCGCGGCGACGCCGCCACCCCTCCCCGCGACTTCCGAGGAGCCGCACAGCTCATGGCCTACGGAGCCCACCGCAGCCCCCTCCTGCCTCCCCGCCCCGACCTGGACCTCGCCCGCGACTGCGAGGTGTGCCTCGGCTGGGGAACCGTCGTCAGCCGTGACGGCGAGCACGACCTGTGCCACGCCTGCCAGCTCGCCCCCGAGGACGACGAGACCTCCTCGCACCACGGCGCGTAACGGCACACCACCCCCGCCCCCGCCCGACCCGGGGCCCATTCGGCCGTCCCACACATGCCGGGATAAAGTTCCGATAATGGTTTCGCCAAGAAATCGCCAAACGGACAGGGGGGCAGCCATGGGCGCCGCACGCACGAGCAGAACGCCGTTGCCGGGCATCGGCGTCCGGTACGACCTGACGACCCGCGAACACCGCGGACTGTCGGTGGTGGCCCACCGGGACGGGTCGAGAACGCTGAGCGCGTACCAGGGCGACGACCCCGACGCCTGTGCGCTGTCGGTCCACCTCACGGGCCAGGAGGCGGAGGCGCTGGCCGGCACCCTGACGCCCGCCCACCGCAGCCCGAACCTGCTGTCCACGACGGAGCTGGGCCTGGTGGCCGAGCGGATCGAGCTGTCCTCCGTCTCGTACTGGAACGGCCGGCTGCTCGGCGACACCCGGATGCGCACCGAGACCGGTGTGTCGATCGTGGCCGTACTGCGCCGCGCCGAGGCCATCCCCTCCCCCGGACCCGGCTTCCGGCTGGCCGGCGGGGACACGCTGATCGTGATCGGCACCCGCGAGGGCGCCGACGCCGCCGCCGCGATACTCGGGCGGGAGTGAGCGCGTGCACTCCTCCGCGGTCTTCCTGATCGAGTTCGGTGCCATCATCCTCGGCCTCGGCCTGCTCGGCCGGCTCGCCGCCCGCCTGCGGTTCTCGCCGATACCCCTGTACCTGCTGGCCGGGCTGGCCTTCGGCGAGGGCGGGCTGCTGCCGCTCGGCGCCAGCGAGGAGTTCGTGGCGATCGGCGCCGAGATCGGCGTGATCCTGCTATTGCTCATGCTGGGCCTGGAGTACACGGCCAGCGACCTGGTCTCCAACCTCCGGACCCAGTACCCGGCCGGTCTCGTCGACATGGCCCTCAACGCCCTGCCCGGCGCCGCGACGGCCCTGCTGCTGGGCTGGGGTCCGATCGCCGCCGTCGTACTGGCCGGCATCACCTGGATCTCGTCCTCCGGCGTCATCGCCAAGGTCCTCGGCGACCTCGGCCGCATCGGCAACCGGGAGACCCCGGTGATCCTCAGCATCCTGGTGCTGGAGGACCTGTCCATGGCGGTGTATCTGCCGGTCGTCACGGCGCTGCTGGCGGGCACCGGCTTCGCCGCCGGAAGCCTCACCCTGGGCATCGCGCTCGGCGTGGCCGGCCTGGTCCTGCTGGTGGCGGTGCGCTTCGGGCGGCACATCTCCCGCTTCGTCTCCACCGACGACCCGGAGAAGCTGCTGCTCGTCGTGCTCGGGCTGACGCTGCTGGTCGCCGGTGTGGCGCAGCAGCTCCAGGTGTCGGCGGCCGTCGGCGCGTTCCTCGTCGGCATCGCCCTGTCCGGCGAGGTCGCCGAGGGCGCCCACCACCTGCTCGCGCCGCTGCGGGACCTGTTCGCGGCGGTGTTCTTCGTCTTCTTCGGTCTGCACACGGACCCGGCGAGCATCCCGCCGGTGCTGCTGCCCGCGCTCGCGCTGGCCGTGGTCACCGCGCTCACCAAGATCGCGACGGGGTACTGGGCGGCCCGGCGTGCGGGCGTCTCGGTCAAGGGCCGCTGGCGGGCGGGCGGCACGCTGGTCGCGCGCGGCGAGTTCTCCATCGTCATCGCCGGTCTCGCCGTCACCGCCGGGATCGACTCCGACCTCGGCCCGCTGGCCACGGCGTACGTGCTGATCCTCGTCGTCCTCGGCCCGCTGACCGCCCGCTGCACGGAGCCGCTCGCCCGTCGGCTGACCGCCCTGCGGTCCGGATCCACGGCACCGGGCGAGGAGCCGCGCCCCGTCGCGGCGGACGCGACCGCGGCCGTAGCGGACGAGGACACCGTGGCCCGCTCCTGACCCGTCGCCGCCCGGGGCGGGCCGGCCGGACGTACCGTGGTGTCATGTCCGCCCCTCCGCTCCCGGGCCCGCTGGCTCATCTGGCGCCGCTGCTCGAACACTACGGCTACTGGGCGGTCGGGGCGGTGGTCCTGGTCGAGGACTTCGGGGTGCCCGCGCCCGGCGAGACGATCCTGCTCGCGGCGGGGGTGTACGCGGGCGCGGGGCGGCTGAACGTCGTGGCAGTGGCGGTCATCGCCTTCGTCGCGGCCGTCGTCGGGGACAACATCGGCTATCTGATCGGCCGGGTCGGCGGGCGGGCCTTCGTGCACCGGTGGGGGAAGTACGTCTTCCTGACGCCGGAGCGGTTCGCCGCCGCCGAGGAGTTCTTCGCCCGGCACGGCGGCAAGATCGTGACCGTGGCCCGGTTCATCGAGGGGCTGCGCCAGGCCAACGGCATCATCGCGGGCACCACCGGCATGCCCTGGCCGCGCTTCCTCGCCTTCAACGCGCTCGGCGCGGCGCTGTGGGTGGGCCTGTGGACGACCCTCGCCTACCTGGCGGGCAGTCACATCACCACCATCTACGCCGAGGTCAACCGCTATCTGCTCTACGTCGTGATCGCCGTCGCCGTCGTCCTCGCGGGCCTCGTCGTGCGCCATGTCGTACGCAGACGGCGCGCGAGGACCGCGTAGTGATTCCTCAACCACCGCTCCCGGCAAGGGCCTTGGTCCAGTCCGCGACGGACAGCACGTCCGCCTGGCGAGGGAAGACCTTCTCCGTGAGGACGCGGTGGACCTCCGGGTCCGCGTTGAGGCAGGCGTCGTCGAGGACGGTGAGGCGGAAGTCGAGGTCCGCGGCCTGGCGCACGGTGGACAGGACGACGCCGCTGGTGGCGATGCCGGTGAGCACCAGATGCTCGATGCCGCCCGACCGGAGGACCAGGTCGAGGTCGCTGCCCGCGAACGCGCTCACCCGGCGCTTGGTGACGACGACGTCCTCGGGGCGCGGTGCGACGTCGGGGTGGATCTCGGCGCCGGGGTCGCCCGTGGCGAACCGGCCGGATCCGGCGACGGCGCCGAACGACGTGTTGCGCGGGCTGACTTCGGGGTGGCCGGGCCGGAAGCCGACCACGACGTAGATCACCGGCAACCCGGCCGTGCGGGCGGCGGCGACGGCCTCGCCGAGGCGGCCGAGGTAGTCACCGGAGGTGTCGAAACGGTCGAGGACGGAGCGCTGGACGTCCATCACGAGGAGCGCGCTGTGCGGCACGAGGGCTGTCCTTTCGTGTCGTGCCCGGACGTCGGGGTGTCGTCGTCGGCGCGCTCGTGGCCGCCGCGCAGCGCGGAGGCGAGCGCGGAGACCAGGGCCATGCCGGCGGCGACGCCGAAGACGATGGTCAGGCCGTGATGGAAGGGCCCGGAGACCAGCTCCGGGAAGAAGGTGTGGCCGGTCAGGGTGGCGCGCTGGGCCGCGGTCAGCTGCTCCAGGGTGCCGCCGGAGCCGAGCAGATGGCCGATGGGGTTGTTGCCCAGGAAGGTGGCGAACAGGGTGCTGACCGGGGGCAGCGAGGCCACCTCGTGGGCGGTGCCGGCGGGGACGCCGTGGGCGTGGAGCCCGGCGGCGAGCGTCCTCGGCAGGGTGCCGGCGAGCCCGGACACCATGAGCGAGAAGAAGACCCCGATGGACAGGGCCGTGCCCGAGTTCTGGAAGGTGGAGCGCATCCCCGAGGCCACGCCCCGGTAGCGGGCCGGCACGCTGCCCATGATGGAGGAGGTGTTGGGCGCGGAGAACATGCCCTGGCCCAGGCCGTTGAGCAGCAGCAGTGTCGCGAAGGCGCCGTAGTCGAAGTCGACGGGCAGGGCGAGCAGGCCGAGGAAGGACGCGGCGACGAGGAGCAGCCCGGCGGTGGAGAACAGCCGGGCGCCGAACCGGTCGGACAGGTAGCCGGAGACGGGCCCCGCGATCAGGAAGCCGAGGGTGAGCGGGAGCATGAAGATGCCGGCCCACAGCGGGGTGTCCTCGAAGTCGTAGCCGTGCAGCGGCAGCCAGATGCCCTGGAGCCAGATGATCAGCATGAACTGGAGCCCGCCGCGGGCGATGGCGGTCAGCAGGGCGGCCAGGTTGCCCGCGGCGAACGCCCGCACCGTGAACAGGGACAGCCGGAACATCGGCTCGGGGACGCGGGTCTCGACGTAGCCGAAGACCAGCAGCAGGAACAGTCCGCCGAACAGGCCGCTCAGGACCCAGGGGTTGGTCCAGCCGGTGGAGTGGCCGCCGTACGGCTGGATGCCGTAGGTGATGCCGGCGAGCAGGATGCCGGCGCCGCAGGCGAAGGTGATGTTGCCGAGCCAGTCGACCCGGCCGCGGCCGCCGACGGAGGTCTCGCGCAGGCTCAGATACGACCAGATCGTGCCGGTGATGCTGACCGGGACGCTCACCCAGAACACCGCCCGCCAGTCGACCGCGGCCAGCAGACCGCCGGCGAGCAGGCCGAGGAACTGCCCGGCGAGCGCGGTGATCTGGTTGATGCCGAGGGCCATGCCGCGCTGCCGGGCCGGGAAGGCGTCGGTGAGGATCGCGGCCGAGTTGGCGGTGAGCATGGACCCGCCGAAGGCCTGCACGATGCGCCACAGGATGAGCCAGAGCGCGCCCGCGCCGGCCCGGAAGGGGTCGAGGGACAGCGCGACGGAGGCGCACGCGAAGACCAGGAAGCCGAGGTTGTAGATGCGGACCCGGCCGAACATGTCGCCGAGCCGGCCGAGGACGACGACCAGGACGGCCGAGACCAGCAGATAGCCGAGGATCATCCACAGCAGATAGCCGATGTTCCCGGCCGCGAGCGGGTCGAGGCCGATCCCGCGGAAGATCGCCGGCAGCGAGATGATCACGATGGAAGCGTCCATCGTGGCGATCAGCACGCCGAGCGTGGTGTTGGAGAGGGCCACCCACTTGTAGCCGGGGCCCGGGGGTGTGTCTCGCAGCCGCGCGGAGCGCGCGAGCAGCCGCCCGCGTATGCCGCCGCCGTCGCCGGGTGCGCCCGCCGCCGCGGGCCGTGCGCCGCTCACAGTCGTTCCGCCAGCCGGTCGAGCAGGGGCAGGACGTCCTGCAGGGCCTGCCGTTCCTGCGGGGTGAACTCGTCCAGGGCGTGGGCGAGCCGGGTCACGGACTCGGAGCGGCGCTGCTCCAGCATGGTCCGGCCCTCGTCGGTGACGGAGACGATGGCCCGGCGTCCGTCCGCGGAGTCGGGCGCGCGGCTGACGAGCCCGCGCTGTTCGAGTCCGGCGAGTGTGGCCGCCATGGCCTGCGGCCGGACCCGCTCCAGGTCGGCGAGCGAGCCCGGCGAGTCCGGACCGGTCCGGGCGAGCCGGGCCAGCACCGAGACCCCTGACAGTGACACGTCCCCGACCGCGTGCGCCTGCCGCAGCCGCCGGACGGTGCGGCCCATGGCCAGCCGGAGCCCGACGGCGAGTGCAACCGTATCCATGCTGCTTACGATAGGTTTAACAGTCTGAACTGTTCAACCAAGTGTAAGTAATTCACCGCGAGGCCCGCACCTGCTCGCGGGGCGTCGTCGGGGCGGGGCGGGCTGCCGGACGCAGGGTGAGGGTCAGTACGGAGAGGACGGCGAAGATGACGGCGGCGGCGACACCGACGGTGTGCAGGCTCGCGGTGAACGCCTCCCGCGCGGTGTGCAGCAGTTCCGCTCCCCGGCCCGCCGGAAGACGCCGGCTCGCCGCGACCGCGCCGGCCAGTGAGTCGGACGTGCCGTGGGTGCGGTCGCGGTAGACCACTGCGGCCAGCACACCGAGCAGTGCGAAGCCGAGCGAGCCGCCGAAGTAGTTGCCGGTCTCCGACATCGACGCCGCCGAGCCGGCCCGCTCCGGCGGTACGGACCCGACGACCAGTCCGGTGCCGAGCGCGAACAGCGGGCCGGTGCCGAGGGCCAGGACGGCGATCCCGGTCATCACCAGCGGCAGCGCGAGCGACCCGTGGACGCCGGTCAGGAGCAGACTGCCCAGCGCCGATGCCGCGAGCCCGCCCGCGATCGCGGTCGTGTGCCGCATCCGCCGGGCGAGCAGGGGCGCGGTCAGGGTGCCGACCGCCACGCCCAGCCCCATGGGCGCGAACAGCACCGCCGACGCGAGCGGCGAGTGTCCGAGCACGCTCTGCAGGTACTGGGTCACCACCAGACCGGTGCCGGCCATGGCGACACCGGCGAGGACCAGCGCGACGAGGACGGCCGTGAAGGGTCGGCTGCGCAGCAGCCGCAGGTCCAACAAAGGCTCCGGCAGCCGCAGTTGACGACGGACGAACAGCGCTCCGACGGCGGCTCCCCCGACGAGGGCCGCCGCCGCGGCGGCCGGTGCGCCCTGGAGGCTCAGCTGCTTGACGCCGTAGACCAGCAGCAGCGCGGACACCAGCGACAGCCCGACGCTCGCCGGATCCAGCCGCCCGGCGCGGTCGCCGCGGAACTCCGGCAGCAGGACCGGACCGGCGAGCAGCAGCACGGCCATCGCCGGAACGGCGCCGAGGAACACCGAGCCCCACCAGAAGTGCTGGAGCAGGAGGCCGGCCAGCACCGGGCCGAGCGCACCGCCGGTGAACTGGCAGCTCGCCCAGATCGCGATGGCCTGACCGCGCTGTCGTTCGTCGCGGAACATGTTGGTGATCAGGGCGAGGGTGGACGGTGCCAGCGTCGCACCGGCGACGCCCAGCAGCGCGCGCACGGCGATCAGCATCAGCGGGCCGGCCGCGAACGCGGCGGCGACCGACAGCGCCGCGAAGGCCGCCGCGCCGGTCAGGAGCAGTCGCCGGCGCCCGATCCGGTCGCCGAGCGTGCCCATCGTGATGACGAGGCCCGCCACCATGAGCCCGTAACTGTCGCTGATCCAGAGCTGCTCGACGTTGCTCGCGCCCAGGTCGGCGCTCAGTCGTGGCAGCGCGAGCAGCAGCGCCGTCATGTCCATCGCGACGATCGAGGTCGGCAGCATGAGGACGGCCAGTCCCAGCCATGCCCGGTTGACCCGCATCTCGGATTCTCCTTGTTCTGTCGGTGTCTCGCCGGTCCGTCGGAGCGGGCGGCGGCTTCTTGACATGGGTGCGGAGGAGTTCTCCGTGGCGGGGGAAAACTCGTGGGAATCTTCGAGCGAGGGATGTCAAGAAGCCGACGGCGGCTCCGACCAACCGGTCGAAGGGCCCCGACCGGGGCTCGCGCAGCACGAGGAGCACGAGGAGTACGCGATGAAGTTCGTGATCAGTCTGCACATCAACCCGGCCGTGATGGACGCGCTGACCGACGAGGAGAAGGCGGCGATCGGTGCGGGCCACACCAGGTTCATCCAGGAGCTGAAGGAGTCCGGCGAACTGCTGGCCACGCAGGCGCTGGTGGACCCGTCGCAGGCCGTCGTGGTGTCCGTGCGGGACGGCCAGCCGGTGGTGACCGACGGCCCCTTCCTGGAGGCCAAGGAGTTCCTGGGCGGCTTCTACCTGATCGACTGCGAGGACAAGGAGCGGGCGATCGAGCTGGCGGCCCGGATCCCGGACACCCGGATCGCGGGCCTGGGGGTCGAGGTGCGGCAGGTGATGTTCTACGAGGGACAATTGGAGGCATGACAGCACCGGCCATCGAGGACCTGCTGCGTGACCTCACCCCGCGGGTCCTCGGTGCGCTGGTGCGCCGGTACGGCCGGTTCGAGGGATGCGAGGACGCCGTACAGGAGGCCGTCCTCGCCGCCTCCGTGCAGTGGCCCGCCGAGGGAGTGCCGGACCATCCGCGCGGCTGGCTGACGACGGTCGCGTCCCGGCGGCTCGTCGACCAGCTGCGCAGCGACCACGCGCGCCGCGAGCGGGAGTCGTCGCTGGCCGCCGAGGTGGCCCCCGCGGACGTGCCGGACACCGACGACACGCTCGTCCTGCTGTTCCTGTGCTGTCATCCGACCCTGACCGCGGCCTCCCAGACCGCGCTGACGCTGCGCGCGGTGGGCGGCCTGACCACGGCCGAGATCGCGCGCGCGTTCCTGGTGCCGGAGGCCACGATGGCGGCCCGGATCAGCCGGGCCAAGCAGCGCATCCGGGCCGCCGGCAGCTCGTTCGCCCTGCCCGAGGGCGCGGAGCGCGAGGAGCGGCTGCGGGTCGTGCTGCACGTGCTCTACCTGATCTTCAACGAGGGGTACACCGCTTCCTCGGGCGGCGAGCTGGTCCGCGCCGACCTCGCCCGCGAGGCGATCCGGCTGACCAGGACGGTGCACGCGCAGTTGCCTGAGGACGGCGAGGTGACCGGGCTGCTCGCGCTGATGCTGCTCACCCACGCCCGCCGCGAGGCACGGACGACACGGGCCGGTGACCTGGTGCCGCTGGCCGAACAGGACCGCGAGCGGTGGGACCGCGCGCTGATCGACGAGGGCCTGGACCTGGTGAAGGCGGCGCTGGCCGGCCCGGACCTGGGGCCGTACCAGCTCCAGGCCGCGATCGCCGCCACGCACGCCGACGCGGCCACCGCCGAGGAGACCGACTGGGCGCAGGTGCACGCCCTGTACCTGATCCTGGAGCGGATCGCGCCCAACCCGATGGTCACCCTGAACCGCGCGATCGCGCTCGCCGAGACCGAGGGACCGCAGGCCGGGCTGGACCTGCTGTCCGGCCTGGACGGCGACGGGCGGATGGCCGGGCATCACCGGCTGCTGTCCGTACGGGCGCATCTGCTGGAGCGGACCGGCGACACGGCCGGGGCGTACGAGCACTACCGCCGCGCCGCGAAGGCCACGGCGAGCCTCGCCGAGCAGCGCTATCTGGAGTCCCGGGCGAACGAGGTCGCCGCCCGCCCGGCACCGCCGGTGCCGTGACGGCCCGGTGCCGGGCGGGAGAGAGCCGGCCGACCGGGTGCGGGCCCGGGTCGTCAGAAGGATTCCGGGTGCCGCGGCGTCTCGTCCCGGCCGTCGGTCTTCGAGGGCGGCAGCCGTGGCGGAGCCTCGCCCGCGGTGAGGTGTTCGAGGACCTCGACCAGTTCCTGGCAGGCCTTCTCCACCGACTGGCGGGTGTTGTGCTGCTCGGTGATCACGGCGGACAGCAGCAGCGCGGTCAGCGCCATCGAGCCGTTGAACGCCTGGAGCTTCGCCATGACCTCGAGACGGCTCAGCCCGGTGAAGGCGCCGACGTTGTCCGTCGCGGCGACGGTGGCCAGCACGGAGGTGAGCAACGCGCACAGCGCGCTGCCCACGAGCTGGAAGCGCAGGGCGGCCCAGATCAGCAGCGGGTAGACGAGGAAGAGCAGGCTGAGCGAGCTGTAGACGGAGACCGGCACCAGCGCGCAGGCGACGACGGTCAGCGCGACCGCCTCCTTCCAGCGGGCCAGCGGCGGCGGCCAGCGGGCACCGTGCAGCAACAGCAGCAGCGGGGTGACGATGAGGACACCCATCGCGTCGCCCACCCACCAGGCCAGCCACACCGGCGGGAAGCTCGACGCGTCCAGCCGGTCCGTGACGACGAGGAGCCCGACGCCCACGGTCGAGCTGATCAGCATGGCGCCGAGCGCGCCGAGGAACACCAGGGCGAGTCCGTCGCGCAGCCGGCCGAGGTCGCTGCGGAAGCGGACCCGGCGCAGCAGCAGCGCCGCGCACACCGGTGCGCCGGTCTGGCCGGCGAGGGTGCCCAGCACGTCCAGGCGGGGCATGGTGATCGACATGACGACGAAGAGGGCACCGATCGTGATGCCGGGCCAGCAGCGCATCCCGAGGATCAGCAGGGCGGCGACGGCGACGCCGCTGGCGGGATAGATGGGGGTGACGACGGCGCCCTCGACGACCAGCTCACGCACGAGTCCGAGCCGACCGGCGCCGAAGTAGCAGGCTGCGACGGCCAGTACCTGGACGGCAGCATGGCCGCCCGACCGGCGCTGAACCTCGTTACCCACCACACCAGCAATCTCACACCGCCACCCCCGCCTCTGCGAGGCGGGAGCCGCCGCCGTCCGGCCCGATGGCCTAACCGCACCGACACCCGACGGCGGCGCGGACCGGTGCCCCGACAGCGGCGCGGACTGCCGCCCCGGCGGCCGACCGGATCGCCGAGCCGCGCGCGGCTGGACCGACACCACGAACCCCGCCCGGCCGGCTCGGGCCGTCGCCGTCGGCATGATCGCGGGTGCGCCGCTCACGGGTCCGGCCGGACCGGGGCGGTGGTCGGAGGCGGGCGAGGTCGGGGCGGGGCGGCGGGCGGAGGCGCGCGAAGTCCCTCCACGGCGACGGCGGGCGGGCGGAGTCCGGCGAGGGCCGCCCCGGCGGACGGCCGGACCGTACGACCCGGCCGGGCCAGGCCAGGCCCGGCACAGGGCCGTACCCGCCGACGCCGGAAACCGTCACCGCCCGAACCGAGGGCCGCGCACCTCGCCGACGGCACACCACGGCCGGAAGCGGGCCTGCCGGGCCCGAGGTCGACACCGTACCGGCCGGGGCAGGGTCCGCCGGGTGATGGCGGGGGTGTGGGGTCGGTCGGGGGCGGGGGCGGGGCGGTCACATGTGGATGCAGGGGCCGTCCAGGCCGACGACGAGGACGGCGGCGTCGTCCTCGTGGCCGACGCTCTCGGCTCCCTTGATCACGGCGGCGGCCAGCGCGTGTGCCTCCAGGCTCGCGACGGCGGCGATGCCGGCGAGGCGGACGACCTGGTCGAGCCCGTCCTCGATGGTCAGCGACGGTCCCTCCACCACGCCGTCGGTGACCAGGACGAAGACGCCGCCCGTGGTCAGCCGGTGCCGGGTCACCGGGTACTCCATGCCCGACTCGATGCCGAGCGGCGGGCCTCCCTCGTCGTCGACGACGCCGGACTTGCCGTCCGCCGTGGCCCACACGAAGGGTATGTGGCCGGCGCGGGCGCTCTCCAGCACGCCGGTGGTGAGGTTGAGGCGCATGAAGGTGCAGGTGGCGAAGAGGTCGCTGCCCAGGGAGAGCAGCAGCTCGTTGGTGCGGGCGAGGAGTTCGCCCGGGTCGCTGGTGACGGAGGCCAGGGCGCGCAGTCCGGCCCGCACCTGGCCCATGAACGCGGCGGCCTCGATGTTGTGCCCCTGCACGTCACCGATGGACAGCCCGATCCGGCCGTCGGGCAGGGCGAAGGCGTCGTACCAGTCGCCGCCCACGTTGAGACCGAGGTTGGCCGGTGTGTAGCGCACGGCGAGATGCAGGCCCGGGGCGGTGGGCAGGTCCCGCGGGAGCATGCCGCGCTGGAGGGCGATGGCCAGCTCGACCTGGCTGCGTTGCAGCTCCGCGCGCTCGCGCGCCTGGGCGGTGAGCGAGCCGAGTCGGGCCAACAGCTCGTCGCCTTCGTCCGTGGAGCGCTTGCGGGGCATCGATCACTTCCGGCGATGCGGTGGCCCTCGAAGGCCGACCGCCTGAATTTTCGGCAAACGCCTAGATTTTACCGATATCTCATGATCATGCTCTCGGACAGAGCCGGTGGTGCGGGTCAACGTCCGGATCCGCACCGTCCCCCGGTCGATGGATGTGCCCGTGTCGGGGCCTCGGGCGCGCCGGACCGGAGTGGGAGATTACGGCTGCGGCCCAGGCCGCCCCGCCTCTCACGCTCCCCCGGCTCTCCGGCTGCCCTCTTCCCTCGTTCCCCGCCTCGTCCCTGTTTCACCCCGAACTCGCCCCCACGGAGGGACTCCATCATGCGCCTGTGCCGTCCGCTCGTCGCCGTTCTCGGCGGACTCGCCCTCGCCCTGACCACCACCGGCTCCGCGCTCGCCGCGGACGACGCGTTCCTGTGGATCGGTCCCAAGGGCAAGCTGTACGCCCTCGACAACCCGCCGGCGCGCAAGTGCCTGAACATGGCCCAGGAGGCCCGCGCCGCCCGCAACGCCACGAAGAAGCCCCTGGTCGTCTACACGCACAAGCAGTGCAAGGGGACGGCGACGCGGCTCGCCCCCGGCAAGTCGGCGCCCAGCGGCTCGCGCTTCGCCAGCATCGTGTTCGATCCGCGCTGACGGGCTCCGACACCGGCACCACACACCGAAAACGGGTGGCACGCGTCCGCGCCCGGGCGTTGGCGTGCCGCCCGTGTCCAGTCCCGAGGCATCCAGGCGCTAGCCACCGGCCGTCCGGTGGCGTTCTCGTCGTTCCCTTCCCTCCCGCACCCCGCAGGCCTCGTTCGCCTGTCCGGGCCTGAGGGGTCATGAGGCGTACGCCCTCAGCGGATCGCCGTTCCGCACGCGATGACCTGTGTGCTCGGCCGGATGCCCGATCTCGACTCTCGACTGCACTCACCGGTCGTGCACCGGCACGGGTCCGCGTTCTCGCCACCCGTCCGCGACACGGTGCGTGGAGTCTTCGTGCCTTTCGCTCTCTACCTGCTGGCCCTGGCCGTCTTCGCCCAGGGCACGTCCGAGTTCATGCTGTCCGGACTGGTGCCGGACATCGCCCGCGACCTCGGGGTCCCCGTCCCCGCCGCGGGCACACTCACGTCCGCCTTCGCCGTCGGCATGATCGTGGGGGCGCCGCTGACGGCGCTGCTCGGCCGACGCCGCCCGACGCGGCAGACCCTGCTGGTGTTCCTGGGCGTGTTTCTGCTCGCTCATGTGGTCGGGGCCCTCACCTCCGGCTTCGCCGTCCTGCTGGCCACCCGGGTCCTCGCGGCCCTGGCCTGCGCCGGTTTCCTGGCCGTCGGGCTGACCGCCGCGACCGGGATGGTCGCGCCGGACGCCAAGGGCCGGGCCACCTCGATCCTGCTCGGCGGGACCGCGCTCGCCTGTGTGGTGGGCGTACCCGCAGGCGCCGCGCTCGGCCGGCTGCTCGGCTGGCGTTCCGCGTTCTGGGCGGTCGCCCTGCTGCCCGCGCCGGCACTCGCCGCGATCGCCCGGTCGGTGCCGGGCGGCGTCCGGAGCGAGCCGGAGCGGCCCGGCACCGGGGCCCGCGCGGAGCTGCGGGCGCTGCGCCGACCCCGGCTGCTGCTGGCCCTGGGGCTCGGCGCGCTGGTCAACGGCGCCACCTTCTGCACCTTCACCTGCCTCGCACCGCTGACCACGGAGGTGACCGGCCTCGATGCCGGGTGGGTGCCGGGTGTACTGGCGCTGTTCGGGGCCGGCGCGTTCGCCGGGGTGACGTCGGCGGGCCGGCTGGCGGACCGACCGGTGGCCATGGCCGGTGCTGCGGGCGGGCGGGGCCGCGCTGCTCGCCGGCTGGGTGCTGCTGGCCCTGGTCGCCGGGCACACGACGGCGACCGTCCTGCTCGTCCCGTTGCTCGGGATGCTGGCGCTCGGCGTCGGTTCGACGCTGATCACCCGGGCCCTGTACGAGTCCGCGGACGCCCCGTCCCGCGGGGCAGCCCTCGCGACGTCGGCACTGAACGTCGGCGCCGCCCTCGGCCCGGTACTGGGCGGGGCGGCGATCGACAGCGGGCTCGGCTACCGCGCCCCGGCCTGGGTCAGCGCCCTGCTGACAGTGCCCGCACTCGTCGCACTGACCGTGTCCGTGCGCGCCGGGCACGACCGGCAGCCCACGTGACGATGGGCGCGGCCGTCCTGCGATGGCCGGTGACACACAGCACGCACGGGCACACCACCGCCCCGAAGCCGGGCACCCCGCCGCTCACGCCCGCGCCCGCCGCACCGACCGCGGCGAGCGGGGCCGGCGGCGCGGGCGTCCGGCGGTGGATCACAGCGGGGAGTGGGCCACCGCCGTCAGGAAGGCGCCGAAGAGCAGGGACACGACGGTGAGGGCGCCGTAGACGAGCACCGCGTGGGCGGGGCGGACCCGCCAGGTCCGTGTCAGGGCGCGGGCCATGGGGATGAGCAGCGGGAAGGCCGGCAGCAGGAACCGCGGCTTGGAGGAGAAGGAGCCGGATCCGCCGACCACGAGCAGGATCAGCACCCCCGCGAAGACGACGAGCGCCAGCGGGGCGCGCTCCAGGCACAGCAGCGCGAACAGCAGGACGCCCGCCGCGACGATCACCAGGGCCATCGGGTAGACGACTCCCCCGCCGTGCAGCAGCAGTGACTTGACGAACTTGGCCGAGCCGACGCCGAAGTCGAACTTGGAGTCCCAGGCACTCTGCACCTTGAAGTAGCCGCCGAGCAGGTTTCCGGTCTGGCTGCCCACCCACAGCACATAGCCGAGCCAGCCCAGCGGGGCGAGTACGGCGCCGGCCCACAGGCTCACCGGGACCCGGCCGCGCCGGCGCCACGCCTCATGGGCGGCGGCCAGCGAGACGGCCAGCGCGATCGCGAAGCCGCTGGGCCGGGCCAGGCCCGCGAGCGCGGCCAGCGTTCCGGCCCACAGCCAGTTGCGCTTGAGCACGTGGTACAGGGACCAGATGGCCAGTGCGGCGAACAGCGACTCGGTGTAGGCGATGGTCAGCTCGACGGCGTGCGGCATCACGGCCCACAGGGCGACCAGCGCGGTGGCGACGCCGCGCCCGTAGAGCAGGTGGCCGATGGCGTAGACACCGTACGCCGCCACGCCCGCGCAGATCCAGGAGATGAGCAGCGCGGCCTGGCCGGGGGTCAGCGGCAGGACGGTGGTCAGCGCCCTGATCATGCCGGGGTACAGCGGGAAGAACGCCCAGTCGGCCTGGACGGCGCCCTGCGGGGTGATCCAGATCTTGTGGCCGTACCCCTGGGCGGCGATGTGCAGATACCAGCGGGAGTCCCAGGAGTGGGCGAGGGTTTTGACGAGTGGATGGCCCCGCAGGGCGTTGGTGAGGATCACTGTGAGGACCCCGGCGAACCGGACGGCCACGAACAGCGCGAGGGCCGGCAGCGCGCCCTCGGGAGTTCCACGCCGCGCGATCCGCGGCAGGGCCGGCAACGCCGACAGACGGGCGGGAGGGGACGGGGCGGCCGACTCGGGCCGGGGTACAGAAGAGGTACTCACGCTCATGACCTTGAACACGCCTGGTAAGACGTGCAATCCGCGACCCGGGTTTCTTACACACTTCCACCCTGATTCAGGAAATTGCCCCTTCTCTCAGAATCAGGACAAAAAGCCGTCAACCAGCAAACTCACCGGCCGCCGATCGATCACCGACCGAGGCGCCCGGGGAGGGCGAGACAGCGTGTGGTAAACATATGAGCGCTGCCTAGCTCGAAAGATGGATGTTGTGACTGTCAACGACGACTCGTTCACCAACTGGAAGATCCGCGAGGAGATCGCGGAGTCGATGATCCCGCTCATCGGGAAGCTGCACCGCGAGCGGGACGTGACCGTCCTGCTGCACAGCCGCTCCCTGGTGAACAAGTCGGTGGTCAGCATCCTCAAGACGCACCGCTTCGCCCGGCAGATCGCCGGCGCGGAGCTGTCGGTCACCGAGACCATGCCCTTCCTGCAGGCCCTGACCGCGCTCGACCTCGGCCCCGCCCAGATCGACCTCGGCCTGCTGGCCGCCACGTACAAGGCCGACGACCGGGGCCTGAGCGTCGCCGAGTTCACCGCCGAGGCCGTCGCCGGCGCCACCGGCGGCAACAAGATCGAGCGCCGCGAGGCACGGGACGTCGTCCTGTACGGCTTCGGCCGCATCGGCCGGCTCGTCGCACGCCTGCTGATCGAGAAGGCCGGTTCCGGCAACGGTCTGATGCTGCGCGCCATCGTCGTGCGCGGCGGCGGTGCCGAGGACATCGTCAAGCGCGCCTCCCTGCTGCGCCGCGACTCCATCCACGGCCAGTTCCAGGGCACCATCACCGTGGACGAGGACACCAGCACGATCGTGGCCAACGGCAACGCGATCAAGGTGATCTACGCAGACGACCCGACGGCCGTCGACTACACCGAGTACGGCATCCGGGACGCCATCCTCATCGACAACACCGGCAAGTGGCGCGACCGCGAGGGCCTGTCCAAGCACCTGCGCCCCGGCATCGACAAGGTCGTCCTGACCGCGCCGGGCAAGGGCGACGTCCCGAACATCGTGCACGGCGTCAACCACGACACGATCAAGCCGGACGAGCAGATCCTGTCCTGCGCCTCCTGCACCACCAACGCCATCGTCCCGCCGCTGAAGGCGATGGACGACGAGTACGGCGTGCTGCGCGGGCACGTGGAGACCGTCCACTCGTTCACGAACGACCAGAACCTGCTGGACAACTACCACAAGGCCGAGCGCCGTGGCCGTTCCGCGCCGCTCAACATGGTGATCACCGAGACCGGTGCCGCCTCCGCCGTCGCCAAGGCGCTGCCGGACCTGAAGGCGAAGATCAGCGGCAGCTCGATCCGCGTTCCGGTGCCGGACGTCTCGATCGCGATCCTCAACCTGCAGCTGGCCCGCGAGACCACCCCCGAGGAGGTCCACGACTACCTGCGCGAGGTCTCGCTGACCTCGCCGCTGCGCCGCCAGATCGACTTCACCACGGCGCCCGACGCGGTCTCCAGCGACTTCATCGGCTCGCGCCACGCCTCGATCGTGGACGGCGGGGCCCTCAAGGTCGACGGTGACAACGCGATCCTCTACCTCTGGTACGACAACGAGTTCGGCTACTCCTGCCAGGTCGTCCGCGTCGTCCAGCACGTCTCGGGCGTCGAGTACCCGACGTTCCCGGCCACGGCGGTCTGACCGCCGACGGGACAGCGCGCGTACGGCGGAGGCCGCCGACCGGGATTCCGGTCGGCGGCCTCCGCCGCGCCGAGGGCACGTGCGCTCAGGCCCCGGTCCCGGCCTTCGCCGAGGTGGCGCAGGCTCCCGCCGCGCACGCCGTGAGCCACTGGTCGAAGTCGGCGTCGTACCGCGTTCCGATGCCGTCGTGGTAGACGGCGTAACCGCCCGCGTAGTCACCGACGCGGAAGCGCGCGAGCATCCGCTGCACGTCGTCGGGGTGGCGCTCCGCCATGTAGCGCACGGCGAGATAGCCCCAGGGGTAGGTGCGGGTCGTGTCGCTGTTGGCGTAGGTGTTCTCGAAGAGAGTGCTCAGCTTGTACGTGTGCTTGGCCGCCTCCTGGATCGCCTGGTCGTCGGCGACGCCCCGGTAGCCGTAGGAGACGTACTCGGCGAGGCCCTCGATCCACCACACGTCGGGCACGGACGTCTGCTGGGTGAAGTCGCCCTTCATGTCGTCGCGGGCGTCGAGGAAGTGCGTGTACTCGTGGTTGAGGTTCCAGATCCGGGCCGTGAAGCCGTCGTCGGAGTCCTTCTGGTACATGACGGACGTGGGCTGGTTGGCCGGGTCGGACGGATCGCCGTCCAGCGTGATGCCGCCGTTGTCGGTGCTGACGCCATAGATGGCACCGGCGTAGGTCCGGTAGTCGGCGCGGCTCGCGAAGACCACGAGCTGGATGGTGGAGACGTACTGGCCGGGTATGGCGCCGCCGGCCTTGACCAGGTTGCGGAAGTAGGCGTCCTGGTTCTGCACGCTCGCGCACACGGCGGCCAGGTCGTCCGCCGTCAGGGACTCGGCGCGGATCGTGTGGGCCGCGTCGCAGCGGTGGGTGACCGGCAGGGCGGCGGCGGTGAGCTTGGCGGGCAGGTCGCAGACGTCGTAGTACGCGCAGTCGCCGCCGTCGTAGGCGTTCGCCTGCGTGGCCACCGCGACCCAGAGTCCGGCCGTCGGGCCGGTGATCTCCGACTCGTCCAGCAGGTCCTTGGCCAACGGCCGTACGGTGGCCTGGAGTTCGGGATGCTCCACGTAACGGGCCAGGTTCATACCGGCGTTGGAGTCCAGGTAGGCCTGGTCGGTGCCGAGCAGGTCGGTGTGGTCCAGGGCGAAGTCGTGCAGGGTGTCGGTGATCGACGGGTCGGATGTGACCGCCTGGACGTAGTCGGGGTTCCAGTTGCCGCGCCACAGCGGGGTGTAGACGTCGTTGACCGCCCTGACCATGCTGTCCACCGTGTCGTACGAGCTGTCGTAGTCCTCCAACAGCCTCTGGTAGACCGGGAGATAGCGGCCCTGCTGGTCGGCGCTGTCGGTGAGGACGACGGTCTCGCCGAGGATGTCGCCGTTGGCGGCCGTGACGTCGTACGCGTGCGAGCGGGCGAAGAAGGTGTCCAGGCCGGCGGTGACTGCGGTGGTCAGCCGGGAGGTGTACGGGCCCGTGTCCGAGGGGTCGTTGAACTGTACGTAGTAGCCGGCGCGCAGGAACAGCACCAGCTGCTCCAGACTGCCGGTGTTGTCGCCCCGGTAGTGCGCGGCCGTGCGGGTGAACGCGTCCGCCACCGTGAGCATCCGGGACTCGGGGAAGACGGCGTGCGCGTCCTGACCGGTGACCGCGAAGAGCGTGTTCACGCAGTCCGTCGTCGAGGCCTTCACGAAGGCGACGAGGGCGGCTCCGGTACGGCTGCCGAAGTCGCCCGGGGTGCAGGAGGACGCCTTGGCGGTCGCTCGGGGTGCGTGTCTCAACATCGGCTGCTGCGGAGGGAGTTGGGCCGGACTGAGCCGCCGGGTCCGGCTTGCCGGGAGTTCGGTGGCGGTGGTGGCGGCGCCGGTGGGCGAGGGTACCGAGGTGTGGGCGCGGGGCGTGGCGGCGGTACGGGGGTGCGGCTGGGGCGCGGCCGGCGCGGGTGCGGACAGCAGGCCGACCACGGTGACACAGACGGCGGTCACGCCGGTCAGGCGTGCGACGGTACGCCCGTGCCCGCGTCCGGGCAGCGCGAAGCGATTGCGCATCGAGGTTCCTCCACGAAGTGGTGCGCCTCGGTGGGGGGTTGAGGCGTGTGAGGCACTGTGTCAGCGGGGCGACGAGGCGACAATGCCGTGTGACATAGCACATGGCACCGGCCGCCTCATAACACCGCGAGACGCTCTTGACGTGCCGCTACGCCCCGGTGACGCTCCAGGTGCGGGAGGCCCAGGCCCGCAGATGCGGCGCCTGGGCGACGAGGTCGCGGTACGCGGCCGTGGCGGACTGGGCCAGCGCCTCCAGGACCTCGTCGGTGACGCTGTCCGGCCGCCAGGCGAGCACGTAGCGGCACCACAGGGGGGAGCCGACGAGCGGCTTGACCACGACGTGCGGGCCCGGCCGCAGCGTCGGCTGCACCAGGGACACCCCGAGTCCGTCGGCGATCATGCTCTGGAGCTGGCTCTGGTCGCCGAGGAACTCGTGCACGGTGACCGGGGTGAAACCGGCCGCCGCGCACGCGTCGTAGAACACCCCGGGCCAGCCGGCGCCGTCGTCCGGGGTCACGAACCACGCGTCCTCGGCCAGGTCCGCGAGCTGCACCTGGGCGCTCTGGCGCAGCCGGTGCCGGGCGGGCAGGGCGACGAACGTCGGCTCGGTGACGATGCCGCGGTGCCGCACGGCGTCCGAGTGGCGCAGTTCCATGCCCGGGTAGTCGGCGGCTATCGCGGCGTCCACCGCACCCTCCTCCAGCAGTTCCACGATCCGTGAGGAGGCGTAGACGCTGTTCACCGCGAGGGACAGCCCGGGCAGCCGGGTGCGGACTCGGGAGACCGTACCCGACAGCATGGGCGAGTTGGTCGCGGCCACGCGCAGGGTACGGCGGGGCCGCGCGGGGGTCGGCCGGTGGCCGATCGCGTCGGCGCGGGCCAGCACGTCACGGGCCTGGGCGACCACCTCGGCACCGTAGGAGGTCGGGCGCGCGCCGCTCGTGCCGCGGTCGAAGAGCGGCTCGCCGAAGTGGCGCTCGATGCGGCGCAGCTGGGTGCTCACGGCGGGCTGCGAGTAGCCGAGCTGTGCCGCCGCGCGCCCCACACTGCCCGCGTCGGCGATCGCGCACAGCACCCGCAGATGCCGCAGCTCCAGCTCCATCGCGCCCCTCCTCGTATCGGCCGCACCGCCCCGGCTCACACCGGGCGGACGAAGCGTTCCATTGTGCCCTGCCAGGCACAAGCCGCAGGTCAGCCGACGTCGTGCGACGGCGCGTGCGAGGGAGAGAGAAAGGAGAGAGAAAAGGGGACGGAGCGGTCGTCAGCCGCCCCGCCGCCTCAGTACGCCCGGCCCACCACCGCGACGGTCCCCGGCTCGTCCTCGCCCGCCGGCACCGAACCGTCCGCCGCGACCAGGCACCGTACCGACACGCCCTGCTCGGCCAGCCGGGCCTCGCCGTCGGGGCCGAGCGTGGCCCAGGGGATGCGGGCCCAGCCGGTCCGCGCGGCCTCGACGGCCTCCGCCACACCGGTCACCTCGACCGTGCGGTCCACGCGGCGCCGGCGGGACTGCGCGAGCAGCAGCGCCTGGTCGTCCGCCAGCGCCCCGGGCAGCAGCGCGGGCAGCGCCGCGGTGGCCACCGGCTCCTTGGTACCCGGGATGCGACGGACCAGCATCGCGGTGCCGTTCTCCAGGTCGCGCGGGCCCACCTCGATCCGTACGGGGACGCCCTTCAGCTCCCAGTCGACCGCGCGCCGGCCGAACGGCACGTCCGTGCGGTCGTCCACGTGGACGCGTACGCCCGCCTCCGTCAGCCGCTCGCCGAGCGCGCGGACGGCGGACAGCACCTCCTCGTCGCCCTTCACCGCCAGGACCACCGCCTGGACCGGGGCCAGCCGGGGCGGGACGCGCAGCCCGTCGTCGTCGCCGTGGGTCATCACCAGCGCGCCGATCATGCGGGTCGTGGAGCCCCAGGAGGTCTGCCAGACGTGCTCCTGCCGCCCGTCCTTCGTCACATAGCGCGTGTGGAAGGCCTTGGCGAAGTTCTGGCCCAGCTCATGGCTGGTGACCATCTGGAGCGCCTTGCCGTCGCCCATCATGCTCTCCAGCGTGAGCGTGTTGACCGCGCCGGCGAACCGCTCCCGGGCCGTCTTGCGTCCGGGGACGAAGTCCATGGCGAGGACGTCGCGCAGGAAGTCGCCGTAGACCTCGCTCTGGACGCGCGCCGCGAAGTCCCGGGCCTCCTCGTACGTCGCGTGGGCGGTGTGGCCCTCCTGCCACAGGAACTCCGTCGTCCGCAGGAACAGCCGCGGACGCAGCTCCCAACGCACCGCGTTCGCCCACTGGTTGATGAGCAGGGGCAGATCGCGGTAGCTCTGCACCCACTTGGCGAAGTACTCGTTGACGATCGTCTCGGAGGTGGGGCGGACCACGACGGGCTCCTCCAGCTCCTTGCCGCCCGCATGGGTGACGACCGCCAGCTCGGGCGCGAAACCCTCGACGTGCTCGGCCTCCCGTGTCAGATACGACTCCGGGATCAGCAGCGGGAAGTAGGCGTTCCGGGTGCCGGTCGCCTTGATCCGGGCGTCCATGTCCTGCTGCATCCGCTCCCACAGGCCGTACCCGTACGGTCGGATGACCATGGTGCCGCGCACCGGGCCGTTGTCGGCCAGCTCCGCCTTGGTGATCAGGTCCTGGTACCAGCGCGGGAAGTCGTCCGCCCGGGGCGTGAGAACGGGTGCTTTTGCCATGCCGGGCAGGCTAGGACGGCCGGTCGGCGCCGCGCGAACCATTTCCCGCCCCCTTGACCGGGTCGGGGCGCGCTGTCATTTTTTTACCCCGACCGGCCTACAGCACACCATGATTTGCCTAAATGTTTTAGGCATGTGCATAATCGATTACGGCAGAGAGGGGAAGGCTCATGGTTCGCGCAGGTCTGAGCACCGAGCGCCTGGTCCGTGCGGGGGCCGAGCTGGCCGACGAGGTCGGTTTTGAACAGGTGACCGTGTCCGCGCTGGCCCGGCGGTTCGACGTCAAGGTCGCGAGCCTGTACTCGCACCTGAAGAGCTCCCAGGACCTCAAGACCCGGATCGCCCTGCTCGCCCTGGAGGAACTGGCCGACCGCGCCGCCGAGGCGCTCGCCGGCCGGGCCGGCAAGGACGCCCTGACCGCGTTCGCCGACGTGTACCGCGACTACGCCCGCGCGCACCCCGGCCGCTACGCCGCGACCCGCCATCCGCTCGACGCCGAAGCAGCGGCGGCGAGCGCGGGCGGCCGGCACGCCCAGATGACCCGGGCGATCCTGCGCGGCTACGACCTGACCGAACCCGACCAGACGCATGCGGTGCGCCTCCTCGGCAGCGTCTTCCACGGCTACGTCAGCCTGGAGCTGGCCGGCGGATTCAGCCACAGCACCCCCGACTCCCAGGAGTCCTGGACGCGCGTCCTGGACGCCCTCGACGCCCTGCTGCGCAACTGGCCCACTCCCTGACCTTCCCGGCTACTCCCCGAAACGCAGGCCGACACATGCACTCCATCCCGCTGCACCCCGAACTCCTGCGCGGCGCGCTGGACGTGGAACGCACCGCGCACGGAGTCCTGCCGCACCGGCTGCCCGCCCGCGCCCGCGCGCAGTGCGCCGACCCGCAGCTCGCCATGGTGGAGTCCCAGCCCTCCGGCGTACGGCTGGCCCTGCGCACCCGCGCGACCGTCGTCGAGCTGGACACCCTGGCGACCAAGCGGGTCTACGTCGGCGCGCCGCCGCGCCCGGACGGCGTGTACGACCTGCTCGTCGACGGACGGCTCGCCGGCAGCGGCCGGGTCGAGGGCGGCAACACACTCACGATCGACATGACGACCGGCGGCGTCGAGCTCCGGCCGGGCCCGGTCGGCACCGTCCGCTTCGCGGGCCTGCCCGGCACGGTCAAGGACGTGGAGATCTGGCTGCCGCACAACGAGACGACCGAGCTCGTCGCGCTGCGGGCCGACGCCCCCGTCGAGCCGGTGCCGGACCGGGGCCGCGCGGTGTGGCTGCACCACGGCAGTTCGATCAGCCACGGCTCCGACGCCGCGAGCCCCACGACCACCTGGCCGGCGCTCGCCGCGGCCCTGGGCGGGGTCGAGCTGATCAACCTGGGGCTGGGCGGCAGCGCCCTGCTCGACCCGTTCACCGCGCGCACGCTGCGCGACACCCCCGCCGACCTGATCAGCGTCAAGCTCGGCATCAACGTGGTGAACGCCGACCTGATGCGGCTGCGCGCGTTCGGCCCGGCCGTGCACGGCTTCCTCGACACCGTCCGCGAGGGCCACCCCGACACACCGCTGCTCGTCGTCTCGCCCATCCTGTGCCCGATACACGAGGACACGCCGGGTCCCAGCGCCCCGGACTTCTCCGCCATGAGCGAGGGCCGGCTGCGGTTCCGGGCCGTCGGGGACCCGGCGGAGACGGCGAGCGGAAAGCTCACGCTGAACGTCATCCGCGCGGAGCTGGACCGGATCGTGCGCGAGCGCGCCGCCGAGGACCGGAACCTGCACTACCTGGACGGCCGTGACCTGTACGGCGAGGCCGACTTCGGCGAACTGCCGCTGCCCGACGACCTGCACCCGGACGCCGCCGCGCACCGCCGGATCGGCGAGCGCTTCGCCGCGCGGGCGTTCACCGCGGGCGGGCCCTTCGGGGACGGCGCCGTCTGACCGCGCCGTCCGGCCGTACGGGCCGCCCTTGTACGGGCTGCCAAGTGGCGGACCTGTCACACCAGGTGGGCGAAGACCACCAGGTTGTCGGTGTAGTCCTTCGCCGCGTGGTCGTACGGACCGGTGCAGGTGATGAGCCGGACCTCGGCGCGCGGCACGTCGCCGTACACGCGCTTGCTGGGGAACTCGTCCTTGGCGAAGGTCTTGGCGTCGTCCACGACGAAGTCCGCGTCCTGTCCGTCGGCACGCTCCACGGTGAACTCGTCACCGGGCGCCAGATCGTCGAGATTGGCGAAGACGGCAGGGGAGGTCGTGGTGTCGAGGTGCCCGGCGATGATCGCGGCACCCTGCTCGCCGGGCGCGACGCCCTTGGAGTACCAACCGACCAGATTGGTGTCGCCGGCCGGCGGCGGCTGGAGCTTGCCGTCACCGCCGAGGGACAGGGTGGTGAAGGGGGCGTCCACGTCGATCTTCGGGATGATCAGGCGGGTCGGTGCGGACCGGGGCAGTGACGGACCGGTCTGCTGTGCACGGGACCGCTGCGGCTCGCCGGTCGCGGGGGTGTCCTGGCCGGTGGCCGGGGAGGCACCGCGATCGCTGGTCGAGGACGAACCGCGGTCGGTGGTCGAGTAGCCACCCCGGTCGGTGGTCGAGGAGGCGCCCGCACCGGAGGCCCGGGAAGTCTGCGAGGAGTCACCGGTCTTGTGGTGGCCGCCGAACACACTGGTGAACAGGACGACGATCGCCACCAACCACAGCGTCAGCCGTCCACCGCGACCGGAACTCCGCCCGTCCGCAGGTGACGGGGGGGAGGTATTTGCTGCCATCGGACACCACCTCGCTCGGATACGGCAGCACAGGGATCAGAACAAGGGCGCCGGTGCCGAGGCCCGGCGCTCGTGGGGGGACGCGCGGGACGTCCCCGGGCGGCGGGCCGCCGACGCGAGGGGCACGTCGGCGGCGGCCGCTGCCTCAGGAAACGAGCCGCCGGATCAGGACCCCTGACCGGCCTTCCGGCGGCGCACCACGTACATGGCGCCCGCGCCCAGCGCGAGTACGGCCAGACCGCCCGCGGTCACACCCGAATCGGCGAGCGCACCACCACCGGTGTGCATGCCACCGTGCGGCTCGTCACGACCCCGGTCGCTCTCGCCACCTCGGTCGCTACCCCCACGCTCACTGCCACCTCGGTCACTGCCACCTCGGTCGCTACCGCCACGCTCACTGCCGCCACGGTCACTGCCACCTCGGTCACTACCGCCACGCTCACTGCCGCCACGGTCGCTACCGCCACGCTCACTGCCGCCACGGTCGCTGCCACTCCGGTCGCTACCGCCACCGTCGCCGCCGCTACGGTCCCCGCCCTGGTCGTCAGCGGTCACCATGGCCAGCGCACCACCACCGGTGTGCACGCCACCGTGCGGCTCGCCACGACCCCGGTCGTCACCACGGCCCCGGTCGTTGTCACCGCCACGGTCGTTGCCGCCACGGTCGTCGCCACGGCCGCGGTCGCTGTCGCCACCTCGGTCGTTGCCGCCACGTCCGCGGTCACCACCGTCGCCGCCACGGTCACGGTCCCCGCCCTGGCCGTCACCGGTCACCATGGCCAGCGCACCACCACCGGTGTGCACGCCACCGTGCGGCTCGCCACGACCCCGGTCGTCACCACGGCCCCGGTCGTTGTCACCGCCACGGTCGTCACCCCGGCCGTGGTCGTCACCGCCCCGGCCGTGGTCGTCACCGCCTCCGTCGCGGTCTCCACCGTGGCCGTCGCCGCGCACCAGGGCGAGTGCTCCGCCACCTGTGTGAATTCCTCCGCGCAGATCGCCGTGTCCGCGACCGTTTCCACGGTCGCCTCCGCGATCATTGTCATTGTCGCGGCCGTTGTCGTTGCCTCGGCCGTTGTCGCGGCCATTGCCGTGACCGCTGTCGTGGCCGCCGTCACGGCCTCGGTCGTCGCCGCGACCGTGGTCGCGGCTGTAGGAAGAGTCGTCGCGGCCACCGTCGTCGCCCAGGTGGGCGACCGCGAGCGCGGCGCCGGGCGTGGCGAAGGCGAGGGCGGCCGTGACGGCCGCCGTGGCCAGAAGCCTGCGGGCAGAACGCATAGCGAAGTCCTTCCGTCGCGGCCAGGCAGCGGATACCTCATCAGCTGAATGGACCCGGCCTCGACATGAACCACCGTCAGCGAGGGCCCGGACTCGCACCATCTGAGCCGCCCAATGGAGTCATCGAGCCACCCGTCTGACCCAGTGATCACCTTCTTCGAGCGGCCGTCCGGGGGAACACGTCGGCGTGGCGCCACCACCGCGCGGCGCTCGCGCACTCTCGAACTTCCCCGAACCTCTTGTTATGACCAGCGTCATAACGCAGGCTGGTGCCCACAGGCAGATGTGACAGGTACAGCATGCCGAGGCGGCGGGAGGCTTCAGTGGCGGACGGGATGGCGCGGGCCCTGTGGGAGCGGTACGAGCCGGTGCACGATCTCGTGTACTTCGCACCGGAGGTGCGCCGGGCGGCGGACGCACTCGGACTGCGGGGGTACTGGATGGGGTACTTCGCGCTGCGCGCCGCGCCGCTCGGCGCCGTGTCCCCGTCCGTGGTGACGAGTTGCTTCTACGTCTTCCACCCCGCGCGAGTGGCCCGGGCCCTGCCGGACGCCTGGGGGTACGCGGCCCCGGCCGAGGTGCTGACCACCCGTCTGGACGCCCTGGACGCGGCGATGACCGCCCTGTTCGGCGCGGACACCGTCGGCTCCGCCGAGTTCGCCGAGGCGGCCGACCTGGCGTGGGAGGCCGCCGCGGCGGCGGACACCACGGGCCGGGTGCTGGCCGCCGCCAACCAGACGCTGGAGCGCCCCGGGCGCCCGGCCGCGCGGCTGTGGCAGGGCCTGACGACGCTGCGTGAGCACCGTGGCGACTCGCATGTCGCCGTGCTGGTGAGTCAGGGGCTTGGCCCGGTCGAGGCGATGGTGCTCAAGGCCGCGGACGGGGAGTCGGACGGGGAGTTCCTGCGCGAGACGCGCCAGTGGGAACGGACCGACTGGGCGGCGGCCGGGGCCCGGCTGCGCGAGCGGGGCCTGCTCGCGGCGGACGGGTCGCTCACCACGGCCGGGGCGGCGCTGCGCACGGAGGTCGAGGCGCTGACCGACACGGCCGCCGAGGGTCCCTGGACGGCGCTCGGCCCCGATCGCAGCGCCCGCCTCGCCGCACTGCTGGACCCCCTGGCCGACGCCGTCATGGCCTCGGGCCTGCTGCCGCCGGGCAACCCGGTGGGCCTGCCCCGGAAGGCGTAGCCCGCCGCCCGCCGATGAGAACGCCGGGTGCTCCGGGCCACCGGCCGAGTCCGGGGCGATCCGCCGGCGCCCCCGCCCGGGACCCCGGGTCGAAGACGCCGCGCGGGCGGACGGTGTCTGTTACCAGGTGACCGGCAGGCGTTCGGGGATCCGCTTCATGAAGCCCGTGCGCCAGACCAGTTGGCCGGGCGGGACGGCGAGGGCGAGGTGGGGAAGGCGGGCGAGCAGGACCTCCAGGGCGATACGGGCGTGCGCGCGGCCGAGCGCGGTCGCCGGGCAGTAGTGGGCGCCGCCGCCGAAGGAGAGGTGCTCGGCGGCGTTGTCGCGGTGGACGTCGAAGCGGTGCGGGTCGGGGAACTTGTCGGGATCCAGGTTGGCGCCCTCGACCAGCACCAGGACCAGTTCGCCGGCGCGGATCCCGACGTCGCCGAGCCGGACGTCGGCCAGGGCGAGGCGCGGCAGGGCGTCGCCGATGGAGAGGTTGACCCGCAGCAGTTCCTCGACGCCGGGGCCGATCAGGTCCGGGCGCGCCCGCAGGAGGTCGCGGGCGATGGGGTGGGTGAGCAGGTGGACCAGGGCCATCGTGAGGAAGCCGGAGGTGGAGATCACGCCGGCGCCGAACAGGGTGACGCCGACCGTGGCCAGCATCTCGTCGGTGAGGTGCGCGTAGTCGGGGTCGTCGCGCAGGGCGGCCAGTTCGCCCATCAGGCCCGTCGTCGCGTGCGTCGCCGGGTCGTCGAGCAGGGCCGTCATCCGGGCGATGTCCCGGTCCCAGTTGATCCGCGCACCGGTGACCGGGCAGGGCGCGTTCATGAAGGCGATGTCGAGGCTTCGCGAGAAGGCCGGGGCCTCGGTCTGCGGGATGCCGAGGATGCGGCAGTGCATGCCCGCCGAGTACGGCTCGCAGAACGCGCCGCGCAGGTCGGCCGTGGGGCCGTCGGCCAGCAGCCGGTCCACCAGCCGGTGTGCCTCCTCGCGCAGCCACTCCAGCAGGCCCGGCGACTTCGGGTTGAGCGCCTTCAGCACGGCGCGGCGCAGTCCGGCGCCGGTGATGTTGCCCATGTTGTTGACGACCTCGGGCGGGATCGTGAGCGCGTACTGCCGGGGCACTCCGGGGGCGGAGGTGTCCTTCAGGGAGAACCGGTCGTCCTTCAGCACCTGCGCGCACAGCTCGTACGACGACACGAGCCAGGCCTCGTCACCGGCGATCGTCCGCACGCGCCGTACAGGGGTGGCGGCGCGTATGTCCTCGACCTCGGCGGGGACCTGGGTGCCGTTCCAGGAGAAGGGGAAGTCCAGCAGGGACGGGTGGCCGGCGCGGGTGCCGGTGGCGGTGGTCATGCGGCGGTTCCTTCGACGGCGGCGGGGGTGACGACGGCGTGGCCCTGGTTGCGCGAGGCGCGCAGACCGGCGCCGCGGGAGTACAACAGCTCGGCCATCGGCAGCAGTTGGTGGTAGCAGTTGAGCGAGGAGGGCACCTGGAGGATCGCGGGGGTGTCCAGGAACAGCGGCGCCTCGGCGCACACGTACTCCAGGCACACGGCCCGCAGCCGCTCGGTCGGCTCCTCGCCGCGCGCGGTGAGGAAACGATTCACCAGAGCGTCGCAGACGGCCCGGAAAGCGCCGTCGGTGCTCAGTCGCGCCGCCAGCTGCCGGTGGATCTCCTGATAGGCGGGGTTGGTGCGGAACTCCGACATCGGGTGCCAGTCCAGCCGCCCGCCGTCCGGGTCCGCCCCGTTCACCGCGTCCCGCACCTTGGCGCGCACACCGCGCAGGTTCTTCACCGCCTTGCGCCGGGCCTCGTCCGGCGGATAGCCCGACGCCTCGTACATCTCGGCGACGTACAGGTCGGTGTAGACGAAGTCGACCTGGTCGAAGTGGTCCAGCCCCCAGCGGGCGAGGGCGTGCAGGCGGCGGGCCGAGAAGTAGCTGTTGCCCGGGGAGACACCGATCACCGCGTGCGCGCCCTCGTCCAGGATGACCTCGCAGTGGGAGGTGTACGGCTGGACTTCGAAGAGGTCGGCCAGCAGCACGGATGCTGTGGTCACAGAGGGAATCCTCCGCCGCGCGCTAGTCCCTGCGGGGCCCGGTGCCCCTGGTGTGGCTGCGCGGCGCCCTCACGCTAGTCGTACGGAATCAGTACGTGCAGTTACTGCCTGGTTTTGGCTGGAAACAGTCGTAGCAATGCTCGAAGTTCCGTGCCCCGTGCAACTGTTGAACGCCGTACTCTGGGACCGTGGTCACCCGAGACGAGGCGCACGAGGATCCGCGCCGGGCGGCGTCCCGGCTCACCGGTCGCCCGGTCACCGGGGCGCGGGCGGGATCCGGCTCACCCGCCGAGGTCACACTGGACGGGGGCACCCGGGTGATGGTCAAGCGCGGCGACGCGCCCGGGGCCGTACGGGCCGAGGTGGCCGGGCTGCGCTGGCTGGCCGCGGCGGGCACGGTCCGGGTGCCGGCGGTGCTCGGGCACGACGAGCGCTGGATGGTCACCGAGCGGGTGCACACCGGGCATCCGGACCCCGAGGCAGCGCTGCGTTTCGGCCAGGGCCTGGCGGCCCTGCACGCCGCGGGTGCCACGGATTTCGGGGCGCCGCCGCCCGACGGCCCCGAGGACGCGTTCATCGGCCTCGCCCCCATGCGCAACGCGCCCGGCACCGACTGGCCCCGCTGGTACGCCGAGCACCGCGTGCTGCCGTACGTGCGCGGCGCGGTCGACCGCGGCACGCTCCGGCCGGGCGAGGCGGCCGTGTTCGAGCGGGTCTGCGCGCGGCTGCCGGAGCTGGCCGGCCCCGCCGAGCCGCCCGCCCGGCTGCACGGCGACCTGTGGAACGGCAACGTGCTGTGGGGCGCCGACGGCGAGGTCCGGCTCATCGACCCGGCCGCGCACGGCGGACACCGGGAGACCGACCTGGCGATGCTCGCGCTGTTCGGCTGTCCGCACCTGGACCGGGTGCTCGCCGGGTACGACGGGACGGCACCGCTCGCCGACGGATGGCGTGAACGGGTGGGCGTGCACCAGCTGTTCCCGCTGCTGGTGCACGCCGTGCTGTTCGGGCGCGGTTACGCGGAACAGGCCCTGACGGTGGCGCGGAGCGCGCTCGCGCGGTGAGCGAGGTGGGCGTGGGAAGCGCAGTGAGCGCATTGAGCGCGGTGGGGCGGCGCTACTCCCCCGCGTCCGGGGCGGTGATCTCGCCGGACTTGATGTAGCGGGCGAGGTTCAGCCCGTCGCCGTACTCCTCGCGCAGGCCCTCCGCCCACAGCACGCTCTGGGTGCCCTCGTGCTTGACCATGCCCGGGCTCACCCCGACCCGGAACCCGCCGGGCAGCGGCTTTCCGTCCCGGTAGGGCAGGAAGTCGAGCGGGGTCGGGCCGTCGGAGGCGTAGACCGCGCAGTCGGAGAGGACCGCGACCGGGTACTGGCCGGTGGCGCGCGCGGTGGCCAGCATCTTGCGGTGCATGTTGACCCGGGCCTTGGAGATGACCGCGGCGCGGATGTCCGGGCGCCAGGTCGGGCGGTCCAGCGCCGGCCACCGCTCCCCCGGCCGCCATCCGGAGCGGCCGCGCTCGCGCAGCTTGCCGATGCCGCCCTTGACCGTGGCCTTGATCGCCGAGAGCACGAGGGCGAGCTGCGGGTCGCGGCCCTTGTGCCGCTCCATCGCGGCGAGGTATTCCTCGGGCGCCATGCCGGTGGTGACGCCGAGGTCGGCCATCGTGGCGATGTACGCGTCGCGCAGCCTGGTGTACCAGGCGTCCAGGTACGGGCCGTGCTCGGGACGGACGTACGCCTCCAACGGCGCGACCTCGTAACCGAGTTCGAGGGCGTACGCCACGGTCGGTGTCGCGAACCAGGCGGGCCCCTCGGGCGGCTCGCCGTCCGGGGTGAAGGGGTTCGGCAGGCGTTCGTCGAGCCGTACGTGGGAGAGGTCGACCAGCCAGGAGCCCGGCAGCGCCGGGTCGAACCCGGGGTTGTGCACGTGCGCCGGGGCGCCGAGGCCGACGACGGTACGGTTGGCCGCCGCGGCGAACGCCATGTTGACGTCGATGCCGACGAGATACGGCCGCATGCACTCCTCGTCGGTCAGCGGCCGGGCCCAGTCGTAGGCCTCCTCGCGGAGCATCTCGGCCGGGGTGCGCTCGTGGAAGCGGGGCAGGTGGGCGAGGAGCGGGTGCCCGTCCGGGGCCTCGCAGGGCGCGCAGTCGACGGCCTCGGTCAGGGCGCCCGGGTTCGGGGCGGACACCCACGCACCGGCCGCGTCGCGCACCGCGCGGGTCGGCGGGTGCAGGGCGGTCATCAGCTCCAGGCCCGTCACGGCCGTGGAACCGCACGGGCTGAGGACGCGCGTGGCGTACGTGCCGAGGACGTGGGCGAGTTCCGCGGGGGGCAGGTCGGCCGCGCCGCCCCAGTAACGGCTGTCCAGCGCGTGCCAGGACGGCAGGCAGAAGTGGACGCTGTGGCGCCGGCTGCCCTCGGCGGGGCGGTAGACCCAGGCCCAGGGCCCGAATCCGCGCCGGGTGAGCAGCCAGTCGGCCTTGAGCAGCTGCCGGACCGCCTTGTGCGTGTCGGGGATCCGGCCGGCGAGCCGCTCCTCGTCACTCAGCTTCGGCGGCAGTCCGAAGCGCAGGCACGCCGACTCGGTGAGGACGACGAGCGGATCGGCGTCCTTCCCGGACCGGTGCAGCCGGGGCTGGCCGAGCCGCGCCTCGGTGAGCGTCCACTCCACCAGATCGGGCAGCGAGGCCGCGGGCACGTCGAGCACGAGCCCGCCGACGCAGTACGCGCTCACTCGGCCGTCGTCATCGGCGTCCAGCACCGCGAGGGGGCCGTGTGCGAAGCGGGGGTCGACGGGGCCGGGGGCGCAGGAGGCGCCTGCGGCGGCCGAGGCGGAGCGGGAGGGGGTGCGGGACGCGCCGGGGGCGGCCCTCCTGGGCGCGGGCTTTCGGGCGGCGGGACGGCCGGCCGCGGGGCGCGGGGCCGGTCCGGGCGCGTCGGAACCGGCCGCCGGCCCGGGAAGGGCGTGCTCCGGACCATGCAGTTCCGGGGTCGGCCGATGTGTGTCCCCCGGAGCGGGGGCGGCGCACACCGAGTCACCCGCGGGCGGGGCGGCCGGACGCGGACCGGCCGGCCCGGACGGTTGACCGGCGGCAGCGGCCTGCGCCGTCGGGTGCGCAGCCCCGGTGGCCGGATCGGAAGACGCCACCGTGGTCGCCGGGGTGGTGGGCGCGGGCGGCGGGGCGGACTCGGCTGCCGCAGCCGCGGGCCGGGGCGACGGGGCGTCCGCAACGGACGAGCCGGGCGGCGGCGCGAGCGCCGCGGTCCCCGGTGCGCCGGCCGGGGCCGGGTAGCGCCGGGACAGGCCGTCGAGGAGGCGGCGGTAGGCCTCCAGGCGGTCGCCCTTCGGTTCGGCGCGGCCCGCCTCCCAGGCCTGGATGCTGGGCACGCGGACGCCGAGCGCCTGCGCGACCGCGGCCTCGGTCAGGCCGGCCGCCTCGCGCAGGCGTGTCCGCTCCGCCGGGGCGGGCAGCACGGTGCCGTCGTCCACGGCGGCGAGCAGCGAGTCCACCGCCGAGAACAGTTCGTCGGGCTGGTCCGTCATTTCCACATCCGTCTTTCTACCTGACGCCCTCTTTCTGCCGGACGCCTTCTACCTGACGCCCTGGCGGATCTCCTCGAGCCGGGTCGTCAGCCGCTGATGGCGCTGCGAGGCGGCCTGGGAGGAGTTCAGCCCCTGATGATGCGCGATCTGCCGCCAGTCCATGCCCCGGCGCCGCGCCTCCATCACCACCTGGCTCTCCAGCCGGTCCAGTTGATGACGCAGGCCGTCGACGAGGCTGAGGGCGGCACCGATGTCGTCGGCCGTGACGTCCGCCGGCGTGACGACCGCCACCGCGTCGGCCTGCGCGCGACGGCGGTCCGTCGCTGTGAGCAACCGGCCGAGCAGCGCAGCGTCCTGGGCGACCCGGTGCGCGGGGGCGCCGTCGGCCGCGGCGCCGCCCCCGAGCGCGGTCAGCCGCAACCGGGCCGCGGTGTGAACGTCGTGGACATCGTCGGCGTCATGTGCCATGAGGGCATGCTATCCGGCCCTCACAACGGGCCAACGATGTGTTGTTTCCTTGTGGAGCGCCCTGACGGGACCCTCCCCGACCTGCGATTACGCAGCGTAAGGAAACCATTCACTCGTTCGATTCGTATAAGGACGTGAAAAGCCGAACCAGGGAGAGACCATGCAACCGTTCACGCTCAACTACGCGCGGCCCGCTGTGCAGTTGGACGTCACCACTCCGTATGCGTACGACTCCGGACTGCAATTGAACGTCCTCCCGGACGGGCGCGCCGCCGCCACCGACCACGCCACGCTCAGGGCCCTGGGGACCACGACGTCCACCGCGGGCTCCAAGACGCACTTCGACGACTGAACCGCGGACCCGGGAACATGACCGTACTCATCCTGACCAGTGAAGAGGACGTGACGGCGGACATGGTGGTCCTCCGGCTGGGCGAGGCCGGCGTGCCCGTCCTCCGGCTCGATCCCGCCGATCTGACCAACGGGGTGGCACTGTCGGGCGAGTACGTGCAGGGCGCCTACGACGGACATCTGTCGGTCGGCGGGCGTCTCGTGAGCATGAACGGCCTGCGCTCGGTCTGGGTGCGCAGGCCCGGTGCCGCGGCGGCCCGCGCCGCGCACCCGTCGGCCTGGCTGACGGAGGAGTCCACGCAGGCGCTGTACGGCATGCTGCGGTGCGGCGAGACGCGCTGGATGAACCATCCGGACGCGGCCCGGCGCGCCCGGTACAAGCCGTGGCAGCTGCATCTCGCCCAGTGCGCCGGCCTGCCCGTCCCGGCCACGCTCATCACGACGTTCCCGCAGGCCGCGCGGAAGTTCGCGGAGCGTTTTCCGGATCTGGTGGTCAAGCCGGTCTCCGGGGCGCATCCGCAGGAGCCGCCGCGCGCGGTGCCGACCAGCCGGGTCGCGCCGGACACGGACTTCTCGGCGGTCGCCTTCGGCCCGACGCTGCTCCAGCGGCGGATCGCCAAGCGGGCCGACATCCGGCTCACCGTCGTCGGCGACACCCTGCTGGCCGCGCGCAAACCCACCGCCCCCGACGCCCATCCGGACGACGTGGACGTCCGCTTCGCCCCCTCGCTCTCCCCCTGGCTGCCCGCGGACGTGCCGGCGCGCGTCGCGGAGGGCGTACGGCGGTACATGGAGGGCGCGCAACTGGCTTACGGCGCGTTCGACTTCGCCGAGGACGCGGACGGGATCTGGTGGTTCCTGGAGTGCAACCAGTCGGGTCAGTTCGGGTTCGTCGAGATGGACACAGGTCAGCCCATCGCCGCGACGATCGCCAACTGGCTCGCGGGGGAAGGCGGTTCGGGTCACAGGTGTGCGGAGGGCGGCCGGAGCGCAGCATCTTGAGGGTGCGGGGAGCATCGGCTCGGAGAGAGACATCTCACGTGCCTAAG
>NZ_MLYO01000117.1 GCF_001866665.1 Streptomyces monashensis | reverse complement strand
ACGCCGGTCATTCCCACCCGCCCCCCGGCCAACGCCGCCGCACCCCCCGACGCCCTCGCGACGACCCCGACGGGACGCCGGCCCCCGGCCCCTACCCCACGCTCGCGCACAGCGGATCCGTCGACGGATCCGGCACACTCCGCGACCCCTTCCGCCGCCGCTACCCGCCCATGACCCACGCTCGGCCTCATGGAGGGCGCGTGGGTACCGGCCGTCGACGACGACGCCCTGGCCGTCATGCTGGAGCGGCCGCGCGCAACGGTAGCCGCATCCGCATCCGCAGCCGTGGCCGCTGTCCTGTCAGACCCCGCGCCTAGGCTGTCGTAGAGATTCGATCAAGGAGCCGGGCAGTGCGGATAGAGCGTCATCAGGTGGGCGGGGCCGTCGTGTCGGCAGCACGCGAGGACTTCGCGAACCGCATCGGGGGCCGGGTGCGGTCCATGTCGCGGGGCGGTCGGATGGCCACGTACGCGTGGCAGTCGATCGCGGACGACTTCCTCGACTACCTGGGCGCCCTCTCCGTCGAGACCCCCGGCCTCGACACCCCGGAGGCCAGGGCCGCCCTCAAGGACGCCTCCGAGGCCGCGGCCGGCGCGGTCGCCTACGCGGCGTACCACCCGCACTGCAGCTTCCAGGTCTTCCTGGAGTACGTGAACTTCGGCATGAGCTACGACCGGGGTGAGGATGCTCCCGAGGAGAGCGTCACGCCCGGGGAGTGGATCGACGCGCTCTGCCTGACGGTCCTCAGGGACAAGGCCAAGTGGCATGGCGAGGCCTTCCACTTCGCACGGCAGAAGTTCGCCGAGCAGGCGCAGGGAACGCCCGTCGGCGAACTCGCCACAGGGCTGACGGCCGTGGTCCTGGACGACACCGGCGACGACGCGGAGTACCCGCCCAGCGCGCAGGCCAAGCTCGCCGCCGTCGACGCGGCCCTGAACCGCGTCCGTACCCGCGCCCAGGAGACCGGCGAGTCTCTTCTCGTCAGCCCGGACGGCCCGGACAGCCCGGACAGCGCGGCGCTGCACACGTTGCGCGCCCTGGCCGCCGGGGACCGGGAGGCCTTCGATGCCGCGCTGGCCGACCTCCTGGCCAGGCACGCCGCCCTGCACGGCCGTTCGGCCTCCCCGAGCAGCCTTCTCCCGCTCGTCCCCATCGCCCTCGCCGCGCTCGCGTACCGGACCCTGGGCTGGGCGCCTGCCGTCCGCAC
Source organism: Streptomyces monashensis (assembly GCF_001866665.1). Lineage (GTDB taxonomy): Bacteria > Actinomycetota > Actinomycetes > Streptomycetales > Streptomycetaceae > Streptomyces > Streptomyces monashensis. The sequence continues at coordinate 19,172 of NZ_MLYO01000117.1, read as the reverse complement.
CGACTACCTCCCGCACGCACTGGTCACCGGCTTCGAGACCCGCGGCCCGCGGGTCGCGGGGTTCGGCCGGGACCGGCGGCCGGACGCGGTCGCCGCACTCGCCGCGGGCCCGCTGGTGGTGGAACGGCCCTCCTGCGAGCGGACGGTGGACCCGCGGACCGAGGCCAGGTACGAGGAACACATCCAGGAGGCGTTCACGCCCGTCGACGGAGAACCCCTCCCTGTCCGGCGGCTGGGCGACGTCATGGGCGATCGGACGCGCCTGTTCAAGTGGCGCGCGGGAAACCCCGGCGGCGTCACGGACGCGCACCTCGCGAACCTTCGGCTGGCCTCCCAGACGGGCGCGGCCGTCTTCCGCATCGCCCTGGAGGAACCGGGCACCGAGGCCGAGGTGACCATCGGCGGTCGCACACTGCGCTGTCCGGCCGAGCGGGACGAGGAGGCCGGCGCCGGGAACTGGCAGACGGCCACCGCCTTCGCCCTCATCACCGGCGCACGCGAGGACCTCGCCCCGCTGGTCCTCACCGGTCCCGCCTTCGCCCGCCCGGACGGCTCCGCCTTCAGCGCCTACCGCGAAGCCCTCCACGCCTACCTCAAGGGCACCGACCCGAAGCCGGCCGCGCAACGGGCGCTGCAGCAGGACGAGAAGGCCAGGGACTGGGGCTTCGCCATGCCGCCGGCCGTGCTGCTGTCACAGCTCGTGGAAGGCGACGAGGAGAGCTTCAACCTGGCCCTGGCCGACGCCCTCGAAGCCCACCGCGACCACTACCGGGTCGCCGACCGCGCCGACGACCCGGACGCTTCCCTCAACCTCGACATCCTCGCCCTGGCCTGCCACGCCCGCCGCCGCGGCTGGGCCATCCGCGTCGAATCCCCCTACCTTCCGCAGACTCTCCTGCGGGCCGCTGAACCCTTCTAGGAGGCCTTCGGCCGCGGGAGACCGGAGAACGGCTGCGCACGGCGCGGGTGTTAGTTTCCTTCCCGTGGTGAAGCATCAGGACGAGACCAGGGCGGCCTACGACGGGGTCGTCGAGCTGTACGCGTCGATGTTCGCCGATCGGCTGGAGACGCGGCCGTTCGCGCGGAACATGATCGGCACCTTCGCCGAGCTCGTGCGCGCATCGGGGAACCTGCGGGCAGTGGACGTCGGGTGCGGACCCGGTCATCTGACGGCCATGCTGCACGACTTGGGGCTGGACGCCTTCGGGCTCGACCTCTCCCCGGGCATGGTCGCCCACGCCCGGCGGGCCCATCCGGCGCTGCGGTTCGACGAGGCGCGGATGGAGGCCCTGCCGGTCGAGGACGGCGCGCTCGGCGGAGTGCTGGCCCACTACTCGATGATCCACACCCCGCCCGAGGAACTGCCCACGCTGCTCGCCGAGCAGGTACGCGTCCTGGCACCAGGGGGCCTGCTCTTGGTGTCCTTCTTCGGGACCGAGGGGCCGGAGCCGGTCCGCTTCGACCACAAGGTGGCGCCCGCCTACAGCTGGCCGGCGGACCGGTTCGCCGGGTTGCTGGCCGGGGCCGGGCTCGTCACGTTCGCCCGGCTCCTCCACGACCCGGCCTCCGAACGGGGCTTCCTCGACAGCCACTTGCTGGCCCGCCGCCCGTAGAGCGTGGCCCGTGGCAGGGTGCCTGTGGATCATCCGCGTGGACGAAGCCCGTCCGAAGACGCCGCGTTCCGAGCCCGCGAGGCAGCTGCCCCGACGGCGCTCCGAGCTCCAGCGACCTGCGGATCCGAGGAAGACCAGCACCCCGCTCCAGCCGGCCGGCTGCCCCTCGGCCGTCCCGTCGAGCAGCACCTCCCCATCGGGGCGCACACCACGGCTTCGCCCGCTGCTGCCGGCCTGTCGGATCGGCGACCCGCGGACGGGGACGGGCGGTCGAGTCGGCGAGCCGGGTGTGCGGGTCGACCGGACGAACTCCACCGATGCCTGGTCGGCCCACGCTCCGCCGCCCGGTCGGAGGGCCCAGCCGGTCCCCGTCGCACCCGAGGGGCGGTCCCGTGTCAGCCGAGGCCGATCAGTTCGGCGATCGTCCCGCCGAGGACCCGGTCGCGTACTTCGCCCGGGCTGGTGACGCGTTCGACCAGGGCCCGGGCGAGAACCGGGTCGCCGTACGGCGCGTCCGAGCCGAACAGGGTGCGGTCCGGGATCTCCTTGACGGCCAGCCGGACCGCGAAGACGACGCTGGCCGTGGACAGCTCCAGGTACATGTTCGGGGTGTCACGTACCAGTTCGATGGCCGGTATCCAGTGATGTCCTCCCAACTGGCTGACCACCAGCGGAACATCGCCGTAGCGGTGGGCCAGCGCGGCCAGCGTCGCCAGGTCCTCCGCGGTGGCCGGCGCGGATCCGTGCACGACCACGGGCAGTCGCCCCTGGTCGGCCGCCGCCCGGAGCACCGGTTCGATCAGCCCTGCCCCTCCCGGCGGCGGTGTCAGCTCCCCGATCCCGCGCAGTCCGCGCCCGATGACCTCCTGCTCCACGATCGCGGCGGTCTCCTGCGGCCCCAGCCCCAGCGGCACCGACAGGAAGCCGATGAACCGCTCCGGCCGCGCGGCAAGCGCGGCGTCCAGCTCCCGCCACGCCGGCCGGTACGCCTCGACCGTGCCTGCCCGGCCTGCGAGCGCCTTGTCCAGGACGGCCATCTCCCGGCGCAGTGCGGCCAGGTCGCCGGCCCGTTCCGGGTGCGGCCGGGTGGCGAACAGGACGGCACGGTCGACCCCGGCCTCGTCCAGCAGCCGCACATGTGCCTCGGCCGGGTCGTGGACGTGGCTGTGCGCGTCGATGATCACTGGTTCGTATCCCTCCGTCTCGACCGGTCCGGAATGCGGCCGGTCAGGGCACTGTTGCTCCCTGACACGGTGGGAAGGTCAAGTCGAAGGAGGCGGATCGGTGCTGATCGGGGAGCTGTCGCGGCGGACCGGAGTCAGCGAGCGGCTGCTGCGCTACTACGAGCGGACGGAACTCATCCACGCCGAGCGCCGCGCCAACGGCTACCGCGAGTACGACGAACAGGCCGTGGAGACGGTGCGCCGCGTCCGCGCCCTGCTCGCCGTCGGCCTGCCCACCCGCGTCATCCGCCAGGTCCTGCCCTGCACCCACGACACGGCGACGCTGCGCCCCTGTCCCGGCGTCCTCACCAGCCTCCGCGGCCAGTTGGACATCCTCGACCAGCGCGCCGCCGACCTGGAGACCGCCCGCCGCCTGCTGCGCCGGACGATCGCCGTCACCGAGAACATCGAGAACGCGGCCGAGCAGCCTCCGGCTCCGGGCGCCCGGACACGCCATCGCCCCGGTGAGAGTCCTCGCCGGTGCGGACCACAGCCACCCTCTCGGGCGGGCCGTGGAAGTGGCGCCGCCGGAAAAGCGATTGACGCTCGCCGGTGTCCGGCGGTCGGATGACGCGCCATGAACACAGGGCAGATGCATCCCGGCATGCACGCCATCGACGTCGACCTCGTACGGCGGCTGGTCGCCGGGCAGTTCCCGCAGTGGGCCGGGCTGGCCGTCGAGCGGTTCCCGTCCGGCGGGACGGTCAACGCCATGTACCGGCTGGGCGATGACATGGTCGTACGGCTGCCGCTCGTGCGGGGCGGGGCCGACGGCGTGTCGCTGGAGCGGACGTGGCTGCCCCGGCTCGCGCCTCACCTGCCGACGACCGTTCCCGAGGTACTCGGGGAGGGGGAGCCGGCGCAGGCGTACCCGTGGCCGTGGTCGGTGTACCGGTGGCTGGCGGGGGAGAATCCCGAGGCGGGAGCACTGAGCGAGCCGGTGCCGCTGGCCGGGGATCTGGCCGGGTTCGTGGCGGCGATGCGCCGCGTCACCCTGCCGGGTGCGCCGCAGGCCCACCGCGGAGGGCCGGTCGCCTCGCTCGACGCGCAGACCCGGGCGGCGATCGAGGAGCTGCGCGGGATCCCCCAGGAGGGCGTCGACTGCGATGCCGCCACCGCCGTGTGGGAGGAGGCGCTGCGGGCCCCCGGCTGGGACGGGCCGCCGGTGTGGCTGCACGCCGACCTCATGCCGGGCAACCTGCTGGTGGACGGTGGCAGGCTGACCGCGGTCATCGACTTCGGGTGCCTGGGGGCGGGAGATCCGGCCTGCGACCTGTTCCCGGCGTGGAATCTGCTGCCGGCCACGGCGAGGGAGGTCTTCCGCGAGGCGCTGGGCGTGGACGACGCGACCTGGATCCGCGGCCGGGGACGGACACTCTCGCAGGCACTGATCGCGCTGCCGTACTACCGCAGGACGAATCCGGCGATGGCGCGCAATGCCCGGCACGTGATCCGGACGGTACTGCAAGAGGGCTGAGACCGCAGCGCGTGGGCACTGTGCTGTGACCGTGCTGATGACAGCACAGCTTCTTGCTTTCTGTACGGGGGCGTCGGTGTCATCGTTCCGGTACGGCGGCGGGCTGGGGAGAGCGCCGTACTGAAGGTGCCGATTCCCCATCCAGGCCACGCCCATGAGCGCGACGACGAGCGGTTCGCGACGCTGCCGGTGCGGGTTCGGCCGCAGGCCCCTGGCGGACGCCGAGTACGGCGACGAGGCGGTGCCGGTCACCGCCCGGCCCTCCCGGGCTCATGACCGAACGGCGGCCCTCCGCCCGAGTATCGACCGCATCGCCACCATCACCGGCACGGACCCCGCTCGTGTCACCGCGCTCCTCACCGCCACTCACCACCCCGCGCCACCGTCAACCGACCCGCCCCAGAGCCGCGCCTCCCGCCCACGAGCGCCCCGCACGGCCTGCCGCCACGGCTGAGCGATGCCCGGGACCGGCGGGTGCGGAGTGTGCCGAGGCCGCCAACACGCGGATGGCGGGCGGGGGTTGACCGGAGAGACGAACCAGCGTGACCGCCGATGGCCGCTCCCGCCGGCGTTCGTGCTGACGGCCGGGCGCGCCATCGCCACGCGCCCGTACGGTCCACGCACGTTGCCCCTGCTCGGCCCTCGCGTACATGGGCCGGCCGCCCGCGCCTCGGGTATGCAGTGGGAAGTCGTCCGCTCGCCGAGGAAGAGGTCGCATGCACGCCGAAGAACGGGCCATGTCTGCCGAGGCGCGGAAGGACAGGGCACCGGACCGCGAACCCCGGGCCGCGAGCGCGACGCCGGCCCCGGGGCTCCTCGCGTTGCAGAGCACCGCCGGCAACGCGACAGTCGTCCAGATGCTCCGCCGGGCCGGACACCCGAGGACCCGGGAACGGCACCAGCACGGCGCCGACGGCAACCCCCGGCAGACCGGGCAGCACGTACAGCGCGCCACCGTCGACGACGTCCTGCGCACCCCCGGCAACCCCCTCGACGACGCCACCCGCACCGAGATGGAGGCCCGCCTCGGCGCCGACTTCTCCGACGTACGGATCCACACCGGCGAGGCGGCCCGCGCCTCCGCCGCCGAGGTCGGCGCCCGCGCCTACACCTCCGGCAACCACGTCGTCATCGGCGAGGGCGGCGCGGACCGGCACACCCTGGCCCATGAGCTCACCCACGTCATCCAGCAGCGGCAGGGACCTGTGGCCGGCACGGACAACGGGTCGGGGCTGCGCGTCTCGGACCCGTCGGACCGCTTCGAGCGGGAGGCGGAAGCCAACGCCACCAGGGCCTTGCGCGGACCGGCGCCCGGCCGGGCGCCGCAGGGCCCGGCCGAACGGACCGGCTACGGCCCGCAGTCCGTCCAGCGCTCCATCCACCCCTACCCGACGTCCGGCCAGGCCCCCGACGAAGAGGTGGCAAAGGACCTGGTGGGCTTCGGCGAGAAGCTCGACGCGGCCGTCCAGCTCGCCTGGCTCCAGGCCACCCAGAATCCGACGGACGCCAATCTGGCACGTACGGACGGATATCTGGGCCGGTGGGCGGAGCAGTGGCAGGAATACCTCCAGGCCACCGGGGCGAAGAAGGCGGACATAGCCGCGCTGGTCCCCGCCATGGCCGGTTACGCCATCGAGTCCCTCGCGACCAAGGTGTTCCTCACCGAGCGGAAGTCCTGGACCGGTCCGGCGTCCGGCCGCACGTTCTCCGTGGCCATGCAGGTCACCCACGGCAACACCCGTCCCGATGTCGTCCTCCAGCTCGACGGGAGCGAGGTCGCCTGGTACGACATCACGTCCGCGAAGAGCCTGGGGCACATCTTCGAAAAGGACGGCTCCGGGTGGAAGACCAAGCCGTACATAGCCGAGATCGCGTATCCGCAGGTGACGGCACAGACGGTCGAGTCGAACGCGGCCAAGTGGCAGAACGCGGGCAGCCCCGCCATCACGAACGACCCCATGATCTTCGCGAACTACTGGATGGAGCGCGGACGGTTCGAGGTGTCCATGAAGTTCATGCGCGAGGACATCCTCCAGACCTCCCCCTCCCTCCTCGACCGCGCCCGCAACGCGGCCGACGGTGTCACGGGCAACGTGAACGCGGCACGCCGCCAGGAGTACATGAGGGCCTGTCTGGCGCTCTACAAGGCCGGAGTGCTCCGCGGCAACTCCAGCGAATCCGACGTGGCCACCGCGATCGAGGGCAGGGCTCAGATGCCCGACGTCACGGCACTCGTACCGCTTCCCAAGGAAACCGCCGCGGTCATCCAGTGGCTCACCGAGAACCACAAGAAGTACGGCTTCCAGGGCAGCGACGGCAAGAGCAGCTTCAAGAGCCTGAGCGTCCAGCCGGGAATCGTCTGGCTCCAGGAGTGCGCCGCACACAAGCAGCTCACCGTCTCGGACGCCGATGTTGTGGACCACATCAGCGCGAACTATCCGGAGGGCCTCGGCGCACTCCGCAACGCGGGGCTGGTCACGTGACCCACACACCCGTGTTCCGGGTACGGGCTTTCCACTGTGCCGGAGGTGATCGCCAGGGAGGCGGAGTCTGCCGGCAGGTGACGCAGGTTGACACCGCGTCGGTTGCCCCGACCAGCGAAGTCCCCGCAGTTTGACGGAAGTTGACAGGCGGGGGGGATGCGGCGTGGCGCAGATCGATGTGCCGGACGAGGGGCAGCTGCCGTTCGGTGCCTCAGCCGGTTCCTGGTCCGCAGCCGGCCGGGTCCCCTTGAGCCGGGGCACAAGCTCACGCATGTGGGCACCCGCGGACTTGGGGATCGGGCGAGTGAACGGCCGTTCCAGGGCGCAGTCCAGGCCGGCGGAGGCGATTTTCCCCAGCCCCGGCCGTCGACGACCTCGACCAGGAACTCGTCCTCCGCAGCGACTACTGGTTCCAGCACCGGCCGGGTGAGGGGGAGCGAGTGTGACCGAGCATTTCGCGGGGCCTTGGGCAGGCGCAGCACGTAGCCTGCGAGGAATCGAGAGCATTCCGGGAGCGGTCTCATGGACATCACGTGGCGTCGGATCGAGGAGCAGGACTTTCCTCTGCTGCGGATGTGGCTCCGGCAACCCCATGTGAAGCGTTGGTGGAATCACGAGACCACGGCGGAAGCCGTGGCGCGCGACTTCGGCCCCGCTGCCCGAGGCGAGGAGCCCTCGGAGGACCTCCTCGTCTTCCTCGAAGGCCGTCCGGTCGGTCTCGTACAGCGTTCGCGCCTGCGCGACTACCCCGAGTACCTGGCCGAGCTGGCGGCCATCGTCCCGGTACCCGACGGCGCGATGACCATCGACTACCTGATCGGCGATCCCCGCCGGACCGGCCAGGGCATCGGGACGGCGGTGATCCGCTCCGTCATCATGCGCACCTGGGCCGAACACCCGGCCGCCCCGTGCGTTCTCGTCCCGGTGGTGGCGGCCAACCGACCTTCGTGGCGAGCGCTCGAGCGGGCAGGGCTGAGCCGGGTCGGGGACGGAAACCTGGAGCCGGACAACCCGGTCGATGACCACACCCACTACCTCTACCGCATCGACCGGCCAGGCACCGGCGGATGACAGCCTCACCCGCCCGCCGACCAGAACGCTCAGCCTCGCCAGACCAACCGCACATCCGTCAAATGAACGGATCACGAAACGGCGCCGCGAGCTGGGTGAACGCATCAGCGACATACGGGCCGCAGCCGACCACACGCAGGAGTCCCTGCGCGAGGCCACCGGCCTCAGCCGCAGTCCCTTCAGCGGATCGAGTCCGGCGAGACCGACGCCCGTCACAGCGACCTCCTGAAGATCGCCGCGATTCTCGGCACGCCCGTGTCCGACCTCACGCGCTGACCCAGGCACCGGAAGGCCCCGCCCATCCGCCACGGGGGAAGCAGACGAGCGGGGCCGGCCAGGGGCTCAGATGGGCAGGTTCCAGCGGGTGCCGTCATGCAGGTGCCAGACGTGGGTGCTGCCGTCGGTCTCCCGTGCGTAGCCGAACCTGTCCTGTGCCGGGCGGCCGACGCTGTTCCACCACGCCCAGGCTTCCTCGGCCTGCTTCCACAGCCCCTCGTCCCCGCCGAACGTCACCCTGTCCTGGTCGTCGCCGGTGAGCGGGACGCGAGCCCACGAGCCGTCGCCGCGCTGGAGTTGGAGCGCCGTCGCCCCTGTCTTGTCGTCGACGTAGTAGACGAGTTCTGTGCCGGGCAGCTGGAACGCGAGCACGAGCCGCAGCGGGTAGTTGGCCCGGATCTCCGCGGCCGTGAGCCCGGTCGGCCGGGGACCGGTGGCCGGCGGCCTCTCCGGTCGCTCCGGCGACGGGTTGGTGCGCGCCTCGCTGCGGGCGGCCATGAAGCGGCCGGCCGTGGTGGTGAAGAAGCCGCGGGCCCGCCCGTCGGCGCCGACGGACAGCCGCACGAGGCCGCCCTCGATGCCGAGTGCCACGTCCGTCACCAGGATGCCGCCGGGGCGCAACTGCTGGATCCAGGCGGTAGGGACGGAGGGCACGGAGCAGGTGGCGATGATCCGGTCGAAAGGGCCGCCAGTCGGGTATCCCTGCGTTCCGTCACCGGGCAGCAGTTGCGGCTCGTAGCCGACGCTCGCCAGGCGCTGCCGGGCGACGTCGACGAGGGCTTGGTCGACGTCCATGGAATGCACGAGTTCGTCACCCAGGCGCGCGCACAGCAGGGCGGCGTTGTAGCCGGTGCCGGTGCCGACCTCCAGCACGCGGTGCCCGGCCTCCACCGTCAGCTCTTCGAGCATTCCGGCCATGAGGCTTGGGAGTGTGCCCGATGAGGCGGGCACGCCGGTCCACGCGTCGTCGGCGACCCGCTGGGCCGTCATCGGGTCCAGGGCCGTCACCAGGGTCTCATCCCGGTAGACGTCCCCAAGGGCGCCCTCGTCGGCGATGCTGCGGTGTCGCCATACGGCGATGCCGCGGTCGTCGGTCTCCTGCTCGTACCACTGCGGCACGAAGACATGGCGCGGGACGGTGGCGAAGACGTTGGCCCACTCCTGGGTGCGGATCGCGCATCCGCCAGTGCTCGGGCTTCGTCCAGGTGCCCGGCAGCGGCCGCAGTGTCACGGGCACGGCCCGCGATGACCGCGGCCCGCATATGGAGGGCTCCTCGTGCCGCGATCTCAGGAGCCGTGGTGGGGGCTGGGGCTGCGTCCAGAGCAAGTTCAAGGGCCCGGAGCCCGGGAGAGTAGGCCCGGGCGGCGAAGAAGGTCTCTGTGCGTACGTATGCGACGGACGCGGCCAAGAGCGGATCATCGGCTGCGGGGGCTGCCCAACGCATGAGGTCGATCAGGCGTGCGGACAGGTCGCGGGCGCCGAATTTGTAGGCCACGGCGTCGGCCGTGCGGTAGGCCCTGACGAGGAGTCCGGCCAGTTCAGCTTGTCCCGCAGCCGGGGCCTGGTGGTAGCCGCGGGCGAGTTCGGCGAGCAAGTCTGGCAGCTCACGTGCAATTCGCGTGTACTGGGCTGCGAGCCGCCAACTGACGGACGCAGCCACCACCGCGCGCAACTCGTGGAGGGGACGGACTGGTCCGTCGTCGGGAACGTCGTACGCGGCGATTGTGGCGGATAGTGCGGGCAGTGCGTCGTGGACCCGCGTTTGCACGGACTCTCGATCCGAGCGGAGCCGTGCTGGATCGATACCGAGGGCGTCCGCGATGGCTTCGAGCGTGCCGTCACTTACTCCGCGCTCGCCACGTTCGATCTTCCGGATGGTGCCAAGGGCTACAGAGGAAGCCTCCGCTAGCTGCTGCTGTGTCAACTTCGGGCGCATGACGCTGCGGTAGTAGGCGATTCGGGTGCCTACCCCGCCACGGGGGCGTGCGGGCATCTCGGCTCCAGTTCGGTGCAACCACTCCGAACAGTACCCACGTCGAGACTCGATGTGCTCGCAGACGGCCCCACCAACTACTTCGCTGGCAGGGCCGGTTGCCACTCAGCCGACGACGATGGAGGTGAGCTGGGTGAGGCTGTCGATACTCCAGTCAGCAGCCGCTACGACTTGGGCGTCCTATGCCCACAGGTGCCCCCACGGACCACGGCGAATGTGCGCGGCGCGCAGCCCAGCCGCTTTCGCCGGAAAGACGTCGTTAGCGGGATGATCACCGACGTACAGAGTCGCGCTCGGCGCAGCGTCCGCCACTTCCATCACCCGCTCGAAGAATTTCGGCTGCGGCTTCGCGACGCCCCACTCTCCGGAGGTGACGATGAGGTCCGCGGGGAGATCCAGGCCGCGCAGCAGTTCACCCGCGCGGGGCGTCTGGTTCCCGGCGATGATCAGGCGCACGCCTTGATCCCGAAGGGCCGACAGTGCAGGCCGGACGTCGGGATACAGGTCGGTCTCGTCCAGGCCTTCACCGCGGCCAGCTGCCTCCCGGGCCTGGTACTCGGCAATGACGTCGATCCCCGGCCGCACAAGCCGGAGCGCTTCGGCATTGTCCAGGCCCTGCGCGACAACGGCTCCGACCAGGGCAGACAACGTGTGTCTCGGGACATTGAGCCAGTCCGCCCACGAAGCCCAGTAGCGGTCATCCCGGGTGATCGTCTCGCCGACGTCGAACACGATGGTCTCAATCACCCTGTGAGCCTACGGGCACGAGAAGATGCGAAGAAAATCGAACACGTGATTGAATCTGGCCATGAGCCCGATTCCCGACGACCTCGCCCGCGCACAAGAGGAGTGGCACGCCACGTACGAGCAGCTCGCCGCACAGCCTCGGGCCGCGCTGCGGCGGCGTCTCGTCCGCCTGTCGTCGGAGGTGCTGTTCCACCCGTACTGGCAGGGGCACCGGTCTGTCGGCCGGGCGTCACTGCACGGTGCACGTCATGTCCGAGCTGCCCCCTGACCCGCCGCTTCCGCCTGACGCCCACCGGCTCGTGGTGATCCTCGCGTACCTCGACGAGCAGCTGCCCGTGAAGGGGGAGCCGAGACGGGACGAAGCCCCGTCGACCGCGCCAGTACGGGCAGCAAGCATCATCTGATCACCGATGCCACCGGCATCCCGCTCGCCGCCACCTCGACCGGCGGCAACCGCAACGACGTCACCCAGATGAGCCCACTCCTGCAGGCCGTGCCGCCGGTGCGGGGCAAGCGCGGCCGGCCCCGGCGCCGCCGGACGTGGTGCTGGGCGACCGCGGCTACGACCACGACATGTACCGCCGTCCGGTCCGGGGTCTCGGCGTGCAGCCGCTGATCGCCCGCCGGGGTACCGAGCACGGCTCCGGGCGCGGTACCCAACGCTGGGTCGTAGAGCGCGCGTTCGACCATCTGCGCTGGCTCCGCCGCCTGCGGACCCGCCGGGAGATCCGCGACGACATCCGCGAAACCTTCCTCAGTCTCGGATGCGCACCCATCTGCTGGAGACGTCTGCGTTCACTCTGACGGGGACGGGGTGGTGGCGGTGTCTTCGGCTTCCTGGGCGGCCATGACCTCATCGCCATGTTCGAAGGCCCATGCTCCGACGGCGTCGATGGGTGCCAGCAAAGTCCGCCCCAGGGCAGTGAGTTCGTAGTCCACGCGCGGTGGCGCTCCGGGGCGTGCCTGCCGGTCCACCAGTCCGTTGGACTGCAGGCGCCGCAGCGTCTCGGTGAGGACCTTGGAGCTGATCCCTCCGATCTGCTCGCGTAGTTCGACCGGGCGTCTGGGACCGTCGCGCAGTGCCCAGAGCACGACGGCGTTCCAGGTGTTGGACAGGAGGTCGAAGGCCAGGCGGGCACGGCAGTCGGCGAGGAAGGCGTCGGTTGTCACGTACCAAATGGTGCCCGACGGGCCTTCTAGCGTCGTTGCGAACGGTCCGAGCAGGTCCTGGGAGGAAATGCGTGATGAGAATCGGCGTACTGGGCACGGGCAACATGGCGGACGCGCTTGCCACCCACTGGGTGCGGGCCGGGCACGACGTGGTCATCGGGGGTCGGGACGTGCACAAGGCGGAGCGGCTCGCGACACGCGTCGGGGGCAACGCGAAGCCTGCCGGTCTCCGCGAGGCGGCCGAATTCGGTCAGGTGGTGCTGGCCGCGCTGCCCTTCGGCGCGGGGGCGAGCGTGGTGCGGGAACTGCGGGCGGTCCTGGACGGCAAGGTGCTGATCGACTGTTCCAATCCGGTCGGTCCGGGCTTCCTGCTGCTGACACAGGGCGGCCTCTCGGCTGCACAGCGACTGGCCGAGGCAGCACCGGGAGCTCATGTGGTCAAGGCGTTCAATCTCTGCCACGAAGACGTGTGGCGCATGTCGCCGCCCGTCTTCGGCGGCCGGCCACTGGCCGTTCCGGTCTGCGGAGACGACGAGACGGCTCTCGCACGTGTGCACCTGCTGGTGAGGCATGCCGGCTGCGAACCCGTGGTCGGCGGCGGTCTCGGACGAGCCGGACTCCTGGAGGCGACCGCCGCGCTCTTCATCGGGCTATGGGTCGGCGAGGGAGCCGATGCCCAGGCAATCGCACCCCCGCTGGCCTATGCCGCCGGACCCGGAACACGATGAAGCAGAAGGCGCCGAAAGCTCCTTTCGTCAGGAGTTCTTACAGCCCTCGGCAGGGTCGAGGTCGGGGGCTGTCCTGCCGACGGGCATGCCAGGCACGGGCGGACGTGCATGAGGCCCGTGACCGCCACGCGACAGCGCGAGGCTAGGCGCGGACCTCGCGCCGCCACTCCTCGAAGTCGTCGAACCACTCGAGCGCGTCGCGCAGACGGTGGTCCGGGCCGACGGCGAAGAGGGAGAGGATCTCCGAGATCGGCTCCACGTACGGCCGGGGATCGTCGCCCCTGGCTTCCTCCTTCTCCAGTGCCGCCAGCTCCTGTTCCGTCATCGTCTCCAGGGGGATGATCAGGATCGGCTGCCCGCCCACCGGGAGTTCGGGGTCCGGCGGCGTGGGGACGCAGCGCCATCGGGCGCCGTACGGGCGCAGCAGTGTCTCGCCCACGTACCAGGCCGCGAGCGACAGCAGCGGTCCGTCGGCGGCGTCGTTCGCGTCCTCCCAGGTGGCGAAGGTACTGCGGAGCAGCGCTTCGAGCCGGTCGAGGGAGTCGGTCGTGAAGTCCCAGCCGCCGCCGTGCTCCGCGGCCCACGCGGGAAAGGCCTCCCGCTGCGTGGCGAGCCAGGTGTTCAGCCGGGGGTTGTCAGCCCACTCGGGCGTGTCGATCGGGTTCATGAGGCGAGCGTAGGGAGTGGAACCCAGGAGGGTGTAAAGACCTTGTGAGTAAACAGAGGTGGCATGTGACACGCCAAGAAACGACGGGACGTAGTAGCTTCCTCGTCCCTAGTGTGGGGGCCTTGACGGCGCCTCACATGTTTCGGGGGCCCCTGGCGTCGCCAACTTCCCATTCGTGGGGCTCCGTTGGAGAGCGCACGTGACCACCAGAACCGAAGCGGGGCCGGCACCGATACCGGCACCTCGCCGCAGAAACCCGTGGCTGAACGCCGCCCTCGCCCTCGCCTGCACCGGTGCCCTGACCTTCACCGGCCTCGCGTCCCTGCAAGGCACGGCCTATGCGGCCAAGGGCAGGCGCTGCGACCAGATGTACAACCTGAACGGCAACACCGCCGCCGACGAGTCCCTGCCCTGGAACAGCGGCGTCGACGTACGCAACCAGGCCGACTGGGACTCGTACGACTTCGACGCACCGCGGCAGGCCCTGGCCGGGCTCACCCTGCCGGACGACCCGGTCGCACAGAGGAAGATCCTCAGCACGATCACCAAGCCGTACAAGAAGTACCCGGCGAACAGCCGGGAGCGGGTGCTCGCCCAGTGGCGGGACTACCTCAAGAAGAACGCGAACAACCCGAACCGCAAGTACACCAACTTCGAGGACTGGCTGCGCGACGGCTGGATCCTGCCGAACAACAACAACAAACGCGGCAACGCCTTCGAGCGGAAGGCGGTCAGCGATCTGGGGCTCCTCGGACCCGACTGGCTCTGCCAGGAGGACGTCAAGGTCCTGGACGAGAACGGCAAGCCCGTGATGTACAAGGGCAAGCCGCTCGTGCGCCGGTACGACGCCGTGAACTACAAGACCAACGAGTTCGTCGAGTTCAAGGCGGGCGGCGGTCGCGACACCAACCAGGACTTCGCCAACAAGGCGTTCCTGGAGGATCCGCAGCGCAGCAACGCCCGCCTGATCTACGTCAACGGCGAGAAGAAGGCCAACGCCACCTCCGACTACCTGAAGAACCTCGCGGACGAGGTGAGCAAGGACTCCGAGGGCCGCCCCCGCGTCGTCGGCTACGAGCACATCTCCACCGGCGAGCCCGACTTCCAGCGCGGACCGTACTCCGCGGCCGACCCGAACCTGAGCACCGGTGACGAGCCCGCCCCCGAGGGCGGCGCCGCCCAGGTCATCGACGGGTCCGAGGACACGCCCGGTGAGATGGCCGGTGAGCAGCAGCTCATCAACGAAGAGGACATCGACGGCGAGGGCATCCACGGCCCCGGCGGCGTCGACTTCTCCACCCTGTCCCTCTCCTACGTCGGCAAGCCCGTGCGCGGCCGGAACCTCGACTACGCGTACTCGGCGGCCCAGGTCGACGAGTCCGCCGGTCTCGGCTACGGCGGGAAGCAGAAGGCGCAGCTGATCTCCGACGCCTTCTTCACCTGGCTGGCGCTGACGCCGGACAAGTTCTGGGTGAACCTCAACCCGGACCAGCCCGACAAGGTCATGGACCCGACGTTCGGCAAGACCGACGCCGGACGCGTACTCCTCCAGGCCGACCTGCAGATGAAGCACGACTACGCCAGGGACCTGGACCCGCGCCAGGGCATCGGGCAGCAGCTCATGGACGCGATCCGGCGGGCCGGTCTGCCCTGCGGCTCCGTCGAGCGCAACTGGATCGTGCCGAAGCCCGCACAGGTGCGTGCCGACAGCAACGGTCTGTACATCCTGTCCGCCCCGCTCCAGGTCAACTCGGTGGCAGCGGTGGTCAAGACGCCGACCCCGAACAGCTGCGCCCTGTCGGCCGCCCAGCGCCTCACCTACCAGACGCTGGTACGGCAGCTCGTCGTCCCGGACATCGAGAAGAAGATCAACACCGCGCCGCAGTACGCGGACCTGCGCCGCGTCTACAGCGCCCGGGTCGCCGCCGAGTACGTCCGCCAGGCGGACACGCAGGCGGCCACCGACTACCGGCCGATCATCAACAGCAACAACGTGGCCAAGTGGCCGCTGCGGGGCGCCAACCGCACCTGGACTCCGCGCCAGACCTGGGAGGAGTACTACAAGTCCTTCACCCAGGGCGACTACAGCTACCCCTGCGGGCAGAAGATCTGCGTGCTGGGCGGCGTCGACTTCTCCAAGGCGCCGAAGCACAACATCTCCAGTACCCAGTTCAAGGTCGAGCACAAGAACCTGCCGAGTTCCACGAAGACGGCCGCGAAGGCGATGGCGCCCAACGCGGACAACAGCCACCTGCTGCTGATGGGCGGCGGGGGCAGGCAGAGCAGCGGTGGCGGCGGTGGCGGCGGGGGCCAGAGCCCCACACCGACTCCCACCCACAGCACCCCGCCCTCCGGTCAGCCGTCCGCCCCGGCGAGCCACACACCGGGCCCCGGGCACAGCAACCCGGCACCCGGCACGCCCGGGCCGTCCACCCCGCCCGAGAAGAACGGCGGCGGCCTGGCCGCCACCGGCACCGAGGCCTCGGCCCTCGCGGGCATCGCCGCGGTACTCCTCGCGGCCGGCGCGGCGCTCGTGTGGTGGCGACGGCGCCGTACCGACGGCTGATCGCCGATCGCGGAGCACCGACAGCGATCCGCAACCCACTGTGCCGCCCCGCCGGATTCCGTCCGGCGGGGCGGCACGCTGTGCGGCGGGCCCATGCCAGGCCCCCATATCCTCGGTACCGCCGTACGCGCCATTCCGGAGGTATCCGATGACCGGCTCAGGCATCGGTGTCTTCGTTGCCCGGATACACAGGGGCTCGGCCAAGGTCGACAGTCGCCGGCACGTCGGGCAGGAGAGAAGCCGGCTTCTTCGGGCGAACGACCTCTGCGGTAGTGGCCGGCTCTGCTGTCGACCACCAGTGATGTCCGTAACAAGCTACCTCCGCGGTGACGTTCATCTCGCGGACCTCGTCCGCCGTGACCCGGGCAAGTCGGTCTTCCTCGTACTGGTCGAAGGTTCGGCCGTCGACGCTGAAGACGGCCTTCCGGGTCCAGACCACGGGGCTCAACCGTCAAGCGGGAAGACACGGTTGTTCCCGAACTTGACTCTCCCGTGGAGGGAGAGATGAAAGTAGGGCCATGGACGGCGACACCCTCTACTCGATCGGCGAACTGGCCCGGCGTACCGGGCTGACGGTCAAGAAGATCCGGTTCTATTCCGACTGCGGAATCGTGGCGCCGGCCCATCGCACCCCCGCCGGATACCGCCATTACGGTCAGGACGCCATCGCTCGCCTCGCCCTCGTCCGGACGCTGCGCGAGCTGGGTGTCGGCCTCGACGTGATCCGGCACGTCACTGATCAGGAACTCACGCTGAACCAGGTCGTAGCGGAGCACGCCGCAGCCCTGGACGTACAGATCAAGACCTTGCGTCTGCGGCAGGCCGTGCCGACGAGACACCCCGCGCGGCCGCCCTGCGCGGCACCGAAGTCCGCCGCACGGGCACCCAGGACATGATCGTCCGCTGGCCGGTGGCAGGAGGGCGATCGCGACATTCTGGTGGTGTTACGGCGCGGCCCGTTGGCCAACACCGCCTTCACCGACGACGAACGTCTCGAACGCACCCTCCGCCGGGGCCTGCATCCGGAGAGCTCAGTGGGCGGGTTGCGGGGCGGGTATTGCCGGGGCGGCCGCGTCCTTGCGGGTCTCGCGCAGTATCAGCAGGCCGTTGACGACCATGAGTGTCGCGGTCAGGCAGTGGACGCCGAGCGCGGTGGCCACGGAGCCGTGGTGGGCCAGCACGTTGGTCATGTCGCCGTAGGCGGCGAGTGCCTCGACCAGCAGCGCCCAGCCCAGCGCCCGGCGGTGGCCCGTCACCAGCAGGACGGCCAGGACCAGGGCCAGGACGACGTCGCGGATTCCCTTGACGATCAGGAAGCCGCCGCCGTCGCCGGACGGCCAGTGCGGCAGGCCGTAGCCCTGCGCCACCGTCTGCGGGCTGAGGATGAACTCCGTCCCGAACCAGAGGACGAAGAGGATGAAGGCGGCGGCCAGGACGGTGTTGATCTTCTTCAGCGACATTGTTCTTCTCCTTGCGGGTCTTCGTCGGCTTGGTGAGCTTCGTGGGGTGTGCTGAGTCGTGCGGGGCCCGATCAGGCCGCGCGGACGCGGCTGATCGACGGGTGTGGCTCGTCGGGATCGCAGTGGTGGGATCTGGGCCGTAGCTGCATTCCCGGATGTCGGGATTTCGGTGGCCGGCTGCCCCCACCGGGGAGTGGGGACTTCCCTCCACCGGGGAGTGGGGCTGTGCGCCAGGGTCGACACGATCGCACTGGAGATCAGCGGCGCGCCGGCGGTGACGTCGAAGCCGGGATGAGCTGGTCGCTGGAGGGCCCGTTACGCCCGTGGACGTGACGGAGGGGCCGCTCTGCCGAGCACGGCGCGTCCGGGCGCAGCCATGCTGACGCGTCGATGGCCGGGAGCAGCCGGCCGTCCGAAGAGTGCGGCAGCGGCAGCCCGGCCGGCAGCACACGCGGCCGGTCGACGTCGATGCGGCCCCGGTTGAGATCGCCGTAGGGTCCGTCGTGCCCTGCCGGTGTCCGGGCAGCAGCGTCAGGTCGTGCGATGACGTCACCGGACCGTACGGGCACATCACCGTGTCGGTCGCGGCTGCGAACGTGATCCCGCCACCGGCGAGGCCGTGATCCGCCGGGCCGCCATCGGCCTCACGACCCGGCGCCGCCTGGGGTGAGGATCTCCATGAGGTGTCCGTCGGGGTCGTGGAAGTAGGTGCCCTTGCGGCCTTCGGTGTGCTTGCTGTGATAGATCTGCCCGATCTGTTGGCATGCGGGATCGCCGTAGTGGGTGATTCCACCGTGCTGGATGCGGGCGAGGGCGGCGTCGAACTCCTGCTCGCTGACCATGAACGCGTAATGGTGTGGCTCGAAGTCGTCGCGCTGGTCGTAGTCCAGGCTGACCTGGTTGGCCAGCCTGACCGGCGTGAAGTGCGCCGCCGGCGGTTCGACACGCAGGCCGAGGATGTCGGCCAGGAACTGCGCCGAGGCTCGCGGGTCACGGGCGGGGACGATGGTGTGATTCAGTTCCACGGTCATAGTGACTCCTCTTCAGGGCGGGACTACGCGTAGTGGGGGCCTCGGCGGCCTTGGCGACCCGGCATGGTGCGTGGATGCGTGACTGCCTGGGGGCGGGCAGGGTTTCTCCGGCCGCCCTCCCCCTGCTACAGCTGCCGTGTCATACGTCGATCTGCTGGAAGATGTGCGGGTACGACACGACGTCGTCGGGGGACTCGGCCACCATGCGCTGGAACTCCGGGCTCGCGAACGCCGTGGCGAGCGCCTCGGTCGACTCCCAGACCGCGACGTTCATCAGAAGCCGGCTGTCCGCCGTTCCCTTGTGCATCTGCAGGGAGACGAATCCCGGCTGGGCCTTCATGAACGCGGCCTGCCTGCGGAAGAGGGCCAGGAATGCTTCGGTCCTCTCCTCCGGGACGAAGAAGGTGTTGGCCAGGACGATGGGCCCGGTCTTCTCCTTGAACTGCGCGAACATCGGCGTATTCGGGTCGAGACTCTGCAGCTTGGCCATTTTCGGTACTTCCTCTCGCTGTCGGTGTGTGGGTGTCGCTCGGGCCCGGGCCCCGGGGATGCCGGCCGGGTTCGAGGGTGTTGGTGTCCGGGGGCTGGATGTGGAGGGAGGTGGCGGCGCCGCAGTTGTGGCGCACGGCCGGGCGGTTGCGGCTGACCGGCCGGGCGGGTGGGTCC
>NZ_MLYO01000116.1 GCF_001866665.1 Streptomyces monashensis | reverse complement strand
GGCCTGGATCTCGATGGGGTCGCCCATCGCGGTGGCTGTGCCGTGGGCCTCGACGTAGCCGATGTCGGCGGGGGAGAGTCCGGCGTCGGCGAGGGCGTCGGTGATGACGGTGACCTGGCCGTTCACACTGGGTGCGGTGAACCCGACCTTGTCCGCGCCGTCGTTGTTGATCGCGCTGCCGCGGATGACGGCGTAGATGCGGTCCCCGGCCTCGACCGCGTCCGACAGCCGCCGCAGCACCACCGCCACCACACCGTTGGCGACGACCGTGCCCGCGCCGTCGGCATCGAAGGGCCGGCAGTGCCCGTCCGGCGAGGCCACGAAGCCTTCCTGGTACTGGTAGCCCTGTTCCAGGGGGAAGGTGAAGGCGGAGGCGCCGACGAGTGCCACGTCGGACTCCCCGCGCAGCAGGCTCTGCCTGGCCAGGTGCGCGGCCACCAGGCCCGTGGAACACGCCGTCTGCACCGTCAGCGCGGGACCGCGCAGATTCAGCTTGTGCGCCAGGCGAGTGGCGAGGAAGTCGTTCTTGTTCCCGATCGCCGACCGGAAGACCTCCGAGAAGTCCTCGGGATCACCCTGGTCGTAGCCGCCGAAGCCGACCCCGCCGAAGACGCCGATGCGGCCGGGGTGGGCGCCGGGCAGGATGCCGGCGTTCTCCAGGCCCTGCCAGGCCGTTTCCAGGAAGAGCCGGTGCTGCGGATCCATGTGCTCCGCCTCGGCCGGAGAGCAGCGGAAGAACTCGGCGTCGAAGAGATCGGCGTTCTCCACGTAGCCCTTGGCCGGGACGAAGGCGGGATCCTCCAGTACGTTCCTGGGCACCCCGGCGTCCAGCAGCTCCCGGTCGGTGAAGCGGCGGATCGACTCCACACCGCCCCGCAGGTTCGCCCAGAACTCCTCCGCGTCGGTCGCACCCGGCAGGCGCAGGGCCATACCCACGATCGCCACCGCGTCCTCGTCGACACGCTCCCGGGGTGCCGTCGCGGTCACCGCGGGCGTGCTGTCGCCGCGCAGGAACGTGGTGAGCTGCCGCACCGTCGGGTAGCGGAACAGCGTCGAGAGCGGGAACTCGCGGTCCAGGTCGGCGCGGACCAGCTCATGGACCCGCAGCGCTGCCATCGACGTTCCGCCCAGTTCGAAGAACCCGCTGTCCGGGTCCACGTCGGCCGGCTCCAGCCCCAGTACCCGGGACCAGGCCGCGACCACCGTCTCCCCGATCCGGTCCTCGCCGCAGGCCGGTGCCGCGGGCTCGGGCCCCGACGCCGGCAGCGCGGTCAGGGCCAGCCGGTCGATCTTGCGGTTCGGTGTCAGCGGCAGGCTGTCCTGCCGTATCCAGCGCGTGGGCAGCATCGACGCCGGCAGCCGTGCCGCGGCGTACTCGGCCAGGGCGTGCTGGTCGGCTTCTCCGGAGTAGTACACCCACAAGGCCGCCGGGCCGGCGTCCTCGCGTACCACCGCGGCAGCCTCCCGGACGCCGGTGCAGCCGGCGACCACGGACTCGATCTCGCCGAGCTCGACGCGGTGCCCGGCCAGCTTCACCTGGGTGTCCACGCGGCCGCGGTACTCGAGCGAGCCGTCCTCGCGGTAGCGGACCACGTCGCCGGTGCGGTACATCCGTCCCGCACCCGCGAACGGGTCCACCACGAACCGCTCGTCCGTCAGCGCGGCCCGGTCCCAGTACCCCCGCGCGACACCATGCCCACCGATCCACAGCTCACCACGACATCCCCGCGGCACCGGCTGCTGGTGCCGGTCGAGAACGGCCAGCCGGGTGCCGGGCACGGGCGTTCCCAGTGACACCGGTCCGGGCCCGACCCGCCAGGTCGTCGACCAGACCGTGGTCTCCGTGGGCCCGTACATGTTGAGCACTTCGCCGCCGCAGGTCCGCAGCAACCGCTCGGCCAGGCCGCGGTCGAGCGCTTCGCCACCGACCAGGAGCCGCCGCAGTCCACCGAGCAGCTCACGCCCTCCCGCGTCCGCCAGCAGCATCCTGGCCAACGACGGCGTGCACTGCAGGTGCGTCGGCCCGTACTGCCGGTGTTCCGCCCAGCCACCGAGTTCTCCGCTCGCGACGACCACGCGGTAACCCCTGGTCAAGGTCCACAGCAGTTCGAGGCCGGAGATGTCGAAGGACACACTGGTGACGGCGAGCCAGGTGCCGTCGGCGCCACCGCCGACGCGTTCGTCCATGGCCAGGCAGAAGGCGGCGAACTGCGCGTGCTCGACCACCACGCCCTTGGGGGTGCCCGTCGAGCCCGAGGTGTAGATGACATAGGCGGGGTCGGACGGTTCCGGCAGGACCGGCGGAGCGCCGTCCGGCCGCCCGGCCTCGGCGATGTCCTCGACGGACAGCACGCGCAGGCCCTCCGGCAGGGCGTCCGCGAGGGAGCCGCTGGAGATCACCACCTCGAGTCCGCTGTCGGACACCACGTGGTCCAGACGCGCTTTCGGATACTCCGGGTCCAGCGGAACGTAGGCGGCCCCGGCCAGCCACGTCGCGAGCATCGCCACCGGCAGATCGACCGTACGCGGAAGGCACAGACCGACCAGATCTCCGCGTGCCACCCCCAGTCCGGCAAGCTCCCGGGCGATCGCGACGGCCCTCGCGGACACCTCCTGGTAGGTCAGCTCGCGCCCGTCCGACACCACGGCCACCGCGTCGGGCGTCCGCGCCGCCTGCCCCCGTATCCGCTCGCAGGCGCTCTCCCCCGCAGGCCGGGCCGCGACGGTGCCGCCGTGCTCGGCGAGCCACCGGCGTTCCGCACCGCAGAGCAGTTCGGTCTCCCGGATCGGGCGGGCGGGCTCGGCGGCCAGCGATGCCAGCAGGGTCGTGAAGTTGGCGGCCATGCGGTGGGCCGAGTCCTGGTCCAGCACGTGTGACTGGAACTCCAGCTCCCCGCGCAGCACGTCACCGTCGGCGGTCAGCGTGAGGCCGAGCTCGAACTTCGGCGCGCCCTGGACGTTGCCGGACACGCTTCCCGTCGTGGGGAGCCGCCAGGCCGCCTCGCCCGTTCCGACCGTGGGGAACGCTGTCCCGCCGTAGTTGAACACCGCCCGGAACAGCGGGTTCTCCTCACCGGTCCGGTCACCGCCGGCGACGCGTACGACCTCGGTCAGCGGGACGCTCTGGTGCTCGAACACCCCCCGCACACGGGTGTGCGTGCGGGCGAGGACGTCCTCGAAGGACACCGCCCCGGTCAGGTCGCAGCGCAGCGGCAGGGTGTTCGCCAGGAATCCGAAGGTCTCCGCGACCTGTGGCAGCTCCCTGGCCGACCAGATCGTACCGATGCCGAAGTCGTACTGGTCGGTGTACCGGGCGAGCAGTACCGCGAAGGCACTGACGTACACGGTGTACCCGGTGACGGAGTTGCGCGTGGCCAGCTCGTCCAGAGCGGCCCGGAGCTCCGCGGGCACGGTGAAGTGCACGGCATCGCCCTGGTCGTCCTCGGCGGCGCCCCGCTCGGGCAGTTCCAGACGCTGGGCACCGTCCAGCTCGGACTCGAAGTACGCGAGCGAACGCTCGAAGGCGCCCTGCTCGATGGACCGCTTCTCCCATCGCGCGTAGTCGCCGAGGTGGTACCGGACGTCCGGGAGCCGCGGGGTGCCCTCCTCGGCGAAGGCCGCGTACGTCTCGTACAGCTCGTTCAGCAGCAGGGACAGCGACCAGCCGTCGGTGATGGCATGGTGCAGGGTGAAGCACATGGTCCACATCTCGCCGGAATCCACCAGCAGGCACCGGAACAGGGACTCGGCGTCCAGCCTGAACGGGACCCGTTCCTCCGCACGCAGCGTCCGGTCCAGCTCGTCGGCGTCGGCCACCCGCTCGTGCCGCAGCGGAACCGTGAACTCCTGGTGCACCACCTGGACCAGTTCGCCGTCACGGAGTTCCAGTCCGGTGCGCAGTGCCTCGTGACGTTCCATCACCGAGCGAAGTGCGAGCCCGAACGTCTCTGGACGCAAGGGGCTGTTCACCTGGAGTCGTACAACGGCGTTGTACTGCGCGGAATCCGGGCGCATCCGCTCCAGGAACCACAGCCGGCGCTGGCCCTCGGTCGCCGGATGGACGTCGCGCCGCTCGGCACGTTCCATCGACGGACCCGGAGGCGGCAGCTCGGAGAAGGCGTTGGCCAGCAGATGGTCCACGACCGCGTGGGGCGTGGGGTGTTCGAAGGCGAGCGTGGACCGCAGCGGTGTGCCGGTCACCTCGCTGAGCCGGTTGCGCAGTTGCAGAGCCATCATCGAATCCAGCCCGTGGTCCTGGAACCGCTCGTCCACGGGCATGGGTTCGCGGAGCCCGAGCACGCCACGGATCACGTCCTGCACGGCCTCCAGCACGGCGAGGGCACGGGCCGACTCGGGCAGCGCCGTCAGCCGGGCCGCCAGGTCCGCAGGGGGCGCCTGCTGTTCCCGCCGGGTGCGGACTGCGCCGTCGATCCAGTAGCTCTGCCGCTGGAAGGCGTAGCCGGGCAGGTCGACCAGGCGGCCGGGTCCGTCGACGACCCGTGTCCAGTCCACCGCATGGCCGTGGACGTGCAACTCGCCGAGCCCGCGCACGATCTGCGCGAGTCCGCCGTGATCCCGGCGCAGGGTGCCCAGGACCACTCCGCCCCGTTCGGCGGTGAAACCGGTCAGCGGGATGGCCAGCAGCGGATGCGGGCTGACCTCGGTGAACACGCCGAAGCCGTCGTCACGCAGCGCGTCCAGCGCCAGGTCCATGCGCACCGGCTCACGCAGGTTGCGGCACCAGTAGCGGGAGTCCAGAACGTCTCCGCCGATCGGTGCACCGGTCACCGTGGAGTACATCGGCACCGTCGTCGCGCGGGGGCGCAGATCGCCCAGTGCCGCTTCCACCTCGGGCAGCATGGGGTCGACCAGGCTGCAGTGTCCGGCCCGGTCCGCCTTGATCCGGCGGCAGAACACGTCACGATCCGCCAGCTTCGCGAGCAGGCCGTCCACCGCGTGTGCCGCGCCGGCCACCACCACCGAGCCGGGGGTGTTCACCGCGGCCACCGACAGCGACGTGTCGTACTCGGCGAGGAGTTCCTCCACCTCGGCCAGCGGCAGTTCCAACAGGGCCATGCCACCCGAGCCGCTCTCGACGCGCTGGAACGCCTGGCTGCGGACGGCGATCACCTTGGCGCCCTCCTCCAGGGTGAGGGCTCCGGCGACCACGGCGGCGGCCACCTCGCCCTGGCTGTGTCCGACCACGGCCTGCGGTTCCAGACCGACGGACCGCCACACCGCGGCCAGGCCGAGTGCGACCGTGAACAGCGCGGGCTGAATCACCTCGACGTCGTCCGGGTCCAGTCCGCTGGTCTCCGGGTTCTCCAGCAGTGCGAGGACCGACCAGCCGGTCCAGGGGCGCAGGGCCTCGTCGCAGCGGGCGACGGTGTCGGCGAAGGCCGGGCTCTCGGTGAGCAGACGCCGGGCCATGCCCGGCCACTGCGAACCGTGGCCGGGGAAGACGAACACGACCCTGCCGTGCTCCTCGGCCACCCCGGCACACACCGCGTCGTCGCCGTGTCCGTCCCCGAGCGCGGTCAGCCCGCGCACCACCTCGTCCAGGTCATGGGCGAGGACGGCGGCCCGGTGCTCGAAGTGCTGGCGGTGGCGGGTGGTGG
>NZ_MLYO01000115.1 GCF_001866665.1 Streptomyces monashensis | reverse complement strand
CCCCCACCACCCCCGCCACATGAGCGGCGTCGACTGCGTCGAAGGGCTTGTAGTCGGGGACACCCGCGGCATGGAAGACCGCACTGACGCGGTGGCGCGAGAGCAGGTCGGCGACAGCGGTCCGGTCGGACACGTCGCAGGCCTCCACACTCACGTGACGCGCGCCCAAGTCGTGCAGGTCGGCGACGAGTTCGTCGGCGCCAGGGGCGCCGGCTCCCTGGCGGCTGGTGAGGACCAGGTCGGTGGCCCCACGCCGGACGAGCCAGCGCGCGACATGTGCACCGAGGGCACCCGTGCCACCGGTGACCAGGACCTTCCCTCCGGGCTTCCAGCCCTGGTCCGTGGGCTGCCGCGCAGGCTCCGGCCGAAGCCTGCGGGCATGGATCCGGCCGTCGCGGAGGGCGAGTTGGTCCTCCGCCGAGGACGCCAGGGCCGACGCGAGGAGTTCCGCGGTGTCCTCGTCCGGCACCTCCGGCAGATCGACGAGGCCGCCCCAACGGTCGGGGTGTTCCAACGCGGCCACACGTCCCAGCCCCCAGACGGCCGCCTGCTCAGCGCGCAGCGGACCGCCGTCCAGGTGCTCGATACGGACCGCGCCTCGGGTCACCAGCCAGACGGGTCCTTCGACCTCCGCGTCACCCGTCGCCTGGGTGGCCACGAGCGCCTGCACGACCGTGTCGCACAGGACGACGACTCCGGCGAACTGCGGGCTCGGAACGGCGGCGCCGACGGCTCGGGCGAGTTCGGCGCGGTCGGGTTCGTCGGCGAGCGGCAGGAGCAGGTGGTCGGGCAGTGCGGCGGTGACGGTCTCCAGGTGTGCCGACTGCCCCGCCGAGTGGAGCACCAGCCACGGCCCGGCCTGGCCGACACCCGTCGTGAGAGTGACCTCTTGCCAGTCGACGCGGTACTGCCAGCCGGCCACCTCGGCCCGCACGACGCGGTCCCGGCGCCGGGTCGAGAGTTCCGCCAGGACCTTCTGGACGACGTCCTCGCCCATGTTCAAGCTGTCGGCCAGCTCGCGTGCTTCCTCGGGTTCGGTGGGCTCCCAGAGTTCGACATCGCGCACGACCTCGCTGCGCTTGGTCTGCGGCCAGAACCGTTCACGCTGGAAGGGGTACGTCGGCAGATCGACACCGACCGTGGAGGGCTGACCGAGCACCGCCGTCCAGTCGACGAAGAGACCCGCCGTGTATCCGGCGGCGACGCACCCGACGACGGTCTCCGCCTCGCTCCTGTCCTTGCGGAGCATCGGTACGAACAGTGCGTCACCGGCGTCGTCGTACGGAACGCAGCTCTGGGCGAGGGCGGTGAGGGTGCCGTCGGGTCCGATCTCCAGGAAACGCGTCACACCCTCGGCGACGAGCGCGGCCACGCCATCGGCGAAGCGCACCGCCTCACGGACATGCCGCACCCAGTAATCCGCCGACGCCAACTCCCCGTCCACAGCGAGCTGTCCGGTGACGTTCGAGACGAGGGGGATCGACGGTGCGGCGTATCTGATGCCTTCGGCGACGCGGCGGAAGGCGTCGAGCATCGGCTCCATCAACGGCGAGTGGAAGGCGTGCGAGACCCGCAGACGCGACGACCGCCGCCCCCGCGCCTTCAGCTCTTCGGCGACCTCGACGACCGCCGACTCCACACCCGCGATCACGACCGCGCGGGGACCGTTGACCGCGGCGATCGACACCTCGTCCGCACGGCCTTCGACCAGCGGGGCCACTTCCTCCTCGGCGGCCTCCACCGCCACCATCACACCACCGGCCGGCAACTCCTGCATCAACCGCCCACGCGCCACCACCAGAGCGCAGGCATCCCCCAGCGACAACACACCCGCCACATGCGCCGCAGCGACCTCACCGATCGAATGCCCGATCAGGACATCAGGACGCACCCCGAACGACTCCACCAGACGGAACAACGCCACCTCGACCGCGAACAACGCGGGCTGCGCCCACTCCGTACGACCCAGCCGCCCCGCATCCTCCCCGAAGACGACATCACGCAACTCCGCACCTACATGAGCGCACACCGCGTCGAAAGCCTCCGCGAACACCGGGAAGGCCTCGTACAATTCACGCCCCATCCCCAACCGCTGCGCACCCTGACCCGAGAACAGGAACGCCGTCCTGCCTGAGTCGGCTGCCGTGCCCTGCACCAGGTTCGCCGCCGGGTCTCCGACAGCCAGGCAGTCGAGGCCGGCCAGCAGTTCCGCACGATCACGGCCGTGGATGACGGCCCGGTACTCGAAGGGCGTCCGGGTGGTGACCAGAGCGCTCGCCACAGCGGCGGGCGCGAGATCGGTGTTCGTCTGCGCGTAGGCATGCAGGCGGGTGGCTTGGGAGCGCAGGGCGTCGGGTGTGCGCCCGGACAGCACCCACGGCACCACCGGCACACTCGGCCACTCGGCCGCCTCCACCGTCTCGACAGGCGCCTGCTCCAGGATGACGTGCGCGTTCGTACCACTCAACCCGAACGACGACACACCCGCACGCCGCACCCGCCCAGCATCCCCCACCCACACCCGACTCCCCGTCAGCAACCGCACATCCCCCGCCGACCAGTCCACATGCGAGGACGCCTCTCCCACATGCAACGTCGCCGGCAACACACCATGCCGCAACGCCTCCACCATCTTGATCACACCAGCCACACCGGCAGCCGCCTGCGTATGACCGATGTTCGACTTCACCGACCCCAGCCACAACGGACGCCCACCCTGGCGGCCCTGCCCATACGTCGCCAGCAGCGCCTGCGCCTCGATCGGATCCCCCAGCCTCGTACCCGTACCATGCGCCTCCACCACATCCACATCAGCAGCGGACACACCCGCCGCCTCAAGCGCAGCC
>NZ_MLYO01000114.1 GCF_001866665.1 Streptomyces monashensis | reverse complement strand
CCCCCACCACCCCCGCCACATGAGCGGGTGTCATCGCATCGATGAGTTCCACATCCAGGACTCCCGCGACATGGGCGATCCCGTCGACGCGATGGGCCTCGAGCAACGCGGCGACCTGAGCCCGTTCCGCGACGTCGCACGCGACGACATCGACGCGTTCCGCGCCGGCCGCCCGCAGCCGGTCGACCGTCTCGGCCAGCCCGGGGGCGTCCGGACCGCCCCTGCTCGCCAGGACGAGTTCCCGTGTCCCTCGCGTGACGAACCACTCGGCGACGCGCACCCCGAGCGCACCGGTGCCTCCGGTGACGAGGAGCCGCCGCGGAGACGGACGGCCGTCGCCGAGCGACGCGACCGGATCCGGGACGGACAGCGGCGCCGGGCGCAGCCGACGGCCGTGGATCCGCCCGTCACGCACGGACACCTGGTCCTCGCCGCCATGGGCCAACACCGAAGCGACGGCGGCGAGTTCCTCCTCGCTCGGCTCCGCCGCCACATCGATGAGCCCGCCCCAACGGTCCGGGTGCTCCAGAGCGGCCACACGGCCGAGCCCCCATACCGCCGCCTGCGCGGGATCGTCGGGGGCACGATCGGGGCCGAACCCGGCCCGGGTGACGACCCACAGCGGCGCGCGCACGCCCGCGTCACCGAGTGCCTGAACCAGCGCCATCGTGTCGACCACAGCGGCGCCCGAGGAAGATGAGAGGCAGGACACCACACCGGCCGGATCGGCCCCGTCGACCACCGACTCCAGCAGCGCGGCGAGCCCCTCCCTGTCCCGCACGTCGCAGGTCAGCCGCTCCAGGCCGGGGACGAACCGATCGAGCCCGGAGAGAGGGGAGGCGTCGCGCTCCTGCAGCAGAAGCCAGCGCCCGTTCGCAGAGGCCGTGGCCGGTACCTCCACCGGCGCCCACTCCACGCGGTACCGCCAGCCGTCGACCTCGGCGCGCTCCACCTCTTCGCGGTGCAGTTCCGTCAGCCGGGGGATGACGGCATCGAGCGCGTCCTGAGGCACGCCCAGCGTGTCCGCCAGATGCTGCGTCCCCTGTTCCATCATCGACCAGAAGGACACGTCACCGTCCGAGACCGACGGCTTCCCCGACGCCACCGTGTGCGCGGTGACCGTGGGCCAGAATCGGGTGCGTTGGAAGGCATAGGTGGGCAGGTCGACCGCCACAGCACCGTCGTGGTCGCCGAAGACGGGGGTCCAGTCGACCTCCCCGCCGTCGACGTGCAGCTTCGCCATCGTCCGCAGCACGTCCAGGTGTTCGGAACCGTCCTTGCGGAGGATCGGTACGAACAGTGCGCCGCCGACTCCGTCGTCCTGAACGCAGTTCTGCGCGAGGGCGGTGAGGGTGCCGTCGGGTCCGATCTCCAGGAAGCGTGTCACGCCCTCGGCGACGAGCGCGGCCACGCCGTCGGCGAAACGGACCGCCTCACGGACATGCCGCACCCAGTACTCCGCCGACGCCAACTCCCCGTCCGCGGCGAGCTGTCCGGTGACGTTCGAGACGAGGGGGATCGACGGTGCGGCGTAGCTGACGCCTTCCGCGACGCGGCGGAACGCGTCGAGCATCGGTTCCATCAGGGGGGAGTGGAAGGCGTGCGAGACCCGCAGACGCGACGTACGCCGCCCCCGCGCCTTCAGCTGTTCGGCGACCTCGACGACCGCCGACTCCACACCTGCGATCACGACCGCGCGGGGGCCGTTGACCGCGGCGATCGACACCTCACCCGCACGGCCTTCGACCAGCGGGGCCACTTCCTCCTCGGCGGCCTCCACCGCCACCATCACACCACCGGCGGGCAGTTCCTGCATCAACTGCCCACGCGCCACGACCAGAGCGCAGGCATCCTCCAGAGACATCACACCCGCCACATGCGCGGCCGCGATCTCACCGATCGAGTGCCCGATCAGGACGTCCGGACGCACCCCGAACGACTCCACCAGACGGAACAACGCCACCTCGACCGCGAACAACGCGGGCTGCGCCCACTCCGTACGATCCAGCCGCCCCGCATCCTCCCCGAAGACGACATCACGCAACTCCGCACCCACATGAGCGCACACCGCGTCGAAAGCCTCCGCGAACACCGGGTAGGCCTCGTACAACTCACGCCCCATCCCCAACCGCTGCGCACCCTGACCCGAGAACAGGAACGCCGTCCGACCACTACGCCGGCCTTCGCCTACGACCGTGCGCAGTCCGGGCTCGCCCAGACGCAATGCCTTGAGTTCTTCGGCAAGTTCCTGACCGCTGCCAGCGAGTACGACGGCACGGTGCTCGAAAGTCGAGCGGGTCGTGGCCAGCGCTTGGGCCAGTTGGGCGGACGTCGAATCGTGCGGCTCCTCGACGGCCGCCAGCAAACGCCCGGCCTGGGCGTTCAGGGCCGCTTCGCTGCGGCCGCTGACAAGCCAGGGCAGTACTGCCGTGTCGTCCGTCGAAGGACTTCCCGAGCTCGGCGGCTCGGGCGCCTGCTCCAGGATGACGTGCGCGTTCGTACCACTCAACCCGAACGACGACACACCCGCACGCCGCACCCGCCCAGCATCCCCCACCCACACCCGACTCTCCGTCAGCAACCGCACATCCCCCGCCGACCAGTCCACATGCGAGGACGCCTCTCCCACATGCAACGTCGCCGGCAACACA
>NZ_MLYO01000113.1 GCF_001866665.1 Streptomyces monashensis | reverse complement strand
CCGGGCGGTTCCCCTGTGGTCCGACTCATCGCAACGGAACAGAACCGGGCGGGCCTTGTCGCCCCGCGTCGCCACGGATCCGGATCCGCGCCGGTCCCCGTCCCAGGTCAGGCCTGGCCCCGGCCCGAACGGGCCCCGGTGCCCCCTCGGTTGCCGAAGCGGTGCTCCAAGTATTCCTCGAACGTGACCTTGCCCACCGCTGCCTCCGGTGCCAGGTGCCCGCCCGTGCGGAAGGCGCGGTACGTCCGGCCGGGCAGCGGTACCTGGAGCACGCTTCGGCGGCGGCCGGTCGCCTTCAGGTAGGCGCGGGCCAGGGAGTCGAAGGAGCGGACCTCGGGGCCGCCCATGTCCGGGACGCGTCCGGCCGGCGAGGCGAGTGCCAACTCGGCCAGCCGGTCGGCGACTTCGGCCACTTCCACCGGCTGGTCCGGCACCCCGGCCGGGAGCGGCAGGACGGGGGACCTGGCCAGCGTGCCCAGCACCGTCGCCACCAGGTCGTGGAACTGCGTGGTGCGCAGCACCGTGAAGCCGAGCCCCGACTCCGCTGTCAGCCGCTCCACGGCCAGCTTGGACCTGTAGTAGCCGAACGGCACCCGGTCGACCCCGACGATCGAGATGTAGACCAGGTGGGTCACCCCGGCCCGCCGCGCCGCCGAGACGAGATGGCCGGCCGCCTGCTCGTCGCCGCCGCGCGGGCTGCTCGCGCAGTGCACCACCGTGCGTACCCCCGCCAACGCGGCATCCAGACCCGCTCCGCCCGCGCGCAGATCGACGGCGTACGGCTGTGTGTGCCGGCTGAGCACCCGCACCACCTGCCCGTCCGCCCGCAGCCGCTCCGTCACGCGGCGGCCGAGCGTGCCGGTCCCGCCGGTCACCAGGATCGTGGTCATGCTGTTCCCGTTCCTCCGGACTCCGGGTGCCCCGGTCGGAGCACCCCTCGCCGGTGGAGACCGGACAGTCCCGGGAATCGTGACATCGTGCCGGCGGACGCATCGCGCCCTGACGGTCCGGCGGCGGGCAAGGGCCGTCGTCACCGCCACCGGACCCGTCCGCACCCTAAAAGGACTAGACCAGTACGGTCAATGGTCCGGGCCGCTGTCCGGGCCGCCGTCAACCGGACCTCGCCGAACGGCAGTTGTCCCATGCGGCTGCGCCGCGCAAGGGTGCTGACACACGCTGTGAGGGAGGCCACACCCCTCGCCTGTCTGGATGTCGGTCCGGCGTGGCACACTGGCCGTGTACCAGAAGCAGCGCACTCCGGGGTCGGTGAAAGTCCGAACCGGCGGTTACAGTCCGCGACCCGGTCGCTTCCAGCGGCCGGTTGACCAGGTGAAATTCCTGGACCGACGGTTAAAGTCCGGATGGGAGGCAGTGCGCGGCGAGCGGGCACGTCTTTCGTGTGCGCCGTCGTATCTGGGCTCGTCCATACCCGGACGGGTCCTTGTCGACGTCGTCCCGTCGTGCTCGTTCGTACCTGCTGTCGTCATCGACAGGCCCCGGAGTCCGTGCCCGAAGAGGCAGGAGGACCCGGGAAGTGTTCACCGGAATCGTCGAAGAGCTGGGTGAGGTCACCGCCGTCGAGAACCTCGGCGACGCCTCCCGCTTCAAGCTCCGTGGCCCCGTCGTGACCGAGGGTGCGCAGCACGGCGACTCCATCGCCGTGAACGGCGTCTGTCTCACCGTCGTCGAGCACGAGGGCGACGAGTTCACGGCCGACGTGATGGCCGAGACCCTGAAGCGCTCCAGCCTCGGCGCGCTCACCGTCGGCTCCCGCGTCAACCTCGAACGCCCCACCGCCGTCGGCGCCCGTCTCGGCGGCCACATCGTGCAGGGCCATGTCGACGGCACCGGCGAGGTGCTGGCGCGCACGCCGTCCGAGAACTGGGAGATCGTGAAGATCTCGCTGCCCGCGGACCTCGCCCGCTACGTGGTCGAGAAGGGCTCCGTCACCGTCGACGGCATCAGCCTCACCGTCGTCGAGGCCGGCCCGGACTACTTCACCGTCAGCCTCATCCCGACCACCCTCGACCTGACCACGCTCGGCGTGAAGCAGGCCGGCGACCCGGTCAACCTGGAGGTCGACGTCGTCGCCAAGTACGTCGAGCGCCTCCTCGGCGACCGCGCCCAGGGAGCCGGCAAGTGAACTGGCTGAACTCCGAGGCCTTCACCCTCTTCGGCCAGCGCATCATCTGGTCGGACATGGTCGGCAACATCCTCGGCCTGATCACCCTCGCCCTCGGCTGGCGCCGTTCCCTGTGGACCTGGCCCGTGCAGTTCCTCTCCGGCCTCGTCCTCTTCGCCGCCTTCTACGGCCATCTGACCGGCAGCGCCGGCAAGCAGGCCGTCGTCATAGCCGTTGCCCTGTACGGCTGGTGGCAGTGGCAGCGCACCAAGGACCGCTCCGGCGACGGCCACATCACGCCCCGCTTCGCCACCTGGCGCGAGCGCGCGGCCATGCTCGCCGCGGCCGCCGCGGGCACGGTCGCCGTCGCCCTGTTCTTCCAGGCGTACCCGAGCCTGTCCTGGGACCCCTGGCCGGACGCGTACATCTTCGTCGGCACCGTCGTCGCCATGTACGCCCAGGCCAAGGGCATGGTCGAGTTCTGGATCGCCTGGCTCCTCGTCGACCTCGTCGGCGTCCCCCTCAACTTCACCAACGGCTACGCCTTCTCCGGCTTCGTCTACGTCATCTACGGCGCGCTCGTCCTGTGGGGCATGCGCGACTGGTGGCTGCGCTCCCGCAGGCGTCCGCAGCCCGTCCTGGAAGGAGCTCCGGCATGACCGCGGCACCCCTGCTCCACGACATCGATCCCCTCGAGGACTTCCTGCTCGACCCCGTCGAACAGGCCATCGCCGACATCGCCGCGGGCCGCCCGGTCGTGGTCGTGGACGACGAGGACCGGGAGAACGAGGGCGACCTCGTCATCGCCGCCGAGAAGGCGACCCCCGAGATCGTCGCCTTCATGATGAGCGAGTGCCGCGGCCTGATCTGCGCCCCCATGGAGGGCGACGAGCTCGACCGACTGCGGCTGCCGCAGATGGTCGAGGACAACACCGAGTCGATGAAGACGGCCTTCACCGTCTCCGTGGACGCCTCCGCCGCGCACGGCGTGACCACCGGCATCTCCGGCGCCGACCGCGCCACCACGCTCCAGCTGCTGGCGAGCGGCACCGCCGGGCCGACGGACTTCGTCCGCCCCGGCCATGTCTTCCCGCTGCGCGCCCGGCCCGGCGGTGTCCTCGTGCGCAACGGCCACACCGAGGCCGCCGTCGACCTCGCCCGGCTCGCGGGCCTGCGCCCGGCCGGCGCCATCGTGGAGATCGCCGGCGAGGACGGCCGGATGCTCCGGCTGCCCGAGCTGATCCCGTTCGCCCGCAAGCACGGCCTGACGATCATCTCCATCGAGGACCTGATCGCCTACCGCCGCCGCAGCGAGCCCACCGTCCGCCGCGAGGCCGAGACCCGGCTGCCCACCGCCCACGGCACCTTCACCGCCTACGGCTACCGGGCCGTCGCCGACGGCGTCGAGCACGTCGCCCTCGTGCACGGCGAGCTCGGTGACGGGGAGGACGTCGTGGTCCGCGTCCACTCCGAGTGCCTCACCGGCGACGTCTTCGGCTCCCTGCGCTGCGACTGCGGCCCCCAGCTGGACGCCGCCCTGGAACGCATCCAGGAGGAGGGCCGGGGCGTCGTGGTCTACCTGCGCGGACACGAGGGCCGCGGCATCGGCCTGCTGTCCAAGCTCCGGGCGTACGAACTCCAGGAGCAGGGCCGCGACACGCTCGACGCCAACCTCGAACTCGGCCTGCCGGCCGACGCCCGGGACTACGGCGCGGGCGCGCAGATCCTCGCCGACCTCGGCGTGCGCAGCGTCCGGCTGATGACCAACAACCCGGACAAGACGGACGCGTTGCGGCGCCACGGCATCAAGGTCACCGACCGCGAGCCGATGCCGGTCCAGGCCGGGGAGCACAATCTGCGGTACCTGCGCACCAAGCGCGACCGGATGGGACACGACCTGCCCTGGCTCGACACGCCCGCCGCGACCGCTTCCGCGGCCGCGGTCGCGTCCACCTGCGGCAACCAGTAAGCAAGAAAGCACTGAGGAGACACGTGAGCGGCAAGGGTGCACCGGAGCTGTCCGTACGGGGCGCGAGCGACCTCAGGGTCGCCGTCATCGCGGCGCAGTGGCACGAGAAGGTGATGGACGGTCTGGTGAACGGCGCCCTGCGCGCCCTGCACGACCTGGGGATCGACGAGCCGACCCTGATCCGGGTCCCGGGCAGCTTCGAGCTCCCGGTCGCCGCCAAGGTCCTCGCGGGCCGCGGCTACGACGCGGTGGTCGCCCTCGGCGTCGTCATCCGCGGCGGCACGCCCCACTTCGACTACGTGTGCCAGGGCGTCACCCAGGGCCTCACCCAGGTCAGCATCGAGACCGGCGTCCCCGTCGGCTTCGGCGTGCTCACCTGCGACACCGAGGAGCAGGCCCTGGACCGGGCCGGCATCGAGGGCTCGAACGAGGACAAGGGGCACGAGGCGGTGACGGCGGCGGTGGCGACGGCGGCCACGCTGCGCTCAGTATCCGAACCCTGGCACTAGGGCGGCCACCACAACGGCTAGGGTGGGGCACACCATGTCCAAGAAGACGTTCGAGGAGCTCTTCACCGAGCTCCAGCACAAGGCCGCCCACGGCGATCCCGCCACCTCCCGCACCGCAGAGCTGGTCGGCAAGGGGGTCCATGCCATCGGCAAGAAGGTCGTCGAGGAGGCCGCCGAGGTCTGGATGGCCGCCGAGTACGAGGGCAGGGAAGCGGCCGCCGAGGAGATCTCGCAGCTGCTCTACCACGTCCAGGTGATGATGGTCGCCCGCGGGATCTCCCTGGACGACGTCTACGCCCACCTGTGAACAGCCTGCTGTTCCCGCCGTACCAGCCGTAAAAACCCCGTCACGCAAAGGAAGCCGACCTCATGCTGCGCATCGCCGTCCCCAACAAGGGTTCCCTGTCCGGCCCTGCGGCGGACATGCTGCATGAGGCCGGCTACCAGCAGCGCCGCGAGTCCAAGGAGCTGCGGATCGTCGACCCGGAGAACGAGGTCGAGTTCTTCTACCTCCGCCCCCGCGACATCGCGATCTACGTCTCCTCCGGCCGCCTCGACATCGGCATCACCGGCCGCGACCTGCTGATCGACTCCGGCGCCGGCGCCGAGGAGATCCTCCCGCTCGGCTTCGCCCGCTCCACCTTCCGCTTCGCCGCCAAGCCCGGCACGGCGACCGGCATCGCCGACCTCAAGGGCAGGACGGTCGCCACCTCCTACGAAGGCATCGTCGCGGGGCACCTCGCGGACAGCGGCATCGACGCCTCCGTGGTCCACCTCGACGGCGCCGTCGAGACCGCGATCGAGCTGGGCGTCGCCGAGGTCATCGCCGACGTCGTCGAGACCGGCACCAGCCTGCGCAACGCCGGCCTGGAGGTCTTCGGCGAGCCGATCATGAAGTCCGAGGCGATCGTCATCCGCCGCACCGGCGCCGACGCCGGGGATGCCGCCGAGCCGAAGGTCCAGCAGTTCCTGCGCCGCCTCCAGGGCGTGCTGGTGGCGCGGACGTACGTGATGATGGACTACGACTGCCGCGTCGAGCAGTTGGAGAAGGCCGTCGCGCTCACCCCCGGCCTGGAGTCCCCGACCGTCTCCCCGCTGCACAACGAGGGCTGGGTCGCGGTCCGCGCCATGGTCCCCGCCAAGGAGGCGCAGCGCATCATGGACGACCTCTACGCCATCGGCGCCCGCGCCATCCTCACCACGGCCATCCACGCCTGCCGCCTCTGAGGGACACGCCGACCGATGTCCGACCCGACCCCCCTTCCCGACCTCCCCGTCATCTTCCGGCCGGACCACACCCGGGCCATCCTGCTCACCGCCGGCGTGGCGATCTTCCTGACCATCACGACGGTCGGCCTGCTGCTGGAGCAGCTGGGCCCGGGGGAGCGGCTCAGCTTCGCCGTCGTCGGAGCACTCATCTTCTGGGTGCTCGCCCTGCTGGCCCGGATCAAGGTGGTCGCCGACGACTCCGGCGTCACCGTGGTCAACATCGCCAGCAAGCGGCGCCTGGAATGGGCCGAGATCGTTCAGGTGAACCTCCGCCCGGGTGACCCGTGGGTGTTCCTCAACCTCAGCGACGGCACCAGCCTGCCCGCGCTCGGCATCCAGCCGGGCCTCGCCAAGCAGCGTGCCATCGCCGACGCGCGGGCCCTGCGGGCGCTCGCCGAGGCACGTTCGGCGGTCGACGGCGCCCACGACCGGGGCTGACCCGGTGGCCGGGCACGGCCCCTCAGGGGCGGCATCGCCGCTTCTCCGGGGGAGGCTCGGGGCTCACTCGGGGGCAGATCGGGGCCGACTCCGGGGCGCCCACCCTGCCCGAGCGGCCCTTGTCTTGATTAATCTGGTGGCGGAGGCCTCTTCGCTGCGCCTCCGCCCCTGCGCGCCGCCCGGTGCCCGGGGGTTCCTGCTACCCGAGGAGTGACTCCCTCCAGCGATGGACGGATCGTCCTGTAGTACCTGCGCCGCCCCGACCCGACATACCGGGAAGGCGGCGGCATCGTGACCACCTCTCTGCTGCTTCTGGCAGCCGCCCTCCTGCTGATTCTCGCCAACGGATTCTTCGTGGCGGCCGAATTCGGCCTCGTGACGGTCGAGCGCCCGGAAGCCGAGAAGGCCGCCGCCGACGGCGACCGACGCGCCCGTACAGTCGTCGAGTCGCTGAAGGAGCTGTCCTTCCAGCTCTCCGGCACCCAGCTCGGCATCACCATCACCTCCCTGGTCGTCGGCATGCTCGCCGAACCGGCCCTGGCCCGGCTGCTGCACGGCCCGTTCGCCGCACTCGGCCTTCCCGACGGCGCCGTCTCCGGCATCGCCGTG
Organism: Streptomyces monashensis; assembly: GCF_001866665.1. GTDB lineage: Bacteria > Actinomycetota > Actinomycetes > Streptomycetales > Streptomycetaceae > Streptomyces > Streptomyces monashensis. The sequence continues at coordinate 61,658 of NZ_MLYO01000113.1, read as the reverse complement.
GTCGTCGGCATGCTGCTGGCCTCCGCGATCCAGATGGTCATCGGCGAACTGGTGCCCAAGAACTGGGCGGTCTCCAAACCGCTCCAGGTCGCGCGCTTCGTCGTCGGCCCGCAAGCCCGCTTCTCGCGGCTGTTCCGCCCGGTGATCGCCGCGCTCAACACCGTCGCCAACCGGCTCGTCCGGGCCCTCGGCGTCGAGCCGGCCGAGGAGCTGGCCTCCGCCCGCACCCCGGGCGAACTCGTCTCCCTGGCCCGGCACTCCGCCCAGGCCGGCGCCCTGGAGCAGGACACCGCCGACCTGTTCGTGCGCACCCTGTCCCTGGGCGAGCTGACCGCGCAGCACGTCATGACCCCGCGCGTGAAGGTCAGCGCCCTCCAGGACTCGGCCACCGCCGAGGACGTGGTGAACCTCACCCGGGCCACGGGCCTGTCCCGTTTCCCCGTCTACCGGGAGAAGATCGACGAGATCGTCGGCATGGCCCACCTCAAGGACGCCCTGGCCGTCCCGGTCCACGACCGGCTGCGCACGCCGGTGAGCCGTATCGCCCGCAAGGCGCTGCTCGTCCCCGAGACCCTGCCGGTCCAGCCCCTGCTCGCCCGCCTCCGCTCCGAGCAGCCCATCGCGGTCGTCGTCGACGAGTACGGCGGCACGGCCGGCGTCGTCACCCTGGAGGACATCGTCGAGGAACTCGTCGGCGAGGTCCGCGACGAGCACGACCGCCCGGACGCGCCGGAATTCGCCGTCGCCCCGCCGCAGGACGGCAAGCCCGCCTGGGACGTCGACGGCAGCGTCCGCGTCGACATCCTCCAGCGCATAGGACTCGACGTGCCCGAGGGGCCGTACGAGACGGTCGCCGGCCTGGTCGCGGACCTGCTCGGCAGGATCCCGGCCCCCGGCGACCGCGCCGAACTGCCCGGCTGGCGGCTCTCGGTCCGCCGCGTCGGCCACTACCGTGCCGAACGGGTCCGCCTGGTCAGGACGGCCCCGGCGGCGAACGTGATGGAGGCCGCCCGATGAGCGTCCTCCAACTGGCCTTCGCCGCGCTGCTCGTGCTCGCCAACGGCTTCTTCGTCGGCGCCGAGTTCGCGCTCGTCTCCGTGCGCCGCAGCCAGATCGAACCGCTCGGCACGGCGCGCGCCCGGCAGGTGCTCTACGGCCTGCAGCGCCTGCCGCAGATGATGGCAGCCGCCCAGTTCGGCATCACGGTCTGCTCGCTGACCCTCGGCGCGGTCGCCGAGCCCACGGTGGCGCGTCTGCTGGAGCCGGTGTTCGCCGCGGTCCGGCTGCCGGATGGCATGATCCACCCGCTGGGTTATGTGATCGCGCTGATGGCGGTCGTCTTCTTCCATCTGGTGATCGGCGAGATGGTGCCGAAGAACCTCGCGATGGCGGCCCCCGAGAAGGCGGCGCTCTGGCTCGGCCCCGGCCTGGTCGCGTTCGCCCGCGTGTGCAAGCCGATCACGGTCGCCCTCGGCGCCTGCGCCCGGGCCGTCCTGCGGCTGTTCCGGGTCGAGCCGAAGGACGAGGTGGAGGCGGTCGTCACCACCGAGCAGCTCAACCGTCTGCTGGAGGACTCCGGCGAGGCGGGCCTGCTCGGCCCCGAGGAGCGGGAGCGCCTGGAGGACGCCCTGGAGCTGGGCTCCCGCCCGGTCACGGACGTCCTGCTGCGCCGGGAGTCCCTGGTCGTCGTGGCGCCGTCGGTCACCCCGGGCGAGATCGTCGACCTGACGGCCCGCACGGGCTACTCCCGCTTCCCGGTCGCGGCGACGGACAAGGGCGCCTTCATGGGGTACGTCCACGTCAAGGACGTCCTGGACCTGGAGAGCTCCGGCCGTGCCGTCCCGCAGCACGTCTGGCGCCCCATGACCACCCTGCGGGCCGAGCTGCCGCTCGACGACGCTCTCACGGTCATGCGCCGGGCGGCCTCACACCTGGCCCAGGTGGCGGACGCCTCCGGCAGGGTGCTGGGCCTGGTGGCCCTGGAGGACGTACTCGAACTGCTGGTGGGCGAGGTACGCGACCCGGCCCACCGCGAGATGCCCGAGCCGAGAGCCAGCGACGAGCCGGAGGGGGTGCTCGCCACGTAGGGCCTGCCCGGCGGATCAGGTCGGAGGAAAGGCGCGGCGTCTCATCGGCCCCGCGTCTGCGACATGATCCGCCGTCCGTCCGGGGCGGGCCTCACATGCCCGGCGGATCCTGGGGGCCCCGGCCCGACAGCACCTCTCCGTACGCCTGCATCAGGTCGGGCAGCCGGAGCGTCGCCAGGTCGTCCCGGGAGAGCGCGCCCAGGTAGGCGGACAGCCGCAGGTCCCGGTACGCGCAGCTCTTCTCGTACAGCGTCCGCAGGAAGCGGCCGTTGCCCAGCTCGTCGATCCACCCCTGATCGACCACGTGCCCGGCGATCGAGCGCAGCTCCTCCAGCGACTCCTCGTCCCACACGTCCCCGTTCTCCGCCGCCAGCACCTTGCCGATCTCGGTGAGTTCCTGCGGCCGGTAGGAGGGGAAGTCGACCCGGGTCGTGAAGCGGGAGGACAGCCCGGGGTTCGCCGCCAGGAGCCGGTCCATGCCCTCGGGATAGCCGGCCAGGATCACCACCAGGTGGTCCCGGTTGTCCTCGGCCCGTTTCAGCAGCACCTGCAGGGCCTCGTCGCCGTACGCGTCCCCCTTGCCGTACCCGGAGTTCGACAGCGAGTACGCCTCGTCCACGAACAGCACCCCGCCGATCGCGGAGTCGATCAGCTCGTTGGCCTTCACGGCCGTCTGCCCGAGGTACTCGCCGACGAGATCGGCCCGTTGGGCCTCCACCAGGTGGTCGCCGCCGAGCAGGCCGAGCGCGTAGAAGACCCGGCCGAGGATCCGGGCCACCGTGGTCTTGCCGGTCCCCGACGGCCCCGAGAAGACGAAGTGCCGCTTCGGCGGCTGCACCGGCAGCCCCTGCCCGGCCCGCAGCCGGGCCATGTTCAGCTGTGCGGACAGCGCCTTCACCTGGCGCTTGACCGGCTCCAGCCCGACCATGCGCTCCAGCTCGGCGAGCGCTTCCTCCAGCAGGGCGGGATCGGTCGGCCCGGCCGGGATCGGGGAGGAGGGGACCCCGGTCTTCGCGCGCACCGCCGGGTCGGCCACCGAGGGCAGGGGCCCGGTCGGCAGGTCCGGCTCCGGCAGCCGCAGGTCCCGGCCCTCGGTGCCGAAGAAGGCGTCGAAGCCGTCCGCTCCGTCGACGCTGTCCTGCCCGGCTCCGGTCAGGCTGATCGCGGCGAGGTCAGCGGCGTCGTCGTACCCGTCCCCCTCGGCGATCGCCGCGAGGCGCGCCGAGGTGTCCATGAAGGCGGGGTCGACGCGGTGCACGGCCCGGTACAGGGGGAGCGCCGCCGCCGAGCGGCCCGTGCCCTCGTGCGCCCGCGCCAGCCAGTAGCGCAGCTCCTTGCGCTGCGGCTGCTCGCTGCGGCAGCGCATGAGCGCCGCCGACAGCAGCGGCTCGGCCTGGCCGTACATCTCCAGCCGGACCCGGGCCATGCCGCCGAACAGGCCCGCCTCGATACCGAGCAGCGGATCGTCCAGCAGCGGGTCGGTGTGCCGGACCAGCTGCTCCCAGTCCTTCACCAGATAGGCGCGACAGGCGTGCAGGAAGCGCACCTGGGGGTCGGTGTCGACCGGGGGCAGTCCGGCGAGCGCCCGGTCCAGCTCGGGCACGTGCCGGCCGTCCAGCCAGTGCGAGGCGTGCGCCAGCAGCAGATCGCGCGGGCTCTCCAGCACCGGCTGCACCCACCAGCCCAGCCAGTACCAGGAGTTGAGAGGCCTGCGGTGCCGGCCGCGCTGCTCGCCGAACCGGTCGCGGTGCCGGAACATTCTGAGCAGCGCGGTCGTGGTGTCGACCCGGAGCGCGTGCAGCCCGAGCCAGCCGTCCGCCATGCCCGGGTCCATCCGCACCGCGGTGCGGAACTCCTCCTCCGCCTGCGGATAGGCCCCCATCGTGTACGCGTCGACACCTCGCAGCCAGGCGAGGTCGGCCGGGGCGTCGGGGCCCTGCGTGCCGAAGTCCATCCGTCCCCCCACAGACCGTACCCCCGTGGTTCACCACCGGGCGGACGCCCGGGGCCGCCGCGGTCGAACCGCCGTGCCGCGGACCGGAGTTGCCGTGTGCGAGGCAGCCGCTCGTAACCCGCACCGATGGCATCGTACCCGCGCCGGGACCGCCTGCCGAAGGGTGCCGTAGGAGCCGTTTGACGAGGTGGGAGCGGACGGCGCACACAGGCTTCGTGACCGAGAGTGAGCGGTTCGGTGCGCGGGGCGCCCGGAAAGCGGCTTAAGGGCAATACGAAGCCCCCGGTCACGGGGGAACAACCGGGGGCTTCGCGTTGGTGAGCGGTTCCGATTGACCGCACATTGAGAACGTAAGACCTGTACGGGCCCCCGGTCAAGCAGAGTTGAGGCACTCGGAGAAGTTCACCCACAGGTGCCTTCACAACTTCACCACATTGCCGATGGCCCGTCACTCAGGGTCACGGTCTGGTCCGGTCCAGGGGTTGACCCGGGACCCGGCAGTACCTCGTACCCCACCGGCGTCTGTGTCACCAGGAGATCGGCATGGGGGTACGAGGGGTCCGCGGCGAAGTGCGCGCGCTCCGCCTCGACCCAGCCGTCCCAGAACTCGCGCTGCTCCGCCCCGTCCCGCAGCCGGCCGCGCGCCCAGGACTCCTCCCGGGGCAGCTCCATCCACAGCAGCCGCGCCAGATGCGGCCGCAGCTCCCGGCGCCCGGCGCCGACGCCCTCCAGCAGCATCACCGGCGCGGCCGGCAGCGGCCGCGGTGCCGCGAAGGCGCGGGCCCGCCAGTCGTAGGGGGTGTAGTACCCGCTCTCGCCGCGGGCGAGCGGCCCGATCACCTGGGTCAGGAGCCGGTCGGTCCAGGCGAACAGCTGCTCATGGCTCGCGATGTCGTCGAGGTGCAGCACCGGCGCCCCGTCCAGCGCGGCGGCCAACCGCCCGGCGAACGTGGACTTCCCGGAGCCGGCGTGCCCGTCGACGCCGATCAGCCGGACCGGCCCGAGGGAGGGCGGGAGCCGGCGCAGCCGGGCGGCGAGGTCGCGAATGGCGGTTCCCGAGGTGTGCGGCGGTGTGGACGGATTCCCGGAAACAGTCTAGTCGAGGCTTGAACCATCGGCTGGCGGCCAGTCAATGGCCCGGAAAAACATTCGGGAAATCACCTGACCGATATGTCGAATTCGGCGTTCCGGGCGTGCCCGCCCGTGAGTAGGGTGCCTCCAGCGCAACTGACCATGCGTCGCACGGGGACTGGTAGGGGGACATGGCTGCGGAGTTATTCGAAGGGCAGTATGTGTGGCATCCGGCCGCCGACGACCGTGTACTGGCCAGTGTATGCGTCGATGTGCGCGCCGGGCGTTATCGATACGCGTACGAGGCGCTCGCCGAGACGCGTTCCGACTTCGGCCTGCGTGCCCATCGCTCGCTGGTTATCGCCTCCGAGGCCGCCGGCACCGATCTGGTCGAGCGCTGGCTCGCCGAGGAGCCGACCCCCGAGGCCGCGCTGATGTGGGCCCGGGTCGCGGTGCAGCGCGCGCTGCGTGCCGCGGACGCGCACGACGAGCGCGCCGAGGCACTGGAGCGGATCGCCGTGACCGCCTGCGATCGCGCCGCCGCCCTGGCTCCCGCGGACCCCACGCCGTGGGCGGCCAAACTCGCCATGGCCCGGCTGCACCGGCTGCGCGACCCGGCCCCGCACGGCCTGCTCACCGCCCCGCCCGGCCCCTGGCGGCTGTTCGCGCACGTCCTGTCGCTGGACCCCTGGCACCGCGAGGCCCACCACCGCTTCCTCTCCTTCTTCTTCACGCGCCACGGCGGCTCCGTCAACGCGGCCTGGGACGTGGCCGCCTTCCTCAGCCAACGGGCACCCGCCGACTGCGCCCTGCGGCTGCTGCCCCTGGTGGCCCTGGTGGAGAGCTACAACCCGACTCAGTTGCTCGCCGACCAGGTCTGGGAGCAGCCGCAGTGGCGTGCCACCGCGCTCGCGATCTACCAGAACTGGCTGCCCGCGGTGGCGGGATACCGCTTCACCCCGGTGCTCGACCTCGCCTACCTCGCGCACGCGCTGGTCATGGGCCAGCGCGAGTTCGAGGCCCGGGCGGTGTTCACGGCGATGGGCCCGTACGCCTCGCGCATGCCCTGGAGCGCCTTCGGCGACCCGGCCGAGCAGCTCTCCCGGGCCCGGCGCGCCTGCGGCTTACCCGTCCCCGGACCCGCCTGACCCCGCACGGTCTCCGCCCCCCACCGGGAGGCGTGTGCTCCGCCCCCACCGAGAGAAAGGCGAACAGTGTCGGAACGGATGTCGGCTCCACGGGCGAAGGCCCGTGCGGGCGAAGAGGCGGTCGCGCTCGACGACGACGCGACCCTGCATGCGATGGGTTATCCGCGCAAACTCACCCGGCGCTTCCAGGCGTTCGACAATTTTGCGATCTCCTTCACCATCATCAATATCCTCTCGGGTATTTTCTCCTCCTTCGGATTCGGAATGGGTGCGGGCGGCCCCCGCATTCTCGTTTTCGGCTGGATCGGCGTATCGGTGATGGTGCTGCTCATCGGCGCGGCCATGGCGGAAGTCGCCTCGGCCTATCCGACCAGCGGTGCCCTGTATTTCTCCGCCGGTAAACTCGCCAAGCGGCACAAAGGGGCCTGGTCCTGGTTCACGGGCTGGCTGAACTTCGTCGGCCAGATCGGCGGCACCGCCGCCACGGGCTACGCGGCCGCCACCTTCGTCCAGGCCTTCGTGAGCCTCCAGTGGTCGTCCTACCGGCCGACCACGCATCAAACGGTGCTGATCACAGCGCTGATCATCGTGGTGCAGGGGCTCGCCAACACCTACACCGTGCAGCTCGTCGCCGTACTGAACCGCATTTCCGTCTGGTGGCTGCTGATCGGACTGGTCGTGATCGTGGGCGCACTCATAGTGATCCCCGATCATCATCAACCGGCTTCGTTCGTGACGCATTTCGAGAACAACACCGGCTTCACGAGCGGACTTTACGGCGGCATGCTCGGTCTGCTGGTGACCAGCTGGACCTTCACCGGCTTCGACGGCAGCTTCCACATGTCGGAGGAAACGGTCCGCGCGACGGTCAACGCACCGAAGGGGATCACCCGCGCCGTCGGCTATTCGGCGATCACCGGTCTGATCCTGATGCTCGCATTGGTCTATAGCATTGGCGACTACGCCAAGCAGGCCGGCGCGGGCGCACCACCCGTGCAGATCCTCATCGACGCGCTCGGCCTCGGCGCCGCCAAGGTCATGCTCCTCATCGTCATCGGCGCGATGCTCTTCTGCGGTCTCGCCAACCTCACCAGCAACACCCGGCAGATCTTCGCCTTCTCCCGGGACGGCGCGATGCCCGGCTCGCGCTGGTGGCACTCGGTCTCGACGCGCACCCGTACGCCCGTGAAGGCGGTCTGGCTCGCGGTCGCCTGCTCGCTGGCCCTCGTCGTGCCCGGCTGGTGGTCCCACACGGCGTTCACCGCGATCGTCAGCGTCAACGTGGTCGGTCTCTTCCTCGCCTACGCCGTGCCGATCTTCCTGCGGCTGCGGCTCGGCGACGCGTTCGAACCCGGCCCCTGGCACCTGGGCCGCTGGGGCCGGCCGGTCGGCTGGCTCGCGGTGGTCTGGATCCTGCTCAGCAGCGTGCTGTTCATGCTGCCGCAGGCCTCGCCGATCACCGTCGACTCCTTCAACTACGCGCCGATCGCGCTTGCCGCCGTCCTGCTCGTCGCGACGGTGTGGTGGTTCGCCACGGCCCGCCGCCGCTTCCAGGGTCCGGTCAGCTATGGCGGCCCCGACGAGGTGGCGGCGATGGACCTCGTCTGACCGCCCGCACCCCGCGCCCCGCCCAGGGGCGCGGGGAACGCCGTCAGAGGCGCAGACCAATATTCGTCGCGCGGCATGCGCCGAAGCGCTGGCAGGGCCATGGCGCCTGCTTCATAGTTGGCGCGAACCACCTACCGGACCAGCCCGACCCGGACACCTGGGGGTAACCGCGCCCATGAGCAGAGCCCAGCAGCCGTCCCGCAGAACCGTCCTCACCGTGGCCGCGGCGGTCGCCGCAGCCACGGCCGGCGCCGCGGCCCCCGCTGCCGCCGCCGCGCAGCGGCCGTCCGCCGAGGCCGGCGCGCCCGCCCGGACACCGGCCCGCCCCATCGACTACCGGGCCTGGACCACGTACCGCCAGTGGCGCCAAGGCGCCGCCGAGGGCGTCCGGGCCGTCTCCGGCGCCCGCCCCGGCGTCGTGATCGGCATCCCCGCCGGCCGCACCGACTACACCGACCCGCACACCGGCACGACCGCCACCTGGGAGTACGCCGTGTGGACCTCCCCGGTCCACCTGCTCACCGTCCCGGCCACCGAGGTCGTCGCCTCCTGGAACGCCCACACCCCCGAGGGCACCTGGCTCCAGGCCGAGCTCCGGGGCACGTACTCCGACGGCACCGCCACCCCCTGGTACGTGATGGGCCGCTGGGCGGCCGGCGACCAGGACATCAGGCGGACCTCGGTGGACGGCCAGGCCGACGGCAGGAGCGCCGTCTCGACCGACACCTTCGCCATCGACGACGCGAGCACCGGCCTGCGCCTGGTCTCGTACCGGCTGCGCCTGACCCTCTACCGCAGGCCCGGCACGGAGCTGACCCCGACCGTCTGGCGGCTCGGCGCCATGGGCTCCGACATCCCCGACCGCTTCACGGTCCCGGCCTCCGCCCCCGGCCTCACCCACGAACTGACCGTCCCGCGCTACTCGCAGGAGATCCACAAGGGCCAGTACCCGCAGTACGACAACGGCGGCGAGGCCTGGTGCAGCCCCACCTCCTCACAGATGATCATCGAGTACTGGGGCGGCCGGCTCACCCCCGGACAGCTGGCCTGGGTGGATCCGTCCTACGCCGACCCGCAGGTCGACAACGCGGCCCGGTTCACCTACGACTACCAGTACGAGGGCTGCGGCAACTGGCCGTTCAACGCCGCCTACGCGGCCACCTTCGACGGCATCCAGGGCGTGGTCACCCGGCTCGCCTCGCTCACCGAGGCGGAGACGCTGGTCGCGGCCGGTATCCCGGTCATAACGTCCCAGTCCTTCCTGGCAAGCGAGTTGACCGGCGCGGGCTACGGCACCTCCGGCCATCTGATGACCGTCATCGGCTTCACCGCGGAGGGCGACGTCATCGCGAACGATCCGGCCTCGCCGGACGACGCGGCGGTCCGACGGGTCTATCGCAGGCGGGAGTTCGAGAACATCTGGCTGCGGACCAAGCGGTACAACGCCTCCGGCAAGGTCGTCTCCGGCAGCGGGGGAGTCTGCTACCTCTACTTCCCGGCGCGTCCGGGCCCGCGCCGGCGCAAGGCGCTCGCGGCGGTGGGCGTGTGCTGACCGTGTGAGCAAGCTCATCACCGCACAAGCCGTCGCGGGTGGCAAGGTGGACAAACGGGTGGGGAACCTGTCTGTACGTCCGACCTCTGCGAGTAACGCCATGAGCGCACACCCGGTCACCGCCACCCGCGCCCGCACCGGAGGGCCCCGCGACGACGGCCCGAAGATCGTCGAGCACGTCATGGGATGGGTCCTCGTGGCCGTCGTCGCGATGCTCGTGACCCAGCTCGGTCTGCTCTGATCCGACCCGCTCACGTGTGCGGCTTGTTCTGACATACTGCGGATGTCCCGCCGACCGCCTGGAACAGGGTCGAAATTGAACATGCCGCACCAGCGTGCCGCCGTCCGTCCCCGGATGCGCGGCACCGAGCGCTCGGTCGCGCGTCGCGCCGAACTCATCGCCATCGGGCGGAAGTTGTTCGCCGACACGTCCTACGACGCGCTGTCCATGGACGACATCGCCCGCCAGGCGCATGTCGCCAAGGGGCTGATCTACTACTACTTCCAGTCCAAGCGGGGCTACTACCTGGCGATCATCCAGGACTCCGTCGCCGACCTGGTCACCTTCGCGGCGAGCGGGCGCGACCTGGCCGCCGTCGACCGCGTCCACCGCACCATCGACAGCTATCTGCGCTACGCCGAGCACCACCAGGCCGCGTACCGCACGATCGTCAGCGGCGGCGTCGGCTTCGACACCGAGGTGCACGCCGTGCGGGACGGCGTGCGCGAGGCGATCATCGACACCATCGCCGAAGGCGCCTACAGCCGCCGGGACATCTCCGCGCCCGCCCGGATGGGCCTGCTGTCCTGGGTGTGCAGCGTCGAGGGTGCGACCCTGGACTGGATCGACCGCCCCGGGCTGTCCCGCGACCTCATGCGCGAGCTGCTGGTGAAGACGCTGGGCGGCGTCCTGCGTGCCGTGGAGGAGCTGGATCCGGCCTACCCGGCCCCGCAGCCGGCCCGCCGCGACAGCTGACACCCGGCCGTCCGGCGTGCGTCCGGCGGCGCGCGGACCCCACGTCACTCTCTGCTGAAGGCCGCGCGCACTCAGTAGCGCTGCTTTCTTGAAGTAAGCGGTCGTTAACTGGTGACGGGAGGTCCCCGATCGGGCATACTCACAGCGCACAGCCGCTGGTCAGCAGCCCCCGAGACCCGGGAGCGGGCGCCCGTGGCCATCCGGAACGATCAGGCGGAGCCGCTCCCACCCCACGGGCCAACCGCCTGCGCCCGACAGGGAGGAGACCGACGCCATGTCCGACCGCGCCCCGCAGCCGGTGGAGCGTCAACTGCCCACGGAAGAGGCGAGGGATCTGCTCGCCCTCGTCCGTGAGATCGCCCAGCGCGAGATCGCGCCGAAGGCCGCCGAGGAGGAGGAAGCGGGCCGCTTCCCGCGCGAGGTCTTCACCCTGCTCTCCGAGTCGGGCCTGCTCGGCCTGCCCTACGGCGCCGAGTACGGCGGCGGCGACCAGCCCTACGAGGTCTACCTCCAGGTCCTGGAGGAGCTGGCCATGGCCCGGCTCACCGTGGGCATAGGCGTCAGCGTGCACACGCTCGCCTCCTATGCGCTCGCCACCTACGGCACCAAGCAGCAGCAGATCGAGTACCTGCCCGCGATGCTCGGCGGCGGACTGCTCGGCGCCTACTGCCTCTCCGAGCCGTCCTCCGGCTCGGACGCCGCGTCCCTGCGGACGAAGGCCGTGCGGGAGGGCGAGGACTGGGTACTGGACGGCACCAAGGCCTGGATCACCCACGGCGGGATCGCCGACTTCTACACCGTGATGGCCCGCACCGGCGAGGACGGCCCGCGCGGCATCACCGCCTTCCTGGTCCCCGGCGACGCCCCCGGCCTCAGCGGGGCGGTGCCCGAGAAGAAGATGGGCCTGAAGGGCTCACCCACCGCACAGGTCCACCTCGACGGTGTCCGCATCGGGGACGACCGGCGGATCGGCGAGGAGGGCCAGGGCTTCCCGATCGCCCTGTCCGCCCTCGACTCCGGCCGGCTCGGCATCGCGGCCTGCGCCATCGGCCTCGCCCAGGCCGCGCTGGACCAGGCGGTCGCCTACGCCACCGAGCGCCGCCAGTTCGGCCGCCCCGTCGCCGACTTCCAGGGGCTGCGCTTCATGATCGCCGACATGGCCACCCAGATCGAGGCCGGCCGCGCGCTCTACCTCGCGGCGGCCCGGCTGCGCGACGCGGGCCGGCCGTTCGCCCGGCAGGCCGCCATGGCCAAGCTGCACTGCACCGACACGGCCATGAAGGTCACCACGGATGCCGTGCAGATACTCGGCGGCTACGGCTACACCGCCGACTTCCCGGCCGAGCGCTACATGCGCGAGGCCAAGGTCCTCCAGATCGTCGAGGGCACCAACCAGATCCAGCGGATGGTCATCGCCCGTCACGTGGCGGGACCCGAGGGTCGCTGAACTCCCCCCGGAGGACCGTGGGGGCTGCCAGCCTGATCCACTCCGGGTCGTGGCGGCCCGGCAGGGTGCGGCCCCGGTCGGCCCAGGCCCGCATGAGGGCGCGGTAGATGGGCGGATCCTGCGGCGCCGGCGGAGGCGGAACCGACTCCGCCGGGCGTGGGACGAAGAGTCGGCGCTGACGCCCGGTGTCTTCGTACATGAGGGTCATACCCGGGCAACGGCCTCTGGGCCGGACAGGTCACCGCCCGGTGGAATCGGGCGTCAGTTCACGCACGTCCGGTTCCCGCTCTGGTCACCTCCCGTCATCTGACGTACCGTCAGCGGACTGTCCACCAGGGGGTGTCCGTGGCCGACGACCGTCCCGTACCGCTCGACGAGTACCCCGTGCACCAGGTGCCGCTGTCCATGAAGCACGTGGCCACCGGGGACCGAAACGCCTACGACCGCTGCATCTTCCACGTCTTCGACCACGCCGGGCGAGCCCTGCTCGTCCTGGGCCTCGGCGTCTACCCCAACCTCGGCGTGATCGACGCGTACGCCACCCTGCGCACCGGCGACACCCTGCACGCCGTCCGCGCCTGCGACGCCCTCGGCGAGGACCGCATGCGGCTCGCCGTCGGCCCGCTGCGCATCGAGGTCGCCGAGCCGCTGCGCCGGCTGCGCCTGGTCTGCACGGACGAGCAGCTCTCGTACGACCTCACCTGGACGGCCGCCTTCCCCGCGCTGTGGGAGCCGCACCACCTCCAGCGCCGGGGCGACCGGCTCACCCTGGAGGGCCGCCGCTTCGTGCAGGCCGGCACCGCCGAGGGCATGATCCGGGCCGGGGGAGAGGAGTTCCCGGTCACCGCCGCGGACTGGACCGGCACCCGGGACCGCAGCTGGGGCGTGCGGCCGATCCCGGGCGAGGACGGCGGACCGCTCGCCGAGAACCACCCCACCGAGGGCTTCCACTGGATCTGGTGCCCGGTCCGCTTCGAGGACCGCTTCCTGATGGTCGTCACCCAGGAGGACGCCGACGGCCACCGCTCCCTCAACGACGCGACCCTCGTCCGCCCCGGCCACCGCGACCGCCAACTGGGCTGGCCCCAGGCAGAGATCAGCTACCGCTCCGGCACCCGCCACCCGCGGCGTGCGGTCGTGCACCTGGGCGACGCCCGCAGCTCCCGGAAACTCGACGTCGAGATCCTGGCCTCCTCGCCGCTCGCCGTCGGCGCCGGCTACCCGCCGGCCGACGACTGGCAGCATGGCACCTGGCGCGGACCGGGCTGGACCGAGCGCCGCACGTACGACATGACGGCGCCGCACCCGCTCGCCGCCTACGGCGTCACCGACCACTCCGCCCGCTTCCGGCTCGACGGACGGACCGGGTACGGCATCTTCGAACACGGCTCGTTCGGCCGGCACGACCCGAGCGGATTCACCGGCTTCGACTCGGTCGCGCCCTGACGGAGGAGCCCGGAATGCGCCCGCGCACCAGCACCCGCGACCCCGAGGAACTCGGCCGTCGCCTCACGGCCTGGCTCGGCACCCGGCTGCCCGGCGCCAAGGCCACCGGGATCACCGTCCCGGCCTCCAACGGCATGTCCAGCGAGACCCTGCTGTTCGACATCGCGCACCCCCGGCCACCGTTGCGGGCCTGCGCGTTGCGGCTGGCCGCGGACCCGTCGGCGTACACCGTCTTCCCGGAGTACGACATGGCCCGCCAGTACCGCACCCTGCGCCTGGTGGCCGAGCGCACCGACGTGCCCGTGCCCCGGGTGCTCTGGCTGGAGGAGGACCCGGAGCCGCTCGGGGCGCCGTTCTTCGTCATGGAACGGGTGGCGGGCCGGGTGCCGCCGGACGTCATGCCGTACACGTACGAGGGCAGTTGGCTGCATGCGGCCGGCGAGGCCGAGCGCGAGCACCTGGAGGCGGCGACCATCGGTCTGCTGGCCCGGCTGCACGACCAAGTCCCGGCCGGGGAAGCCGACTTCCTGTCCCTGCCCGGCGAGGGCGACGCGTTGCACCGCCATGTGTCGGCCCAACGCGCCTACTACGCCTGGGTGGTCGACGGACTGCCCCGCTCGCCGCTGATCGAGGACGCCTTCGACCAGCTGGCCCGCATGTGGCCGAGCGAGCCCGGCGCACCCGTGCTCACCTGGGGCGACGCGCGCATCGGGAACGTGGTCTACGACGGCTTCGACCCCGTCGCCGTCCTCGACTGGGAGATGGCGGCGCTCGCCCCGCGCGAGGTCGACCTCGGCTGGACGGTCTATCTGCACCGCTTCTTCCACGACCTCACGGTCGGCTCCGGACAGCGCGGCCTGCCCGAACTCCTGCGCCGCGACCGGGTCGAGGCCCGCTACGCACGCCTGACCGGGCACACCCCGCGCGACATGGACTTCTACCTCCTCTACGCCGCCCTGCGGCACGCGATCGTCATGCTGCGCATCGCCTACCGCCAGGTGCACTTCGGGGAGGCCGCCGTGCCGGCGGACCCGGACGCACTGATCCTGCACCACGACAGCCTGCGCGCCATGGTGCGGGGCGGGTACGGGAGTTGAGCCGGTCCGGCCGGCGGGAACCGCGGGGGCTCAGGCGGCCTGGTGGCGCATCTCCGGCATGCGCATCGGGCGCGAGCCCGGGCCGCCGACGTGCGAGAACGGCTGCGTCCGCCAGTTCAGACCCTGGGGCAGCGTGAGCAGCAGGGCGGTGTCCTGCTCCTGCGGCCCGGCGGACTCGTCCGCCGAGCGGGCCTCGGCCGCCGCGCGGCCCGTACCCGCACAGACCGTGAGCCCGAACGGGTTCCACGGCGAGGCGCACAGCGCGTGCTCCGGCAGGATCTCCTCGTCCGCCAGCAGCGCGATCGGCTGCGCGCAGTCCGGGCAGATCACCCGGTACATCTCGAAGGTGTCGTAGGCGTCCGGTTCGTCGTCGGGGGCGTCGGATTCGACGTACTCCGGATCGGGCTCGACGACCGGCTGCTGCCGCTTGGACGTGCTGCGACCAGGGCGATGGGCACTCTGCATGGGATTCTCCCCCTAAGGCTGGGCCGTGAAGGCGCTGCGGCCTCGACCACAGCAAGCACTTCCCGTCCGGTCCCGGGGGTAATCACGAGAACATCACGGAGCCCGTTCGAGGCGTGTGTCATTCGTCACATGCCGCGTGCAGGTGCGCGCGCTGGGCGATTCGCGGTGCTTTTCGGCGCGAACCGGCCATGACCTGCGCTCTCGGCTACCCCAGGAGATCAGGCGCACGGTAGGTTTTGGCGCCATGGAGGAGCTGGACCGACAGATCGTGCAGCTGCTCGTCAAGGACGGGCGGATGAGCTACACCGACCTGGGCAAGGCCACGGGCCTGTCCACGTCGGCCGTGCACCAGCGGGTGCGGCGGCTCGAACAGCGGGGCGTCATCCGCGGCTATGCCGCGGTGGTCGACCCCGAGGCCGTCGGACTGCCGCTCACCGCCTTCATCTCGGTGAAGCCGTTCGACCCCAGCGCCCCCGACGACATCGCGGACCGCCTCGCCGGCGTCCCGGAGATCGAGGCCTGCCACAGCGTCGCCGGCGACGAGAACTACATCCTCAAGGTCCGCGTGGCCACCCCGCACGAGCTGGAGGAGCTGCTGGCCAGGCTGCGCAGCCTGGCGGGCGTCTCGACCCGTACGACCGTGGTGCTGTCGACGCCGTACGAGGCGAGGCCGCCGAAGATCTGACTTCTCGGCGGGCGCGCTGGGCCGTGCCCCTGGTGCGGCGCCGCCGCGGCGGCGAGGGAAACTGTCGGCTATGAGTGAGCGCACCGCCGAGCCCCCCGAGACCGTTCTCCTGCGCCGCGGCGAGGTGCACAGCCCCGCGGACCCCTTCGCGACGGCGATGGTCGTGGAGGCCGGCCACGTCGCCTGGGTCGGCTCCGAGGGCGCCGCCGACGCCTTCGCCGAGGGTGTGGACGAGGTCGTCGACCTCGACGGCGCCCTGGTCACCCCCGCCTTCACCGACGCCCATGTGCACACCACGTCCACCGGCCTCGCCCTGACCGGCCTCGACCTGTCCGCGGCGCCCTCGCTGGACGCGGCCCTCGCCCGGGTCCGCGAGTTCGCCGCCGCCCGCCCGGACGACCGCGTCCTGCTGGGCCACGGCTGGGACGCCGCCCGCTGGCCCGGTGGCCGCCCGCCGACCCGCGCCGAGCTGGACGAGGCCACCGGCGGCCGTCCGCTGTACCTCTCCCGCATCGACGTCCACTCCGCGGTCGTCACCACCGCCCTGCTCGACCTGGTCCCCGGCGGTCTCCCGCGTACGGACGCCCCGCTCACGAAGGACGACCACCACGCCGTACGCCGGGCCGCGTACGCCGCCGTCACCCCGGCCCAGCGTGCCGAGGCCCAGCGCACCGCCCTGGCCCGCGCGGCCTCGCTCGGCATCGGCACGGTGCACGAGTGCGGCGGGCCGCAGATCTCCTCCGAGGACGACTTCACCGGCCTGCTCGCGCTCGCCGCCGAGGGGTCCGGTCCGCGGGTCGTCGGCTACTGGGCCGAGCGGGCCGACGAAGGCGTGGCCAGGGCGCGCGAACTGGGCGCCGTGGGCGCGGCCGGTGACCTCTTCGCCGACGGCGCCCTCGGCTCGCACACCGCCTGCCTGCACGAGCCGTATGCCGACGCCGCCCACACCGGCACCGCCTACCTGGACGCCGAGGCCGTCGCTGCCCATGTCGTCGCCTGCACCGAGGCGGGCCTGCAGGCCGGCTTCCACGCCATCGGCGACGCCGCCGTGAGCGCCGTCGTGGAGGGCGTGCGCGCCGCCGCCGAGAAGCTGGGCCTCGCCCGCGTCCGCGCCGCCCGCCACCGCGTCGAACACGCCGAGATGCTCACCCCCGAGACGGTCGCCGGCTTCGCCGAGCTGGGCCTGATCGCCTCCGTGCAGCCCGCCTTCGACGCGCTGTGGGGCGGCGAGGACGGCATGTACGCCCGGCGGCTGGGCGCGGAGCGGGCCCGCACCCTCAACCCGTTCGCGGCCCTGCTGCGCGCCGGCGTGCCGCTCGCCTTCGGCTCCGACAGCCCGGTCACCCCGCTCGATCCGTGGGGCACCGTGCGCGCCGCCGCGTTCCACCGCACGCCCGAGCACCGGGTCTCCGTGCGCGCCGCGTTCACGGCCCACACGCGCGGCGGCTGGCGGGCCGTGGGGCGGGACGACGCGGGGATCCTGGTGCCGGGTGCCCCCGCCGACTACGCCGTCTGGCGCACCGACGAACTGGTCGTCCAGGCTCCTGACGACCGGGTGGCCCGCTGGTCGACCGACCCGCGCTCCGGCACCCCCGGCCTCCCCGACCTCACCCCGGGCCGCGACCTGCCGGTCTGCCTGCGTACGGTGGTGGGCGGACGAACGGTGTTCGTACGGCCGGGCGAGTGATCTACCGGGGTGGCGCGGCGCCGGCCGGTCGCCTCCGCCGCGCCGCCCGACCTGCGCATCCTCCCAGGCCGGCCCGGCGCCCCGGCCGTCGTGGCCGGTCCGAGGGGTGTTTGACAGTCGGCGCCCACGGGCCGGTAGGTTCGTCCGAGTCCACCACCGGACGTCCGACCGGGGAGCGTTCACGCAACTCGCCGCAGCGCCGCTGGGTCAGGGACGGTGTGCCGCACCGGGCACCGTCACTGGGAGCCAGGCTCAGCGCCCGCGCCGACGAGGGAACGTTCCGGCCGGTCGGCAAGGTGTGACCCGGGTGGGGCCCGGCGCTCAGTAGACAACGGCTTTCGGTCGATCCGCAGCCAGCGGGTCCCAGGTCGGCCCGAAGGGCGCCGGGCCTCCATCCGCAGGGGGCCGCAGGGGTGCGCAAGGGTCACAGGTGGCGTAAAGATACTCAATGCCCACCGTAAAGGTGCCGAAAAACGCGTTCTTACCCCACTCTTGTGGAATCGACACCACGATACGAACGATGTCGGTGCGACCGGCCAGGCCACGGCCACTATGGTGGGACCCCTGCGTACGACCAGAAGGGGCAGCAGTGAACGACGGCGACGGGACCCTGGACGCCAACACCCAGGGGAGGCAGTTCGGTCCGCTCGGCACGGCCTTGGTGATCATTCCGACCTACAACGAGGCGGAGAACATCAAGACCATCGTCGGCCGGGTACGCAAGGCCGTCCCCGAGGCGCACGTGCTGATCGCGGACGACAACAGTCCCGACGGCACCGGCAAGCTCGCCGACGAACTGGCCGCCGAGGACGACCACGTCCAGGTGATGCACCGCAAGGGCAAGGAAGGCCTCGGCGCCGCCTACCTCGCGGGCTTTCGCTGGGGCATGGAGCACGACTACGGCGTGCTGATCGAGATGGACGCCGACGGCTCTCACCAGCCCGAGGAGCTGCCGCGGCTGCTCACCGCCCTCAAGAGCGCCGACCTGGTGCTCGGCTCCCGCTGGGTGCCCGGCGGCCGGGTGGTCAACTGGCCCAAGTCCCGTGAGTTCATCTCGCGCGGCGGCAGCCTTTATTCCCGCATCGCCCTCGACCTGCCGCTGCGCGACATCACCGGCGGCTACCGGGCCTTCCGGCGCGAGACGCTCGAGGGCCTGGGCCTGGACGAGGTCGCCTCGCAGGGCTACTGCTTCCAGGTCGACCTCGCCCGCCGCGCGGTCAGGGCCGGCTACCACGTGGTCGAGGTCCCGATCACGTTCGTCGAGCGCGAACTCGGCGACTCCAAGATGAGCAAGAACATCCTCATCGAAGCGCTGTGGCGGGTCACCGCCTGGGGCGCGGGCGACCGTGTCGCCAAGCTCAAGGGCAAGCGCGCCTAGCACGTATCGGACGGCCGGGGCGGGCCCACCCTCCCGGGCCGACCGACCCCTTATCCCGCGCTGAGGGGCCGCCAGGCACACTGGGAGCATGACGACTGGCGCTCCCACCTCCGCGTACACCACCCGGCCCCGGCGCTCCCGGCTGCGCAGGTATCTGCCGCTGGGGGTCGCCGCGTGGCTGGTGCTGGAGATCTGGCTGCTGACCCTGGTCGCGGGCGCGGCCGGTGGTCTCGCCGTCTTCCTGCTGCTCGTCGCGGGCCTCGTCGGCGGCTCCGTGGTCATCAAGCGGGCGGGCCGCCGCGCCTTTCAGAGCCTCAACGAGGCCTTGCAGCAGGGCGGTTCCCCGGCGCGCGGCGGCGGCAACGGACTGATGATGCTCGGCGGTCTGCTGCTGATGATCCCCGGCCTCGTCTCCGACGTGGCCGGTCTCCTGCTGCTCCTGCCGCCGGTCCAGAAGGCCGTGAGCCGTTTCGCGGAGAGCGCCCTGGAGAAGCGGCTGCGTGCCGCGGCCCCGGGCAGTCTGGGCGACGCCTTCCAGCAGGCCCGTATGCACCGGCCCGACGGCAAGGTGGTGCAGGGCGAGGTCATCCGCGAGGACGGCCCGGGGCACCGTCCGGAGCCGGGGGAGCAGTACCCGCCCCTGACGCGCTGAGCCGGTCCCGCACCCACGCGAAAGCCGCGGGCGCCGTACGTGAGATTCACGTACGGCGCCCGCGGCTTTGTCGTCTGCTGCGTTATGCGGACTTACGGCTGTCCCGAGGGTGAACCGCGATGTTCATCGCCCCCGAGCGCAGAACCGCCAGGCGCTCCTCGAGGACCTCTTCGAGTTCCTCACGGGTACGCCGCTCCATCAGCATGTCCCAGTGGGTACGCGCGGGCTTGGCCTTCTTCTCCTCAGGGCCGTCGCCGTCGACGAGGAGTGCCTGGGCCCCGCAGACCTTGCACTCCCACTCCGGCGGGATCTCCGCCTCGACCGAGAAGGGCATCTCGAAGCGGTGCCCCTTCTCACATGCGTACTCCACGGCCTGGCGCGGGGCCAGGTCGATACCGCGGTCCGTCTCGTAGCTGGTCACCACGAGGCGCGTACCGCGAAGAGCTCGCTCACTCATGAATCGTGCCTCCCGGGCTTGTCGCCCACAGGACAGGTGTCGCTGTCGTCGTCATCCGGTCAACGTCCGGTCGGCGGTAAAGATTCCCGTTCCGAGTCCCGTTCCGGGTCATGCGTCGCCGTCGTAGCCGCCCCTTGTTGTACCCACCAGCGCCCGGTTTGTCACATCTGCTAGCAGATGTCACCCAGCGTTTCGGCATCTTTGACGCGCAGTAACGGTACGCCTGGCAGGCCAAACGCGTACACTACCGCCCTTTCGCCCTGAGCGCTAAATCCGCGTTAGATCTTCTCCGGGACGGGGTTCCCGGCCTCGGCGATCGCCCGCCGCACCGGAACCCGGGCGAGCAGGGCGAAACCGATCACGAAGAAGGCCACCAGTGAGATGATCGCGGAGCGATAGCTGCCGGTCATCTGGTACGTCACGCCGAACAGCAGCGGCCCGAGCCAGCTCATCCCGCGGTCGCTCATCTCGTACGCCGAGAAGTACTCGGCCTCCTTGCCGGGCGGCACGAGATGGGAGAACAGCGAGCGGGACAGCGCCTGGCTGCCGCCGAGGACCAGGCCGATCCCGGAGGCCAGCACGAAGAAGAACACCGGCGCCTTCGCGGGCAGGAAGTAGCCGGCTGCCAGCGTGAGTGTCCAGGCCACCAGCGAGCCCAGGATCGTGCGCTGCGCGCCGTACGTCCGCGCCAGCCGCCCCATTGCCAGCGCCCCGGCCACGGCCAGCACCTGCACCAGCAGCACCGCCACGATGAGCGTCGACTGCCCGAGCCCCAGCTCCTGCGAGCCGTAGACCGAGGCCTGGGAGATCACCGTCTGGATGCCGTCGTTGTAGATCAGGTACGCCAGCAGGAACGACAGCGTCAGCGGATGCCGGCGCATGTCCCGGACCGTCGCCGCGAGCTGGCGCAGCCCGGGTGCCGTGGTGCGCTCCACGCGCGTGTGCCGGTCGCGCAGCCGGCTCAGGGGTACGAGCGTGAACGCGCCCCACCACAGGCCCGCCGCGGCCAGGCAGATCCGTACCGCCTCCGTCTGGGACAGCCCGAAGGAGCCGTGTGCCGAGTACAGCACCAGGTTGGCGACGAGGACCGTGGAGCCCGCCGCGTAGCCGAAGGCCCAGCCCCGTGAGGAGATCGCGTCGCGTTCCTCGGGCGGGGCGATCTGCGGCAGGTACGAGTTGTAGAGCATCATCCCGACGGACTGCGCCGCGTTGGCCACGACGAGGAGCACCCCGCCGAGCAGATACCGGTTCCCGTCGAGGAAGAACATGCCCGTGGTCGCGGCCGCCCCGGTGTACGCCGCCGCGGCGAGCAGGGGCTTCTTGCGGCCCGTGCGGTCGGCGGCGCTGCCGACCAGCGGCATCAGCACCACGGCCACGATCACCGAGAGGGACACCGAGTAGGCGAAGAAGGAGCCCGCCCGGACCGGCACGCCCAGCGGATGCACGTAGCCGCCGGAGTCCGCGGCCCGCTCGGCGACCGAGGTGAGGTAGGGCCCCAGGAACACCGTCAGGACGCTCGTCGAGTAGACCGAGCAGGCCCAGTCGTAGAAGTACCAGCCGCGTTGCTCGCGCCGGAGGGCGGCGGTCTCGTCCGCAGCCCGTGTGCGCACGGTGTCGGTTTCCACCCGTGCCCTCGCTTTCCCCGCTGAACTGCGAAGGCTCGGGCCGCCGCGGAGCCGGTCAGGCCCAGACGCCGCGGTCCTCCATGACCTTGCGCAATGTGTCGATGTGATCGGTCATGATGCCATCGACACCGAGGTCCAGGAGCCGGTGCATGCGTTCCGGTTCGTTGACCGTCCACACGTGCACGTGCAGTCCGCGCGCGTGGGCGGCGCGCACGAAGCGCTGGTCGACCACCGGTACGCCCGACTGCGCCTCGGGCACCTGGGCGGCGACGGCGGAGCGGCGCACGGCGGCCGGCAGACCCCACGAGCGCAGCCGCAGGCTGAGCACCCCGCGCGTGCCGAACGAGGTCGCGAGGCGCGGCCCGGCCAGCCGCTGGGCGCGCAGCACCCGTGCCTCGGAGAAGGAGCCGACGCAGACCCGGTCCCAGGCGTCCGTGCGCTCGATCAGGTCCAGCAGCGGCCGCAGGGCGGGCTCCGCCTTGACGTCGACGTTCCAGCGGACCTCGGGGAAGGTGTCCAGCAACTCCTCGAACAGCGGCACCGGTTCACGCCCGCCCACGCGCGCGTGCCGCACGTCCTCCCACGGCAGGTCCGCGATCCGGCCCGCCCCGTCGGACACCCGGTCCAGGGTCGAGTCGTGGAAGGCGACGAGGCGGCCGTCCGCCGTGGCGTGCACATCGGTCTCGATGTACCGATAGCCCATCTCCACCGCGCGGCGGAACTGCGCCACGGTGTTCTCGATGCCGTCGGCGGCCCCGCCCCGGTGGGCGAAGGGGATGGGGCCGGGGTGGTCGAGGTACGGATGGCGCTTGGCCGGTGTCGTGAGGCTCACGGACGCAGTATCACTCGTTCCGGTGTCGCTTCGGCAACGACCGTGCTGCGTGCCGACTCCGCCGGGATGGCGAACACCCGCAGGAAGAGCTGGGCGAGCGGGCCGATGGCCACCGCGTACAGCACGGTGCCCACGCCGATCGTGCCGCCCAGGAGGAAGCCGGTGACCACCACCGCCACCTCGATCGTCGTCCGCACCAGCCGGATCGAGCGGCCGGTGCGCCGGTGCAGCCCGGTCATCAGGCCGTCGCGGGGACCGGGGCCGAAGCGCGCGGAGATGTACAGGCCGGTCGCGGCGCCGTTCAGCGCGATCCCCGCGAGCATCAGGGGGATCCGTACGGCGAGGGAGCGCGGGTCGGGGATCAGCGCGAGCGTGCCGTCCATGGCGAGGCCGATGGCGAAGACGTTGGAGACCGTGCCGAGTCCCGGGCGCTGGCGCAGCGGGATCCACAGCAGCAGCACCGCCGCGCCCACGATGATCGACACCACGCCGATGGTCAGCCCGGTCAGCTTCGCGAGCCCCTGGTGCAGAACGCCCCAGGGCTCCAGGCCGAGCCCCGCTGTCACGAGCAGCGCGGAACTCGCGCCGTAGAGCGCGAGGCCGGCGTACAACTGGATCAACCGCCGTACGAGACGGTCGGGAGTGGACACGAAATACCCCCCTGGGTGGTGGCAGTGGCCTGACGCATGTCACTCTGTGGCTTGGGATGACGAGTCATCCATGGCCAATTCGGGGAAGGTGGACTGATCTTCATGGCGCAGTGGACCTCTGCGATGGGCGCCGCGCAACTCGCCCGGCTCCTCAACTCCCAACAGGAGCGCCCGGCCGGTCCGGGCGCCCGCCGCCCGCCCGCGTACCGCGCCCTGGCCGACGGCATCCGGCTGCTGGTGCTCGAAGGGCGCGTGCCGGTCGCCGCCCGCCTCCCCGCCGAACGCGAACTCGCCCTCGCCCTGTCCGTGAGCCGTACCACCGTCGCGGCCGCGTACGAGGCGCTGCGCAGCGAGGGCTTCCTGGAGTCGCGGCGCGGCGCCGGCAGCTGGACCGCCGTGCCGGCCGGGAACCCGATTCCGGCCCGCGGCCTCGAACCCCTGCCCCCGGAGGCGCTGGGCTCGGTGATCGATCTGGGCTGCGCCTCGCTCCCGGCCCCCGAGCCCTGGCTGACCCGCGCCGTGCAGGGCGCCCTGGAGGAACTGCCGCCGTACGCCCACACGCACGGCGACTATCCGGCCGGGCTGCCCGCGCTGCGCGAGATGATCGCCGAGCGCTACACCGCGCGCGGGATCCCCACCATGCCCGAGCAGATCATGGTGACGACGGGCGCGATGGGCGCCATCGACGCGATCTGCCATCTCTTCGCGGGCCGCGGCGAGCGCATCGCGGTGGAGTCCCCGTCCTACGCCAACATCCTCCAGCTGATGCGCGAGACCGGCGCGCGCCTGGTCCCGGTCGCCATGGCCGAGGGCCTGTCGGGCTGGGACATGGACCGCTGGCGCCAGGTGCTGCGCGAGGCCGCGCCGCGCCTCGCCTACGTGGTCGCCGACTTCCACAACCCCACCGGCGCGCTCGCCGACGAGGACCAGCGGCGCCGGCTGGTGGACGCGGCACGCTCGGCCGGCACCGTGCTCGTCGTGGACGAGACGATGACCGAACTGTGGCTGGACGAGGGCCTGGGCGTGGCGGACATGCCCCGCCCGGTGTGCGGGTTCGACCCGGCGGGTTCCACGGTGATCACGGTCGGCTCGGCCAGCAAGGCGTTCTGGGCGGGCATGCGCATCGGCTGGGTGCGGGCGGCGCCGGACGTGATCCGCAGCCTGGTCGCCGCCCGGGCGTACGCCGACCTCGGCACCCCGGTGCTGGAACAGCTCGCCGTCAACTGGCTCTTCAGCGCCGGGGGTTGGGAGCAGGCGGTGGACCTGCGCCGCGCTCAGGCCCGGGAGAACCGGGACGCGCTGGTGTCGGCGATCCGGCGTGAACTGCCCACCTGGGAGTTCGAGGTGCCGCAGGGCGGTCTGACCCTGTGGGTCCGCGCGGGCGGTCTGTCCGGTTCCCGGCTCGCCGAGGCGGGCGAGCGCACCGGAGTCCGTGTCCCCTCCGGCCCCCGCTTCGGCGTGGACGGCGCGTTCGAGGGCTATGTGCGGCTGCCGTTCACCGTCGGGGGAGCGGTGGCGGAGGAGGCGGCGGTACGGCTGGCGGCCGCGGCCCGGCTGGTGGAGACGGGGGCGACGGGGGGCGTGGAGGCGCCGCGGACGTTCGTGGCCTGACGCCTCCTGGGCGGCTTTGCGGGGCGGTGCTGATCGCGGGATCCCCTACGCGGTCTCCGCCCTCATGGCCTCGGCGCTCGCCGCGGGCTTCGTCAGATCCGGCGGTTCCGGCGGCTGGGCCTCCACCACCGCGGTCCGGGGCGGCAGCAGGTCCAGCACCGCCGCGCTGTCGGCGTCGCTCGTGGCGTCGTCGTACGGGTCCGGGGTGCGCGGCACCTGGAGGCGGTGCACCGGGCCGCAGCCCAGGCGGGCGTAGCCGCGGCCGGGCGGGACGTGGCTCGGCGGTGTGGTGTGCGGCGGAGCGCCGAGGACCGCTTCCACCTGACGGGGTGTGGTGGGACCGAGGACGACACGCGCGTGCGTGTGCTGCCGCACCACGTCGCTCAGCGCCTCCGCGCCGTCGAACTGCTCGGCCACCACGACGGTCACGCTCGCCGCACGGCCGTGCCGCAGTGGGACCTGGAGCAGGTCCTGCGGGTCCGGGCGGTCCTCCGAGGCGGCGAGGTGGGCGAGGACGGCCGGGCGGTCGAGGAGGATCCACAGCGGGCGGCGGGTGTCCGCCGGCGGCGGGTCGCCCGCCTGCCGGGCCAGGTTGATGGTGATGAGCCGGCGTTCGGTCTCCTGCGCGGCCCACTCCAGGCTCGCCAGGGCGCCGGGCAGCGCGCACTCCACGGCCAGGACGCCGTCCCGGCCGGTCAGGCACGTGTACTCGCCGGTGCCGCCGCCGTCGACGATCAGAACGTCGCCGTACCGCAGCGCCTGGAGCGCGAGGGAGCGCAGCAGGGTCGACGCGCCGCTGCCCGGCCGGCCCACGGCCAGCAGGTGCGGCTCGGTGGAGCGCACGCCGGTGCGCCAGACGACCGGCGGGACGTCGATCTGTTCGTCGCCGTGGGTGAGGGGAAGCGTGCGCTGGACCTCGCCCGGGTCGGTGAAGCCCAGCACGGTCTCGCCCGGCGCGGTGACGAAGTGCTGGGCGGCGATGTCGGTGGGCAGCGGGTCGAGGACGGTGACGGTGAGCTGGTTGCCCTCCTCGTCCCACCCGAAGCGGTATTCGCGGCCACGTCCGGCCTTCGCGGTGAGCAGGTGCTCGATCCGCGCGCGGGCCTCGGGCTCGCCGTCCGGGAAGTAGGCGGGGTAGCGGAGCACGAGGTGGCCGACGCGGCCGTCGTCGTCGAACTCGTGCTCTGCGAAGGCCTTTTCCCACTCCCCGCCGTGCGTGTACAGCGGGGCGGGGTCCTCGGGGTCGGTGAAGTACGGCACCAGGGCCTCGTAGAGGGACTGGAGCCGCTCGATATGGGACTCGTCCGGCCCTTCGGGGACGGGCTCGGTGCGGTCGCGGCCGTGCCAGGCCGCTGCCGCCGTCACGGACACGACGGCGAGCAGCGGGCCGTACGGCGCCAGCGCCACGACCAGGACCACGGCTGCCACCAGGAACAGCAGTGGCCCGCGCCTGTCCTCGGGCGTGTCCGCCCACTTGCGCTGGCCGGCCGTGGCCAGCCGGCGCATCCCGCGCGTGACGGTGATCAGCGGGTGGAGGACGTCGGTGGCACTGTCGGCCGCCGTCCGGGCCAGCTCCCGGCTCCGGGCGAGCTGCATCCGGGCGATCTGGGCGCTGTCCTTGCTCAGGATGCGGGGGAGAGGGCGCCGGGCCACTGCTGTCTCCTGATGGTGCGGGCGGGACACGGGATGGGTCAGAACTTGATGCCGCCGAGGAGGCTCGCCAGGCTCTCGCCGCCGGCCTTGATGCTCGGGGCGATGCCCGTGCTGGCGAGATAGAAGCCGAACAGGGTCGTCACGGTGGCGTGTGTGCCCTTCAGTCCGTCCTTGCGGAAGAACAGGAAGACGACCACGCCGAGAATGATGACGCCGGACATGGAAAAGACCATTTGAGGCCTCCTGGTGTCGAGAGGGGACAGTCACCATGAGTTGTTCCAGGATCACAGAATGTGTCCATATGATAAAAGGTGCAAATGAGTGAAATCAGATTGATTTCCCTCGGTTGACGGAGCGGGTTCCGCCCGGTCGGCCGGGGCCGATGCTCCGAGTGGGGGTGTGAACGCGATCTTCACCCCGGGCACATCGGGTCATGTGCCCCGCGAGCCAGTACGCTGACGATTCACTCGTACGGCCGTGTTCCACTCGCTGCCGTACGCTCCCTGCACATCACCGAAGTTTCCAGGAGAGGCGGTCCGGCCGATGAGCGAAGCCCCCGACCCCGAGGTCGTGGAGCTGGCGACCAAGATCTTCGATCTGGCCCGGCAGGGGCAGACCGAGGCGCTCGCGGCGTACGTCGACGCGGGTGTTCCGGCCGACCTCACCAATGACCGAGGCGACTCCCTGGTGATGCTCGCCGCTTACCACGGCCACGCGGAGACGGTGCGTGAACTGCTCGTGCGCGGCGCGGCGGCGGACCACGTCAACGACCGGGGGCAGACCCCGCTCGCGGGAGCCGTCTTCAAGGGCGAGACCGAGGTCATCAAGGCGCTCCTGGCGGGCGGGGCCGATCCCGCCGCGGGCACGCCCTCCGCCGTCGACACCGCGCGCATGTTCGGCAAGACGGAACTCCTGGAACTGTTCGGCGCATTCTGACGTACATGTCCTGACCAGGCACGACACACAAAACGGGGGAGGCGGTACAAGGCCGCCGGAAATACGGTCGCGGCAGCACACACCGCGGGTCATCATGACGACGTGATT
This sequence comes from Streptomyces monashensis, assembly GCF_001866665.1. Classification (GTDB taxonomy): domain Bacteria; phylum Actinomycetota; class Actinomycetes; order Streptomycetales; family Streptomycetaceae; genus Streptomyces; species Streptomyces monashensis. The sequence goes on along the minus strand of NZ_MLYO01000113.1, from coordinate 34,533 downwards.
CACGGACGCGATGGCCGGGCAGGTGTTGCCGCACCGCGCGGGCCGTGATGCGGTCCGCATGGGCCACCGACGAGAGGCAGAGAGAAATGGTCTACAGCAAGCAAGAGACGGCGGGCGCTCCGACGTTGTGTCACGCGGCCAGGTAGTTCGTGTTCCCCGGTTGCGTCGACGCTTGATGTGAGGCTGTTTCCCATGTTCGATCCGTTCATAGCGCCGAGCGGTACGCTGCTCGGCCTGTTGCAGCGGGGCCGCGGCGACGGCACGCTGCACGCGCTCACCGCGCCGCGCGCGGAAGCGCTCGCGGCGCTGAACCAGTGCGTGCTGCGCGATCCCCGCCAGGACTGGCAGGTGGAGAACCGCTCGCTCTACTACGCGCGCCTGTACCTCGACCTGAATGGCGAGCTGGACGCGATCGCGGCCCACCTCTTCGGCCCCGAGGACGTCCTCGACACCGACGAGTCCCGCACGGGTCTCGCCCTCGCCGTGCTCGGGCACCTCGCCTCCTACGGCAGACTCGACGCGCTCGAACTGCTGCGGCGGTACGCCGCCACGGGCAGCAGCTGGGCGTGGGCCCTGGACGAGCTGGCCCTGCGGGACGACGACGCGGGCCTGCGCGCCCTCGCCGCCCCCGTCCTGGCACGCTTCGGCACCGACCCCGAGGGCGAGGCCGAGCTGGCCGCCGCCGTCCGGGACGCCTTCGAGCCCCGGCCCTGGCGGCTGTGGGCGGAGGATCCGCGCGAATCGATCGCCACGCGTGTGCGTGCCGCGCAGGAGACCGGCTGTTTCGACCGCTGGCAGCGGCAGATGCAGCCGACCGGTCCCCGGCCGGGCTGGAGCGTGCGCGCCGTCTTCGAGTGGGCGCAGGCGGGCATGGACCGCGGCGCCGCACTCCATGTGCCGGCCGCCCGCTGTCTGGTGGCCGTGGCCGGCCCCGAGGACCGCGCGGAGATCGTCCAGGCCGCCCGGACCGGCACCGACGGCGCCCGCTGCACCGCGCTGCGCTACCTCGCCGACGGCAACGACGCCGAAGCCCTCGATCTGATCGAGGCCGCGGTCGCCGACGGCACCACCGTCGTAGTGGAGGCCGCCGTCGACTCCTTCGAACGCATGCGCAGCGTCGCCGCCGTCGACCGTGCCCGCCGCTGGGCCCAGCGCCCCGACCCCCTCGGCGCCGCCGCGGGCCGCATGCTCGCCTGCCGGGGCGGCGCGCGCGACAAGGACCTGGTCCTCGGCGCCCTGCGCGAGGCCGTACGCGGCGAGGGCCCCGACGCGCCGACCCTGTGGACCCTCGTCGACGGCGCCGGACGCCTCGGCATCGCCTGCGCCGCCCCCGTCCTGCGGCACGTCTACCGCGAGACGGCCTCCTCCCACCTGCGCGGCCGCGCCGCCCACGCCCTGGCCGCCACCGACCCCTCGTTCGCCGCCGGCTTCGCCGTCGAATGCCTGTGGGACTGCGAGGAGACCACCCGCGAGATCGCCGCCCGGCACGCCGAGACCGGCGACACCCGGGTCGTGGAGCGCCTGCGCCGCCTGGCCGCCGATCCGGCCGAAGAGGCAGAGGTCCAGACGGCCGTCCGCAGCCGCTTCGGCCCCGACACCGCCGGCGGCTGACCCCCCCACGCGCGCGTACGGAACGGGCGGACGACCGCCCGCCGGGTGAACACCGGATGACCCGCGGGTCAGGCGGCCATGACGGCCGTCTGACCCGCTCGGGTGCGCAGCCCAACGCTCACAGGACGTTCCCCGAGCGGAAAGATCGACGTTGACGCGGCCACTTCCAGCGCGGCGACAACACCCGTATGCGTGTCGTCATCGTGACCGAATCCTTTCCCCCCGATGTGAACGGCGTGGCCCACTGCGCGCTCCAGACCGCCCGGCACCTCGTTGATCGCGGTCACTCCCCGCTCGTCGTCGCGCCGGCCCCCGCTCCCGGCAGCGCTCCGGACACGGACGCCCCGTGCCCGGTCGTCCGCGTCCCTTCCCTCCCCCTGCCCGGCTACCCCCAGGTCCGCGTCGCCCTGCCCAGCCGACGCCTCGCCGCGGCCCTCCTCCACCACCGCGCCGACCTGGTCCATCTCGCCAGCCCCTTCGTCCTCGGCGTCCGCGGCATGGCCGCCGCCGCCCGGCTCGGCATCCCCGCCGTCGCCGTCTACCAGACCGATCTCGCCGGGTACGCGCGTACGTACATGGGCGCCGGGGAAGCGGCCGCCTGGCGGCGGATCCGCTCCGTCCACTCCGCCGCCAACCGCACCCTGGCCCCCTCCAGGGCCGCCCTCACCGACCTCGAGGCCCACGGCGTTCCCCGGGTCCGGCTGTGGCCGCGCGGTGTGGACACCGTACGTTTCAAGCCAGAACACCGGGATGAGGCCCTGCGCCGCGAACTCGCCCCGCACGGCGAACTGATCGTCGGCTACGTCGGCCGGCTCGCCCCCGAGAAGCACGTCGAACTCCTCGCCGGGGTCTGCGGGCTGGAGGGCGTGAAGGTCGTGGTCGTCGGTGACGGGCCGAGTCACGTCCACCTCACCGAGGCGCTGCCCGGCGCCGCCTTCCTCGGCCGCCGCACCGGCCACGACCTCGCGAGGATCTTCGCCTCGATGGACGTGTTCGCGCACACCGGCCCCTTCGAGACGTTCTGCCAGACCGTCCAGGAGGCCATGGCCAGCGGCGTCCCGGTCGTCGCGCCCGCCGCGGGCGGCCCGCTCGACCTGGTCGCCCACGAGCGCACCGGACTACTCGTCCCCGCGCTCGACGCCGCCGCCCTGACCGAGGCCGTGTGCACCCTGGTCACCGACCCCGACCGCCGGATCGCCTACGGCCTCGCCGCCCGCACCATGGTCGAGGGCCGCACCTGGGCCGCCGTCGGCGACCAGCTGATCGGCCACTACGGCGACGTCCTCGCGGCCCGGAAGACGGCGGTGGCGGCATGACCGGCACCGGCTCCTCCCTGCGCATCGTGCGCCTCGCCAACTTCGTCGCCCCCGCCTCCGGCGGCCTGCGCACCGCCCTGCGCGAACTCGGCAAGGGCTTTCGCGCGGCCGGCCACGAACCGGTGCTGATCGTGCCCGGCGAACGCCACACCGACCAGGACACCGAGCAGGGCCGCGTCATCACCCTGCCCGGCCCGCTGCTGCCCGGCACCGGCGGTTACCGCGTCCTCACCGACAAGCGGCGCGTGGCCGCCGTCCTGGAGGAGCTGGCCCCGGACCGGCTGGAGGTCTCCGACCGGACCACCCTGCGCTGGACCGGCCGCTGGGCCCGACGCGCGCGCGTGCCCGCCGTGATGGTCTCCCACGAGACCGCCGACGGCGTGCTGCGCACCTGGGGCCTGTCCGAGAACCTCTCCTGCAGGGCCGCCGACGCCCTCAACACCCGCACCGCGCACGTCTACTCGCGGGTGGTGTGCACCACGGAGTTCGCCGAGCGCGAGTTCGTCCGCATCGGCGCGCGCAACGTTGTACGCGCCCCCCTGGGGGTCGACCTGATGCAACGCCACCCCGCGCTGCGCGACCCCGCCCTGCGCGAGCGCCACGCGCGCGGGGACGAGGCGCTGCTCGTGATGTGCTCGCGGCTCTCCGTCGAGAAGCGTCCCGGCACCGCCCTCGACGCCCTGGAGGCGCTGCTGCGGCGCGGCCGGAAGACCGTGCTCGTGGTCGCCGGGGACGGACCGCTCAAGGCCCGGCTGGAGCAGCGCGCGCGGGAGCGCGGGCTGCCGGTCACCTTCCTGGGCCACGTATCCGACCGGACCCTGCTCGGGGCGCTCCAGGCGTCCGCCGACATAGCCCTCGCCCCCGGGCCCGCCGAAACCTTCGGGCTGGCCGCACTGGAGGCCATGGCCTGCGGCACGCCCGTCGTGGCGAGCGCCTCCTCGGCGCTGCCCGAGGTGATCGGGTCCGCGGGCGCGACCGCGGCCGACCACGGCGAGGCCTTCGCGGACGCCGTCGACATGCTCCTGGAACGCGGCGAACGCGAGCGCCGCGAAACGGCACGCGCGCGTGCCGAGTGCTTCGGGTGGGGTACGGCCGTGGAGGCGTTCCTCGCCGCGCACGACGCCCCGGTGACCGCGCCCCGGCGCGGCGCCGTCCCGGAGGGTGTGGCATGAGAGCCGTCCGCTTCGTCGCCCTCGGTGACTCGCTGACCGAGGGCGTGGGCGACCCCGTCGGCACCGGCTGGCGGGGCTGGGCCGCGCTGCTGGCGCCGTCCCTCGCGGGGGAGGTGGAATTCACCAACCTCGCCGTCAGCGGGGCGCAGACCCGGGACGTGGGGGAGCGGCAGCTCCCGGCCGCCCTCGCGCTGCGCCCGGACGTGGCCTGCGTGGTCATCGGCGTCAACGACACGCTGCGCCACACCTTCGACATCCGCGCGGTGGCCGCCCGCCTCGACGAGGCCTACGCCGCCCTCACCCGGCAGGGCGCCACCCTGCTCACCGCCTGCCTGCCCGACCCCGGCGCGATGCTGGGGCTCCCCGGCGCCCTCGCCCGCCCGCTGGCCCGCCGGCAGCGCGCGGTCAACACCGTCGTGCACACCTTGTCCGAGCGTTACGGCGCCGTCCACCTGCACGCGACGGGCGGCACCTGGATCACCGACCGGGCCCTGTGGAGCGCGGACCGGCTGCACCCGAGCGAGCGCGGGCACCGGCAGTTCGCCGCCCGCTTCCACGCCCTGCTCGCCGAGGTGGGCCGGGCGAGCGGTCAACCTCCCTCGCCCGAGCCGGAGTTCCCCGCGCCGACTCGCGCGGCGAGCCTGCTGTGGCTGGCCACCGCCGGTACCGGGTGGGTGGTGCGGCGGTGCAAGGACCTGCTGCCCCAGCTGCTGCGTCTCGCCGCCGACGAGGTGCGCCACCAGGCCCGCGGGACCAGCGCCCGGCTCGACCGGAACACGTCGGCGGAGGTGTCCGCGGCCCTGGCCGCCCTGCCGGAGCGCACCGGCGCCGCCGACGGGGCACAGCTGCGCCGTATCGTCGTGAACCGCGCCGGAGCGCCCGGCGGTGCAGGCCACCGCGCGGGGACGTCGACGCCGGCGTCCCACCGGGAGGACGCGGAGGTGGCGGCGAACGGGGTCGGTTAGACGCGGTCGACCACGTATCGTTCAACGATCCGACAATGCCCATGTTGTCTCGTTCCGCTTGTCTGCGATTGAATTCCCGGCATGGCAGAGCAGCTGACGGGACTGGCGGGCGACCGGGCCCTCCTCGGGCGTACGAGCACGGCCGAGCGCGTGTCGGACATCCTCCGCAGCCGTATCGCCGACGGGTACTTCCCGCCCGGCACACGGCTGTCGGAGGACGGCATCGGCGGGGCGCTCGGGGTCTCCCGCAACACCCTGCGCGAGGCCTTCCGGCTGCTCACGCACGAACGCCTGCTGGTCCACGAGCTGAACCGGGGCGTGTTCGTCCGGGTCCTGACCGTCGAGGACGTCGAGGACATCTACCGCGCGCGCACGCTGGTCGAGTGCGCCGTCGTCCGCGGGCTCGGCGAGCCGCCGTACCCGCTGGACGGGCTCGCCGCGGCCGTCGCCGAGGGGGAGACGGCGGCCGCCGCGACCGACTGGAAGGCGCTGGGCACCGCCAACATCCACTTCCATCGCGAACTGGTCGCCCTCGCCGGCAGCGAACGCACCGACGAACTGATGCGCAGCGTCTTCGCCGAACTGCGGCTCGCCTTCCACGTCGTGGACGATCCGCGCCGGCTGCACGAGCCATACCTCGCCCGCAACCACCAGATCCTCCAGGCGCTCCGGACCGGTGACCGGCTCGCAGCGGAGGAACTGCTGGAGACCTACCTCATCGACTCGCTGGAGCGGGTGGTGGAGGTGTACCGGCGCAGGGTCGGTGAGGAGAGCACCGGGCTCTGTTGAGCCACTGTGACGCCCGTCGCTTCTGCGTCGTTTGGGTCGATGTCAGACCGAGGACCTAGTCTGTGCACCGTGACTTCACCCGCATCGACGGACCGTGTTCCGCCCCAGCTCAGCGCCGCGGCGCGCCCGGCTCCGGGCCCGGCCGCCGACGAGGGGCTGGCGCGGCGGCTGCGCGCGCTCGCCTGCACGGCGCCGTTGCACGACCTCGACGCGCGCAAGGTCAACCTCGCCGGTGAGTACTCGGTGTACGGAATGGCCGAGGTGGCCCTGGCCGCCATCGACCTCGTCACGCTCAACATGGACTTCGACACCGGCGCGGACCACGAGCAGATCGTGGCCCGGCTGATCCCTCGCATCGCCGCCCAGGCCCCGCAGCGGCCCACCGGCGAGCACGAGCGCGTGGCCCGCTGGGTCCTGGAGAACCTGATCAACGTCGGCAGCGTCGACCGCGGCTTCCGCGCCGTGTACGGCACCTTCGGCCCGGACGGCACGTACGTCCGCCGGGACTACGACTTCAAGCTGATCGAAGAGGTCCCCGGCCCCGGCGGCACGGTCTACCTGCGCACCACCGACGAAGCGGTCAACGTCCTGGTCGGCGCCCTGGACACCGACGTCACCAGTGCCCAGATCGCCGCCGAGGTCAAGCTCGAAGTGCTGATCAACCGCGGCCGGCTGGCCGACGCCCAGCTCGCCGCCGAGCAGGCCCGCTACCGCACGGTGCAGTACTCCGAGACCCTGCGCCGCGCCCTGGAGGCCACCCGGCGCAACGTCCGCGCGGTCGACTGGCTGAACTCCGTACCCGACATGATCGCCGAGGCCCTGGACCACGTGGCGGACCGCTACCGCCACGAGAACGCGATCCTCACCAACATCCGCAAGGCCCGCGACGAGACCGAGGAGCCAGAGCACAAGCGCCGCGCCGCCGAGCTCGTCGACATCGTCAAGGACTGCATCCGGCGGCACACCCAGCTCCAGTCCCGCCTGCTGGAGGCGGGTCCGCTCTTCCGCGCCGAGCAGGACCGGCAGGCCTTCGCCACCCCGGCGACGACGTCCGGAACGGATCTGTACGGCCATCTCGTCGCCCCCGTCCTGCCGCTGCCCCTGGAGCAGGCGATCCGGGTCACGGACGCCTTCTTCGCCCAGGGCACAGGGCTGCGCACGCCGGTCTCCGTGCGCGTGGCGGACCTCGTCGACATACTGCTGACCCCGCCCGTCGAACGGGAGCACCTGGGCGCGGAGATGCCCGAACCCGACCTGATCGCCACGCCCGACGACAGCCGGTTCAGCGAGGAGCAGCTCGTCGCCGCGACGGAGCTGCTGGACCTCCCGGCCGACGCACCGCGCAGGCTGTCCGGGCTGCTGGCCGAGGCCCGCCGCACCGGCGACCCCGATCTCGCCTATCTGGTCGCCCTGCTGGCGGTGCACGCGGCCAGCCCGGCCGTCGGCACCGCGTACCGGCAGGGCGAGGAGAAGCTGCTGTTCGCCGTGGACGACGGGACCGAGCTGGACGATCCGGAGTTCGGCGGGGCGGACCTGATCGTGGGCACCGCGCTGCTGGACGCGGCGGGGATGGCGGCGGACCGGACGGAAGCAGCATGACCGAGCAAGCACGCGACAAGGAGCCGAAGCCGTGACCGAGCACGTCGACTGGAGTGAGCCCGAGCCCGCCGCCGCGCCGGCCGGTGCCTCCCTCACCCCCGCCGACGCCGCCGACGCGGCGCGGCTCGTCGCCTTCGGCCTGCAGCCCAAGGTGCAGCCCGCACGCGACCAGGAGTACACGGAGCTGTTGCGCCGCTACCGCGAGGACCCGGCGTTCGCGCGGCTCGCCGACGCCGTCGCCGCCGGACTCGGCCTCGTCGTGCTGGAGGTGTCCCCGCGCGCGGGGATGGCCGTGACGGCCGCCGAGGACTCCCTCTTCGCCGTCCGCATGGGCGACTACGCGCGTCGCACCGCCGCCGACTCCGGTGACCGCTTCCTGCACGGCCTCGCCCATCTCGCCGCCGCCGCACTGGCGTTCCCGCGCCCCGAGGACCTGGCCGACGACTCCTACATCGGCCGCGTCACGGTCAACGGAGTCGACGCCTTCGTACGGCAGGCCTGCCGGCGCCTGGAGGAGCGGGCCGAGCAGCAGGGCGAGAACACCGACCCGGCGACCGACGCGCCCGGCCTGGAGGCCGCGTGGCGGATCTGGGCCAGACGCAGTGCCACCGGCGCCACGAAGGACGCCCGCCGCCCCGCGGCCTCCACCACCGGCATCGTCGCCAAGGCCCTCGTCTTCCTCACCGACTCGGGCTTCCTCCAGCGCACCGGCGACGACGGCGGCGGCACGTACCGCACCACGGCCCGCTACCAACTCCAGGTCCGCGACATGGCCGGCGCCGCGGCGATGGCCGAACTGCTCGACCTGGGCATCGTCCCGGTGACCGACGGCACGGCCAGCCTGCTGCCCGCCGAGGACACCGAGGACCTGGAGCTGGTGGCCGACGCCGGACTGCCGTTCCACTCCTGAGGCCCGCCGGGCCCCGCCACGACCTGAACCACCGCACCTTTCACCAGACTTACGAGAGTCCGCCATGTACGAGCTGTCCCGGGTCCGCCTCTACTCGATCGGGCCCGCCGGTGCGCGCTACGCCGACACCGTGCTTGACCTGCGGGGCGTGGGCGAGCCCGTGCCCGACCCGGCGCCCACGCAGGCGGAGTTCTTCGAGGAGGAGCCGGTCGGGCCGCCGCGCCGCCCCGCGCCCGCGGGCGTGCTCTTCCTGGAGAACGGCGGCGGCAAGTCGGTCCTGCTCAAGCTGATCTTCTCGGTGATGCTGCCGGGCCACCGCAACACCCTCGGCGGCGCCAGCTCCGGCGTGCTGCGCAAGTTCCTGCTCGCCGACGACTGCGGACACGTGGCGCTGGAGTGGCAGCACGTGCAGACCGGCGAGTGCGTCGTGGTCGGCAAGGTCAGCGAGTGGCGGGGGCGGCAGGTCTCCAACGACCCGCGCAAGTTCGCCGAGGCCTGGTACTCCTTCCGGCCCGGCCCCGGACTGAGCCTGGACAACCTGCCGGTCGCCGAGGCCACCGCCGTACGGCCGCCCGTCGAGGGCGCCTCGGGCGCCCAGGGCCGGCGCCGCACCATGAAGGGCTTCCGCGACGCCCTGACGGAGGCGGACAAGGCCTACCCGCATCTGGAGGTGCACTGGGAGGAGATCCACGACCGCTGGATCGAGCACCTCGGCGACCTCGGCCTCGATCCCGAACTCTTCCGCTACCAGCGCGAGATGAACGCAGACGAGGGCGAGGCGGCCGGCCTCTTCGCGGTCAAGAAGGACTCCGACTTCACCGACCTGCTGCTGCGCGCGGTCACCGACACCCGTGACACCGACGGCCTCGCCGACCTCGTCAGCGGCTTCGGCAACAAGCTCGGACGGCGCGCCGAGCTGATCGCCGAACGGGACTTCACCGCCGGCTCGGTCGACCTGCTCGGGCGCATCGTCGAGGCCGCCGACAGCCGCGCGCGTGCGCGTGACGTCCACGCCGGTGCCGAGCGCCGCACCCGCACCCTCGCCCGGCGGCTGTCCGCGCGGGCCGTGCGGGAGCGGGTGCGGGCCGCCGACCTCGCCCAGCGCGTCACGGCCGCCGCCTACACCGTCACGCACTCCGAGGGCGGGCGGGAGCGCAGCGCCCTGACCGCCGCCGAACTCGCCTACCGGCACGCCTCCCTGGCGCTCGCCGCCGCCGAGAAGTCCGCCGCCGCGCAGAAGCGCGAGCTGGCCGACGCCCGCACCCTGCACTCCGCCTGGCAGGCCGCCGAGGCCGTGCTGCGGCACCGGGCCGCCGCCGACCGCGTCGCGCGCGTGTCCGCCGCCATCCAGGAGGCCGAGCGGGACGCGGCGCCCGCGCTCGCCGCCCGTGCCAAGGCCGCCGTGGACCTCGTACGGGCCCTGCACACCGCCGCCGAGAGCGCCGAGGCCCTCGCCAACGAGGAGGAGGAGCGCTCCGCCGCCCTCCAAGAGGTCGGCGACTGCGCCCACCGCGACTCCACGACCGCCGCGACCGAGGCCCAGCGCGCCCGCAGCGAGGCCGGGCATCTGCGCCAGCGTCTCACCGAGGTCGAGCAGGAGACCGCCGAGGCGGTCCGCGCGGGCTGGCTCGACGACAGCGCCCCGGACGCCGACCCGGCCCGGGCCGCGCTCGCCGCCAGCGACGCCGAGAAGACCGCGGTGGCCGCCTGGGACGCGGCCCGCGAGGCCGCCCGCAAGGTCACCGAGCACGCACGCGAGGCGGCGTCCGCCGAGTCCCGGGCGGAGCTGACGGCGGCCCGCGCGGCCGATGCGGCGGCGGCCGCCGCACGCGCCCACGAGGCCGAGCAGCGTCTCGCCGAGTCCCTGGCCGCCGAGGAGCGGCTCGCGGAACTGCTGAGCCTGCCCGGCACCCCGAGCAGGGCACGCGTGCCCGGCCCGCGCACCGACACCGACGACGACACGCGCGTCACGGCGGCCACGGAGGCGCGCCCCGCCGCCGACGGCCCGCTGCGGCCCGAAGAACTCGACCGGTTCGCGGACGAGTTGCGCGAACTCCTCGACGACGCCGTGACGGCCGCCGAACGGCACCTGTTCGAGCTGCGCACCGCGGCCGCCGACGACGCCCGGATCCTCGGCGCGCTCGGCGACGGCGGGCTGCTGCCGCCCGGCCCGGACGTGCTGGCCACCGTGGAGTTCCTCGGCGAGCACGGCATCCCCGCGCTGCCCGGCTGGCGCTACCTCGCCCAGTCCGTCGACCCCGCCGACCACGCGCGCGTGCTCGCCGCCCGGCCCGAACTCGTCGACGGTGTGATCATCACCGACCCGGACACGCACGCCCGTGCCCGCGACGCCCTCGCCGACGCCGCCCTGCTGCCCCGTTCGACCGTCGCCGTCGGTACGGCCGCCGCCCTGCTCGCCCCGCCCCCCGCCACCGACGCCTCCTCCGAGGACGTCTTCCTCGTGCCGCCGAACCCGGCCATGCACGACGAACTCGCCGCCGACGAGGAACGGCACGCGCTGCGCGCCCGGGCCGCAGAGCGCGACGAGGAGATCCGCACCCTGGCCGCCCGGCTCGGCAAGGACCGCGAGCTGGCCGCCCGGCTCGCCTCCTGGCGCACCGGCTGCCCCGCCGGACGCCTCACCGAACTCGCCCGGGCCGCCCATGAGGCGGGCGCGTTCGCCGAGGAGACCGAGGCGGAACTGGCCGAGCTGCGCACCGCACGCGCCGAGGCCGAGGAGGCCGCCGCCGAGGCCGCCCAGCTGCGCGACGAGCGTCAGGAGGCCGCGCAGAAGGCCCGCCGCGCCGCCGACGCCCTCGCCGGACTCGCCTTCCGGCTCCGTGAGCGCGCCGGCTGGCAGGTCAGGCTCCGCGAACTCGCCGACGAGGCCGCCGAGTCCGAGGTCCGCGCCCAGATCTGCCTGGACCGCGCCCGCGCCGCCGACGAGGACCGCCGCGCCGCGCAGCGCGCCGCCGACGACGCCCGCCGCACCGCCCGCGCCCTGCGCGCCGAGCGCTCCGAGATCGCCGGCGCCCCCGACGACGTACCGGTCGAGGACGTGGACGCCCCGAAGGCGGCCCTGCCCGCCCTCCGCGAGGCCTACCGGGCCGCCTCCCAGGTGTACGAGAAGGTCGGCGTCGGCGCCGACCTGCGGGCCGAGCAGGCCCGCGCGGAGAGCGACGAGAGCGCCGCCCGCGCCGAACTGGACCGGCTCACCAACAGGGTGCGCACCCGCGCCGAGCAGCTGCTCCAGTCGCCCGACGGCTCCGACGGCCCCTCCCGGCAGGCGGCCGCCGCGCGCGCGGAGGAGCTGGTGCAGCTCCTGGAGACCCGCATGTCCACCGCGAGCGAGCAGCTCGGCCGGCTGCGCGGCGAGGCCGAGCGCCACGCCCCCGAGGACGGCGAGGCGCACACCGAGCTGCCCGCGGACCTCGTCCCGCGCGACGCCGAGCACGCCCAGGCGCTGCTGCGCACCGCGACGGGCGAACTGGCTTCCCGTACCGAGGCGTTGGCCCAGGCCCGCGACGCGCACGCCGAGCTGCAGGGCGCCCACCGGGGCGCCGAGGACGCGGCCGGCGGCTTCGACGAGATCGCCGCGATGCTCCGCGACCTGCTGCGCGAGCACGCCCCGGAGGAGGACCAGGAGGAGCCGGAGCCCTACCCGGGCAGCCTGGACGACGCCCGGCACTCCGCCGCCGAGACCCGCCGCTCGCTGCGCGGCTGCGCCGGCGACCTGTCCGCCGCCGAGGCGGCCGTGCGCGAGGCGAGTGACGTCCTCGTCCGGCACGCCAACTCCACGCGCTTCGAGCAGGTCCGCACCCCCGCCCGCCAACAGATCCGCGAACTTCCCGCCTCCGCGCTGCCCGAGCACGCCCAGAAGTGGGCCGACGCCTTCGCACCCCGGCTGCGCGTCCTGACCGACGAACTGGCCCAGCTGGAGCGCAACCGCGACTCGATCGTGGACCGGTTGCGCGGGCTGGTGGAGTCCGCGCTCGCCACGCTGCGCTCCGCCCAGCGGCTCTCCCGGCTGCCGGAGGGGCTCGGCGAGTGGTCCGGGCAGGAGTTCCTCCGCATCCGCTTCGAGGAACCGGACCAGGTCACGCTCACCGAACGCCTCGGCGAGGTCATCGACGAGGCCACCCGCGCTGCCGTGAAGAAGAACTCCGACCTGCGTCGCGACGGCATGTCGCTGCTGCTGCGGGGCGTCGCGGCGGCCCTCCAGCCGAAGGGCGTGGCCGTCGAGATCCTCAAGCCCGACGCCGTACTGCGCGCCGAGCGCGTCCCCGTCGGACAGATGGGCGACGTGTTCTCCGGCGGACAGCTGCTCACCGCCGCCATCGCGCTGTACTGCACGATGGCCGCCCTGCGCTCGAACGACCGGGGCCGTGAGAAGCACCGGCACGCCGGCACGCTGTTCCTCGACAACCCGATCGGCCGGGCCAACGCGACGTATCTGCTGGAGCTCCAGCGGGCCGTGTCCGACGCGCTGGGCGTACAGCTGCTCTACACCACCGGCCTGTTCGACACGACCGCCCTCGCCGAGTTCCCGCTGGTCATCCGGCTGCGCAACGACGCGGACCTCAGGGCGGGCCTGAAGTACATCAGCGTGGAGGAGCACCTGCGGCCCGGGCTGCCCCAGCAGGCCCAGGCCGGGGAAGCGGTGCACAGCGAGATCACGGCGACGCGGATGTTCAAGAAGCCCGCATGACGGTCATGCGGTGAGGCGGTGCGGCGGGGCCGCGCCGGGTCAGGGGTGGGACAGCTGACCGGCGCCGCCCCGCCTGCGTATCCGCTCCTGCTCGCGCAGGGCCGCCCGCTCCCGGCGCCGGCGCGCACGCCGCTCGCGGCGCAGGGTCCGGGCGGTGCTGCTCGGCTCGGAGACCACGCCGTTGCGCTGGTTCCACACCTGGCGGGTGACCCACACGTCGACCACCGCCCATGTGGCCACCACCGTGCTCACCACACTGCTGATCACCATGGGGAAGGCCGGCCAGGACCCGGCCATCGTGCACAGGAAGGCCACCATCGCCTGGATCAGCGTCACCGCCATGATCAGGACCGCCCGCACCGCCGCCGTCCGCACCGGATCGGGCAGCGGGTGCCGCTTGGCCGGCTCCTCGATCCACAACGGCCGGTACCCCGGCTGCCGTTCCGTGTCGGCCGACCCCCCGACGTGCCCGCGCACCGGAATGTCGCGATCCGGCTCTCGCTGCCCGCGTGTCGCCGCCGGGCGCTCCGCCACGCGCTCGGCCTGCGCCTCGCGCCCCTCCGCCGTCCCCATCACCCTTGTCACTCCCCACCGCCGGCACACCGCTCGCCCCGGAGTACCAGGACTCCGACTCCCCAGTGGCTGCCCGGCTTGCGCAGTTTTACGCCGCCGAGGTCAGAGATGCGGCACCTGTGGCCCATTCCGCACCCATTTCCCGAAGACCTCCCACAGACAAGGACGAACGAGATCACCGGAAGATTCCCCACCAGCGAAAAAATCCAGCCAACCACCTGGCCGTGACGCCGTGGTCGGTGCGGGGCCGGCCGCTCGATCGCGGGTGCAATCTCCCGCAATGCCCGGACAACTCGCCATCTCTTGCCGCCGGAGCGGAAGTTCGTCCTCCGGACGTGTCTTCGAGTTAACTGTGGGGCGGTAGTAGGCTCGCGCCGTTTGTTGACACTCATGTGCACCCCCGGCCGGCGGGGGTCGAGCTGGGGGAGGCCATGCGCTTTCGCGGGAAGTCGATCCGCCGGAAGATCGTGGCGCTGCTTCTCGTGCCGCTGGTGTCCCTGGTCGCCGTCTGGGCCTTTGCCACGGTGATCACAGGGCGCGAGGTCGCCCGGCTGTTCCACGCCACCGACGTCGTCAAGGACATCGGCTATCCCACCGAGGACACCGTCCGCGCGCTGCAGCAGGAGCGCCGCCAGACGCTCGTCTACCTCGCGGACCCCCGCGCAGCCGACGCGCTCGCCGCGCTGCACCGCACGCGGATCGCCACCGACCAGGCGATCGTCGAGGTCCGCAAGAACGCCGGGGAGCACGACAAAGCCGACGGCATGAACGCGGCCGAGAACGAACGCCTCGCCAACGTCCTGGACGCCTTCGATGGCCTCGACTCCCTGCGCCGCGGCGTCGAGCAGGGCACGGTCAGACGGGCCCAGGCACTCGACCTCTACAACCGCCTCGTCGACCCCTGCTACACGCTGCTCGACGGCCTCGACGGCGTGGACGACGTCGGGCTGGACAAGCAGGCCCGCGCGCTGGTCAACGTCACCCGCGCGCGCGAGCTGCTCTCCCGCGAGGACGCCCTGCTCGGCTCCTCGCTCGTCGTCGGCACCCTCACCCGCGACGAGACCCGGGACATCTCCGACCTGGTCGCCCAGCGCACCCTCCTGTACGACATCAGCCTGCCGCTGCTGCCCGCCGGTGAGCGCGCACGCTACGAACGCTTCTGGCAGGACGCCACCACCGCCCCGCTGCGCACGGCAGAACAGTCCGTCATCGGCACGGGTTCCGGCACGCCCCGCGACGTCACGGCCAAGAGCTGGGACACCGCCGCGGCAGGCGTCCTGGACGAACTCGGCACCATGGACGACCACGCGGGCGACCGCTTCCAGCACAGCACCCGCCCCGTCGCCCTGACCATCATCTTCCAGGCGGCGGTACCGGGCGTCCTCGGGCTGATCGCGCTGCTGTTCTCCCTCTTCGTGTCGGTCCGGATCGGCCGCGGCCTCATCCGTGACCTGCGCCAGCTGCGCCTGGAGGCGCATGAGGCCTCCGGCGTCCGGCTGCCCAGCGTGATGCGCCGGCTGTCCGTCGGCGAACAGGTCGACATCGAGACCGAGGCGCCGCGCCTGGAGTACGACAAGAACGAGGTCGGCGAGGTGGGCCAGGCCCTCAACACCCTTCAGCGCGCCGCCGTCGAGGCCGCCGTCAAACAGGCCGAACTGCGCGCCGGTGTCTCCGAGGTGTTCGTCAACCTCGCCCGCCGCAGCCAGGTGCTGCTGCACAAGCAGCTCACCCTGCTCGACACCATGGAACGCCGGACCGAGGACACCGACGAACTCGCCGACCTCTTCCGCCTGGACCACCTCACCACCCGCATGCGCCGGCACGCCGAGGGCCTGGTGATCCTCTCCGGCGCGGCGCCGTCGCGGCAGTGGCGTCGCCCCGTGCAGCTGATGGACGTCGTCCGGGCCGCCGTCGCCGAGGTGGAGGACTACGAGCGCGTCGAGGTGCGGCGGCTGCCGCGGGTCGCCGTCACCGGCCCGGCCGTCGCCGACCTCACCCACCTCGTGGCCGAACTCCTGGAGAACGCCACGGTGTTCTCACCCCCGCACACCGCCGTCCAGGTCCTCGGCGAGCGCGTCGCCAACGGATTCACCCTGGAGATCCACGACCGGGGACTCGGCATGACCGCCGAGGCGCTCCTGGACGCCAACCTGCGCCTCGCCGAGACCCCCGAGTTCGAACTGTCCGACACCGACCGGCTCGGCCTCTTCGTCGTCAGCCGCCTCGCCCAGCGGCAGAACGTCCGGGTCTCCCTCCAGCCCTCGCCGTACGGCGGCACCACCGCCGTCGTGTTCATCCCCGACGCGCTGCTGAGCGACGACGTACCGGACACGAACGGCCTCGGCTTCCGCCTGGACCGGGACCGTTCGGCGAGGGGGCCGGGACAGGCCCTGGGCCGTTCCGCGCCGCCGGCGCAACTGCCCGCGCTCCAGACCTCCCTGCTGGACGGCCCCGTCGAGCTGGAGGCCCCCGTCGATCTCGACGCCCTCGACGACTTCCCCGGCGTCCTCGGGGACGAGGACAGCGAGCTCGGCGGACTGTTCCGGCACCGGCGCTCCCGCCCCCGCGACGAGGACCGGGCCCCCGCCCCGGCCGCCGACCGCCTGCCGCGTGACCCGGCCGGCGACCGCGGCCCCGTGCCGCCGCCGCGCCGTCAGCCGCCCAAGCTGGTCAGCTCGCACGGCAGGCCCGTCACCGACCAGCGCTCCCGCGCCGACTCCGACCAGGAGTCCGCCGCCGGCCCCCGCCGCCCCGAGCCGGGCGGGCCGGCCCCGCTGCCCACCCGGCGGCGCGGCGCGACCGTCCGGCGCACCGGTGAACCCGCCGAGCGCGTGGAGGACGGCGGACCCGCCCGTGCCGGCGCCGCCGACGCGTCGCCCGGGATTCCCGCACTGCCCCGGCGCACCCGGACGAAGGGGACGGCCGAGGGCGGTCCCGGCAGGGCGGCCCCGTCGGACGAGGCGCTCCGGCGCGGCCCCGGCGCCTCCGCCCTGCCCTCAGGCGGCGACGCGACGCGGCCCGGCGACACGGCTTCGCCTGCCGGCACCGCGGCCGGACCCGACAGCGATACGGCCGGACCCGACGGCGATACGGCACGCCCCGGCGTCGCAGCGCCGCCGAGCGGCGAAGGAGCCGTCACCCGCACCGACGCGGCCCCGCCGCGCGGACGGACCCCAGACCTCACCTCCGGTGCCGCGGCCGCCCGGCCGGACGCGGCACCGGACGGCAGCGCGCCGTTGCCCCGGCGGGTGCGCCAGGCCAGCCTGGCTCCCCAGCTCAAGCAGGACACCGCACGACGCGCCGACCGGACGGGGCCGCCCGCCGACCGCGACGCCGAGGAGGTCCGCAGCCGGATGGCCTCGCTCCAGCGCGGCTGGCAGCGCGGCCGGGAGGAGAACGCCGCGGGCGAGGAGTCCGGCAACGGCACAGCACCAGGAACGACTAAGGGGGACGGTCGATGACCGCACCGAAGGCCACCGGCCACACGACGACCGACAAGGGGGGGCTGAACTGGCTCCTGGACGACCTGGTCGACCGGGTCGCCAGCATCCGCAAGGCCGTCATCCTGTCCGGCGACGGCCTTCCCATGGGCGTGTCGAAGGACCTGACCCGGGAGGACAGCGAGCATCTGGCCGCCGTGGCGTCCGGGTTCCACAGCCTCGCCAAGGGCGTGGGCCGCCACTTCGACGCAGGTAGCGTCCGCCAGACGGTGGTCGAGCTGGACGACGCCTTCCTGTTCGTCACCGCCGCCGGCGACGGCAGCTGCCTCGCCGTCCTCTCGGACGCCGACTCCGACGTCGGGCAGGTCGCCTACGAGATGACCCTGCTGGTCAAGCGGGTCGGTGTGCATCTGGGTACCTCCCCGCGCACCGATCTGCCCGCAGGAGGGTAGTGGGATGGCATGAGCACAGACGAGGGAAGAAGCCACTGGTTCGACGACGAGGCGGGACCGGTCGTCCGTCCCTACGCCATGACGCGCGGCCGGACCACCAGTCCGGCCCAGCACCGCCTCGACCTGATCGCGGTGGTCGTCACGGAACCGGACGCGGGCGACGTGGAAGCGGACCCGACGCTCTCGCCGGAGCACGTGGCGATCGTCGGACTGTGCCGGGCCGAGCCGCAGTCGGTGGCCGAACTCGCCGCGGAGGTCGACCTGCCGATCGGCGTGATCCGGGTGCTCGTCGGCGATCTCGTGCACGCGGAACTCGTCCATGTGTCCCGCCCGATACCCCCGGCCGAGCTGCCGGACGAGAGCATTCTGCGCGACGTGATCAACGGCCTGCGGGCCCTGTGACCGTCCCCCGACCCCATCGAGCAGGAGAAGAGACCGATGATCTTCGGGCGTTCTGAGCGAGGCAAGCCCCCGGTCGAGCCCGTCACGCTCAAGATCCTGGTGGCCGGCGGCTTCGGCGTGGGCAAGACGACCCTCGTCGGCGCCGTCAGTGAGATCAGGCCGCTGCGCACCGAGGAACTGCTCACCGAGGCCGGCCGCCCGGTCGACGACGTCAGCGGCGTGGAGGGCAAGCACACCACCACGGTGGCCATGGACTTCGGCCGCATCACCCTGCGCGAGGACCTGGTGCTGTACCTGTTCGGCACACCCGGGCAGGAGCGGTTCTGGTTCATGTGGGACGAGTTGTCCGAGGGTGCGCTCGGCGCCGTCGTGCTCGCCGACACGCGCCGCCTGGAGGACTGCTTCGCCGCCGTGGACTACTTCGAGCGGCGCTCCATCCCCTTCCTCGTCGGCGTCAACTGCTTCGAGGGCTCGGCCCGTTACCCCGGTGAGGCGGTCCGGCAGGCCCTCGACCTGGACGACGACGTCCCCGTCGTCCTGTGCGACGCGCGTGACCGCGAATCGGTCAAGGAGGTGCTCATCGGCGTCGTCCAGCACGCGATGCACCACGCGGCCGACCACCGCGAACCCGTCATCGGCTGACGACGGACACGGCCCGTACCCCCGCCGACCGGGGCACGGGCCGTGGTCCGGTGAGAAGCACGCGCGCGTACGGCGAACAGCACGCGCGTGTACGGAGATCCGTACGCGCGCGTGGCCTCTACTCGCCGTCCTCCTCCAGCCAGCCGAAGCTCTTCTCCACCGCCCGGCGCCAGTTGCGGTACTCGCGCTCGCGCTCCGACGCCTCCATCGCGGGCGTCCACTGCGCGTCCTCGCGCCAGTGCGACTTCAGCTCGTCCAGGTCGTTCCAGACGCCCGTCGCCAGACCGGCCGCGTACGCGGCCCCCAGGCAGGTCGTCTCCGACACCCGCGGGCGGATCACCGGCACGCCGAGGACGTCCGCCTGGTGCTGCATGAGCAGGTTGTTCCTCGTCATGCCGCCGTCGACCTTCAGGGTGCTGATCCGCACCCCGGAGTCCTGGTACATCGCGTCCACGACCTCCCGCGTCTGCCAGCTCGTCGCCTCCAGCACCGCGCGCGCGAGATGTGCCTTCGTGACGTACCGGGTGAGGCCGGTGACGACCCCGCGCGCGTCGGCGCGCCAGTACGGCGCGAACAGGCCGGAGAACGCGGGCACGATGTAGGCGCCGCCGTTGTCGTCCACGCTCGCCGCCAGCGTCTCGATCTCGTCGGCGGTGCGGATGATCCCGAGCTGGTCGCGGAACCACTGCACGAGCGCGCCCGTTATCGCTATGGACCCTTCCAGGCAGTACACCGGCGCCTCCCCGCCGATCTTGTAGCCCATCGTCGTCAGCAGCCCGCTCTTGGACGGCACCGGCCGGTTGCCGGTGTTCAGCAGCAGGAAGCTGCCGGTCCCGTACGTGTTCTTCGCGGTGCCGACGTCGTAGCAGGCCTGCCCGAACACGGCGGCCTGCTGATCGCCCAGCGCCGAGGCCACGGGCACCCCGGCGAGCTGCCCGACCGCCGTGCCGTAGACCTCGGCGGAGGACCGGATCTCCGGCAGCAGCGCCGCGGGGATGTTCATGGCGGACAGGATGGCGGGATCCCACTGGAGGGTGTCGAGGTTCATGAGCAGGGTGCGGCCGGCGTTGGTGACGTCGGTGAGGTGCCGGCCGCCGTCCGTGCCGCCGGTGAGGTTCCAGATCAGCCAGGAGTCGATGGTCCCGAACGCGATCTCGCCGCGCTCGGCCCGCTCCCGCAGCCCCGGCACGTGGTCGAGCAGCCAGGCCGCCTTGGGCCCGGAGAAGTAGCTGGCGAGCGGCAGCCCGGTCTGCTCGCGGAAGCGGTCCTGCCCGTCCGCGCCGCCGAGTTCGGCGCACAGCGCCGCGGTACGGGTGTCCTGCCAGACGATGGCGTTGTGCACGGGCTTGCCCGTGGCGCGGTCCCACAGGACCGTGGTCTCCCGCTGGTTGGTGATGCCGAGCGCGCTCAACTGGTCGGCGCGCAGCCCGGCCTTGGCCAGCGCCCCGGCCACGACGGCCTGCACCTTGGCCCAGATCTCGGTCGCGTCGTGCTCCACCCAGCCCGGCTTGGGAAAGATCTGGCGGTGCTCGCGCTGGTCGACGGCGACGATCGCGCCACTGTGGTCGAAGACGATGCAGCGGCTGGACGTGGTGCCCTGGTCGATGGCGGCGACGTACTTCTCGGCGGTGTCCGTCATGGCAGTCCCTGGGTCGCTGGTGTGCGCGGTCGCTGCGTGGGTCGCTGAGACGCGCGGGGGTCGGAGAAGTCAAGAAGGGCGTACGGGGGATCAGGACGTACGGGACCGGGGCGTACCCGGACGACGGGGGCACGGGGGTCAGAAGGCCGCGTTGTAGAGGAGGCCGGCGAGTGTGCCGCCGATCAGCGGGCCGGCGACCGGGACCCAGGCGTAACCCCAGTCGGACGTGCCCTTGTGGGGGATCGGCAGGAAGGTGTGCACGATGCGCGGGCCGAGGTCGCGGGCCGGGTTGATGGCGTAGCCGGTGGGGCCGCCGAGGGAGAGTCCGATGCCGACGACGAGCAGGGAGACGATCAGTGCGGTCGTGCCGGACTCGCCGAGCCCCTTCGTCAGCCCGAAGGCGAGGACGGGCAGCACCAGCGCCATGGTCGCGATGATCTCGGTGATCAGGTTGGCGACCGGGTTCCGGATCTCCGGGATGGTCGAGAAGATGCCGAGCGTCGCCACCGGCCCGTCTGTCTCGCCGTCGCCCTCCTCGCGGACATTGGCCTGGAACTGGGCGAGGTACGCCAGATAGGCGAGTACGGCGCCGAGCATCGCGCCGACGAGCTGGCCCAGCAGATACACCCAGACCTTGCCCCACTTGCCGGTGTCGATCGCGATGCCGAGGGTGACCGCGGGGTTGAGCTGGCCTCCGGAGAGGGGCGCGGCGGTGTACGCGCCCGCGAGGACCCCGAAGCCCCAGCCGAACGCGATGACGATCCAGCCCGAGGCCCGCGCCTTGGAGTGTCTGAGGGTGACGGCGGCGCAGACACCGGCACCGAACAGGATCAGGATCGCGGTGCCGATGACCTCGCCGACGAAAATGTGCCCGTTGCTCATGGCGGCTCCCTTGGCGCGGGTTGAGGGGGCACGCGGCCCCGGGCCTCCGTGCAGAAACGGTTCCCTTGACGACTTCGACCGACGGTGGGAAGCAGGACGGTTCGATGGCACAGTGCCTGATAACGCCGAGAATGTACGGCGATGTCGGCCGACACCGGGAAGTGTTCACCGGTGTTCCGGGGGCGTCAAGGCTGCCGACGGCGACGGTGACACCGGCGCACCCGTCACATGCGTGCCTCAAGGGCCGTATACGAAGGGGGCGTTCAGAGTCCGGGCTCCACGGCCGCGTACCCGGCCTGCGCCGCAGCCGTCCCCGTGCCGCCGCGCCGCACCTCGTGACCGGCGGCCCCGGCGCGCCCGAGGACCCAGCTCGCGCCGCGCAACGCCTTGGCCTCCTTCTTCAGCGGCGCGAGATGGGCCGCGGCCTGCCGATGGTCGCCCACGCTGCCCGGGACGCACACGACGGTCGCGACGGAGAGCGTGACCGGCCGGCCGCCCGCCGACCACGGCGCGTCGAGCACGCCGGCGACCACCGGACCGAGCGCTTCCTCGTCGGCCAGCACCAGGAAGTCGTCCCCGCCGATGTGCCCCACGCGCGCGTGCCCCACGACCGCCTGCTGGAGCGCGCGGCCCACGGACCGGATCAGCTCGTCGCCCGCGGCGAACCCCGCGCCGTCGTTGACCTGCTTGAAATGATCGATGTCCAGCCAGCTGAGCGCGAACGTCCGCCCGTCCGCGATCCACCGGTCGACCTCGGTCGTGATCGCGTCCGAACCGGGCAGCCGGGTCAGCGGGTTGAGGCCGGCCGCCTCCTCGACCCTGCTCTCGGCCAGGGCCCGGACCAGGTCCGCGAGCCGTACCACCCCCACGCAGCGCTCCCGCGCGTCGACCACCGCCACATCGTCGGAGGTCCGGTCCCGGTCGCCGATCGCGACCACGTCCAGCACCTCCCAGGCCGTGGCGTCCACGCCGACCGTGCGGGGCGCGTCGCCCAGCTTGAAAGCGGGCCGGTCGGCGTACAGGGCGTGACCGTAGCGGGCGGACATCGACAGCAGGAAGCGCGAGCGGTGCACCGACCGGACGGGCCGGCCGGCCTGGTCCACCAGCAGCACGCCGGAGACGTCCGGCGACCCGGTCAGCAGCGCCCGCACCTGCCCCGCCGACGCGGTCACCGGCAGGACGGCGGCCGGGCGCACGAACTCCCGCACGGAGGGCACGGACGGCCCGGACCGGGGCACGCCCACGGCACCGGGGGAGCGCGGCGGTACGTACACGTCCGCGACCGGGATCCGCGCGGGCGGCGCGAACAGCTCGCCCTGGGCCAGCTGGGCACCGGCCGAGAGCGCCGCCGCACACTGGAGCTCGGTCTCGACCCCCTCCACGGCGACCAGGGCGCCCAGTCCCTCGCACAGCGTCCGCATCGCCCGCACCGCGGCGGGCCGGGCCAGCAGCGAGCCGTCGAGCTTGACCAGGTCGGGCGAGAGGTCGTTGAGTAGCCGCAGCGGTATGTCGCCGTCTCCGATGCCGTCCGCGCTGATCCGGAACCCCTGTTCGCGCATGGACGCCACCGCCTCCAGCAGCGCCCGCTGCGGCACGTGCGTGTACGGCGGGACGATGTCGAGCGTCACCTCCCAGGGCATGCGCCCGGTCGCGCGCACGGCGTCGTGCAGCGGGGTGAGGCCGCCGAGGTCGGCGAGCGTGGCCGCGAACACGTTCAGGTGCAGCGGCAGCAACGTCTCCTTGTGCGTCGCCGCCCGCAGAGCCAACACCGTGAGCCTGCCGTCGAGTTCGGGATCCCGGCGGGCCTCGGCGAGGATGTCACCCGTTTCCGGGCGGGCGAGCGTCTCCAGTGCGGTGACCGCGCCAGTCCTCAGGTTGACCACCGGCTGGAAGGCGAAGCGGAGAGTATCCGTCCAGGAGTGCACGGGAGCATGATTGCGCTGCCCGGGCGTGCCCAGGCGCAGTTCATGAGACGTTCACACAGGATTCCGGCGTGATCACAGAGAGTGGAAAACCTTTGTGTCACCACACCTCGCACGCCGCTCTGCTCGCGTCACCCTCACCGCACCGCGACCACCGACGAGCCGTGCCCGAACAGCCCCTGGTTGGCCGTGATCCCCACGCGGGCCCCGGCGACCTGCCGATCGCCCGCGGTGCCTCTCAGCTGCCAGGCCAGCTCGCAGACCTGGGCGATGGCCTGGGCCGGCACCGCCTCCCCGAAGGAGGCCAGTCCACCGCTGGGGTTGACGGGTATGCGCCCGCCCGGGGCCGTCACGCCCTCGCGCAGCAGCTTCGCGCCCTCGCCCGCGCCGCACAGCCCCAGGTCCTCGTACCACTGCAACTCCAGCGCGGTGGACAGGTCGTAGACCTCCGCGAGGGACAGGTCCTCGGGGCCGATGCCCGCCTCCTCGTAGGCCGCACGCGCGACGGACGCGCGGAACGTCTCGCCCGGCGGCTCCACCGCGACCGCGGAGTCCGTGGCGATGTCCGGCAGGTCCAGCACCGTGTTCGGGAAACGTGGGGTCACCGTGGACACCGCGCGGATCCGCACCGGCCGACGCACGCCGTGCCGGTGCGCGAAGCCGACGCTGGAGAGGACCAGGGCCGCCGCGCCGTCGGAGGTGGCGCAGATGTCGAGCAGCCGCAGCGGATCGGCGACCACCGCGGAGGCGGCGACCTCCTCGGCGGTGACCCGCTTGCGGTACCGGGCGTACGGATTGAGCGCCCCCAGGGCGGCGTTCTTCACCTTGACCAGCGCGAAGTCCTCCGGTGTGTCCCCGTGCACCGCCATCCGCCGGCGCGCGTACAGCCCGAAGTACACCGGGTTCGTCGCGCCCAGCAGCCGGAAGCGCAGCCAGTCCGGGTCGTCGGGACGGTCCCCGCCCGCGGGCCGGAAGAAGCCCTTGGGTGCGGCGTCGGCCCCCACCACGAGGACGACCTCCGTGAGCCCTGCGAGGATCTGCGCCCGCGCGGCGGCGATCGCCTGCGCCCCGGACGCGCACGCCGCGTACACGCTCGCGACCCGCGCCCCCTGCCACCCCAGGGCCTTGGCGAACGTCGCCCCCGCGACGTACCCGGGATAGCCGCCGCGCACCGTGTCCGCGCCCACGATCGAGCCGACGTCCCCCCAGGCGACACCGGCATCCGCGAGGGCGGCGCGGGCCGCCGCCGTCCCGTACTCCACGAAGGAGTGCCCCCACTTGCCCCAGGGGTGCATGCCCGCGCCGAGCACCGCCACGTCCCTCGTCATGCGCGCACCCCCGTCGGCCGCCAGTGCCAGATCGTCCGGGCCGTCTCCGCGTCCTCGTCGAGCACGCCGGGAACGGCCTCCACCTCCATGCCCACCGCCAGGCCGGCGACGGTGACCCCGGGAGCCGCCTGTCCGAGCACCACGATCCGCTCGGCCGCCAGCTCCACAGCGATCAACGCGTACGGCTCCCACGGAAGTTCCGGATTGCTCACATAGGGTGACGGTGGTCGATAATGACTGTCGGTGTACGACCAGATATGCCCCTTTCGTGACAGCGGAACCTCCTCCAGTGCGCCGCCCGCGCACAGCGGGTTGCGGCAGTGGACGTCCTCACGCGGGAAGAACACCGACCCGCAGGACGAGCAGCGCGTGCCCAGCAGCCGGAAATCCTCGCCCTCTCCGTCGAGCCAGCCGGCGACCGCGGGTGTGCGTGTGTGCGGCAAGGTACCTCCCCGGTATCGAATCTGACGAAGCGTCAGAAGTGTGCCACCGGCAGCGGGAAAAGGGCAGGGCGTCCGGGGGAATCGCATCCGATCGCTTCCCCGCCGGAGCCCGGACCTGATAGATGCAGGAGACATGACACGACTCACCGGTGCGCTCCGCGGCCTCGTCACCGCCCTCGCCACCCTGCTGGCCGTGGCCGTCACCCCCGCGACCGCGACGGCGGGGACGACGACGGAGCCCAAGGCGCCCAGGGACTTCGTCGCCCTGAGCACCGTGGATCCGACGATCATCCAGGAGATCCGCTACTTCACCCCGCACAACTTCGTCGGCGAGCCCGTCGACGGCTACCGGCAACCGATCTGCATCCTCACCCGTCCCGCCGCCGAAGCCCTCCACAAGGCTCAGCTCGAACTGCTGCGCAAGGGATACACGCTCAAGGTCTACGACTGCTACCGGCCCCAGCGCGCCGTGAACGACTTCGTCCGCTGGGCCGAGGACCTCGGCGCCCAGTCGATGAAGGGCGAGTTCTACCCGAACGTCGACAAGACCCGGCTGTTCGAGGACGGTTACATCGCCGCGAAGTCCGGCCACAGCCGCGGCTCGACCATGGACCTGACGATCGTGAAGCTCCCCGCGCGGCCGACCCGGCCCTACCGCCCCGGAGAGCCGCTGGTGCCCTGCTTCGCGCCCAAGAACGAGCGCTTCCCCGACAACTCCGTCGACATGGGCACCGGATTCGACTGCTTCGACACTCTCGCGCACACCCTCGACCCGCGCATCCAGGGCGTCCAGAGTGCCAACCGGATGCTGCTCAAGAACACCATGGAGAGCCTCGGATTCGTGAACCTCGCCGAGGAATGGTGGCACTACACGTACCAGCCCGAGCCCTACCCGGACACCTACTTCGACTTCCCCGTCTCCTGGAAGTCGCTCCGCCGCGCCCCCTAGGCGACCATCGGAAGATCTCCCTCCGCCGATCGGATACAGTCCGCGCGTGTCCGAAACCCAACACCCAACTGTCAACTCCGTGCCGAACTCGCACTGTTCGAGCTGCGGAGCGCCCTATGGAGAGGGCGTCACCGGCTGGCCGCGCACCTGCCCGTCCTGCGGAAACGTCGCCTACCGCAACCCGCTGCCGGTCGCCATCGCACTCCAGCCCGTGTACGACGCCCAGGGCACGGCCCTGATCGTCATCACCCGCACCATCGCCCCCGCGCGCGGAGGCACCGCCCTGCCCGGCGGCTACGTCGACGACCGCGAGGACTGGAAACAGGCCGTCGTACGCGAACTCAAGGAGGAGACCGGCATCGAAGCCGCCGCCCGGGACGTGCGACTCGTGGACGCCATGAGCTCGCCCGACGGCCACCTGCTGCTGTTCGGGGTCCTCCCCGAACGCCCGGTCCACGGTCTGCCGCCCGCCGACCGCACCGACGAGACCGAGGGCTGGCGGCTGCTGCGCCGGCCCGAGGAACTCGCCTTCCCGCTGCACACCGTGGCCGTGCGGGCCTGGTTCCAGGGCCGCTACGTCTGAGCCGTCCGGCTCAGCCCAGCCCCCGCACCCGCACCGGGTAGGGCGGCTGTGCCGAACCGCCCTCCCGCTCCCGGGTGACCACCACCGAACGGCCCTGCCGGCGGGCGACGTAGCGCTCCGTCTCCGGTCCGTCCCCACCGTCGCCCGCGTCCGGCACGACCAGACCGCCCCCGGTCCGGCCCCGCGCGGGCGCCCACACCTCCAGCTCCACCTCGCCGTCGGCGCCGCGCACCGGAATCACCGCACCCGCGCGCGCGAGCACCGGTATCCGCGACAGCGGCGCGTTCACGTACACCTGCCCCGGCCCCTCGTACGCCTCCTCCGTCACCGTGTCGTACCAGCGGCCCCGCGGCAGCTGCACCGCGCGCCGCTTCACGCCCGGATCCAGCACCGGCGCCACCAGAAGAGCGTCCCCGAGCAGAAACGCGTCCTCACAGCCGCGCAGCGCCCGGTCCTCCGGGGAACCCCACCACACCGGCCGCACATAGGGCGCGCCCGTCCGCCGGGCCAGATACGCCAGCGTCACCCAGTACGGCAGCAGCCGCCGCCGCTCCAGCAACGCCACGCGCGCGTGCTCCAGCACCTCCGCCCCGAACTCCCAGGGCTCCCTGCGCCCCGCCCGCAGACCCGCGTGGGTGCGGAACAGCGGCAGATACGCACCGAGCTGGAACCAGCGCAGATACAGCTCCGGAGACGGGCTCCCGTCGAACCCGCCCACATCCGGACCCGAGTACGGCACCCCGCACAGCCCGAGCCCCAGCACCAGCGACAGCGAGGCCCGCAGCCCCGGCCAGCCCGTCGCCACGTCCCCCGACCAGGTTCCGCCGTAACGCTGCATCCCGGCCCAGCCCGAGCGCGAGAACACGAACGGCCGCTCCTCGGGCGCCAGTTCGCGCAGACCCTCGTACCCCGCGCGGGCCATGCACAGCGCGTACACGTTGTGCGCCTCACGATGGTCGCCGCCGCGCCCCTCCAGATCGTGCCGGGCCGAACGCGGCAGGGTCGGCTCCCCGAAGGCACTGAACGACGTCGGCTCGTTCATGTCGTGCCAGAAACCCGCGAAGCCCTGCGCCAGCCGCTCCGCGTACAGACCGCCCCACCACTCACGCACACGCGCGCGCGTGAAGTCCGGGAACACCGACTCCCCGGCCCACACCACACCGCGCACCTCGCGCCCGGAGCCGTCCCGCACGAACGCGTCCCGCGCCGAACCGCCGTCGTACACGGCATTGCCCGGCGCCGCCTTCACCGCCGGATCGACGATCGACACCAGCCGGATCCCGTCCCGCCGCAACTCCTCCGCCAGCACCGGAAGCTTGGGGAACCGTTCCTGGTCGACGGTGAACACCTGGTCGCCGTCGTAGTGGTCGATGTCCAGGTGCACGGCATCCAGCGGCAGATCCCGCTCCTGGTAGCCCGCCACCACCCGGCGGACCTCCTGCTCGCTGCCGAATCCCCAGCGCGCGTGATGGTGACCGAGCGCCCACGCCGGCGGCAGCGCCGGCACACCGGTCAGCGAGGCCCACGTGGCCAGCACGCGCGCGGGAGTACCCACGATCACCCAGCAGCGCAGCGGACCACCGTCCATCCGCAGCTCGCACCGCCCCGCCCGGTCGTGCCCCGACCCGGCGCCCTCCTCGCCCTCCCGCAGCACCACCGTGCCGTCCCACGTGGAGTCGTGGAACACCAGATGCGTGCCCGCGTCGGCCACCACGAGCTGCACCGGCATGGTCAGATACAGCGGATCCACCTCGGGCCCGAACGCCCGGCCCGGGTCGGTGTTCCACAGCCGGTACGACCCACTGCGCAGCCGAGGTCCCGACGCCCGCCCGCCCAGACCGAAGAACCGGGCGTCCGCCGCCACCTCCGAGCGCTGCAGCCACCGCGCCGTACCCCCGCCCACCGGCTCCCACCAGCGCGGCGGCAGATCGTGCCGCAGCGTCACCCCGCCGGGCGTACACACCTGCACCGCGCCGTGCCGCGAGACGACGACCGTCACCCGCTCGGCGACCACCCGCCAGCCACCGTCCTTGTCCGGCTCCAGCACCGCCCGCGGATCCGGCTCCGGACAACTCCCGGCCAGCGCGTACGACGGCTCCGGACCCGCCCCGTCCCAGCCCCAGAACACCGCCCCGTTCACCGTGACCGTGATCCGCAGCTCGGACCGGCCGAACCGGATGACACCGCCGCCCGGCCCCGGCTCCACACCCGCCACCTGCCCCGGGACCCGCGCCCGCTCGGCCCCCCGAGGCGGCAGCCCGGCAGCGTCGATCCGCCGCCTGCGCCACGCCGCACGCACGGTGCGCAACCCCCGAAGCGCCCTCCCCGAACCAACCACACTCACCGAACGCACCAGGTCACGACCGTCCATGCTGCTCACCCTGCCACTGTGCGCCCCACGCGTGCGTGTCGTTCAACTGCCGTTCACCAGTGTCAGGGCCACATCTTCACGACACGGACTATGTGGGGCGAGCCCTGGTGCTGAAGTCGATCACATGGCATCGTCCCTGTCAGCCGCGTCACGCGCACACCCCAGCACGTGCGCGGACCGACGCCCACGACGCGCACAGCCCGGGAGCCGCCCCATGTCGACCGCGAACCCCCAGCCGCTCTGGCAGCCCGATCCCCAGCAGATCGCCCAGGCCCGCATCACCCGGTTCCAGGCATGGGCCGCCGAACACCACGGCGCCCCCGCCGACGGCGGCTACCCCGCCCTCCACCAGTGGTCCGTCGACCATCTCGACACCTTCTGGAAAGCCGTCACCGAGTGGTTCGACGTACGGTTCTCGACCCCCTGCACGCGCGTGCTCGGCGACCGCTCGATGCCCGGCGCCCAATGGTTCCCCGGCGCCACCCTCAACTACGCCGAACACGCCCTGCGCGCCGCCGCCGACCGCGCCGACGAACCCGCCCTGCTCCACGTGGACGAGACCCACGAACCGCGCCCCGTGAGCTGGTCCGAGCTGCGCCGCCAGGTCGGCTCCCTCGCCGCCGAACTCCGCACCCTCGGCGTCCGCCCCGGCGACCGCGTCAGCGGCTACCTCCCCAACATCCCCCAGGCCGTCGTCGCCCTTCTCGCCACGACCGCCGTCGGCGCCGTCTGGACCTCCTGCGCCCCCGACTTCGGCGCCCGCAGCGTCCTCGACCGCTTCCAGCAGGTCGAACCCGTCATCCTGTTCACCGTCGACGGCTACCGCTACGGCGGCAAGGAACACGACCGCCGCGACACCGTCGCCGAACTGCGCCGCGAACTGCCCACCCTGCGCGCCGTCGTCCACATCCCGCTCCTCGGCACCGACGCACCCGAGGGCGCCCTCGACTGGGCCGTCCTCACTTCGGGCGACACCGAGCCCGTCTTCGAACAGGTCCCCTTCGACCACCCCCTGTGGGTCCTCTACTCGTCCGGGACCACCGGCCTGCCCAAGGCCATCGTCCAGTCCCAGGGCGGCATCCTCGTCGAACACCTCAAACAGCTCGGCCTGCACTGCGACCTCGGTCCCGAGGACCGTTTCTTCTGGTACACCTCGACCGGCTGGATGATGTGGAACTTCCTCGTCTCCGGCCTCCTCACCGGGACGACGATCGTCCTCTACGACGGCAGCCCCGGCTACCCCGACACCGGCGCCCAGTGGCGCGTCGCCGAACGCACCCGGGCCACCCTCTACGGCACCTCGGCCGCCTACGTCATGGCCTGCCGCAAGGCCGGCGTCCACCCCGCGCGCGACCACGACCTGTCCGCCGTGCGGTGCGTCGCCACCACCGGCTCGCCCCTGCCGCCCGACGGCTTCCGCTGGCTGCACGACGAGTTCGCACAGAGCGGGGCCGACCTCTGGATCGCCTCCGTCAGCGGCGGCACCGACGTCTGCTCCTGCTTCGCCGGAGCCGTACCCACCCTCCCCGTCCACACCGGCGAACTCCAGGCCCCCGGCCTCGGCACCGACCTCCAGGCCTGGAACCCGAGCGGCCACCCCGTCATCGACGAAGTGGGCGAGCTGGTCGTCACCAACCCCATGCCCTCCATGCCGATCCGCTTCTGGAACGACCCCGACGGCAGCCGCTACCACGACAGCTACTTCGACACCTACCCGGGCGTCTGGCGCCACGGCGACTGGATCACCCTCACCGCACGCGGCACCGTGATCATCCACGGCCGCTCCGACTCCACGCTCAACCGGCAGGGCGTGCGCATGGGTTCGGCCGACATCTACGAGGTCGTCGAACGCCTCCCCGAGATCAACGAGTCCCTCGTCATCGGCGTCGAGCAGCCCGACGGCGGCTACTGGATGCCCCTGTTCGTCCACCTCGCACCCGGCGCCGTCCTCGACGACTCCCTCCTCGCCCGCGTCAAGCAGTCCATCCGCGAACAGCTCTCCCCGCGCCACGTACCCGACGAGATCATCGAGGTGCCCGGTATCCCGCACACCCTCACCGGCAAACGCATCGAGGTCCCCGTCAAGCGGCTGCTCCAGGGCACCCCGCTGGAGAAGGCGGTCAACCCCGGATCCATCGACAACCTCTCCCTGCTGGGCTTCTACGAGGAACTCGCCCGCAAACGCGCCTGAACCCACCCCGCACCACCTGCGCCAACGACCCCACCACCCGCGCTCCGTCCACCGGCGGCACCACCCGTTGTCAGTGCCGCCGGTTACGGTGAGTGAGCATTGATCGACTGCGCACTCTGGGGGAAACATGGCGCACATCGACGACCGGACCATGCGACGCGTCCTGCGCCGCGAGATCGCCGGCACCATCGGCCTGCTCACCGACGAGCACGACTTCCACGCCATGCGGCGCTACCGCAGCTTCACCTTCGACGACCACACGGCCTACCTCCAGCAGGTCGAGGCCCTCCTCATGGCCCGCGCCGCCCAGGGCAGCCACACCACCCTCGCCCTGTTCGACCCCGAGGACTACGCCGTGTACTGCGCGGACACCGGCCTCGACCCCGAGGCACCGGCCAGCCGCACCAGGTTCACCGCCGAACTGGCGGCCACGGGCCCCACCATCCCCTACGACGGCCGGCCCCTCGCCGCCCTCGTACCCGCCCTCGTGGACGAGGCCGTCCGCCAAGCCACCTGGGAGTACGCCACCACGCTGCTCGCCCGCCTCGGCCCCTGCCCCACCTGCGGCGAGGACATCGGCAGGGCCGCCTTCACCCGCGCCTCCGACCTGCTGGTCCGCATCCTCGACACCGCTCCGCCCGGCGACCGGCACCTCGTGATCAGCGTCTCCGGCCCACCGGACACCCTGATCTCCGTCCTCCACGCCGACCAGGACGGCGCCGGCGGAACCCGCCTGGACGAGGCCGAAGCCCTGGAATTCACCAGCGTCCTCGCACTCGGCCTCGCCACCCGCAGCCCCGGCGGACTCGTCATCCGCACCAGCCGCCCCGGCACGCCCGACCGCGTCCACGGCTGGCGACTGCGCTGCGGTGAGTTCGAGCCCCTCACCGCCGCCGAGGTGTTCGACGCCTACTGCACCGACGTCGAATCCGGCGACCTCATCTCCCCGGAGTCCGGCGTCGACTACGACGCGCCCCCCGACCTCGGAGACGACGGCACCGACCTCGACCACCACCACTGATCGCAGACGCTCCGGACGCCGACACACGCCAGGGGCGCCCCACCCAGGGCGGGGCGCCCCTGAACCCGACCACGCGAACGCGGCGCGACTACTCGCCGGACAGCACCGCCTGAGCAGCGCCGCGCGCCTCCTCGGCGCTGTCCGCGGCCCGCGCCGCCGCCGCGGCCCGCTCGCACTGCGCCAGTGTGTGCTTCGCCAGCGTCGCCCGGACATAAGGAATCGACGCCGACCCCATGGACAGGGAGGTGACCCCCAGACCGGTCAGCACACAGGCCAGCAGCGGATCGGACGCGGCCTCACCGCACACACCACAGCTCTTGCCCTCGGCCTTGGCCGCCTCCGCGGACAGCGCCACCAGGTCGAGCAGCGCCGGCTGCCACGGGTCCTGGAGCCGGGACACCGCACCCACCTGACGGTCGGCCGCGAAGGTGTACTGCGCGAGGTCGTTGGTCCCCAGCGAAAGGAACTCGACCTCCTGGAGGATCGAACGCGCCCGCAGCGCGGCCGACGGGATCTCCACCATCGCGCCGAACTTGGCCCGCAGGCCCGCCTCACGGCAGGCGTCCGCGAACGCCTTCGCGTCCGTGCGGTCCGCCACCATCGGCGCCATGACCTCGAGGTAGACCGGCAGCCCCTCGGCAGCCTTGGCCAGCGCGGTCAGCTGCGTGCGCAGGACCTCCGGGTGGTCCAGCAGCGTCCGCAGACCCCGCACACCCAGCGCGGGGTTCGGCTCGTCGGCCGGAGTCAGGAAGTCCAGCGGTTTGTCCGCACCCGCGTCCAGCACACGCACGACCACACGGCCCTCGGGGAACGCCTCCAGCACCTGCCGGTAGGCCTCCACCTGCTTCTGCTCGGAAGGAGCGTTCTTGCTGTCGTCCAGGAACAGGAACTCGGTACGGAACAGACCGACACCCTCGGCCCCGGCCTCCACCGCGGCCGGCACATCCGCCGGACCGCCCACGTTGGCCAGCAACGGCACCTTGTGCCCGTCCGCCGTCGCACCCGGCCCGGTGGAGGCGGCCAGCGCAGCCTTGCGCGCGGCGGCCGTGGCCTCCAGCTCCGCCTTCTTCGCCTCGGTCGGGTCCACGAAGATGTCGCCGGTGCTGCCGTCGACCGCGATCAGCGTGCCCTCGGCCAGCTCACCGGCACCGGGCAGGGCCACGACCGCCGGTACACCCAGCGCCCGCGCCAGAATCGCGCTGTGGCTCGTCGGCCCGCCCTCCTCGGTGACGAAACCGAGCACCAGAGACGGGTCCAGCAGCGCGGTGTCGGCGGGGGCCAGGTCCCGGGCCACGAGCACATAGGGCTGGTCGCTGTCCGGCACCCCCGGCATCGGAACGCCCAGGAGCCGCGCGACGATACGATTCCGCACGTCATCGAGGTCGGCCACACGACCGGCGAGGTACTCACCCGCACCGGCCAGCAGCTCGCGGTACGCCGCGAACGCGTCGTACACGGCACGCTCGGCCGTGCTGCCGACGGCGATCCGCCGGTCCACGTCGGCCATCAGCTCGGGGTCCTGCGCCATCATGGCCTGCGCCTCGAGCACGGCCTGTGCCTCGCCGCCCGCCAGATTGCCGCGCGCCATCAGATCGGCGGCCACGGCGTCGACGGCCTGGCGGGCACGCCCCTGCTCCCGCTCGGCCTCGTCCGAGGGGATCGACTTGGCCGGCGGCTCCAGCACCGCCGTACCCATGTGCCGAACCTCGCCGATGGCCACGCCATGGCTCACGCCCACGCCTCGCAGCGTTGCTTCCATCTCACCCGTCTCCGATAGTGCGGCGGGTCCCGCCGCCGCGATGGTTGTCCTGAACGCCGCCGTGCGACGGCACCGCCGTCAGTTCCAGGCGAAGAGGCTGTCGCCGGCCTTCACGTCACCGCTGTCACGGAGGTCGGAGAGGGACTCGGCGGTGGCTTCGAGTGCGACGACGGGGCAGACCGGCGACTTGCCGGCGGCCTCGACGGCGGCGGGGTTCCAGCGCACGACGGCCTGCCCGCGCTGCACGGTGTCGCCCTTGTTGACGAGCAGCTCGAAGCCCTCGCCGTTGAGCTGCACGGTGTCGATGCCGAGGTGGGTGAGTACGCCGCGCCCGTCCGCGTCGACCACGACGAACGCGTGCGGGTGCAGGGAAACGATGACACCGTCCACGGGTGATACGGCCTCGGAGGCCTCACGCACGGGGTCGATGGCGGTACCCGGGCCGACCATGGCCCCGGAGAAGACCGGATCGGGCACGTTGGCCAGTCCGATGGCGCGTCCGGCAAGAGGGGACGTCACGGTGGTCATGGGAAGCCTCCCAGGAGTGGAGCTGCTTACGGGCCGCCGCTGCCTGTCCCGGACGGCACCGAGCAGCAGCGTATGTCATAGGAAGTTGGGGTTCCGTATGGAAGCTACCAGCTAGTGGTCTAGACCACCACCCCCGTTGGATTTGCACGGCGTTCAGGGCTCCGTGTACAGTCGTACTCCTGCCTGGGTCGGAGGGACGCGAAAGCGACCTCACTCAGCAGCACCCAAACTTGTCAGATCCTATCTCTGGATCTCCTTCTGCGTGTCCGCAGAACGGTGGTCAGGGAGACGGAAAAACCCTGATAGAGTTTGAAACACCGAAGGGAAGCCCGGAGGAA
>NZ_MLYO01000112.1 GCF_001866665.1 Streptomyces monashensis | reverse complement strand
CTGCGTGAACTCCGTCTCATGGATCAGCACGGCGTCGGGACTGTCGGCCGCGGCGAACAGGATGTCCGCCAACGGCCGTGAGAGGTGCGGGTCGAGGGCCGCGCAGATCTCGTCGAAGGCCTGCCGGAACACGGGGAACGCCGCGTACAGCTGCCGGCCCATACCGATGCGCTGACTGCCCTGCCCCGTGAACAGCATCGCGAGGTCGGTCTCGACAACCGTGCCCTCGGTCGCCCCGGCGGGCACCCGGCCCTCCGCCAGGGCGCGCAGAGCTCCGACCATGTCGTCGGCGTTCGCGGCCACCACGCTCGCCCGCGACTCGAAGTGCGTACGGTGGCGAGCCGCCGTCACCGCGACATCCGCGAGCGGAACATCCGGATGCTCCGCCAGCCAGTCGGCCCAACGGCCGGCCTGCGCCCGCAGCGCCTCCTCGGTCTGGCCGGAGACCACCACCGGGAACACACCACCGGGGACCACCGGCCCATCCGCGGTCTCGGCCGCGGCAGGCTCAGCGGCAGGGGCCTCCTCCAGGACGAGGTGGGCGTTGGTGCCGCTCAGACCGAACGACGACACACCCGCACGCCGCACACGCGTACCCTCCCGCACCCACGGTCGCGCCTCGGCCAGCAGCTCGAGCCCACTGCCCTCCCACTCCACATGCGCACTGGGCTCCTCCGCGTACAACGTCCTCGGCAACGTCTCATGCTGCAACGCCAGCACCATCTTCATCACACCGATCACACCCGCAGCCGCCTGCGCATGCCCGATGTTCGACTTCGACGACCCCAGATACACCGGCCGATCTCCGGCCCGACCCGGACCGAACACCTCCGCCAACGCACCCGCCTCGATCGGATCACCCAACGGCGTACCCGTCCCGTGCGCCTCGATCGCGTCGATGTCGTCCGGTGACAGCCGGGACGCCTCGAGGGCCGCCTGCACGACCCGCTGCTGGGACGGGCCGTTCGGCGCCGTCAACCCCTGACTGCGGCCGTCCTGGTTCACCGCGGAACCACGGACCACCGCCAGCACCCGGTCCCCGTCCCGCTCCGCCGCCGACAACGGCTTGAGCACCAAAACACCCGCACCCTCGGACCAACCCGCCCCGTCAGCACGCGCCGAGAACGACTTGCACCGCCCGTCCGCGGCCATCCCCTTGAGCCGCGAGAACTCCACGAACAGGCGCGGGGTGCTCATCACCGTGACACCACCGACGAGCGCGAGTTCACACTCGCCCTGGCGCAGCGCCGTGGCCGCCAGGTGCAGGGCGACGAGGGACGACGAGCACGCCGTGTCAATCGTCACCGCGGGCCCCTGAAGACCCAGCGCGTAGGCGACACGGCCGGAGACGACGCTGGAGGCGTTGCCCGTGCTCAGGTAACCGTCGAACGCGTCGAGCCGGCCCTGTTCGCCGTAGTCGGAGCTCATCGTGCCGAGGTAGACACCGGTCCGGGTGCCGCTCAGCGTGCCCGGGCTGATGCCGGCCCGCTCCAGCGCCTCCCACGACGTCTCCAGCACCAGCCGCTGCTGCGGGTCCATCGACAGCGCCTCGCGCTGCGAGATCCCGAAGAACCCCGCGTCAAAGCCCTCGACGTCGTGGATGAACCCGCCCTCGCGGGCGTAACTCTTGCCGGGTGCCTCCGGGTCGGGGTCGTACACGTCGAGGTCCGCCCAGCGTTGCGGGAGCCCGCCCACGGCGTCCCCGCCGGAAGCGAGCAGGTCCCAGAATCCCTCTGGGGTGTCGATGCCGCCGGGCAGTCGGCAGGCCATGGAGACCACCGCGATGGGCTCGTCGAGCCGTGCGGACGTACGCTTGCCCGCCGTCCTCTTCCGCTTCGTGCTGCCCTCGCCCAGAGCCAGTCTGTCGAGCAGGAGCGCCGCGACGGCGGTCGGCGTGGGGTGGTCGAAGGCGAGTGTGGAGGGCAGCGTGAGCCCCGTCTCGGCCGCGAGCCGGCGACGCAGCTCCACCGCCATCAACGAGTCCATGCCCAATTCCTTGAGCACCTGCTGGGCTCCGACCCCACCCGTCCCTGACACGCCGAGGACCACAGCCGCCTCGTTCCTGACGAGCTGCACCAGCGCGGCCTGGCGCTCGGCCGCGGGCAGGGCCGCGAGCCGGTCGCGCAGTGTCGAGGCGTCGGCCGAGGCCTGCCCGACGCGCCCCCGCGGAGCACGGACGAGACCGCGCAGCAACGGCGGAATCTCCTCACTCCGTCGCTGGATGGCCGTCAGGTCCAGCCGCACGGGCACCAGCTGCGCATCCGAACGCGCCAACGCCGCGTCCAGGGCGGCCAGAGCCTGCCGCTCGCTCAACGCGGCCACGCCCTGCCTGCGCATCCGTGCCAGCTCCGCCTGCCCGAGGCCGGCCGTCAGACCGATCCCGGCCTGCTCCCACAGACCCCAGCAGAGGCTGGTGCCGGGCAGCCCGAGGGCACGGCGGTGGGCCGCGAGGGCGTCGAGGTACGTGTTCGCGGCGGCGTACGTGGACTGCCCGCCGCCGCCCAGGACACCCGCGGCCGAGGAGAACAGCACGAACGCGGCCAGATCCAGCTCCAGCTCACGGCTCAGCTCATCGAGATGACGTGCGCCATCGGCCTTCGGCGCCCACACCCCGGCAAGACGCTCAGCACTCTGAGCGGCCAACAGACCGTCGTCCAGCACCGCCGCCAGATGGAACACACCCGTCCACGGATGCCCGGCGTCGTCCCTCAACAGCGCCTCGACCTGGGTCCGGTCGGCCACGTCGCACGCCTCGACGCGCACACTGTCCGCCCCGGCGGCAGTCAGCTCCGCCACCAGATCACGCGCGCCCGGCGCCTGCGGACCACGCCGTGAGGTGAGCACCAGGTGCCGTACCCCGTGCTCGCGCACGAGATGACGGGCCACCGCCCTGCCCAGCTCGCCCGTACCGCCGGTGACAAGGACCGTGCCGTCAGGGTCGAAGACCGGCCGCCCTACGGCGGGGTCGGGGGTCTTGGCACTGGTCAGGCGGGCAGCGAGTATCTCTCCGTCGCGGACGGCGAGTTCGGGTTCGTTCGCGGCGAAGGGCACCGCGGCCGCCTCGGCGGGATCGTCGGTGTCGATGAGGTGGATGACGCGCTCGGCGTGTTCGCCGCGCGCGGCGCGCAGCAGTCCCCACAGCGGGGCACGGGCCAGATCACGGACGCCGCCGCCCGCGTCCACCGCACTCGAGGTGACCCACACCAACTCGGTCTGTTCCAGGCGCGGTTCGGACAGCAGGCGCTGAACGTCCCGAAGGGCCCCTGCGGTTGCGTCGAGGGGGTCGCCGATGCCGTCCGTGTCCTGGGTGGTGGCGTCGACGACGATACGCGACGGCTCCTGGGTGTCCGGCTCCTCCAGGCGCACGAGGAGGGCGTCCACGCAGTCGAACGCCTCCGCGTCCAGCGCACGGGCCAGTTCGCCCGAGCCGCCGGCCACCCACACCTCGCCGTCCGGCGCCGACTCCACGACCCGTACCGGCTGGAACTCCACCCGGTACAGGTGGTCGACCAGGCTGCCCGCCCGGACCTGCTCGGCCGACGCCTCACGGATCCGCAGGGCTTCGGTGCGCAGGACCGGACGGCCGGCACCGTCGGCCACCGTGAGCGTGAGACGCTCACCCGTGGCATCGAGGTCGAGTCGTACGCGCAGTTCG
>NZ_MLYO01000111.1 GCF_001866665.1 Streptomyces monashensis | reverse complement strand
CCCCTCGACGAACGACGCGAGCCGACCTGCCTGACCCGCCAACGCACCCTCACCGCGCGCCGACACCACCAACGGCACCACACCAGCGGACGTCGTCTCCGCGGCGGCCGGCTGCGGCTCCTCCTCGGGCGCCTCCTCCAGGATCAGGTGCGCGTTGGTCCCGCTCGCGCCGAACGCGGACACGCCCGCCCGGCGCGGTCGACCGTCGCGCGGCCACCGGCGCGCCTCGGTCAGCAGCTCCACCGCACCGGCCGACCAGTCCACCTGCGTCGTCGGCTCGTCCACGTGCAGGGTCGCCGGAAGCACCTCGTGCCGCAGCGCCTGCACCATCTTGATCACACCGGCCACACCCGCCGCCGCCTGCGCATGACCGATGTTCGACTTCAACGACCCCAGCCACAAAGGCCGCTCCGGATCCCTGCCTTGCCCGTACGTCGCCAGCAGCGCCTGCGCCTCGATCGGATCACCCAGCGCCGTACCCGTACCATGCGCCTCCACGACATCCACGTCCGCGGGGGAAAGCCCGGCGCCGGCCAGTGCCTTGCGGATAACCCGCTGCTGCGACGGACCGTTCGGGGCCGTCAGTCCGTTGGACGCACCGTCCTGGTTCACCGCACTGCCCCGCAGCACGGCGAGAACCTTGTGCCCCCGCTCCCGCGCCACCGACAGACGCTCCAGAACCACGACACCCACACCCTCGGACCAGCCCGTGCCGTCAGCCGCCGACGCGAACGCCTTGCACCGACCGTCGGCGGACAGGCCCCGTTGGCGCGAGAACTCCAGGAACGCGTCCGGACTGGCCATGACCGTCGCACCGCCGGCCAGCGCCATCGAGCACTCGCCCTGCCGCAGCGCCTGCGCGGCCAGGTGCATCGCCACCAGCGACGACGAACACGCGGTGTCCACCGTGACCGCCGGGCCCTCGAAGCCGAACACGTACGACACCCGGCCGGACGCCACGCTCGATGCCGTACCGGTCATGAGGTAGCCCTGGACGTCGTCGGGCACATGGTGGAGCCGGGACACGTAGTCGTGGTGGACGATCCCGGTGAAGACGCCGATGTCACTTCCCCGGGTGGACAGCGGGTCGATGCCCGCACGCTCCAGCGCCTCCCAGGAGGTCTCCAGGAGCAGCCGCTGCTGCGGGTCCATCGCCAGCGCCTCACGCGGCGAGATCCCGAACAGAGCGGCGTCGAACCGCGCGGCCTCGTGCAGGAATCCGCCCGAGCGGGTGTAGCTGGTGCCCGCATGGTCCGGGTCCGGGTGGTACAAGCCGTCCAGGTCCCAGTCGCGGTCGACCGGGAAGCCGGACACCGCGTCCCGGCCCTGCGTCACCAGCTGCCACAGGTCCTCGGGGCTGTCCACTCCACCCGGCAGTCGCGTGCTCATGGCGACGATCGCGATCGGCTCGTCGGAGGCCACCACGGCCGGGGTCGTGACGGAGACCTTCTCCCGCTCGCCGAGCAGTTCGGTGCGCAGGTGGCGGACCAGCGCCTCCGGGGTGGGATGGTCGAAGACGAGCGTGGCGGGCAGGTCGACGCCGGTGAGGTCGTGCAGCCGGTTACGCAGCTGGACCGCGCCGAACGAGTCGAAACCGAAGCTTCTGAAGGATTTCTCCGGGCCTACGTCGAACGGGTCCGTCCCGCGGTGCCCGAGCACGACGCCGACGCTCTCCTTGACGAGTGCCATGAGCATCCGGTGCTGTTCCTCGGCCGGGAACCCGGCCAGCCGTCCGGCGTACGCCTCGCCCGTGCCCTCGCCGCGGGCCACCACGCGCCGGGTCAGGCCACCGGCCGGCGCCGGCGCGTCGTCCACGGGCACGGGCCGGCTGTCGGCTGCGGCGGCGTCCGCGTACGGCGGCAGGCGCTCCTCCGTGGCCGGCCGGGCAGCGGCGTCCAGGCTCAACAGGCTCAACGGGCCCAGCATGGCGACGGGTTCACCGCCGGAGTCCGAGAGTTCGACGAGGTGCCGCTCACCCTCCACCGGAGTGATCCGCAGCCGCAGCGCCGCGGCCCCCTGCGCGTACACCGCCAGACCGGCGCAGTCGGCCAGGTCACGGGGGTGCTGCCCGGTGCCGGTCGGCTCCGCTGCCGTACGGGAGTCCAGGACGCGCAGCGCGGTGTCGAGGAGTACCGGGTGCAGCGTGAACTCCGCCGCCTCGTCGGCTAGTTCGTCCGGCAGGGCGATCTCCGCGAAGACCTTCCCGTCCTGCTGCCAGACGCGGTGCGCGCCGGGCAGTGGTGCGGCACGGTCCGCGGGCGGCGCCCAGGTCCGCAGGTCGAAGGCCGGTTGCGGTATTCCAGGCGTGAGGACGGCACGGGCGTGGCACGTCCAGGGCCCCTGCTCCGGGCCGAGGAGGCGGCCGTGGACGGTGGCACGGCGGCGGCCGTCCGGGTCCGGGGGGTCGACCGTGACCCGGATCTGCGTGTGGCCGTGGTCCGGGATGGTCAACGGCACCTCGACGGCGATCTGTCCGAGGTCCCCGCACGCCACCTCGTCGCCGGCCCTGAGGATCATCTCCAGGAGGGCGGCGGCCGGGACACTCGTGCTGCCGTCCGTCGTCGCGGGGACGCCGAGCAGGCCCCGGCTTCGCGCCGACAGACGCCCGGTGAGCACGACGCCGCCGCTGCCGTGGTCGCCGGGTACCTCGACGACGGTGCCGAGCAGCGGGTGCCGGGCGCTGACGGTGCCGAGGGCCTCGGCGCTGCCCGCCTCGGCGGCGCCGGTCTCGACCCAGTACCGCTGATGCTGGAACGCGTAGGTGGGCAGCTCGGCCCCCATCGCGGTGGCCGGGCGTCCGAGGACGGCCGACCAGTCCAGGTCCACTCCGCGTACATGCAGTTCCGCGAGGGCCGTCAGGATTCCGGCGGGCTCGGGGCCGTCCTTGCGGAGGGTGGCGATGCAGGCCCTCTCCTGGACTCCGGGCGTGCCGAGCGCCATCGCGGCGAGGACACCGCCGGGGCCCACTTCGAGGAAGGTCGTCACGCCCTGCTCGACCAGCGCGGTGAGGGCGTCGCCGAACCGCACCGCGTTCCGTACCTGGTCGACCCAGTACTCGGCGGTGGCGAGTTGTCCGTCCCGGGCCAGTTCGCCGGTCAGGGTGGAGACGACGGGAACGGCACCCGGCTGGTAGGACAGGCCCTCCGCGACCGTGCGGAACGCGTCGAGCATGGGTTCCATCAGCGGGGAGTGGAAGGCGTGGCTGACGGTCAGCCGACGCGTCTTGTGGCCCCGCTCGGCCAGTTGGCCGGCGAGGGTGAGCACGGCGTCCTCGGCCCCGGAGAGCACCAGCGCGTCGGGGCCGTTCACCGCCGCGACGCAGACCGCTCCCGGCACCCGGGCGAGCAGGGGCGCGAGTTCGGCCTCGGTGGCCCGGACGGCGACCATCGCGCCGCCTTCGGGCAGTGCCTGCATCAACCGGCCGCGCGCGGCGACGAGTCGGGCGGCCTCGTCCAGGTCGAGGACTTGGGAGACGTGTGCGGCGGTGATCTCACCGATGGAGTGCCCGGTGAGCAGGTCCGGTCGCACGCCCCAGGACTCGAGGAGCCGGAACAGCGCGGTCTCCAGGGCGAACAGGGCACCCTGGGTGTACACGGTACGGTCGAGCAGCTCGGCCTCGGGCGATCCCGGCGTGGCGAGGACGACGTCGGACAGCGGGCGCTCCACGTGCCCGCGCAGGTGTGTGTCCACGGCAGAGCACGCGGCGGCGAAGGCGTCCCGGAAGACCGGGAACGTGTCGGCGAGTCCGTGGCCCATGCCCGCCCACTGGCTGCCCTGGCCGGTGAAGAGGACGGCCAGTTTGCCGCCGGCGGGGGTGCCGGTGACGACCGTGGGACTCGCGGCTCCCTGCGCGAAGGCGGTCAGGTCGGCGCGCAACCGGTCCGGTTCGGCCGCCAGGACGACGGCGCGGTGGTCGAGCTGGGCACGGGCGGTGGCGAGGGCGTGCGCGGTGTCGGGAAGACGTATGTCGGGCCGCTCGTCGAGGAAGCGGGCGAGCCGGTCGGCCTGGCCGCGCAGTCCGGCCGCCGTCCGCGCGGACACCGGTACGGGCACGAGGGCGTCTGCCGGCCGCGGCGCGGGCTCCGGCGCGGTGGGCACCGGTTCGTCGGGGGCCTCTTCGAGGATGACGTGCGCGTTGGTGCCGCCGATTCCGAAGGAGGAGACTCCGGCGCGGCGCGGGTGGTCGTCGCGCGGCCAGTCGCGGGCCTCGGTCAGCAGCTCCACGGCTCCGGCCGACCAGTCGACGCTGGTCGATGGCCGGTCCACGTGCAGTGTCCGGGGCAGGACGGCGTGCCGCATCGCCATGACCATCTTGATCACACCGGCGACGCCCGCGGCGGCCTGGGTGTGGCCGAGGTTCGACTTCACCGAGCCCAGCCACAAGGGCTTGCGCGGATCCCGGTCCTGTCCGTAGGTCGCGAGGAGCGCCTCCGCCTCGATCGGGTCCCCGAGGGTCGTGCCCGTGCCGTGTGCCTCCACGGCGTCCACGTCCGTCGTCGCCAGACCGGCGTGGGACAGGGCCTTGCGGATCACCCTCTGCTGCGAGGGCCCGTTCGGAGCCGTCAGTCCGTTGGACGCGCCGTCCTGGTTGACCGCGCTGCCGCGTACCACCGCCAGGATCTTGTGCCCGCGCCTGCGGGC
Organism: Streptomyces monashensis; assembly: GCF_001866665.1. Classification (GTDB taxonomy): domain Bacteria; phylum Actinomycetota; class Actinomycetes; order Streptomycetales; family Streptomycetaceae; genus Streptomyces; species Streptomyces monashensis. Next base: position 3,565 of record NZ_MLYO01000111.1, on the reverse strand, counting down.
GTCCGAGAGCCGCTCCACCAGGAGCAGTCCGGCGCCCTCGGACCAGCCGGTGCCGTCCGCGCCGTCCGCGAACGCCTTGCACCGGCCGTCGGGCGCGAGGCCGCGCTGCCGGGAGAACTCCACGAACGTCTCGGCGGTGCCCATCACCATCACACCGCCCGCCAGGGCCATGGTGCACTCGCCGCGGTTGAGGGCCTGCGCCGCCATGTGCAGGGCCACCAGCGAGGAGGAACAGGCCGTGTCCACCGTGATGGCGGGGCCCTCGAAGCCGAGGTGATACGCGATACGGCCGGACAGGACGCTGCCCGAGCTGCCGGTGAGGCGGAATCCCTCGACGCCGGACGCCTGGTGCAGGCGCACGCTGTAGTCGTGGCTGTTGACGCCGACGAACACGCCGACGTCCTGTCCGGCCAGGGTCGTCGGGTCGATGGCGGCCCGCTCGAAGGCCTCCCACGACGTCTCCAGCAGCAGTCGCTGCTGCGGGTCCATCGCCAGCGCCTCGTTCGGCGAGATTCCGAAGAAGGCCGCGTCGAATCCGGCGGCGTCGTCGAGGAAGGCGCCGTGGCGCACGTAGGTGGTGCCGGCGTGGTCGGGGTCCGGGTCGAAGAGCCGGTCGGTGTCCCAGCCGCGGTCGTCGGGGAACTCGGTGACGGCGTCGACGCCGTCGGCCACCACGCGCCACAGGTCCTCCGGGCTGTGCACCCCGGCGGGGAAGCGGCACGCCATCGCCACGATCGCGATCGGCTCCTCGTCCGCCCCCGAGCCGGCGGCAGGAGCGGCGGCCGCGTCCGTGCGCATCGGCGTATCGCCGAAGAGCCTGGTGCGGAGTTGCTCGGCGAGCAGTGTCGGCTTCGGATAGTCGAAGACGACCGCCGGGGAGAGGGTGACGCCGGTCGCGGCGACGAGCCGGTTGCGCAGCTCCACCGCGGTCAGTGAGTCGAAGCCGGCGTCCTTGAACGACCGGTCGGCGCGTACGGCGTCGACGGAGCCGTGTCCGAGGACCTCGGCGGCGTGCCGCCGCACCAGGCCGACCAGGGCCTCGGTCTGCTCGATGCCGCTCAGCGCGGCGAGGCGCTCCGCCGTGGAAGCACGCGCGGACGGGGCGGCGGCCCTGGCCTTCGGCCGTGGCGCCGGCGCCAGACCGCGCAGCAGCGTCGGTACGGGGCCGTCTGCCGCCGCGGCGCGCAGGGCCGGCACATCGAACTTGGCCGCCACCAGCGTGCCGTCCGTCACCGTCCGGGTGTCGAGGGCGGCGTCCAGGAGGGCCATGCCCTCGGCGGCGGTGAGCCCGGCCATGCCGATGCGCTGGTTGCGCCGCAGGTCCGCGGTGCCCAGGTGCTCGGTCATGGCGCTGGCCGTCGACCAGTAGCCCCAGGCGAGGGACACGGAGGGCAGGCCGAGCCGGTGCCGCTGCCGCGCCAGGGCGTCCAGACAGGCGTTCGCGGCGGCGTAGTTGCCCTGCCCGGGGTTGCCGAGGACGCCCGCCGCCGAGGAGAACAGCACGAACGCGGCGAGGTCCAGGTCCCGGGTGAGCTCGTGCAGGTGCAGGGCCGCGTCCACCTTGGGCCGCAGCACGGTGTCGACGCGCTCCGGGGTCAGCTCGGTGAGCACCCCGTCGTCCAGCACCCCGGCGGAGTGCACGACGGCCGTCAGCGGATGCTCGGCCGGTATCTCCCGTATCAGCGCTTCGAGTTGGAACCGGTCCGATGTGTCGCAGGCGGCGACGGTGACCGTCGCGCCCAGCGCGGCCAGCTCCTCGCGCAGCTGCGGGGCGTCGCCGCGCCGGCTGGCCAGGACCAGGTGGCGGATGCCGTACGCGGTGACCAGGTGCCGCGCGGTGAGCGCACCGAGGGTTCCGGTGCCACCGGTGATCAGTGCCGTGCCCGCGGGGTCGAGCGGGCGCCCGAGCGGCCCGGCTTCGCCGGCCACCCCCGGCACCCGTACGAGGCGGGGGACCTGGGCGACACCGTCGCGCACCCTCATCTGCGGCTCGCCGCTCAGGACCACGGCCGGCAGAGCGGAGCGGGAGTCGTCGTCGAGGTCCACGAGGACGATCCGGTCGGGGTGCTCCGACTGCGCCGAGCGCACCAGACCCCACACCGCGGCCGCGTCGAGCCTGTCGAGGTCCCCGGTGACCACGGCGAGTCGGGTCTCCTCCAGCGCGGGCTCCGCGAGCCACGCCTGGAGGACCTCGAGGGCCGCACCGACCGCCGAGCGAGGGTCGCCCTGCGTGGGCGCGGCCTGGGCGTCGTACAGCAAGATCTCGGGAGCGGGGCCGTCCGCCGCGGCCGAGGCGGCGACGTCCTCGCCGCTCGCGACGGACACCGTGTCGAGGACCCGGTCCACGGCGGGAAGCAGCACCTGCGTCCAGTCGACACGGAACAGCGAGTCGTGCGGCAACGCCCCGATGATTCCGGCCTGTTCGGGCGAGAACGGTGCTGCACGCAGGCCCTCGACCGTCATGACGGGCTGCCCCGAGTGGTCGGTCAGCAGCAGGGGCGTGCCCTCGGCCGTTGTACCGCCCGCGCTGACGTGCAGGGCGGCGGCACCCGAGGCGAGGAGGGACACACCGGTCCACACGGACGGGAGCATGCCGCTCGGGACGACCGTACGGACGGCGGCATCGAGGAGCGCGGGGTGCACCCCGTAGCGGTCCGCGTCACGCAGCGCGGCACTGTCGAGGGCCACTTCGGTGACCTCGGTGCCCGGTCCCGCGGGCGCGGGCAGCTCGCGGGGGGCGGCGGGCGCCAGCTTGCCGTGCGCGTGCCGCGTCCACTCCGCCTCCAACGGGGCGTCCCCGGCACGGGAGTAGATCTCCACCGGCCGCCGCAGCATCTCGTCGGACTCGCCGACGACGATCTGCACACTGCGGCCGCCGTACTGCGGAAGCACCACGGGCGTGTCGACGATCAGTTCGTCGATGACGGGGGCAGAGGCCAGGTCGCCGAGCCGGATGGCTACCTCGACCAGGGCGGTGTTCGGCACGACGACCGCATCCCCCAGGAGGTGATCGGCAAGCCAGGGGTGCGTCTTGAGGGACCACCTCGACGTGGCCATGACGGCGCCCGAGTTCGGCATGCCGGCGACCGCGCCGAGGAGCGGGTGATCGGCCCCCGCAAGTCCCAGAGAGGACGCATCGGTGGCGCCCCGGGTCGGCTGAAGCCAGTAGTGCCGGCGGTCGAAGGCATACGTCGGCAGGTCCACGCCCGCCGACCCGACCGCGGCAGGCAGGACCCCGGCCCAGTCCACGAACACACCACGCACGAACAGCTCGGCCATCGAGGCCAGCAGGCGGTGCAGCCCCCCGTCCTGACGCCGCAGCGAACCCGTCACCACCACGTCCGGATCACCGTCGGCGTCGAAGACGGTCTCGCTGATCGGCTGGACCAGCACCGGATGCGCACTGACCTCCACGAACACCCTGTGCCCCTGCCGGATCAGCTCGGCCACGGCAGGGCCGAACCCGACCTGCCCCCGCAGATTCCGATACCAGTAGTCGCCGTCCAGGACACCTTCCGCCGCCACCCACGCGCCGGTCACGGTGGAGTAGAAGGGCAGCGTCGGC
>NZ_MLYO01000110.1 GCF_001866665.1 Streptomyces monashensis | reverse complement strand
CTGCGCATCATCCGCCGCCATGTCACCGACCAGGCGGCGTTTTCCCCCCTCCCGAATGGCGCGGGCCCTGGCCACGGCCCTGCGTGAGATCCGCGAACGCCCCCTGCCCCCGCGCCGGTTGCGCTCCAGTCCCCGCGTCATCAAACGCAAGATGTCCAACTGGAAACTCAAACGCACCGAGCACCGCAATCCGCCCCGGCCGGGCATTCCCCACGTGACGCTGGTCGGGCCGACCAAGACCAAACCCGCCCACCGGAAAACAACCTAAATCACCGGTATTGCCACTAGACGAGTAGTTCCGAAGTACCCAATGGTCGGCGGGGGTTGTCGGACCTGCACGCTACGTTGAGCGCATGACCTACGTAGAGAGCAAGACGGAGCGCATAAGGCCGCAGCAGTTCCACGAGGCCGCGGGAGTGGAGGACTGGCGCGTCGTGGGCGAGGGGGCGTGTGCGTACTTCCGTACCGGGTCGTTCGCGGTAGGCGCCCAGCTCGTGCAGGCGATCAGTGAGATGCCAGGAGGTGGGGGCGAACACCCGGACGTCGACGTGAGGCAGGAGGGTGTGATCGTACGGCTGATCACGGTCACGGACGACTACTACGGGCTGACCGAACGGCACGTCGAGCTGGCCCGGCAGATCTCGGCCGTGGCCCGCACACTGGACATATCGGCCGACCCGTCCGCCGTGCAGACCGTCCAGGTCACCATCGATGCCCTCGCCGGTCCCGACGTGGTGGCGTTCTGGCGTGCCCTGCTCGGCTACCAGGACCGCGCGAACAGCAGCGAGGACTTGATCGACCCGCGCCGCCGCGGGGCACCGTTCTACTTTCAGCAAATGGACGCACCGCGCCCGCAGCGCAACCGGGTCCACGTCGACGTGTGGGTGCCGTACGACCAGGCCGAGGCCCGGATAGCCGCAGCACTTGCGGTCGGCGGACGTCTGGTGAACGACGCCGACGCGCCGTTGAACTGGGTGCTGGCGGACCCCGAGGGCAACGAGGCATGTGTCGGCGTGGCCGGCCCGCCCGGGCCGGCCACCGACCGACCGTGAATGTCCCGGCCCGCAGTCCGTCGGGTCGGGCGCGGCGGCGCCCCTCCGCGCTGGACCGGTCGACGCCGCACGAGCCCATGTCGCCGGTCGAGCACGAGACACGGTTCCGTGACGGTCAGTGATCGAACGCGGTCAGTGACCGCAGGACGGGGGCGCCGGTCGTTCTCGAACTCCTTGGAGGCGAAGCCCTTGTCCGCGATGATCAGCAGTCCCGGGCGGCCGGTGGCCAGATGAGGCTCGCGGTCCGGCATCGAGGCCGGCACTTCCCGCTCGTCGATCTTCGGGTTCGCGAGTGCCCAGGTGAGGGGCATGCCGGTCGGGGTGCAGACCAGGTACAGGCGCAGACCCCAGATGAACCGCGAGTGAGAGGCGCAGTGCCCGTATCCGGCGCAGTCGGCCATTGACCAGTGGCGACGCGGCTCGCAGTCTCTTGTTGCATCCGGGCCGTTTGGGTAAATACGGGAACATCGAGCCCAGGTCGGTATGGGCGAACCGCAGCCAGTGAGCTTCCGAGGCGAAGCCCAGCAGAGCCTGCGCGACGGCCAGACAGACCAGTTCGGAGTCGCTCAACCGTGGTGGCCTGCCCAGGCATCGGCTCGTTCGATCTCGTCGTCGACCTTCACGTACAGTCCCGTGATGAGGGTGGCCAAGTGTTCGTTCGTCACAAAACGATCTTGGGCACCCTCCCTGCGCCTCCGGACGGACCGACAGCATTCGGAACTACTCGTCCATGGCCTGCCGCTCTCGGCTGGGCGTCGGTGGCCCGGGCTGTCGAATCTCCCCGATGGCGGGCGGGCCGCCACGGTCCGATGCGCCGACGTCCCACGGTCGGCCGGGGAGCTAGGATCACCGCCTGACGGTGCGTGGAGGCGGCCTCCGCACCTGCCTGAGGGGGCGGTTCATGGCGCGGTGGCGTGCGTTGCCGGCGGGGCTCGACCCGGCGGTTGCCAAACTGGTGTCGCGGTTGCGGCAGCTGAAGGACGCCAGCGGGCGGACGATCCCCGAACTCGCCAGGGACACGGGGTACAGCACCTCCTCCTGGGAGCGCTACTTCGGCGGTCGGGCGCTGCCGCCACGCGAAGCGGTGGACGCTCTGGCGCGGGTGGTGGGCGCGGACGCCGTCCGGCTGCTGGCCGTGTACGAGGTGGCGGAAGAAGCATGGCGCGCGCAGCCGAGCACCGTCGCGGTGGACGTGTCGCCGCGGCCCGAGGAGACCGAGAACGGGCCGCCCTCCGCTGCCGGGACCGACGGCGGCGCGGACCTGCGCCGGTCATCGGTCTGGCACTCGCTGCTCATCGCGGGCGCCGGGGCCGTCGTCGGTGCCCTCACCACGGCCCTGCTGATGGCGCCGGGCGCCGGCGCCCGTCCCGCGGCGGCCGTGACTCAACGCGTCGTCCACACCTGCGAGTACAGCCGCCGGGACGGGCTGTGGTACGCGGGGAACAGCACCACCCGCACACAGCAGCTCGTCGTCGACATGACCGGCTCCGATGTCGCCGAGTTGCAGTGCCTGCTGCAGCGCGCGGGCATCACGCCGGGTGGCATCGACGGGTCCTTCGGGCCGCTGACCGAGGCGGCGGTGATCCGCGCGCAGAAGAAGTTCGGCCTGGACGTCGACGGTCAAGTGGGCCCGCGCACCTGGGCGGCGTTGCGCGCATGAACCCGACGCCGCCCGAGTGCGCGCGGCTGGCGGCCGAACTGCGCTTGCTGCGGGATCGCTCCAAGCTGACCCTCGCCACGCTGGCCGAGGAATCCGCGTACAGCAAGTCGTCCTGGCAGCGCTACCTCAGTGGCACGGCGCTGCCGCCCTGGCTCGCCGTGCGCGGGCTGTGCCGCCTCGCGGGCGAACCGGAGCCGCGGATGCGCGCGCTGTGGGAACTGGCCGAAGCCGCGTGGAGCCGCCGCGGCTCGATCCGACCGGCCGGAGCGGCGGGTCAGGACGATCCGCCGACCGATGCGGTGGCGGTACCCCCGCCGACCGCCCGCCGGTCCGGGCGCCGCCGGGCCTGGGCCGGTGTGCTGGTCGGCGGGGTGCTCGCGGCGTGCGCGGCGGTGGCTGCCGTGGCCACCGCCGGCACGGGCGGCGGTGGGGGCTTCCACGTCTCCTGCAGCGGTGCCGCCTGCAACGGCCGGGACCCGGGCGTGACGCTGTGCGGGGTCGAGCCGCAGACGCTGCTGAACGTGGTCACCCCGGGCGGGGCCGGGCTGGAGATCCGGTCCAATCCGCTGTGCCGCGCGGCGTGGGCCAGGGTCTGGAACACCCGGCTCGGAGACCGCCTCACCGTGAGCGCGCGCGGTGAGCCGCAGCAGAGCGTCACCGTCGACGATCCCCGCCTGCTGGACGCCTTCGTCTACACGACGCTGATCGCACTTCCCGCCCGGCACTCACCGCTGACGGCCTGCCTGACGACTCCGCCGAGACGCACTCGGCTGTGCTACTCCGCGCCCGCCCCGTGAGACGCGGTGCCGGCTCAGCCGCTGACGGTGCCGCAGTTCTCGGCGTCGTTGTAGTACTTACCACCCTGGTATTCCCAGAGGATGGAACAGTAGGTACCCGCGGCTATGTTCTTGTTGGGGTATATCTGGCAGCCGACGACGGCGGATCCGTCGCCGGTGGTGACGGTCGCCGAGTTGCAGACCACACCGTTCGGCCCGGTGACCTCTTCGTGGACCGGGTACCCGAAACCCACGTGCGTGGACCACCCGCGCACCTCGGAGGCGTAGAGACCGGCGCCACTGATGTACATGCAGTTGTCGACGCCGGAATCGCCGTTGTGGCCACATTCGTCGAACGTCATCGGACGGACCGTCACGGCCGATGCGGACGCCGTCTGAGCCGCGATGCCCAGCAGAAACACGGATGCCGAAACGAGTATCCGCTTGATGCTTTTCGTCATGGGAGACCTCTCCGCGGTGCATGGATCGTGGTTCCTGGACGTCTCGAGGCGACCGAGCGGCCCCTCGACACATCCCGTCATTGCCGGTCGGCAGCACCCGCCACTTGTCCGGTCCGAGCCCGGGGCCCATGTGTGACAGTCCCGGGCCGGACGGGGTGCGGTCGACCGGACGGAATCCTGGCGGGGCCCGGCAGCCGGAGGCCAGGAGCCCACGGGGAACTGGTGCCTTCGTGGGACGACAAGGGGCGTGACCAGCGGCGGAGCGCCGACCCATGACGGCGGGGCGGGACGTCTCAGGGGCGGAAGCTCGTACGTGCTTGTCGACGAAGGTACGGACGTCCAGGCTCCTGCCCTCCGCCACCTGGTACGGGTGCTGCCATCAGCGGCACCGGCCGGCGCGCGGCCGTGAACCGGGCACGGCCGCGGGCCGGCCGTCTCGGGACAGTTCTCCGACCGTGGGCCCAGCCTCCGTTCCGCCTCAGGGGAAGTTGTCCCGCCGACGCGTAACGTGAAGCACCATGAAGATCCTCATCAGTGCCGACATGGAAGGGGCCACGGGCGTCACGTGGCCCGGCGACGTACTGCCGGGGACACCGCAGTGGGAGCGGTGCCGGTCGATGTTCACCTCGGACGTGAACGCCGCCGCGCAGGGCTTCTTCGACGGCGGCGCCGACCAGGTGCTCGTCAACGAGGCCCACTGGACCATGCGCAATCTGCTGCTGGAGCGGCTGGACGAGCGGGTCGAGATGATCACCGGACGGCACAAGACCCTGTCCATGGTGGAGGGCGTGCAGCACGGTGACGTCGACGGCATCGCCTTCGTCGGCTACCACGCGGGCGCCGGCATGGAGGGCGTTCTCGCCCATACCTACCTCGCCAACCAGATCACCGGCGTGTGGCTGAACGACGTCCGCGCCAGCGAGGGGCTCCTCAACGCCCACGTCGTCGCCGAGTACGGCGTGCCCGTCGTCCTCGTCACCGGCGACGACCTCGCCTGCGAGGACGCGCTCGGCTATGCCCCCGAGGCACTGAAGGTCGCGGTCAAGGACCATGTGTCGCGTTACGCGGCCGTGTGCCGCACGCCGGCCCGCACCGCCGCCGACATCCGCGCGGCCGCCAAGGAGGCGGCGCTTCTGGCGGTCCGTCAGGAACCGGTGCGGGGAGGTCCCTTCACCGTCGCGGTCGAGTTCGACGCCGAGCACCTGGCGATGGCCGCCACCGTCGTCCCGGGGGTCGCGCGGATCGGGGAGCGCAAGGTGGCGTACACCAGCGCCACGATGTACGAGGGGATCCGGACGTTCAAGGCGGTCACCACGATCGTCTCCGCCGCCGTGGAGGAGCAGTATGGCTGACCAGCGGACGCCGCAGCCGGTCGACGAGCACATCGACGGACAGATCGACGAGCAGGCCGACGGGCAGGTAGACGAGCAGGCCCTGGCCGAGGTCGTGGAGTTCACCTCCGGCCTGATCCGTATCGACACCACCAACCGGGGCGGCGGAGACTGCCGGGAGCGCCCCGCCGCCGAGTACGCCGCCGAACGGCTGGCCGGCGCGGGCCTTCAGCCGCTGCTGCTGGAGCGCACACCCGGCCGCACCAACGTCGTCGCCCGGATCGAGGGCACCGACCCCCGCGCCGGTGCGCTGCTCGTCCACGGCCATCTCGACGTGGTGCCCGCCGAGGCCGCCGACTGGAGCGTGCCCCCCTTCTCCGGGGAGGTCCGCGACGGGGTGGCGTGGGGCCGAGGCGCCGTCGACATGAAGAACATGGACGCGATGATCCTCGCGGTCCTCCGCTCCTGGGCCCGCCGCGGCGTACGACCCCGCCGGGACCTCGTCATCGCGTTCACCGCCGACGAGGAGGCCAGCGCCGAGGACGGCTCCGGCTTCCTCGCCGACCACCACCCCGAGCTGTTCGAGGGCTGCACCGAGGGTGTCGGCGAGTCCGGTGCCTTCACCTTCCACGACGGCGCCGGCCGCCGTATCTACCCGATCGCGGCCGGGGAGCGGGGCACCGGCTGGCTGAAGCTCACCGCCCGCGGCCGGGCCGGACACGGCTCCAAGGTGAACCAGGAGAACGCGGTCACCCGCCTCGCCGCCGCCGTCACCCGCATCGGCGAGCACCAGTGGCCGCTCCGGCTCACCCCGACCGTGCGGGCCGCGCTCACCGAACTCGCCGCCCTGTACGGCATCGAGCCGGACTTCCGGGACGTGGACCGGCTGCTGCACAAGCTCGGCCCGGCCGCCGCCCTGGTGGAGGCGACCGTCCGCAACAGCGCCAACCCGACCATGCTGCAGGCGGGTTACAAGCTCAACGTGATCCCCGGCGAGGCCGTCGCCTACGTCGACGGGCGGTATCTGCCGGGCGGCGAGGAGGAGTTCACCGCCACCCTCGACGAACTGACCGGCCCCGACGTGCACTGGGAGTTCGCACACCGCGAGGTGGCCCTGCAGGCGCCGGTGGATTCGCCGACCTACGCGCGGATGCGGGCCGCCGTCGAGGAGTTCGCCCCGGACGGACACGTGGTGCCGTACTGCATGTCGGGCGGCACGGACGCCAAGCAGTTCTCCCGGCTCGGCATCACCGGCTACGGCTTCGCCCCGCTGAAGCTGCCCGAGGGCCTCGACTACCAGGCCCTCTTCCACGGCGTGGACGAACGCGTCCCCGTCGAGGCGCTGCACTTCGGCGTCCGTGTGCTCGACCGCTTCCTGCGCACGGCATAGACGCGCACGGCATAGACGCGCACCGCATAGACGCGCACGGCATGGAGCAGTCCCGACGAAGGAGGGCACAAAGGTGCTGACCGCGCCGTACGGAACCTGGCCGTCACCCGTCGACGCGCCGCTGGCCGCCGCGCACGACGGACAGCCGGAGTGGGTCGAGTTCGTCGGGGACGAGGTGTGGTGGACCGAGCCCCGCCCCGCCGAGGGCGGCCGCCGGGCCCTGGTGCGCCGCACGGCCCACGGCACGCAGGAGAGCGTGCTGCCCGCGCCGTGGAACGTGCGCAACCGGGTCGTCGAGTACGGCGGCCGCCCCTGGACCGGGGCGATGGACGACGGCCGGCCGCTGATCGTCTTCACCCACTTCGCCGACCAGCGGCTCTACCGGTACGAGCCCGGCGGCGAACCCCGCCCGTTGACCCCGCTCTCCCCGGTCGGCGCGGGCCTGCGCTGGGCGGACCCGCACCTGGACCCCGCCCGGGGTGAGGTGTGGTGCGTGCTGGAGGAGTTCACCGGGAACGCCCCCGGCGACGTCCGCCGCGTCCTGGCCGCCGTACCGCTCGACGGATCCGCCGCCGAGGACCGCTCCGCGGTGCGTGAACTCACCGACGGCCGGCACCGGTTCGTCACCGGCCCGCGCGTCTCGCCCGACGGCCGCCGGGCCGCGTGGCTCGCCTGGGACCATCCGCGGATGCCGTGGGAGGGGACGGAGCTGCGTGTCGGCGAGATCGGTGTCGACGGAATACCGCATACCGTCCACACCGTCGCCGGCGGGCCGGGGGAGGCGATCGCCCAGGCGGAATGGTCTGCAGACGGCAGTCTTCTGTATACGAGCGACCGCAGCGGCTGGTGGAACCTCTACCGGGACGGCACCCCGCTCTGCCCCCGCGAGGAGGAGTTCGCCGGCCCGCTGTGGAAGCCGGGCCTGCGCTGGTTCGCGCCGCTGGACAACGGGCTGATCGCGGTCGTACACGGTAGAGGGTCGACCGTACTCGGCATACTGGATACAGAATCCGGTGAGGTCGTCGACGCCGCCGGGCCCTGGACCGAGTTCGCGCCCACCCTCGCCGCCCACGGCAGCCGGGTCGTCGCGGTCGGCGCCGGCCCGCGCACCGCCCACGAGGTGGTCGAACTGGACACCGTCACCGGCCGGGCCCGCCCCGTCGGTGCCCGGCACCGGGACGTGGTCGATCCCGCCTACTACCCGACGCCCCGGACCCGCACCTTCACCGGACCCGGCGGCCGCGAGGTGCACGCCCACATCCACCCGCCCCACCACCCCGACCGCACCGCACCCGACGGCGAGACCCCGCCCTACGTCATCTGGGCGCACGGCGGCCCCACCAGCAGAGCACCCCTCGTACTGGACCTCTCCGTCGCCTACTTCACCTCGCGGGGCATCGGCGTCGCCGAGGTGAACTACGGCGGCTCCACCGGATACGGCCGCGCCTACCGGGAGCGGCTGCGCGGGCAGTGGGGCGTGGTCGACGTCGAGGACTGCGCGGCCGTCGCCCGCGCCCTCGCCGAGGAGGGCACCGCCGACCCCGCCCGGCTCGCCATCCGCGGCGGCAGCGCCGGCGGCTGGACCACCGCCGCCTCCCTGGCCACCACCGACGTCTACGCCTGCGGCACCATCGCCTACCCCGTGCTCGACCTCACCACCTGGGGTCCCGGGGAGACCCACGACTTCGAGTCCCGCTACCTGGAGTCGCTGATCGGACCGCCCGCCGAGGTGCCTGCCCGGTATGCCGAACGCTCGCCCCTCACCCACGCCGACCGGCTCACCGTGCCGTTCCTGCTGCTCCAGGGCCTGGACGACGTGATCTGCCCGCCCGCCCAGTGCGAACGCCTCCTCGCCCGGATCCGGGGCCGGGGCGTACCGCACGCCTATCTGACCTTCGCGGGGGAGGGGCACGGCTTCCGGCGGGCCGAGACGATGGTGCGCGCGCTGGAGGCGGAGATGTCGCTGTACGCTCAGGTGTTCGGGCTGGACGCGCCCGGTGTCCCGAGACTGGAGCTGCACCCGTGAAGGCCATGACGGAACTGACCCGGCCGAGGCGGCTGGCGCCCGGCGCCCGCGTCGCCGTCGTCGCCACCAGCGGGCCGGTGCCCGAGGAGCGCCTCCAGGCCGGGCTCGACGTGCTGCGCGGCTGGGACCTCGACCCGGTCGCCGCACCGCATGTCCTCGACCGGCACGGTGAGTTCGCCTACCTCGCCGGCGGCGACGCCGACCGCGCGGCCGACCTCCAGAACGCCTGGTGCGACCCCACGGTCGACGCCGTCCTGTGCGCCCGCGGCGGATACGGCGCACAGCGCATGATCGACCTGCTCGACTGGGAGGCGATGCGCGCCGCCGGGCCGAAGGTCTTCCTCGGCTTCAGCGACATCACCTCCCTGCACGAGGCCTTCGCCGCCCGCCTCGGACTCGCCACCCTGTACGGGCCGATGGCGGCCGGCATCGACTTCATCAAGAACACCCGCGCGCAGGAACACCTGAAGGCCACCCTCTTCGCCCCGGAGACCGTCCGCACCATCGCCTCCGGCGGCACGGCCCTCGTGCCCGGCCGTGCCCGCGGCATCACCCTCGGCGGCTGCCCGTCCCTGCTCGCCACCGACCTCGGCACCCCGCACGCCCGCTCCTCGGCGGCCGGCGGGCTGCTGTGCCTGGAGGACGTCGGCGAGCAGGCGTACCGCCTGGACCGCCACCTCACCCAACTCCTGCGCACCGGCTGGCTGGAGGGCGTGCGCGGGATCCTGCTCGGCTCCTGGGAAAGGTGCGGTGACTACGCCGAGGTACGGCCGATGCTCGCCGACCGGCTCGGGACGCTCGGTGTGCCGGTGGTGGAGGAGTTCGGCTTCGGGCACTGCGCGGGGGCGCTGACGATCCCCTTCGGTGTCGCGGCCGAACTCGACGCGGACGCCGCCACGCTGACCCTGGACGAGCCGGCCCTGCGCTGACCGCGCACCGGGTCCGATTCCCGGATGCGGCACCGCCGCCGACGTCGTACGCTGGCCGGATGCCGCACACCGCGCCCCACTACCTCGCCGAGGGCCCTCGCGTGGCCGTCCGTCACTTCACCCTCCAGGACGGACCCGAGTTCACTGCCCGCACCCGCGAGAGCAAGGACCTGCACCGGCCCTGGCTGTTCCCGCCGGACAACGACGAGTCCTACGCCGCCTACGCGGGCCGGCTGATCGAGGACCCGACGAAGGCCGGCTTCCTGGTGTGCGAGAAGGACAGCGGCAGCGGCGGAGCCAGCGGCGCCATCGCGGGCTTCATCAACATCAACAACATCGTGCGGGGCGGCTTCCAGTGCGGCGCGCTCGGCTACGGCGCCTTCGCGCACGCCGCCGGGCGCGGCCTGATGCGCGAGGCTCTCGGCCTGGTCGTCGACCACGCCTTCGGCCCACTCGGCCTGCACCGACTGGAGATCAACGTGCAGCCGGAGAACACCGCCTCCGTCGCGCTGGCACGCGGCGGCGGCTTCCGCCTGGAGGGCTTCTCGCCCGCCATGATCCACATCGACGGAGCCTGGCGCGACCACGAACGCTGGGCGCTGACCGTCGAGATGCGGACCGGCGGCGTGGGCGCCTCGGCGCGGTGAGGAGGCCTTCCCCGCACACTCCGGTCGTACTCGACGCCCCCTCCAGCCTCGGCCCGCGCCCGCCCGCCCCGGCACCGCCACCGGCTGTCACAAGCCGGTCGGCGCGCTGCGCGAACAGCGCCTCGTCCAGCGGTCGCACGCGCGTGAGGGCGGGGCCGTCGTACCTCCGCGCCACGACCTCGGCGACCGGCAGGAGGGCGACGGCGTGTTCAACGCGGCCTCACCCCCGCCGAACTGACGGAACTACCGCGCGCTCCTCGCCGACGTGGTCGTGGCCGCCTTTGCGCAATCCTGACCGGCAGCTCCCCTGGGCAGTGGCCCGGGCTCCGGGTTCCATGGTGATCGTGACGAGGATCCGACGTGAGGTACTCACCCTGCCCGCCGCCGAGTTGGGCCCGGACAACCCCCTGCCCCCGCTGCGCCCCCTCGACGAGGTCCACCGCATCGACGACCGCGACCGGGCCGGCATGCCCCGGGACATGATGCGGCAACTCGACCACGAGCCGCTCACCAGCCTGCTCCCGGTCCGCGTCCGCGACGGCTACGGCAGGACCCGCACACCCCGCGCCGTCGACGCCCTGGTGATCGAGAACGACCGGCTGCGCGCCACCGTCCTGCCCGGCCTCGGCGGCCGCGTCGCCTCCCTCCTCCACCTGCCCAGCGGACGCGAACTCCTGTACCGCAACCCGGTGTTCCAGCCCGCCGACTTCGCCCTCAACGGCGCCTGGTACTCCGGCGGCATCGAGTGGAACATCGGCGCCACCGGCCACACCACCCTGTCCTGCGCCCCGCTGCACGCCGCCCGCGTCCCCGCCCCCGACGGCGGCGACATGCTGCGCCTGTGGGAGTGGGAGCGGCTGCGCGACCTGCCCTTCCAGGTCGACCTGTGGCTGCCCGACGGCTCCGACTTCCTCTACGCCGGCGTCCGGATCCGCAACCCGCACGAACGCCCGGTGCCCACCTACTGGTGGTCCAACACCGCGGTCCCGGAGGACGTACGCGTCCTCGCACCCGCCGACGAGGCCTGGCATTTCGGCTACGAACGCCGCCTGCGCAGGATCCCGGTCCCCTCCTACGACGGCATCGACCGCACCCGCCCCCTCAACAGCCCCTACGCCGCCGACTACTTCTACGACGTGCCGGACGCCCGGCGCCGCTGGATCGCCGCCCTCGACGCCGACGGGCACGGACTGGTGCAGACCTCCACCGACACCCTGCGCGGCCGCAAGCTTTTCGTGTGGGGCCACCGGCCCGGCGGCCGGCGCTGGCAGCAGTGGCTGACCGAACCCGGCACCGGCGGCTACTGCGAGATCCAGGCCGGTCTCGCCCGCACCCAGCTCGAGCACGTCCGGTTGGAGCCGCAGAGCGAGGTGTCCTGGCTGGAGGCGTACGGCCCGCTCGACGCGCCGAGCGCGGGGGAGTGGCCCCAGGCGGTCCGGGGCGCCGAGGACCGGCTGGAGACGGCCCTGCCCCGCGCCCGCGTCGAGCAGGCGTACACCGACTGGCTGCCGTACGCCGACACCGAACCGGTCGCGGTCCTGGCCGCCGGTTCCGGCTGGGGCGCCCTGGAGGTGCTGCACTCCGACGGGAAGCTGCCCGGCACCCCGTTCCCCGAGTCCACCCTGGGCGAGGCCCAGACACCCTGGCGGGAACTGCTGCGCACCGGCTCGCTGCCCGAGCCGCGCCGGGTACGGCCGCCCGGCGAGAGCCTCGTCGCCCCGCACTGGCGGGACATGCTGGAGACCGCGCCCGCCACCGCGCACACCGAGTACCACCTCGGTGTCGCCCAGTGGCACGCAGGCGACCGCGCCCAGGCCGTCCGCAGCTGGGAACGCGCCCTGCGACGGGCGCCCTCCCGCTGGCCGCTGCTGCGCTGCCTGGCCGTCGCCGACCAGACGTCCGGCCACCACGAGCGGGCCGCCGAACGCTACCTGGACGCCTTCGACGACCTGTGCCGCGCACTCTCCCAGCTCCCCCACGGCCCGGAAGACACGGCAGACGCCCCCGGTGACGACGACGGCTGCGACGGCGGCGTGGGCGGGGACGGCGCGGCCTGGACCGCCGTCCAGGCCGCGCTCGGCCGCGAGACCCTCCGGGCCCTGCTGCGTCTGCGGCGCACCGCCGACGCCCGCGCCGTACGGGACCGGCTGCCGCCCGCCGTGCGCGAGCGCGGCCGCTTCCGGCTCCTCGAGGCCGAGCTGCTGCTCGCCGAGGGCCGGCCCGAGGCGGCGCGGGCCCTCCTCGACGAGGACGTCGAGGTCGCCGACCTGCGCGAGGGCGAGGAGACGATCGGCCGGCTGTGGTCCCGGCTCACCGACGAGCCGCTGCCCGCCCGCCTCGACTTCCGGATGCGCCCGGACCAGCCGTAGCGAGGCGGCTCAGGCCCGCTGCTGGTCCACGTACTCGAAGACGGTCCCGTCCGGATGCATCACCAGCAGACTGCGCCCGGCAGGGCTCGGCAGCGGTCCGGCGAGGATCCGTGCGCCGAGACCGGCCAGCACCTGGTGTGCTTCCGCCACGTCCTGCACCGCGATGGTCGCCGTCACCTTCCGGAGAATCTCCAGCTCCGCCTCCGGCCCGCTCATCAGCAGAAAGGAACCGATCGCGGCGACCTGCACCCCACCGCGCCCGAACCGCTGGGCTCTGCCGCCCGCCAGCCGCTCGTAGAACGGGACCGCGGCTTCGAGGTCGTCGACACAGATGCGCAGTGTGGCGCCGAGAATCTCCATACGGACGAGCCTAGTTGGACTTCCCGGCCGACGGCGGCGCCGCCGGAGCCGGCCGCGCACCGCCATGCCGTTCGGGTGACCCGGGAGACGTTTGAGTGCCGCGCTCACGGATACACGGAAAGCCTCCCGTGAGCCGACCTGTACAACGATCCGTGGAGCACCATGAACACCGCCGAACTCGCCGAACTCGCCGCGCAGTTGCGCGTCGACAGCGTACGCGCCTCCGCCGCCGCGGGCTCCGGGCACCCCACCTCCTCGATGTCCGCCGCCGACCTGATGGCCGTCCTGCTGGGCCGGCACCTGCGCTACGACTTCGAACGCCCCGAGCACCCCGCCAACGACCGCTTCGTCCTGTCCAAGGGCCACGCCTCCCCCCTGCTGTACGCCGCCTACAAGGCGGCGGGCGCGGTCGAGGACGGCGAACTCCTCACCTTCCGCAAACTCGGCAGCCGGCTGGAGGGGCACCCCACGCCCCGGCGGCTGCCCTGGGTGGAGACGGCCACCGGCTCCCTCGGCCAGGGCCTGCCCGTCGGCGTCGGCATCGCCCTGTCCGGCAAACGCCTGGAGCGCACCGACTACCGCGTGTGGGTGCTGTGCGGGGACAGCGAGCTGGCGGAGGGCTCGGTGTGGGAGGCCGCCGAACACGCCGGGTACGAGCAGCTGGACAACCTGATCACGATCGTGGACGTCAACCGGCTCGGACAGCGCGGCCCCACCCGGCACGGCCACGACCTGGACGCCTACGCCCGCCGCTTCAGGGCCTTCGGCTGGCACGCCGTCGAGACCGACGGCCACGACATCGAGAAGATCGACGAGGCCTACCGCGAGGCGCTGGCCACGACCGGGCAGCCCGTCGTCGTCCTCGCCCGCACCCTCAAGGGCCGGGGCGTCGCCGCCGCCGAGGACCACGAGGGCCTGCACGGCAAGCCGCTGCCCCACCCCGAGGAGGCCGTCGCCGAACTCGGCGGACCGCGCGACGTCCACGTCCGCGTCGGCGAGCCGCCGGCCGCCGCCGCGCTGCGCGACCGCACCATCGAGGCGGTCCTGCTCCCGCACTACGACGTGGGCGACGAGGTCGCCACCCGGGACGCCTTCGGCGCGGCCCTCGCCGCGCTCGGCACCGCCCGCGGCGACGTGGTCGCCCTGGACGGAGAGGTCGGCGACTCCACCCGCACCGAGGCCTTCGCCAAGGCCCACCCCGAGCGGTTCTTCGAGTGCTACATCGCCGAACAGCAGCTCGTCGCCTGCAGCGTCGGCATGGCCGCACGCGGCTGGCTGCCGTACGCCTCCACGTTCGCCGCGTTCCTCACCCGCGCCCACGACTTCGTGCGCATGGCGTCCATCAGCGGCGCCGGGATCAACCTGGTCGGCTCGCACGCCGGTGTCGCCATCGGGCAGGACGGGCCCTCCCAGATGGGCCTGGAGGACCTGGGGATGTTCCGCGGCGTGTACGGCTCGACCGTGCTCTACCCGTGCGACGCCAACCAGACCGCCCGCCTGGTCGCGGCCATGGCCGGCCTCGACGGCATCCGCTATCTGCGCACCTCGCGCGGCGCGACACCGGTGATCTACGGGCCCGGCGAGGAGTTCCCGGTCGGCGGCAGCAGGACGCTGCGCACCAGCGACGAGGACCGGGTGAGCGTGATCGCGGCCGGGGTCACCGTGCCCGAGGCGCTGGCGGCCGCCGACCGGCTCGCCGAGGACGGCATCCGGGTCCGGGTGATCGACCTGTACTCCGTCAAACCCGTCGACACCGAGACGCTGCGCCGGGCCGCCGACGAGACCGGCTGCCTGCTCACCGTGGAGGACCACCGCCCCGAGGGCGGCCTCGGCGACGCCGTCGCGGAGGCCTTCGCCGACGGCCGCCCCGTGCCCCGGCTGGTCCGGCTCGCGGTGCGCACCATGCCGGGCTCGGCCGCGCCCGACGAGCAACTGCACGCGGCCGGTATCGACGCCGTGGGCATCGTGAACGCCGTGAAGCTGCTGGCGCAGGAGAAGGCCACGGGCTGAGCGGCGACGCTCACGGCCGGCCGGCGCCCGCCGCGGACCGCGCCCGCCTGTGCGGCGCGGGCGCGGCGGACCGCGCCGGCCTCTGTGGCGCGGACGCGGCCGCAGGGTCAGTCTGGAGCTGGAGCAAAGGAGGGACCATGGCCGGACTGCGCTACGTCTATGCCGTCTGCCGGCCCTTCGACACACCCCTTCAGTCCCAGCTGACGGGCGTCGCCGGCGCCCCGCCGGGCCTGCTGCGCCACCGCGGGCTGGTCGCGGTCGTCAGTACGGTGCCCCAGGCCGACTTCGGCGAGGAGGCCTTCCAGGCCCACCTGGAGGACCCGGTGTGGCTGGCGGCGACCGTCCGTGCACACCGCGGTGTGATCGCCGCGCTGGCCACGGTCACCACCCCGCTGCCGCTGCGGCTCGGGACCGTCTGCGAGGACGACAGCGTGGTGCGCACCCTGCTGGAGACCCACGAGGACTCCTTCGAGCGGGTCCTGGACCGGCTCGAGGGCCGGGTGGAGTGGGGTGTGAAGGTGTACACGGAGCCGACGGCCGCCCCCCGGCCCGCACGCGAGCCCGGTTCCGCCGCCGAGCCGGGGGAGGCCTTCGTCCGCACGCTGCACGAACGCCTCGCCGGGCGGGCGGAGGCCTGCCGTGTGCGCGTCCCGGCCTGCGCCCCGCCGGACCACGCGTCCCGCAACGTGCTCGACGCGGCCTATCTGGTGCCCCGGGCGCACTGCGAGGAGTTCGTGGAACTGGTCGACCGCACGCGGGCCGAGGAACCGGGAGTCCGGGTGGAACTCACCGGTCCCTGGGCCGCGTACTCCTTCACGGGGGAGGAGACCCGGTACTCCTTCACGGGCGAGGACCCCCGCTGACCCTCGGGCCTGCTCGGGCCTGCCCGGTCCTCCTCAGGCCTCCTTGCGGCACAGGATCTCCCCGTGCAGCACGCCGAACCAGCCGTCCTCCCGCCGGCCCCAGTCCCGCCACGCCTCGGACACCGCCCGCAGCCGCTCCTCGGTCGCGTGCCCGCCCTGTACGGCCCGCTCCGCGTAGGAGGAGGCCAGGGTGCGGTCCGCCCACAGCCCGCTCCACCAGGCCCGCTCCTCGGGCGTGGCGAACGTCCAGGTGGCGGACGTCGCGGTGATGTCCCGCAGTCCGGCGGCCCGCGCCCACGCCTTCAGCCGGCGCCCGGCGTCCGGCTCGCCGCCGTTGGCCCGCGCCACCCGCTCGTACAGATCCAGCCAGTCGTCCAGGCCGGGCACCGCCGGGTACCAGGTCATCGCCGCGTAGTCCGCGTCGCGTACGGCGATGAACCCGCCCGGCTTCGTCACCCGGTGCATCTCGCGCAGCGCCTGCACCGGGTCGCCGACGTGCTGGAGCACCTGGTGGGCGTGGACCACGCAGAACGTGTCGTCCGGGTATTCCAGGGCGTGGACGTCGGCGACCGCGAAGTCCACGTTGGTCAGTCCGCGCGCCTGTGCGGTGGCCCGGGCCTGCTCCAGGATGCCGGGCGCGTGGTCGACGCCGGTGACATGGCCGTCGGGGACCAGCTCCGCCAGGTCCGCGGTGATGGTGCCGGGGCCGCAGCCGATGTCCAGGATCCTCATGTGCGGCTTCAGCGAACCGAGCAGATAGGCCGCGGAGTTGGCGGCGGTCCGCCAGGTGTGCGAGCGCAGCACCGACGCGTGGTGCCCGTGTGTGTAGACGGCCGTCTCCCGTGCTCTCGGCATGGCGGTTCCCCTTCACCTCTGGTCCGGCGGTGGTCCGACGGTGGTAGGGATCACCGTACGCGCGCAGGCCGAATGATGAGACCGATATTTCGCATACTGGACTGACGCTACGTCAGGAAAGACTCTCGGGAGCTGCCCGGCGTGGGCCGGTGGACCGGCCCCCGCCCGCGTGCGGATACCCTGAGGTGCCCGTTCCGTGTGTGCGCGTGCGCCGGGCGCAGGACCGGCGCGAAGGGAGAGCCCCGCATGCGTCTGCTCCTCGTCCGCCACGGCGAGACCCCCTCCAACGTGGACCACCTCCTGGACACCGCCGTGCCCGGACCGGGGCTCACCCCGCTCGGCGAGGCGCAGGCCGCCGCCCTGCCCGAGGCCCTCGCCGGCGAGCACATCGACGCCCTCTACGTCTCCACACTGCTGCGCACCCGGCTGACCGCGGCCCCGCTGGCCGCCGCCCGCGGCCTCGAACCGATCGTCCGCGACGGCATCCGCGAGGTGTCCGCCGGCGACCTGGAGATGCTGCCCGGCGAGTCCGCCGCGGGCCGGGAGTACATGCACACGATCTTCGCGTGGGCGGCCGGCGACACCACCCGGCGCATCCCCGGCGGTGAGAGCGGCGAGGCGGCCCTCGCCCGGTACGACGCCGTCGTCGCCGAGGCCGCGGCCGGCGGCGCCGGCACCGTCGCCATGGTCAGCCACGGCGCCGCGATCCGCCTGTGGACCGCCGCCCGCGCCCACAACGTCGACGTCGCCTTCGCCGCCGCCCGCCCCCTCCAGAACACCGGCGTGATCGTCCTGGAGGGAACCCCGGCCGACGGCTGGAAGACGATCTCCTGGCAAGGCGCTGCCGTGGAACCGGCCGGACAGCCCGGCCCGACCGGAGAACCGCTCGACACGGCCCGATGACCGGGCCGGCACCGCAGGCCGCCGGATAAGCGTTTGCCCTCCTCACCGCCCAGCCCGCAGAATGCCAGGTCATGGGACATCTGGAAGCCGCACACCTCGAGTACCACCTCCCCGACGGGAGGACCCTCCTCGGGGACGTCTCCTTCCGCGTCGGCGAAGGCTCCGCCGTCGCCCTGGTCGGCCCCAACGGCGCCGGCAAGACCACCCTGCTGCGCCTGATCTCCGGCGAGCTGAAGCCCCACGGCGGCACCGTCACCGTCACCGGCGGCCTCGGCGTCATGCGCCAGTTCGTGGGCTCCGTACACGACGAGACGACCGTACGCGACCTGCTCGTCTCCGTCGCCACGCCCCGCATCCGCGTGGCCGCCAAAGCCGTCGACGACGCCGAGCACGCGATCATGACCGTCGACGACGAAGCCGCCCAGCTCGCCTACGCCCAGGCCCTCGCCGACTGGGCCGAGGCCCGCGGCTACGAAGCAGAGACCCTGTGGGACGTCTGCACCACCGCCGCGCTCGGCATGCCCTACGACACCGCCCAGTGGCGGCAGGTACGCACCCTCTCCGGCGGCGAGCAGAAACGCCTCGTCCTCGAAGCCCTGCTGCGCGGCACCGACGAGGTGCTCCTGCTGGACGAGCCCGACAACTACCTCGACGTCCCCGGCAAACGCTGGCTCGAGGAGCAGCTCAAGCAGACCCGCAAGACGGTCCTGTTCGTCTCCCACGACCGCGAACTCCTCGCCCACGCCGCCGAGAAGATCATCTCCGTCGAACCGGGCCCGGCCGGCGCCGACGCCTGGGTGCACGGCGCCGGCTTCGCCACCTACCACGAGGCCCGCCGCGAACGCTTCGCCCGATTCGAGGAACTGCGCCGCCGCTGGGACGAGAAACACGCCCAGCTCAAGAAGCTCGTACTGAACCTCCGGCAGGCAGCCACCGTCTCCCACGAGCTGGCCTCCCGGTACGCCGCCGCACAGACCCGCCTGCGCAAGTTCGAGGAGGCCGGCCCGCCCCCGGAGCCGCCCCGCGAACAGGACATCACCATGCGCCTCAGGGGCGGCCGCACCGGCGTAAGAGCCGTCACCTGCAAGGGACTTGAACTGACCGGCCTGATGAAACCCTTCGACCTGGAGGTCTTCTACGGCGAACGGGTCGCCGTCCTCGGCTCCAACGGCTCCGGCAAGTCCCACTTCCTGCGCCTCCTCGCCGGCGACGACGTCACGCACACGGGGGAGTGGAAACTCGGCGCACGCGTCGTCCCCGGCCACTTCGCCCAGACCCACGCCCACCCCG
This sequence comes from Streptomyces monashensis, assembly GCF_001866665.1. Classification (GTDB taxonomy): domain Bacteria; phylum Actinomycetota; class Actinomycetes; order Streptomycetales; family Streptomycetaceae; genus Streptomyces; species Streptomyces monashensis. The sequence goes on along the minus strand of NZ_MLYO01000110.1, from coordinate 4,049 downwards.
AACTCCACCGCCGCACCCTCCTCGACATCCTGTGGAAGGAACACGCCCAGGACCGGGGCCAGGCCATGTCCCGGCTGCGCCGCTACGAGCTGACCCAGCAGGCCGAGCAGGCCTTCGACCGGCTCTCCGGCGGCCAGCAGGCCCGCTTCCAGATCCTCCTGCTGGAGCTCGCGGGCGCCACCGCGCTGCTGCTGGACGAGCCCACCGACAACCTCGACCTGGAGTCGGCCGAGGCCCTCCAGGAAGGCATGGAGGCCTTCGACGGCACGGTCCTTGCGGTCACCCACGACCGCTGGTTCGCCCGCTCCTTCGACCGCTACCTCGTCTTCGGCACCGACGGCCGCGTCCGCGAGACCCCGGAACCCGTCTGGGACGAACGCCGCGTCGAACGCGCCCGCTGACCCGCGCGCCCCCGCGTTCCCGCGCCCTGGGCCTCCGGGCCTCCGGGCCTTCGCAGGCTCGGGGCGCGGGATCTTCGTATGGTGGATGGCAGGAACCCCGGCCTCCCGGGATCCTCCCGGCAGCACGCTCGGGGCCGGGACCACGGACACGACGAGCGGGGCACCACCATGACCGGAGTCGACCCCAGCCGACTGGACGACCAGCAGCTCATGAAAGAGCTGGAGACGATCCACCGCACGCGCCACGACACCCTGCTGTACGGCTCCAACGACGCGCTGCGGGCCCACAACGAGCGCATGGCGCAACTGGAGGGCGAGTACCTGCGCCGCAACCCGCGCCGCCTCGTCAGCTCGGGCCGCACCCGTGAGGGCGCCCGCGACCGCTGCTGCGGCGAGACGACGACCCCGCGCACCACCAGCGCCTGACCGCCACCCCGGGCACACCCAGGGGCCCTGCCCCGCCCGCCCTCCACCGGCAACCGCCCACGTCGCAACGGTGCCGTGCCGTGCCCGTCGCCGTTGCGCCCCCACGCCCGCCCGGCCGTCGGTGCCGCGTGACCGGAGTCCGACGGCCTGGCCCGGCCTCCTTGCCGGCCCCGGTCCCGGCGGTGGTGCCGGTGTCCGCGGGTGCCGGCCGCGCCCGTACCACGGCGAGTCCGATCCCCCTGCCGCGCCGTACCGGCCCCGTGCACCCCTGTCACCCGGCTGGGCGTCCTCGTCCCGCGAATGGGGTCCGGCGGCGCGCGGTCCGGCGTGGCACGGGCTGTGATGGCAGCGAGGGCACACCCCGTGTCCCCGGCCCCGTGCCCGGTACCCGTGGCGCCGCCCGGCAGCGCCCCACGTACACGCGGCCGGCCGATCCGCCGCAGCCCGTCGAGGAGCCCGCCCCATGCGCCGCACCGCCCGAGCCCTGTCCGTCACCCTCGCCGCCGGTGCCGCCCTCGTCCTGCCCGGTCCTGCTGCCTCCGCCGCTCCGGCCGGCCCCGTCCCCTCCGTCGTCTCCGCGAACTGCGACGCCACGACCGGACCCCTGACCGGCGGCGCTACCGGCCCTCCGTCCGGCGGCGCTGTAGGCCCCTCGTCCGGCGCTGCGACCGGCCCTTTGTCCGGTGGCGGGACGGGCTCCATGCCTGGCACTGCGACTGGCCCTGGCACCGCGACTGGGCCTGGTACTGCGACCGGCCCCATGTCCGGCGGCGGGACCAGCCCCCTGACCGGCGGCGCTGTCGGCCCTCCGTCCGGCGGCGCTGCAGGCTCCTCGTCCGGCGCTGCGACCGGTCCTGTGCCCGGTGGCGGGACCGGCCCTTTGCCCGGCGCCCCCACCGACCCCTTGACCGGCGGCGCGACCGGTCCTTTGTCCGGCGGCGCGACCGGCCCGCTGTCCGGCGGTGCGACCGGCGCTTTGTCCGGTGGCGTCACCAACTCGTTGCCCGGCGCAGCCACCGGCCCGTTGCCCGACGCCGCCAGCGACCCGTTGCCCGGCGCCGCAGGGGCCCCGCCCCAGCTCCTGCCCGACGTCAAACCCTGCGCAGACAGCGGCGGCACCCAGTGCCGGCCCGGGGACGCTCCCTGCCGGGACAGCACGGGCTGCCGGGACGGCGAGTCCTGCGCCGACCGCACCCCGTGCCGCGACACCGCACCGTGCCAGAGCGGCGGACGCGACTGCCTCAGAAGCGGCGGCGGAGCCGGGAGCGGGAGCGGATCCGGGGGCGCAGGCGTAAGCGGAGGCGGCGCCTGCTCCGACACGAACACCCACACCCACACGCACACCTGCACCGAGCCCGGCACCCCCCAGCACGACTCCTCGCACGGCACCCCGTCCCGCGAAGACGACGACTGCGCCCCGGTCGGCGTGCAGCACGGTGTCGAGGCCGGGCAGGGCGGCAGCTTCACCGGCTCCGTCCCCGCCCTCGTCGCCGGCGGCATCCTCGTCGCCGTCGCCTGCGCCGGAGCCGGCCACCGGCTGTACGGCGACCGGCGCGCCGCGGCGGGCCGCCGCCCCACCGGTGTGTGACCGGGACAACGCCCCGCACCGCTCATAGGCGTCCGCCCGCCGGGTACACCCACCCGAGGCCGCCCGCCCCCACCCGCGCCGGCCGCCGTACCCCGCGACACCGGACAGCGCACCGCCACCAGCCGACCACCAGCCCACGACGAGCCCACGACGAGCCCACGACGACCCATCACGGACTGCGCGGAGGCGGACATGCGGCGCACGGACCCCGAGGGCCACGGCCCCGTCCGCTACGGCCCGCCGCTGCCCGGCGACGGCCTGCCCGTGCTCCCCGAACTCACCGCCGTACTCGCCGCCGCCGCCCGCCGCACCGACGCCCAGCCCGTCGGCGGCGCCCCCGCCCTCCTCGAAGCGGCCTGCGGCTACTGGACCCGGCGCGGCCTGCCCACCGTCCCCGACCAGGTCGCCGCCGGCCCCGGCGCCCCCGCCCTGCTCCTCGCCCTCACCGCCGCGCTCGCCCCGGACGGAGCCGACGTCCTCGTACCCCGCCCCTGCGCCGCCTGGTGGGCGCCCTACGCCCGGATCCTCGGCCGGCCCGTCTACCACGTGCCCACCCCCGCCGAGAGCGGCGGCGTCCCCGACCCCTACGCCCTGCTGGAGACCGTCCGCCGGGTCCGCGCCGAGGGCGGCGAACCCCAACTGCTCGTCCTGTCCGTCGCCGACGACCCCACCGCCACCGTCGCCGCCCCCGAACTCCTCCACGAGACCGTCGAAGCCGCCACCTCCGAAGGCCTGCACCTGGTCAGCGACGAGACCTGGCGCGACACCCTGCACGACCCCCATGACACCGTCCTGCTCAGCCCCGCCGAGATGCGCCCCGACCGGGTCACCGTCGTCACCGACCTCGCCGGCTCCCTGCTGCCCCCCGGCTGGCCGGCCGCCGTCGCCCGCTTCCCCGCGACCGGACCCGGACTCCACCTCCACGCGCGCGTGCTCGACATCCTCACCGCACTCGGCGCCCGCGTCGCCGCCCCCGTCGCCGCCGCGGCCGGCTACGCCCTCGACGAACCCCCGCCCGTCACCGAGCGCCGCGAACACGCCGTACGACTCCACGCGCGCGTGGCCGCCGCCGCGCACACCACGCTCGTCGCCGCCGGTGCCCTCGTCCGCCCCCCGCAGGCCGGCCGCCACCTCTACATCGACCTCGGCCCGCTGCGTGAACCCCTCGCCGCCCAAGGAGTCGGCGACGCCCAGGAGCTGGAGGACCTCCTCACCACCCGCCTCGGCATGCCCGCACCCGGCGGCCACCGCTTCGGCGACGACCTCGGCGCCCTGCGCGTACGCCTCGCCACCGGCCCCCTGCTCGGCACCACCGACGACGAACGCACGGAATGCCTCACGTCACCCACACCGTTGGAACTGCCGCACGTGCACCGCGCGTTGACCTCCTTGACATCGCTCCTCGACGATCTCCGCGACGAAGTCCAGCGACGGGAGCCTCCTCGATGACGCAGCAGACGCAGCAGCCGGAGCAGACGCACGAGCCCGGATCGCCCACGACGACCCCGCCGACGACCTCACCGACCGCCACGTCTCCCACGCCCCCCACCGCCCCCACGCCTCCCGCGGCACCTGCGGCCACGACCGTCGTCACCGTCGCCGCCCCGACACCCCTCGCCCCCTCCGTCCCACCC
>NZ_MLYO01000011.1 GCF_001866665.1 Streptomyces monashensis | reverse complement strand
AGCGCCCTGGCCGCGCAGCGACTCCGCGCAGCCCTTGCCCACATCGCCGTAGCCGCAGACGACCGCGGTCTTGCCACCGATCAGCACGTCCGTGGCACGGTTGATGCCGTCGACCAGGGAGTGACGGCAGCCGTACTTGTTGTCGAACTTCGACTTGGTCACGGCGTCGTTGACATTGATCGCCGGGAACAGCAGGACGCCGTCACGCTGCATCTCGTACAGGCGGTGGACACCCGTCGTGGTCTCCTCCGTCACACCGCGGATCTCCGAGGCCAGCTGAGTCCACTTCTGCGAGCCGTCCGTGATGGTGCGGTGCAGGAGACCGAGGATGACGCGGTGCTCGTCGGACTCGGCGGTGTCCAGGCCGGGGACCTTGCCGTCCTTCTCGTACTCGACGCCCTTGTGGACGAGGAGAGTGGCGTCACCGCCGTCGTCCAGGATCATGTTCGGGCCGCCGGTGGGGCTGTCCGGCCAGGTCAGCGCCTGCTCCGTGCACCACCAGTACTCCTCCAGGGTCTCGCCCTTCCAGGCGAAGACCGGGATGCCCTGCGGGTTCTCGGGCGTGCCGTTCGGGCCGACGGCGATGGCGGCGGCCGCGTGGTCCTGGGTGGAGAAGATGTTGCAGGAGGCCCAGCGGACCCGCGCGCCCAGGGCGACGAGGGTCTCGATGAGCACGGCGGTCTGGACGGTCATGTGCAGGGAGCCGGTGACGCGGGCGCCGGCCAGGGGCTGCGCCTCGGCGTACTCCTTGCGGATCGCCATCAGGCCGGGCATCTCGTGCTCGGCGAGGGTGATCTCCTTGCGACCGAACTCGGCCAGCGAGAGGTCGGCGACCTTGAAGTCCTGTCGGTTGTCGACAGTCGTCATTACGAGCTGCTCCTCGGAGTCGGGATCGAGGTGGGTGTACGGCTGATCTGCGCGGCGGCGGACCACACGAGTGCCCGCGAAGAGCACACGGGCGTGCCCCCGTACGCGCAGCGCAGTCCGTCGGAGGCCCTCTCTCCCTCGGCCGGTCCGTGAGGACCGCCCGACCGCCATCAGCAGCGACGTCTGGCTCCGTCCCAAGCTACACCGGAGGACCGGGTCGCCCCCAGTCCGCCAGCGCAAGGTTCGAGCCAGTGGGAGGGCGGTTTCGAGCGGCGCTGTGGGGGCAGGAGGCGTGCCGGCAGGGGTGCGAAGACCCGGGAGCGGGAGCCTGCAGACCTGGATGAACAGGGATCTTTGCCGCTGTGGTCCGGGGAGCGGGTGCGGCAGGATGCAGGGGGCCGGGAGTTCCGGTCCGCGCTCGCGGGGTGTCCGGGACGGCACCGCGCGCGACGAAGGTGTGAGGAGTATCGACGTGACCAGTCCGGCCGGACCGCCCTCCACGGGTGGCCGTGATGACGAGCGGCGGCGGGTGAAGCTGCTGGCGGTGACCGCGTGCCCGACCGGCATCGCGCACACGTACATGGCAGCGGAGAAGCTCGCGCAGGCCGCGGCGAGCCGCGGCATCGAGATGAAGGTGGAGACCCAGGGATCGATCGGGGCCGAGAACGTCCTCGATGACAACGATGTCAGAGACGCGGACGGCATCATCGTCGCCGCCGACAAGGATGTCGACCTGAGCCGGTTCGCGGGCAAGCGCGTGCTGACGGTCGGGGTCGCCGAGGGCATCCGGCATCCCGAGCAGCTGATCGAGCGGGTGCGGTCGGCGCCGGTGCACGGGCCGGGCGGGGCCGGGAGCGGTGCGCGGACCTCGGGTGGCGGAGGCGGTGGCCGGGAGCGGGGGCCGGTCTACAAGGCGCTGATGAACGGCGTGTCGTACATGATCCCGTTCGTGGTCGTCGGCGGTCTGCTGATCGCGGTGTCGCTGGCGCTCGGCGGTCATGCGACGGCGAAGGGGTACGTGATCCCGGACGGCACCTTCTGGGCGCACGTCAACGCGATCGGCGGGATCGGGTTCCAGCTGATGATCCCGATCCTGTCCGGCTACATCGCGTACGCGATCGCCGACCGGCCCGCGCTGGTGCCGGGCATGATCGGGGGCTGGATCGCGAACACGGGGGCGCTGTACGACTCGAAGGCCGGCGCGGGGTTCATCGGCGCGATCGTGACCGGGTTCCTCGCCGGGTACCTGGTGCTGTGGATCAAGAAGGTCCGGGTGCCGAAGTTCGTGCAGCCGATCATGCCGATCATCGTGATCCCGATCGTGGCGACGACCGCGCTCGGGCTGTTCTTCATCTATGTCATCGGCAGGCCGATCTCCTGGGTGTTCGAGCACCTGACGAGCTGGCTCGGCGGGATGACGGGGACGAGCGCGATCCTGCTCGGCGCGATTCTGGGGCTGATGATCGCGTTCGACATGGGCGGACCGGTCAACAAGACGGCGTTCCTCTTCGGCGCCGGGCTCATCGCGAGCGGCAACCAGACGGTGATGGGCATGTGCGCGGCCGCGATTCCGGTGATGCCGCTGGGGCAGGGGCTGGCCACGCTGATCCGGCGCGGGCTGTACACCGAGCAGGAGCGGGAGACCGGTCTCGCGGCGCTGTTCATGGGCTGCTTCGGTATCTCGGAGGGTGCGATTCCGTTCGCGGCCGCGCGGCCCGCGCAGGTGATTCCGGCCAACATGCTCGGTGGTGCGGTGGCCGGTGCGGTCGCGGGGCTGGCCGGGGTGAAGGACGCGGTGCCGCACGGGGGGCCGATCGTGGCGGTGCTCGGTGCGGTGAGCGGGGTGCCGATGTTCTTCGTCGCGGTGGTGATCGGTGCGGTGGTGACCGCGCTGGTGACCGTGACGTTGGTCGATGTGAGCGGGCGGCGGGGGCGTGTGGGGGCTCTTCCTGTGGCTTCGGGCGCGGCTCTGGCTCCGGCTCCGGCTCCGGGTTCGGGTTCGGGTTCGGAACCGGCCGAGGCTTCGGCTTCGGCTTCGAGTACGGACTCGGGCGCGGAGTTGGGCTCGGGTTCGAGTTCGTCGTCTGTGGGGGGCGATTCGGCGGCGCAGGTGGTTGTGCCGGAGCAGGCGAGGGCGGCGGTCGAGGCCGGTGCTGCGGGTTCGGGGGGTCCGGTGCTTGTCTCCGCCGATCCGGGTACGGAGGCGGAGGTGTTGTCCGGCTGTCTCAGCGGGCGCACCGTGCGGGTCGCGCTCGCCGCCGGGGACAAGCAGGCCGCGATACGGGAGATGGCCGAGTTGCTGAGCCGTAGTGGGCGGGTCGCAGATGTGGACGAGTTGGTGGCGACCGCGCTGCGGCGGGAGGAGCAGGGCACGACCGGGCTCGGGGAGGAGATCGCCATCCCGCACGCCAAGACGGATGCGGTGAGTGCGCCGGTCGTCGGGTTCGCGCGGTCCGCCGAGGGGATCGAGTGGGGCTCGCTGGACGGTACGAAGGCCCGGCTGGTGTTCATGATCGCCGTACCGGAGGCGGCGGCCGGGGACGAACACCTGCGGATCCTCGCGCTGTTGTCCCGCAACCTGATGGATCCCGGCTTCCGGGAGCGGCTGTCGGCGGCGCCGGACGAGCGGGCGGTCCTCGACGTGCTCGCCGAGATCGGGTGAGCCGGCGGGGACGAAGGGGATGACGGGTGCGGGTCCCGGCCCCGGGTGACCTGTGTCCGGGGCCCGCGTGCCCCGTCCCGTAGGCGTCGCCCCGCCCGTCTCCTCTCCTGGTACCGGCACCGCCACACAGTCCGTTCACGGAGTGCCGCTATTCTCCGCGCCTCGGGTGGGACCTTTGGGGAGGACGGGACATGGCGGGGAGAACGCGAGGGCGGGGGCTGGGGGTCTCGGCGCTGGTGGTGGGGGTGCTGGGGCTGGTGTTGGCGGTCGGTGCCCCCGTCTGGCTGCGGACGGCCTACGGGGTCTCCGCCCTGGCGGGCGACAGCATGCGGCCGACGTACGCGCGCGGGACCGGGATCGTCTGGGAGCGTGTCGAGGGGAGTGAGGTGCGGCGCGGCGACGTCGTGGTGTTCACGCCGCCGGCGTCGTACGGGATCGGCGCGCCCCTGGTGAAGCGGGTCGTCGGGGTGGGCGGGGACCGGGTGCGGTGCTGCACGGCGGTGGGTTCGCGGGAGCGGGTGACCGTGAACGGGAAGCCGGTCGAGGAGCCGTACGTGTACGGCGGTGACGCCGACGGCGTGCACAAGGCGTACGACGTGACGGTCCCCCGGGGGCGGCTGTTCCTCCTGGGCGACTACCGCGCGAACTCCCAGGACTCGCGGTTCCACCTCGACGAGCAGAGCGGGACGGTGTCCGCGGGCGCGGTGCTGGGCCGGGTGACGGACGACCGTACGGTCCCGGCCCTGGGCGTGGCGGCTGCGCTCCTCGGCGGTGTGCTGGCGCTCGTCGGCGTCGGGCTCGGGATCGGTTTTCTCGTGGTGCGGCGGCGGAAGGCGGCGCCGGTGATGTCCTGGCCCGCGCCGCCGATGGGTGGCTGACGGCTGCGACGGATGGCTGACGGCTGCTCAGTGACCGGCCGCGTGCGGGTTCGGGCCGCCGGGGGTGGCCTCCGGGTCGGGGCCCTTGGCCGCCTCGGCCTCGCTGTAGATGTCCGGTTCGAGGTAGATGACGCGGGCGATCGGGACGGCGGCGCGGATACGGGCCTCGGCGGCGTTGATGGCGTTCGCGACCTCGGTGGCCGTGTCGTCGTGCTGAACGGCGATCTTGGCGGCGACCAGCAGTTCCTCGGGGCCGAGGTGCAGCGTGCGCATGTGGATGACGCCGGTGACGGTGTCGCCGTCGACGGTCGCCTCCTCGATCTGCCTGATCACGTCCGGGCCCGCGGCCTCGCCCAGCAGCAGCGACTTGGTCTCGGCGGCGAGGACCAGGGCGATGCAGACGAGCAGGACGCCGATGCACACGGTGCCGATGCCGTCCCAGACGCCGTCGCCGGTGAGGACGGACAGGCCGACGCCGAGCAGGGCGAGGACCAGACCGATGAGCGCGCCGAAGTCCTCCAGCAGGACGACGGGCAGCTCGGGCGCCTTGGCGCGGCGGATGAACTGAGCCCAGGACAGCGCGCCGCGCAGCTCGTTGGACTCCTTTATGGCCGTGCGGAAGGAGAAGCCCTCGGCGATGACCGCGAAGAGCAGGACGCCCACCGGCCAGTACCAGTTCTCCAGTTCGTGTGGGTGGCTGATCTTCTCGAAGCCCTCGTAGACGGCGAACATGCCGCCGATCGAGAACAGCACGATCGAGACCAGGAAGGCGTAGATGAAGCGCTCGCGGCCGTAACCGAACGGGTGTTGCGCGGTGGCCTCGCGCTGTGCGCGCTTGCCGCCGAGCAGCAGCAGGAACTGGTTGCCGGAGTCGGCGAGCGAGTGGACGCCCTCGGCGAGCATCGAGGAGGAGCCGCTGAACGCGAACGCCACGAACTTGGATGCCGCGATCGCGAGATTGGCGCCGAGTGCCGCCACGATCGCCTTCGTACCGCCTGACGCGCTCATGTGTCCGCGTTGTCCCTTCGCCTCTGTCGCCCTCTGCGGCCGGTGCCGGTTGGGCCGCCTGGGCCGCCCTCGGACGTCGCTGTCGTCCGGGGCGGGCCCGGCTTTGCCCGGCCTTTGCCGGTGGGTCATTCTTGCAGCCCGGCCGGGGCTCGCCGCGTCAGGTATCCACAGCCCCGGTCATACGATCACAGTGGCGCGGAAGACGGTTCCCGCACCGGAGACGGCCGCCTTCTCGCCCGCCGGGACGAAGACCGACCGGCCGGGGCCCAGCTCGTGTTCGCCCGCGCGGACGGAACCGGCCGTGCACAGCAGGATCTGCGGGGTGTCGAGGGTGAGGTCGTGGGCGGTGGTGCCCTCGGCGAACACGTACCGGGACAGGCGGAACTCGTCGATCGGCGTCTCGTAGACCTCCTCGCCGTCCGCGGAGGCCTCGGGGCGCAGCACGCCCGGGTCGCCCGCCTCGAAGCGGACGACGCGCAGCAGTTCGGGGACGTCGACGTGCTTGGGGGTCAGGCCGCAGCGCAGGACGTTGTCGGAGTTGGCCATGATCTCGACGCCGAGGCCGTTGAGGTAGGCGTGCGGGATGCCGGCGCCGAGGAAGAGGGCCTCGCCGGGCTGCAGGCGGACGTGGTTGAGCAGCATGGCCGCGATGACGCCGGGGTCGCCCGGGTAGTGGCGGGCGATGTCGGCGTAGGGGGTGTAGGCGCCGCCGAGGCGGGTGCAGGCGGCACTGGCCTCGGCGACCGTGTGCGCCATCTCCTCCGGGGCGGCGCTGAGGATCGCGGTGAGGACCTCGCGCAGGGCCGCGTCCTCGGGGCGCGCGTGCAGCAGGTCGACGTACGGCTTGAGGGAGTCGACGCCGAGGCCGGCGAGCAGGTCGGCGGCCTGGACGGGGTCGCGGAAGCCGCACAGGCCGTCGAATTCGGTGAGCGCGCAGATCAGTTCGGGCTTGTGGTTGGCGTCCTTGTAGTTGCGGTGCGGGGCGTCGACCGGGACGCCACGGCGCTCCTCGTCGGCGTAGCCCTCCTTCGCCTGGGCCAGGTCGGGGTGCACCTGGAGGGAGAGGGGCGCGCCGGCGGCGAGGATCTTGAGCAGGAAGGGCAGGCGCGGACCGAACTTGGCCACGGCCGCCTTGCCCAGCTCGGCCTCCGGGTTCGCGTCGATGACCTCGACGAGGCTCCCGCGCGCGGTGCGCGAGGGGGCGCCGGGATGCGCGCCCATCCACATCTCCGCCTGCGGTTCACCGGTCGGCTCGACGCCGGTCAGGTGCGGGATGGCGGTGGGGGAACCCCAGGCGTAGGGGCGGATGGTGTTGTCGAGGCGGTCCATGTGTCCGTGTCTTCTCTGTCTGTCGTTCGTACGCGGTCTGTCGCTCGTACGCGGCTCGGTCCGTACGGCGCTGGGTCCGTAGGCCGCTCGGTCGGCATCAGCCGATCGGTGTCGGCCGGTCCCCGTCGCTCGGTCGGTGTCGGCCGGTGAGGGCGCGGGCGCGGCGGGGCCGGCCCGGTGCCCACATCAGGCCCTGGAAGCGAGCGCCAGGTAAACGGCGGCGAAATCCGTGACGGCGATCAGGTCCGCGAGGGTCTCCAGTTCGCCGCCCTCCTCCGGTTCGAGTTCGCTGATCGGCGTGTCGTGGCTGAGGGCCAGGTCGCGGGCGGCGGGCGCGGCGGTGAGGCCGCTGAGCGGGCGGTCGCGGAGCAGCACCACGCGCGCGTGCAGCGCGGGTGCCTCCTCCACGCGGTCGCGGAAGAAGTCGTCGGGGTCGGCGCTGGCGGCCAGCGGGCCGGCCAGCAGGGCGCTGTGCGCGGCGAGCGCCTCGGGGAGTTCGGCGACGAGCGCGGGGCGCCCGGCGAGTTCGGCGAGGGCGGCGGCGAAGCGGTGCCCGGCGGGGCCCGCCGAGGTGCCTTCCGTCCACACCACCGGGAGCGCGTCGGCGAGTTCGGCGGCGAGGGTCTTCGCCGGGTTGCTGTACGTCGCGATGGCGGGGCCGCAGCGCTCGGCGACATGGTCCAGCCGGTCCGCGACCTTCTCCAGCTCCTCGGACGGGGCGCTGAGCAGGCCGATGCGGTCCAGCAGGGCCAGCAGCGGGGTCAGCAGCGCCCAGAAGACGCCCGGGGAGGACGCGGCGAGCGGTTCGTCCTGGTCGTACGGCGCTGTCGCCATCGGTACGAACAGGCCGTGCGCGCCGGCGACGGACTCGGCGAGCGGCGTACCGGCCGGGGCCACGGCGACAACCGAGCAGCCACGGCGGTAGGCCTGGTCGGTGAGGAGCGCGAGGCTGGGTTCGGTGCCGTCCGGGGTGGCGATCAGGAGCAGGTCGACGGAGCCGGCCCAGCCCGGGAGCTCCCAGCGCAGGGCACCGGCGGCCGGGGCGACGCCGGTCGGGGCCAGCCGGACCACGGGGCTGCCGACGCCGGCCAGCGCGCCGATGAGGTCGGCGGTGTGGGTGGCGGCGGTGCCGGGGCCGGCGATCAGTACGGCGCGGGGGCGGCCGTCGGGCTTGAGGTCGCCGACCCCGGCCTCGGCCGCGTGCCGGGCGGCGGTGCGGACGCGGGCGCCGGCCTCGGCGGCACCGCGCAGCAGGCCTCGGCGGTCGGCCTCGGCGAGGCCCTCCGGGGTGTCGAGCAGCGATTCGTCCAGCATGGGCGGCAGCCTCCGATCGCCGGGATCCTGTGCGGAGCCCTCCAGGGGGTGGCGCCGGTGCGCGGTGCGGTGGGCGCCTGGGCTACGAGGTGAAGCCTCGTCACGCGGGGCGGCGGGCCTCGTCCACGAGGAGGACCGGGATGCCGTCGCGGACGGGGTACGCGAGGCCGCAGTCCTGGCTCGTGCAGACCAGCTCGGTGTCCTGCTCCTCGAGGGGGGCGTGGCACGCGGGGCAGGCGAGGATCTCCAGGAGGCCGGCTTCGAGCGGCATGGGATGTCCCTTCGGGGCGAGGTTTCTTTGGCCGCTGGTCAGAGTACCGCTGCCGGGCGGGTTGGGCCGGGGCACAGGGGCCGGGCGCGGACAGCGGGCGGAGGCGGGCGGATACGGGGAGGGGGGCGGGGAGCGGGGGCGGCAGCGTCGGCCCGGAAGCCGTCGCGTCGCCCCGGCTCCGCCGCCCGGCGGGCCCGGACCCTCAGGCCTCAGGCCTCACGCCTCAGGCCCGGATGATCGCCAGGGCCTCGTCCCTGATCTTCGCCATCGTCGCCTCGTCCTTCGCCTCCGCGTTCAGGCGGAGGAGGGGCTCGGTGTTGGAGGGGCGGACGTTGAACCACCAGTCGGCCGCGGCGACCGTGAGGCCGTCGAGCTCGTCCAGGGTGACGTCGGCGCGGTCCCCGTACGCGGCGCGGATGGCGGCGAGGCGGCCGGCCTGGTCGGCGACGGTGGAGTTGATCTCGCCGGAGCCGACGTAGCGGTCGTACTGGGCGACGAGGGAGGACAGGGGGCCGTCCTGGCCGCCGAGGGCCGCGAGGACGTGCAGGGCGGCCAGCATGCCCGTGTCGGCGTTCCAGAAGTCCTTGAAGTAGTAGTGGGCGGAGTGCTCGCCGCCGAAGATCGCGCCGGACGCCGCCATCTCCGCCTTGATGAAGGAGTGGCCGACACGGGTGCGCACCGGGGTGCCGCCGTTCTCCCGCACGACCTCCGGGACCGTGCGGGAGGTGATCAGGTTGTGGATGATCGTGCCTGTGCCGCCGTTGCGGGCCAGCTCGCGGGCGGCGACCAGGGCGGTGATCGCGGACGGGGAGACCGGGTCGCCGTGCTGGTCCACGACGAAGCAGCGGTCGGCGTCGCCGTCGAAGGCGATACCGAGGTCGGCGCCCTCCTCGGGAACCCGCTTCTGCAGGTCCACGAGGTTGGCCGGGTCGAGCGGGTTGGCCTCGTGGTTCGGGAAGGTGCCGTCCAGTTCGAAGTACATCGGGACGAGGGTCAGGGGCAGGCCCTCGAAGACGGACGGGACCGTGTGACCGCCCATGCCGTTGCCGGCGTCGACCACGACCTTCAGGGGGCGGATGGAGGTCAGGTCGACCAGCGAGCGCAGGTACGCCGCGTAGTCCTCCAACGTCTCGCGCCCGGACAGGGTTCCCGGCTCGGCCACCGGCTCCGGGGCGCCCGACTCCAGCCAGCCCTCGACCAGTTCGCGGATCTGCGCGAGGCCCGTGTCCTGGCCGACCGGTGCGGCGCCCGCGCGGCACAGCTTGATGCCGTTGTACTGGGCCGGGTTGTGGGAGGCCGTGAACATGGCGCCGGGCAGGTTCAGCGCGCCCGAGGCGTAGTACAGCTGGTCCGTGGAGCACAGGCCGATCTCGGTGACGTCCACGCCGCGGTCGGCCGCGCCCTGCGCGAAGGCGCGGGACAGGCCCGGCGACGAGGGGCGCATGTCATGGCCGACGACGATCGCCGTGGCGCCCGTCACCTGCGCGAAGGCGGCACCGAAGAGCCGGGCGAGCGACTCGTCCCACTGGTCCGGGACCACTCCCCGCACGTCGTACGCCTTCACGATCTGCGACAGATCAGCAGCCACGTCCAACCCTCCTGAAAGTTCTTTGGGTGCCCCACAAACTACCCGTCGGGGGTAAGGGGGAGGTGTGCGGACACCCTGCGGAGGCTGAGCCTGCGGGTGGCGGAGGGTTGCTCAGTTGTCCGGGGAGCGCAGGACCCGGAGGTGACCGCGGCGGGCGACCTCCATGGGGTCCGCCGTGCGGCCTCCGCCGCCGGCCGCCTCGGCCGCGCGCTGCTGGGGGCGGGCCGCCTCGCGCACGGCGTTGGCGAGCGCTTCGAGGTCGTCGCCGCTGGGGCGTGCGGGGGCCGAGCCGTCCAGGAGGCGCACGACCTCCCAGCCGCGCGGGGCGGTGAGGCGCTCGGAATGCTCGGCGCACAGGTCGTAGCAGTGGGGTTCGGCGTACGTGGCGAGCGGGCCGAGGACCGCGGTGGAGTCGGCGTAGACGTACGTCAGCGTCGCCACGGCGGGTCGGCCGCAGGCGGTGCGCGAACAGCGACGTACAGGGCTCACGACGTTGGACGGTACCGCACTCTTGAGCGGGCCGCGACGACTCTCCACCAGGTCACTCCACCGTGTCGGGCTGTGAAACGCCCCACACACCCTTTCGTGGAGACCCTGTTGACCTGCGTGGACGAGTTCCCGGCGCGTCGCGGGCGATGTTCGGTCCGGTCATGAGTCGGTACAAACAGCGTCAATTGCCTTGAGCTCGGCGGTCTTGGAAGGTTATGGAAACGCGCCAGACGTTGGCCTGAACGGTCATCCTGTGACATCGGGGGGCTACGGCCGCGGGACGCGGGGTGCCGGGGAGGCCGAGGTTGTCGTGTGGAGCCGGGCGGGGGACGCGGGCGGGGACTACGCTTCACCGGTGATGGACAACCGTGTACCGCCCCGTGCCAGCGGCCCCGGGCCCCGTCGCCGTGATCGTCACGGGCGGGGCATGCGCGGGCCGATCGCACCGCCGCAGGTGCCGCTCTCGGCCAGCCGTGCCGAGGTGTTCGCGGATCTGGTGCAGGACTCCGTGGAGCGGCTCGAACGGCGGTGGCCGCAGCTCGCCGACATCGACTTCCTCGTGCTGGAGGTGCCCCGGCTGGACGCGCGGGGCGATCAGGCGTGGAACGACGAGGCCGTGCCGCTCGGCGGGGTCGTGCCCGCGCGGGACGGGCGGCAGGCGCGGGTCGTCGTGTACCGGCGGCCGGTGGAGATCCGGACCAAGGGGCGCGACGAGCGGGCCGCGCTGGTGCACGAGGTGGTCGTGGAGCAGGTGGCCGAGCTGCTGGGGCTGACCCCGGAGACCGTGGATCCCCGGTACGGGGAGGACTAGGCGCCGGGGGCGGGTGCCCCCCGGGGAGCCGGTGCGGCCGGACAGGGTCTCCCCACCCTCGGGCGCCGTCGCCCCGGCCCGTCCGCTCCCGCCGCTCCCCGCTCTCCCGCCGCTACTTCTGCAGCACCCCCAGGTCCTGCGTCGTCTGCGGTACGGCCACCGTTCCGCGGTCGTTCGGGAGGGTCTGGATGGTGAAGCCGGGGACTCCGCCCTCGGTGGCGGTGAGGGTGCGGGAGGCGTAGACCGGGCCGCCCGAGGTCGTTTCCACGGTGAGGGCGTAGGTGCCCTGGAGGCCCGAGGGGACCGGGGCCGCGACGTTCTGGGTCGTGCCGGACCTGATCGTGAAGGTCTTCGTCGTCGCCGTGCCGCCGTCGCTGCCCGCCGAGGCGGTGACCTTGACCGTGGCCGTGGCGGTCGGCGCGGTCAGGGACAGGGTCGAGCCCTTGGTGCTGTTGTCGGCGGCGGTCGCGCGCGCGCCGACCGGGGCCGTGGCCGGGATGAAGGCCGTCTCCTGCTTGTCGCCCTTGCCGCGCACGACCTGGAGCGCCGCCACGATCGGGACCGACTGGTCCGTCGGGGTCAGGATCAGGGACCCCGCCTCGCCCCGGGTGACGGGTCCGAGGTCGGCCGCGGTCGTCATGCCGGACTTCACGTGCACGGTCTCGTTGCCGGCCGGGGTGATCAGGCCGCCGGACGTGGCCAGGCGGACCTTGAGGTCGGCGTCGTTGCCGCCGGGGGCGAAGGTGATCAGCCGGACGTCGGTGGCGTCCGCGGGGATGCCGGGCAGGACCAGGTCGGGCGCCGGGTCGGCGGCCGCCGCCAGCCAGTCGCCGCCCGCCTTGGCGTCCAGGGCCTGTACGGCCGCGCCGACCCGGCCGCTGCGCACGCTGACGTGCACGGTCAGGTCGGACTGCTGCTCGTCGGTGAGCGTGGACAGCAGGATCGGCTTGCTCGCGTGCGGCGGGACGGTGAGGTTCTCGCCGAGCGGGGACTTGACCGCGCCGTTCTTGTCGTACAGCTCGATGTCGACGACGGCGGCGGAGTCGTCGGGGTTGGTCAGGTGCACGTAGTCGGTGCGGCTCGCGGCCGTGCTGGCGCCCGGGAACCAGAACTCGGTGTCCGCGGGCGTGCAGTTGACGCCCTGGAGGCCGCGGCCGGTGCCGGCGGCGACCTCGGTGGTCTCCTGCACGGTCCAGCCGGGCGCGAACCTGCCGTCGGCGGTGCCGATGAGCGCGGACCCGTCGGCGCCCGAGACGTCGCCGGTGGCCGGGGTGCCGGGGGCCTTGGGGGTGAGCACCGGCTTGTCCGCCGTCGTGCTCCCGCTCTTGGACCCCTTGGAGTCCTTGCCCGTCTTCGAGCCCTGCGATCCCTTGGAGCCCTTGCCCGGTGTGGAGCCGCCCGACGCGGAGCCGCCCGTGCCGTCCGCCGACTGCTGGTCGGCCGCCTGGAGTTGGGCCTTGCCGCTGCTCGCCGTGGACTGGGTGACGGGCGTGAACGAGGTGTACGACGTGTCGGCGATGTCCGAGATGCTCGGTGCCGGGCACAGCAGGCTCGTACGCTCCACCGGGAGACTGGCCGCCGCCTTCGGCGCGGTGGCGCCGGACGCGGACGGGCCGTCGAGGGCGGCGAACGCGGTGACGGCGGCCAGCGCGGTGGCGCCGGCGATCAGGGACAGGGTCGTGCGGTTCACTGCTGGCTCCCGTCGGGGCGCTCGCTGCCGGTGCCGTGGGGGTGCTGGGCCGGGTCGTAGCCCTGCTGGGCGGGGTCGTACGCCGGGTCGTAGCCCTGCTGGTAGGCCGTCGGGTCGTACGGCATCTGGTGGGCCGTGCCGCCGTAGGCGTACGGGTCGTACTGGCCGTTCTGGTACGGGTCGTGGGCGTAGCCCTGCTGGTCGTAGCCGTGCGTCTGGTACGGGTCGGCGGGCTGGTACTGATCCGTCGCGTAGCCGTAGCCGGCGTTCGCGTAGGAGGACTGGTCCCAGTCGTCGTAGGGCTGCTGCTGGGGCACGGCGGCGGGGGCCGGGGGAACGTCCGGCATCGCGGGCGCGGCGGTCTGCTCCTGCGCCGGATCACCGGTCTGTTCGCCGGCCGGTTCGGCCGCCTGCTCCGCGGCCTGTTCCGCGGCCTGTTCCTCGGCCTGGGCGCGCAGGCGGCGGGCGCGGCGGCCCTCGCCCGTCGGGACCTGGGCCGGAAGGGGTTCCGCCTCGGGCAGGTCGTCGTCGACGTCGCGGCGGCGGCCGGGCAGAGCGAGGACGACCAGGACGACGGCGAGCGCGCCCTGGGCCCACAGCCAGGCGGTGTGGGTGATCGGGTCGTCGTAGACGACATCGAGCCTGCCGCCGTTCGCGGGCAGTTGGAAGCCCTGGGCCCAGCCGTCGACGGTGGTGCGGGTGAGCGGCTTGCCGTCCAGGGTGGCCGTCCAGCCGGCGGAGGCGGTGTCGGCGAGGCGCAGGACGCGGCCGTCCGCGCCGGACGGGACGGTCGTGTGGATCTCCACCGGTCCGGCGCTGACCGGCTGGGCGGTGCCCGAGCCGCCGGCGGGGACGATGGCGGCGCGGGAGACCTCCTGGTCGACGCGCCACAGGGCGCTGCCGCTCTGCTGGCTGAGCCGGGACAGGCCGGGCGTGGCGTCGAGGACGCGGGTGAAGTCGCGGGGCGCGCCCTTGTGGACGAGGACGTAGCGCACGGCGAAGCCGCCGAGTTCGTCGGCCTGGTCGGCGCCGGAGCCGGCGACGAGGTTGGCGACGATCTTGTCCAGCCGGCTGTTCGTGCCTTCGGCGGCGCCGAGTTCGGCGTCTCCCATGCGGGCGCCGGAGCCGCGGACCAGGGCGTAGCGCACGCGCGCGGTGGAGTCGCTGTCGAGGATCAGGGTGCGGGCCTGGTCGCCGGTGGTGGCGTCCTCGGCGACGAACGCGGGCACCTGGGTGGGGTCCTGGCGCTTCACGGGGCCGTCGGCGCCGCCGATCACCCAGCCGGCGGCGACGAGCAGCGGGCCCACGGCACAGGCGAAGGCGATCAGGGCGGCGACCGGCTGGCGCCAGCCGAAGCTCTGCTCGGCCACGCGTGCGCGTGCGCCGTCGGCGCCGAGGGCGGCGGCGGCCAGCAGGGCGATGCCGTAGACGAGGGTGGCCGGTCCGGCCCAGGCGGACCTGTTGGACAGCACGGCGAAGACGAGGGCGACCAGGGCGACGGCCCAGGCGGTGCGGATGCCCAGCTGTCGCTCGGAGCGCAGGAGGGCGGCGAGCGCGGCGAGGACGATGCCGATGAGCATCAGTCCGTGCACGGTGCCCGCGCCGCCGGGGCTGGCGCCGAGCAGGTCGAGCGCGGAGGCGGTCGACGCGCCGTAGTCCAGGCCGGCTTCCGTGAAGAAGCCGGCCGGCAGGAGGGTCAGCGACCAGGGGGCGAGGACCAGCAGCGGGGTGCCGAGCTGGGCGAGGAAGCGCAAGGCCTGGGCGACGGGGTCGCTGCGGCGCAGCGCCAGCACGCCGAGGCCGAGGAGCAGCGCGACGGGCCACACGATCGGCGTGAAGGCCGTGGCGATGGTCAGCAGCAGCGCGTACGCCCAGGTGGCGCGCCAACTGCCGCGCGCGCCGGAGCGGTTCGCGAGGCCGCTCGCGGCGATGCCCGCGCGCGCGATGAGCGGCAGCAGCACGGCGAGGACGGTGGTGCCGATGCGGCCGCCGGCCAGGGCGCCGGTGGTGGCGGGCAGGAAGGCGTAGACGACGGCGGCCCACGCGCGCAGCAGCCGGGAGGTGACGAGCGGCCGGGAGGCGAAGTAGGCGGTGAAGCCGGCGAGCGGCACCGCGGCGATCAGCAGGACGGTGACCGCGAGTCCGGTGGAGCCGAACAGGAGCGTGCCGAGGGCCGCGAGAATTCCGAGGTAGGGCGGTGCGGACGGAGAGCCGCCCGCGCCCACCGGGTGCCAGGAGTCGGCGAAGCGGGACCACAGCTCACCGGGGCCGGCCGGGGCGGGCAGCAGGGCGCCGCCCGCGAGCGCACCGCTGCCGAGCAGGGCGCGGCAGGCGGCGAGGGAGATCAGCAGCAGGGCCAGGAAGAGCACCGGGCCGGGGTTGCGGGCGATGCGCTTGAGCCGGGCGAACTGCTCTATCTCCAGGAAGTCGGCGTCGTCGCCGCCGGGGCCGGACTCCATGGCGCCGCCGTGCCGGCCCGCCGAGGACGTCTCGCTGTCCCGGCCGCTGGAGAAGTTGCCCGCGATCTGCTCGACGGTGGCACGGATGGTGGCGCCGGGTGGTGGCAGGAGCTGGCGCAGCTCGCCCTTGTCGAGCTGTGAGGAGCCGCGGCGGCGCCGGGCGGCGATGATCCGCTCGGGGCGCAGCAGCACGCCGAGCAGGCCGCGGATCTCGTCGACGGCCTGGCCCGGGACCTTGCCGACGAGGTAGGCGACGGTGCGCAGGACGGTGCCGAGGACGAGCCGGAGCAGGACCCAGGGCAGCGCGCCCGTGCGGGTGTTGGCGAGCAGGGTGTAGACGGCACCGGCCTTGTCGACCTTGTGCGGGGAGGCGCTGGTGCGGCCCGCGCAGTCGACGGCGCGGCGCTCGCGGGCGGCGGCCTCGGCGTGCCGGACGACGGCGTCGGGGGCGATCAGGACGCGGTGGCCGGCGCTGTGGGCGCGCCAGCACAGGTCGACGTCGTCGCGCATGAGGGGCAGGCGGCGGTCGAAGCCGCCGAGCTGTTCGAAGACGTCGCGGCGGACGAGCATGCCGGCGGAGGACACGGACAGCACGGTGCGGACGTGGTCGTGCTGCCCCTGGTCCTGTTCGCGGCGGTCCAGGCCGGTCCAGCGGCGGCCGGAGTTGGCGATGGAGACGCCGACCTCCAGCAGCTGCCGGCGGTCGTACCAGCCGCGCAGCTTGGGGCCGACGACGGCCACGTCGGCGCGGCCCAGCTCCTGTTCGTTCTCGACGACGCGCAGCATCTCGGCGAGGGCGTCGGGTTCGGGGGCGCAGTCGTCGTGTAGCAGCCAGAGCCACTGGACGGGCTCGCCGTGCGGGAGTTCGGGCAGGTCGTAGGCGTCGTCGCGCCACGAGCGGGTGACCGGGTCCCAGCCGCTGGGACGTTTGAGATACGGCAGCTCTTCCGGGGTGAGGACCGGGGCGGTGCGGCTCGCCTCCTCCACGGCCTGGCCGAAGCCGGTGCGGCGGGCCAGGTGCAGGACGTTGGCGTCGCCGAGGGCTTCGGTGAGCAGCCGGGCGGAGTCGTCCGCGCTGCCGGTGTCGGCCGCGACCGCGTGCTGGACGGGGCGCTCCTGGCCGAGCAGGCCGGCGAGGGCGTCGGGCAGCCAGCGGGCACCGTCGTGGGCGACGAGGACCGCGGTGACGACGTGACGCGGGAACTCGGGCGGGCGGGACGGGTCAAAACCCGCCGTGGCGGCCGGGTCTTGGGCTGCCGTATGGCTGTGCACGGACATCGAGGTACGGGCCCCGGTTCGATGGACTGCGGTGGATGCCCGTGCCTCCTCGTGCGTCGAGGGGACAGCGGGCGTCTCGGACGAGCGACCACACTATCGGCTGACCACGACAACGGCCCGCCGCCTGTGGATAACCCACATGCGACGGGCCGTTCGTGACGTTTTGGTGTGGATGTGTGGTCAGACGGCGGCCTTCTTCAGGCGGCGGCGCTCCCGCTCGGACAGACCGCCCCAGATACCGAAGCGCTCGTCGTTGGCGAGGGCGTACTCGAGGCATTCGGAGCGGACCTCGCAGGCGAGGCAGACCTTCTTCGCCTCTCTGGTGGAGCCGCCCTTCTCGGGGAAGAAGGACTCGGGGTCGGTCTGGGCGCACAGCGCGCGCTCCTGCCAGCCGAGTTCCTCGTCCGCGTCGTCGACCAGCAGTTGCTGCACCAGCTCGGTCATGTGCGCCCCTCGTCTGTCTTTCGCGTCCCCGTGCGTCAGCCGTTACCGATTTCGGCTGAACGACACGAGTGAAATTACAAGTGTGCTGCTCCGGGCGAGTCAAGCCGAGATCTGCTATTGGGCCCGTTATTCACTCTGCGGAACCAAGGCCGTGCGGAAAGTGTTCAAATCGCCATAAACCATGACGCGCAGGCGAGGGCTCCGGAGGTGGTCGAACCTCGTACAGACCTCTGACAGATCTCTGTACGGAGAAAGACGGCTCCGCGTTCGATCGAGTTGCACGAGGTTTGAGCGTCCGGTTGTGGCGCATGTGTCCGGCTACCAGGATGAGCAAACCTTTCACCTGACAGATGAACCGGATGAGGTGAAGCGTGTCCCACATGTCGGGCGTCGAGTTGACAGCACAGGTGTGAACCGCTGTCCTAGGGGGCATGCTCGCGCACTCGGCACTCACCTCGACCCGCACCGCCGGGTCCCATGGTGCTGCCCGGGCGCGCTGTAGCTGTTGTTGCTGTTCCAGCTGTTGAGCCACACCCCGCTCCGGCTGTCGGCCGTGTCCTTTGCGACGCGGTTCCCGTTCCCTCTGACCTTCCTTCACCGAGGAACCAGCGCACCCATGAACAGCGACAACGACCTCCAGATCGCCGGCGACATCCTCGAGGTCCCGCACCTGCTCCAGCCGCCGCGTGAGCACCCGGCCACCGTCGCCGAGTTCGTCGGCCTCGCGCGCGCGATCGCCGCCGACCGCTCCCAGTGGGCCCACCTCGTCCGCTACGACGCGACGACGCGCTGGTACCACCGGCTGCGCACCGGGCCCGGCTACGAGGTGTGGCTGCTGAGCTGGGTGCCCGGACAGGGCAGCGGCCTGCACGGCCACGGCCGCTCCTCCGGTGTCCTCACCGTCCTGGAGGGCGCCCTCACCGAGCGCACCGAACGCGGCACGCGCGCGCTGGCGGCGGGCGCCCAGCGCGTGTTCGCGCCGGGGTACGTCCACGAGGTCGTCAACGACACCCTGGAGCCGGCGGTCAGTCTGCACGTCTACCACCCGGGCCTGACCGAGATGCCCATGCACACGTCCCCGCACTGCGAGGCGCGCACCGAGCCGCGTCCGGTGACTGCCTGACGCGTTGTCGTACCCGCCTGCGACACTTGGCCGCATGCGCATTGTGGTTCTGGCAGGCGGCATCGGCGGTGCCCGTTTCCTGCGTGGTCTGAAGCGGGCCGTACCGGACGCGGAGATCACGGTGATCGGCAACACCGGCGACGACATCCATCTCTTCGGGCTGAAGGTCTGCCCGGACCTCGACACGGTGATGTACACACTGGGCGGCGGTATCAACGAGGAGCAGGGCTGGGGGCGGACCGACGAGACCTTCCGGGTCAAGGAGGAGCTGGCGGCCTACGGCGTCGGGCCCGAGTGGTTCGGCCTCGGCGACCGGGACTTCGCCACGCACATCGTGCGGACGCAGATGCTCGGCGCCGGCTATCCGCTCAGCGCGGTCACCGAGGCGCTGTGCGACCGCTGGCAGCCGGGCGTGAAGCTGATCCCGATGACCGACGACCGCGTGGAGACCCACGTGGCGGTCGAGGTCGACGGCGAGCGCAGGGCGGTCCACTTCCAGGAGTACTGGGTGCGGCTGCGCGCCGAGGTCCCGGCGGAGGCGATCGTGCCCGTCGGCGCCGAGCAGTCCAAGCCGGCGCCCGGCGTCCTGGAGGCCATCGCCGCGGCGGACGTCATCCTCTTCCCGCCGTCCAACCCGGTCGTGTCCGTCGGCACGATCCTGGCCGTGCCCGGCATCCGGGAGGCCATCGCGGAGGCGGGCGTGCCCGTGGTGGGGCTGTCCCCCATCGTCGGGGACGCGCCCGTGCGCGGGATGGCCGACAAGGTGCTCGCCGCGGTCGGCGTGGAGTCCACGGCCGCCGCGGTCGCCGAGCACTACGGCTCCGGACTGCTGGACGGCTGGCTGGTCGACACCGTGGACGCGGGCGCCGTCGAGCGGGTCGAGGCGGACGGCATCCGCTGCCGGGCCGTGCCGCTGATGATGACCGACGTCGACGCGGCCGCGCAGATGGCGCGCGAGGCGCTGGCGCTGGCCGAGGAGGTGCGGGGAGCGTGACCGAGGACCGCCCGCAGGGCCCGCAGTACACGGTCCGGGCCCTGTCCGGCATCCCCGAGGTGCAGCCGGGCGACGACCTCGCCAAGCTCATCGCCGCCGCCGAGCCGGGCCTGGTGGACGGGGACGTGCTGCTCGTCACCTCCAAGATCGTCTCCAAGGCCGAGGGCCGGATCACGGAGGCCGCCGACCGGGAGGCGGCGATCGACGCCGAGACGGTCCGGGTGGTGGCCCGCCGCGGCGCGCTGCGCATCGTGGAGAACCGGCAGGGCCTGGTCATGGCCGCGGCCGGGGTCGACGCCTCCAACACCCCCGCGGGCACGGTGCTGTTGCTCCCCGAGGACCCGGACGCCTCCGCGCGCGCGATCCGCGACGGGCTGCGCGCCACGCTCGGCGTCGACGTGGGCGTGGTCGTCACCGACACCTTCGGGCGGCCCTGGCGCTCGGGGCTCACGGACGTGGCGATCGGCGCGGCCGGCGTGCGCGTGCTGGACGATCTGCGCGGCGGCACGGACGCGTACGGCAATCCGCTCAGCGCGACGGTCGTGGCCACGGCGGACGAACTGGCGGCGGCGGGAGACCTGGTCAAGGGCAAGGCGTCCGGGCGGCCGGTCGCCGTCGTCCGCGGTCTGCCGCACGTCGTCGGCGGGGAGCCGGAGGAGGGCGCGCGGGCGCTGGTGCGGACCGCGCGGGACGACATGTTCCGGCTCGGCACCTCCGAGGCGGTCCGCGAGGCGGTCACCCAGCGGCGCACGGTCCGGGCCTTCACCGACGAGCCCGTGGACCCCGGCGCGGTCCGGCGCGCGGTGGCCGCCGCGGTGACGGCACCGGCGCCGCACCACACGACGCCGTGGCGGTTCGTGCTGCTGGAGTCGCCGGAGTCGCGGCTGCGGCTGCTGGACGCGATGCGGGAGGCCTGGATCGCCGACCTGCGCGGGGACGGCAAGAGCGAGGAGTCCATAGCGAAGCGGGTGCGCCGGGGCGACGTGCTGCGGGGCGCGCCTTATCTGGTGGTGCCGTGTCTCGTCATGGACGGCTCGCACCACTACGGGGACGCGCGGCGGGACGGCGCCGAGCGGGAGATGTTCGTCGTCGCGGCGGGCGCGGGCGTGCAGAACTTCCTGGTCGCGCTCGCCGGGGAGCGGCTGGGCTCGGCGTGGGTGTCGTCCACGCTGTTCTGCCGGGACGTGGTGCGCGAGACGCTCGGGCTGCCGGCGGACTGGGATCCGATGGGCGCGGTGGCGGTCGGGCATCCGGCGGCGGAGCCGGGACCGCGGCCGGAGCGGGACCCTGGGGCGTTCATCGAGGTGCGGTGAGCCGGAAGCCGGAAGGTGCCGGGCGGGAAAGTCCCGTACGGCTCCTTCCCGCACCGCCTACGCTCGTAGCACGACACCGGCTCTCCTAGGACCTCACTCGTGGCAGGACGTTTCCCTCAGCGGCCCACACCCCCTCTCGGCCCGATACCGCGGCAGGCGGTGCCGTCGGAGCGGGCGCGGGTGCGGCGGTGGACGCCGCAGGGGCCGCTGGATCTCGGGCTGGTGCTCGGACCGCTGCGGCGCGGGCCCGCCGATCCCACGTTCCGGGCCACGCCGGACGGATCCGTGTGGCGGGCCTGCCGTACGCCCGCCGGGCCGGGCACGCTGCGGGTGCGGGCGCACGCCGGAGAGGTGCTCGGCGAAGCATGGGGGCCGGGGGCCCAGTGGCTGCTGGACGGGCTGCCCGAACTGCTGGGCGCGGCCGACGACCCGGAGGCGTTCGTGCCCCGGCACCGGGTGGTGGCGCTGGCGCGGCACCGGCGGCCGGGGCTGCGGCTGACCCGGACCGGGCTGGTGCTGGAGTCGTTGATCCCGTCGGTGCTGGAGCAGAAGGTCACGACCGACGAGGCGTACCGGGCCTGGCGGTTGCTGGTGCGCAGGTTCGGGGAGCCGGCGCCGGGACCCGCCGGGGTGTCCGAGCGGCCGATGCGGGTGATGCCGACGGCGCGGACCTGGGCGCTGATCCCTTCCTGGGAATGGCACCGGGCGGGCGTCGACGACAAGCGGGCGTCGACGATCCTGCGGTCCGTACGGGTCGCCGCGCGGCTGGAGCAGGCGGTGGGGATGCCGGCCGACGAGGCGCGGGCCCGGCTGGAGGTCGTGCCGGGCGTGGGGCCGTGGACGTCGGCGGAGGTCGTGCAGCGCAGTCACGGGGCGGCGGACGCGGTGACGGTCGGGGATCTGCATCTGCCGGGGATCGTGGGGTGGGCGCTGGCCGGGGACCGTCATGCCGACGACGCCGGGATGCTGCGCCTGCTGGAGCCGTATGCCGGGCAGCGGCACCGGGCGGCCCGGCTGATCCTGCTGAGCGGGCAGGTGCCGGCCCGGCGGGCGCCGAAGATGCCTCGGGTGGACATCGGGCTGTTGTGAGCGTGCCCGCAGCCGTGGGGCCCGGGGAGTGATCCCCGGGCCCCACGTCACTGCCGGCCCGAACCGCCGGCCCGGACTACCGTCCTGTCCCTACTGGTCCGAGGAGAACCGCACCGCGCCCGCCGGGATACGGGCGTCGCACCACACCCGGACTCCCTCGCGCAGTTCGTTGTCGGGGCCGACGATCGCGCCGTCGCCGACGACCGTGCCGGTGAGCACGGAGCGCTCGCCGACGCGGGCCTTGGTGCCGATCAGGGAGTCGGTGATGACCGCGCCCGGTTCGATGACCGCACCGGGCAGGATCGTCGAGCCGAAGACACGGGCGCCCTCGGCCACGAACGCGCCCTCGCCCACCACCGTGCCGCCGGTCAGTTTGGCGTCCGGCGCCACCGTGGCCGTCGGCAGGACGAGGCGGTCGCCGCAGCGGCCCGGGACGGCCGGGGACGGCGCACGCCCCAGGACCAGGTCGGCCGAGCCGCGCACGAAGGCCGCCGGGGTGCCGAGGTCCAGCCAGTACGTGGAGTCGACCATGCCCTGGAGGTGGGCTCCGGCCGCGAGGAGGTCCGGGAACGTCTCGCGCTCCACCGAGACCGGGCGGCCCAGCGGGATCGAGTCGATGACCGAGCGGCGGAAGACGTACGCCCCCGCGTTGATCTGGTCGGTGACGATCTCCTCGGGGGTCTGCGGCTTCTCCAGGAAGGCCAGCACCCTGCCGGTCTCGTCGGTCGGGACCAGGCCGTAGGCGCGCGGGTCCGTCACCTTCGTCAGGTGCAGGGAGACGTCCGCGCCCGTCGAGCGGTGGGTGTCGACCAGGGCCCTGATGTCCAGGCCCGTCAGGATGTCACCGTTGAAGATCAGGACCGGTTCGTCGGGCCCGGAGTGCAGACGCGAGGCGACGTTGCGGATGGCGCCGCCGGTGCCGAGGGGTTCCTCCTCCGTCACGTACTCGATGCTCAGTCCGAGGGCGGAGCCGTCGCCGAAGTACGGCTCGAAGACCTCGGCCAGATAGCTGGTGGCGAGGACGATGTGGTCCACACCGGCTGCCTTGGCCCGCGCCAGCTGATGGGTGAGGAACGGTACGCCGGCGGCCGGAACCATGGGCTTGGGCGTGTGCACCGTCAGTGGACGCAGCCGGGTGCCTTTGCCGCCGACCAGGAGGATCGCTTCTGTCACCTGTCGTCTCTGCTTTCTTCCTGCCGGGACCGGTCGAACTACTCGTTACTACTCGTTTCGGCTTCGGCCGGTCAGTGTATGCAGACCGTAGCGACGGCGCCCTTGACGACCGCGCGGTTTTCCACGAGATCGGTAATAGAACGGTGTGAGACCGGCGCGCCCCCGTCGACGGCGGTGAACGCGAGCCTCGTTCACCGCGCCCGTGACGGCGGCCCGTTCAGCGTCCCTGGTAGTCGGCGGCGGCGGAACGAGCCGCTCCGAGCCTGGCATAGAGCGCCGCGCCGGGGCAGTCGGTGGCGAACCCGTCCCGGTGTCCGGAAACCACGTTCAGCTGCACGTTCTTACCCTTCCGGTAGAGGTTGCCTCCGCCCGACGTGAGATATGTCCTGCCCTGTGGATCGGCGCCGTTCAGCCCGAGCTTCCACGCGGTCAGCCGGGCGAGCGCCGTGACCACCGCGTCGGCCGGCTCCGTCTCGGTGTACGTGCCGATCACGGCGATGCCCATGCTGTCGCTGTTGAACCCGAGGGTGTGCGCGCCGAGCACCGCCTTCGCCACGCCCCCGGCCCGGCCCTCGTAGACGGTTCCGCACTTGTCGACGAGGAAGTTGTAGCCGATGTCCCGCCAGCCCATGCTCTTGACGTGGTAGCGGTAGATACTGCGGATGACGGAGGGGGTCTGGGAGCAGCTGTACTGGTTGCCCGAGCCCGTGTGGTGCACGAAGGCCGCCCTGACCGTCTTCGTGTAGCCGAACCCGGGTTCGCGCAGTGATTCGTCCGCGCCCCAGCCCAGGCGGGTGACGATCCGCGGGCGCGCCCCGATGTACGACGCCGTCCGCGCCGGGCCCTTGAGGCGGGTGAGTTCCCGCTCGGTGGCCGCCTTGTCGAGCTCCGGGATCTCCAGGGCGCCGAAGCCGGCGACGTCGGTGTTGGCGGCGGACGCCGCGCGCGCCGCCGCCGTGTCCGCACCGGTGTGGGGCGCGTCGGCCGGTGCGCCAGGCGGCGTTCCGTCGTCCCCCGGGTCGACGAGCTCCAGCCGCAGCCCGGAGGGCAACGGGACCGAGGTGCGCGCTCCGGCCGACCTGGTGCCGTCGGGCAGTCGGACGGACGCCGCGCGGACCCGTACGTCCACCCCCTCGGAGGCCCCCACCCACAACGGCGCGGTCGCCCCGCGCACCCGGGGCGAGGCGGCCTCCGCCGTGCCCGGGTCGGGGCCGTGCCCCGCGTTGTGCGTCTCGACGTCCTGCCAGCCGGACCAGGCCCCCGTGCCGGCGGCCCGGGTGCGCACCTGGATCCGGCCGCGCAGCTCGGCGCCGGGGTCGTCCCACACGACTCCCAGCAGCGAGAAGCGCTCGCCGTCGGCCCGGTACACCCCCTGCTCCGGGGCGGCGCCGAGGCCGCGCGCGCGGGTGAGGGGGGCGAGGGGCAGCGAGCGGGTGCTCCCCGGGATGCCGCCGGTCACGGGCGCGGCGGGCACGGCGGTCACCGTGGTCGCGGGCAGGGACAGGGAGGAGAGCGCGAGGACGGTGGCGATCAAGGGCGCGCCGAGGGAACGGAAGGAACCGGAGGAACCCAGGGAAGGGGAAAAGAATCCACGCATGGTTACGATCTTGAACATAATCAGACATATCTGTCCACACGTGATCTGACGGACCGTCGGACATGTTCCGCCGAACCGGTGGCACGGGCACGCACCGCCCGTGATCGCCCGCGCGTACCCTTTCCCGGGTGAACGCCACCGATCGCACCCCTGCCGACCTGCTGGCTTCCGCGCTCGCCGCGGACCCCGGCCGCCCGCTGGTGACCTTCTACGACGACGCCACGGGCGAACGTGTCGAACTGTCCGTGGCCACGTTCGCCAACTGGGTGGCCAAGACCGCGAACCTCCTTCAGGGCGAACTCTCCGTCGAGCCCGGCGACCGGGTCGCGCTGCTGCTGCCCGCGCACTGGCAGACGGCGGTGTGGCTGCTGGCCTGTGCCTCGGTGGGGGCCCTCGCCGACGTGGGCGGGGAGCCGTCCGCGGCCGACGTGGTGGTCAGCGGGCCGGACTCGCTGGACGCGGCGCGGGCGTGCCGGGGCGAGCGGATCGCCCTCGCGCTGCGGCCGCTGGGCGGGCGTTTCCCGCAGCCGCCGGACGGGTTCCTCGACTACGCCGTGGAGGTGCCCGGGCAGGGGGACCGGTTCGTGCCGTTCGCCCCGGTGGACGCGGACGCACCGGCGCTGATCGTCGCCGGCGCGGAGTTCAGCGCGGCGGAGGTCGTGCAGAAGGCGGTCGCCGACGCGGCGGAGCTGGAGCTGACGGGGCCGGGTTCGCGGCTGCTGTCGGGGCTGCCGTACGACACCTGGGAGGGGCTGAGCGCGGGGCTGTTCTCGCCGCTCGCCTCCGGTGGGTCCGTGGTGCTCTGCCGGCATCCGGACCGGCTGGGCGAGGAGGCCCTCGCCCAGCGGATCGAGAGCGAGCGGGTGACCGCGGTACGTCGGTAGGCGTCGGCGTCAGGCGCCGCTCTCCCCCGCTCGGGCTAGCTGAGGGCGCCGCCCGCCGCCATCCCGGCCATCGTCGAGAGAGCAGCACGTGACGCTCGTACGCCGATGAGGGGGGTGCCCGCCCGTGACCGACACCGCACGCGGGGCCCTCGGTCCCGGGCTCGGGGCCTCGGCGGTCGGGGACGGGCCGGCGCGGCGGCGTCGGCGGTGGGCGCGGCGGGCGGCGCTCGGGCTGGCCGCGTCCGTCGCGGCGGCCGGCGGCGGCGGCTGGCTCCTCTACGCCACCCTCAGCGCCAACATCACCGCGGACGACGCGGCCGCCCGGGAACTCGCCCGGTACGAGCGGGAGCGCCCCACCGCGCTGGTGAAGGGCGCGCAGAACATCCTGCTGATCGGCTCCGACACCCGGTCCGGGGACGGCAACGCGCGCTACGGGCGGGATCTGGGCAGCGAGCGCTCGGACACCACGATCCTGCTGCACCTGGCCGCGAACCGGCGCAGCGCCACCGCCGTGTCGCTGCCGAGGGACCTGATGGTGGACGTCCCCCGCTGTCTGCGGACGGACGGCAGCCGCAGCGCGCCGGTGTTCACGATGTTCAACAGCGCCTACGCGGTGGGGGGTTCGGCCTGTTCGATCCGTACCGTCGAGAAGCTGACGGGCGTCCGGATCGACCATCACGTGGTCGTGGACTTCAGCGGGTTCAAGGAGATGGTGGACGCCGTCGACGGGGTGCGGGTCTGCGTGAAGGAGCCCATCCACGACAAGGCCGCCGAGCTGACGCTGCCCGCGGGGCAGGTCATGCTGAACGGCGAGCAGGCGCTCGGCTACGTGCGGGCCCGCGAGTCGCTGGGCGACGGCAGCGACACCGAACGGATGGAACGGCAGCAGCAGTTCCTCGGCGCACTCGTCGACAAGATGCAGAGCAGCGACGTCCTGCTGAATCCGGTGAAGCTGTATCCGGTGCTGGACGCGGCGACCTCTTCACTGACCACCGATCCGGAACTGGCCAGTCTGCGCGGCTTGTACCAATTGGTGCGAGGGCTGCGCAACATTCCCATCAAACAGGTGCAGTTCCTGACGGTACCGAGGAAGTCGTACGTCCACGACGCCAACCGTGACCAACTCGTGGAGCCGGAGGCCGGGAAACTGTTCGCGCGGCTGCGCGCCGATCAGCCCGTGGCGGTGACCCGGACGGCGCCCGCACAGGCCGCACTGCCCGGCGGGGACACGGGCTCCCGGGGCGTCCCCTCCCCCGCGCCGACCTTCCGCGGCAGTACGGCCGCCGAGCACGGCTGCACATGAGGCGCACACCGGCGCGCCCGAATTCCGTTCAGAATATGAGGGGGATTGCCCAGTTGTAGGGAGGGCGAATTCGTCACCGGCGTCGCTCGACGCCGAACTGGGCGGATAGTGTGAGCGCTCCGGTGCACCCGGCGCGAGGTCAGACCTGGAGCCGTGCACCGATTCACCGAGACCCGAGCGCCTTTGAGGGGGAAGGCGCCGCGTGGCCCCGACGGAGGATTCGGACAACCGTGGACGCGCAAGGCCGTGGGCGGGCGGACAACATCGATCCCGCCGACCAGTGGGTACTCAATCCGAATACCGGCGAATACGAACTGCGACTGGGTCCTTCCGCAGCGCAGTCGCAGGTGCCCTCTCCGCGCAGACCGGCCGGCCAGGAGGGCGGCGGTGCGCGGCGCCGCCGCAACGACATGGCCGCCGGGGAGACCCGGGAGATGAGCCGGGTGGACGGCGCCGAGGTGCCCCGGCCGCGCTCGGCCCGGCGCCGGGGCGGCGAGCCGGAGGCCCCGCAGGGGCGACGCGCCGCGCGGCGGCCGGTGAAGAAGAACGGGAAGAAGACGTCGAAGGCCAGGAAGGTCCTCGCGTGGACCGCGGGCGGCACCGCGTTCGTGCTGGTCGCGGCGGGTACCGCCGGCTATCTCTATCTCCGGCACCTCGAAGGCAACATCAGCTCGACCGACGTCGGCGACGCGGGCTCCAAGGGCTTCAGCAAGGACGAGGCCTTCAACCTCCTGGTCATCGGCACCGACAAGCGCACCGGCAAGGGCAACGAGGGCTACGGCGACAAGGGCAGCGTCGGGCACGCGGACACCGACATCCTGCTGCACGTGTCCAAGGACCGGACGAACGCCACCGCGCTGAGCATCCCGCGCGACCTGATCGTCAACGTCCCGGACTGCCCGACGAAGCAGCCGGACGGCAGCAGCAAGGTGATCCCCGGCACGGAGAACGTACGCTTCAACACGAGCCTCGGGCAGGACGGCCGCGACGCGGGCTGCACCATGCGCACCGTCGAGGAGGTCACCGGCATCCACGTGGACCACTTCATGATGGCCGACTTCAACGCGGTGAAGACCCTGTCGACCGCGGTGGGCGGCGTCGAGGTGTGCGTCGCGCACCCGGTGAACGACAAGGAGTCCCATCTGAGGCTGCCCGCGGGCAAGTCGGTGGTGGAGGGCGAGCAGGCCCTCGCCTTCGTACGCACCCGGCACAGCTTCGGCAACCAGGGCGACCTGGACCGCATCAAGGTCCAGCAGCAGTTCCTGGGTTCGCTGATGCGCAAGATGTCCTCCAGCGACACCCTCACCAACCCCTCCAAGCTGCTGGACCTGGCCGAGGCGGCGACCAAGGCGCTGACCGTCGACACCGGCATCGACAAGATCGGCACGCTCAAGGACATGGCGCTGGAGCTGAAGAAGGTGCCGCCGAAGAACATCACCTTCACCACGGTGCCGGTGATAGACAACCCGGCCGAGAAGGTGCACGCGACCGTCGTCGTCAACCAGTCGACGGCGCCCGCGGTCTTCCAGGCGATCCAGAACGACGTCTCCTTCACCGAGGTGAAGAAGAAGCAGAAGGCGGCGAAGGACGCCCAGGCGGCCCAGCTCAAGGGCAGCAGGTCCGCGCCGTCGGACGTGCGGGTGCGGATCCTCAACGGCGGTGCCCAGCCGGGCAGCGCGCAGGAGGAGCTGTCCTGGCTGCAGACCGACAAGGGCGTGCTGAAGTCGGAGAACGCGGGCAACGCACCGGCCGAGGTGAAGAACACCACGCTGGAGTACGCCCCCGACCAGGCCGCCCAGGCACGGGAGCTGGCCGCGCTGATGGGGCTGCCCGGCTCGGCGCTCGTCCCCGGCAAGAGCGTGATCAACTCCCAGGGCCTGCCGGCGATGACGCTGACCCTCGGCAAGGACTTCAAGGGGGCCGGTGTCTCGCTCACCGCTCCGCAGAAGGCGCCGAAGGTCGACGGGTCGACGGCCGACGAGGCCAAGTGCGCTTCATAGGTAACCCTTCGGGCCCGTCGTGCGTCTAACCCGACGCGGGACGGGCCCGTTTTCGTGACCACGGGTGGGGCGCAAGGGTGGGGAGGGCAGGAAGTTTGGCGCAGAGTGATGTGCGAGGGCAGGAACCTGCGGTCGGCGACGCGATGGCGCCCGCCGCGCAGGACCGGACGGACCCGGAAGGGTCCCGGCACGGCGGAGGGCGGCGCAGAGAGGGTTCCGGAACCGGGCGGCCACGGCGCAGACGCCGTGCCCTGCGGTGGTCGGCGACCGTACTGGCGGTGGTGATACTCGGCACCGCGGGCGCCGGTTACCTGTACTACGAGCACCTGAACGCGAACATCCGCAAGGGCCGGCGCAGCAGCGGCGACTCCGCGGCGCACAAGACCGCGCCGAACGCGGCCGGGCAGACCCCGCTGAACATCCTGCTGATCGGCTCGGACAGCCGTAACTCGGCCGAGGACCTGAGACTCGGCGGCAGCAGGGACAGCGTCGGCGGTCCCCCGAACGCGGACGTGCAGATGCTCATCCACCTCTCCGCGGACCGCAAGAGCGCCGCCATGGTGAGCATCCCCCGGGACACCCGCGTCGACATCCCCAAGTGCACGGACCCCGACACCGGCAAGGTCTATCCGCCGACGAACGACATCATCAACACCACGCTGGCCCGGGGCGGGGCCGGCTGCACGCTGTCCACCTGGGAGAAGCTCACCGGGGTCTACATCGACCACTGGATGACGATCGACTTCTCCGGCGTGGTGCGGATGGCGGACGCCATCGGCGGCGTCGACGTGTGCGTGAAGCAGAACGTGTGGGACCACCCGACCCCGGCCCAGCGCGGCGGCTCCGGGCTGAAGCTGACGGCCGGGACGCACAAGGTCCAGGGCGAGCAGGCGCTGCAGTGGCTGCGCACCCGGCACGCCTGGGGCAGCGACCTGATGCGGGCCCGCGCCCAGCACATGTACCTGAACTCGATGATGCGCACGCTGCGCAAGCAGAACGTCTTCACCGACTCCGGGCGCCTGATGGACCTGGCCGACGCGGCCACCAAGTCCCTGAAGGTCTCCGAAGAGATCGGCACGGTCAAGAAGCTGTACGACCTGGGCATGGAGATGAAGTCGGTGCCGTCGGACCGGATCACGTCGGTGACGATGCCCAACATCGAGGATCCGCAGGACGGTTCACATGTCCTGCCGGACGCGGCGAACGCCGACAAGCTGTGGCAGATGCTCCGCGACGACGTGCCGCTCGACAAGAACGGCGCCGCGTCCGGCTCGAAGAAGCAGACGCCGGACCGACCGCACGACTCCGGGAAGACGGCCAAGGCCCCCTCGACGGACCCGGCCCGGCTCGGCGTGCTGGTGCAGAACGCCACCCAGAGCTCGACCCAGGCGGCGGTGCCGGGCCGGGCGGGGGCGATCAGCCAGGCGCTCGCGCAGCAGGGCTACGCGCGGGCGGCGGCGGACACCTCCGTGACCCAGTCCGCGGACCGGACGGTCGTGCAGTACCCGAGCGCGGACCTGGCGGGTGACGCCCAGGCCGTGGCCAAGGCGCTGGGCGTTCCGGCGAGTTCGGTGCAGCAGTCGACCGGGGTGTCCGGGGTCACGGTCGTCGTCGGCGCGGACTGGCGCACCGGTGCGTCGTACCCCAGGCAGTCGAAGCCGAAGGCCGGGGACATCCCCGACAACGCCGACGCCGTCAACGGCTCGGACACGTCGCAGTGCATGGACGTGTACAAGCCGTATCAGTGGTAGCGGAAGGGCCCCTGCCGAAGAGGGGCCCTGTTCGCCGGCTCAGTGCGGGCTGAGGACCGCCGGCCGCCGGGACGCGATGACCTTCTTCGCCAGCGACCTCGGGCTGGTCAGGAAGCCCCAGCCCCACGACATGTGCATGGTGGCGAGGGCCACGGGGATCTGCAGGCGGGCCTTCAGGGGCAGGCCCCTGCCCGCCGGGACGGAGCCCGCGGCGATCGCCGCGAGGTAGCCGCCGGGAACGACGAAACCCCACGGGGTGAGCAGGACGCCGGCCACGACGCCCGCCGCGATCGCGCACACCGCGGCCGGCGGGGCGAGGTAGCGCAGGTTGATCGAGCCGGAGTGGTACCGCGCGACGACGTGCCGCCAACGGCCGTAGTCCTTGTACTGCTTGGCCAGCGCCCGCACGGAGGGCCGCGGCCGGTACGACACCTTCAGCTCCGGCGAGAACCAGATCAGGCCGCCGGCCTCCCGTATCCGGAAGTTCAGCTCCCAGTCCTGGGCGCGGATGAACTCCTCGTTGTAACCGCCCTGCCGCTCCAGCGCCTCGCGGCGGAAGACGCCGAGGTAGACCGTCTCGGCGGGGGCGGCCTCGCCGCCCGTGTGGAAGGCGGCGTTCCCGACCCCGATCTTCGAGGTCATGGCGGCCGCGACCGCGTGCTCCCAGTCGTTCTCGCCCTCGGCGTGCATGATGCCGCCGACGTTCTGCGCGCCGGTCTCCTCCAGGAGCCGGACGGCGGTGGCGATGTAGTTCGCCGAGAGGATGCCGTGGCCGTCGACGCGGACCACGACCGGATGCCGGGAGGCCTTGATCGCCGCGTTCAGCGCCGCGGGCGTGCGGCCGGTGGGGTTCGGGACGGTGTGCACGCGCGCGTCTTCGGCCACGAGCCGGGCCGCAATCTCGTCCGTGCGGTCCGTGGACGGACCGAGGGCGATGACGACCTCCATCTCGCCGGCGTACTCCTGCGCGAGGATCGCTTGGACGGCCCCGCGCAGATGCCGCTCCTCGTTGAGGACGGGCATGATCACGGAGACAGCGGGGAGCCGCACGTCGGACTTGGCGTTCATAGGGGGCTCACGTTACCGCGAACGGGGGACACCTTTGCGCGCCGCAGGGACGGAGGACCGGGCTGGAGATCGTATCGGCCTACCGTGCTCACGGATCCCACGTACGGCCTCGCCCGGAGGTGCCCCCTTTGGCCAGCCCGCCCCGGTCCCCCGCGCCTCCGCAGCGCCGACCGCAGCCGCCCCGCCGTGTGCCGCGCCCGCCCGTACGGCCGGTGAGATCCCTGCGCACGCCCCGCCGGCCGCGTTGGGCCATGCGGGCGCTGTGCACGCTGTCCGTGGTGGTGCTGGCCTCGGCCGGGATCGGGCACGCGGTGATCAGCAGCCTGGACGCGGGCATCGCGCGGGTCGACGCGTTCAAGGACATGAAGAACCGGCCCCGGGCGGGCCACGGCATGAACGTGCTGCTGGTCGGCACCGACGGCCGCGACAAGATCACCGAGCGGGAGCGGCGGGCGTTCCGGCTCGGCGGGGCACCCTGCCACTGCACGGACACGATGATGATCGTGCACATCTCGGAGAACCGGGACCGGGCCACCGTGGTGAGCCTGCCGCGCGACTCCTACGCCGAGCTGCCCGCCCGTACCGACCCGGGCACCGGGCAGCAGCACCCGGCGCACCCGATCAGGCTGAACGCCGCCTACTCCGAGGGCGGCCCCCAGCTGACCGTCCGCGCGGTCGAGAACATGACCCATGTGAAGATCGACCACTATCTGGAGGTCGACTTCACCAGCTTCATGAAGACCGTGGACGTCCTCGGCGGGGTGAAGATCTGCACGCCGGCCCCGCTGAAGGACACGTACAGCGGGCTCGACCTCGCGGCCGGCACGCACACCCTCAAGGGCGGCCAGGCGCTGCAGTACGTGCGGGCCCGGCACGTCGACGGCACCAGCGACCTGGGGCGGATGAGGCGGCAGCAGCGGTTCCTGGCCTCGCTGATCGAGAAGGCCGCCTCGTCGGGGGTGCTGCTGAACCCGATGCGGTTCCGGGACGTGGCCCGTGCGGTGCTCGGCTCGGTCCGCGCCGACGAGACCTTCGGCACGGACGAGCTGCTCGACCTCGCCCGGGCCATGCGGGACTTCTCGCCCTCCTCCTCCGAATTCGTCACCGTGCCCATCGGGCAGATGAACTACGAGGTCAGGGGCATCGGCTCGACCCTGAAGTGGGACCAGGCGAAGGCCGACCAGCTGTTCACGTCCCTGCGCGACGACAAGCCGCTCACCACGGACCCGCCGCGGCACGACGGCCCGGCACCGGCCCCGGTGACCTCGGTGGACGTGGATCCGCGGCAGATCCGGGTCCAGGTGGCGAACGGCTCGGCCACCCTGGGACTGGCCAAGCGGGTGGACGCGGCACTGGCGGCGACGGGCTTCGCCACGACCCGTCAGCCGGTGACGGCCCCGGCGCACGTCCCGCACTCGGTCATCTCCTACGACCCCCACTGGGACCGTTCCGCCCGCGCCCTCGCCGCGGCCATGCCGGGCGCCGAGCTGCGGGCCGTGCCGGGGCAGGGGCCGCTGCTGAGGCTGACGGTCGCGGCGGACTTCAAGGACGTGCACAAGGTGCGCTTCGAGGACCCGGGCCAGCCGGCCCCGCGCGCGGTGCGCGGCAGCGACGTGGTGTGCCCGGGGTCGTAGGCGTGACCGAGCGGGTCCGGCGAAGTCCGGTGCGGTTCGGCGGCGACCCGAAGGAGCGCGGGGCTGCATCGGTACGCGGCTCCGCCGCGTGGGCGCGACCGGCCGCGACAGCCCCGCGGACGGCCGACGGCACGGTGCGGCACCTCCAGCGGAGCGCTCAGTCCTCGAACCCCTCGGCGGCGCGCCGCTCGCGCAGTTCCCTGATCGCCCGGCGGCGGGCCAGCCGGTGCGTGCGGCGGATCTGGGCCTCCTGGTACCGGCGCCGGTCGCGGTCGGTCTCCGGGACCACCGCGGGCACCCGGCGCGGCTTGCCGTCGGCGTCGACGGCCGCGAAGACCAGGTAGGCCGAGCCGACCTGGGTGGCCGGGGCCGACTCGTTCCAGCGCTCGGCGAGGACCCGGACGCCGACCTCCATGGAGGTCCGGCCGGTCCAGTTGACCTGGGCCTTCACATGGACCAGGTCGCCGACGCGGACCGGCTCCAGGAAGGCCATCTCGTCCATGGACGCGGTGACGGCGGGACCGCCGGAGTGCCGGCCCGCCACCGCGCCCGCCGCGTCGTCGACCAGCTTCATGATCACGCCGCCGTGCACCGTGCCCAGAAGGTTGGTGTCGTTGTGGGTCATGATGTGGCTGAGAGTGGTGCGTGAGGCGGACGTCGGCTTGCCCGGTATTTCCGGTTCCATGTCCCGTTCCGCGTCCGTGGCCTGGTCTGTCATGCCGTCCACCTTATGCCGATGCGACTTTCGCGGAATTTGTGTCGGCTTCGCAACAGCGCCGCTCCTATTTTCCGACAGCCCTTGTACGGCGCATGTCCGCGCCCTGCACACTGGGCCCATGAATGACTGGCCCGAGGGATGGTCCGACGACAACCGCGGCCCGCGTTACGGGCGCGGCAGCTCCGACGCACAGCCGGAGGGCGCCCAGGTGATGCGCCAGGTGCGGCGCGGCCCGGCGACACCGCCCGGGCAGCGCTCGGCGTACGGCAACCGCGGCCCGGCCGCCCCGCCGTACGGGGCCGGCGTCCCGCAGCAGCCGTCGTACGACGACGGTTACGGCGAGTACGACAGCGGCTACAACACGGGCCAGGTGTACGGCGGCCCCGGCGGACGCGGGCCGGACGGGCCGGACGGCGTGCCGCCCCGGGGGGCGCGTCCCGCGCCGAACTGGCGGCGGCGGATCAAGTGGACCGTGATCACGCTGGCGACGGTGCTGGTCGTCACATCGGTCGCGACCTACTTCTGGGCCGACTCCAAGCTGCGCCGCGAGGTCGACCTGTCCCAGGTGATCGACCGGCCGGCGGCGGGCTCGGGCACGAACTACCTGATCGTCGGCTCGGACAGCCGCGAGGGCATGTCCAAGGCGGACGAGCAGAAGCTGCACACCGGCTCCGCCGAGGGCAAGCGCACGGACTCGATGATGATCCTGCACGTCGGCGACAACGGCGACACACTGGTCTCGCTGCCGCGCGACTCGAACGTGACCGTCCCCTCGTACAAGGGCTCCACGTCCGGGAAGGTCTACCCGGCGCAGGGCCGCCAGGAGAAGCTCAACGCGACCTACGCCGAGGACGGGCCGACCCTGCTGGTCCGCACGATCGAGGCGAACACGGGTCTGCACATCGACCACTACGTGGAGATCGGGTTCCAGGGCTTCGCGAACATCGTGGACGCGGTCGGCGGTGTCGAGATCAACATCGACAAGGGCTTCTCGGACAAATGGTCCGGCGCGAACTTCAAGGCGGGCAAGCAGACGCTGAACGGCGCACAGGCCCTCGCCTTCGTCCGCACCCGGCACGCCTTCGCCGCGAGCGACCTCCAGCGCACGAAGAACCAGCAGAAGTTCCTGTCGGCACTGGCCCACCAGGTGGCGACGCCTTCCACGGTCCTGAACCCCTTCACGTTCTACCCGGTGATGGGCGCGGGCCTCGACTCGCTGATCGTCGACAAGGACATGGGCCTGTGGGACCTGGCCTCGATGTTCTGGGCGATGAAGGGGGTCCAGGGCGGTGACGGCACGTCCCTGAACATGCCGATCTCCGGCTCGGTCGGCGGCAACCTCGTCTGGGACAAGACCAAGGTGAAGACGCTGGTGGACGAGCTGAACAACGACCAGAAGGTCACCGTCTCCGGCAACTAGAACGGTCCGCGCACGCGGCCGAGGACGCCCTCACGGACGCCCTCGGCCGTTGTCGGCCGCGCTCTCACATGGCGGCGCCCGCCATGGCCCGGCACGTCTGCGCAGCGCGGCGACACGCCTCCGCGCAGCGCATCATCTGCGGGTCGTCCGGCATGGTCATACACGCCTCGACGCACATGTCGCACGCCTTGGCGCACATCGCGCACATCTCGCCCGCCATGGGCGAGCGGCGCATCATCATGTCGGCGCACATGCGGGTCGTCTCGGAGCAGTCCATGAGCGCGCGCATGATCTTCATCTGCACCTGCCCGCCCATCTGCATGCAGGAGCTCATGGTCTCCTCGCACATACGGTGCGCGGTCATGCAGGCGTCGACGCACTCCTGCATCTGCTGCGTCATGGGCTTCATCGTCATTCCGGACTGGGTCATGGCTCCTCCTGGGGGGACCGGGGCCCCGGACGGGTTCCCGTGTGCTTCCGTCCTATGTCAGGCACCGGGGTCCCGCATGTGACCGACCGGTCGGCAAGTACCGCCCGGACAGCGAAGGGCGCCCCGGAGGGCGCCCTTCACCGAGCCGTGAACTCCCGTGCCGTTACGGCAGGTTGCGGGCCATGACGATGCGCTGGACCTGGTTCGTGCCCTCGTAGATCTGGGTGATCTTGGCGTCGCGCATCATGCGCTCCACCGGGTAGTCGCGGGTGTAGCCGTAGCCGCCGAGGAGCTGGACGGCGTCGGTGGTGACCTCCATGGCGACGTCCGAGGCGAAGCACTTGGCCGCGGCGCCCAGGTAGGTGAGGTCGGCGTCGCCGCGCTCGGAGGCGGCGGCGGCCTGGTAGGTCAGGGCGCGGGCGGCCGAGATCTTCATCGACATGTCCGCGAGCATGAACTGGATGCCCTGGAAGTCGGCGATCGGCTTGCCGAACTGCTTGCGCTCCTGGACGTAGCCCTTGGCGTAGTCGAGGGCGCCCTGGGCGACACCGAGCGCCTGGGCGGCGATGGTAATGCGGGTGTGGTCCAGGGTCTTCATGGCGGTCGCGAAGCCGGTGCCCTCCGCGCCGATCATGCGCTCGGCCGGGATGCGGACGTTGTCGAAGTAGACCTCGCGGGTCGGGGAGCCCTTGATGCCGAGCTTCTTCTCCGGGGCGCCGAAGGAGACGCCCTCGTCCGACTTCTCGACGACGAAGGCGGAGATGCCCTTGGTGCGCTTGGTCGGGTCGGTGACGGCCATGACCGTGTAGTACTCGGAGACGCCCGCGTTGGTGATCCAGCGCTTCACGCCGTTGAGGACGTAGTGGTCGCCGTCGCGGACCGCCTTGGTCGTCATGCCGCCGGCGTCCGAGCCCGCCTCCGGCTCGGAGAGGCAGTACGAGAACATCGCGTCGCCCTTGGCGAGCGGGGTCAGGTACTTCTTCTTCAGCTCCTCGCCGCCGGAGAGGATCACCGGGAGCGAGCCGAGCTTGTTCACGGCGGGGATCAGGGAGGAGGAGACGCAGGCGCGGGCGACCTCCTCGATCACGATGACGGTCGCGAGCGCGTCGGCGCCGGCGCCGCCGTACTCCTCGGGTACGTGCACGGCGTGCAGGTCGTTCGCCACGAGGGCGTCGTGGGCCTCCTGCGGGAAGCGGGCTTCCTCGTCCACCGCCGCGGCGTACGGCGCGATCTTCGCCTCGACCATGGAACGGACGGCGTCGCGGAGCATGTCGTGCTCCTCGGACGGGCGGTACAGGTCGAAGTCAGCCGATCCGGCCACGGTCTCTCACGCTCCAAAGACGCAGTGATACTGACGCTAATTACCGTTAAGTAACTCAAATTTTAGAGGCCCGTCCGCGCCGCGCCTACGTGAGGTGCGCGACAGCGGGGAAATTGCCCGGTGAGGGGCCCGAC
Source organism: Streptomyces monashensis (assembly GCF_001866665.1). Taxonomy (GTDB): domain Bacteria; phylum Actinomycetota; class Actinomycetes; order Streptomycetales; family Streptomycetaceae; genus Streptomyces; species Streptomyces monashensis. Next base: position 242,268 of record NZ_MLYO01000011.1, on the reverse strand, counting down.
TATGCTCGGGGCCGCATCACCGACGTACCCGAGTCCGAGCTGGAGCGCACCCCCATGAGCCTGAAGATCACTGTGATCGGCACCGGCTACCTCGGCGCCACGCACGCCGCGGCCATGGCCGAACTCGGCTTCGAGGTGCTCGGACTCGACGTCGTCCCCGAGAAGATCGCCCTGCTGGAGCGCGGCGAGACGCCGATGTACGAGCCGGGGCTGGACGAGCTGCTGCGCAAGCATGTTGCCGGGTTCGAGGGGTCGAGCGGGCGGCTGCGGTTCACCACCGACTGGGCCGAGGTCGGCGCCTTCGGTGATGTGCACTTCGTGTGCGTGAACACCCCGCAGCGGCATGGGGAGTACGCGGCCGACATGTCGTACGTCGACTCCGCGATCGCCTCGCTCGCCCCGCATCTGCACCGCCCGGCCCTGGTCGTCGGCAAGTCGACCGTGCCCGTCGGCTCGGCCGAGCGGCTGGCGGCGTACCTGGCCGAGAACGCCCCGGCGGGCACGGAGGCGGAGCTGGCCTGGAACCCGGAGTTCCTGCGCGAGGGCTTCGCCGTGCAGGACACCCTGCACCCGGACCGGATCGTGGTGGGCGTGCGCGGCGAGCGCGCCGAGAAGCTGCTGCGCGAGGTGTACGCCGGCCCGGTCGGCGAGGGCACGCCGTTCGTCGTGACCGACTTCCCGACCGCCGAGCTGGTGAAGACGGCCGCGAACTCCTTCCTCGCCACCAAGATCTCCTTCATCAACGCGATGGCGGAGGTGTGCGAGGCCGCCGGCGGTGACGTGGTGAGGCTCGCGGAGGCCATCGGGTACGACGAGCGGATCGGAGCCAAGTTCCTGCGCGCGGGCATCGGCTTCGGCGGCGGGTGCCTGCCGAAGGACATCCGGGCGTTCATGGCCCGGGCCGGCGAGCTGGGCGCCGACCAGGCGCTGACCTTCCTGCGCGAGATCGACTCCATCAACATGCGCCGGCGCGGTCAGATGGTCGCCATGACCCGCGAGGCGCTCGGCGGCGGCTCCTTCCTCGGCAAGCGGATCGCGGTGCTGGGCGCCACCTTCAAGCCCGACTCGGACGACGTGCGCGACTCACCCGCACTGAACGTGGCCGGTCAGATCCACCTCCAGGGCGGCCAGGTCACCGTGTACGACCCGAAGGGCATGGACAACGCCCGCAAGGTCTTCCCGACGCTCGGCTACGCCGGCTCGGCGCTGGAGGCGGTGCGCGGCGCCGACGCCGTGCTGCACCTGACCGAGTGGCGCGCGTTCCGCGAGCTGGACCCGGCGGCGCTCGGCGAGGTCGCGGCGACCCGCCTCATCCTGGACGGCCGCAACGCCCTCGACCCGCAGCTGTGGCGCGGGGCGGGCTGGACGTACCGGGCGATGGGCCGCCCCACGGCATAGCCGTCGGGAGGACGCCGGTTCGGCCGAGGCTCAGTCGGCCGAACCGGCGTCCTCCCGCATTGTGCACCACCGGACACATACTCGGCCGGTGAACTCCCTGTGAATCAGCGTGCTTCACGCGCGCCGCTGTGCCGCCCGGACCATGAAGTCCGCGCTGCGGAGCACCCGTTGGACGTTGCCCCAGGTCAGCAGGGACAGCTCGGGCTCGGTCCAGCCGCGGCGCAGGAGTTCGGCGATCAGGTGGGGGTAGCACGAGGCGTCGGCGAGGTCGCGGGGGTGGACGGCGCCGGAGTCGTAGGTGCCGGACAGGCCGACGCACTGCGGGCCGGCCACGTCGCGGACGTGGTCCAGGTGGTCGGCGACGTCCCTGATCGCGGGCCCGGTCTGCTCGGCGGTCAGCGGCACCATGCACACCCCCTTCGCCGCGCCCAGCGCGGTGAGCAGCTCGTCGGTCAGGTTGGCCGGGTGCGGGCGCAGCTCGCGGGCGGCGGAGCGGGTGCACAGCACCGGGGTCTTGGACAGGGCGAGGGTGCGTTCGACGGTGGCGGCGCAGGCGCCGGAGACGTCCGCCAGCACGCCGATGCGGTTCATCTCGCGGACCACCTCCTCGCCGAACCGGCTCAGCCCGCGCTCCCCCGCCCAGGCCGTACCGGTCAGGGTGAGGACACGCAGGCCGAGGGTGCGCAGGACCCGCAGGATGCCGAGGGAGTCGTCGAGCGCGGCGGCGTACGCGGGGCCGGGCACCACGGCGACCCGGCCGCAGTTGCGGGCGTCGATGACCTGACCGGCGGTGCCCACCAGGCGCAGGCCCTCCGGATGCGCCTCGATCACCGTGCGTACCTGGTCCAGCTGCTCGAGGGTCGCCGCCGTGGCCCGGTCGCCGCCGGGGCCCTCGGGCAGGTGCAGCGACCAGAACACCACGCCCACATGGCCCTCGCGCATCCGGGGCACATCGGTGTCGACGGCCGCCTCGCCCAGCTCCAGGTCGTACCAGGGCAGATAGCGCAGGGCCCAGGGCAGTCCGCTGTAGCCGTCGGCGACGGGGTGCTCGGCGAGCAGCGCGTGGGCCCGCACCAGGAGCGCGCCGGGTTCGTCCTGCGCGAAGGGGTCGCCCGGCAGGCCCTCGCCCGCGCCGGCCCCGGTGGTCGCGGGTATGTCGTGCCGGAGGTCGGCCATGGCGGCTCCGTACGTCGTCGTGAGCTACGTCGTGGTTGAGCTACTACGTCGTGGTCGGCTGCTTCGTGAAGGCGTACTCGTCACGGTCGCACGGAGGGAACGGGCGCTTCCTGGTGAGTGGAGCGTTCGGGGGTACGCCGGTCAGCTGTCGCGGGCGGTGCGGATGACCTCGTCCAGGGTGTCGCGGGAGCGGACGAGGTCGGCGATCATCCGGTCGATGCGGTCGCGCTCGGCGGTGAGGTCCTCGACCAGGCGCGGGGTGGCGATCGCGGAGGGGCCGCCGTCCTGGTCGCGCATGCAGGGCAGCAACTGCCGGATCTTCTCGCTGTGCAACCCGGCCGCGTACAGCTCCTGGATCCTGATGACCCGGTCGACGGCCGGCTCGGGGTAGTCGCGGTGGCCGCCGGGGGTGCGCTCGGCGGCGAGCAGCCCCTGGGTCTCGTAGTAGCGCAGCGATCGCTCGCTCACGCCGGTGCGCCGGGCCAGTTCACCGATCCGCATGTCCGCCTCCGCCGGCCGAGGGCTTGAATCTCACATCGGTGTCAAGTTCTACCGTGCCGCCATGACACGGACAACGCACTCCACGGACTTCCTCGCCCCCGCCCGGCTCGGCCGGCTCGAACTCCCCCACCACCTCGTGATGGCTCCCCTGACCCGCAATCGCGCCGAGGCCGACGGGACCCCGACCGACCTCATGGTCACGCACTACGCCCAGCGCGCCTCCGCCGGGCTGATCGTCGCCGAGGGCTCGACGCCGAACGCGGTCGGGCAGACGTACCCGGACATCACCGCGATCCACACCGACCGGCACCAGGAGGGCTGGCGGAAGGTCACCGACGCGGTGCGCGCGGCGGGCGGGCGGATGTTCCTGCAGCTCCAGCACGGTGGGCGGGTGAGCCACCCGGCCACCACCGGGCTGACCCCGGTGGCCCCCTCCGCCGTACCGCTGCCGGAGACGATCTTCACGCCCGGCGGGCACCGTCAGGCCGCCGTACCGAGGGAGATGAGCGCCGACGACATCCGTACGACGATCGGCGACTTCGCCGCCGCCGCGCGCCGGGCCGTCGACGCGGGCTTCGAGGGGGTCGAGGTGCACGCGGCGAACGGGATGCTGCTGCACCAGTTCCTCGCGGACAACACCAACCGCCGTACCGACGGCTACGGCGGCTCCGTCGAACGCCGGGGGCGGTTCGCGGCGGAGGTGACGGAGGCGGTGGCCGACGCGATCGGCGCCGACCGGGTGGGCGTCCGGATCTCCCCCGCCTCCACCGTCAACGGCGTGCGCGAGGAGGACACCGACGGCCTCTACGCCACGCTCCTCGCCCGGCTGGAGGGGCTGGACCTCGCCTATCTGCACCTGGTGCGCTCCGACCCGGCGGCCGGCTGGTACCGGCGGATCCGTGCCGCCTGGCCCGGTGTCCTGATCGGCAACCCGGACCTGACCGGCCTCACCACCGAGGCCGTCGCCCGCGCCTCCCGGGAGATGCTGGCCGCCGGGGCCGACCTGGTCGCGCTCGGCCGGCCGTTCCTCGCCAACCCGGACCTGGTCGAGCGACTACGCCGCGGCGCGCCCCTCAACCCGGTCCGGGACCGGTACTTCATGTACGTGGGCGGGGCCGCCGGTTACAACGACTACCCCGCCCTCGACGCTCAGACGGCGCCGTCGAGCGACTCGATCGTGGCGTTGGACGGGGCGCGCGTCGCCTGAAGACCGCGGGCCACGTCCTCCGCGGCGCCCAGCACCCGCACCGCGTTCTGCCAGGTCAGCTTGGCCAGGTCGGCCTTGGACCAGCCGCGTTCCAGCAGCTCGGCGAGCAGGTTCGGGTATCCGGAGACGTCGCTGAGGCCGTCCGGGGTGAAGGCGGTGCCGTCGTAGTCGCCGCCGATGCCCAGGTGGTCGATGCCGGCCACCTCGCGCATGTGGTCCAGGTGGTCCGCCACCGTGGACACCGTGGCGATCGGGCGCGGGTTGCGCTCCTCGAAGGCGCGGTGGATCTTCATCGCCTCGGGCGTCGAGGCGAGGTGGTGGAAGCCGTGCGCGCGCATGTTCTCGTCGGCGGCCAGGGTCCAGTCGACGGCCGCCTGGAGCACGAACTTCGGCACGAACGTCACCATCGCCATGCCGCCGTTGGCGGGCAGCCGCTCCAGGACGTCGTCCGGGATGTTGCGCGGGTGGTCGCACACGGCGCGCGAGGAGGAGTGGGAGAAGATCACCGGCGCGGACGTGGTGTCCAGCGCGGCGCGCATCGTCGTGGCCGCCACGTGGGAGAGGTCGACCAGCATGCCGAGGCGGTTCATCTCCCGGACGACCTCGCGGCCGAACGCCGACAGACCGCCGACCTTCGGCTCGTCGGTCGCCGAGTCCGCCCAGTCGTTGTTGTCGTTGTGGGTGAGCGTCATGTACCGCACGCCCAGCTCGTACAGACCGCGCAGGGTGCCCAGCGAGTTGTCGATCGAGTGCCCGCCCTCCGCGCCCATCAGGGAGGCGATACGGCCCTCCGCGCGCGCCGCCTCCATGTCGGCGGCGGTCAGCGCGGCCCGCAGGTCGGCGGGGTGCCGGGCGATCAACTGCCGTACGCAGTCGATCTGTTCGAGGGTGGCCGGCACCGCGCCGGGCAGGTCGGAGCGCACGTACACCGACCAGTACTGCGCGCCGACGCCGCCCTCGCGCAGGCGGGGGATGTCGGTGTGCAGGTGCTCGTTCTGCGGTACGGCGATGTCGCGGGCGGCGAGGTCGTAGCGGACCTGTTCGCGCAGTGCCCACGGCAGGTCGTTGTGGCCGTCGACGACGGGGAACTCGCGGAGCAGGGACCGTACTTCGTCGGTTGAGGTCATTACGTCTTACTTCCCGAAGCCGAAGCCGCTCGACCCCTCGACCTTGGCGCGCAGCCGTTTGCCCTTCTCGGTGGCCTGGTCGTTGAGGTCGTGCTGGAAGTCGCGCATCTTGTGCAGCAGGTCCTCGTCGTGCGTGGCGAGGATCCGGGCCGCGAGCAGTCCGGCGTTGCGGGCGCCGGCGACGGAGACGGTGGCGACGGGCACGCCGGCCGGCATCTGCACGATGGACAGCAGCGAGTCCATGCCGTCCAGGTACTTCAGCGGCACGGGCACACCGATGACCGGCAGGGGGGTCACGGAGGCGAGCATGCCGGGCAGGTGGGCGGCGCCGCCCGCGCCCGCGATGATCACCTTCAGGCCGCGGTCGGCGGCCTGCTCGCCGTACGTGATCATCTCGCGGGGCATGCGGTGCGCGGAGACGACGTCGACCTCGTAGGCGATCTCGAACTCGTCCAGGGCCTTGGCGGCGGCCTCCATGACGGGCCAGTCGGAGTCCGACCCCATGACGATGCCAACAACGGGGCTCATTCGGTGATCGTGCCTCTCAGGTAGCCGGCAGCGTGACGGGCGCGCTCCAGCACGTCGTCCAGGTCGTCGCCGTAGGTGTTGACGTGTCCGACCTTGCGGCCGGGCTTCACGTCCTTGCCGTACATGTGGATCTTGAGCTTGGGATCGCGGGCCATGCAGTGCAGGTACGCGGAGTACATGTCCGGGTAGTCGCCGCCCAGGACGTTGACCATGACCGTCCACGGGGCGCGCGGGCGCGGGTCGCCGAGCGGGAGGTCGAGGACGGCACGGACGTGGTTGGCGAACTGGCTGGTGATCGCGCCGTCCTGGGTCCAGTGGCCGGAATTGTGCGGTCGCATCGCCAGCTCGTTGACGAGGACACGGCCGTCTCGGGTCTGGAACAGCTCGACGGCGAGATGCCCGACGACGCCGAGTTCCTTGGCGATCCGCAGCGCCATCTCCTCGGCCTGCAGCGCGAGCGCCTCGTCGAGGCCGGGGGCGGGCGCGATCACGGTGTCGCAGACGCCGTTCACCTGCCGGGACTCGACGACCGGGTAGGCGACGGCCTGGCCGTGCGGGGAGCGGACGACGCAGGCGGCCAGCTCGCGGACGTAGTCGACCTTCTCCTCGGCGAGGACCGGGACACCGGCCCGGAACGGCTCAGCGGCCTCCTCCGGGGTCTCCACGACCCACACGCCCTTGCCGTCGTAGCCTCCGCGCACGGTCTTGAGGACGACCGGGAAGCCGCCCGCCCGTCTCCCGCCACCGCCCTTGCCGGAGGGCACTTCGTGCCCGCCCCCTCTGAGCTCCGCCGCGAACCGGACCACGTCCTCCGGGTCGGCCACGATCCGGTGCCGGGGGCACGGGACGCCGATCGCGTCGAGCTTCGCGCGCATCACGCCCTTGTCCTGGGCGTGCACCAGCGCCTCGGGCCCCGGGCGCACGGGAATGCCGTCCGCCTCCAGGGCCCTGAGGTGCTCGGTGGGTACGTGTTCGTGATCGAAGGTGATCACATCGCACCCGCGCGCGAAGTCACGCAGCGTGTCCAGGTCGCGATAGTCGCCTATGACGACATCGCTCACCACCTGCGCCGCGGAATCCTGAGGGGTGTCACTGAGGAGCTTGAACCTGATGCCCAACGGGATGCCCGCTTCGTGCGTCATACGCGCGAGCTGCCCCCCGCCGACCATGCCGACTACCGGGAACGTCACGTCTATAGCGTATCGGCCACTTCGAGGCGGCCGGATCGCGTCCCTCTCACGGCCTCTTACCGCCGGCTTCCCGACCTCTTTCCGGACTGTTTCCCAGCTGTGGCCTGGAGCGCAGGCGTCGGCCGGTTCACCTGGTTAGCATGGCTGGGCTGACGAAACCTACCGACGGGAGCTGCCCAGCCATGGAACCTCGTTCCTCGGGGCTGCAACGACTCGTGCGCGAGGTGGCCAAGTTCGGCACCGTCGGTGTCGCGGGCATCTTTGTCAATCTCGCTGTCTTCAACCTGGTGCGCAGCGCCTCCCACCTGCAGGTGGTACGCGCGAGCATCATCGCGACCGTGGTCGCCATCGCCTTCAACTACGTCGGTTTCCGTTACTGGACGTACCGGGACCGTGAGAAGAGCGGCCGCACCAAGGAACTCACGCTGTTCCTGTTCTTCAGTGCGATCGGCCTCGTGATCGAGAACGGCGTGCTCTACGCGGCGACGTACGGCTTCGGCTGGGACACTCCGCTGCAGAGCAACTTCTTCAAGTTCGCGGGCATCGGCGTCGCGACGCTCTTCCGCTTCTGGTCGTACCGCACCTGGGTGTTCCGGGTGGAGCCGTCGCGGGAGGCGGAGTCGATCCTGGCGGCCGCGTCGCAGTCGCGGACCGAGCCGGAGCCGAAGACGCAGCGGGTTCCGTAGGACACGCGCACACCGAGCAGCACGAAGTGGGCCCCCTGACCGGGGGCCCATTTTTCTGTGCCTCAGCTTTTCTGCGCCTCGGCTTCTCCGTGCCTCAGCTCTTCTGTGCCTCAGCTCTTCCGTGCCTCAGCGGACCGTCGGCCGGCTCTCGTCCGCCTTGCGGGCCGGCGGGGTGCGGGAGAGGAACAGGCCGAAGACCGGAGGGGCGGTCTGGAGGAGTTCCAGGCGCCCGCCGTCGGCCTCCGCGAGGTCGCGGGCGACGGCCAGGCCGATCCCCGTGGAGTTGCGGCCGCTGATCGTGCGCTCGAAAATGCGCGCGCCGAGGTCGGCCGGGACGCCGGGACCCTCGTCGGTCACCTCGACCACGGCCTGGTTGCCGGTGACCCGGGTACGCAGCGCGACCGTGCCGCCACCGTGCATGAGGGAGTTCTCGATCAGCGCGGCCAGCACCTGGGCGACCGCGCCCGGCGTGCCGACGGCCTGGAGATGACGCTTGCCGGAGCTGACGATGGCCCGGCCGGCGCTGCGGTAGGCGGGCCGCCACTCGGCGAGCTGCTGCTGGATGACCTCGTCCAGGTCGAAGGTGACGGCGGAACCGGTGCGCGGGTCACGGGAGTTCGTCAGCAGCCGCTCGACCACGTCCGTGAGCCGCTCGACCTGGGTGAGCGCGACGTTCGCCTCTTCCTTCACGATGTCCGGGTCATCCGTGAGGGTGATCTCCTCCAGCCGCATCGAGAGCGCGGTCAGCGGGGTGCGCAGCTGGTGGGAGGCGTCGGCGGCCAGCCGCCGCTCGGCGGTCAGCATCCGCCCGATCCGCTCGGCGGAGGAGTCCAGCACATCGGCGACCCGGTCCAGCTCGGGGACGCCGTAGCGCTTGTGCCGCGGGCGCGGGTCGCCGGAGCCGAGGCGCTCGGCGGTCTCGGCCAGGTCGGTCAGCGGGGACGAGAGCTTGTTGGCCTGGCGGATGGCGAGCAGGACGGCGGCGACGACGGCGAGCAGCGCGACCAGCCCGATGATCAGCAGGGTCCGGCCGACCTCCCGGGTCACCGCGGAGCGCGGCTCCTGCACGGTGACCGTCTCGCCCTCCTCGCCGTGCTGGGTCGCGTGGATCACATCACCCTGCGGCTTGGTGCCGATCTCGATCGGGGGCTGTCCGGGCAGGCGGATGACCGCGTACTGCTCCTTGCTGACCGGATTGCGCAACACGTCCGCGTTGACGTTCTCCGCGGCGAGGATCCGGCTGTCCACGATGCTGGCCAGCCGCACCGCCTCGGAGTCCACCCGCTCCTGGGCGCTGTTGCTGATCGTCCGGGACTCGACGATCACCAGGGAGACGCCGAAGACGGCGATCACCACGAGGACGACGGCGAGGGTGGACTGGATGAGACGTCGGCGCATGTTCCGTTACCTGAGGTGATCGGCCCGGGGTGACCGCGGCCCCCCGGCGGGGCTCAGCTCTTCTCGAAGCGGAAGCCCACGCCGCGGACCGTGGCGATGTAGCGAGGGTTCGCCGCGTCGTCGCCGAGCTTCTTGCGCAGCCAGGAGATGTGCATGTCGAGGGTCTTGGTGGACGACCACCACGTGGTGTCCCAGACCTCGCGCATCAGCTGGTCACGGGTCACGACCCGACCGGCGTCGCGCACCAGCACCCGCAGCAGGTCGAACTCCTTGGCGGTGAGCTGGAGTTCCTCGTCACCCATCCACGCGCGGTGCGACTCGACGTCGATCCGCACACCGTGGGTGGCCGGCGGCTGCTGGGGCTCGGCGGCACCGCGGCGCAGCAGGGCCCGCACACGGGCGAGCAGTTCGGCGAGCCGGAAGGGCTTGGTGACGTAGTCGTCGGCGCCCGCGTCCAGGCCGACGACGGTGTCCACCTCGTCGGCCCGCGCGGTCAGGATGAGGATCGGCACGGTGTGGCCGTCGGCCCGCAGCCGGCGGGCGACCTCCAGACCGTCCATGCCGGGCAGTCCCAGGTCCAGTACGACCAGATCGACACCGCCCTGCATTCCGGCGTCGAGCGCGGTGGGGCCGTCCTCGCGCACCTCGACCTCGTAACCTTCGCGGCGTAGGGCGCGGGCCAGCGGCTCCGAGATGGACGCGTCGTCCTCGGCGAGCAGTACACGGGTCATAGAGGTGATGGTAGACCGCTCGCGCGCCTCGCTGGGGTGTGATCGCTTCCTGGGACTCTTACCTTGCCGAACTGGTGGTTCGGACCATCGGTCCGGAGATGCGATCGTGAGGGGGCCTTCGAAACCCCTCCTGCGGTTCCCTCGACACCTGTGATCCGCGTCTCAAGTCCTTCCATATCCGGCAGTGTCCTGCCGTACAGTGACGTGAACGCCTGTAGTACATCCGGGGACCTTTGGCGGGCATCTGACGCTGAAGGTCTCTTTTGTGTACGGGCTGGCGACCGCCAGCCTTGAAAGGAATGACCTCTGGCCGGGCCCCGGACGCATCGTCGCGTCGGGGCGTGGATCCCGGTGGTCGCCGTCCGCCGCTTCCGTGATCCGGAGACGGACTCCCCCTGGGCGTGGGGGTGGACGACCGACCTCGCCGGTGCCGGCCACACCCCCACCGGGCGCGTGACGCTCCAGCAGCGCGTCCCGACCAGCAAGGAACGACCATGGCGTCCAGCCTGACGAAGGACTCGGTCCGCCCGGGCACCCCCGGCTCCGAGAAGACCTTCTTCGGCCACCCCCGCGGCCTGGCCACCCTCTTCATGACCGAGATGTGGGAGCGTTTCTCCTACTACGGCATGAGGGCTCTGCTCCCGCTGTACCTGGTGGCCCCGGGCGGCCTCCACCTGAGCGCGGGCACGGCGACCGCCATCTACTCGGTGTACGTGTCGCTCGTGTACCTGCTCGCCCTGCCCGGCGGCTGGTTCGCCGACCGCGTGCTCGGCCCCCGCAAGACGGTCGCCGTCGCGGGCCTGATCATCATGCTCGGCCACCTGTGCCTGGCGCTGCCCGTCGCCGCCAGCTTCTTCGTCGGCCTGGGTCTGGTCGCCATCGGTTCCGGTCTGCTGAAGGCCAACATCTCCACGATGGTCGGCCACCTCTACAAGGGCGCCGACGACCCCCGCCGTGACGGCGGCTTCACGCTCTTCTACATCGGCATCAACGTCGGTGCGTTCGTCGCGCCGCTGGTCATCGGCACGGTCGGCGAGAACGTCAACTGGCACCTGGGCTTCGCGCTCGCCGCGCTCGGCATGGCGCTGGGTCTGGCCCAGTACCTGCTCGGCGGCCGTCACCTGAGCGAGAAGAGCAGCGAGGTCCCGACCCCGCTGACCGCCCAGGAGAAGTCCGCGACCCTGCGCAAGGGCCTGATCTGGCTGGCCGCCGCGGCCGTCTTCTACGGTGTCGTCGGCGGCACCGGTCACTTCACGCTGAACTGGGCGCTGATCCCGCTCACGATCATCGGTCTGATCGTGCCGATCCTGGTCATCGCCCGCATCCTCCGGGACAAGGACCTGGACGGGGACGAGAAGTCGAAGGTGTCGGCGTACATCTGGTTCTTCGTCGCCGCCGCCGTCTTCTGGATGATCTACGACCAGGGCGGTTCGACCCTGTCGCTGTTCGCGAGCAGCTCGGCCAACAACACGGTCTTCGGCTGGGGCTTCCCGGTCTCCTGGTACCAGTCGGTCAACCCGGTCATGATCATGGCGCTGGCGCCGGTCTTCGCCTGGCTGTGGCTGTGGCTGAACCGGCGCGGCAAGGAGCCGAGCACGATCGTGAAGTTCGCGTCCGGTCTGGTGCTGATCGGTGTCTCCTTCTTCGTCTTCCTCGCCCCGCTGTCCATCGCCGACGGCGGTCACAAGGCCGCCGCGATGTGGATCGTCGGTATCTACTTCGTGCAGACCATCGGTGAGCTGACGCTGTCGCCGGTCGGTCTGTCGGTGACGACGAAGATGGCGCCGAAGAAGTACGCCTCCCAGATGATGGGTGTCTGGTTCCTCGCGGTCACCGCGGGCGACTCGATCACCGCGCTGCTCTCGAACCCGGCCGTCGGCGGTGTCAACCTCGACAAGCAGGGCTTCGTCGCCCTGGAGGCCGTGCTCGCCGTGCTCGCCGGTGCGGCGGTGTGGATGTACCGCAAGAAGGTCAGCAAGATGATGGGCAACGTCCACTGACGTAGTTCCGTGCAGCGGTCCCACTGAAGAGGGCCATCGCGTCGTCGGACGCGGTGGCCCTCTTCGGCGTTCTCGGGACGGTCAGCGCGTCCTGCGTCCCGGCATGAACGTGAACACCGCGCCGCCCAGCAGGATCGCCGTGCCGGCCACCAGGCCCAGCGCCTTCAGGGCGCCGTGGTCGCTCGCTCCGGTGTCGGCGAGGCCGCCGGAGCCGCTGCCGGAGCCGCCGGTGGTGCCGCCCGTACCGCTCGTGCCGCCGCCGGTGGACGTGCCGCCGGACGCGCCGCCCGGCTGCTGGCTCGTGTCCAGGGTGAGCGAGACCTCGGTCCTGGTCGGCGTGCAGGTCGTGGTCGTACCGAGCGCCTTGACCGTGAGCACGCCCGGGGACAGCGTCGAGCTGCCGCTCGCGCCCGGTTTGTAGGTGCCGGTGAGGTCCGGGATGGTGATCGGGTCGCCGGACTTGATGGGGCTCGCGTTCATCGGCCCCTCCACGTGCACCGTGCCCTTGTCGGCGCCGCCCAGCACCACCTCCATCGACGGCTTCACGGAGTTCGCCGGGATGTCGGCGGGGCTGTCCATCACGGACTTCTTGAACTGCACGGTGAGGTCGAAGTTCCCGCCGTTCTTCCTGGCGTTGATCTGCACCGGCGAGGTCGCGCTCTTGTCGCCGATCGGGGTCTTGCAGGCGTACGGGATCTGCACCTCCTTGCCGGTGAAGTCGGTCTGCCCGCCGGTCCCGCCGCTGCCGCCGGTGGCAGTGGCCGTGGGCGTGGGCGTGGCCGTCGGGGTCTGGGTCGGCGTCGTCGTGGGGGTCGTGGTGGGGGTGCCGCCGCCACCGGCGCCCGTCACCTGGATCGTCGCCGCCTTCTGGACGGTCTCCTTGGGTGTGCACTCGGTGTCGGTCGACATCGCGTTGACGGTGTACGCGTCCGGCGTCAGCGTCACCTCGCCGGCCGTCGTCAGCTTCAGGCTGCCCTTCATGTCGGACAGCACCATGTCACCGCCCTTGGGGATCGCGGGGTTCTGCCGCGGGCCCTGCATGGCGATGTCGGCGCTCTGCGCCCCGGCCGCCTTCAGCACCCCGGACGGCTGGACCGAGTTCGCGGGCAGGTCGATGATGTTCGGGTTCTTCGACGCCGCCTGGACGAACTTCCACACGACGTCCACCGTGTCGCCGACCTTCGCGGTCGCCGGCGCGGTGATCTCGACCTTGGTGGTGCCGTCGACGGGAGTGATCCCCGCGGGCGGCACGCAGTGCGTGGCGAACGACACCTCGGCCGCCTGCGCGGGGGTCGCGGCGATGCCCAGCAGGACGCCCGCACCGCACAGCGCCAGCGCGGCGCCCGCGGCCGTACCTCTCCTTCGGATGCTCACGTGGGTCCCTTCGTGGTGGGAGTCGTAGGACTCGTCGGGCTGTCGGTGTGCGGTGCGGAGAGCCGGCCGGCCGGGCCGCCCGGGACGGAGTCCGGGGCGAACCACGGCAGGGTCGGGGTCGAGGGGGGCGGATCTTCGGAGCCGGTGCCGGAGCCGGTGCCGGTGCCGGTCCGGGAGCGGGGCAGCGGCAGGCGCAGGTCGGGCAGGCGCAGGCCGCGGGTGCGGTGGGCGCCGCCGGGGCGGCGGGGCCGTACCCGGTCCACGACGGCCATGCCGATCCGGAACAGCGCGGCCGGGACCACGAGGCAGAGCAGCAGCCAGAACAGGGTCACGCCCCAGGGCCGCCCCACGCCCCACGGCTGCTCGGCGAGCACCTTGCCGTCGTACCTCAGGGACACGGTGTAGTCGCCGTGCGCCCCGGCCGTCAGCTCGACGGGCAGCGTGACCTGCGCCTTCTTACCGGGCGCCAGGGTGCCCTGCCACTGCCGGTCGTCCCACTGCGGCGCGAAGACGCCGTGTGCGGAGCCAACCTGGAACACCGGGTCCTTGATCGCGCTCGTGCCGGTGTTGCCGATCGTGAAGACCAGGCTGCGGCTCGGCGGCGCCCCGAACCAGGTCAGCGGGCCGTTCGAACCGGTCAGCCGGGTGTCCGAGAGGATCGCCAGCCGGCCGCCGGACGGCTCGGCGGGCAGCGGCGCGACCGGATGCCCGGCGACCTCCAGGACCGCGTCCGCCGTCGCCTGCGTCCCGGTGACCGTGGCCACGTGCACCACACAGGGGCAGGGCACGGGTGGTTCGGCGACCGGGAGCCGCTTGCTGAAGGCGCCCTGCGCGTCGGTGGTCACGGCCCGGCCGTCGCCGTTGGCACAGGAGTTGGTGCCGCCGATCACGCCCCGGGCGGGTGTGGCGCGACCACACACCAGCAACATCAGCAGCGTGTTCGGCCGCCAGCCCGTCCCACTGGCGGTGACCGAGCCGCCGGTGCCGGCCTGGGTCGTGGACAGTTTCACGGTCGGGCCGTCCGCCGCGTGCGCCGGGGCGGCGAGGAGGAGGGCCGGACAGAGCAGGAGCAGCGCGAGCAGCGTCGCGCCCGCCGGCCGCCGCAGAAGCCTCACGTGTCCGCTCACTTCATCGCGCCTTCCGTCAACTCCAGGGCAGGACACGGGAGTTCGGCGGACCCCTGCGGCACGTCCGCCGGTGCGCGACCTCGTCGGCGGCGTACGGCGAACAGCGCGCCCGCCCCGGCCAGCGCGACGCCGCCCGCCCCCGCCACCGGCGCCCACGGCACGAACCGGGCCGACGCGGCCGCCGTGTCGTGCGCGCCGCCCGGCGCCGTGACCGTCAGCCGTACGTCGACGGCGTCCAGCGCGGGCGGGTCCGGCCAGGGCTCGGTGAGCCGTACCCGCGCACCGGGGCGCACCCGGAGCGCAAGGGCGCGCGGGGTGCGGTCCAGGACCCGGCCGAACACGCCGTCCGCGCGCACCGCGAGAGTCGGCACGAGCTCGGTCGTACCCCGGTTGACCAGGTCGTACGTGATGCTGTGGGCGTGCACGGCGAGATGCTCGACGGTCAGCGCGGCGAGCGCCGGACCGCCGACCCGGAGCCGGACCGGCACGCTCACGGTGCGCCCCTTCGCGTCCCGTACGACGACGGCGCCGGAGCGGACACCGGGCGCGTCCCCGGCCGGCACGGTCACCGTGAAGGGCACCTCGGCGCGAGTGCGGGCGGGGACGCGCAGCGTCGGCCGGGCGAACACGGTCCGCGGGCCGGTGCCGGAGAACCGGACGTCGAGCGGCGCACGCCCGGAGTTGGTGACGGACACCGCGTCCTGCAGGACCGTGCCGGGCGCGCCCTCGGCGTAGAAGGACGGCCGGCCGCCGCCGACGGGCGCGACGGACCAGCCCGGGTCCGCTGCGGCTGCGGGCGGCGGCGCGCCCAGCACGGCGAGCAGCAGACAGGCGGCCAGGGGCAGGGAGCGGGTCAGGGCACGGGCGGCGGACGGCATGGGCGGCTCCAGCGGTGGCCAGGGGGCGGCGTACGGCTCGACCGGGGTCAGCGGCGTACGGACTGCCCGCGGCGGGTCAGCCACAACGTGCCGGCCGCACCGGCGAGGAACACCGTGGCGCCGAGCGTGCCGAGGGCGACCGCCGAGTCCTCGGGGCCGGTCTGCGGGAGCTGTCCGGCGGAGGTGCCGCCCGAGGCGGACGACGAGGACGACCCGGCCGAGGACGATCCGCCGGAGGACGAGCCGGTCGAGCCGCCGGCCGCCGTCACGTCCAGGGTCAGGCCCGGCCCCGGGCTGTTGGTCGGCGTGCAGGTCGTCGTCGTACCGAGCGCCTTGATGGTGAGCGTGCCCGGTGTGAAGGTGACCTTGCCGGTCCTGTTCGGTGTGTACGTCCCGCTCAAGTCACTGATCTTGATAGGGGTGTTGGCGGGGATCGCGGCCGCGTTGGGGGGCCCGCTGACCGGGAGCGAGCCGCTGTCGGCACCGCCCAGCCGGATGGTGGCGCTCGGGGTCATCGCCCCCTTGCCCAGCTCGACCGGGCTGGAGGAGACGCCCTTCTGCCAGGACATCGTGATCTTGTAGTTGCCGCCGCTCCTGACGCCCGTCATGTTGATGGGCGAGACGGCGCTCTTGACCCCGATCGGCGTCTGACAGCGGTAGTTGACGTCGACGACATCGGCATGGGCCGCGGGCGCCGCCAGCAGCACCACCGATCCGGCGAGGGCCGCGGCGGACGCGAGCGCCGCGGTTCGTTTCGGGTACGACACGATCGGTCCACCCCATTCCTGACGGTTCATCAGATGAGCCGTCAAGGTACGCCGGGGCGCGTGAGGAAGGAAGAGACGGTACGGGGGAGGATTCGTGACGGAGGCGGTCCGCGGCCAGCAAGCCCGGGGAGCTACGCGAGCCCGACGGCGCTCACAGCGGAGCGCCCAGCTCCGCCCACACCGTCTTCCCCGCCCGCCCCGGGGTCCGGACGACCCCCCAGTCCAGGCAGAGCCGCTGCACGATGAACATCCCGTGGCCACCCGGGCGGCCGGCCCGGTGCGGGGTGCGCGGGGCCGGCTGGCCGGTGCCGCGGTCGGACACCTCCAGCCGGATCACCTTGTCGTCGCGGACGAGGACGAGTTCGTCGGGGCCCTCGGCGTGCAGGCAGGCGTTGGTCACCAGTTCGGAGACGACGAGCAGCACGTCCTCGGCGGCGGCGCGCCGGTCGGCGGTGGCGGCGGGCAGCCAGCCCCACGCGTACAGCGCCTGGCGCGTGAAGTCGCGGGCGAGCGGGACGACCCCGCTCTCGCCCTCCAGGGTCAGCCTGCGGGTCTGCCGCCCGCCGGCGCCCTGCGCGCCGTCGGCGTCCCCGGCCGGCGCGTCCGTCTCCGCCGGCACGTCCGTCTCCGCCGGCGCGTCCGCCTCCGCCCGCGCGGGCATGCCCGTCGCCGCCGGCGCGGCGGCCGCCGCCACGGGCGCGTCCGTGCTCGGCGCACCCTCCTCGGACGCCCCGGAAGCGCCGCTGGACTCCGGGCCGCGGTCGCCCGGCGAGCAAGGCCGGGTGGTGCTCATCAGCGCTTCACCTCACCGATCCACCAGTTCACGTTTCAAAGGACGACAGCGGTCCGCACCGACCGGCCGCCACCTGCCCATTCCTGCTTGCTTCTGCCCACTCCCGTGCCCACTTCCGCCTCCTCCTGCCCTCTCCTGCCCGGCCGATCCGGCGGAACACCCCCCGATTTCGCCACAAGGGGTGCGCGGGGCCCGCACGCCCTCCGCCGGAGCGGCGGGCGGGAGCGCGGGCGGGGCGGGGCAGGCCGGGAGAGCGGGGCCCGCGGACTCAGTCGGCGCCGGGCGCCAGGGCCGCGGCCACGGAGTCGTGCACGGTGAAGACCGCTTCGGCTCCTGTGATCTCGAACACGCGGGCCACCACCGGCTGCATCCCCGCCAGATGGATCCCGCCACCGGCGGCCTCGGCCTTCAGCCGGGCGCCGAGCAGGACGTTCAGGCCCGTGGAGTCACAGAACTCCAGGCGTGTGCAGTCCACGACGAGGCGCGAGAAGCCCTTGGCCAGAAGGTGGTCGAGGGGCTCGCGCAGCAGATCGGCGGTGTGGTGGTCAAGCTCACCCGCCGGCTGGACGACGGCACTGGAGCCCTCTTCCCGCACCTCCACCAGGAGCCGGCCCGACTGTGCGCTGCCGACCATCCCGTGGTCCATGCCGTTCTCTCTCCCGAGGTCGTGGCCGCTGATGCCCTCGAACATTACGCCTTCCGAACGCACTCCGACACCTGAACAACTTCACATATTCGGACATATACGAACGGAACGCACTTGCGATCGCCTCACGGAAGCCGGTAGGGCTAGTAAGGACACAAACCCCACCGGGCCGCGACGGGCCCACGTCGGCTTTGGAGGCGCCGCACTCCGCAGTGCACGCACGGCATCGGCAGCCATATGCCGAGAACGATGGAGGACACCATGTCACCCCGGCTCGACGCATCGCATACCCAGTCCGCGACGTCGACACCCCCACCGGAACAGCTGGATCGGACCATCGACCCCCTCGACCCCGTCGAGGGACTCCCGGAGATCCCCCCGTACGACGAGATCGGCCCGGTCGACGCGCGGGCCCTGTCCAAGACCCTCTTCGAGCGTCTCGCGACGCTGGAGGAAGGGACGCACGAGTACGCGTACGTCCGCAACACCCTCGTCGAGCTGAACCTCGCACTCGTCAAGTTCTCCGCCTCGCGCTTCCGCTCCCGCAGCGAGCCGATGGAGGACATCATCCAGGTCGGCACGATCGGGCTGATCAAGGCGATCGACCGGTTCGAGCTGTCGCGCGGGGTGGAGTTCCCCACCTTCGCGATGCCGACGATCATCGGCGAGATCAAGCGGTTCTTCCGTGACACGTCGTGGTCCGTGCGCGTCCCGCGCAGGCTTCAGGAGCTGCGCCTCGACCTGGCCAAGGCCGGGGACGAGCTGGCCCAGAAACTGGACCGCTCCCCCACGGTCGCGGAGCTGGCCGAGCGGCTCGGCCTGAGCGAGGACGAGGTCGTCGAGGGCATGGCCGCCTCGAACGCCTACACCGCCTCCTCGCTGGACGCCCAGCCCGAGGAGGACGAGACCGAGGGCGCGCTGGCGGACCGGATCGGGTACGAGGACCACGGGCTGGAGGGCATCGAGTACGTCGAGTCCCTCAAGCCGCTGATCGCCGAACTCCCGTCCCGGGACCGGAAGATCCTCTCCCTGCGCTTCGTGGCGAACATGACCCAGTCGGAGATCGGCGACGAACTCGGCATCTCCCAGATGCACGTGTCCCGGCTGCTCTCCCGCACACTGGTGCGCTTGCGCAAGGGGCTGACGGTCGAGGAGTGAACTCCGCGACCGCCGCCCCGCGCCTCCGCGACGCCGTACCGGGGTGACACCGCCGCAGCAGCGGCCCGGCCGCCGGCCCGCACCGGCCCCGGGCCGCTGCGGCATGTGCGGGCGGGGTGACGCGTGTGCCCCCAACCGTTATCCGGTTACCCCGGGAAACCTCTTTTCCCGCCCGGCCCCCTCCACCACCATGGGCCCACAAACCGGCCGGTAGGTCGGACAGGGGCCCGGGCGGCGCGATCGCCCGGCGTCGCGAGGAGGCGGGACGATGGCTCAGGGGGACGGCGCCGAGGACGCGGCGGGCGGGGCCGGAGCGGACAGGGCCGTGCCGGACGTCGGCATGCCCGAACGGCCCCTGCCGGAAGGGGACGTGGAGGACGTCCCGGACTCACGCCTCGCCGAACTGCTCCGCACCCCCGCCCCCACGGCGTACCCCGCGTTGCAGGAGCTGCGGCGGCGGCACCACCCGGCGGTCCTGGCCTACGCCCGGCTGTGCGCGGCGGGCGAGTCCGCCGCCCGCCGGCTGGCGGCCGAGACCTTCACCACGGCGGCCCGCGAAACGGCACGCGGCGTGGACCCGGCCGTCCCGCTGCGCCACCGCCTCCTGCTGCTGACCGCCCGGCTGGCGGCGGCCTGGGCGCACGACGAGCGCTCCACCGGCGTCGACCCAGGCCTGCTGCTCGTACGGAACGCGTCCGGCCTGCCCGACGGCTCCGCGCCGCCCCTCCTCCCGGCGTTCCGCTCGCTGCCCTCCCGCGCCCAGGGCCTGCTCTGGTACGGCGTGGTGGAACAGGAGCCGCAGGAGCGCACCGCCGCGTTCCTCGGCCTGAGCCGCGCGGACGTGACGTACGGCACCCCGCAGGCCCTCACCTCCCTGTCCCGGGCCTGCCTGCGCCTGCGCCTGGCCGCCTCCGACGACCCGCGCTGCGCCGACTTCCGCCGGCTGATCGAGGAGGCGGTACGGCCGGACGGCCCGCGCCACAGCGCCGACCTGGACGCCCACCGGGCGCGCTGCCCGCACTGCACGGCCGCCTACGAGGACCTGCGGGCCCTGCGGGACGCACCGCGGCAGACCCTGGTGGAGGGCCTGCTGCCCTGGAACGGCACGGCGTACCTGCGCACCGGGGAGCCGACGGCCACCGCGGACCCGCCCGCCGTCCGGCCGAGGGCGACGTGGCCCGCCGGGCGCCGCGCCCTGCTGACCTCGGCGGCCCTGGGCGTGGCCCTGATCCCGCTCCTGGTCCTCCTGCTCGCCCCGGACCGCACCCGGGGGCAGGAACCGGCGGCGGCGACCCCGACCCCTCCGCCGGTGACCGTGACGGCGACGGTCTCGCTGACCCCGTCCCCGCGCCCGTCGCCGTCCGCGTCCCCGTCACCCTCCGCGGACTCCCAGTCCCTCAGCGGGACTTCCGCCGGCCCGACCACGCCGGCTCCGGCGCCCACTCCGCGTCCCACGCCCTCGTCCACGCCCCCGGGAACGTCGTTCGCCCAGGTGGTGAACCTCGCCACGGGCCGCTGCCTGGACATCCGCGACGGCAACCCGGAGCAGGGCAACGACGTCGTCACGGCTCCCTGTTCCGACTCCCCGACCCAGCGCTGGCGCGTGGACACCCGCCTGGGTGTGCTCCGTTCGGCGGCCGACGACTCGTTCTGCCTGGACAGCCGGGGCGCGAC
The DNA here is from genome assembly GCF_001866665.1 of Streptomyces monashensis. GTDB lineage: Bacteria > Actinomycetota > Actinomycetes > Streptomycetales > Streptomycetaceae > Streptomyces > Streptomyces monashensis. The sequence goes on along the minus strand of NZ_MLYO01000011.1, from coordinate 221,909 downwards.
CGACCGGGGCGTCGGCGTCTGGACCTGCGACTCGGTCTACGGCCGCAACGGCGACAACCTCCGCTTCACCGTCACCCCCGACGGCACGATCCGCCCGGCCATCGCCCCGGACACGGCGGTGACCCCCGACGGCCGCCACGACGTCTCCCTGGACCCGCTGGACGGGGGCGACGAGCAGCGCTGGCGGGCAGGGGCCGCCTGAACTCCGCGGACGGAACGGGCCGTTCAGACCACCCGCGCCCCCCGCCGCCACACCCCGCTGACCAGCGGCACCCCCGGCCGGTAGGCGAGGTGGACGTGGCTCGGGGCGTCCAGGAGGGTGAGGTCGGCGCGGGCGCCCGGGGTGAGGCGGCCGATGTCGGTGCGGCGCAGGGCCGCCGCACCGCCCGCCGTGGCCGACCAGACCGCCTCGTCCGGGGTCATCCGCATGTCGCGGACGGCCAGGGCGATGCAGAAGGGGACGGAGGAGGTGAAGGACGAGCCCGGGTTGCAGTCCGTGGACAGGGCGACCGTCGCACCGGCGTCGAGGAGACGGCGGGCGTCCGGCCACTGCGCGCGCGTGGAGAACTCCGCGCCGGGCAGGAGGGTGGCGACCGTGGAGCTGTTCGCGAGGGCGTCCACGTCCGCGTCGGTGAGGTGCGTGCAGTGGTCGGCGCTGGCCGCGTCGAGTTCGACGGCGAGCTGGACGCCGGGTCCGTAAGAGAGCTGGTTGGCGTGGATGCGGGGGTGCAGGCCCTTCGCCCGGCCGGCCGTGAGGATCGCGCGGGCCTGGTCGCCGTCGAAGGCGCCCTTCTCGCAGAACACGTCGATCCAGCGGGCGTGCGGGGCACAGGCGTCCAGCATCTCGCCGGTGACCAGGGCGACATAGGCGGCGGGGTCGTCGGCGTAGTCGGGGGAGACGATGTGCGCGCCGAGGTACGTCACCTCGTCGGTGTGCCGCGCGGCGATGCGCAGGGCGCGGGACTCGTCCTCGACCGTGAGGCCGTAGCCCGACTTCGTCTCGAACGTGGTGGTGCCCTGGCGGAGCGCCTCCGCCAGGTGGTGGGTCAGGTTCGCCTCCAGCTCCGCGTCGCTCGCCGCCCGGGTGGCCGCGACGGTGGTGCGGATGCCGCCCGCCGTGTAGGAGCGGCCGGACATCCGGGCGTTGAACTCCTGGGTGCGGTCGCCCGCGAAGACCAGGTGGGAGTGCGAGTCCACGAAGCCCGGCAGCACCGCCCGGCCGCCCGCGTCGACCCGGTTGTCAGTGGCGGGTGCTTTGCTGGATTCACCGGTCCACGCGACGCGGTCGCCGTCGATGACGACGGCCGCGTCCTGGATCAGCCCCAGAGGGGAGCCGTCACCGAGGGAGGGGTCGTTGGTGACCAGCGTGGCGATGTTGGTGATGACGGTGCTGCTGCTCATGGTGTCCTCGTGGGTGGTGGTCAGGAGCGGAGGGCTTCGACTGCCCGCGCGAGGGCCTGCGGCACATCGGGTACGAGGGTGTGCGCCCCGTCGCGTACGACCTGCCGCCCGCCCACGACCGTATGCCGTACGTCCGCCCCGGTCGCCGCGAATACGGCCGTCTCGGCGCCCAGCCGGGGCAGCGGGCCCGCTGTCCTGACCGAGTCGAGGGCGATCGTCGTGAAGTCGGCGAGGGCGCCCGCCGCCAGCGTGCCGGCCTCGTCCCAGCCGAGGGCGGCGTGGCCGTCGGCGGTGGCGGCCCGCAGCAGGGAGTTCGCGGTCCAGTGGCCCCGGGTGCGGGTGCGCAGCCGCTCGTTCAGCTCCATCGCGCGCGCCTCTTCGAGCAGGTCGATGACGGCGTGGCTGTCGGAGCCGAGCGAGAGCGGGGAGCCCGCCCGCTGGAGGGCGACGGCCGGGCCGATGCCGTCGGCCAGGTCGCGCTCGGTCGTCGGGCACATGCAGGTACCGGTCCGCGAGTCGCCGAGCAGCGCGATGTCCTCGTCCGTGAGGTGGGTGTTGTGCACCCCGGTGGTGCGCGGCCCGAGGACGCCGTGGTCGGCGAGCAGCCGGGTGGGCGTGCAGCCGTGGGCGGCCTGGCAGGCGTCGTTCTCGGCGGTCTGCTCCGACAGGTGCACGTGCAGCGGGGCCCGCCGCTCCTCGGCCCATCCGGCCACCGTCGCCAACTGCCCGGCGGGCACGGCCCGTACGGAGTGGATCGCCGCCCCGATCCGTGCGTGATCCCGTTCCTTGAGAACTGCACAGCGTTCGGCCCAGGCCTCCGCGCTGCCGTCGGAGAAGCGGAGCTGATGGGCGTCGGGGGCCTTGCCGAAGCCGGAGGACAGGTAGCAGGTGTCGAGGAGGGTGATCCGGATGCCGGCCTCGGCGGCGGCCGCGATCAGCGCCTCGCCCATGGCGTTGGGGTCCGCGTAGCGGGTGCCGCCGGGCGCGTGGTGCACGTAGTGGAACTCGCCGACGGCCGTGATGCCGGCGAGGGCCATCTCGGCGTACACCGCGCGGGCGAGCCGGTGGTAGGTCTCCGGGCTCAGCCGGTCGGCGACGGAGTACATCACCTCGCGCCAGGTCCAGAAGGTGCCGCTGCCGACCTGGACGGTGCCGCGCAGCGCCCGGTGGAAGGCGTGGCTGTGGGCGTTGGCCAGGCCGGGCAGGGTCAGGCCGCGCAGCACCTCGGCGCCGGGCGGCGGTGCGGTGGCACCGGTGCGGACGGCGGCGATCCGCCCGCCCTCCACGTCCAGGGCGACGCCCGGCTCGACGAGGGAGTCGAGCCAGGCGTGCTCCAGCCAGTAGGTCGCCTTGGTCACGTGCGGGCCAGCCCTTCCAGTACGTCGGCGAGCGCGTGCACCCCGGCCAGGCAGTCGTCCTCGGCGGCGGACTCGGCCGGGGAGTGCGAGACCCCGGTGGGGTTGCGCACGAACAGCATGGCGGTCGGAATGCTCCCGGAGAGGATTCCGGCGTCGTGTCCGGCGCCGGTCCCGAGGACGGGCACGGTCAGGCCGGTGTCCTTGCCGAGGAGGCGGCCGAGTTCGTCGCGCAGGGCGTGGTCGAACTCGACGACGGGGGTGAACGACTCCCGGACGACGTCGAGGTCGATGCCGTGGGCGTCCGCGTACTCCCGGGCCGCCTTCTCGATGCCGCCGACCACCGTGTCCAGGGTGCCCTGGTCGGCGGCGCGGGAGTCGAGCCAGCCGCGCACGAGGGAGGGGATGGCGTTGACCCCGTTGGGCTCGACGGAGATCTTCCCGAAGGTGGCCACGGCACCGGCGAGCGCGGCCTCCCGGCGGGCGGCGAGCACGGTCTCGGCGTAGGACAGCATCGGGTCGCGCCGGTCCACCAGCCGGGTGGTGCCGGCGTGGTTGGCCTCGCCCCGGAAGTCGAACCGCCAGCGTCCGTGCGGCCAGATGGCACTGGCGATGCCGACCCGGTCGCCGGACAGGTCCAGCGCCCGGCCCTGTTCGACGTGCAGCTCGACGAAGGCGCCGATCCGGGCCAGCCGCTCGGGGTCGGCCCCGATGGCGTCGGGGTCGTACCCGGCGGCCTCCATGGCGCGCGGGAGCGTGACCCCGTCCGCGTCGGTCAGCCGGTGCGCCTGCTCGACGGTCAGCTGCCCGGCGGTCAGCCGCGACCCGACGCAGGCGAGCCCGAACCGGGCGCCCTCCTCGTCGCCGAAGTTGACGATGGCCAGGGGCTTGTCGAACCGCGTTCCCCGGCCGCGCAGTTCATCGAGCGCGGCGAAGGAGGACACGACCCCGAGGGGCCCGTCGAAGGCCCCGCCGTCCGGCACGGAGTCGAGATGCGAGCCGGTGACGACGGCGTCCCCGGCCGTCGGGTCCCCGAGCCAGGCCCACTGGTTCCCGTTCCGGTCGACCTCGTAGGCCAGCCCGCGTGCCTCGGCCTGCTCCTTGAACCAGGCCCGGCACTCGGCATCGGCCCCGGTCCAGGCGTACCGCCGGTAGCCGCCGGAGTCGGGGTGCCGGCCGACGGGGAGAAGCTCGCGCCACATCTCCTGGAAGGAGGGCGTGCGGTGGCCGGCGGGGCCGACGGACGGTGCGCCGTCGGCCCGCACCGGCCGGGGCGCGGCGGAGCGCTGGGTCACGCGCCGTCACCCTCACGCATCGGCACCCGGACCCCCCGCTCGGCGGCGACCGACTCGGCGATGTCGTACCCGGCGTCCACGTGCCGGATGACGCCCATGCCCGGGTCGTTGGTGAGCACGCGGCGGATCTTCTCGCCGGCGAGCTTCGTGCCGTCGGCCACACTGACCTGCCCGGCGTGGATGGACCGGCCCATGCCCACGCCGCCACCGTGGTGGATGGAGACCCAGGAGGCACCGGAGGCGACGTTGACCATGGCGTTCAGCAGCGGCCAGTCGGCGATGGCGTCGGAGCCGTCGAGCATGGCCTCGGTCTCGCGGTACGGCGAGGCCACGGAGCCGCAGTCCAGGTGGTCGCGGCCGATGGCCAGCGGGGCGGCCAGCTCGCCGGAGGCGACCATGTCGTTGAAGCGCTCGCCGGCCCTGTCGCGCTCGCCGTAGCCGAGCCAGCAGATGCGCGCGGGCAGGCCCTGGAAGTGGACGCGCTCGCGGGCCATCGTGATCCAGCGGGCCAGGGACTCGTTCTCCGGGAACAGCTCCAGGATCGCCTTGTCGGTCTTGGCGATGTCGGCCGGGTCGCCGGACAGCGCGGCCCAGCGGAAGGGGCCCTTGCCCTCGCAGAAGAGGGGACGGATGTAGGCGGGGACGAAGCCGGGGAAGGCGAACGCGCGGTCGTACCCGGCGAGTTGGGCCTCGCCGCGGATGGAGTTGCCGTAGTCGAAGACCTCGGCGCCGGCGTCCATGAAGCCGACCATGGCCTCGACGTGCTGCGCCATGGACTCGCGCGCACGCGTGGTGAAGCCGGCCGGGTCCTTGGCGGCGGCGTCGGCCATGTCCTCGAAGGCCACGCCCACCGGCAGGTACGACAGCGGGTCGTGGGCGGAGGTCTGGTCGGTGACGATGTCGATGGGGGCGTTCATCGCGAGCAGCTGCGGGACCAGCTCGGCGGCGTTGCCGAGCACGCCGATGGAGAGCGGACGGCGGGCGTCGCGGGCCTCGGTGGCGAGCTGGAGGGCGTGGTCGAGGGAGTCGGCCCTGACATCCAGGTAGCGGTGCTCGATGCGGCGCTCGATGGCGCGCGGGTCGCAGTCGATACAGATCGCGACGCCGTCGTTCATGGTCACGGCGAGCGGCTGGGCGCCGCCCATGCCGCCGAGGCCGGCGGTGAGGGTGATCGTGCCCGCGAGGGTGCCGCCGAACTTCTTCGCTGCGACGGCGGCGAAGGTCTCGTAGGTGCCCTGGAGGATGCCCTGGGTGCCGATGTAGATCCAGGAGCCGGCGGTCATCTGGCCGTACATGGTCAGGCCGAGGGCCTCCAGGCGGCGGAACTCCTCCCAGTTGGCCCAGTCGCCGACCAGGTTGGAGTTGGCGATGAGGACGCGCGGGGCCCACTCGTGGGTCTGCATGACACCGACCGGGCGGCCGGACTGGACCAGCATGGTCTCGTCCTGCTTGAGGGTCCTAAGGGTGCGGACCATCGCGTCGAAGGAGCGCCAGTCACGGGCGGCCTTGCCGGTGCCGCCGTAGACGACGAGCTTGTCGGGGTGCTCGGCGACCTCGGGGTCGAGGTTGTTCTGGAGCATCCGCAGGGCGGCTTCCTGCTGCCATCCCAGGGCACTGAGTTCCGTGCCGCGCGGGGCTCGTACGGGGCGGGGTCCCGACATCGTCTGCCTCCTCCTGTTGCTACGTCTATTCACATCCTGACTTCCTGAATAGAACTAGTCAATACATCGGGGGGAGCGCGTTCACGCGCCGTCGGTGTTTGGCTGGAAGCACCTGAGGCCGACCTGATGGGAGACGCCGTGGAGCGGGATGCCGACGCCGAGGCGCGCGAGCGCGCCGCCCGGCGGGACGAGGCGGTACGCGCGGCCGTGGAGCAGGGGCTGCTCGGTCCGGACGCGGCCGTGGTGGGGCTGCTGGACGTGACCGGGATCCGGCGGTCGGCGGCGGCGCTGCGGGCCGCGTTCGACACGGCCGTACCGCCCGGCACGCCGGTGCTGCACGCCTTCGCGGTGAAGGCCACCCCGCTGGTGCCGGTGCTGCGGCTGCTGCACGAGGCCGGGCTCGGCGCGGAGGTGGCGAGCCCCGGCGAGCTGGCGCTGGCGCGGGCGGCCGGGGTGCCGGCCGGGCGGACGGTGCTGGACGCGCCCGCGAAGACCCCGGCCGAGCTGCGCGAGGCGCTGGCCCTCGGCATCGCCGTGAACGCCGACAACCCGCAGGAGCTGGACCGGCTGGACGCACTCGTGCACACGGGGTCCACCCGCTCCCCGCTGGGCCTCAGGGTCAATCCGCAGCTCGGCGGCGGCTCGATCCGGGCGACGTCCACGGCGACGGCGACCTCGAAGTTCGGGGTGCCCCTGCGGGACGAGGGGGCGCGCGACTGGGTCGTGCGGGCGTTCCTGGCGCGGCCGTGGCTGACCCGCCTGCACGCGCACACCGGCTCGCAGGGGATCCCGCTGCCGCTGCTGGCACGGGGCGTGGCGGAGACGTACGCGCTCGCGGAGGAGATCAACGCGCGCGCCGGACGGCGGCAGGTCGACACGCTCGACATCGGCGGCGGGCTGTCCGTGGACTTCGCCTCGGAGGCGGCGGAGCCGACGTACGCGCAGTACGCACGCGCGCTGGCCGATCGAGTGCCGGGACTGTTCGACGGGCGCTACGGGCTGGTGACCGAGTTCGGGCGCTCGCTCATGGCCCGGCACGGGACGGTGGTGGCGCGGGTGGAGTACGCCAAGAGCGCGGGCGGCCGGCGGATCGCGGTGACGCACGCGGGCGTGCAGGTGGCGACGCGGACGGTGTACGCGCCCGAGGCGTGGCCGCTCAGGATCGCCGCGTACGACGCCGAGGGGCACCCCAAGCGGGGGCCGGAGGTGGTGCAGGACGTGGCCGGCCCGGCCTGCTTCGCGGGCGACCTGCTCGCCGAGGGGCGCGCGCTGCCCGCGCTGGAGCAGGGCGACCACGTGGCGGCGCTGGACACGGGCGCGTACTACTTCGCCCACCACTACGCCTACAACTCCCTCGCCCGGCCCGGCATCTACGGCTTCGCGCCGGACGGCGCGGGAGGCGTCGCCCTCACGGTCGTACGGGAGCCGCAGACCGTCGCCGAGGTGGTGGCGGAGTCCGGAGGGGCGCACACGGCCGCGCTCACCGCGCTGGGGGCACCCGGGAGCCGTTGACGCGCGCCCGCTCCCCCGCGCACAACTGGACCAACTCACCTGTCACAGAGGTCAGTTGACCCACATTAGTACGCCGGACGCATGTTCCACTGGAAAATGCCAAAGGCCTCACCCGCGGCGCGCACGGTGCGTAGTGTCGACGTCACTCAGCCGGAGTCCCAGGCGGGAGGGGAGCCACGGTGCCCGGAATCGACGAGTGCCTGCTGGAAGCGATGCGGTTGCCCGGTGCGCGGGGCGCCGCGCTCGTGGACTGGACGAGCGGACTGGCGCTCGGCACGGTCGGGGAGGCGCCCGGCGGCGATCACGAGACGACCGCCGCCGAGGCCGCCGAGCTGGCCCGGATGGCCGCCGAGCACGGCGCGTTCGCCCTCCACGGCGACGGCGCCGACGACGGGCGGCCACCCGTCGAGGACATGATCGTCAGCAACCGCGACAGCTACCACCTGCTGCGGTTCCTGGACACGTCCTTCGACAGCACCGTCTTCCTGCACCTGTGGCTCGGCCGCGAGGACGGCAACCTCGCGCTCGCCCGGATCCGCCTCGGCGAGATGGCCGCCCGGCTGGTGCTGGGATGACCGTGACGCACATACCTCCGCTGCCGGTGCGCGACAAGGCGGCCGGCCGGGCCCTGTCGCCGATGCTGACCCGGCTGGCCGAGGAGCGCGCCACCGGCGTCCTGGTGCGCGAGCACGGCGTCCTGCACCTCGCCGAGGGCCGGGTGGTGCACGCCGAGAGCCCCTGCTCCCCGGGCCTCGGCGTGCTCCTCACGGCCCACGGCACCCTCGCCACCGCCGCCTGGCAGCAGGCCGCCGCGCACACCACGAGCCCGCCCCGGGCCGCCGAACTCTTGCTGGAATCAGGGCTGTTGCCCGTCGGCGCGCTGGAGCTGTGCCACCTGGACGCGCTGTACGACGCCGGGTACTTCGCGCTGGCCCCGAGCAGCACCCCGGGCCGCTTCCGCTACGACCACACCCCCCGGCCCGGACCGCTGCCCTCGGTGCCGGTCGTGGCGTTGGAACGCGAGACGCTGCGCCGTCGGCTGCTGCTGCACCGGCTGTGGCCCGACCCGGCCGCCGACAGCGCCCCGCTGATCCGGGCCGACCCGCCGGCGCCGGCGCCTCTCACGCCCCGGCAGCGGGCGGTCCTGGACCGCGTGGACGGCGTCCGCACGGCCACCGGGATCGCCCTGGACCTGGGCCGGCAGGCCTTCCACACGCTGGTCGACGTGCGCCGGCTCGCGGCGGCCGGCCGGCTCGCGGCGGCGCCCGGCGCGGTCCCGGACCCCGTACCGCCGTACCCACCCCCGGTCGCCGACCCCGACATCGCGCTGCTGAAGAGGCTCAGGGATGCGCTGGAGGCGCTTTGAACGGCACCGCCCCGCCGAGCGGCAGCCCGCCGAGCACCGACCCGCCGAGAGGAGAGAGCTGATGGTGTCCGAGGAGGACCTCCAGGCGGTCCTGGAGGAGCTGCGTCGGCTGCGTACCCGAGTGCCGCAGCTCACCGGCGCTCTGGCGGCCGGCGTCGACGGACTCGTCGTCGCCCACGACACCCCCGGGGTCGACCCCGAGGGCCTGTCCGCGCTGACCGCCGCCGCGCTCGGCGTGGCCGTCCGGGTCAGCGACGCCACCGGACACGGCGGCTTCCGCGAGCTGCTCGTACGCGGCGAGGGCGGCTACGTCGCCACCTACGCCGCGGGCCGCACCGCCGTACTGACCCTGCTCGCCGAGGGCCGGGTCAACGTCGGGCGGCTGCACCTGGAGGGCCGCCGGGCCGGCGCCCGGATCGGGGAGCTGCTCGACGCCGCCGAGGCCACCGCCCGGGTCGGCCGCCCGCCCCGCAGGGCGCTCGGCGCCGTCAGCCCCGCACCCCCGACCCGCCCCCGTACGACCCGCACCCCGAGCGCCGACGTGCGCACCGCAACCGACGGTTGAACGATCCGAGAGGACCCACCATGGCCAACACCGAGACCGCGCTGAAGGAAGCCCTCACCACCATCGAGGGCGCCACCGGCGTCGCACTCGTCGACTACACCAGCGGGATGGCGCTGGGCACGATGGGCGGCAGCAAGAGCTTCGACCTGAACGTCGCCGCCGCCGGCAACACCGACGTGATCCGCGCCAAGATGCGCACGATGGAGATGCTGGGCCTCAAGGGCGAGATCGAGGACGTGCTGATCACGCTGACGGACCAGTACCACATGGTCCGTCTGCTCAAGAGCCGCGGCGGCAACGGCCTGTTCCTCTACCTGGTCCTGGACTCCTCCCGGGCCAACCTGGCGATGGCCCGGCACCAGCTGAAGCGGATCGAGGAGCAACTGGAGGTCTGAGACCTCGTAGGCCCTGTCGGACCTAGACGAGTGCCGCGCTGCGGCGGCGGGCTCCGCCCGGGGCCGCGTCGCCGGCCGCGATGCCCGTGCCGCGCAGGCCCGTCACGGCCTTGCCCACCGGATTCCCGCCGCGCGGGCCGAGCCGGTCGACGCGCACCCACAGCAGCGTCTGCTCGGCCCGCTCGCGCCGCCCGATCCAGGCCGCCTTCAGCCGCAGTCCGGTGCCGAGCCCGGCGAGCAGCAGGCCGCCGGCCGCGGGGAGGACGAAGGCCGAGCCCAGCGCCAGGGCGAGGGCGAGCAGCAGCCACCAGCGGTGGCCCCGGCGCCAGACGCGCACGGTCACCGCGCGGTCCTGGAGCACGTCGTACTTGCCGGCGCGGGCCGCGCCGCGCGCGAGGACGTCGTACCGCCCCCGCCGCCCGAGCGGCACGGCGGCCGCGGCCACGAGGAACAGCGCGGCCCCGGCCAGCATCCCGGTCCGGCGTCCGGTCAGTCCGGGCGGCAGCACCCCGATCCCGGCCGCGACCACCCCGGACCACCACAGCGGCGCGGCCCCGGCCCGTACGACGACGGCCACCCGGGCCAGTCCGCGTCCGCCGCGTCCCTCTCGTCCCGCGCGCGCCACGTCGGCCTCCCGTGTCACGTGTTCCCACAGCGCCTGTATGTCGCAGGGAAGCTAGCGGGCGAACGTGAGACGAGTCTGAGAGCAGCCTTGAGAGCGCGCAGGCGGGTCACTCCACGAACAGGCCCCGGGCCGCCGCCTTCGCGTCGAACTCCTCCAGCCGGGCCTGTGCCTGCGGCAGGTCGTCACAGACCGCCTCCAGCAGGACCCGGCCGAGGAGCATCGGCGCGCACGCGGTGTCGAAGGCGAGCCCGGTGCCGACTGCCGCGGGGAGGAGGAGGTCGGAGTACTTGGCGACCGGCGCGAACGCGGAGTCGGCGACCGTGACCGTGGTCAGCCCCACGTCCCTGGCGTAGGCGAGGGTGTCGACGACCTCGCGCGGATGCCGGGGCAGCGCGAAGCACAGCAGGGCCGAGGCGCCCGCGCGGACGGCGGCGTCGATGCGGTCCTGGAGCATCGTGCCGCCCTCGTCGAGCAGCCGGACGTCCGGGTGGACCTTGGCGGCGAAGTAGGAGAAGCCGTACGCCTGCGAGGCGGCCGCGCGCAGCCCGAGCACCGGGAGCGGGCGGGAGGCGGCCAGGACCCGGCCGGCCTTCTGCACCGGGCGCGGGTCGGCGAGCAGTTCGGCGAGGTGCCGCAGGTTCTCGATCTCGGCCTCGACGGCCTGCTGGTACTCGTTGAACGCGCCCGCCTCGGCGGCCGGTTCGGCGGGCACGACCTCGCGCAGGTGCCTGCGCAGCGCCGGGTAGCCGTCGAAGCCGAGCGCGACGGCGAACCGCGTCACCGACGGCTGGCTGACCCCGGCCAGTTCGGCCAGCTCCACGCTGGACAGGAAGGCCACGTCGGCGGCCCGCCGGACCATGCTGTGCGCGATCCGGCGCTGGGTCGGGGTGAGCCGGTGTCCCTCGAAGAGGGCCTGCAGCCGGCCCGCGGGGCTGTCCGGGGTGCCGGGCGCTGTGCCGGACGCCGCCCCGGAGGCCTCGCCGGTACTCCTGTCCACGCTCATGACGCGCTCCCCCTCCAGATGTCCGTGAACCGGTCGAGCAGCGCGGCCGCCGCCGCCACGTCGTCCGTGAGCGGCCGGTCGGCCGCGTCGGTGCCGAGGACCGGCTCGGCGAGCGCGAAGGCCCGGCCGGCCGGCAGCCCCGGATCGGGCCGCAGGTCTCGCAGGCGCAGCGCGCGGACGGCGGCGACGAGTTCGCAGCCGACCACCAGACGATACGCACCGCACGCGCGCAGGGTCTGCCGCGCGGCGAGCGAGGCGAAGCTCGCCTGTTCCTCGACGCCCCGGGAGAGTACAGCGTGGCCGAGCGAGGCGGGCGCGGAAAAGGCGCGCAGGTCACCGAGGGCGGCGGCGGCCGCGTACTCCAGGATCATCACGCCGGAGGCGGCCGGCTCGGCGTCCGCGAGGAAGGGCCGCAGCCGGGTGTAGGCGGGCTCGTTGAGGGTGGACAGGCGGGAGGTCGACAGCCGGGCCACCTGGGTGAGGGCGAGCCTGAAGTGGTCGAGGGCGAGGGCGAGTCGGGCCGCGTAGAAGCCGCCGTGATGGTAGGCGGCCTGGTCCTCGGGGACGATGAGCGGGTTCTCGGCGGCCGCGTTGATCTCCACGTCCAGCACCCGCTCCAGGGCGTCGGCGGCGTCGTACGCGGGGCCGTGGATCTGGGGCAGGCAGCGGAAGCCGTAGGGGTCCTGGATCCGGCCGAGCGGCGGGGTGGGCCGGTCGGCGGCGCCGATCAGCGCGCGCATCCGCCGGGCCGCCTCGGCGCTGCCCCGGTCCGGGCGGGCGGCGTGCACGGGGGCGGCGTAGGCCTCGTGGGAGCCGTCGACGGCGAGCAGCGACAGCGCGGCGACGACCTGGGTGGCGCCGACGAGCCCGCGCAGTTCGTGCAGGGCGAGCGTGGACTGGCCGAGGGTCAGGGCGTTGCTGCTGATCAGGGCGAGGGCGTCGTTGTTGTCGAGGCGCCGCGGGGCGGGGGCGCCCGCGCCCCGCCACGGGTGTTCCCCGGCGAGCGCGAGGCCGACCTGGGCCAGGCCCGCGATGTCTCCGGTGCCGACCGAACCGAACTCGTTGACGACCGGGTACGCGCCCGACTCCAGCGCCTCGCACAGCGCGGTGACCACGCTCGGCCGCAGCCCGGCACCGCCGGCCAGCAGCTGGTTGGCGCGGACGGCGAGGGCGGCGCGCACCTGCCGGGCGGGGAGTTCCTCGCCGACCGCGCCGGCGTGGCTGCGCAGCAGCCGCATGCCGTGATCGGCGGCGGCCTGCGGGGGTCCCCCCTGTGCGGGCGGGGCGGAAGGCGCGAGGGAGGGCACGTCCTCGTTCCGGTTGGCGCCGACGCCGGTGGAGCGGCCGTAGACGCGCCCGGTGGCGGCGAGCCGCCGGGCGGCGTTCCAGGACTCCTCCACCCGCCGCATCGCCTCGGGCGCGGGGACCGGCCGCGCGCTCCCGTCGGCGAGGCGTACGACGTCCTCGACCCCGAGTCCGGACCCGTCCAGCACCACGGTCGCGGAGCGCGTGGCCGGCACGGACGGCGACGCATCCACCATGCGAGACGACAACACGCACACTCCCCTCGATCCCGACAGCCGGTCCTGCCCGTCGGTCGTCCGTTGCCGCGGACGGACACCGACCCCGTTGACAGGCTATTCACACACCAAGAACTGTGCATGAGACTATGCAGTCGAGCAAGGGGCATCCCGACGGGTCCGCCCCACTGTCCCCGCCCCGGACAGGGGGGCTATCCCCAGTGCGGCGCAGGCGGCCGCTCCCTAACCTGAACGGCATGAGCACTCTGGACCCACAGGACGTGGACCTGCGCAAGGATCTCGACGCCACGGTGCGGGCCCGCCGCGAGCTGGGCGAGGACTACGACGCCGCGCTGCTGGACTCCTTCATGGAGAAGGCCGAGCGGCGCATCGACGACATCGTGGCCCGCCGGGTGCAGCGGCACCTGGCCGAACAGCGGATGGCGAGCGTACGTGGCGCGCGACGGCCGAAGGACGCCGACACCTGGGGGGAGCGCTTCGGGTTCGCGATCATCTCGCTGGTCCTCGCGATCCCGCTGACCGCCGTCTGCGGCGGCATCGCGGGGACGACCGGGACGATCGCCGCCTGGGTGGGCATCGTCGGCGTCAACTTCGCCCAGGCGGTCCGGCTCAACCCCGAACTGCTCTCCGGCCGCCGCGACCGCTCCCGCGACGACGGCTGACCGGACGCCGGGACCGGATCAGGCCTGCCGGGTCGGAAGGACCATGATCTGGCGGAGGTTGACGTGCCGGGGACGGCTGGTGGCGTAGGCGACGACGTCCGCGACCTCCGCCGCCGTCAGGCTGCCGATCGCGTCGAGCATGCCGTCCAGCTGGCCGGAGAGTTCCGTGCTGTCGATGTGCGTCGCCAGCTCGGTCTGCGTCAGCCCCGGCTCGATGTTCGTCACCCGCACGTCGCGCGGCCCGAACTCGCCGCGCAGGGACTGCGAGAGATAGGTGACCGCGGCCTTCGTGGCGCCGTACACCGCGTAGTTGGGGAACGGGACGTGGGCGCCGATCGAGGAGATGTCGACCAGGTCGGCGGCGCGGCCCTCGCCGGCGGCGGCCACCAGGTCGGCGCCGAAGGCGCGGATGACCCGCAGGACGCCGCCGACGTTGGTGTCGAGCATTCGCTGCCACTCGTCGATCCGGCCGTCGGCGACGGGGTTCGGGAGCATGACACCGGCGTTGTTGACGACGAGGTCGACGGTTCCGAACGTCTTGTGCACCAGGTCCCGGGCGGCGTCCACGGACGCGTCGTCGGTGACGTCGGCGGCCACGGCGAGCGCCTCGCCCCCGTCGGCCCGGATCTTCTCCACCAGCGCGTGGAGCCGCTCGGCGCGCCGGGCGAGCAGCGCCACCCGGGCGCCCTCGGCGGCGAGCTGGACGGCGATCGCCTCGCCGATGCCGCTGGCGGCTCCGGTGACGACGGCGGTGCGGCCGGACAGGTTCGTGTACGACATGGGTGTTCCCCCTGGGGATCGGCGCCGGGGCTGCTCCCCGGCGGCTGGCACCACCCTCGCCGGGCCCGGCGGCCGTATCCAGGGATGCGCTTTTCCTGGGTATGCCAGTACCAGGTTCGCGGCCGCCCGCTCCTCTACGATCGAGCCATGAACGGGGACTGGCTGGACGGGGAAGTCGGCGACTTCCTGCGCTCGCGACGTGCACGGATCCAGCCCGAGGAGGTGGGGCTGCCCAGCCATGGGCGGCGCCGCGTACCGGGCCTGCGCCGCGAGGAGGTGGCCCAGCTCGCGGGGGTGAGCGTCGACTACTACATCCGCCTGGAGCAGGGCCGGGGGGCTGGGGGCACCTCCCGGACGAAGTCTGGGGGAGTCTCCGACGCCGTGCTGGACGCGATCGCGCGGGTGCTGCGGCTGGACGAGACCGAGCACGCCTACCTGCGGACGGTGGCCCGCCCGCAGCACCGGCACAAGGGTGAACGGTCCCCGCGCCGGCCCGCGCCCCAGGTCCGCCCCGGCGTGCAGAGCCTGCTCGACGGCATGGAGCACAGCCCGGCGTTCGTGCTGGGCCGCCGCATGGACGTGCTCGCGTGGAACGCGCTCGGCGACGCGGTGAACGGCTTCAGCCGCGTCCCCGCGGCCGGGCGGAACATGCCCCGGCAGGTCTTCCTGAACCCGTCCGCCCGTGAGCTGTACCCGGAGTGGTCGGCGGTGGCCGCCACGACGGTGGCCAATCTGCGGCTCGCCGCCGGCCGGCACGCCGACGACCCCGAGCTGTGCGCCCTGGTCGGCGAACTCTCCCTGAAGAGCGAGGACTTCCGCCGGCTGTGGGCGGACCACGAGGTCCGGGAGTGCGCGTACGGCGTGAAGAGGATCCGGCACCCGGTCGCGGGCCTGCTGACGCTGCCGTACGAGACGCTGACGGTCGGCCAGGAACCGGAGCAGACGATCGTGGTCTACACCCCGGAGAAGGGCTCGGAGACGGCGGAGCGCCTGGCGCTGCTGGCGAGTTGGACGACCGTCTAGAGAGCTGACGGCCGTCCGGAAAGCTTTCGCGGGGACCGCCGCACCCCCGTTTCCGGGGGGCGGGACGACGGCGGTCCCCGCGAGGGACGCGGGCCGGGTCAGGGCCGGGCATCACGCGTCCGTGGCGTCCATGGAGGTCCGGGAGCCGCTCCGGAGGTCCTTGGCGCCGTTCGGCGCCGGCCTGGGCGGGGAGCCGCTCCCACCCCTGCCGACGCCCACTAATGTGCCGGACCCGTGTTAAGCGTGTGCTGCGTGGACGTGACACGCTCGTACCACTTCCGCGAAGTCCGCCCGACCGGCAGACCACCCGCAAGTGCCGCACGGAAACCGGCGGTTCACCGCGCGTTCGGCTACTGCTTGCCGCCCTGGGCGAGGAAGGCCAGCAGGTCCTGGCGGCTGACCACGCCGGTCGGCTTGCCCTCGACGAGGACGATCGCCGCGTCCGCCGAGCCGAGCACCTGCATCAGGTCGCCGACGGCCTCGCCGGAGCCGACCTGCGGGAGCGGCGGGCACATGTGCTTCTCCAGCGGGTCCTCCAGGGAGGCTCGCTGGGAGAACAGGGCGTCCAGCAGCTCCCGTTCCACGACCGAGCCGACGACCTCGGCGGCCATCACGTCCGGGTGACCTGCGCCCGGCTTGACGACCGGCATCTGCGAGACGCCGTACTCGCGCAGCACCTCGATGGCCTGGCCGACGGTCTCCTCGGGGTGCATGTGCACGAGGGAGGGGATGGTGCCGCCCGCCTTGTGGTTCAGGACGTCGGCGACGCGGGCGCTGGGGCCCTCGTCCTCCAGGAAGCCGTAGTCGGCCATCCACTCGTCGTTGAAGATCTTGCTGAGGTACCCGCGCCCGCTGTCCGGCAGCAGCACGACCACGACGTCGTCCGGGCCGAGCCGCTCGGCGACCCGCAGCGCGGCGACGACGGCCATGCCGCAGGAGCCGCCCACCAGCAGGCCCTCCTCCTTGGCCAGGCGGCGGGTCATCTGGAAGGCGTCCTTGTCGGACACGGCGACGATCTCGTCGGCGACGGTGCGGTCGTAGGCGGTCGGCCAGAAGTCCTCGCCGACGCCCTCGATCAGGTACGGCCGCCCGGAGCCGCCGGAGTAGACGGAGCCCTCCGGGTCGGCGCCGACGACCTGGACCGTGCCGTCACTGGCGTCCTTCAGGTAGCGGCCGGTGCCGGAGATGGTGCCGCCGGTGCCCACGCCCGCCACGAAGTGGGTGATCTTCCCCTCGGTCTGCTCCCAGAGCTCGGGGCCGGTCGAGTGATAGTGGGAGAGCGGGTTGTTGGGGTTGGAGTACTGGTCCGGCTTCCACGCGCCCGGGGTCTCGCGGACGAGCCGGTCGGAGACGTTGTAGTAGGAGTCGGGGTGCTCGGGGTCCACTGCGGTCGGGCAGACGACGACCTCCGCGCCGTACGCGCGCAGCACGTTGATCTTGTCGGTGCTCACCTTGTCGGGGCACACGAAGATGCACTTGTACCCCTTCTGCTGAGCGACGATCGCGAGCCCCACACCGGTGTTGCCGCTGGTCGGCTCCACGATGGTGCCGCCCGGCTTCAGCTCGCCGCTCTGCTCGGCGGCCTCGATCATGCGCAGGGCGATGCGGTCCTTCACGGAGCCGCCGGGGTTGAAGTACTCGACCTTGGCAAGGACGGTCGCCTGGATGCCCTTGGTCACGTTGTTGAGCCGCACCAGCGGGGTGTTGCCGACGAGGCTGATCATCGAGTCGTGGAATTGCACCGTTGTCTCCGGTTGCTGTGCACAAAAACAGTGGTCGTAGTGGTTCCGCCAGCCTACGGCCCAGGCGTGCGACGTGGTGGTCGTTCACTCCCCGTTGAGATTGGCGCACGGGCTGTACGGGGCAAGGAGTGGGTGTACGGCTACGAGGGAGGTGGCGGCGACGCATGACGAGCATGTCGAGGGCACGGGTGGCCCGGCGCATCGCGGCCGGAGCGGCGTACGGCGGCGGCGGGGTCGGCCTGGCCGGCGCGGCCGCCGTCGGCCTGCTGCTGGCGGAGGTACGGCTGGCCCGGCGCCATGTGGGCAACGGCAGCGGCGGCCGGGTCCCGACGGCCGACGGGATCTACGGCCACGCCTACGACGTCCCCGGCGAGCCGCCCCTCAGGCTGGCCATGCTCGGCGACTCGACGGCGGCCGGGCAGGGCGTGCACCGGGCGGGCCAGACCCCGGGGGCGCTGCTGGCCTCGGGGCTCGCGGCGGTGGCGGAACGCCCGGTGGAGCTCCGTAACGTCGCCCAGCCCGGAGCGCAGTCGGACGACCTGGACCGGCAGGTGGCCCTGGTCCTCGGCGCCCCCTCCCCCGTCCCCGACATCTGCGTGATCATGGTCGGCGCGAACGACGTCACCCACCGGATGCCGCCGACCCGTTCGGTACGGCACCTGTCGTCGGCGGTACGGCGGCTGCGCACGGCCGGGGCCGAGGTGGTGGTCGGCACCTGTCCCGACCTCGGCACGATCGAGCCGGTGCAGCAGCCGTTGCGCTGGCTGGCCCGGCGGGCCTCACGGCAGCTGGCGGCGGCCCAGACGATCGGCGCGGTGGAGCAGGGGGGCCGCACGGTGTCGCTGGGCGACCTGCTGGGCCCGGAGTTCGAGGCGAACCCCCGGGAGCTGTTCGGCCCGGACAACTACCACCCCTCGGCCGAGGGCTACGCGACGGCGGCGATGGCCGTCCTGCCCACGGTGTGCGCGGCGCTCGGCCTGTGGCCGGCGGAGGAGGAGCGCCCGGACGTGATGCGGCACGAGGGCTTCCTGCCGGTGGCCCGGGCCGCGGCCGAGGCCGCCTCGGAGGCGGGTACGGAGGTCACCGCGGCGATGCCGACAGGCCCTCGCGGCCCCTGGGCCCTGCTGAAGCGCCGACGCCGCCGCCGCGTCCCGGAAGCCGAACCGGCGACTCCGTCAGCGTGACCTCGGGCCGATGGACGATCAACCCAAGCAAGCGCTTAGTAAATTGCGGCCAGTGTCACACCACCACACACGTGACCCGGACCATACGGAGCGGTAACTTCCCAGACGGCCCTGCCCGAAAGCACCAAGTCCACTGGAGCCGTGATGCCCGAAGCCGTCATCGTCTCGACCGCCCGCTCCCCCATCGGCCGCGCCGGCAAGGGTTCCCTCAAGGATCTGCGCCCCGACGACCTGACCGCCACGATCATCCAGGCCGCCCTCGCCAAGGTCCCCGAGCTGGACCCGAAGGACATCGACGACCTGATGCTCGGCTGCGGCCTCCCCGGCGGCGAGCAGGGCCACAACCTCGGCCGCATCGTCGCCGTGCAGATGGGCATGGACCACCTGCCGGGCTGCACGATCACCCGGTACTGCTCCTCCTCCCTGCAGACCTCCCGCATGGCCCTGCACGCCATCAAGGCCGGCGAGGGCGACGTCTTCATCTCGGCCGGTGTCGAGACGGTCTCCCGCTACGTCAACGGCAGTTCGGACATGCCGAGCGGACGCAACCCGCTCTTCGCCGAGGCCGAGGCCCGTACCGCCGCCGTGGCCGAGTCGACCGGCTCCACCTGGCACGACCCGCGCGAGGACGGCCTGCTGCCCGACGCGTACATCTCGATGGGCCAGACCGCCGAGAACCTGGCCCGGATCAAGGGCGTCACCCGCCAGGAGATGGACGAGTTCGGCGTCCGCTCGCAGAACCTCGCCGAGGAGGCCATCAAGAACGGCTTCTGGGAGCGCGAGATCACCCCGGTGACGCTGCCCGACGGCACGGTCGTCAGCAAGGACGACGGCCCGCGCGCCGGCGTCACCATGGAGGGCGTGTCCGGGCTCAAGCCGGTCTTCCGCCCCGACGGCCTCGTCACGGCCGGCAACTGCTGCCCGCTCAACGACGGCGCCGCGGCCGTGGTCATCATGTCCGACACCAAGGCCCGCGAGCTGGGCCTGACCCCGCTCGCCCGCATCGTGTCCACCGGCGTCTCCGGCCTGTCCCCCGAGATCATGGGCCTCGGCCCGGTCGAGGCCAGCAAGCAGGCGCTGCGCCGCGCCGGCCTGGGCATCGGCGACATCGACCTGGTCGAGATCAACGAGGCCTTCGCCGCCCAGGTGATCCCCTCCTACCGGGACCTCGGCATCGACCTCGACAAGCTGAACGTCAACGGTGGCGCCATCGCCGTCGGCCACCCCTTCGGCATGACCGGCGCGCGCATCACCGGCACGCTCATCAACTCCCTCCAGTGGCACGACAAGCAGTTCGGCCTGGAGACGATGTGCGTCGGCGGCGGCCAGGGCATGGCGATGGTCATCGAGCGCCTCAGCTGAGCCACCATCCGTAACGGGACGGGCGCGTCCCGTCATGAAACGGCCCGGAACCGAGGAAACGCCTCGGTTCCGGGCCTTTTCGTGATCCAATCTCCCCCAGGATGTGACCTATCTCGCCTGACGGTCACATCAGTGCAGGTCAACGCAGGTCAGTGCGGTGCCGGGGGAGTCCACGAGGCCAAAGTCCTGTCCGTTTCGTGACGTTACGCACTGACAGCTGGATAGTCCACCCTTCAAGCTGATGTAGGAAGTCGGGGGTCGACTTTGAACCGGGAGTACGTCAGTGAGCGCCATGCCGATCGCCCTGCTGCTCACCACGGTCGCCACCGGCGCCGTGGGCGTCGCCGTCCTGCGCACCGTTCTGCAGCTGCGCCGCCAGCTGACGGCGCTGCAACAGCGGCTCGCCGAGGACCGGGCCGCCGCCACGCGTGCCCTGCTGCCGAGTGCCCGCACGCATGCCGACGCCGAGCAGATACGTGCCGCCGTGGCCGAGGCGCTCGCCGAGGAGCGGGAGCGCGAGCTGGCCGAGGCGCGCGCCTTCTGGGCCGCCCAGGAAGCCCGTGACGCCTCCGACGCGCCGCCCCTGCTCGGACTGGGCGACACCGAGCTGTTCCTGCCCCGGCAGAGCGACTTCGCCGGTCTGGAGCCGGTGTCCGAGCCGACCGCCGAGCCCGACGAGTTCGCGGGAGAGTCCCCGGAGCTGGCCGCCGCCCGCCGCCGGCACCCCTCGCACCCCGACTTCGTCCCGGTGCAGTCCCCGGTCATGGGCGACCACGAGCGCACGGTGACCACGCTGGAGCAGCTGGCCGCCGACCGCGTCGAACTGGCCGACGTCCGCCCGGGCCCGCTCGGCACCCTCGACGTCTACGTCTTCGCCGACGGCACCACCCTGTGCATGACCCCGGGCCACCGCGAGACCGCCGAACGCCTGGCCACGGCCGTGGAGTCGGGCGACACCCCCTACCTCCTGGGCGGTTCGGGCATCTCCGGCGCCTACACCCTCACCTTCGCCTGCGGCGAGGAGATGGTGTACATCCTGGCGGACCGGGTCATAGCGTCCCTGTGAGGCTCCTCGCGTCCCTGCGGGGCGGCTCCTTCGGCGCGGACCGCTAGACGCCCGCCTTCTGCCGCGCCTCCTCCACCAGCCGCACCGCTTCGGCGACCTCGTCCTCGGTCCGCAGCACCAGTCCCACATCATGTGCGGCCACGAGAATCTGGTCGGCGGCGGCGAACATCCCCGCATCCGGCATCTCCCGGGGCTCGCTCCCCGGCTCCTCGACGCGCTGCGCCCACCGGGCCAACTGCCGGGCCAGCGCCAGCGCCTCCGCGGCCGCGCCTCGTTGCAGCCGGCTCTGCGGAGCGGCCCGCAACCGGTCGGCGAAGAACTCCACTGCTTGGGTCAAGGGCGTCGTATCAACCACGCGCCGAGCGTAACCCGCCGCACTGTTGCCAACACGCGAACGCTCAGGCACGGTGACGTGAAGGACCGGCTTACATCCCCTTTGCGTTCGGAGGCGCCGATGTCCCAGCTCTTCTCCGAGGAGACCCACCGCAATCTGCTCGCCCGCATCCCCCACTGCACCGGTCGTGAAGTCTCCGACTGGCTGCGCACCGTAGAAGAAGGCCCCGCCCTGTTCCGCTTCGAGGAGAAGGTCAGCTGGCTCAGGCACGAGTACGACCTCGCGTACGGCCACGCGAAGGCGATCGTGCACGAGTACGACTTGAGGAGGGCGGCCCGCAAGCTGCTCTGAACGTCGAAGGGCCCCGGGCGGTGAAGCCCGGGGCCCTTGCCGACGTGGTCGTCAGTCCCTGCTGAAGATGGCGACCAGTCGCAGCATCTCGACGTAGATCCACACCAGGGTCATGGTGAGACCGAACGCGGCGAGCCAGGACTCGTTCCGCGGAGCGCCGTAGGCGATGCCGTCCTCGATCTGCTTGAAGTCCAGCGTGAGGAAGAACGCGCCGATCAGGATGGCGATGATGCCGACCAGCGCGCCGAGCGGGCCGAAGCTGCGCAGGCCGCCGTTCTCGGCGACGCCGAACGCGACCAGCAGCAGGTTGATCGCCATGACGACCATGAAGGCCATCGCGATGGCGAGGCCCATCCGGGCGTAGCGCGCGGTGACGCGGATCCAGCCCGCCTTGTAGACGAGCAGGGTGGCGCCGGCGACCGCCATCGTGCCGAGCACCGCCTGGAACGGGGCGCCGCTCCAGCGGCTGTTGTACATCTCGCTGATGACGCCGAGGAAGACGCCCTCGAACGCGGCGTACCCCAGGATCAGGGCGGGGGACGGGGTGCGCTTGAAGCTCTGGACCATCGCCAGGACGAACGCGATCAGCCCGGAGCCGAAGGCCAGGCCGTAGCTCGTCAGCGTCACCGGCAGCAGCGCCCAGGCGAGGACGGCGCCGAGGGCGACCGTGCCGAGCGTCATGGCCGAGCGGACGACGACGTCGTCCATGGTCATCCGGTCGGTGGTGACCGGGGCCTGCGGGGGCGCGCCCTGCTGAAGGCCCTGTTGGGCATACGGGTTCTGCGCGTAGGGGTTCTGCGCATACGGGTTGCCCTGTGCGTACCCGGCCTGCGGTGCGGTGTTGAAGCCGGCGTAGCCGTTGTCGCGGCTGAACCCCCGTCGCGAGAAGACCGGGTTACTGCTCCTCATCTCACTCCTCCATGGCTGCCGAGCGCAGCCTTGGCTCAAAGCGTAATGGATTCGCAAAGGATCGACCATGATACCTGAGGAGGATCTTTCCCCTGCTGTGCTGCGCAACACGCTACGCGTGCAGGCGATTCCCGGCCACAGGTGATCGCGTTCCATGACAAACCTGGGACCTAACCGAGAGGAAACCCCGTGTACGCCTCGGCCAGATCGGTCTGTGCCGCGCGCGAGGAGGCGATCCGCGCCAGCCGCGCCCGCTGGATCCCGGCGTCGAAGGGCGTGGCGTCCGGGGCGGGATGGAGCAGGGTCGTCATGTCGTAGGAGAAGCGCTCGGCCTGCCACACGCGGCGCAGGCAGGTCGCGGAGTAGGCGTCGAGGAGGTCCGGCGAGCCGGTCTCCCGCTCGTGGATGAGTGCCCGGGCGAAGGTGACGACGTCACCGACGGCGAGGTTCAGCCCCTTGGCGCCGGTCGGCGGGACGATGTGAGCGGCGTCACCGGCGAGGAAGAGGCGGCCGTGGCGCATCGGTTCGTGGACGAAGGAGCGCATGGGCGTGACCGACTTCTGGGTGATCGGCCCGCGCCGCAGCCGCCAGCCGTCGTCCGTCTCCAGCCGCCGGTCGAGTTCCGACCAGATCTCGTCGTCGGTCCACTCCTCGGCCCGCGTCCCCGCCGGCACCTGGAGGTAGAGGCGGGAGACGGACGAGGACCTCATCGACAGCAGGGCGAAGCCGCGGTCGTGGCGGGCGTAGACGAGTTCGTCGTGCGAGGGCGGGACGTCGGCGAGGATGCCGAGCCAGGCGTAGGGGTACGTGCGCTCGGACACGCGGGCGACCGCGGCCGGTACGGCGGCCCGCGCCACGCCCCGGAAGCCGTCGCAGCCGACGACGTAGTCGCACTCCAGCACGTCCTCGCGCCCCTCGCGGCGGAACCGCACCCGCGGGCGCTCGCCCCCGGCCCCCTCGACGGCGAGCGCCTCCGCCTCGAACAGCAGCGGTCCGCCCTCCTTCAGCTGGAGGGCGATGAGGTCCTTGCAGACCTCGGTCTGGGCGTAGACCGTCACGGACCGTCCGCCGGTGCGGGCGGGGAAGTCGACGCGGTGGCGGGTGCGGTCGAAGCGCAGCTCGATGCCGTCGTGCCGCAGGCCCTCGCGGTCCATCCGCTCCCCGGCGCCCGCCGCGCGCAGCACGTCCACGGTCCCCTGCTCCAGGATCCCGGCGCGCTGGCGGTGTTCGACGTAGGACCGGTCGCGGCTCTCCAGGACGACCGCGTCGATGCCCGCGCGGTGCAGCAGCCGTGCGAGCAGCAGCCCGGCCGGCCCCGCTCCGATGATCCCGACGGTGGTGCGCATGGATCCTGCCCCTTCCCACAGTGACGAGCCCGTTGTCCGCCATTGGCCACGTTGTTCGTCTGGTGAAATTTCCTTCACCGTCTGGCGGGCATGAGTCTCCGCCGGGGTGTGGGTGATGTCAATGGCTGAACGCCGAAGGGGGAGAGAGGCGCGGTGGTGCCCGGAGCCGGACTTGAACCGGCACGCCCGCGAAGGGGCAGCGAGGTTTAAGCTCGCCGTGTCTGCATTCCACCATCCGGGCAGGCCATGGGCTCCGCGTCGAGGATCCGAGCCTATCGGGGCCCATCCCCCGAACAGCGGAAGGGCAGACCGATGTTGTCTTATTTTATTGACGTCTGAGGGTGCATCAGCCCATGGAACGCGCCATCCGCACTTGCCAGACAGCGTGGCGCGAGGGGGGCACGCGTGTACGTGAAATGACGGAATTTCACCGTCCGAACGAGGGCGCTCCACCCGTTCTCGACATGGTCGGGACCACCACGCGCGCGTGCCTCCTTCGACTCGGTTCCTCAGGGTCCGCCGTCCTCCCCAGGTATGACACGGCGCCCTCGCGTCCGACCCGAGTCCCCCTCAGGAACCGGAACAGCGACTGACGCCACGCGCCGCTCGCGCCGAGACGATGGAGCAGTCCCCACGAACACACGTCGTCCCGACAGGAGCACCTTCCCGTGACCACCACACCCACCGCAGGCCGGACCACCGCCGTGGCCGCACGCGCCACGGAGCTGTCGAAGATCTACGGGCAGGGTGAGACCCGGGTGGTCGCCCTGGACCGGGTCTCCGTCGAGTTCCGGCAGGCCGAGTTCACCGCGATCATGGGCCCCTCCGGCTCCGGCAAGTCCACGCTGATGCACTGCGTGGCGGGCCTGGACACCTTCTCCTCGGGTTCCGTGCGCGTCGGCGAGACCGAGCTGGGCTCCCTGAAGGACAAGCAGCTCACCAAGCTCCGCCGGGACAAGATCGGCTTCATCTTCCAGGCCTTCAACCTGCTGCCGACGCTGACCGCGCTGGAGAACATCACCCTCCCGATGGACATCGCGGGCCGCAGGCCCGACAAGGCCTGGCTGGAGAAGGTGATCGAGATGGTCGGGCTGTCCGGGCGGCTCAGCCATCGGCCCTCCCAGCTCTCCGGCGGCCAGCAGCAGCGCGTGGCCGTCGCCCGCGCCCTCGCCTCCCGGCCCGACATCATCTTCGGCGACGAGCCGACCGGAAACCTCGACTCCCGCTCCGGCGCCGAGGTGCTGGGCTTCCTGCGCAACTCCGTGCGCGAGCTGGGCCAGACCGTCGTCATGGTGACCCACGACCCGGTGGCCGCCGCCTACGCGGACCGTGTCGTCTTCCTCGCGGACGGGCGGATCGTGGACGAGATCCACGGCCCGACCGCCGACGCCGTGCTCGACCTCATGAAGCAGTTCGACGCGAAGGGCCGTACCAGCTGATGTTCCGCACCGCCCTGCGCAACGTCCTCGCGCACAAGGCCCGGCTCCTGATGACCGTGCTCGCCGTCATGCTCGGCGTGGCGTTCGTGTCCGGGACGCTGGTCTTCACCAACACCATCTCCGACGCCTACCAGAAGAGTTCGGCCAAGGGCTTCGACCAGGTCGACGTCGCCGTACGGGCCACGTACCAGGACTCCGAGGGCGACAAGGTCGGCAGGACGCCGGATCTGACCCAGGCCGTGCTGGACAAGGCCGCGAAGGTCCCCGGCGCCGCCTCCGCGACCGGTGTCGTCAGCGGCTTCACCGCCGTCGCCGACAAGGACGGCAAGCTGGCCGGCGGCGACTGGCAGTCCGCCGGCGGCAACTACTGGGGCACCGAGGACGCCCGGTACCCGCTGGTCAGCGGCCACGCCCCGCACGGCAGGGGCGAGGTGCTGCTCGACTCCGGGACCGCGAAGCGGGCCGGCTACAAGGTCGGCGACACCGTGCGGCTCTCCGTCGACGGCCCGGTCCTCACCCCGACCGTCGCGGGCATCTTCACCACCGACGACGGCAACGTCGCCGCGGGCGGCAGCCTCGCCCTGTTCGACACGCCGACCGCGCAGCAGCTCTTCGGCAAGAAGGGCGGCTACGACGAGATCGACGTCAAGGCGGCGGCCGGCACCAGCCAGACCGCGCTGAAGTCCGCGCTGGACTCGGCGCTGCCGAAGCACCTGGTGGAGACCACCACCGGCAAGCAGCTCGCCGACGACCAGGCGAAGATGATCGCCGACTCGATGAGCGGTCTGAAGCAGGCCCTGCTGGTGTTCGCCGGCATCGCGCTGTTCGTCGGCACGTTCATCATCGCCAACACCTTCACCATGCTGGTCGCCCAGCGCACCCGGGAACTGGCCCTGATGCGCGCGGTCGGCGCCTCGCGCCGCCAGGTCACCCGCTCGGTGCTGATCGAGGCGTTCGCGGTCGGCGCGGTCGCCGGTGTGGCCGGTCTGGCCGCCGGTATCGGCATCGGCGCGGGCCTGCGTTCGCTGCTCGGCTCCTTCGGCGCGAGCGTGCCCGACGGGCCGCTGGTGATCAGCTCCGGCACCGTGGTGGCCGCGCTCGCGGTCGGCGTCCTCGTCACCATGCTGGCCGCCTGGCTGCCCGGCCGCCGGGCCGCGAAGATCCCGCCGGTGGCGGCGATGAGCAGCGTGCACGCCAAGGCCACCACCAAGTCGCTGGTGCTGCGCAACACGTTCGGCGCGCTGTTCTCCGGGGCGGGCATCGCCGTGGTCCTCGCGGCCACGTCGATGAACGCCGACTCCGCCCAGGGCCCGATGGGCATCGGCGCGGTCCTGCTCATCATCGGTGTGTTCATCCTGACCCCGCTGCTGTCCCGCCCGCTGATCGCGGCCGCCGCTCCGGTGCTGCGCGTCTTCGGCGTCTCGGGCAAGCTGGCCCGGCAGAACTCGGTGCGCAACCCGCGCCGTACGGCGGCCACGGCCTCCGCGCTGATGATCGGCCTGACCCTGATCACCGGCATGACGGTGATGGCGGGCAGCCTGCAGACCGCCATCGACAAGATGGCCTCCTCGGCGATCCGCGCGGACTACGTCGTCTCGATGGCCAACCGCTCCCCGCTCTCCCCGGAGGTGGCGACGAAGCTCGCCGCGGCCGACGGCGTCACCGCCAGCAGCCCGCTGCGCAACGCCCCGTCCCGCATCGACGGCAAGACCGAGTTCCTGACGGGTGTCGACGGCGCGTCCATCACGAAGCTGACGGACCTGAAGGTCGACGACGGCACGTTCAAGGTCGGGGGCTCGCAGGTCGTCGTGGACAAGGACCGGGCCAAGGAGTACGGCTGGACGCCCGGTTCGCACTTCACCGCGCACTTCGAGGACGGCAAGGCCCGGCAGCTGATCGTCGCCGGTGTCTACGAGGGCAACGACATGATCAACGGGATCATGCTCGACAACAAGGTCCTCACCCCGCACCTGAAGAACCCGGCCGACATGCAGGTCATGGTCAAGACGGCGGACGGCGCCTCCGAGGCGACGAAGGACCGGCTGACCAAGGACCTGGGCACCAACCCGGCGATCAAGATCCAGGACAAGAAGGACATCTCCAACCAGATCGCCCAGATGTTCACGACGATGCTGAACATGCTCTACGGCCTGCTCGGCATGGCGGTGATCGTCGCGGTCCTCGGCGTCATCAACACCCTGGCGATGTCGGTCTTCGAGCGCTCCCAGGAGATCGGCATGCTCCGCGCGATCGGCCTGGACCGCAAGGCGGTCAAGCGGATGGTCCGCCTGGAGTCCCTGGTGATCTCCCTGTTCGGCGGCGTGCTCGGCATCGGGCTGGGCGTCTTCTTCGGCTGGGCGGCCGGCCAGCTGCTCGGCACGAAGATGCCGACGTACGAACTGGTCCTGCCCTGGGGCCGGATGGCGCTCTTCCTGCTGCTGGCGGGCACGGTCGGCGTGCTGGCCGCCCTGTGGCCGGCCCGGCGCGCGGCCAGGCTGAACATGCTGGCGGCGATCAAGGCCGAGTAGCCGTACGGCACCGGACCAGGAACGAGGGGGCCTCGCGGCTGCGAGGCCCCCTCGTCGTACGCACCGCCGGACAGGCACTCAGGCGGTGTTCCAGGTGCGGGTGCGCGGCGGCAGCCCCGAGGCGCCCGACTCCGGGGTGCGCACGGCCAGGACCTGGTTGACGCCGATGCGGTTGCGCTCGAAGGACAGTGCGGAGGCGGCCATGTAGAGCCGCCAGACGCGGGCGCGGCCTGGACCGGTGAGGCGGACCGCGCGGTCCCAGTCCGCCTCCAGGTTGGCGACCCACCGGCGCAGGGTGCGGGCGTAGTGCTCGCGGATCGCCTCCACGTCCCGCACCTCGAACCCGGCACGCTCCAGCTGGGTGACGGTGGTGCCGACGGGGGCGAGTTCGCCGTCGGGGAAGACGTAGGCGTCGATGAAGTCGTCCACCTCGTACGCCGTCTCGTCGCGCTGCGGGCGGCGGGCGATCTGGTGGTTGAGCAGCCGTCCGCCGGGCTTGAGCAGGGCGTACAGCTGGCTCGCGTACTCCAGATAGCGTTCGGCGCCGACGTGCTCGGCCATGCCGATGGAGGAGATGGCGTCGAAGGGGCCGTCCGCGACGTCCCGGTAGTCCTGGACGCGGATCTCCACCAGGTCGGTCAGCCCCTCGTCGGCGACCCGCTTGCGGGCGTAGGCGGCCTGCTCCTGGGAGAGGGTGATCCCGACGACGCCCACGCCGTGCTCGCGGGCCGCGTGGATCGCCATCGAGCCCCAGCCGCAGCCGACGTCCAGCAGCCGCTGCCCCTCCTTCAGGCCGAGCTTGGCGCAGACGAGTTCGAGCTTGTCGCGCTGGGCGGACTCCAGGGTCCCGCCGTCCTCCCAGTATGCGCAGGAGTAGACCATCGAGGGCCCGAGGACCAGCTCGTAGAAGTCGTTGCCGACGTCGTAGTGGTGGCTGATGGCCCGCCTGTCGGTGTGCCGCGTGTGCAGACGCCGGCGGGGCCGGCGGGCCTCCTCGCGCGGCGGGGCGGGCGGCAGCGGGGGCCCGGCGAGCCGGAGCAGGTCGCGGGCGCCGGCGCGTACGACGGGGTCACGCAGGGCCTGGCGCAGGGTACGGGCGTCCTCG
The DNA here is from genome assembly GCF_001866665.1 of Streptomyces monashensis. Classification (GTDB taxonomy): domain Bacteria; phylum Actinomycetota; class Actinomycetes; order Streptomycetales; family Streptomycetaceae; genus Streptomyces; species Streptomyces monashensis. Next base: position 193,359 of record NZ_MLYO01000011.1, on the reverse strand, counting down.
CCGCGCTCCCACACCAGGGACGCCATCGCCTCCAGCGCGGAGTACAGGTCGCCCTCGACGTCCAGGTCACCGGCCACCCAGGCGCGGGCGAGGCCCAGTTCACCCGGTTTGAACAGGATGCGGCGCAGGGCACGGCGGTTGCGCACGACCAGCGCCGGGGCGCCCGGCGGCCCGGCCTGCGATCCGTCCCAGGCCCGGATCCGCACCGGGAGCGGAACTCCCAGCATCTGCTCGGCAAGACGACTCAGCCGCGACGCGGCGTCGGCCATGGCGCACACCTCCAAGACGACGATCCCGGATGCCGGTTACCACGTAAACACCACGACGGCCTCGGCGCAGTCCCGCAAAGGAGTTACGACTGGGCAAAAACGGTGTAGCGGCCATGCAGTTGCCGGGGTCCCGGTCCGGGTCCCCGCGCGTACCCGGGAACGCCGAAGGACCTCCCGCACCACGGATGGCGGGAGGTCCTTCGGGGTGTGCTCAGGTGACCCGAGGTCAGGAGGCCTTGGCCTTCTCCTCGGTCTTGGCGGCGACCGGAGCCGGCTTGGCGGCCTCGTAGAACTCCTCGCGCGGGTTCTCCATCGCACCGAGGGAGACGACCTCGCGCTTGAGGAACATGCCGAGGGTCCAGTCGGCGAAGACGCGGATCTTGCGGTTGAAGGTCGGCATCGCCATGCCGTGGTAGCCACGGTGCATGTACCAGGCGAGGCGGCCCTTGAGCTTGATCTTCATCTTGCCCATGACGATCATCGCCACGCCCTTGTGCAGGCCGAGACCGGCGACCGCACCCTTGTTGGCGTGCTCGTACTCCTTCTGCGGGAAGCCCCGCATACCGGAGACCACGTTGTCGCCGAGGACCTTCGCCTGGCGCAGCGCGTGCTGGGCGTTCGGCGGGCACCAGGCGTTCTCGTTGCCCGCCTTGCGGCCGACGAGGTCCGGGACCTGCGCGTTGTCGCCGGCGGCCCAGATGTAGTCCGTGCCCTTGACCTGGAGCGTGGGCTCGCAGTCGACGTGGCCGCGCGGGCCGAGGGGCAGACCGAAGCGGGCGAGGGCCGGGTTCGGCTTGACGCCGGCGGTCCACACGATCGTGTTGGAGTCGACCTCGAGGCCGTTCTTCAGCACGACGTGGCCGTCGACGCAGGAGTCCATGGAGGTGGAGAGGTAGATCTCCACGCCCCGGCTCTCCAGGTGCTCCTTGCCGTACTGGCCGAGCTTCGGGCCGACCTCGGGCAGGATCTTGTCGGCGGCGTCGACGAGGACGAACCGCATGTCCTCGCGGGAGACGTTCTTGTAGTACCTGGCCGCGTCCCGGGCCATGTCCTCGACCTCGCCGATGGTCTCCGCACCCGCGAAGCCACCGCCGATGAAGACGAAGGTGAGCGCCTTGCGGCGGATCTCCTCGTCGGTGGTGGACTCGGCCTTGTCGAGCTGCTCCAGCACGTGGTTGCGCAGGCCGATGGCCTCCTCGACGCCCTTCATGCCGATGCCCTGTTCGGCGAGGCCGGGGATCGGGAAGGTGCGGGAGACCGCACCGAGGGCGATCACCAGGTAGTCGAAGGGCAGTTCGTACGCCTCGCCCACCAGCGGGGCGATCGTGGCGACCTTGCGGTCCTGGTCGATGGTGGTGACCCGGCCGGTGAGGACCTCCGCCTTGGGGACCACGCGTCGCAGCGGGACGACGACATGGCGCGGGGAGATGTTGCCGGCGGCGGTTTCGGGGAGGAAGGGCTGGTAGGTCATGTACGACCGGGGGTCGACGACCGTGACGGTCGCCTCTCCGAAGCGCATCTTCTTGAGAATGCGCCGAGCTGCGTACAGGCCTACGTACCCACCGCCTACTACGAGGATCCTGGGACGCTCCGTGGTGCTCATGGCATCGAGTATCCACCCGCTCCTGGAGGGGTGCTCGTGCGCCCCTTCACAAGGTTCGACAGTGCCCGTGCTACACTCCGCGGCTCGCGTGACGCAGGTCATGACGGGCGAGGGGAACCGCAGCACCCCGATGTCCGTTGTCAAGGCCGCGTGAGCTGCTCCTCCGGGTCCCGACCGAGGGCGCGAGCCGGTCGGAACACCCCCCTCGGTACGCGATCCGAAGGCAGCGTACGGCCTCCATCTGAACACGTTCAAAGGGCTCTTCGGCCCCCGAAAGGCCCAACAAGACCCCTTGAACGCCCCGGCCGGGCCCAATTCCTTGTGAAGAACTTCACGAAGTTTTCCGACGGCATGTCACCGGGGAGCCCCGACGATCCCGGGAAGCCGCTCAAACGTTATCCGACCTGCTCAGCAGAAGGCTACCGGGGAGTAATAAAAGAGAGCCGCGCAACAGCGCATCACCCGGGCGGCCCGCCGTTCACCCGTCAGCCACGCACCGCGCGAGAGCCGACAGAAGCTCCCCTAGCGTGCCAAGCATGAACACTTCACAGAAGGCCTCCCGGAAGGCCACGAAGCGTGTAGGCGCGATCAGCGCGGTCCTGGGTATCGCTCTTGCCTCGGGGGCGGCGACGGCCGCATCCGCCGTGGCGGCGACACCCGCCTCCCACCCCACCACCCAGGCGGCCGCCCCGGCCGGCGGGCACGGAGGTTGCCACGCTCTCATCGGCATCCTCTGCGCGTGACGGTCGTACCCGTGACCGAAGCGGCGGCCCTGGCTCCTCCCCCGGGCGGAACCGGGGCCGCTCCGCGTCACCGCGGCCCTACTGGAGCTCCTGCGCCACCGCCCACGCGATGCCGTCGAGGATGTCGTGCTCGCTCACCACGACCTCCTCGGCGCCGATCCGCTCCATGATCGCGAGCAGCACGAGGGCGCCCGCGCCGATGACGTCGACCCGGCCCGGGTGCAGGGACGGGATCGCGGCGCGCTCGGCGTGCGTGGAGCGCAGCAGCGACTCGGTGATCTCGCGGACCCGGTCGTAGGAGACCCGGGAGTGGTGGATGCGCGCGGAGTCGTACTCCGGCAGGTCCTGGGCGATGGCCGAGACGCTGGTGACGGAACCGGCGAGACCCACCAGGGTGTGCGCCTCGCGCAGCGGGACGGTCTGTTCGGCGAGGTCCAGGGCGGCCTCGATGTCGGCCCTCATGGCGGCGATCCGGTCCGCGGCGGGCGGGTCGGAGACCTCGCCGCCGTGCACCAGGTGGCGCTCCGTCATCCGCACACAGCCGACGTCGACCGAGCGCGCGGCCCGCACGTGCTCCTCGCCGACGACGAACTCGGTGGAGCCGCCGCCGATGTCCACGACCAGGTACGGCCGGGCCAGGTCGGCGCGGCCGGTCAGCTCCTTCGTGGCGCCGGTGAAGGAGAACTCGGCCTCCTGGTCGCCGGTGATCACCTCCGGCTCGACCCCGAGGATGTCCAGCACACCGCGCACGAACTCGTCGCGGTTCTCGGCGTCGCGGGAGGCGGAGGTGGCGACGAAGCGGAGCTTCTCGGCGCCGTGCTCCTTGATGATCGCGGCGTACTCGCGGCAGGCCGCGAACGTCCGCTCCAGCGCCTGTGGCGCGAGCCGCCCGGTGCGGTCGACGCCCTGGCCGAGCCGCACGATGGTCATCCTGCGGTCCAGGTCGACCAGTTCGCCCGTGGCCGGGTCGCAGTCCGCGACCAGCAGCCGGATGGAGTTGGTACCGCAGTCGACGGCGGCGACCCGCGTCACTTCTCGTCCCCCTCGGTGACCTGGGTGGCCTCGGCGGCCCCGGTGAGCGTCACACACGTGCCCTTGCGCCACCACTCCGGCAGCATCGCCAGGGCCTCGTCACCGAGCGGGTTCACGCCCGGGCCGGCGGCCAGCGAGTGGGCCACCAGGACGTGCAGGCACTTGACCCGGTCCGGCATGCCGCCCGCGCTCGGGAAGCCCTTCAGCTCCTCGATCTCGTCCCGGCGCCGGATGTAGTCCTCGTGCGCGGCCCGGTAGGCGGCGGCCAGCTCCGGGTCGGTCGCCAGGCGCTCGGTCATCTCCTTCATCACGCCGTTGGCCTCCAGCGTGCCGATGGCGGAGGACGCCTTCGGGCACGTCAGGTAGTACAGCGTCGGGAAGGGCGTGCCGTCGGGCAGCCGCGGCGCCGTCTCCACGACGTCCGGCTGGCCGCAGGGGCAGCGGTGCGCGATGGCCCGCAGGCCCCGCGGCGGGCGGCCGAGCTGCTGCTTGAAGGCCTCGACGTCCGCGTCGGTGGGCTCGGTGCGCGAAGTGGGCGGCGGAGGGGTTTCCATGACTGCTTTCAGAGCGGCTTTCTCAGAAGGGATGGTGGAGAAGGGGCGTGCCGTCGGTTCACTGGTCGGAGGCGTCGGACTTGTCGACCCCGTCCCATACATTGGCGTACCAGGGCCGCTGGGCGGCCTTCAGGTCGGCGCGGGACTGCCTGGCCGTGCCGGGATCGACGACCGTGTACCCGGTCTCCCCCGGCATCACATAATGCAGCCGGCGCCGGATCTCCTGCTCGGCGTAGGCGTCGTCCTGCCAGCGTGCCTTGAGGTCGCGCAGCTGCTCGACGCGCTGCTCGGCCTGCTGCTTCTGGCGCTGGAGGTCGGAGATCTGCGCGCGCTGGGTGACGTACTGGCGCATCGGGTACGCGAGCGCGACGATCATCGTGCACAGCACCAGCACGAGCAGCGCCGCGCGCCCGGTGAGCCGGGAGCGGCGGGCCTGCCGCTTGGTCTGGGAGCGGTAGACCCGGGCCGCCGTCTGCTCACCGAGCAGCCGCAGCCTGGTCGCGGTGGAGAAACGGTCCCGGTCCCTCGCGGCCATCTGGCTCTCCGCCTCCCCTTGCCCTGTGCCTGGCACGCTGCACACGTGCGTACGTCCCCGGACACGGTACGGGACCGGTACGGGGACGTACGTACGACTGGCTAAGACTTACCTCTTAACGGCTCAGCCCTTGAAGCGGGGGAAGGCGCTGCGGCCCGCGTACACCGCGGCGTCGTCGAGGATCTCCTCGATGCGCAGCAGCTGGTTGTACTTGGCGACGCGCTCGGAGCGGGCCGGGGCACCGGTCTTGATCTGGCCGCAGTTGGTGGCGACGGCCAGGTCGGCGATGGTGACGTCCTCGGTCTCGCCGGAGCGGTGCGACATCATGCACTTGAAGCCGCTGCGCTGGGCCAGCTCCACGGCGTCCAGGGTCTCGGTCAGGGAACCGATCTGGTTGACCTTGACGAGCAGGGCGTTGGCGGTGCCCTCCTCGATGCCTCGGGCGAGGCGCTCGGGGTTGGTGACGAACAGGTCGTCGCCGACGAGCTGGACCTTGTCGCCGAGCTTGTCGGTGATGACCTTCCAGCCGGCCCAGTCGTCCTCGAACAGCGGGTCCTCGATGGAGACGAGCGGGTACGCGGAGACGAGCTCCTCGTAGTACTCCGTCATCTCGGCGGCGGAGCGCTCCTTGCCCTCGAAGAGGTACTTGCCGTCCTTGTAGAACTCGGAGGCGGCGACGTCGAGCGCGAGGGCGATCTGCTGGCCGGGGACGTAACCGGCCTCCTTGATCGCCTCCAGGATGAGGTCGAGGGCGGCGCGGTTCGACTCCAGGTTCGGGGCGAAGCCGCCCTCGTCGCCGAGGCCGGTGGACAGGCCCTTGTTCTTCAGGACCTTCTTCAGCGTGTGGTAGACCTCGGCACCCCAGCGCAGCGCCTCGGAGAAGGACTCCGCGCCCACGGGAGCGATCATGAACTCCTGGATGTCCACGTTGGAGTCCGCGTGGGAGCCGCCGTTCAGGATGTTCATCATCGGCACCGGCAGCAGGTGCGCGTTCGGGCCGCCCAGGTAGCGGAACAGCGGCAGGTCGCTGGCCTCGGAGGCGGCGTGGGCGACGGCGAGGGAGACGCCGAGGATGGCGTTGGCGCCGAGGGAGCCCTTGTTGTCGGTGGCGTCCAGGTCGAACATGGCCTGGTCGATCAGGCGCTGCTCGGTGGCGTCGTAGCCGACGAGCTCCGGGCCGATCTGCTCGATGACGGCGAGGACGGCCTTCTCGACACCCTTGCCCTGGTAGCGGTTCGGGTCACCGTCGCGCAGCTCGATGGCCTCGAAGGCACCGGTCGAGGCGCCCGACGGAACGGCGGCACGACCCGTGCTGCCGTCGTCGAGGCCGACCTCGACCTCGACCGTGGGGTTGCCTCGGGAGTCCAGGATTTCCCGGGCTACGACGACGTCGATGGACGGCACGAGCATCTCCTTCTTGGATGTGACGCTGGAAGTGCGGGGCGGTGCGCCTTACGGCGGCGCCGTGCGACTAGAGCCTAACCGTCTCCGGGGGATCGGCCCGCGACCGACCGCCCCGTGGACGCGGTGGGACACGCAGACGGTACCCATTGTTCACCCTCGGAACAAAGGGGGGTGTCGATGAGGCCCGACTGAAATGCGGGGAAACAGAAAGCCCCGCCCCGGCGCGTACGGGGGAACACGCGCCGGGACGGGGAGCCCGTGGGGACGGGGGTGACCCTCACGGGGTCCTCGGTGTGGGGGGCGGGGACGTGAGGGCGCTGTGCGTCCGGCCGGAGCCGGATGTCACTTCAGGTGCAGCTGCTGACCGGGGTAGATGAGGTTCGCGTCCTCGACGATGTCCTTGTTCAGCTCGAACAGCTTCTGCCAGCCGCCGGCGACGTGGTGCTTCTCGGCGATGGCGCTGAGGGTGTCACCCGTGACGACCTTGTACTCGCCGTCGCCCTTCTTGACCTTCTTGCCGGTCGGGGTGGTGACGGTCTTGCTCGCCTTCGGGGCCGTGCGCTCGGTGGAGCGGGTGGCGGCCTGCTGGTCGGCGGAGCGGGTGGCGGTGCTGCCCGACGAGCTGCTGCCGGCGGAGGAGCCGCTGCCGGTGGAGCCGGAGCCGGCGCTCGGGGCGGAGCCGTTGTACGCGGCGGAGGACAGGCCCGTGCCGCAGACCGGCCAGGCGCCCTTGCCCTGCGAGGCGAGGACCTTCTCGGCGACGGCGATCTGCTGGGCCTTGGTGGCCTGGTTGGCGGTCGAGGCGTAGGCGGAGCCGCCGTACGCGGCCCAGGTGGAGGCGGAGAACTGGAGACCGCCGTAGAAACCGTTGCCGGTGTTGATGGACCAGTTGCCACCCGACTCGCACTGGGCGACGGCGTCCCACTCGGAGGCGGTGGCGGCGGAGGCGTTGCCGGCCGCCATCAGCGGGGCGGCGACGGCGGCACCGGTGACACCGGCCAGCGCGACGACGCGGACGGCCTTGGACGGACGACGGTGCTTGCCCTTGCCGGAAAACAGCATGGATCGATCCCCTCACCGACGCCTGCGAGGTGAGCTGTCGGGTTCGGGCCGGTTGAGTTGCCCGGCCGCACGCCCGCTTTCACGGGCCTGCGGCTCCACCCCAAGCCGGTTCCGGCGTCAACTGCCGGTTCCAGCACCTACCTTGGGTCCCCCGCTCCTGCCTACGGCGCTTGACGCGACGACTGTTCCCGGACGGCCGCTGGCAGGATTCGGCGTTGCGGCAGCCGGGGCTCGTGGTGACGAGCGGTCCTGACCGTAGACAGGCGATCGACGGAATTTCAAAGACGATCAGGGCTTCTGAGACTCATCCCACACTTTCGCCAAAACGGACATTAGCGATCAAGCGGGGCGTCAACTCGCCCTACTCCGCGTCCGTTTCGTGACCGACTTCCAGGGTCTGACCGGCGGTGATCTGGTTCGGGTCGGCCCCTATCACCTTCTTGTTGCCGTCGTAGAGCGCACGCCATCCGCCGTCGACGCCGAGCGAGTCGGCGATGGAGGCGAGCGTGTCGCCCTCGCGGACCGTGTAGGTGTCCGTCGGGTGGCCCGCGTGGCGACCCGGGGACGCGGCACCCTGACCGTTTGTCACCTTTTCGTCCGCACTTCCGCCGCGGTGACGTCCGCCACTGCTGAGCGCCCCCGTGTCGACGAGACTCCAGGAGCCGGCGCCCTGTCCGTAATTGTCCGACTCATCGGTTCCGGGGGTGGCGCTGGGAGAGCTGTCGCCGCCCTGCGAGTTCCCGCCACCGGTGGAGCCAGAGTCGGACGTACCAGCTTTGTCGGTCTTGTCGGACTTGGGGGAGCTGGAACCGTGCGACGCACCCGGCGCCTTGCCCGCGCCGCCGCCCTCGCCCGTGCTCGGGCCGGGCGTGGCGCCGGGAGCCGAGGAGGAGTCCGAGCCGGAGCCGGACTTCGAGCCGGAGGGGGAGCCCGAACCGGTGCCGGAGCCCGCACCGGATCCGGATGAATCCGACAGGCCGGACGAGTCGGAGTTGCCGGCTGCCGTGGAGTCACCACCCGCAGCCTTGCCGTTCCCGGAGTTCCCGACACCCGTGTCGACGTCGACCGAGCCCGAGTTGGACGTCAGCCCGGCGGTCAGCGCGCACATGGTCCACGGCTTGGTGCCCTGGTCGGCGAGGATCTTCTCGGCGACGGCGATCTGCTGGTTGCGGCTGGCCTGGTCGGCGCTGTCGGCGTACTGCGTGCCGCCGTACTTGTCCCAGTCGTCCTGCGATATCTGGAGACCGCCGTAGTACCCGTTGCCGCTGTTCTGGCTCCAGGAGCCGCCGCTCTCGCACTCGGCGACCTTGTCCCAGGTGGTGCCGTCGGCCGCGTGGGCGCTCGCGGCGCCGAGCAGCGGGAGGGCGATGGCGGAGCCGGTCACGCCGGCCGCGACGAGGAGGGCCGGAGCCTGACGGGGGCGACGGTGACGACCGTTCCCGGTGAGCATGCGGAAACCTTTCGTGCGACAGCAGGACCGGCGCGGCGGTGGACGGTGCCGGTCGCCACGCTGATGGGTGAACGTATCGGCACTCGATCACTTGTCACAAGTTAATGCCGCGCAGATCACGTGAAGATCACAGAGTTGAACCCCTGTCATGATCCGCTCTCCACAAGGCCGTTACGCCGGTTTCGCCCACCCCTACGACGCTTCTGCGACAGCCGCGGTTCCGCCGCCCGCGGGGGCCGGGGTGAACTCCACCGGCAGGGTGCGCAGCCCCCGCATGATCAGCCCGCCGCGCCAGCGCAGATCGGCCGGATCGGCGGCGAGCCGCAGGTCGGGCAGCCGGGTGAACAGCGTGGCGAGCGCGCTCTGGCCCTCCAGGCGGGCGAGCGGAGCGCCGAGGCAGTAGTGGATGCCGTGGCCGTAGCCGAGGTGCTGGTTGTCCCGGCGGGAGAGGTCCAGCACATCCGGCGCGGCGAACCGCTCCGGGTCCCGGTCGGCCGCCGCGAGCACCACGAGCACCGGGTCGCCGGGCGCGATGTCCTGCCCGCCGATGACGAGCGGCTCGGTGGCGAACCGCCAGGTGGCCAGCTCCACCGGGCCGTCGTAGCGCAGCAGTTCCTCGATACCGGTCTCCAGCAGGTCCCGCTCCCCGCGCGCCAGGGAGTCCTGGAGGCGCCGGCGCTGCTCGGGGTGGGTGAGCAGGGCGTAGGTGCCGTTGCCGATCAGGTTCACCGTGGTCTCGAAACCGGCGAACAGGAGGATGAAGGCCATGGCGGCGGCCTCGTTCTCGGTGAGGTGCTCGCCGTGGTCGGAGGCGCGGATGAGGCCGGAGATCAGGTCCTCACCGGGCACGGGCTCGGCGGGCAGCGCCTCGCGCTTCTTGTGGATCAGCTCGGCGAGGTAGCCGCGCATCTTCTTGACGGAACGCGCGACCCCGCCCCTCGGCCCGCCGCCGTGCCGGATCATCATGCCCGCCCAGTCCCGGAAGTCGTCCTGGTCCTCGCGCGGGACGCCGAGCATGTCGCAGATGGCGTAGATGGGCAGGGGGAAGGCGAACTCGTGGATGAGGTCGGCGGACCCCCTTTCCGCGAACCGGTCGATGAGGTGGTCGGTCAGCTCCTGCACCCGGTGCGCGAACTCGGCGACACGGCGGGGTGTGAAGGCCTTGCTGACCAGCCGGCGCAGCCGGGTGTGGTCCGGCGGGTCGATGTTCAGCAGATGTGTCATCAGCTCGGCCTTGCGCTCGCCGGGGATACCGGTCTTGCCCTTGGCGTGCGCGGGCTCGTCGTGATGTGCCGGGTTCTTGCTCAGCCGCTGGTCGGCGAGGGCCTGCCGGGCATCGGCGTACCGCGTGACCAACCACGCCTCGACCCCGCTGGGCAACCGCGTCCGGTGCACGGGGGCGTGCTCCCGCAGCCAGGCGTACGCCGGGTACGGGTCGGTGGCGAACTCCCAGGAGAACAGCTCGGGAACGGGTCCCGGGGCGCAGGTCGCGGCGGAGTCGGCCGGGGTGCCCGGGCTGCCGGGGGCGGTCGGGGGGTGGTGCTGGTCGGTCACCCCTCGACGGTATCCGGACCCGCCCGTCACCCCTGCTCCGGTGCCGTGCCTTCCGCCTGGCGTATCGCGTCCCGGTACACCCGCGCCACCGCGCGCAGGGCCGCCTCCGGGTCGACGCCGGCCGCCTCGGCGCGGACCGCCAGGGCCAGCAGCTCGTAACCGACGCCCTCGCCGCGCGGGAGGGGGACGTCCAGGCCCGCCGTACGGGCGCGGGAGGCGAGCTTGGCGGCGAGGGCCAGGCCGGGCTGGCCGAGCGGGACGCCCTCCGTGACCGAGGTGCGCCGCTTCTCCTCGGCCTTGGTGCGCAGCCAGTGCTCCTTGACGTCCTCCGGAGTCTCGGCCTTCTCGTCGCCGAAGACGTGCGGGTGGCGGTGGACGAGCTTGGCGACGATGCCGCCGGCCACGTCGTCGACGGAGAACGGCGCGTCCGGGTGCTCCTCGGCGATCCGGGAGTGGAAGACGACCTGGAGGAGGACGTCGCCCAGCTCCTCGCGCAGCTCCTCGCGGTCGCCGGCCTCGATCGCCTCGACCAGTTCGTACGCCTCCTCGATGCCGTACTTGGCGAGGCCCTCGTGGGTCTGCCGGGAGGACCAGGGGCATTCGACGCGGATCCGGTCCATGACCTGCACGAGGTCCAGCAGGCGGGCGCCGGGCAGGTCGTAGGAGGCGGGCAGCAGCTCCAGCTCCGGCATGGCGACGCGGCCGGAGCCGGCCAGCCGGGCCAGGCCGTCGGTGAGCGCGGGCTCGCCCTCGCCGGTGGCCACGACCACCACCGTCCGCCCGCCGGCGCACGCGTCGACCAGCTCCTGCGCGGCGGGGGACGCCTGCGCCACCGCTATCCCGGCCTCGCGCAGATACGGCAGCTGCGGATGCGCGCCGTCCGCGCACAGCACGGCGTCGGCCGCGCGCAGGGCCTGCCAGGCGGGCCAGGACAGCAGGCCGGGAGCGACGCGGTGGCTGGTGGTGAGCAGGACGATGCGGCCGGGGCCGGCCATGGGGGCGAGGTCGGAGCTGGATGCGTTCACGATCCGAACGTAACCCACGGCGCCGACGAGCGGATTCGGTTATCCACAGGCTGAGGAGAGTCGTGTGATCGTATGCCCGACACGCCGACGCCTGTGGACGGTGGGTCCGCGGGCCCGTACTACGCCGTCACCGGCTCCCCGCCCCCGGCGCTCGTCGTGACCTCCCGCACCCAGGGCGTCCTGGCGTCCACCCGGCTGCTCTTCTGCACGTCCCAGGTGCCGTAGCGCGGATTGAGATCGATGCGCAGTTCCTGGGACGCCTTGGACAGCGCCTTCCAGAAGGCGGGCTGGCTGGTGTCGGTGCCCAGCTGCTTGGCCAGCTGCTGCGCCTCCAGCTGGAGCCGGAGGTTGTCGTCGAGGCGGGCCGGGGCGATGCCGTACTTCTGGAGCCAGGCCGTCTCCAGCGCCGTGGCGCCGCCCGCCTGCTGCTCCAGGTTCGTACGCATCTGCTCGACCTGGTGACGGGTCACCGAGATGCCCTGGTCCTGGGCGGCGCGGTGCAGCACCTGGTCGAGGACCATGTTGTGCAGGGTGTCGCGGGTGAGGCTGCTGGTGGAGGCGAGGACCTGCTGGTACTGCGCCTCGTCCGGCACCGCGGCCCGCTGTGCCCTGCGGACCTCGTCGACCCGGTTCTCCAGCTGGGAGACGGTGATCCGCTGTCCGCCGACGACGGCGGCGGCGCCCGGGTGCGCATCGCTTCCGCAGGCGGTCAGCAGGGGTGCCGCGGCGGCGATCGCGGCGGTGAGGACGAGCGCGGTGCGACGGCGGCGGTGCAAGGAAACCTCCAAGGGGAGATTGTGCGACGGAGCACAAAGTCTTGCGGTGATCGATGGTAGGCAGTGGGAGGGCCGGGGCCAACCCATGGGACCAACGATTCACGCGCGCTTCGGGCACCGGCGCACACGCCCCTTGTGCCGCAGGGCTCAGCCGACGATGGCCACGGGCGCGTCCCACGCGTCCCGGTCGACGGTGAGCGTGACGCCGCCGTGCGCCTCCTTGCTGTCGACCATGTACTGATGGCCGCGGCTGTGACCGGTGAACCGGCTCGTCCCCCACGGCCAGTCCGCGGTGGTCGTGTTCTGCTTGTCCCACAGCGCGTACCAGAGGTTGCCCGGCAGGTCCGTCCCGTCCTTGGCGGTCGCGATCGCCTTGGCGCTGGAGCTGGTGAAGCCGTAGAAGCCGGTGCGGTACGTCTTGGCGCGCAGCCCCTTGTCGAAGGCGCGCACGTACGTCAGCACGGCGTTGTCGCACGACGTGTTCGTGGTGTCGTACGCCTCCATGTCGAGGTAGACCGGGCTGCCCGCCTTCATGCCGAGCGCGGAGGTCTTGGCCACGGCGTCGGCGGCGTCCCGTGTACCCAGGGAGGCCGCCGTCGACGCGGTCAGCTTCTCCGGGTTGGAGCCGGACTGGCAGGGCGGCTGGGCACCGACGTAGATCGGGATGAGCTTCCAGCCGAGGGAGTCGACCGACGTCACCCAGGAGGCGGTGAGGTTGGGCTGGGCGCAGCCGCGGTTCGCGCCGCCCACGTAGACGGCGGCGGCGCCGTAGAAGCCGGTGTGCCAGGCCTTCATCGCGGACAGCGAGGGCGCGGTGCACGTGTCGAACGCGCGCCCGGTGAAGGTCCGCTGCGCCGGCCAGGCGGTCGCGGCCATGGAGGTCTGCGCGGCGATCCCGGCCCCGGCGACCACGGCGGCGCCGACCGCCGCCCACGTGATGTGTCTGCGCTTCTTCGACTTCCGGTGACCGGCCATGATTCCCCACCCCTTGCGTGTGTCGCCCCTGCCGCACCCGGCAGAGCGAAGCGCAAGGTATCAACTGCTCCCGCTAGCCGCGCACCTGGCCCAGCCATTGCAGGGTGCGCCGGATCTCCAGGGCCATCGGGTAGCCGGGGCCGTGCAGCCGCTCCACGTCCATCAGCAGGCGCGCGAGCGTGTCGTGGGCGGAGGGCCGGTCGCCGAGCGCGAGCAGGAGATGGCCGACGCGCCGGCGTACCTCGTGCGCGAGCTTGGGGTCGCCGGAGACGTACTGGTTCTCGTAGTACGGCAGCAGCGCGCGGAACTCGGCGAGCGCCGCGGCCGGTTCGCCGAGCTGTTCCAGACACTGCGCGGACTCGTAGCGGTAGCGCAGCGACTGCGGGTCGGCCTGGCCGGCCTCGGCGGCGCGCTCGGCGGCCAGGCGGCGCAGTTCGGGCAGCGCGCGCCGGTACTGGCCGTCGTCCATGAGCGTGGCCGCGTACTGCTTGCGCAGGGAGCGCACGACCGGGGAGTGCTCGCCGTGCTGTGCGGCGGCAGCGGGCAGGATCGCGCCCAGGATGTCCACGGCCTGGGTGATGCGCCCCTCCCCCAGCAGCCGCTTGACCTCGTCCACGGCCGCGGCGACGTCGGGCTTCCCGTCCACCGGGGGCGCGGGCGCGACGGGGGCGGGCTGGGGCGCGGGCGTCCGCGCGCGGTCCGGCCAGGGGGCGTGCGGGCGCAGGAAAGGACGTGTGGGGTCCAAAGGCGCCCCCGTGGGCGTCCCTCGCGCGGGCAGGAGCGGCGCCAGGTCCTCGTACACCTCCTGCGCGGAGCCCGGCCGGTGCTGGGGGTCCTTGGCGAGCAGCCGCAGGACGAGCGTCTCCAGCGCCTCGGGGACCTCGGGGCGGATCCGGCGCACCGGCTGCGGGGGCTCGTACAGATGCCGGTGCAGCACGCCGAGCGCCGTGGAGCCCGCGAACGGCACGTCCCCGCTGAGCAGTTCGTGCATCAGCACCCCGAGCGCGTACAGATCGGTGTACGGGCCCACCGCGCCGCCCATCGCCTGCTCCGGCGCCATGTAGGCGGGTGAGCCGATCGGGGAGCCGGTGTGGGTCAGGCGGGTGGTGTCGGAGTCCATGACCGAGGCCACGCCCAGGTCGAGCACGGTGACCGTGCCGTCCTGCTTCACCATCACGTTGCGCGGCTTGAGGTCGCGGTGGACGATCGGCACGGCGTGCACGGCGCTCAGCACGGCGCACAGTTGCGCGGCCACCGCGACCGCCCACGGCCACGGGTACGGGTCGCGCTCGGCGAGGTGGTCGGACAGGTCGGCACCGTCGACGTACTGCATGACGAGGAACAGCTCCTCGCCCTCGCTGCCCGCGTCGTGCACGGTGACCAGGCCGGGGTGGTCGACCTGCGCGGTCACCCGGCACTCGCGCAGGAACCGGCGGCGCAGCTCGTCCGCCTCCTGGCCCGCCACCTTGTCGGGGCGCAGCAGCTTCACCGCCACGCGCCGGTCCAGCCGCCGGTCGTACGCCGTCCACACCTGGCCCATGCCGCCCTGCCCGATGAGCGTGGACAGTTCGTACCGGCCGGCGACGACTCGTCCTGTCGCCACGCTCACCTTCCGCCCTCATGCCCGTCGTGCCGGCCGTCGTGCTTGCGCAGGTAGTCGCTCAGCTCGTCCAGTTCGGCGCGGACCTGCTCGATGTGGCTGGGCGCCGGGCGCCGGGGCGGTGCGGGGACGTGCGGCTGGGGCGGCACGGGCGCGTGCGACAGGGGCGCGGCGGAGTGCGGTACCGGGCCGGGGGCGTACGGGAGTTGCGCCGTGGTCGGGGCGGTCGGGGTGCCCGTCGCGCTGAACGGCCCCATGGGCCGCGGGTATCCGTAGCCCGGCGCCGACGGCACCCGGCCGGCGTAGGCCCGGCGGAGTCCGTGGAAGTGGCGTATGTCCGCGTAGAGGTAGTAGCCGGCGCAGGCGACGGCGTTCAGCAGGATCATGCTCATGCCCAGGTTGCCGTTCGCCGAGCTGAAGTCGTCGGTGTGGTCGGTGCTGAAGAGGCCGAAGCAGATGCCGAGGACCACCAGGGAACCACCGAAGAACCACCACTCGGCGGGCCTGCGGGACACGATCGCCGCGCGCAGCGGCGCCACCCACGCCAGGAATCCGAGGCTGCCGAGCGCCACCACCACGAAGATCACGCGCAACACGACCAGCACCCCGGTCGAGGGTGGCTTCGGCGGAGGCGGCGCGTAGCCGTGGCCGTGCATGGCTGCTCCTGGAGACCTGATACGTGCGGACGTGTGTGCTGTGTCCGAGCGTATAGGCCGACACGGACAGCCGGTCCCGGGTGTACCGAACCGTTGCCGCAGCGCCCGCTCGAACGCGTCGCACGGGAGACACGCGCCCTCACACCGCGTGCCGCATCCACACGTTGGGCTCGACGTAGACGCCGTACCCGCGCTCCGCCTCGCAGCGGACCGGGACGAGCGCGCCGGGGACCTCGACGTCCCCGGTGGCGTCGAACGGCAGCCCGGTCCAGCGGCGCCACTCCTCCAGTGCGGCGCCGACCGTCATGGAGGCCGGGGCGACGGAGTCGATCGTGCCGCCCACGCGCGCGTGCACGCGCAGCCACGGGTCCTCCGGCAGTCCGTCGGGGCGCACCCGGGAGGCGTACTCGGTCATCGGGGTGTGCGGTTCGAGGTGTTTGGCGCTCGGGCGGACGGGGGCGACGAGCTCGCGGAAGCCGTGGGCGCGGGCGTTGTCGCGCATCGCCGAGAGCATGACGGCGGACAGGCCGTGGCCCTGGGCGTGCGGGGCGATGGTGACGGCGATGGCGCTCACCGTGTCCGGGCGGGTGCCGCGGCGCAGGTCGGCGAAGGCCCACAGCAGGACCTGGTCCCAGCCCCGCGCGGGCAGCGCGCCCCGGCCCTCGGCGCCGAGGGCGAAGGGCACGCTGAAGGCGTGGGCGAGGATCTCGCCGTGCTCGTCCTCGGCGAACAGCGCGTGCTGCGGCAGCTCGGCGGCGATACGGCCGTAGTGCGCGGTGCCCACGGGGTCGTTGGTCACGAACTCGGGCCACGTGTCGGCCATCTCGAACATCTCGCGGAGCCGGTCGGGCCGTTCGGCGATGCTGCTCACCCTGACATCCATGCCGGCCACGGTAGGCGGCACCCCGCCCGGCCCGGTACCGGATTACCCGCCGCACGGCGTACGGCGCCGCCCTCGCTCGCGCGTACGCCGGGTCCGGCTCACTTCGCCGTGAAACGCCCCGGCGCCCTGGTCGGGTTGCCGCCGGAGGGGAGAGTCTGGCTCGGGCAGCCGGCCAGGACCTTCTTCATGGCGGCCTTCTCGGCGTCGGTGACCCACAGGCCGTACTTCTTCTTCACGGCGACCTGGGTGGCCACATAGGTGCAGCGGTACGCCCCGTTCGGCGGCAGCCAGGTGGCCGCGTCGCCGTCGCCCTTGCCACGGTTGGTGCTCGCGTCCACCGCGACGAGGTTGAGGGGGTCGTTGGCCAGCGCGATGCGCTTGCCGGCGTCCCAGTACTCGGCGCCCTTCTGCCAGGCGTCGGAGAGCGGGACGACATGGTCGATGTCGACCTGGCTGGCGCCGCGCCGGTAGGTGATCTCCTTGCCCGAGTAGGGGTCGGGTTCGAGCAGGCCGTACGTGACCTTGCAGCTGCCGCCGGTGGTCTTCACGCTCTTCAGGTCCCGCTTGAGGATGTCGTCGCGGGTGTCGCAGGAGTTGGAGTCGGTGTCCGCCCAGGCGGTGCCGAACCGGGCACGGGAGTAACCGGTCTTCGGGGCACGCCCCTTGACGGTCAGTGAGTCGACGGCGGCCATGACCGCGCCCCCGCCGCCGGACCGCTCGGACCCGGAGGCCCCCTTGGTCCTGTCCGTGTTGCAGCCGGCCACGGCGGTCACCACCACCACGGCGGCGGCCGCGACCGCCCCGCCCCTCAGACGCGTCACGGTACGTCCCCCTCGCTCGCTCACCCCGGCCCGCTCGCGGACACAGGCGGAATCGTTCCTTCCCTTACGGTAACCGCCCTACGCGCAAGGGAAGATGGGGCCCAAAGGGGCGTATCCGCGCAATTCGCAAGCGAGTTGGGGCATACGGGCGCCTCTCGGGGGGAGTACGGCCGCGGCACCCGTGCGCCCGGTCACCCCGCACCCCGCCCGCCCGGCCTTGACGCCGCCCTCGGGGTCCGCTCGCTACGACCCGAGGACCGAGGCGAGGAACTCGCCGACCCAGCCCAGCAGTTCGCGGCCGACCAGCGGCTTGCCGCCGATCTTCGCGGGCTTCGGGCGCGGGACGAGCACCTGGTGCACGGCCGGCTTGATGACCGTGCCCGGGTAGAGGCGCTTGAGCCGCAGTTCCTGGGACTCGCGCAACTCCACGGGCGCGAAGCGGATGTTGTTGCCCTGGAGCACGATCTCGCCGACGCCGCACGCGCGCGCGAGCATCCGCAGCCCGGCCACCAGCAGCAGGTTCTCCACCGGCTCGGGCAGCTTGCCGTAGCGGTCGGTGAGTTCCTCGCGGACGGCCTTGATGTCCTCGCCGCTGGTGGCGGAGGCGATGGCGCGGTAGGCCTGCAGGCGCAGGCGCTCGCCGGGCGCGTAGTCGTGCGGGACGTGCGCGTCGACGGGCAGCTCGATCTTGACCTCGAGCGGTGCCTCCTCCTCGATCTCCCCCGTCTCCAGCTGGCGCCGGTAGTCCGCGACGGCCTCGCCGACCATGCGGACGTACAGGTCGAAGCCGACGCCCGCGATGTGGCCGGACTGCTCGCCGCCGAGGAGGTTGCCCGCGCCGCGGATCTCCAGGTCCTTCATCGCCACGTACATGCCCGCGCCCATCTCGGTGTGCTGGGCGATGGTGGCGAGGCGTTCGTGCGCGGTCTCGGTCAGCGGCTTCTCCGGCGGGTACAGGAAGTACGCGTACCCGCGCTCGCGGCCTCGGCCGACGCGGCCGCGCAGCTGGTGCAGCTGGGAGAGGCCGAAGGTGTCGCCGCGCTCCACGATGAGGGTGTTGGCGTTGGAGATGTCGATGCCGGACTCGACGATCGTGGTCGAGACGAGCACGTCGAACTTCTTCTCCCAGAAGTCGACGACGACCTGCTCCAGCGCCTGCTCGGACATCTGGCCGTGCGCGGTGGCGATGCGGGCCTCGGGGACGATCTCACGCAGCCGGGCCGCGGCCCGGTCGATGGACTCGACGCGGTTGTGGATGTAGAAGACCTGGCCCTCGCGCAGCAGTTCGCGGCGGATGGCGGCGCCGATCTGCTTCTCCTCGTACGGCCCGACGAAGGTGAGCACCGGGTGGCGCTCCTCCGGGGGCGTGGTGATCGTGGACATCTCGCGGATGCCGGTGACCGCCATCTCCAGGGTGCGCGGGATGGGCGTGGCCGACATGGTCAGCACGTCGACGTTGGCGCGGAGCTTCTTCAGCTGCTCCTTGTGCTCGACGCCGAAGCGCTGCTCCTCGTCGACGATGACCAGGCCGAGGTCCTTGAACCGGGTCTCGGAGGAGAAGAGGCGGTGGGTGCCGATGACGACGTCCACCGCGCCGTCCTTGAGACCCTCCAGGACGGCCTTGGCCTCGGTGTCGGTCTGGAAGCGGGACAGGGCCTTCACGTTGACCGGGAACTGGCCGTACCGCTCGGAGAACGTGCCGAAGTGCTGCTGCACCAGCAGGGTCGTCGGCACGAGGACGGCGACCTGCTTGCCGTCCTGCACGGCCTTGAAGGCGGCCCGCACCGCGATCTCGGTCTTGCCGTAGCCCACGTCGCCGCAGATCAGGCGGTCCATGGGGACCGTCTTCTCCATGTCCTCCTTGACCTCGGCGATGGTGGTGAGCTGGTCCGGGGTCTCGGCGTAGGGGAAGGCGTCCTCCAGCTCGCGCTGCCAGGGCGTGTCGGCGCCGAAGGAGTGGCCGGGGGCGGCCATGCGCGCGCTGTAGAGCTTGATCAGGTCGGCGGCGATCTCCTTGACGGCCTTCTTGGCGCGGGCCTTGGTCTTGGTCCAGTCCGCGCCGCCCAGGCGGTGCAGGGTGGGTGCCTCGCCGCCGACGTACTTGGTGATCTGCTCCAGCTGGTCGGTCGGGATGTAGAGCCGGTCGCCGGGCTGGCCGCGCTTGGCGGGCGCGTACTCCACGACGAGGTACTCGCGCGTGGCGCCCTGCACGGTGCGCTGCACCATCTCGATGTAGCGGCCGACGCCGTGCTGTTCGTGGACGATGTAGTCGCCGGACTCCAGGGTCAGCGGGTCGATCGTCTTGCGGCGGCGGGCCGGCATCCGCGCGCCCTCGCGGCCGGCGGTGCGCTGGCCGGACAGGTCGGTCTCGGTGAGCACGGCGAGCTTGAGGCCCGGGTCCACGAAGCCGTACTCGATCGAGCCGCAGGAGACGTGCACGATCGACGGGGTCGGTTCGGTGAGGTCGGCGTCCAGGCGGGCGGCGATGCCCTCGCCGCCGAGGACCTCCACCGTGCGGGAGGCGGGGCCGTGGCCCTCGGTGACGAACACCGCGCGCCAGCCGTCGGCCAGCCAGCCCTTGGTGTCGGCGAGGGCCCGCGCGGTGTCGCCGCGGTAGGTCTCGGGCGCGTGCATGCCGAGCTTGAGGGTGTCCCCCGCCGCGTCAGCGGCAAATGGATCCGTCAGCTCTTCGTCGGCGGCGAACGGGGAGACCGACCACCACATCATGTCCAGCTCGCGCGCGCGGTCGCGGACGTCGGCGATGGACCACAGGGAGGCCGCGCCGACGTCGATCGGGGCCTCGCCGCCGCCGGCCGTGGCCGCCCAGGAGGCCTGCAGGAACTCCTGGCTGGTGGCCACGAGGTCGGCGGCGCGCGTGCGGACCCGCTCCGGGTCGCAGACGACGGCCATCGAGCCCTTGGGGAGGACGTCGAGCAGCAGCTCCATGTCGTCCACGAGGACCGGCGCGAGGGACTCCATGCCCTCGACCGCGATGCCTTCGGCGATCTTGTTCAGCAGCTCGCCCAGCTCCGGGTGCTCCTCGGCGAGGGCACGCGCGCGTGCGCGGACGTCGTCGGTGAGCAGCAGTTCGCGGCACGGCGGGGCCCACAGGCCGTGCTCGGCGACTTCGAGGGAGCGCTGGTCGGCGACCTTGAAGTAGCGGATCTCCTCGATGTCGTCGCCCCAGAACTCCACCCGCAGGGGGTGTTCCTCGGTGGGCGGGAAGACGTCCAGGATGCCGCCGCGCACGGCGAACTCCCCGCGCCTCTCGACCAGTTCCACGCGCGCGTAGGCGGCCGCGGCGAGGGCTGCCACGACGTCGTTCAGGTCGGCGCTCTGCCCGGTCCGCAGGGACACGGGCTCCAGCTCGCCGAGGCCCTTGACCTGCGGCTGGAGCACGGAGCGCACGGGCGCGACGACGACGGAGACCGGGCCGGTCTCGGGGTCGTCGGGGCGGGGGTGGGCCAGGCGCCGCAGGACGGCGAGGCGGCGGCCGACGGTGTCGCTGCGCGGGCTGAGGCGCTCGTGCGGGAGGGTCTCCCAGGAGGGGTACTCCACGACGCCCTCTTCGGGCAGCAGGGAGCGCAGGGCTGCGGCCAGGTCCTCGGCCTCGCGGCCCGTCGCCGTGACGGCCAGCACCGGACGGCCCGCCTCGCGGGCGAGGGCGGCGACCGCGAAGGGGCGGGCCGCCGGAGGGCCGACGAGGTCGACGTGCATGCGGTTGCCGTCCGCGGCCGCCGTGATCGCTTCCGCGAGGGCGGGGTCCTTGACGAGGGCGTCGAGCAGACCGTGCAGGCTCATGTGGGCTTTCCGTCCGAGGGGTGGGCAACGTCCCCCAGCGTACGACGCTGCCGACGTCGCCGTCGGGCCTGTGGACAACCCGGTGCCGGGGAGTCCCGCAGAACTCCCCGGCACCGGGTCTTTCCCCCGCAACCCCCGTATGCGGTGGTCGTAGGACCAGCTGCGGCGCAGCTGGTCGCCCCTGTGGGCGCTAGGTCCAGTCGTCAGACTCCCGCCGTCCGCCCGGAGGGGCGGGCCTCGCGGCGTCAGGTGCGTGCTGTCGGCGTGCCGGGCCTTGGCCCTCGTACTGGATGTACTTGGGCCGGGGCCCGGTGCGGCGAGTGGGGGCACCCCCGGCCGAAGGCTGGGGGAGCGTGCATGGCGTCGCGGGGCACGCGGGAGTGTGACGACAGGGCCTAGTCCGTCGCGATGGCGTTCAGGACGTTCATGCGGCCCGCGCGGAACGCCGGGATCAGGGCGGCGAACAGGCCCACGAAGGCCGAGGCGACGAAGACCGTGATGATCGTCGGCCAGGGGATCTCCAGGATCTTCAGGCCCTGGAGGGCCAGGAGTTTCTGGGCGGTCGCGCCCCAGCCCATGCCCAGGCCGAGGCCGAGCAGGGCGCCGAAGAGGGCGATCACCACGGACTCCAGGCGGATCATGCGGCGCAGCTGGCGGCGGGAGAGTCCGATGGCCCGCATGAGGCCGATCTCCCGGGTCCGCTCGACGACCGACAGGGCCAGGGTGTTCACCACGCCCAGGACGGCGACGATGATCGCGAGGGCGAGGAGGCCGTAGATCATGTTGAGCAGCTGGCCGATCTGGTCCTTCAGGGCCTTCTTGTAGTCGGTCTGGTCGCGCACGGTCAGCTGCGGGAAGTCGTCGTGCAGGGCCGACTTCATCGCCTTGTAGGCGGCCGCCTGCTGTCCGTCCCTGGCGGTGGCGAAGACCATCTGGTCGAGCGGCATCCGGTCGGCGGGGACGTGCCGCGCGAGCGTGGTGATCGACGTGTACATGGCGCCCTGGTCGATCACGTCGTCGCTGCTGGTGACCGCGCGGACCGTCAGGCGGGCGGCGGAGCCGTCCTTGAACGCCACGGTGATCTTCGAGCCGAGGTGGATGCCGTGCGCCCTGGCGAACTTGTCGTGGACGGACATCGAGTCGGGCCGGTAGGCGTCCTTGAGGTCTCCGGCGACGGTCTTCTTGCGCAGGTCGGTCGCGTACGTCGGGTCGGCCGCCGTGATCTCCGTGTCCTTGAGCGTCCGGCCGTCCGGGGTGGTGAGGTCGGCCTGGGCCGGCCGGTACTCGGTGACCCTCGCGAGCTGCGGGGTGGCCTTGATGAGCCTGACCGCCTGGGGGGTGATGAGCTGCTGGTTGTCCGGCTGGACGATGAAGTCCGTGCCGACGGTCTTGTCGAGCTGGTCGGTGGCGGAGGCGACCATGGAGGAGCCGACCACCGACAGGCAGGCCACCAGGGCCAGGCCGATCATCAGGGCCGCGCCGGTGGCGCCGGTGCGGCGCGGGTTGCGCAGCGCGTTGCGCTCGGCCATGCGGCCCACCGGGCCGAAGACGCGCAGGACGACCGCGCCGAGGACCCGGACCAGGCCGGCGGCGAGCAGCGGGCCGATGACGACGAAGCCGATCAGGGTGGCCACCACGCCGAGGCCCAGCCAGCCGGAGCCGGCCTTGGCCTTGTCGGCGGTGGCGGCGACGTACAGGCTGTAGCCGCCGGCGCCGGTGAGCAGCAGGCCGAGCACGGCGCGGACCGCACCGGCCTTGGCGTCGGCCGGGGTGCCGGCGTCGCGCAGGGCGGCCATCGGCGAGATCTTGCCGGCGCGCCGGGCGGGCAGGTAGGCGGCGAGGACGGTGACCACGACGCCGAGGAGCAGGCCGACCGCGGGAGTCGTCCAGGCGATGGTCAGGTCGTCGGTGGACAGGTGCATGCCCATCTGGCCCATGAGCTTCATCAGGCCGACCGCGATGCCGACGCCCGCGCCGACGCCGAGCACGGAGCCGATCACCCCGAGCAGCAGGGCCTCGATCAGCACGGACCGGTTGACCTGCTTGCGGGAGGAGCCGATGGCGCGCATCAGGCCGATCTCGCGAGTGCGCTGGGCGACCAGCATCGAGAAGGTGTTGATGATGAGGAAGATGCCGACGAGGAGGGCGATCCCGGCGAAGCCGAGCATCGCGTACTTCATGACGTTCAGGAAGCTCTTGACGCTCTTCTGGTTGGCGTCGGCGACCTCCTTGGCGGTCTGCACCTTGTAGCCGTGGCCGAGGGCGGCCGTGACGTTCGTCTTCAGCTGGTCGTTCGTCACGCCCTGGGCGGCGGTGACGTTGACGTTGGTGTAGACACCGGTCCGGCCGACCAGGGTCTGCTGGGCGGTCTTCGTGTCCAGGTAGAAGATGGCCGCGCCCGGGTTGGTGACCTTGAAGGCGGCGATGCCGGACACGCGCGCGTGGTGCGTGCCGACGACCGAGATCATCCCGATGTCGGAGCCGATCCTCAGGTGGTGCTTGTCGGCGGTGTCCTTGTCGACCATGACCTGGTCCGGGCCCCTGGGCGCCGCGCCCTCGGTGATCTGCATGGTGCGGGCGTCGTTGCCGTTCCAGCTGCCCACGATGGTCGGGGCGCCGCTGCTCGGCGACAGCTTGTCCTTGTTCGCGTCGATCACGGTGACCGACGTGGAGAACACGGTGCCCTCGGCGGACCGCACGCCCCGGGCGCCGCGGACCGTGCCGACCACGGCGGCCGGCAGGACCGGGGGCTTGCCGGTGGCGGAGGTCGTCTGGCCGGTGTCGGAGGAGCCCTTCGCGCTGACCGTCACGTCCGAGGCCGTGGCCTGGAACAGCTTGTCGAAGGTGGTGTTCATCGTGTCGGTGAAGACGAGGGTGCCGCACACGAACGCCACCGACAGCAGGACCGCGACCGCCGAGAGCGCCATCCGGCCCTTGTGCGCGAAGAAGTTGCGCATCGAGGTCTTCAGAACGGTCATGACGTACGTCCCCGGGCGTCGAAGTCCTTCATGCGGTCCAGGACCTGATCGGCCGTCGGCTGGTACATCTCGTCGACGATCCGGCCGTCGGCGAGGTACAGCACGCGGTCCGCGTAGGAGGCGGCCACGGGGTCGTGGGTGACCATCACGATGGTCTGGCCGAGTTCGTCCACGGAACGGCGCAGGAAGCCGAGCACCTCGGCGCCCGCGCGCGAGTCGAGGTTTCCGGTCGGCTCGTCCCCGAAGATGATCTCCGGGCGGGCGGCGAGTGCGCGGGCCACGGCGACGCGCTGCTGCTGCCCGCCGGAGAGCTGGGTCGGCCGGTGCCTGAGCCGCCCGGCGAGCCCGACGGTCTCCACCACGCGGTCCAGCCAGGCCCGGTCCGGCTTGCGGCCGGCTATGTCCATGGGCAGCGTGATGTTCTCCAGCGCGTTCAGGGTCGGCAGCAGGTTGAACGCCTGGAAGATGAAGCCGATCCGGTCGCGCCGCAGCCGGGTGAGCTTCTTGTCCTTGAGGCCGGTGATCTCGGTCTCGTCCAGGTAGATCTGCCCGGACGTGACGGTGTCGAGGCCGGCGAGGCAGTGCATCAGGGTGGACTTGCCGGACCCAGAGGGGCCCATGATCGCGGTGAACTGGCCGCGGGCGATGTCCACGTCGACGTGGTCGAGGGCGACGACACGGGTCTCTCCGGACCCGTACGCCTTCACGACCTGCCGCGCCCGCGCGGCAACGGCCGTAGTCCCTCCAGTACCCCCGTGCCTGGGAATGGTCACAGCCGATGTCACTGTATGTCTCCTATGTCGGTTGACAGGTCGGTGCGGGGTGCCCCGCGGTGCGGTGCGTCGTCCTGAGTACGTCGATGAGTCTCGCGGTCGGAGGCGGTGCCTCGCGCTGGTGCGAAGCCCCGTCTTTCCCGGGGGTAAACCCCACCCCCGCCGGTCCGGCCGGCCGCCCCCCAGCGGCGTAAAGCCAGGTTAAGGAAGGCTCCCGGTCCCTCTCCTCCTCCGCCCGGACGAACCCTCCCCGAGCCTTGGTACGGAGACACCCCTAGGGGTCCTCCGCCCTGCGGCGGAGACGGTCTCGGGGTCGTCTCCACCCTTCGACGCCCCGAGCCTCCACCCTCCCGTCGCGTCAGGGTCAAGTCCGCCGGCGCGCGGGGGCCTCGCGGAGGCCTCGCTGAGCGCAGATGGTTGCAAGGGGCACGGGGTAGGTTTCCCGGGGATCCGGGGACTCCCGGGTGCCCGGGACACGTGGGGAGGGGTCAGCGGTGGGGAGTGCACAGCCCGCGATACGCGGCGGCACCGGCGAGCGGCACGGCACCCGGCGGCGAGGGGCGGTCGTCGCCGCGCTGATGCTGTCGATGGCGCTGGCGGCGCTCGACTCCACCATCGTCTCCACGGCCGTACCGCAGATCGTCGGCGACCTCGGCGGGTTCTCCGTCTTCTCCTGGCTGTTCTCCGGCTATCTGCTCGCCGTGACCGTCTCGCTGCCCGTCTACGGCAAGCTCTCCGACACCTTCGGCCGCAAGCCGGTGCTGGTGGTGGGCTCGGCCGTGTTCCTGCTGGGCTCGCTGCTGTGCGCGGCCGCGTGGAACATGGCGGCGCTGATCGCGTTCCGGGTCGTGCAGGGCCTGGGCGGCGGGGCCTTGCAGGGCACCGTGCAGACCCTGGCCGCCGATCTGTATCCGCTGCAGGAGCGCCCGAAGATCCAGTCGAAGCTGTCCACGGTGTGGGCGGTGTCGGCGGTCGCCGGGCCGGGGCTCGGCGGACTGCTCGCCGCGTACGCCGACTGGCGCTGGATCTTCCTGGTCAACCTGCCGATCGGCGCGGCCGCACTGTGGCTGGTCGTCCGCCATCTGCACGAACCCGCGCGGGAGTTGCCGAAGACCGCGGAAGAGGCCGGGGGCGCGGAGAAGAGGGCACGCGCGCGCGTGGACTGGGCCGGGGCGCTCGCGGTGTTCGCGGCCGGCGGGGTGCTGCTGACCGCGCTGGTGCAGGGCGGGGTCGCCTGGCCGTGGCTGTCGGCGCCCTCGCTCGCGCTGTTCGCGGCGGGTCTCGCGCTGGCCGGGGTGGTGATGTGGGTGGAGCGGCGGGCGGCGCAGCCGATCATCCCGGGGTGGGTGTGGCGGCGCCGGACGATCGCGGCGGTCAACCTGGCGCTCGGCGCGCTGGGGCTGCTGATGGTGGCGCCGAGCGTGTTCCTGCCGACGTACGCGCAGTCGGTGCTCGGACTCGCGCCCGTGGCGGCCGGGTTCGTGCTGTCGGTGTGGACGCTGAGCTGGCCGGTGTCGGCGGCGCTCAGCCAGCACGTCTACCGGCGCATCGGCTTCCGCGACACCGCCCTGCTCGGCATCGGCCTGGCGACGCTGATCCTGTTCGCGTTCCCGTTCCTGCCCTATCCGGGGTCGTGGTGGCAGCCGACGCTGCTGATGCTGCTGCTGGGCGGCGCGCTGGGGCTGTTCCAGCTGCCGCTGATCGTCGGGGTGCAGTCGACGGTGGGCTGGTCGGAGCGGGGCACCACAACCGCGTCCGTGCTGTTCTGCCGGCAGACCGGACAGACCCTCGGCGCCTCGCTGTTCGGCGCCGTCGCCAACGGGGTGCTGGCCGCGCGGCTGGGCGGCGCGGGCGATCTGGACTCCGTCACGCGCGCGTTGGACGCCGGTACGGCCCCGGGCGCGACCCGGCGGGCGATCGCGGACGCGGTGCACGCGGTGTACCTCGGCGCGGCGTGCGCGGCGGCCCTGGCCTTCCTGGTCCTGCTGTTCCTCGCGCCGCGGCGGTTCCCGGTGCGCACCGAGTGAGCGACAGTGCCCGGCAGGGCAGGGCACGGCCTGGTTAACGCGGGTAACACCCCAGGTCGGAAACGTTTTTGCGAAGTAAGCGCATACCGACCGGCCAGTTCGGTGAAAACACCGCGCGGCCCGGGACCCGCGAGTAGCGTGCGTGGCTCCGCACGCCCCCCACCTCCCTGCGGTCCGCCGCCACGGACCCGAGCCACGCAAGGAGCCCCGGGATGTCCCACGACCCGTCGCACTCCCCACAGCCGCCCTACGAGCCGCGGCCCTCCGCCCCGCTCACCTACCCCTGGCAGCCCCCGCTCCCCGAACCGGCGCACGTCCTCCACCGCCCGCCCCGCACGCCCGTCGGCCACCATCGCGATCTGCGCGTCCTGCGCGGCGCCTACCGCTGGCAGCGGCGCACCGCCACGCTCACCGCGCTGGGCTACTTCACGCTGTTCCTGGTGCTGTCCGCGGGCGCGCCTGGCGTCATGACCCGGCCGGTCGTCGACGGCATCCCGGCCGGCCTGCTGCTCGCCCTGCTCCAACTGCCCGTCACCTGGCTCGCGATCGCCCTGTACGAGTACACCGCGCGCGTGCACGTCGATCCGCTCGCGGACCGCATCCGCGCGGAGGCCGCGCTGGACGCCCGGCGCGGAGCGGTCCGATGAGCGCGGCCCCCGTCTCCCCCGCCGTGTGGGGCCTGACCGCTTTCAGCGGCCGGACTCAGACCATGTCCCTGGTCGCCTTCTCCGCCGTCGCCACGGTGACCCTGCTGCTGTGCGTGATGACCGGCCCCGACCACGACGACCTCGACGAGTTCTACACGGGCTACGGCTCGCTGTCCCCGCTGCGCAACGGCCTCGCCATCGCCGGCGACTACATCTCCGCGGCCACCGTCCTCGGCACCGGCGGCGTGATCGCCCTGTGCGGCTACGACGGGCTCGTGCTCGCCCTCAGTACGGCGCTGTCACTGATGCTGCTGATGTTCCTGCTGGCCGAACCGCTGCGCAACGCGGGCCGGTTCACCATGGGCGACGCGCTCGCCCGGCGGCTGCCCGGACGCTGCGTGCGCGTCACGGCCTGCGTGGTGACCATCGCCGCGCTGCTGCCGCTCATGCTGGTCCAGCTCGCCGGAGCGGGGCAGCTGATGGCGTTCATCCTGGGCTTCTCGGACGCGTCGCTGAAGACCGCGTGCGTCGTGGCGCTGGGCGCCCTGATGATCGCGTACGCGGCGATCGGCGGCATGAAGGGCACCGCCCTGATCCAGATCCTGAAGATCGTGACGCTGGTCGGTTCGGGCGCCGTGGTCGCCGTACTGATCCTGCGCCGCTTCGACTGGGACCCGGGCGCCCTGTTCTCCGCCGCCGCCCGGCAGAGCGGTGCCGGGCCCGCCTTCCTGCACTCCGGGCTGGAGTTCGGCACGTCGGGCCGCTCCCGGCTCGACATGATCGCCTCCGAGCTGACCGTGGTGCTCGGCGGCGCCTGCCTGCCCCACATCACCATGCGCATGTACACCGCCTCCAGCGCCCGCCAGGTGCGCCGCTCGATGTCCTGGGCGGTGTCGATCGTCGCCCTGTTCGTGCTGGTCATCACGGTGGTCGGGGTCGGCGCCACCGCGCTGCTCGGCCGCGGCGTGATCGCCGGGGCCGATCCGCAGGGCAACACGGCGTACCTGCTGGGCTCCCGGGCGGCGTTCGGGGCGGACGTGTCGATGCCGGAGACCTTGCTGTTCACCCTGGTCACCACCGCGATCTTCCTGACCCTGCTCGCCTCGGTGGCCGGGATGATCCTCGCCTGTGCCAACTCCCTCGCCCACGACGTCTTCGCCGCGCGCGTGCGGGAAATGCCGCCCCGGCGCGAGATGGCCCTCGCGCGCGTTTCGGCACTCGCGATCGGCGTGCCGACGATCCTGCTCGCCACCCTGGTGCAGCACCACAGCCTGCAGCCCCTGGTGACGCTCTCCTTCTGCCTGGGCGCCTCGGCCCTCGCGCCCGCCCTGGTCTACGGCCTGTTCTGGCGGCGCTACACCCGTGGCGGACTGCTGGCCACGCTGATCGGGGGCACGCTGAGCGTGCTGCTGCTCATGCCGGGCACCAAGCTGGTCTCCGGCTCGCCCCTCGCGGCGTTCCCGCACGCCGACTTCGTCTACTTCCCGTTCACCACGACCGGCATCGTCACCATCCCGGCCGGCTTCCTGTTCGGCTGGCTCGGCACGCTGGCCTCCGGGCGGGCGAAGGCGGAGCAGCAACGACGCCAGTACGAGGCGGTGGAGGGGTGGATCCTCGCAGGGGCCGTACGCAGGGAAAGTTGACGGAGAGTCACATATTTTCAGCCACCGAGGCATGTGGACGTTCGGTGATGACCAGTTAAACAGCAACAGGTGCAAGCTTGTTGACACCTTGTGACTGATACGATCATGCCACTTTTCGGTAGGCTGACGGCGCGTCGTGATGACGTGCACGGGGGAAGTCTGCAAGGCCCCGTCGCTAAGGAGTGGATGTTGGTCCGCCTGTAGGACTGAGGCCTGTTCCCCCGCGCGACGCGACTTGAAGAGAGTCTCATGACGTCATTGATCCAAGATCCACTCCTGTGGATCTTGATTGTTGTGCTCGCCGCTGCGGTGATCGCAGTACTGCGGGCCAGGAGAACCAACCAGGCTCTCCGAAGAAAGAAGAACGACCTCGAAGCCGGCCTCACCGCCGCCCGCGGCGAGGCCGGCCACCTGCACGCGCACATCGCGACGCTGAGCGCGCAGCACGACCACGACCTGGCCGGCGTCCGCGCGGACGCCGAGGCGGCGACCAAGGCCGTGCTCAAGTCCGCGATGGGTACCCTGCAGTCCCTCGCGGAGGAGCAACAGGTCCTCCTGGACGGGCTGTTGAAGAAGTACGGCGACGACACCGGTGTGCTCGCCGACCTGATGTCCGTCGACCACACCGGCAGCCAGTTCGGCCGCCGCGCCAAGGGCATCTCGGTGCTGTGCGGCGGCTGGCTGGGCCGCCGCGACAGCGCCGCCAGCGTCTACGACGTCGCCCGCAGCGCCCAGGGCCGCATCAAGGACTTCAGCCGCGTCGGCGTCCACTCCCAGGTCAGCATCTCCATCGCGAACAAGGCCGTGGAACCGGTGGCCGTCGTCCTCGCCGAGCTGCTGGACAACGCGACCAACTACAGCGCCCCCGGCACACCGGTCGAGGTCAACATCCAGGCCGTCCCCACCGGCGTGTGCTTCATCGTCGACGACGCGGGTCTCGGCATGGACCAGGAGACCAAGGACCGCGCCGCCGCCCTGCTCTCCCCCGACCGCCCCGTGGACATCACCGCGCTCGGCGACCCGCCCCGGTTCGGCTTCGCCGTCTGCGGCATGCTCGCCGCCCGCTACGGCTTCGCCGTGTCCGTCGGCTCGGTCTCGCCCTACGGCGGTGTGCGCGCAGTGATCCGTGTCCCGGAGGACCTCCTGACCCCCGACGTCCCGCAGCCCGAGCCCGTCCAGGAGCCCGGCATCGAGGAGACCCCCGCCCCGCAGCGGCTGGCCCCGGTCCCGGTCGTGGGCCCCTCGCACGTGGTGGGGACCACACAGGGCGGTCTGCCCAAGCGCCGCCGGCGCAAGGGTCCCGTGTCGGTGGCGGCCGTGCCCGACGCCGTGGCCCCCGCACAGGACGGCACGTCCGTACCCGCCAGCGAGGTGACGGCGTCGCGGATCGGAGCGTTCGCCCGCGGCACGCTGCTCGGCCGGGACAACACCACGGAAGGACCTCAGAACCAGTGAACACCGACCTGTCGTGGGTGCTGAACGACGTGCTCGAGGTGCGCGGGGCCCGCCACGCCATCCTCGTCTCGGGCGACGGCCTGCTGCTGCAGCGCTCCGACGACATCAGCCGGGACGACGCGGAGACCAACGCGGCCGCGATGAGCTCCATGCAGTCGCTCAGCCGTGCCGTCGCCCACTTCGTCGGGGCGGGTCACGGGATCTGGAAGCAGACGCTGCTGGAGTACGACGGCGGCTGGATCTTCCTCAGCGCCGCCGGCCAGGGCTCCTACCTGGCGGTCTCGGCCGCGCTGGACGTCGACATGGAGGCGGTGTCGTTCCGGATGCAGAAGACGGTGAACGCCCTCAGCAAGGCGATGAGCGTGGCGCCCCGCTCGGAGAGCGGTGCCCGCTCATGAGGACGCCCGGCGAGGAAGCGGTCACCAGCGACTTCGTCCGCTCCTATGTCATCACCGGCGGCCGGAGCCTGCCCACGTCCGAGGACCTGGCCCTGCACACCCTCGTCACCCTGGCTCCCGAGCGGACCCTTCCGCTGGGGGCCGGTCCCGAGGTCCGGGCGATCTGGGAGCTGGTCTCGGGGGGATACCTGTCCGTCGCCGAGGTGGCCGGCCACCTCGAACTGCCCGTCGGCGTCGTCCGGTTGCTGCTGACCGATTTATCGGCGCAGGGGCATCTGCTGCTGCGCGCCGCCCCGCCCCGACACCAGAACGTAGACAGAGCGACCCTCGAAAAGGTTCTGAATGGACTCCAATCCCTCATCGGCTGAGACGGCGGACGGGAGCACAGGCGGCTCCATCTACGTCTCCAGCGAGGTGACCAGCGCGGCGAAGATCCTGGTGGTAGGGCACTTCGCCGTGGGCAAGACGACCCTGATCGGCTCGCTGTCGGAGATCACCCCGCTGCGCACCGAGGAGAAGATGACGCAGGCGTCGCTCCACGTGGACGACCTGCACGGCGTGACCGGCAAGACCACCACCACCGTGGCCCTCGACTTCGGCCGGCTCACGCTGAGCGACGAACTCGTGCTGTACCTGTTCGGCACCCCGGGCCAGCAGCGGTTCATGCAGCTGTGGGAGGACATGGCCCGCGGCGCGCTCGGCGCCCTGCTGCTGGTCGATCCCGGCCGGCTGGAGGAGACGTTCCCCGTCATCGACCTCATCGAGAGCTACGGGCTGGAGTACGCGATCGCGGTCAACACCTTCGAGGCCGACCGGGTCTACGCGGAGGCGGAGGTCCGCGAGGCGCTCGACCTGCTCCCGGACACCCCGGTCGTCTACTGCGACGCCCGCGACCGCCAGTCCTCCGGCCACGCGCTGATCGCGCTGGTCCGTCATCTGCTCGACCGCGCGGCCTGACCAGCCCGCCGGCCCACCCCCGGCCCCCGTGCCGGGAACTGGAGGAAGAAGTCTCATGGACAGCCCGATCGCATCCGCCGCCGTCGGCGGCAGATGCCCCATGCACGACGCCGCGTTCGCCGCCGACCCGCACGAGGTCTACGACCGGCTGCGCGCGAAGGCGCCGGCCGGACCCGTCGAACTCGCGCCCGGGGTCGACGCCACCCTGGTCGTCGGGTACGAGACGGCGCTGCGCGTCCTGCAGAACCCCACGCTCTTCGCCCGCGACGCGCGCCGCTGGAAGGCCCTGGCCGAGGGGCGCATCGGCCTGGACAACCCGGTCCTGCCGATGATGGCGTACCGGCCCAACTGCCTGTTCACGGACGGCGCGGTGCACCTGCGACTGCGCAAGGCCGTCACCGACAGCCTGGGGCGGCTCAACATCAGCCGGATCCGCCGCGACGTCGAGCCGATCGCCGACTACCTGATCGACCAGTTCAGCGAGCGCGGCCGGGCCGACCTGCTCAACGACTACGCCAAGCTGCTGCCGCTGCTGCTGTTCAACAAGCTCTTCGGCTGCCCGGCGGACATCGGCGACACCCTCACCAGCGCCATGTCGGCGATCTTCGACGGCAAGGACGCGGTGCGCGCCAACGAGGAACTCACCGCCTGCCTCATGGCGTTGATCGCCCTCAAGCGCCGCCAGCCCGGCGACGACGTCACCTCCTGGCTCATCCAGCACCCGGCGGGCCTGACCGACGAGGAACTCAAGGACCAGCTGGTCATGCTGATGGGCGCGGGCGTCGAACCCGAGCGCAACCTCATCGGCAACGCCCTGCTCCTGCTGCTCGCGCCCGACGAGGACCACGGCGCCGGCATGCTGGTGGAGGAGGCGATCGACCATGTGCTGTGGCACCAGACGCCGATCGCCAACTACGCCACCCACTACCCGCTCCAGGACGTCGACCTCGGGGGCGTGGTGGCCGAGACCGGCACCCCGGTCGTCATCAGCTTCGCCGCCGCCAACAGCGACCCCGTGCTGGCCGAGGCCCGGCGCGCCCACGGCAAGGGCGCCCACCTGGCCTGGGGCGCGGGCCCGCACGCCTGCCCGGCCAAGGACCCGGCACAGGTCATCGCGGTCACTGCGGTCGAGCGGCTGCTCAACGCGCTGCCCGACCTGACCCTGGCCGTGGCCGAGAAGGACCTCCAGTGGCGGCCGGGCCCCTTCCACCGGGCGCTGGCCACCATGCCGGTGGCGTTCAGCCCGGCGCCGGCCACCCGGATGGCGGCGCACCTCCAGAAACGGTCCGCGCACGTCCCGGCGGAGCAGCCGCACCCGGTCGCGCCGGCCGTCGCGGCCACGCGTCAGGAACCGGCCAGGAAGAAGGGTTTCTGGAGCTCGTTCCTGGACATTTTCCGCGTCTGATGCGGAACCGGGCGCCGCGCTTGTGGCGGAAAAGTGACGGCGGTGAAATCCGGCCACCGCATGTGACAGGAGCAACACACAGAGGCGCATGATGCGGGGGAGGGGAAGGGTAGGTTCCGGCGGTATCGGTAGCGCCCATGCCACAAAGGAGCTTCGCGTGACCGCCGTTGGCGACATACGCGGTACCACGACCGACCGCCGGGCCGTCATCTCCCTCCTCCGTCGCCTGCGTTCCGGTGAGGGGCAGGCCAACCCCCTCCCCGTCTGGGCCGGTTTACGCGCTCTGGGCGATGTGGTCCCCGCTCCCTGGGGCGGCTTCTTCGTCACCGGATTCGACGCCTGCAACCAGGTCCTGCGCGGCAGGAACTGGCTGGTCCCGGACTTCGCCTGGCAGCAGCGGCAGCCCGACACCAGGCGTTGGCATGCGCCTGCCACCCAGGAGATGACCCGGACCCTCTCCCGGCTCAACGCGCCCGCTCACACGAGTCAGCGCCGCGCCCTGGGCAACCTCTTCGACCGCCGCACGCTGGAGGTCATGGAGCCGCAGATCACCGCCCACGTCACCCGGCTCCTGGACCGCCTCGACGACGAACTGCGCACCCGGGGCGAGGCCGACTTCGCCGCCGTCGTCGGCGAACAGCTCCCCCTCCACACCGTCGGCCGGTGGCTCGCCGTCCCCGAGGAGCACTATCCGCGCATCCTGAGCTTCACCCACCGCCAGGTGCACGCCCAGGAACTGCTGCCGACCAAGAGCGAACTGGCCGTGTCCGCGAAGGCCACCCTGGAGATGCGGGCCTTCTTCACCCGCCTGATCAGCGAGCGGCGCGCCCGCCCCGGGGACGACGTCCTGTCCGGCTGGATCCGCTACTGGGACGCCGTGCACGCGGGCGACCGCACGGCCGCCGACCAGATCCTCTACGACCTGACGATGTTCGTCACCATCGCCTCCCTGGAGACCACGGCGACCCTGCTGGCCAACGCCGTCTGGCTGCTGACCGGCGAGCCCGCCCGGGCCGAGCGGCTGCGCCGCCACCCCGAGGACCTCGACGACGCCATCGACGAGGTCCTGCGCTACGACCCGCCGATCCACCTCAACTCCCGTGTCGCCGCCGACGACACCGTCCTCGCCGGAGTGCCGATCGCCCGGGACACCACCGTCCACGTCCTGTACGGCGCCGCGAACCACGACCCCCGCCGCAACCCCGAGCCGCACGTCTTCGACATCCGGCGCCGCGGCGGCCACCTCACCTTCGGCGGCGGCGCGCACTACTGCCTCGGCGCGGCCCTCGCCCGGCTGGAGGCCCGCGTCCTGCTCACCGAACTGCTGCGCCGTTTCCCCGCGTTGCGGCCCACCGGGCCACCCGTCTACGCCCCTCGCATGGTCTTCCGACGCGCCGCCTCCCTGAAAGTGACGACATGACGCCCGCCCCGCCCCTCAGCGCGCTCCCGGCCGGCCGGATACTCAAGACCCTGCGCACCGACCGGCAGGGTCCCGTGCTGACCATCGAACTGAACCTCCCCGAACAGGGCAACGCCGTCACCGACGCGATGCTGGACGACCTGCTGACCGTCCTCGGCGACGAGGACCCCGCCGTCCGGGTGCTGGTGCTCCGCGCGGCCGGCCCCGACTTCTGTCTCGGCGGCGACCGGAGCGAGTTCGCCGAGCACCTCGCCGCCGACCCCGCGGCGAGCGGCATCCGCCTGTCCGGCACCAAGGCGCGCCGCGTCTGCGACGCGCTCACCGCCAACCCCGCCGTCACCATCGCACGCGTCCAGGGCAAGGCCATCGGGGCCGGCCTCGCCCTGGCCCTCGCCTGCGATCTGCGGGTCGGCGCCGACGACGCGACCTTCCGCCTCCCCGAACTCGCCCTCGGCCTGCCCACCGCCTGGGGCGGCCTGCTCCCGCGCCTGATCAGCGAGGTCGGCGCCGCCCGCGTACGCGAACTCATCCTCACCGGACGCGTCTTCGGCGCCGCGGAGGCCGCGACCCTGTCCGTCCTCCAGAAAACCGTCCCCGCCCGCGAACTCGACGCGGCCGTGAGCGCCTGGGCCAGGCCCATCGTCCGCCG
Source organism: Streptomyces monashensis (assembly GCF_001866665.1). Taxonomy (GTDB): domain Bacteria; phylum Actinomycetota; class Actinomycetes; order Streptomycetales; family Streptomycetaceae; genus Streptomyces; species Streptomyces monashensis. The sequence continues at coordinate 158,264 of NZ_MLYO01000011.1, read as the reverse complement.
CCCCCCGACCGCCCTGAGGGTCACCAAGACCCTCCTCAACTCCCTGTCCGCCGCCACCCGCCTCGCCGACGCCTCCGCCTTCGACGCCGAGCTGATGGCGGCGGTGGTGGCGGAGCAGTTCCGCTCCCACGACACCCGCTAGTCCACGGCTCGCCCCGTCAGCATCATCAGGCGGTTGCGCACGGTGTCCATCTGCGCGTGCACGACGTCCCAGGCCTCGCCGTGCTCGCGCAGCACCTGTTCGGTCTCGCCGGCGATGCGTTCCTCGCGCACGCGCGCGTGCGCGAGAATCTCGTCGGCACGCACGCGTGCCTCCTCCTGGTTGCGGACCGCCGCCTCCTCGACCTCTCGCAGGGCCCGCTCGGCCGCGGCCAGCTCGGCCTCGGCCCGGCTCATCCGCTCGGTGTACCGCGCGTCCAGCGCGGCGGCCCGCTCGGCGTGCTCGCGCTCCATCTCGGCCCAGCGCTCGGTGTGCTCCCGGGACTGCTCGCCGAGCATGCCCTCGGTGCGCCGCCGTACCTCGCGCACCGCCGAGAGCGCCTCCGTACGGCCCGCCTTCACCGCGCGCCGGCTGCCGATGCGGAAGTCGTCGGCCTCGGCGCGCGCGGCGAGGAGGAGCCGGTCGGCGTAGTCGTCGGCCTCCGCGCGGAGCGCGTCCGCGGCGTCCCGCGCCTCCTGGAGCGTACGCGCGGCGTCCGCCTCGGCCTGCGCGATCCCCTCGTCCGCCGCACGCCGCGCGCGCTCTCGCAGGTCCGCCGCCTCCTGCTGCACGACCTGGAACAGGCGCTGCGCGGACTCCCCGAGCGTCTCGTACGTCTGCGGTGCGAGCCGGGCGACCCTCTCGCGCGCGCGGGCGGCCTCCTCCCCCATCTCCCGGGCGAGCACGGTCAGCCGCGCGGCGCGTTCCCACGCGGCGTCCCGGTCGTCGAACAGCGCCCGCACGAAGGCCTCCACCTGTTCGGGACGGTAGCCGCGCCCCCGGACGGTCACGAAGCCGTGCGGCGGCATCGATGCACTGCTCACCGTGGGAACCCCTCTCCACCAGACATCCATGACATACCCGACAGGTTGATTTCGCGCACATCTTGATGGATCGGGCGTAAGTGTTCATAACGCGACACTCCGCAGCCACGTCACGCTCGAATACCCGCACACCGCGATCGGCGTCGTACGGACGGCCGTTCCCCGCGCCTCCCCGGCACGGCAGACGATCAGGCCGGGAACCCGTTCGGCCGACGGGCTCCCGGGCACAGCGCGAAACGGCCGTACAACGCGGGATGCCCTTCACGCACGCGTGAAGGGCATCCCGGATTCACCACCGGACGGCGTCCGCTACAGCAGGCCGTCCCACATCTGCTCCAGCAGCACCGACCACCAGCTCTCCGGCGAACCGAGCGCCGCCGGGTCCAGCGCGGCCAGCTGCGCCTGGAAGTCGACGGTCCAGCGGCCCGCCTGCTCCTGGTTGAGGCCGTACCGCAGCCGCCACATCCGGCCCAGCAGGGCCAGACAGCGGGCGAACTCCGGCAGCCCGGTGTTCACGAACTGCGGCGGCACCGGAGCACCGCCCGGCCCCGCCTCCACAGGGACGGCCACGATGTTCGCCGTGCCGTACTGCACACAGATCGCCCGGCCGAAGTCGGTGCCCATCACGAGGTACGAGCCCGCGTCCGCCGCCGGCTGCACCCCCCGCTCGGCCGCCAGCTCCGCCAGCGTCGGCACCGGCCGGCCCGGCTGGGCCTGCGCCCAGAAGAACGGCCCCATGTCCACCGGCAGCCCGGCCACCACCAGCGTGTGCGCCACGACCGGCGGCACGCCCTGCCGCGACACCGCCTGCTGCTCGAACCGGAACACCGCCGGCCCGAACGCCGCCGCCAGCTCCTGCGCGATGGCATCCGGCGGGACGGGCGGCGCGGCCTGCACCGGCGGTAGCGGCGCGCGCACCGGCGCGGGCCGCGCGGGCCCGTCCGCCACCTGGTGCAACTCGCCCTGGTGCGCCAGCAGTTGCTGCATCCCCTGCTGCCGGCTCGCGTGGTCCGTGCCGTACGGCGCGATGCTCGCGATCCGTGCCTGCGGCCACTGCTCCCGGATCATCCGCGCGCAGTAGGCACCCGGCAGCTCGCACGACTCCAGCTCCGTGTGCAGCTCCAGCACCTGGTCCGACGGCACGTTCATCGCCCGCAGCTCATGGAAGATCTGCCACTCCGGATGCGGCGTGCCGGGCGCCGAACGCCGGATCAGCTGCTGCTCCGAGCCGTCCTGCGCGCGGTAGCGCAGCACGGCCTGGTAGCCGGGGCCGACCGTCGGCTGCCCCTGCGGCGGATACCCGTACGCCGGCTGCTGCCCCGGGACGGGCCCGCCCGGCGGCATCGGCTGCGGAGCGCCCGGCGGCATGCCGGGGGCGCCCGGACCGGGCGGGGCGGGCGGCACGGGCGCGCCCGGCCCGCCCACCGGCGGCGCGGCGAGCATGGTCTCCGCCTGGTGCACGGCACCCCGGCCGCCACCGGGCGCACCGGGTCCGGCGGGAGCACCCGGGGACTGCGGAAGGCCGGGGGCACCAGGGGCCCCGGGGGCTCCCGGAGGCTGGGGCGCGCCGGGCGCGGGAGGCACACCCGGAACGCCGGGGGCACCCGGTGCGCCCGGCGGCTGCGGCGCACCCCCGCCCAGCTGGCTGGGATCGGCCAGCATCGTGGCCGCCTGGTGCACGTTGCCCCCCGGCGGGGCAGGCGGGGCAGGCGGGTTGGGGGCACCCGGCGCATTCGGCACACCCGGAGCACCCGGGGCACCCGGGCCCCGGAGTCCCTCCGGACCGAGCGCCGGCGCGAACTGCGTCGGCACATAGGCGTTCGCGGACGCACCCGGCGCGGGCGGCGGCATCGGACCCCCCGGGCGCGCACCCGGTGTGCCCGGCGCACCCGGCGGCGGAGGCGGCGCGCCCGCGCCACCACGCGCCTTCCTCGGCGGCGGTGCGGCCTTGCTCGTCGCGGCGTCCGCGATGTCCCCGGCGTTCGGCGCGAGCGACCGCCCGGACGTGCCGGAGTCCGCCGACATCAGCGACGCGTCCGAGGCACCGCCCGGCGCCTGCGGATAGCCGTACGAGGGGCCGCCCGGAGGCGGCGGGGACGGGTGGGCGCCCGGGGGCGGGAACGGGGCGCCGGACGCCGGCGCCTGAGCCGGTACGCCCGGCGGAGGCGTGCCGGGTGCGCCCGGCGCCTGCGGGTAGGCGTACGGCGGCGTACCGGGCGGCGGGGGCGGGGGCGTGCTGGTCTGCGCGGCACCCGGCGCGGCAGGAGCCGCGGGCCCCCCGGGCGCACCCGGCGCACCACCCGGAGCGGGCGGACCGCCCTGCGCGCCCGGCACTCGGGAAGCGTCGAGCGCCGGCGCGACCGCCGTCGGCGGCAGCTGGCTTCCTCCCGACATCAGCGCCGTCTTCGCCTCCGGCGTGGACGCCGGAGGCCGGGGAACGTCGGGCTCGCTCAGCGGCGGCGCGAACACCGTCGCGGGCAGCGGAACGGAACGGTCCTCCTCACCGGGGTCCGCGTTGGTGTCCGTACCGGCCCACGGCGTCGACCCCACCGGCACCTCGGCAGCAGGCACACCCGGGGCAGGCGCGGCCGCGGGGGGCGCGGCCGCCGGCACCCCGGCCTGCGTCTCCGCCAGCCCCGCACCACCGGCGGCCGAAGCCCCGGCACCCGCACCCGCACCGGACCCGGCCCCCGGGCGCCGTTCGCCGATGCCCAGCTTGTCCGCCGCCTCCTGCAGCCACTCCGGCGGAGTCAACAGGAACGACGTCTGGTTCAGGTCGACACGGGCGGGCGCCGGTGCCGGTGCCGCGCCCTGCGGACCGTCGGGACCGCCGTACTCCTCCTCGAAGCGGCGGATCACCTCGCCCACCGGCAGCGCCGGCCACAGCGTCGCCTCCCCACTGTCCCGGGCGATGACGAGCCGCTGCCCGCCCCCGTCCGAACGCGGACCCTCCGCCCGGTCCTCGCCCCACACCACGAAACCCAGCTCGAACTCCCGCACCCGCACCTCACGATGCTGGTACGCGGGCACGTCGCCGTTGATCCACTCCTCGGCGCGCTCCTGCGCCTGCGCGTAGGTCACCATCGCCTGAAGCTCACTCCCCCACCGGACCGGACGACGCCGAACCGGACGACACCGGGACGACATGGGCGAAACCGCCGTCGACCATCAGATTCGCCACCGTCTCCAACTCCGGCGGACTACCCGCCAACCGGGACAGGAACGCGTCGAAGTCGTCACCCGCGGGCAGCAGCAACCGCTCCACCCGCTCCGCCGGCGACCACGACGGATCCACATCCCGCACATCGTCGTACGCGCAGAACCACACCGAACCCGGCCGCGCGCCCTTCACCTTCACCGCGAGCAGGCCGCCCTGGACGAAGGCCACACCGAGGTAGTCCTTCGTCAGGTGGTCACGCAGACACTTGTTGACGTACACGAGGTCGTTGACCGCCGCCTCGTCCCGCACCGTGAAGAACGGCTGGTCCACCAACAGACCCAGCTCGGCGTCCAGCGCCGTGCCCACCGGCGCGCAGCCGCCCGCCGCCTTCAGGAACGAGCGGTACGCGCCCGGCAGCCGGTAGCCGAGATCCTCCTCGACCCCCAGCACCTGCGCCTCCGACACCGCCACACCCGACTTCGGCAGCCCGAAGTGCGCCGGCCGCGTCTCCTGCAACGGCCGCGTACCGCGCTTGCCGTGGTCCACCGGCGCCGTCGCGATCCCGCCGTGGTGCCGCAACAGCGCCTTCACCTCGACCGGGACCAGCTCCAGCCGCCGCGTACCCGCGACGTGGTGCCAGGTCCAGCCGTGCGGCGTCGCCACGTCCGGCACCGTGTCCCACAACTCGTGCCGGTCCGCGGCCAGCGCGGCGTTCGCCGACACGAAGTCCGTCAGCCGCAGCTCGTCCACCCCGAACCCGTCCGGCGGCTCGGCGATCTCCACCGCCACACGCGCGTACGGAGCGAAATCCGGGTAACCGCGCTCGTCGACCCGTACTCCTCTCGGGTGACGCGCCGCCCGGACCGGATCCGGGAAATGCACGACCTGCCCGGCATAGGCCGCGTTCGGCGGCGCGGCTTGCTGCCCGAGCCGACCTGTCGTCATGGCGGTAGCCCCCTGGGCGTTCTCTCAGGCCTCAATCGGCGGTATCGATCGGCGGATGGCGACAGCCTATGCGGTACACGCACCCCGGTCACCGGCCCACCGCAACCCCACGGAAACCACGCCTCCGCTTCCGTGACCCGCCGTCACTCCACCGTGACGACCAGCCCCGGTCCGGGCGTGTCGCACCGCCCCAGCTTCCGCACCAGCCACGGCATTTGGCACCCTGTGTCCTTCGGGGGGATGCCCGGGAGGGGAAGACGATCATGAATACCTTGCACCACGGAGGTACCGACGTGCGCTCCGGCGACCCCCGGATCGGCTGGAGCGGACCCGACACACCCCCCGTCCCCGCGCTCCGCCACCGCCGCGACGGCATCCTGCCCACCGTCGCCGCCGCCCTCTCCGTCCACGGCGCCACCCTCACAGGCACCGCCGCCCGCGGCGACACACCCCCCGCCCTGCACCCCCTCGTCCAGGACTTCCTCGACACCCTCACCAGCGCCCAGCGCGACCGCTTCACCGGCCGCTGCGCCGAGACGATCCTCATCTCCCGGCACATCACCGCCGCCGACGCGACCCGCAGCAAACGCGCCGCCCGCAAACCCATGACCAACAGCGAGGCCCGCAAAGCCCTCAAACACGCCAAACTGACCGCCCGCCGCATACGCGAGGACGGCGACCCCCTCCACGGGAGCTTCGCCACCCCCTGCCGCGCCTGCACCGCCCTCAGCTCCCACTTCGGCGTCCGCATCGTCGACCCCACGGCAACCGACGACTGACCCGCGGCAACCGACGGCCGAAAACCGCCGTCACACCCCGTACCAACGCCGCACCACCGCCGGCACGACGAACGAAGGGCAGATGCACCCCGACCACGCCACCACCCCCAAGCTCCCCCGCCCAGCCGCCGAGCACGGGGCAACCGCACCACGCTTCTCCGTCCCCGTCGACGCGGCCCTGCGCTCCGCCGGCTGGCAACCCGGACGCTGGGACATAAAACAAGCCGAGTTCTGGGCCGACACCCTGCGCGAGCACACCTCACCCGCCGGCCACCGGCACACCGTCTTCCCCGCCGCCGTCGAAGCCTGGGCCGAATTCGGCGGACTCCGCATCACCCCCGGCGGACCCGGCCGCCAGATCGCGCCCGCCACCCTCCACCTCGACCCGCTCCACGGCCGCCACCTCGCCCGCACCCTCGGCGACCTCGGCCTCGCCCTCGGCACCGAACTGTGCCCCCTCGGCCAGGAGACCGACACCACCGCCGCGCTCGCGATCGACGCCGAAGGCCGCGTCTACACCCTCGACCACACCGGCGACTGGTACGTCGGCCCCGACATCGACCACGCCCTCGCCACCCTCATCACCGGCATCGAACCGGTACGCCTGACCGCCGGCTGACACACGGGAGCGGGGCAGCCCCCGGGCAGGCGCCTACGCCGCCGGAATCACCGCCGACACCCGGAAACCCCCCGCATCCGTCGGACCCGACACGAACACGCCGCCCAGCGCCGCGACCCGCTCCCGCATTCCCACCAGACCGTTCCCGCCCGACGGCAGCCCCGCCGCGGACGCGGAACCCGGCTCCGGCGGCGCCTCGTTCTCCACCTGCATCGCGATCTCCGACACCCGGTGCGCCAACCGCACATGCGTCTTCGCACCCGCCGCATGCTTGTGGACGTTCGTCAACGCCTCCTGCACCACCCGGTACGCCGTCTGCTCGACCTGCGCCGCATACGACCGCACCTCCCCCATCACCGACAACTCCACGACCATCCCCGCCGCCGCCGACTGCCCGATCAACTCGTCCAGCTCGGACAGGCACGGCCCGTCCCCGGACACCGTCTCGCCCACCGCCCGGTCCGCCGCCGCCGCGGCCGCCTCCCCCACCGCCGCCAACGGCACCCCCGCACCCCGCCGGCCAACCACATCCTCACCGGCCCGCAGCACCCCGAGCATCTCCCGCAGCTCCGTCAGCGCCTGGCGCCCCATGTCCCCCACCAGAGCCGCGTTGCGCACCGCCTTCTCCGGATCCTTCCGCGCCACCGCCTGCAACGCCGCCGCATGCACCACCATCAGGCTCACCCGATGCGCCACGACGTCGTGCATCTCCCGCGCGATCCGCGTCCGCTCCTCGCCCCGCGCCCACTCGGCCCGCTCCTCCGCCCGCTCCGCGAGCAACTGGAGCTCGCGCTCCAGACTGTCCGCCCGCTCCCGCAGGCTCTCCATCAACCGCCGCCGCGCACCCACGTACAGCCCGAACAGCAACGGCGGAGCCGTCAGCCCCAACGACGTCGTCACCGCCGCGAACGGCACGAACCAGTCGCCCAGCGTCAGATCCCCGCTCGCCATGCTCTGCCGCACCCGCACGAACGTCACGATCATCGTGCCCAGCAACGACATCCCCGCCAGCGCACCGATGACCCGCCGCGGCAGCTCGCAGGCCGCCAGCGTGTACAGACCGACGATGCCCATCAGGAAGCCCATCTCGGCCGGCGTGATCGCGATGGCGACCAGCACGACGGCGATCGGCCACTTCCGCCGCACCAACAGCACCGAACCGGCGATCACCCCGAACAGAACCCCGAGGAACACCGGTATCCCCGCGTCCCGAGCGAACGGCACCCCCTCGGCACCGCACTCCACAGCCGACACCAGCGCGAGACTCCCGTCGAGCACCGCACCGCGCCACCTGGCCCACCACCAGGGGCCGGTCGGGCCCCCGGTGTGCTCTTCCCCCGTCGTGGTCATGCATCCAGCCTACGGGCGACCGGTCCGCCGTTTCCGGCGACTTTCGCCTACCGCAACACACCACACTCCGTGACCGAGCGACCTCGAAACGATCCGATATCCCTCGAACTGGTGAACCACACCCGTTCACGTCCGGAACGGATCATTCCGCCAGGACGATATGCCTATGACACATACACATGGCAAATACGCCGACTTCGAGGGATTACGGGAACAGGCGGTGGCCTTGCGGCGGGCGGGCTACAGCCTCCGGCAGATCCGGGACGAGCTGAAGATCTTCAACAACGACATCCTCAACCAGCTCGTGAAGGGCGAACCGCCCCCGGGGTGGACAAAGCGCCCGAACGCGAAGGACGATCTGCGGGCAAAAGCCCGGGAGCTACGGCTCCAGGGCTGGACGTACGACCAGATCGAGGCGGAGCTGGGCTGCTCGCGCAGTTCGGTGTCGCTGTGGGTGCGGGACCTGCCGAAGCCGGAACCGCGCTACACACCCGAAGCGCAGAGGGCTCTCATGCACGAGGGGCTGGCGCACAAGCGCGCTGTCCAGGACCTCGAGCGAGAAGCGGCCAAGCAGGCAGCAGCGGCAGCAGTCGGCAAGCTGTCCGACCGTGAACTGTTCCTGTTGGGCGTCGGCCTGTACTGGGCAGAGGGCGGCAAGGACAAGCCGTACGACCGCCGAGAGAACGTCGTTTTTGTCAACAGCGACCCTGGCATGATCCAGGTCTTCCTGGCCTGGCTCGACCTGCTGGGCGTTGAGCGCGAGCGCCTCCGATACACCGTCATGATCCACGAAAACGCGGACGTCACAGCCACCGAGAACTACTGGGCAGACCTCGTCGGCGCTGACCACTCCGCGTTCAACAAGACAACGCTCAAGAAACACAACCCCAAGACCGTCCGCAAGAACGTCGGCGACTCCTATCGAGGCTGCTTGGCCATCAAAGTCCTGAAGGGTGCGGACTTGTACCGTCGCATCGAAGGCTCCTGGTGCGGCATAGTGGTCTCTGTGCGCGAAGCCGATCAATCAAATCGGACATAGCGTGCTATTCATCCCGGATCGTCTAAGGGCAGGACAAACGGTTTTGGTCCGTTGAATGAGGGTTCGAATCCTTCTCCGGGAGCCACAGCACACAAGACCAGGGTTCGGGTCCTGACCGGTGTCATCACCGTCAGGGCCCGCTCTCATGTCCTCCACGAAACGCCCCGGTATCCTGCGGCTGTATCCCCACCCATCCAGAGCCGAAGGGCAACCCCGTGAGCGCCATTCGCCCGGCCGCCGTCGTCGTTCTCGCAGCGGGTGAGGGCACCCGTATGAAGTCGGCCACACCGAAGGTCCTGCACCAGATCTGCGGCCGTTCCCTCGTGGGCCATGTGCTGGCCGCCGCCCGTGAGTTGGACCCGCAGCACCTCGTGGTCGTCGTCGGTCACGCCCGTGAGCAGGTCGCCGCGCACCTCGCCGAGATCGACCCCGGCACCAGGACCGCCGTGCAGGCGGAGCAGAACGGCACCGGGCACGCCGTGCGGATGGGTCTGGAGGAGCTGGGCGGGACCGTGGAGGGGACCGTCGTGGTCGTCTGCGGGGACACGCCGCTGCTCACCGCCGACACCCTGAAGCAGCTCGCCGGGACGCACGCCGCCGACGGCAACGCCGTGACCGTGCTGACGGCCGAGGTGCCGGACGCGACGGGGTACGGGCGGATCGTGCGCGACGAGGCCACCGGCGCGGTCACCGCGATCGTCGAGCACAAGGACGCGTCCGAGGCCCAGCGGGCGGTCCGGGAGATCAACAGCGGGGTGTTCGCGTTCGACGGGCAGCTGCTGGCGGAGGCGCTCAAGAAGGTGCGGACGGACAACAGCCAGGGCGAGGAGTACCTGACCGATGTGCTCGGGATCCTGCGGGAGGCCGGGCACCGGGTCGGGGCGTCGGTGGCGGGCGATCACCGCGAGATCGCCGGGATCAACAACCGGGTGCAGCTCGCCGAGGCGCGCCGGATCCTCAACGACCGGCTGCTGACGGCCGCGATGCTCGACGGGGTCACCGTCGTCGACCCGGCGACGACCTGGGTCGACGTGACCGTGACCTTCGAGCGGGACGCGGTCGTGCATCCGGGTACGCAGCTGATTGGTGCCACGCACGTGGGCGCGGGTGCGGAGGTCGGGCCGAACAGCCGGCTGAAGGACACCGAGGTGGGCGCGGGTGCGCGGGTGGACAACACCGTGTCCGACTCGGCCCAGATCGGTGCGCACGCGACGGTGGGGCCGTATGCGTATCTGCGGCCGGGGACGCGGCTGGGTGCCAAGGGCAAGATCGGGACGTACGTCGAGACGAAGAACGCTTCGATCGGGGAGGGGACGAAGGTGCCCCATCTCTCGTATGTCGGTGACGCGACGATCGGTGAGTACACGAACATCGGCGCGGCGAGTGTGTTCGTGAACTACGACGGGCAGGACAAGCACCACACCACCGTGGGGTCGCATTGCCGGACGGGTTCGGACAACATGTTTGTGGCTCCTGTCACGGTCGGGGACGGTGCCTACACCGCCGCGGGGTCCGTGATCACGAAGGATGTGCCGCCCGGTTCGCTGGCCGTGGCCCGTGGTCAGCAGCGGAATATCGAGGGTTGGGTGGCCCGGAAGCGTCCGGGGAGTGCCGCGGCGAAGGCGGCTGAGGCGGCGTCCCGGCAGGGCGAGAGCGAGGACTGACCGGAAACGTGTGCGCCAAACACGGCGTACCGTGATAAGTGCACATCCGCACGCGTGCATCCGACCCCTACCAGCTGGTTCGGCCTCTCATGCCCAGACGGGAGGCCGTACGAGCAGCCGGCTGGATGAGACAACCTCTGAGGAGACAGTGCTGTGACCGGGATCAAGACGACCGGCGAGAAGAAGATGATGTTCTTCTCCGGCCGCGCCCACCCCGAGCTTGCCGAGGAGATCGCCCACGAGCTGGGTATCGGGGTCGTCCCGACCAAGGCCTTCGATTTCGCCAATGGTGAGATCTATGTCCGGTACCAGGAGTCGGCACGTGGTGCGGACTGTTTCGTGATCCAGAGCCACACGGCTCCGATCAACCAGTGGATCATGGAACAGTTGATCATGCTGGACGCGCTGAAGCGTGCGTCGGCGCGTTCCATCACGGTGATCGTGCCGTTCTACGGTTACGCGCGGCAGGACAAGAAGCACCGGGGTCGTGAACCGATTTCGGCGCGTCTGATCGCCGACCTGATGAAGACGGCGGGTGCGGACCGCATCCTGACCGTGGATCTGCACACCGACCAGATCCAGGGTTTCTTCGACGGTCCTGTCGACCATCTGTTCGCGCTGCCGCTGCTCGCCGACTACGTGGGCGACAAGGTGGACCGGGACAAGCTGACGGTCGTGTCGCCGGACGCGGGCCGGGTGCGGGTCGCGGACCGCTGGTGCGACCGGCTGGGCGCGCCGCTGGCGATCGTGCACAAGCGGCGTGACAAGGACGTGGCGAACCAGGTGACCGTCCACGAGGTCGTGGGTGAGGTCAAGGGCCGCGTGTGCGTCCTGGTGGACGACATGATCGACACGGGGGGCACGATCTGCGCGGCCGCGGACGCGCTGTTCGCGCACGGCGCCGAGGACGTCATCGTGACGGCCACGCACGGTGTGCTCTCCGGTCCTGCTGCGGACCGGCTGAAGAACTCGCGGGTGAGTGAGTTCGTGTTCACGAACACGCTGCCGACGCCGGGTGAGCTGGCGGCGGACCTGGACAAGATCAAGGTGCTGTCGATCGCTCCGACGATCGCGAGCGCGGTGCGTGAGGTCTTCGAGGACGGTTCGGTGACGAGTCTGTTCGACGAGCAGTGAGTCGCTGAAGATCCTTTTGGGTGCGGCCTCTCCGCCGAGTAGACTGTCCGGGTTGCTCGGCGAGGGAGGCCGTACTCGTGTGTACGGCGGTCCGTTATCGACGCGCTCTTCGTAGCAGGCCGTTCGTGGCCGGGTGACCCCGTCCGTCCTACCTCTACGAGGAGTGATCAGTATGTCCGAGGTGAAGCTCGCCGCCGAGAGCCGTACCGAGTTCGGCAAGGGTGCCGCCCGTCGCATCCGCCGCGAGAACAAGGTTCCGGTTGTCCTGTACGGCCACGGCACCGACCCGGTCCACCTGACCCTGCCGGGCCACGACCTGCAGATGGCGCTGCGTACGCCGAACGTCCTGATCTCCCTGGACATCGACGGCAAGACCAACGAGCTGGCGATCCCGAAGGCCGTCCAGCGTGACGCGATCAAGGGCTTCCTCGAGCACGTCGACCTGCTGCTGGTCAAGCGTGGCGAGAAGGTCACGGTCGAGATCCCCGTGCACACCGAGGGCGAGCTGGCCCCGGGCGGCAACCTGCTGGAGCACGTCCTGTCCGCGCTGCCGGTCGAGGCGGAGGCCACGCACATCCCCGAGTCCGTGACGGTGTCCGTGGCGGGTCTGGAGGCCGGTGCGTCCGTCCTGGCCAAGGACATCGCGCTTCCCAAGGGCACCACGCTGGCCGTCGAGGAGGACGCGGTCGTGCTGCAGGTCCTGGCCGCGCAGGCCGAGGAGACCGAGGGTGAGGCCGCCGCGGGCGAAGAGGCCGCCGAGGCCTGAGCGCCGTAGGCGTCGTCAACTGTTCAGCCGTCGCTCCCTTGTCCGGGGGCGGCGGCTGGCGCGTATCAAGGAGACATGGACGTGACCACCGCCGCCAGTGACCCCTGGCTGATCGTCGGGCTCGGCAATCCCGGGCCGGAGTACGCCATGAACCGGCACAACGTCGGCTTCATGGTGGTGGACCTGCTCGCGGCGCGGATCGGGGGGAAGTTCAAGCGGGCGGGCAAGGCGCAGGCGCAGGTGCTGGAGGGGCGGATCGGGCCGGCGGGGCCGGCGAGCCGTCGGGTGGTGCTGGCGAAGCCGACGTCGTACATGAACCTGTCCGGCGGTCCGGTGAACGCGCTGAAGGACTTCTACAAGGTGCCGGTGGCGAATGTCGTCGCGGTTCATGACGAGTTGGACATCGACTACGGCGTGCTGCGGCTGAAGCTGGGCGGCGGGGACAACGGGCACAACGGTCTGAAGTCGATGACGAAGGCGATGGGCGCGGATTACCACCGGGTGCGGTTCGGGATCGGGCGGCCGCCGGGGCGGATGCAGGTGGCGGACTTCGTGCTGAAGGATTTCTCGTCGGCGGAGCGCAAGGAGCTGGACTACTTCGTGGACCGCGCGGCGGACGCGGTGGAGTGCCTGCTGGCGGAGGGGCTGGAGCGGGCGCAGAGCGCGTACAACTCCTGACATGTACTTCTACGGCGGACAGGCGGGTTGACCTGTCGCGTGGGTATGGCCAATGATCCCGGCCATGCCTGCCACCGCCACCACTGCCCGCCAGGTGTCCGTGTCCGCGTTGCGCCTCGGGCGGGTCGCGGCGATGGGCGCGGTCGCCGTGTTGATCGTGTTCGCCGGGGTGTGGGGGTCCTGGGGGACCGCGCAGCACGTGATGCTGTCCAGGGGGCGGGAGGCGGGCACGGTGCGGGTGGCCTCCTGTGCGGGGAGCACGTGTGCCGGGCCGTTCACGCCGACGTCGTCGGGTTCGCGGGCACGCGCGCGCGTGGAGTTGCCGGAGTCGGTGGCGGTGCGCGCGGGGCAGACGTACGACGTGGTCCTGAAGCCGGGTACGACGGACGCGGTGCGCTCGGGGCCGGCAGGGATCCTGTACGCGTGGGTGCCGCTGGGCGGGGCGCTGCTGCTGGCCTCGGTGGTGGTCGCGGGCGGGATGCGGCTGACGCGGGTGGCCTGGGTGCTGGGGCTGTGCGGCGCGGGGCTGCTGACGGCGGCGTTCGTGGCGATCCAGTGAGCTGGGGAAGATGCTGAGGGAGAAGAGGGTGCCCCCGGGGTCGTACGACCTCGGGGGCACCGTCTGTCTCGGGGCGCCGGGTCAGCCGGTGTTGCGCAGGCCCGCCGCCACGCCGTTGACGGTGAGGAGCAGGGCGCGGGAGAGCGTGGGGTCGGGTTCGGTGCCGGCGGCGGCCGCGTCGCGCTGGCGCTTGAGCAGGGCGACCTGGAGGTAGGAGATCGGGTCCAGGTAGGCGTCGCGGATGGTGAAGGTCTGGCGCAACGCGGGCTGGGCGTCGAGGAGTTCGCGTTCGCCGGTCACCCGCAGGACCTCGCGGACGGTGAGCTCGTGTTCGGCCCTGATGGTGTCGAAGACGTGCTTGAGGTCGTCGGGGACGAGGGTGTCGACGTAGTGCTGGGCGATGCGCAGGTCGGTCTTGGCGAGCGTCATCTCGACGTTGGAGATGAAGTTCTGGAAGAAGTGCCACTGCTCGTGCATCTCGTCGAGCACGGTGTCGAGGCCCGCCTCGCGCAGGGCCTTCAGGCCGGAGCCGACGCCGAACCAGCCGGGGACGATCTGGCGGGACTGGGTCCAGCCGAACACCCACGGGATGGCGCGCAGGCCGTCGAGCCCGGCGCCGGAGTCGGGCCGCCGCGAGGGGCGTGAGCCGAGGTGCAGGTCGGCGAGCTGGTCGACGGGGGTGGAGGCGAAGAAGTACGCGGGGAGGTCCGGGTCTTCCACGAGCCTGCGGTAGGCGCTGTGGGCGGCGTCCGAGACGACGTCCATGGCGGCGTCCCAGCGGGCGAGGGCCTCGTCGGACTGGCGGGGTGCCGTGTGCAGGGCGGAGGCCTGGAGGGTGGCCGCGACGGTCAGTTCCAGGTTCTCCCGGGCGAGGGAGGGGATCAGGTACTTGTCGGAGATGACCTCGCCCTGCTCGGTGACCTTGATCTCGCCCTCCAGGGTGCCCCAGGGCTGGGCGAGGATGGCGTCGTGGGAGGGGCCGCCGCCGCGGCCGACGGTGCCGCCGCGGCCGTGGAAGAGGCGCAGGCGCACGCCGTAGCGGTGGGCGACGTCGCGCAGTCGGCGCTGGGCGCGGTGGATCTCCCACTGGCTGGTGGTGATGCCGCCGAACTTGGAGGAGTCGGAGTAGCCGAGCATGACCTCCTGGACGTCCCCGCGCAGCGCGACCAGGCGCCGGTAGGACGGGTCGGAGAGCATGTCCTCCAGGATGGTGTCGGCGGCGCGCAGTTCGTCGGTGGTCTCCAGCAGTGGCACGATGCCGATCTTGGCCCAGCCCGCGTGCAGGTCGATCAGGCCGGCCTCGCGGGCGAGGACGGCGGCGGCGAAGACGTCGTCGGCGCCCTGGCACATGGAGATGATGTACGACTCGATGACTTCGGGGCCGAAGACCGCCAGGGCCTTCTTGACGGTCTCGAAGACGCCGAGCGTCTTGGCGCCGGCCGCGTCGACGGGGGCCGGGGTGGGCGCGAGCGGCCTCCTCGACCTGAGCTCCTTGGCGAGGAGCTTGGCGCGGTACTCGCGGGGCATGTCGGCGTAGCACCAGGACTCCTCGCCGAGCCGGTCGAAGAGCTGGCCGAGGGCGTGGTGGTGGGCGTCGGCGTGTTCGCGGACGTCCATGGTGGCGAGCTGGAGTCCGAAGGCGGCCAGGGTGCGGATGACGCGGCCGAGGCGGCCGTCGGCGAAGAGGCCGCCGCGGTGCTCGCGCAGCGAGGTCTGGACGAGGCGCAGGTCGCTCAGCAGCTCGCCGGTGCCGAGGTAGTCGCGGCCGTCCTCGTGCGGGGTGCCCTTGGCGAGGCGCTCCTTGGTGTTCTCCAGCTTCTGCCGGATGCAGGTGGCCTTGAGCCGGTAGGGCTCCTCGGCGTTGAGGCGCTTGTAGCGGGGGCTGATCTCGGGCAGCCGCTCCAGGTCGGTTGCGAGGGAGGCCAGCAGTTCCTCGGTCGCGCCGGCGTAGCGGATGGAGTTGGAGAGCAGGCCGCGCAGTTCGTCGATCGTCTCCAGGGCGTCGTTGATGCCGTGCTCGTGCTGGAGGATGAGGACGTCCCAGGTGACCTGGGGGGTGACGTTGGGGTTGCCGTCGCGGTCGCCGCCGATCCAGGTGCCGAAGGTGAGGGGGCGGGTGTCGTCGGGCAGCTTCACGCCGACCCGCTCCAGCTCGGCGGTCAGGTCCTCCAGGACGTCGCCCACCGCCTCGGCGTGCAGCTCGTCGAGGTAGTAGATGGCGTTGCGGGCCTCGTCCGCCGGTTCCGGCCGTACGACGCGCAGTTCGTCGGTCTGCCAGACCAGGTCGATGTTCTCGGCGAGGCGGACGTCGTGGCGGCGGCGGTCGGAGTCCAGGACGGGGGTGTCCAGGAGGGCGGCGATGCGCCGGAGCTTGTTGAGGACGGAGCGGCGGGCGGCCTCGGTGGGGTGCGCGGTGAAGACCGGGCGCACGTTGAGGTGCTGGACCGTCTGCTTCAGGTGCTCGGGGTCGGCGTCCTTGAGCCGGTCGGCGGTGCGGGCGAGCAGGCCGCCCTCGGCGGCGCGGCGGGCGCGCAGCTCGCGGCCGCGGTGCACCTGCTCGGTGACGTTGGCGAGGTGGAAGTAGGTGGAGAAGGCGCGGACCAGCTTGGCCGCGGTCTGCAGTTCGGTGCCGCGCAGCAGCTCGGCGGCGGCCTCGCCGTCCTCGCGGGTGAGGCGGCGGACCTTCTCGACCAGGTCGAGCAGCTC
This sequence comes from Streptomyces monashensis, assembly GCF_001866665.1. Taxonomy (GTDB): domain Bacteria; phylum Actinomycetota; class Actinomycetes; order Streptomycetales; family Streptomycetaceae; genus Streptomyces; species Streptomyces monashensis. Next base: position 141,842 of record NZ_MLYO01000011.1, on the reverse strand, counting down.
CGGTCCCTCCTGCCGTACGAGGGTCTCGCCCAGGAGATCACCCAGGCGGCGGATGTCGGCGCGCAGCTCGCTGCCGGTCGTGGTGGTCTGGTCGTCGGCACTGCTCACAGGTGCGGCTCCTTGCAGTGTGGAACGTCTGGCGGGAACCCGGCGGTCTGCCATGCGGCGGGGAGCCGCATACGGGCCGGAGCGTCCGGGAAGGAAACTTCAGCGGACCGCGCTGTCCGACCGAGACCAAGGATAGGTGTCGCTACGGACGCGCAGGCTGTGGGGCTCTTGCCGCCGTGTGACACGCTGCCATACTTACGACGCCGTAGGTTACGGAACCGTAGGGAATACCGTCGAGTCCGTCCGGTTCCGGCCGCCCGGCATCCGCCCCGGCCCTCGACCCCACAGGGGACGCGCATGACCTCCAGTTCCGATGTGATCGACGAAGCCCGTAAGGCCACCGACACCGCCGCTCCCTCCGCCACGCTGGGCGGCGAGCAGAAGCGTTCGATCGAGCAGATCACGCTGCTCCTGTTCATCGTCGTGCCGTTCCTGGCACTGGTGGCGGCCGTTCCGCTGGCCTGGGGCTGGGGGGTGAGCTGGCTCGACCTGGGTCTGCTGGTCTTCTTCTACTTCCTGGGGTGCCACGGCATCACGATCGGTTTCCACCGGTACTTCACGCATGGTTCGTTCAAGGCGAAGCGGCCGCTGAGGATCGTGCTGGCGATCATGGGGTCGCTGGCCGTCGAGGGCCCCCTGGTGCGGTGGGTCGCCGATCACCGCCGGCATCACAAGTTCTCCGACGCCGAGGGCGACCCGCACTCGCCGTGGCGGTTCGGGGAGACGGTGCCGGCGCTGATGAAGGGCCTGTGGTGGGCGCACATCGCCTGGATGTTCGACGAGGAGCAGACCCCGCAGGACAAGTACGCGCCGGACCTGGTCAAGGACCCGGCGATCCGGGCGATCTCCCGCCAGTTCGTGCTGTGGACGGCCGTGTCGCTGGCGCTGCCCGCGCTGATCGGCGGTCTGGCCACGATGTCCTGGTGGGGTGCGTTCACCGGGTTCTTCTGGGGTTCACTCGTCCGGGTGGCGCTGCTCCACCATGTGACGTGGTCGATCAACTCGATCTGTCACGCGGTGGGCAAGCGGCCGTTCCGGTCGCGGGACCGCTCGGGCAACGTGTGGTGGCTGGCGGTGCTGTCCTGCGGGGAGTCCTGGCACAACCTGCACCACGCCGACCCGACCTCGGCGCGGCACGGGGTGATGCGCGGCCAGCTCGACTCCTCGGCCCGCTTCATCCGGATCTTCGAGCTGCTCGGCTGGGCGTACGACGTGCGCTGGCCGTCACGCTCCCGTATCGATTCGCGCCGTAACACCGGTGATGACGGCTCCCGGCGCCGGAAGGTGAGCGCCGAGGCGGCATGATGGAGGCCGTGGCGACCGACTCCAGCAGCACTTCCAGCACCGACAAACCGCGGCGGACCCGCCGGACCCGTATGACCGGCGCCGAGCGCCGCCAGCAGCTGCTGGAGATCGGCCGCACCCTCTTCGCGGCGAAGGGCTTCGAGGGCACGTCGGTGGAGGAGATCGCGGCGAAGGCCGGGGTGTCCAAGCCGGTGGTGTACGAGCACTTCGGCGGCAAGGAGGGGCTGTACGCGGTGGTGGTGGACCGCGAGATGCGCCGCCTGCTGGACATGGTCACCGGCTCGCTGACCGCAGGCCACCCGCGCGAACTGTGCGAGCAGGCCGCCTTCGCCCTCCTGGACTACATCGAGGAGTACACGGACGGCTTCCGCATCCTGGTCCGCGACTCCCCCATCCCGCAGTCGACGGGCTCCTTCGCCTCGTTGATCTCCGACATCGCCACCCAGGTGGAGGACATCCTGGGCCGCGAGTTCAAGAGCCGGGGCTTCGACCCCAAGCTCGCTCCTCTCTACGCCCAGGCGCTGGTCGGCATGGTCGCGCTGACCGGGCAGTGGTGGCTGGACGTGCGCCGCCCGAAGAAGGCGGAGGTCGCGGCCCATCTGGTGAACCTGGCGTGGCACGGCCTGGACGGACTGGAGCAGAAGCCGCGGCTGATAGGGCACCGCAAGGCGTAGTCCTGGGCGGTCACCGGGGCTGGAGGAACTCCAGCCGGTTGCCCACCGGGTCCTGTGAGTAGAAGCGCAGATGGCCGGGGAGGTTGTCGTCCCAGGTCACCGGGGCGCCGAGCGATTCGAGGCGGGCGGCGTACTCCTCGATCCGCGTGACCCTGAGCCCCGGATGCGCCTTCTTCGCCGCCCGGAAGTCCTGCTCCATACCGACGTGCAGCTGGACGTAGCCCGCCTCGAACCAGCAGCCCCCGCGCGCCGCCAGCACCGGCGGCTTGGGGATCTCCGTCATGCCGAGGACGCCGACGTAGTACGCCCGCAGCGCGTCCTCCGACCCGGGCGGGGCCGCGAGCTGGACGTGATCGACCGCGACGAGCATGCTCAGGCCTCCTTCACGGCGACGGCGAACAGCCGGCGGAACGGCATGACCGTGCCGTACGGCGCGCTCGGGTAGGCCTCGCGCAGCAGGTCCCGGTACTCGGCGAGGAACGCGTCGCGCGCCTCGGGGTCGTCGGCGAGCACGGTCAGCGCGGGCCGCAGTCCGGTGCCCTTCACCCAGTCCAGGACGGCGTCCTCGCCCTGCAGGACGTGGCAGTACGTCGTCTGCCACACGTCGGTGGCGCAGCCGAGGCGGGCGAGCCGGTCGAGGTAGGCGACGGGGGTGTGCACGGAGTCGGTGCGGCGCAGGACCTCGGCGAGGCGTGCCTTCCAGCGGAGCGTGGCGGCGAGGTCGCGCATCAGGGCGTGCAGCGGGGCGTCGATGTTGTCGGGTACCTGGAAGGCGAGGGTGCCGCCCGGCTTCAGGGCGCCGATCCAGTCGGCGAAGCGGTCGGCGTGGCCCGGCACCCACTGGAGGGTGGCGTTGGAGACGATCAGGTCGCACGGCTCCGCGGGCGTCCAGGTGCGCGCGTCGGCGGCGGCGAAGTCCAGCAGGCCTCCCTGGGCCGTGGGGCCCGCGTGGTCGGCGTGGGCCGCGTCGAGCATCGCGGGCGAGTTGTCGTACCCGGTGACGTGCGCGCTCGGCCAGCGCTCGGTGAGCTGCACGGTGACGTTGCCGGGGCCGCAGCCGAGGTCGGCGATGCGCGGGTCCGGTGTCGGGAGGGCGGGGACGCGGGCGAGGAGGTCCGCGAAGGGGCGGGCCCGATGTCCGGCGTGGCGCAGGTACTGACAGGGGTCCCAGGTGGGGTTCGTCATGCCCCTTACTCTCCTCCCCGATTTATCTCGATGTCAAGAGACTTGAAGTCAAGAGACTTCATGTCGACACAACCACTACACTGATCGCATGGAGGACGAGGTCGATCGGCTGGTCGCAGCGTGGCGCCGGGAGCGCCCGGACCTCGACGTGGAGCCGCTGGAAGTGCTCAGCCGGGTGAGCAGACTGGCCCGGCACCTGGACCGCGCACGTCGACTCGCCTTTTCCGAGCACCAGTTGGAGCCCTGGGAGTTCGACGTGCTGACCGCGCTGCGCCGCGCGGGAACGCCGTATCAGCTCTCGCCCGGGCAGCTGCTGACGCAGACCCTGGTCACCTCGGGCACCATGACCAACCGGATCGACCGGCTGGCCCAGAAGGGCCTGGTGGAACGGCTGCCCGACCCGAGCGACCGGCGGGGTGTGCTGGTGCGGCTGACCGAGACCGGCCGGGACCGCGCCGACCAGGCGCTCGCGGGCCTGCTGGAGCAGGAGCGGGCGATCCTCGCCGAGCTGTCCCGCACCCAGCGCGCCGAACTGGCCGGGCTGCTACGCCAGTTGACCGCCCCGTTCGACAACATCCCCGGTTAGGTCTGCCGGGCCGACGCCCGCACGCCGGGCGAGCGCCACGGCGGCCAGCGTGGAGTGGACCCCCAGCTTGCCGAGGACGTTCTGCATATGGGTGCGCACGGTGTGCGGGGAGAGGAACAGCCGCTCGGCGACGGCCTTGCGGCCCAGCCCGGCGACCATGCAGCGCAGCACCTCCCGCTCGCGCGGGGTGAGGGACTGCACCAGCCGCTCGCTCTCGGTACGGTGCCGGCGGGCCGCGGTGAGTTCACGCAGGACGCCGGTGAGCAGGGCGGGCGGCAGATGGGTCTCGTCGCGCAGCACGCCCCGGATCACGGTGAGCAGCCGGGACAGCGAGCAGTCCTTGGCGACCCAGCCCGAGGCGCCGGCCTGGAGCGCGAGCGCCGCCCGCCGGGGATCGTCCTTCTCGGCCAGCACGACGATCCGCACGGCCGGCTGAGCGGTCCGGACCCCGCTCACCAGCGAGATCCCGTCGACGAGCCCCTCCGCGTTGCCCTCCTGCACGGGCACGGCCGGGCGGCTGCCGGGCACGTTGCCGCCGAGGTCGGCGTCGACCAGCAGGACGTCGAAGCGGCGCCCCTCGCCCGCCGCCCGCTCCAGGCAGCGCAGCGCGGCGGGACCGCTGCCGGCGGCGGAGACCTCGACGTCGGGCTCGGCGGCCAGCGCGGCGGCCAGCGACTCGGCGAAGATGCGGTGGTCGTCCACGACCAGGACTCGGATGCGAACCACGAAACCCCCTTCCCCAGGCTCCGCACGGAGCAGGGGATACCCAAGGTTGGGAAAACCCGGCCGACCGGCCAAAGTCCGGCGAACGCCGGCCCACGTCGGGCACGACACTCACGGAGTACGACACCCGCGGAAAGGACGCCCCGCACGGCCGCCGCCGTCGCGGGACTGCTACCCCCACCGCGGGCGCCGTACCCGCATGTCTCGCCCCCTGATCGACACCGGCCCCCACCGGTGCTGCTCCTCAGAGTACGGATGCGAGCACGCAGCGGAAGGAGATTTACAGAACTGGCCGTCCGGCGCGTTTATCGTGTGCCGCATGTTTCGTATTGAGGCGGAAGTCGACAAAGCCCGACGCGATCTGCTCCGCTCCCGGCTGCGGGACACCAACACGGCGGCGTCCCCGGTGCTGGCCGCCCTGCGCGGCACCCCCGGCGCGCGCGAAGTCCCCCTCCACGTCTGGGCGTTGGACGAGACCGGCGGCCTGGCGGGCGGCCTGGTCGGCCACACCTGGGCGACCTGGCTGCACGTGACCTATCTGTGGGTCGACGCGGTCCACCGCGGTGCGGGCCTGGGTTCGCACCTGCTGGCCAGGGCGGAACGGATCGCCGCCACCGACCGCGCCTGCACTTCCGCCCGCCTGGAGACCTGGGACTTCCAGGCCCCGCGCTTCTACCGGAAACAGGGCTACGAGGTGGTCTGCGTGATCCCGGACTATCCGCCGGGGATCACGGAGTACACGCTGACGAAGCAGCTACCGGTACGGTGAAACCCTCACCGTGAAGGGAGTCCTGACCGTCATGACCGCAGACCCGGCAGCCTCCGGCTCGTCCCGTCTCCCTGCCATGCGCACCATCGGTGAACTCCGTGCGGCCCTCACTCTGGGCTACGGCTTCCCCGGCGACGCCGATGACTTCGAGGCCGAGCTGGCGCGCGAGATCAACCACGCCGACCCGGCCGATCTCAGCGGCGTCGTCCGTCTGGTCGAGGAGTTCCGCGGCCGGATCATCGCCCGGCAGGATCCCGGTTTCGATTCCGCCGTGGCCGCGGCTGTCGCCGAGATCCGGGCCGCCCGAGGATCCGACCGTTGACCGAGAACCAGCAGCCGGTCGTCGCCGAGATCACGCATGAGGCCCTCGCGCGCTGTCGGGCCATCGGCCACGGGGCCCTCGGAGCCGTCGAAGCCCTCCGCGCCGAACTGGAGAAGAGCCCGGCCCTCGGCCGGCAGGCTCGCAGCGCGGTCGGCGGCATGAAGCTGTACACGACACGCATCGAAGCCACAGACACCCGCCCGGCGCTCACGGTCACATACGTCTACGACGCCCCGCCACCCGAGCCCGGACTGATCCGTATCGCCCTCGTTTCACCGGTCCGCTTCGCGGGCGGCGACGCCGGCTTCTGACACCGGCGCCGTCGCACCCCGGGGCTGCGGAACTCAGACCACCCGCCGCGCCCCCGCCGACGGCACCGCCTCGAAGACCCGCGGAGCCGTGAAGCCGGCCCTGGCGAAGGCCTCTTCGACCGTCTTGGCCAGCGTGTCCACCTCGGTGGCGTCCGCCAGGACGATCGCCGAGCCGCCGAAGCCGCCGCCCGTCATACGGGCGCCCAGGGCGCCGGCCGCGAGCGCCGTGTCGACGACCAGGTCCAGCTCCGGGCAGGAGATGCGGAAGTCGTCACGCAGGGAGGCGTGGCCCTCGGTGAGGACGGGGCCGATCGCGCGGGTCTCACCGGCGCGGAGCAGGCCGACGACCCGCTCGACCCGCTGGTCCTCCGTCACCACGTGGCGGACCAGACGGCGTACCTCCTCCTCGTCGCCCAGCCGCTCCAGCGCCGCGTCCAGCTCCGCGTACGGGATGTCCCGCAGGGCGTCGACACCGAGCAGGGCCGCGCCCTTCTCGCAGCCGGCCCGGCGCTTGCCGTACTCGCCGCCGCTGTGCGCGTGCTTGACCTGGGTGTCGACCACCAGCAGGCGCAGTCCCTCGGCCCCGAGGTCGAAGGGAATCTGCTGCTGGGACAGGTCACGGGTGTCGAGGAAGAGCGCGTGCCCGGCCTCGCAGCAGGCCGAGGCCGTCTGGTCCATGATGCCGGTCGGCGCGCCGACGTAGACGTTCTCGGCGCGCTGGCACAGTCGGGCCAGCTGCCAGCGCTTGAGGCCCAGGTCGTAGAGGTCGTTCAGGGCCAGGGCGATCACCACCTCCAGCGCCGCCGAGGAGGACAGGCCGGCGCCCGTCGGGACGGTCGAGGACAGGTGGACGTCCGCGCCCGTGATCGGGTGGCCGGCCTCGCGCAGCGCCCAGACCACCCCCGCCGGGTACGCCGTCCAGGCCGCGTCGCTCCCGGGGGCGAGGGCGTCCAGCCGCAGCTCCACCGCGTCGCCCTCGACGTCCGCCGAGTGCAGGCGCAGGACGCCGTCGTCCCGGCGCGAGACCGCGGCGGTCGCCCGGTGCGGCAGCGCGAACGGCATGACGAAGCCGTCGTTGTAGTCGGTGTGCTCGCCGATCAGGTTGACCCGGCCCGGCGCCGCCCACACCCCCTCGGGCCCGGCGCCGTACAGCTCGGCGAAGCGCTCCACGGCCTGCTGTGCCCCCACGGGTGTCACTCGTGCTCCTCGGCGATGTGCTGCGCGAACTCCCAGGCGTCCGCGACGATTCCCGCGAGGTCCGCGCGGGTCGGGTTCCAGCCCAGTCTCTCGCGGGCCGTGTGCGCCGAGGCGACCAGGACCGCCGGGTCGCCGCCGCGGCGCGGGGCCGCGACCTCGGGGACGGGGTGGCCGGTGACCCGGCGGACGGTCTCGATGACCTCGCGGACCGAGAAGCCGTTGCCGTTGCCGAGGTTGCAGATCAGGTGCTCGCCCGGGCGGGCCGCCGCGACGGCCAGCAGGTGGGCCTCGGCCAGGTCCGCCACGTGGATGTAGTCGCGGACGCAGGTGCCGTCCCCGGTCGGGTAGTCGTCGCCGTAGACCGAGATCGCCTCGCGGCGGCCCTGGGCGACCTGGAGGACCAGCGGGATCAGGTGCGACTCGGGGTCGTGGCGCTCGCCGAAGGCGCCGTACGCGCCCGCCACGTTGAAGTAGCGCAGCGACACCGCGGCCAGGCCGTGGGCGGTCGCCTCGCTGGTGATCATGTGGTCGACGGCGAGCTTGGTGGCGCCGTAGGCGCTGGTCGGCCTCGTCGGGGCGGTCTCCGGGATCGGGACCTGCTCCGGCTCGCCGTACGTGGCCGCCGTGGAGGAGAAGACCAGGCGGCGCACGCCCGCCTCGCGCATCGCGCCGAGCAGGGCGAGGGAGCCGGCGACGTTGTTGTCCCAGTACTTCTCCGGCTTCACCACCGACTCGCCGACCTGCGAGAACGCGGCGAAGTGGAGGACGCCGTCGTAGGAGGGGTCGAGCCACTTGGCGGCGTCGCGGACGTCGCCCTCGATGAAGGCGGCCCCGGCCGGGACGCCCTCGCGGAACCCGGTCGAGAGGTTGTCGAGGACCGTCACCTCGTGGCCGGCCTCCAGCAGGTGCTGGGCGACCACGCTGCCGACATAACCCGCTCCGCCCGTCACCAGGTACTTCATGAACTCGCTACCTCTCGCAGTCGCTCGGCCGCGCGCTCCGGCGGCACGTCGTTGATGAACACACTCATGCCGGACTCGGAACCCGCGAGAAACTTCAGCTTGCCGGAAGTGCGGCGGACGGTGAAGAGCTCGAGGTGGAGCGCGAAGTCGTCGCGCGTGACACCGTCGAACTCCTCCAGCGCGCCGAACGGGGCCTGGTGCCAGGCCATGATGTACGGCGTACGCGGCTCAGCCGCGGAGTCCTCCCCTCCGTCCCGCCCGTCGAAGATCCGGTCGAAGCGCCTCAAGAGTTCCAGATAGACCTGGGGGAACTCTGTGCGTGCCGCCTCGTCGAGCGCGAGCAGGTCGGGCACGCGACGCTTGGGGTACAGGTGCACCTCGTAGGGCCAGTGCGCCGCGTACGGCACGAAGGCGATCCAGTGTTCACTCTCCAGGACGACCCGCTCACCGGCGAGCTCCCGCCCGACGACCGCGTCGAACAGGTTCTCCCCGCCGGTCGCCTCCTTGTGGGCGGCGAGCGAGCGGAGCATCAGCGCGGTGCGCGGGGTGGTGAAGGGGTAGGCGTAGATCTGCCCGTGCGGGTGGCCCAGGGTCACGCCGATCTCCTCGCCCCGGTTCTCGAAGCAGAAGACCTGCTCGACGGCGGGCAGGTGGGACAGCTCCGAGGTGCGGTCCGTCCAGGCGTCCAGCACCAGGCGGGCGTGGTCCTCGGTGAGGTCGGCGAAGGAGGCGTCGTGGTCGGAGGTGAAGCAGACGACCTCGCAGCGCCCGGAGTCACCGGCGAGCGAGGGAAAGCGGTTCTCGAAGACGACGACGTCGTACGACGAGTCCGGGATCTCGCTGAGCCGCTCGCCCCGCGTCGGGCACAGCGGGCACTCGTCGGCCGGCGGGTGGTACGTGCGGCCCTGGCGGTGCGAGGCGATGGCCACCGCGTCGCCGAGCAGGGCGTCCCGGCGGATCTCGGACGTGGTGACCGTACGGTCCAGGGGACGGCGGTCGACGGCGTCGCGGACGGTGTCGTCCCTGAGGTCGTAATAGATCAGCTCACGACCGTCGGCCAGCCGTGTCGAGGTCTTCTTCAACGCCGGACTCCTCTGCGTCCCACTGCATCCCGCACCCAATCACTCAACACAATCAAACATAACAGACCACAACCCACCACCCCCAGGATCATCACAATCAAACAAAGAACACCAACAGAAGTGTTCAATTACTAAACGCGGAGGCGTAGGTTCCGCTGAGGATCAGTTCGCGCAACGAAGCGAGTACTCATGCAAACCCCCACATACGGACCGACGTATCTGGCGGCGGGGCTACAGCTCCCCGTCAACTGGCTGGACTACACGATCCTGGCGATCTACTTCGTCGTCGTGCTCGGCATCGGCTTCGCGGCCCGCCGCTCGGTCAAGACCAGCCTCGACTTCTTCCTCTCGGGACGCTCGCTGCCCGCCTGGATCACCGGCCTCGCCTTCATCTCGGCGAACCTGGCGGCCACCGAGATCCTGGGCATGGCCGCGAACAGCGCCCAGTACGGTGCCTACACCGTGCACTGGTACTGGATCGGCGCCATCCCGGCCATGGTCTTCCTGGGCCTGGTGATGATGCCCTTCTACTACGGCAGCAAGGTCCGCTCGGTCCCCGAGTTCCTGCTGCTGCGCTTCGACCGGGCCGCCCACCTGCTCAGTTCCATCCTGTTCGCGCTCGCCGCCATCCTCATCGCGGGCGTGAACCTCTACGCCCTCGCGATCGTCGTCGAGGCGCTGCTGGGCTGGCCGCAGTGGGTCGCGATCGTCGTCGCCGGCGCGTTCGTCCTCGCGTACATCACCCTCGGCGGCCTCTCCTCGGCGATCTACAACGAGGTGCTCCAGTTCTTCGTGATCCTGGCCGCCCTCATCCCGATCGTCGTGCTGGGCCTGAAGAAGGTCGGCGGCTGGGGCGGGCTGACCCACAAGCTCACCGAGACCCACGGCGCGAACTTCACCACCGCGTGGGGCGGGACCGGCATCGGCAGCGTCAACCCGCTCGGCGCGAACTGGCTGACCATCGTCCTCGGCCTCGGCTTCGTCCTCTCCTTCGGCTACTGGACGACGAACTTCGCCGAGGTGCAGCGCGCCCTGTCCGCGAAGAACCTCTCCGCCGGCCGGCGCACCCCGCTGATCGCCGCCTACCCGAAGATCTTCATCGTCTTCCTGGTGATGATCCCGGGCCTGGTCGCCGCCGCGGTCGTCCCGCACTTCGGCACCGCCGCCTCCGGCTACCAGTACAACGACGCCATCCCCTACCTGATGCAGGAGCTGCTGCCCAACGGCGTGCTCGGCATCGCGGTCACCGGTCTGCTCGCCGCCTTCATGGCCGGCATGGCGGCCAACGTGTCCTCGTTCAACACCGTGTTCACGAACGACATCTGGGCCAAGTACGTGGTGCGCGGCCGCGAGGACGCCTACTACGTCCGCTTCGGCCGCCTGATCACCGCGATCGGCGTGGCCGCCTCGGTCGGCACGGCGTTCCTGGCGTCCTCGTTCTCGAACATCATGAGCTACCTCCAGACGCTGTTCTCCTTCTTCAACGTGCCGATGTTCGTCGTCTTCATCGTCGGCATGTTCTGGAAGCGCGCCTCCGCCAAGTCCGGCTTCTGGGGCCTGCTCGCCGGCACCGTGACCGCGATGGTCAACTACTTCGTGCTCTACAAGAAGGGCATCATCTCGCTCCCCTCCGACCAGGGCGCCAACTTCGTCTCCGCGATCGCGGGCTTCGTCGCCGGAGCGGTCGTGATGATCGCGGTGTCCTTCTTCACGAAGCCGAAGCCGGCGGAGGAACTCCAGGGCCTGGTCTACGGCACCCGCTCCCCCGGCATGGCCGAGGCACCCGCCGCCGGCGACGACGCCTGGTACCGCAGGCCGGCCCTGCTGGGCTGGGGCGCGGTCGTCCTGGCCGCCGCCTGCTACATCCCGTTCTCGTTCTGACGCGGAAGGACCGAGGAAACCATGAGCGACAACGCGCACGACGGCTTCCACTACAGCGAGCAGGACGTCCAGCGGGAGGTCACCGAGCTGGAGGGCAAGTCCGCGACGGCGGCCCGCATCTTCGACCTGCGGCGCATCATCGGCGGCCTGTTCGTGCTGTACGGCGTGATCGTCACGATCACCGGCATCACGGACTCGCAGTCGGCCATCGACAAGGCCCAGGGCGTCAACATCAACCTGTGGACCGGGATCGGGATGCTGCTGCTGGGGCTGTTCTTCCTGGTGTGGCTGAAGTTGCGCCCCACACAGACGCCTCCGGCGGTTTCGCCGCAGGAGAAGCAGGGGGAGTAGCACCGCTTTCGTCCGCCGCCGCGTGGGGGCCGGTCGCGCCCACGCGGCGGAGCCGCACACCAGCACAGCCCCGCACCCCTTCGGGGCGCTGCCCCAACGCGCTTACTCCGGGGCGGCGTTCAAAGGGCCCGCGCGGTCCAGCAGCCCCGTCCTCGCGGCCAGCGCCGCCGCTTCCAGCCTCGACCCCACCCCCAGTTTCATCAGCACCCGCTGCACATGCGTGCGTGCGGTGCTCGGGGCGATGCCCATGCCGGCGGCGATCAGGCGGGTGTCCTCGCCGTCGGCCACCCGGACCAGGACCTCCACCTCGCGCGGTGTGAGCATCTCCAGCAGCCGCTGCGCCTCGTCGTCGGGCTGGGCCGCCGGGTTGAGCAGGTCCCCGAACGCGCCCTGGAGAAGCTGCGGAGCCACCGCGGCCTCCCCGGCACGGGCCTTCATGATGGCCCGCTCGACGCCCTCGATCCGCTCGTCGTGCCGGACGTACCCGGACGCACCCGACGCGAACGCCGCCGCGATGCCGCGCGGCGACGGCACCGGGCCGAGCACCACCACCGCCACCTGCGGCCGTTCCCGCTTGATCTTCACCACGGGGTCGAAGACTCCCGGTTCGGCCGGTGCCGCCGTACCCAGCAGGCACACCTCGGGCGCCCGTGCGATCACCAGGTCCGCCGCGCCCGCGGCCGGCGCCGCGGCGGCGAGCACCCGGTGCCCGCGCAACTTGAGCGCCGACGCCAGCGCCTCCGCGAGCAGGCGATGGTCGTCGACGACCATGAGCCTCACTCCCATAGAGCCACCCCCCAGTCCCCCCATGGATGCCCCACTATGGACGCCCACCGGTCCGCAAGGACAGAGGGCCCCCCGGCACCTCGCCCTTCATGCCCCCGGAAGCTACACGCTTGTTCGACGTATTGCTGCCCCTCTTGATGAGAAGTGCCCCGGATCGATGAAATCCGGGGCACTTCTTGGTATGTCACCCATTCGGGCGAAGGTGCGAGAGGCTCAGCCCTTGGTGCCGAACGCCGTCACCAGATACTGCTTGCCGGCCCCCGCGTACGGCTTGTTGGCGAACACCGCCGACATGAACAGCCGGCCGTCGCCGAAGAGGATCTCCGCGGAGTCCGGCAGCATGCTGGTCTCCGCGTTCCGCACGTCCTGGGCGGAGGGGTTCTCCAGCAGCTCGGTGGCCTTGGAGCCGACGCCCTCGATGCTGACGATCTGGCCGCCCTTGTTGTACGGCGGCCGCTTGTAGGCGAGCAGGTTCGGGCCGTCCATGCGCAGCGGGGAGAGCGTGTAGCCGTCCCCGGCCTCGACGCGCTGACCGGTCGGCTTGCCGGTGGTCAGGTCGAAGGAGACGATCTCGTTGGTGCTGCCGAGCTCGCCGTTGCCGTCGTGCTCCGCGGTCGGCAGGTACAGCTTGCCGCCGCCGACGACGATCTCCTTGCAGCTCTCGACGGTGGTCGTCTCGCACCGGCCGCCGTAGGTGTCGTTCGGCGCGGAGATGTGCGCGAGCAGCTTGCCGGTCTTGTCGTCGAGGGAGAAGTACTCCAGGGACTTGCTGTCGGCACCGGCCTGGGCGGCCACCACCAGCGGGTCGGTGGAGACGACGGACGCGTAGTCGATGCCCGAGTCCATCGTGTAGTCGGCGATCACCTTGCCCGACCGCGGGTCGATGTTCTGGATGTGCACCTGCTGGCTGCCGAAGTCGCCGCACTTGCGCACCGCGACCAGCTTGGCGCCGCCGCCGTAGCCGGCGTCGTAGCAGGTGTCGTCCGTCTTGGGCTGCCACAGCAGCTTGCCGGAGTCCAGGTCGAGCGCGGCGCCGCCGCTGGTGCTGCCGACCGCGACGGTGTGCTGAGCGACCGTCACATTCTCGAAACTGATCGGAGAATCACCCGAGTTGACGGTCTTCGTCCACAGCTTCTTGCCCGCGTCGAGGTCGATCGCGGCGATCTGGCTGCAGCCCGCGAAGGAGTTCTTCGCGGGCATCTTCGGCTGGTAGGCGATCGCCGTCAGGTCGTTCGCGCCGATGTGCTCGCTGGCCTGGCAGACCGGGCCGGGCAGCTTGATCGTCCACCGCTTGGCACCCGTGGCCGGGTCGTAGCCGACGACCTCGGCGATGCCGCTCTTCGCGTACACCTTGTCGGTCAGCCATGAGCCCGGGGTGCTGACCAGGTCGTCCGTCGTGGGCATCGGGACCTGGAACAGCACGCTGGAGGCGGGGTCGGCGGGCACCTTCTCCTTGGCGTCGCCGGTGCCGCCCGAGCCACTGGTAGCGCCGGTGCCGCCGGTGCCGTTCTTGCCGCCGCTGGAGGCGGTGTCGCTCTTCTTGCCGTCGCCGCCGGAGGAACCGGCGTACCAGATGCCGCCGCCGACGATCAGCGCGATGGCGACGACCGCCGCGACGACGATGAACAGGGCGGTGTTGTTCCGCCCGCCACCGGCCGGCGCCGGCTGTATCGGCACGGTCTGCGGCTGGCCCGGATAGCCGTAGCCCGGCTGCGCACCCTGCATCGGCGGCGTGGGCTGCGCGTACGGGTTCTGCGCTCCGGGAGCGCCGTAGGGGGCGGCGGCCGGCTGCCCGCCCGGGTAGCCGTACCCGGACTGCGGCGGCTGCGGGGCCGGAGGCTGCTGCGGATAGCCGTAGCCGGGCTCGGGCTGCTGCGGGTAGCCGTATCCCGGCTGCGGCTGCTGGACCGGCGGGGCGGGGGGCGCCGGCGGGGCGGCCGGCTGGTCCGGGGGCGGGGTCGGGGTCGGGGGGCCGAAGCCGGGCTGCTGCGGGGGCTGGTTCGGCGGCGGAGGGGGCGGCTGGGTCATGACGCGGGTACCTCGGTGAGGCTCGGAAGGCCGGACGGCACAGCGGACGTGGGCGAAGAGGAAGGAGAGGCAGAAGAGGCCGCCTCGGCGGTTCAGTTGCCGAAGGCCATCATCAGCTTCTCCTTCGTCTGGTTGTTGCCGGTCAGCTGGCCGGTGGAGATGAAGAACCGCCCGTCGGCCCAGTCGATGTCGCTGCTGAAGAAGGTGTCCTCGATCTGCGCCGTGCCCGAGGGGTTCTGGAGCAGCTTCGTGGTGGTGTGCGTCGAGCCGCCGAGCGGGATCGAGACCACCTGGCCGCCCGTGTCGTACGACGGCTGCACATAGGCGATGAGCTTGCCGCCCTCGATCTTCATCGGGGACATCGGCTCGGCGGCCGGGGACTTGACCCGCCACTTCTCCTTGCCGGTGGCGAGGCTGATCGCGACGATCTCGTTGGCGCTGCTGGTGGTGTCCGTCGGCAGGTAGAGCGTGTCGGCGTCGGCGGCGACGCCCTGGCAGCCCTCCAGACTCTGGCTGAGGAAGCCGCAGCGCGGCGCGAACTTCTCGTTGACCTTCACCTCGGAGCGGAACTTGCCGTCCTTGGTGAACGTGGAGATGTTCCAGGCCTTCTTGTCCTGGTTCGTCAGGTACACCACCAGCGGGTCCAGGGAGTACACCTTCGCCACCTGCCAGCCCTTCTTGACCGGCTGGGTCCACTTGACCTTGCCGGTGGCCGGGTCCAGCTCCTGGATCTCGTCGTGCTCGTCGGGCTGGAACGCGGCGCAGGATTCCGTCTGGATCAGCCGCCCGGCACCGCCCGCGTACCCGGACGGACCGCAGGACCCGCCGTCCTGCCCCGTGTTGTACAGCTTCCTGCCGCTGTCGACGTCGTACGCCGTGCCCGCCCCCGAGCGGCTCGCCATCAGCGTCTTGCCGCTGATGGCGAGGTTGATCTCGACCTGGATGTCGAACGCCCCGTGGTGGTCGAGCGTGCCGCTCCAGCCCTTCTGACCGGTGTTCAGGTCGATCTGCTGCAGCTGGTTGCACTGGGCGTTGTCGCTGACACCGCTCATGTACGCCACGACGACCTTGTCGTCGGCCGACTTCTGCGGGGTGACCGCGCAGATCTTCTGCGGGAAGCTGATCGGGCTCCAGGCGGGCTTGCCGTCGCCGACGCCGTAGGCGAAGACCTGCTTGTACGCCGCCTTCACCGCCACCTTGTCGGTGATCCACATACCGGGTGCCTCGGCGCCGGAACCGGGCGCCTGAGGGGCCGACTGGTACCAGAGCACCTTCGCCTCGCCGGCCTTGCGGCCCGCGTTGAGGTTCTCCGGGTCGTCGCCGCCGCTGCTGGAGGGGCTCGGCGAACCGGAGGCGTTCTTGGGGTCGTCGCTGTGCTGGGCGACGGGCTTCTTCTTGCCGTCGCCGCCACTGGTGACCGCGTACACGGTGCCGCCGATGACGGCCAGCGCGGCCACCGCGGCGCCGACGATCAGCGCCGTCCGCTTCCTGCCGCCCCCGGCGCCCGGCGCGGGCGCGCCCGGGTACGGCGGCTGCTGCGGGTACCCGAAACCGGGCTGCTGCGGCTGCTGCGGGTATCCGTAGGGGCCCGGGGCGCCGGGCGGCGCCGGGGCGTTGTACGGGTTCTGGGCGCCGGGTGCGGCCGGGGCGCCGTACGGGCCGGGCTGCTGGGGGTAGCCGTAGCCGGGCTGCGGTCCGGCCGGGGGCTGCGGCGGGGCCGCGGGCGGCGGAGGGGTGCCCTGCGGGGCGGCCGGAGGTGTCGGCGGAGTGCTCGGGGGGCCGAAACCGCCCTGGGCCGGCGGCGTTTGCGGGGCTCCGAATCCACCGCCCTGCGGCGGTTGATCCTGCGGCGCTCCGAAACCGCCCTGCGGCGGCTGGTTGGGCGGCTGAGTCATCAGCGCTCTTCCCCCTCGTTCACTGATTTTTAGCCACGCCCTGAGGTTCTTGACGGACCCTGGGTCGTTACTCAGACAGTTCTCAGACGGCCCTTTCTATCACCCGCCTCTGACAGCGCACGGGCCCGGATCCGCCGCTGTTCCCAAGGGAGAACCGGCCCGTGATGCCGCCGTTACGCGCCTTCACGCCCCCTTCACGCGGTGCGCGCGAGGTGGGGGCGTGAGGTGGCTGGTTCACGTCAGGGACGGGGAGGGCGTCCGCACTGCTCCTCCCCGCTTCCCGCTGACCGCGCTACGCGTCCTCGGCCAATTCCAGCCAGCGCATCTCGAGTTCCTCGCGCTCTGACGCGAGGTCGCGCAACTGGGCGTCCAGGTCGGCGACCTTGGCGAAGTCGGTCGCGTTCTCGGCGATCCGGGCGTGCAGTGCGGACTCCTTCTCGGAGATCTTGTCCAACTGGCGCTCGATCTTCTGGAGTTCCTTCTTGGCGGCGCGCTGGTCGGCGGCGGTCTTCTCCGGCGTGGCCGCCTTGGGCGCCGCCGCGGAGGCCTGCGCGGCGACCGTCTCCTCCATGCGCCGGCGCCGCTCCAGGTACTCGTCGATACCGCGCGGCAGCATCCGCAGGGCACCGTCGCCGAGGAGGGCGAAGACACGGTCCGTGGTGCGCTCGACGAAGAACCGGTCGTGGGAGATGACGATCATCGAGCCGGGCCAGCCGTCGAGGACGTCCTCGAGCTGGGTGAGGGTCTCGATGTCGAGGTCGTTGGTGGGCTCGTCCAGGAAGAGGACGTTGGGCTCGTCCATGAGGAGGCGCAGGAGCTGGAGGCGGCGCCGCTCACCACCGGAGAGGTCGTCGACCGGCGTCCACTGCTTCTCCTTGTTGAAGCCGAACGTCTCGCACAGCTGCCCGGCGGTCATCTCGCGGCCCTTGCCGAGGTCCACGCGCTCGCGTACCCGCTGCACGGCCTCCAGGACCCGCCAGGCGGGGTCGAGTTCGGCGACCTCCTGGGAGAGGTAGGCGAGCTTGACCGTCTTGCCGACGGCGACACGGCCCCCCGCCGGCTGCGTCTCGCCCTCGGTGCGGGCCGCTTCGGCCATGGCGCGCAGCAGCGAGGTCTTGCCGGCGCCGTTGACGCCGACGAGGCCGATCCGGTCGCCCGGGCCGAGCTGCCAGGTGACGTGCTTGAGCAGCACCTTCGGCCCGGCCTGCACGGTGATGTCCTCGAGGTCGAAGACGGTCTTGCCGAGCCGCGAGGAGGCGAACTTCATCAGCTCCGAGCTGTCCCGGGGCGGCGGCACGTCCGCGATCAGCTCGTTGGCGGCCTCGACCCGGAAGCGCGGCTTGGACGTACGGGCGGGGGCGCCGCGGCGCAGCCAGGCCAGCTCCTTGCGCACCAGGTTCTGCCGCTTGGTCTCCTCGGTGGCGGCGATCCGCTCGCGCTCGGCGCGGGCGAAGACGTAGTCGGAGTAGCCGCCCTCGTACTCGTACACGTCGCCGCGCTGGACGTCCCACATGCGGGTGCAGACCTGGTCGAGGAACCACCGGTCGTGCGTCACGCACACCAGCGCGGACCGCCGGTTCTGCAGGTGCTGGGCGAGCCAGGCGATGCCCTCGACGTCGAGGTGGTTGGTGGGCTCGTCGAGGACGATCAGGTCCTGTTCCTCGATGAGCAGCTTGGCGAGCGCGATCCGGCGCCGCTCGCCACCGGACAGCGGTCCGATGACGGTGTCGAGACCCTTCGGGAAGCCGGGCAGGTCCAGCCCGCCGAACAGGCCGGTCAGTACGTCCCTGACCTTGGCGTTGCCGGCCCACTCGTGGTCCGCCATGTCGCCGATGACCTCGTGCCGGACGGTGGCGGCGGGGTCGAGGGAGTCGTGCTGGGTGAGCACGCCGAGGCGCAGCCCGCCGGAGTGCGTGACACGTCCGGTGTCGGCCTCCTCCAGCTTGGCGAGCATCCGGATGAGGGTCGTCTTGCCGTCGCCGTTGCGTCCGACGACCCCGATGCGATCACCCTCCGACACGCCGAGTGAGACGCCGTCCAGCAGCGCACGGGTGCCGTACACCTTGCTGACGTTCTCGACATTGACCAGGTTGACGGCCATTTCACTCCTGTGCGCGGGGGTCGGTCAGCCTTCTAGCGTAGGGCAGCGAGGGGTGAGGGCGGGGCGTGAGGAGGTTGTCACTCTTTGTGATGACGTGATTCCGGAAGCAGCCGCTACGGTGGAGGGCAGGCGCCAGGATCTTGCCCATGGGAGGAACCATGACAGCCCAGCGTGCTGAGCAGCCCGGATGGCGAATGCCCCCGCTGGACGGCTACACCGTCGACGATCTGCTCACCTTGCCGGATCTCCCGCCGCACACAGAGTTGATCGACGGGAGCCTGGTCCTCGTGAGCCCGCAGCGCTACTTCCACTTCGCCACGATTGACTTGCTGGTGAGCGGCCTGCGCCAAACCGTGCCGTCCGATCTGAAGGTCGCTCGTGAGATGACGGTCGTACTGGATCGCCGCAATGGCCCCGAGCCCGACATCTCCGTGATCAAAGCCGCCGCGAAGAAGGGACCGGACCAGACGTACTTCGAGGGAAAGGACGTGGTGCTCGCCGTAGAAGTCATCTCTCCGGAGTCCGAGGCCCGCGACAGGCTCACCAAGACGCACAAGTACGCGGCGGCAGGTATCCAGTACTACTGGCTGGTCGAGATGACCGAGCCGCACGACCACCCTGTCATCGAGGTCTTCGAACTCTCGGCGGACACAGGCACGTACCGGTCGACCGGCACCTACCGGGACCGCGTCAAGGTCGACAAGCCCTACCCCATCGACATCGACCTGACGGCGATCGACGAACTCTGAAGCCCTAGAGAACCGTCGCCCCCGCCACCGGCCCCTCCGCCGTCCGTACGGCCCTGCACGTCCCCGACGACCGCAGGGCCGCCGCCACTTTCTCCGCCGACCCGGCATCACGCGCGAGGAACGCCGTCGTAGGCCCGGAACCCGAGACCAGCGCGGTAAGCGAACCGGCCCCGCGCCCCGCCTCCAGCGTGTCCGCCAGCTCCGGGAACAGGGACAGGGCCGCAGGCTGAAGGTCGTTCGACACGGCCGCCGCCAGCGCGTCCGCGTCCCCCTTCGCCAGCGCCTCCAGCAGTTCCGCCGACGCCACCGGCTCCGGAACGTCCCGTCCCTCCGCCAGCCGGTCGAACTCGCGGAAGACCGCCGGGGTCGACAGGCCCCGCTCGGCCATCGCGAACACCCAGTGGAAGGTGCCGCCGGTCTCCAGAGCCGTCAGCTGCTCGCCGCGCCCGACCCCCAGAGCCGCGCCCCCCACGAGGCTGAAGGGCACGTCACTGCCCAACTCGGCGCACACGGCGAGGAGTTCGGCCCGCGACGCACCCGTGCCCCACAACGTGTTGCAGGCGAGCAGCGCGCCCGCGCCGTCCGCGCTGCCGCCCGCCATGCCGCCGGCGACCGGGATGTCCTTGGCGATGTGGATGTGGACGTTCGGTTCGATGCCCCGGCGCGCGGCGAGCGCGATCGCGGCGCGCGCGGCGAGGTTCGTGCGGTCCAGGGGGACCTCGGCGGCGTCCGGGCCCTCGCAGGTGACGCGGAGCTCGTCCGCGGGGGTCACCGTCACCTCGTCGTACAGGCCGACGGCGAGGAAGACGTTGGCGAGGTCGTGGAACCCGTCGGGGCGCGCGGCGCCCACCGCGAGCTGGACGTTGACCTTGGCCGGGACCCGTACGGTGACGCTCACTTGCCGCTCTCCCCCTGCTGCTTGTGCTCGGCGATCCGCGCGAACTCCTCCACCGTCAGCGCCTCCCCGCGCGCCTGCGGCGAGACCCCGGCCGCGACCAGGGCGGCCTCGGCGGTAGCGGCGGACCCGGCCCAGCCGGCGAGCGCTGCGCGCAGCGTCTTGCGGCGCTGCGCGAAGGCCGCGTCGACGACCGCGAAGACCTCGGCCTTGGAGGCCGTGGTCCTGATCGGCTCGGTCCGCCGGACCAGCGAGACCAGGCCGCTGTCGACGTTCGGCGCGGGCCAGAAGACGTTGCGGCCGATGGCCCCGGCCCGCTTCACCTCGGCGTACCAGTTGGCCTTCACGGACGGCACGCCGTACACCTTGGAGCCGGGCGCGGCGGCCAGCCGGTCGGCGACCTCGGACTGCACCATCACGAGGGTGCGCTCGATGGTCGGGAACGTGGCCAGCATGTGCAGCAGCACGGGGACGGCGACGTTGTACGGCAGGTTCGCGACCAGGGCCGTCGGGGCCGGGCCGGGCAGGTCGGTGACGTGCATCGCGTCGGAGTGGACCAGCGCGAACCGGTCGGCGCGCGCCGGCATGCGCGCGGCGACGGTCGCGGGCAGCGCGCCGGCCAGGACGTCGTCGATCTCGACGGCGGTGACCCGGTCGGCGGCCTCCAGCAGCGCGAGCGTGAGGGAGCCGAGCCCCGGGCCGACCTCGACGACCACGTCGTCGGGGCGGACCTCGGCGGTGCGGACGATGCGGCGGACCGTGTTGGCGTCGATCACGAAGTTCTGGCCGCGCTGCTTGGTGGGACGGACACCGAGCGCGGCCGCCAGCTCGCGGATGTCGGCGGGGCCGAGGAGGGCGTCGGGGGTGGGGCTGCTCACGGGACAAGGGTACGGGGCGGTGACCCCTGGTCCGCCCGCTGATCCGAACGCGGCTGCCCAAGCGCTCCGCCGGAGGTGCCGCAATGCGCCGTCGGTCATCCGCCGGTCCGTCGTGCCTGGTCGCGCCACGCGGCGGAGCCGCACATCGGGGAGCCCCGCGCCCCTCCGGAGCGCCGCCGGACCGCGCCGGACTTCGCCGGACCCGCTCAGCCGTGCAGCTTCGCCCCGCAGTGCGGCCAGGGTGTCGTCCCCCGCCGCGTGTAGAGCTTCTTCGCGCGGAACGTCTGTTCCTCGGCCGACGCGTCCTGGGGGCGGCCGTTGCCGCCGAGGCTGTGCCAGGTGTGGTTGTCGAACTGGTAGAGCCCGCCGTACGTCCCCGAGGCGTCGACCGCGTCCGGGCGGCCGCCGGACTCGCAGGCGGCGAGGCCCTGCCAGTTGAGGCCGTCGGCGCCGTCCACGGAGGCGGGCGGTTTCTTCGTGCCCACCTTCACGATCTGCGGCCGCGGCTTGCGGACGATCTCGGAGGTCTCCCGGCGCGGCTTCTCCTGCACCCCGTTGACCGTGCGCAGCAGGTAGACGTCGCGCCGCAGTCCGGGCCGGCCGGGCTGGGTGACGACCTCGGTGCCCTGGAAGAGGGTGGGGTCCTCGGTCCGCTCGGTCGCGAAGGGGATCTGTTCCTCGCGGATCTCCCGGACGCCGCTGACCCGCAGCACGGTGATCGTCTGTCCGTCGCGCGGGAAGCTGTCCAGCGGGACGGAGGTGGTGTCCTGGCCGCTCAGGGTGACCCCGGCCTCCTCGACCACCTGCCCGGCGGTGGCCGCGTTGGTGCGGATGGTGCGGGCCTGGCCGTCGGCCATGACCGTGACGGCGCGCTCGGTGCGCACGTCGAGCGCGAGCCCGGTGCGCCCGATGGGCTGGGCGCGCGAGGTGGACAGGTACGCGCCCTCGGCGCGTACGCCGAGCTCCGCCAGCGCTCCCGCCACGGTGTGCGCCGTCGTCCACACCTCGCGCTGTTCGCCGTCCAGCGTGAGCCGGACGGGGCGCCCGTAGCGCACGGCGATGGCATCGCCGCTGGCGAGCACGGCGTCGGGGGCGGGCGCGACCATGTCGTGCGACCCCACGCGTACGCCCTGGTCCTCCAGCAGCTCGCGCACGTCGTCGGCGAAGGTGTGCAGGGTGCGCGGCTTGCCGTCGACGGTCAGCTCGACCGCCTTGTCCTTGGCGATGAACGCGGTGGTGCCGCCGGCCAGGAAGGCCACGACCAGCGCCTGCGGCAGCAGACGGCGCGCGGTGGACTCCGGGCGCGCGGCACCGCGCCCCCTGCGTCGGCGCGCGGCACGCCCGCCCGCTCCGGCGGGCTCCTCGGTGTCGCACTCCGTCGTGTGCGCCTCTTCCTCCAGCGCACTCCCGGCGCGCACACCACCCGCGTCCCTGTCCGCGTCCCAGCCCGCGCCGCCGCCCTGCCGGGGCAGCACCGGCTCCGTGACGTAGTACGCCTGCGCCTCGTAGGCGGGCCGGTAGGTGTCCTCGTACGGCCCGTACGTCAGGGTCTCCGCGTGGTGCACGGAGGCACCTCGGCCGTACACCAGGGCGGAGACCCTGTCGTACGGGCCGTACGGCGGGGCGGAGACGTCAGGGCCGTACGGCTGCTCGTACTGCTCGTACTGCTCGAACGCCTCGTACTGCGACTTGCTCACACCGACACGCTCCAGAGGTGCCAGAGGGGTCCGGATCGGGCCCCCAGAACCTAGCGGAGCGGTCGTCACTCTCCAAAGCGACGCGACTACGCACAGTTGGCCGTACGCGCGCGTGTGCCGTGCGCGCTCAGTAGCCGAAGGCGCGGGCGGTGTTCGCGGCCAGGGCCGTGGCCAGCGTGTCCTCGTCGATACCGCGCACGGCGGCCATGGCACGCACGGTGACCGGGATCAGATAGGGCGCGTTGGGTCGGCCCCGGTAGGGCGCCGGGGTCAGGAAGGGCGCGTCGGTCTCCACGAGGACCAGTTCCAGCGGGGCGACGGCGAGGGCGTCCCGCAGGTTCTGGGCGTTCTTGAAGGTGACGTTGCCGGCGAAGGACATGAAGTAGCCCTCGCGCGCGCAGATCTCCGCCATCTCGGCGTCGCCGGAGTAGCAGTGGAAGACGGTGCGCTCGGGGGCGCCCTCCTCCTTCAGGACGCGCAGGACGTCGGCGTGCGCGTCGCGGTCGTGGATGACGAGCGCCTTGCCGTGCCGCTTGGCGATCTCGATGTGGGCGCGGAAGGAGCGCTCCTGGGCGGCCTTGCCCTCGGGGCCGGTGCGGAAGTGGTCCAGGCCCGTCTCGCCGACGCCCTTGACCTGCGCCAGCCCGGCCAGCCGGTCGATCTCGGCGAGGGCCTCGTCCAGCGCCGCGTCTCCGCCCGGCTCGCGGGCACCCTGCCGCGACCAGCCGTCGGGATCGCCGTGCACGATGCGCGGGGCCTCGTTGGGATGCAGGGCGACGGTGGCGTGCACGCTGTCGTGGGCGGCCGCGGTCTCGGCGGCCCACCGCGAGCCCTTGATGTCGCAGCCGACCTGGACGACGGTCGTCACCCCCACCGACGCGGCCTTCGCGAGGCCCTCCTCGACCGTGCCCGACTGCATGTCGAGATGGGTGTGGGAGTCGGCGACGGGCACCGTGAGGGGTGGCGGCAGCGGCGGTGCGCTGTTCTTGTCGTCCTTGGTGCTCTGGCCGGCGTTCGAAGGCATGCCCCGATCCTACGAAAGGGGCATGCCGTCGGCCGCCGGCGTCCGCTCAGCCCGCCTTGCGCTGGAACGGGTGCAGGAGATCCGACAGATGCCAGTGGTGCGGCTCCCGCGGCACCCTGGGCACCGCGGGCGTCACGGCCCCGGAGGGCACCGCGGGCGTCTCGACCGGGCCCGCCTGCGGCACGCTGTGCCCGCGCTCCGCCGTGCCGCACACCGAGGAGACCTGCCCGGCGCGCATGATCCGCACGACATGGCCGTCGCAGTTGAGGCAGCTGGGCCTGCTCAGCGGCGACGGCACGACCCGGCCGTCGGCCACGTAGAGCACGAACTCCTGCCCGTCGGCATCCTTGTGGTGCTCTATCTCGTACGACTGCTCCCAGCCGTGCCCGCAGCGCATGCAGGCGAACGAATACGACTCGTGAACGACGGCTGTGGCCGTACCGCGGAGGCCGGTCTGCCCTGCGATCTCGCTCATGCCAGCTCCTCTGGTCCGCTGGACGAGGGACCCTTGTGCGTCCCTTCGACCAGTGGACGCTTCCGCGGAGCCGAATGCATCCGGCCTGTCGAGTGTTGGAGGCGATTTGGCGCTTCCTTGCCGAATACGCCCCGTCCGGTCCCTTTTCGCTTTGCCATCGGCGACAGCCTTTTGCCGTCCCATGGCCCGCCCGCTCACCCGAGAACACCCCTGCTCAGAGGGGGTTTTCCCGCAGGTGGGGGCGTGTTCGCGAACGCCTCACCCGGCGGCGCGCTTGGCCGCCACCACAGCGTCGAAGACGATCCTCTTCGGCAGCCCCGCCTCCACCGCCACCGCCGCGATCGCCTCCTTGCGCCGCTCCCCGGCCTCCTCCCGCACCCGCACGCGCCGCACCAGCTCCTCCGCGTCGAGCTCCTCGGGCCCGGCCTCGGGCGCCCCCTCGACCACGACGGTGATCTCCCCGCGCACCCCCTCCGCGGCCCACCGCGCCAACTCGCCCAGCGGACCGCGCCGTACCTCCTCGTACGTCTTGGTCAGCTCGCGGCAGACGGCGGCCCGCCGCTCCGTGCCGAAGACCTCGGCCATGGCGGCGAGGGTGTCGTCGAGCCGGTGCGGGGCCTCGAAGTACACGAGGGTGCGGCGCTCGTCCGCGACCTCCCGCAGCCGGGACAGCCGCTCGCCCGCCTTGCGCGGCAGGAAGCCCTCGAAGCAGAACCGGTCGACGGGCAGCCCGGACAGGGCGAGCGCGGTGAGCACGGCGGACGGGCCGGGCACGGCGGTGACCTTGATGTCCTTCTCGACGGCCGCCGCGACGAGCCGGTAGCCCGGGTCGGAGACGGACGGCATCCCGGCGTCCGTCACGAGCAGCACGCGCGCGCCGCCGAGCAGCTCCTCGACCAGCTCCGGGGTGCGGGCGGTTTCGTTGCCCTCGAAGTACGACACCACGCGCCCCTTGGGCGTGACGCCGAGCGCCTGGGTGAGCCGGCGCAGCCGCCGGGTGTCCTCGGCGGCGACCACGTCGGCGCCGGCCAGCTCCTCGGCGAGCCGGGGCGGCGCGTCCGCGATGTCGCCGATGGGGGTACCTGCGAGGACAAGGGTTCCAGTCACACCCCCATCCTCCCAGGAACCACTGACAGTCCGGCCCGGGAAGCCGGCCGCGTTCCGTCCGGTACCGCACATGCACGGGACTCCCACAGAACCGTTCCCTACGATGGCGCGGTGACCAGTACCGCGTCCTCCATGGACCTCCGGCAGGGCCAGTCGCCGCACGACCGGCGGCCGGCGTGGCAGCAGCGGCTGCGCCGATTCGGGTACGTACCGGCCAAGGACGCGCCGTCGGGCGACGTGCGCGACCGTCTGGTGCCCCCGTACGCCGAGCCGAGCCCGCGGCTGTGGCAGGCGCTCGGGGTGCCGCCGGTCCTCGCCGGGCGGATCACCCGCTGGGCGGCCTGGCTCGGGCCGCTGCTGGTGACGCTGGTGACGGGCCTGACGCGGTTCTGGAACCTGGGCAGCCCGCGCGCGGTGATATTCGACGAGACGTACTACGCCAAGGACGCGTGGGCACTGGTCCACCGCGGTTTCGAGGTCAACTGGGACAAGAACGCCAACGACCTGGTCCTGCAGACGCACGGCCACCTCGCGATCCCGACGGACGCGTCGTACGTCGTGCACCCGCCGGTCGGCAAGTACGTCATCGGGCTGGGCGAGCTGCTCTTCGGGTTCAACCCGTTCGGCTGGCGGTTCATGACCGCCCTGCTCGGCACGCTGAGCGTGCTGCTGCTGTGCCGGATCGGGCGCCGGATCTTCCGCTCGACGTTCCTCGGCTGCCTCGCGGGCGCGCTGATGGCGGTGGACGGGCTGCACTTCGTGATGAGCCGGACGTCGCTGCTGGACGGCGTGCTGATGTTCTTCGTGGTGGCCGCGTTCGGCTGCCTGGTCCTCGACCGGGACCGGTCACGGGCGCGGCTGGCCGCGGCCCTGCCCGCAGACCGCGACGGCCGGGTACGCCCGGACGCGCGCGTGGCCGACACGTTCCGCTTCGGCCCGCGCCCCTGGCGCTGGGCGACCGGACTGATGCTGGGCCTGGCCATCGGCACCAAGTGGAACGGCCTGTACATCCTGGTCGCGTTCTGTGTGATGGCCGTCCTGTGGGACGTCGGCGCCCGGAGGACGGCCGGTGCCGATCACCCGTATGCCGCAGCTCTCAAGTACGACACCGGCCTCGCCTTCG
Organism: Streptomyces monashensis; assembly: GCF_001866665.1. Lineage (GTDB taxonomy): Bacteria > Actinomycetota > Actinomycetes > Streptomycetales > Streptomycetaceae > Streptomyces > Streptomyces monashensis. The sequence continues at coordinate 115,628 of NZ_MLYO01000011.1, read as the reverse complement.
TCGCGACCGTTCCGGTGGCGATCGCCGTCTACCTGATGTCCTGGCTCGGCTGGATCCTCTCCCCGTCCGACGGCACCGGCGGCTACTTCCGCAACTGGGCGGCCACCGACGGCAGGGGCGGCAGCTGGACGTTCCTGCCGGACTGGCTGCGCAGCCTGTGGCACTACGAGCACGAGGTGTACGAGTTCCACGTCGGGCTGACCTCCCCGCACACCTACCAGTCCAACCCCTGGAGCTGGATCGTGCTGGGCCGCCCGGTGTCCTACTTCTACGAGTCCCCGAACCCCGGCGCGGACGGCTGCCCGGCGGACGCGGGCCAGAAGTGCGCGCGCGAGGTGCTGGCGATCGGCACGCCGCTGCTGTGGTGGGCGGCCTGTTTCGCGATCCTCTACGTGCTGTGGCGCTGGGCGTTCCGCCGCGACTGGCGGGCCGGCGCCATCGCCTGCGGCATCGCGGCCGGCTGGCTGCCCTGGTTCATGTACCAGGAGCGGACGATCTTCCTCTTCTACGCCGTCGTCTTCCTGCCGTTCCTGTGTCTGGCGGTGGCGATGCTGCTCGGCGCGATCATCGGCCCCCCGGGCTCCTCCGACACCCGCCGCGTGATCGGCGCCTCCGCGGCGGGGGTGCTGGTGCTGCTGATCATCTGGAACTTCATCTACTTCTGGCCGCTCTACACCGGCACGGCGATCCCCATCGACCAGTGGCGGGCGCGGATGTGGCTGGACACCTGGGTCTAGTCGCGGACCGCGCGGGACGCTCCGAGTGCGGCGAGCGTGAAGCCGTCCCGCAGTTCTCCCGCGCGGATCGCCTGTGCGATCTCCCGGGGGCTCCACCAGCGCGCCGCGGCGATCTCGCCGTCGCCGACCGCGCCGGGGCGCAGCCGTGCGTCGCCCTGGACCGAGACCTCGACGACGGCGACCTCGCTCTCCAGCAGGCCGGAGTCGACGTCCAGGTAGGCCACCGCGGCCGCCGCGGAGCCGACCAGTCCCGTCTCCTCGACGAGTTCGCGCAGGGCGTCCGAGAGGGGATCGGTCTCGCCGAAGCCGCGCGGAAGTTCCCAGGCCCACCGGCCGGTCGTCGGCCGCCACTGGCGGACCAGCAGGATGTCCTCACCCCGTCGGGCCAGCACGACGACTCCTGTGCGGCCCCCGCCGACGCGGACGCGGTGCCGGACGGTCTCGGCGCCGGAGGGCAGGCGGTAGGTGTCGAGGTAGACCTCGCACCATCGGCCGCCGTCGGCATCGGTGTAGGCCTGGTGGCTGTGTGTGCGCGGTGCCTCGATGTCCATCAGGCCGTCCTCCCCAGGATTCCTGGAAGCTCTATCACGTCGTACCGCCCGCGGAAGTCGGTCAGGCGGGTCACCCCGGCCGCCACGGCCGCGACGACCACCGGCGCGAGCGCGCCCCCCGCGCCGGCCGCGAACACCCCGGGCGTCCCCTGGCCGAGCAGGCTGGTCGCCAGGCTCATTCCGCCGCCCGCGACCATCTGGGCGGTGACGCCACGTGCGCCCTGGGCCATCCGCTGGAGCCGGGTCACCGGCACCGCGTCCACGGCACCGGCCGGCGGCTCCTTCGTGCGCTCCGCGAGCAGGTCGCCCACCTCCTGGAGCGCGGCGAGGTCGCGCCGGTGCCACCAACGGGCGAGGGCGTCGGCCGCGTCGTCCGTGTACCGCTGCCACTGCTCGCCGCTCATCAGGCCGAGGCGCAGTTCGAAGCGGGTCGGATAGGTCACGACCGGTGTCTGCTCCACGAGCGTGGCCGCCTCGCGGCGCCGGACGCCGCGTCGCGGCGAGGTCAGCCCGAGCATGCAGCCCTCGCTCGCCGCGATGGCTCGGTAGTAGGTCTCGTCGAAGGCCTCGCGCAGCGTCTGTGCGTCCGTTCTGGCCGCGGGGTCGCCGGAGTGCAGCAGGGGGTCGAGGCTCTCGTACAGGCGGCTGCGGCTGGGCATGCCGTTCACGTCGAAGTCCCCGCCGGTCCAGGCGGCGAGCACCGCCCGGCCGTCGTCACCGGCCATTTCCTCCGGGCGCGGGGCGGGACGCTGCGCGTACGCGGTGGCGTAGTCGGCCGGTGTCAAAGGGCTGACCTCGATCAGGCCACGCTCGGCGGCCTCCAGCCAGTCGGCCCACCGGGCGACCGTGCGCCGCCGCAGCGGCGTGTCGAGAACGCCTGTGGCCGCCAGCAGCCGGTCCGCCATGCCGACCGGTCCCTCCGCGGCGAGGGCCGCGACGGCGGCCTCGGCGTCCGCGCGGACGGCCAACTCCCGCTGGAGCCACAGGCACTGTTCGTCGGGGATCGGGAGGGAGGAGAACAGGAAGCCGGTCGAGAGCATCGCGATCAGCTGTCCGGCCAGGTCCGCGTTCCGGGAGTTCACCCGGATCGGCAGCACTGCGCCGCCGCCGATCGCGCGTATCGCCAACTCGTCCAGGAGCGCGGCGGGCCGCAGCACGGCGAAGACGGCGCCGTCGAGCAGTTGGGGATAGGTCAGGAACAGGGAGCCGCCCTGGATGACTTCCCAGCGCAGCCGCCCGAGCAGTTCCGCCCGCCTGAACACGGTCAGCCGCTCCAACGGTGCGCCGGTCCCGGGCACTTGGGGGCTGAGCCGGGCCCGCTGCCGTACGCTGTCCCATCCTGTGCTGAGCACCGCGGTCATGCGCCGGCCCTCTCTGTGGCGTCCCTGGGGGAGCCAGTTCAGCATGCGCGGACGGGCGGAACAACGCGGAACCCGGCGGCCCACATCACGGTTTCGACAACACCGGTCACAACTTCCCCACAAGCTCGTAGAGTTCCCCCTGCGACCATTTTTGAACGCGTTCAACTCAGTTCGGTTCACGGGGAACGGGTAACAGGGAAGGGGATGCGCGCGATGCGCAACGGGGTGAAGGGTGCCGTCATCGGCACCGTGTGCGCGCTCATGCTGGGCGGTGCCGGCTACGGCGCCTACAACGTGCTCACCACACTGAGCGGCGGGGGTACGAGCGGCCACGCGGGCGTGCGGACCGGCCCGCCCAGCGGCTCCGAGGTCGCGGAGGCCGCCAAGGGCTTCTTCGCGGCCTGGGAGAAGGGCGACGCGGCGACGGCGGCGTCGTACACGAACTATCCGCAGGCCGCCCAGGAGTTGCTGACGGCCTACGCCGGCGCCGCGCACATCGGCACGGTGCGCGTCACGCCGGGCACGGCGGCCGGCACGCGCGTGCCGTTCACGGTCCGGGCGACGGTGTCCTACGGCGGGAGGAGCCGGCCGCTGTCCTACCGGAGCACGCTGACCGTCGTACGCGGCGAGACCTCGCACCGTCCGCTGGTCGACTGGCGGCCGTCGGTCGTCCATCCGCGGCTGCGCCCTGGGGACACGCTCACCACCGGCGAGTCGGCGGCCCCGCCGATCGAGGCGGTGGACCGCGACGGCACCGTGCTGACGAAGGAGAAGTACCCGTCCCTCGGTCCGATCCTGGACCAGCTGCGCGAGCGGTACGGCGACAAGGCGGGCGGCACGGCCGGCGTGGAGCTGGCGATCCGGCACGGGGGAGGCGACGCCGACACCCCGCTCCTCACACTCGCCGAGGGCATACCGGGCCGGGTGCGCACGACGCTCAGCGCGAGCGCCCAGGCGGCGGCCGAGACGGCTGTGCAGAAGTACGCCGAGTCGTCGGTCGTGGCGGTCAAGCCGAGCACGGGAGAGGTGCTGGCCGTCGCCAACCACCGCGCGGACGGCTTCGACGCGGCCTTCCTCGGCGCTCTCGCGCCCGGCTCCACGATGAAGATCATCAGCGCCGCGACCCTCATCGACACCGGCCTGACCACCGCGAACGGCCCGGCGCCCTGCCCGCCGTCGGCGGTCTGGCAGAGCCAGACCTTCCACAACCTCACGGGCCTCGCGCCGGACGAGCACGCCACCCTCGCGGAGAGCTTCGCCCGGTCCTGCAACACGGCGTTCGTGAAGTTCGCCGACTCGGTGAAGGCCGACTCGCTCACCCGGGAGGCCGAGCAGCGCTTCGGGCTCGGCGGCGACTGGAAGGTGGGCGTGCCCTCCTTCGACGGCCGGGTGCCGGCCTCCGGCGGCCCGGACACGGCGGCCGACCTGATCGGCCAGGGCCAGGTCCAGATGAACCCTCTGAACATGGCTTCCGTGACGGCAACCGCGGCGACCGGAACGTTCCGCCAGCCGGTCCTCGTACCGCTCTCCCTGGACGGCCGCGAACCGGCACGCGCGCGTGGGCTGTCACCGAGCACGGTCCAGCAGCTGCGCGCCATGATGAGCCGCACCGCGCACAGCGGCACGGCGGCCGGCGTCATGGCCGGGCTCGGCGGCGACATCGGTGCCAAGACCGGCTCGGCGGAGGTCGACGGACAGGCCAAGTCCAACAGCTGGTTCACCGGGTACCGGGGCGACGTCGCCGCCGCCGCGATGGCCCAGGACGGCGGGCACGGCATCGACGCGGCCGGGCCGATTGTCGCAACCGTGCTACGAAATGCCGACTGACGTCACCCTCAGAGGTGGGGACTTTAAGGTGATTGCCGTCGTTGGGGAGAGTGAAGGGGTGGCGGGGACCCTGGGGATCGCACGGAGGAACTGAGGCTGTGGGCAACAGAAGGCGCGTCGCCGAGCGACGGAGGACGACGAAGCCGGCGGTGCTCGGCGGGATGATCGCCGTGGTCGCGGCCGGTGCCGGATTCGCCGTCTACGCGGTGGCGGACGGCGGCGCGGCGGCCGACGAGCGCACGTCCGCCTCGGCCGACCACAAGGCCGTCAGGACCGGTCCGCTCAGCGCCGCCGAGGTCCACACGGCCGCCATCCGCTTCCTGACAGCCTGGCAGCAGGGCAAGGCCGCCGAGGCGGCAGACGCCACGAACGACACCTCGGCCGCCACCGCCCTGCTCACCGGCCTCACCAAGGACGCCCACCTGACGGGCGTCACCCTCACCCCCGGCGCGGCCACGGGCGCGAAGGTGCCGTTCTCCGTCAAGGCGACGGTGTCGTACGACAAGCTCAGCAAGCCGCTGGCGTACGGCAGTTCGCTCACCGTGGTGCGCCGGGCGAGCGACGGCAAGCCGCTGGTCGACTGGCACTCCTCCGTCGTCCAGCCGGACCTGCAGGACGGCGACACCCTGGTCACCGGCGCGTCGGGCACCCCGCCCGTCAAGGCGCTGGACCGCGACGGCGGCGAGCTGACGGCCGCCAAGTACCCGTCTCTGGGCCCGGTGCTGGACGGGCTGCGCGCGAAGTACGGCAAGTCGGCGGGCGGCAAGGCGGGCATCGAACTGCGCGTGGTGCGCGGCAAGGCCTCGCAGAAGGCCGAGCTGTCCGACAAGACACTCGTCGCGCTGAGCCAGGGCACGCCGGGCACGGTGCACACGACGCTGAACCCCACGCTCCAGGCGGCCGCCGAGCAGCAGGTGAACAAGCAGCAGAAGGCCTCGGTGGTGGTCGTGCGGCCGTCCACGGGCGAGATCCTCGCGGTCGCCAACAGCGGGCACGGCTTCAACGTCGGCTTCCAGGGCTCCCTCGCGCCCGGCTCCACGATGAAGATCGTGACGTCGACGATGCTGTTCGAGAAGAACCTCATCACGCCGGACGCCTCGCACCCCTGCCCCAAGACATACAAGGTCGCCGGCTGGACGTTCCACAACGACGGCGACTCCGAGATCAAGAAGGGCACGTTCCGGCAGAGCTTCGGGGCCTCCTGCAACAACGCCTTCATCGACTTCGCGCCGAAGCTGTCGAACGACGACCTGACGAAGGAGGCGCAGCAGGTCTACGGCCTCGGCATGGACAACTGGGCCATCGGCGTCCCGTCGTTCGACGGCTCCGTGCCGGTGCAGAGCGGCGCGCAGATGGGCGCCTCGCTGATCGGCCAGGGCGCGGTGCGGATGAACCCGCTGAACATGGCGTCGGTGGCGGCGACGGTCGAGGCGGGCTCCTTCCACCAGCCGTACCTGGTCGCGCCCTCGGTGGACCACCGCACGCTGGCGAAGGCCGCGCGCACGATGTCGGCGAAGACCCAGTCCCAGCTGAAGGACGTCATGAAGTTCACGGCGGACTACGGGACGGCGGCCAAGGCGATGGCGGGCATGAGCGGGGACTACGGCGCCAAGACGGGCTCCGCCGAGGTCGACGGCCAGAAGAAGCCGAACGGCTGGTTCACGGCCTACAAGGGCGACCTCGCCGCGGCGGGCGTGGTCGAGGCGGGCGGCCACGGCGGCGACACGGCCGGGCCGATCGTGGCGGCGCTGCTGAAGACGGGCGGCTGATCAGGTCCGCACGGGTTCCGCGGTGTAGGTGCGCCGCAGGAACCTGAGCAGCGCCTTCGACTCGAACTGGACGACCTCGACACCGTTGTCCGAATGGAACTCCACGACGGCCTGCACGCGCCCGCACGGCCACACACGTACGTCGCCGCTCTCGGCCGGGGTCCGCAGTCCCTGCTCCAGCAGGGAGCGGGAGAAGGTCCACTCGTGGGTACCGGGCAGGTCGATCCGCACCGAGCGCGGATCACTGTCGGGGTCGTACCGCAGCAGCACCGGTACGGCCTCCGGATCCTCCTCGTCCTCTTCCGTGACGATGTGGACGCGCGCGTACTGTTCGACCACAGACATCGGACTGCCCTCTCACCCTGAGTGACCTTCACGGAAGCCCCGAATCCGCTTTCTCTCCAATGTGCCACATTTTCCGGTTTGCACACTTTTGGGGCACGAGGGGGCGGGCAGGTGCTTCGGGACGCGCGCCGCTCGGCGCGTCACGCGTCCGCGAGAATGGGGCGCGTGACGCCTCAAGACGACCGAGACGACAAAGGGGCCGCCGGGTCGCTGCTGCTGGACGACCAGCTCTGCTTCGCGCTGTACGCCGCACAGCGCGCCGTGACCGCCGCATACCGTCCACTTCTGGACGACCTCGGGCTCACCTACCCCCAGTACCTGGTGCTGCTGGTGCTCTGGGAGCACGGCGAGACCAGCGTGAAGGAGCTGGCGAGCGCCCTGCGGCTGGACTACGGGACCGTCTCGCCGTTGCTGAAGCGGCTGGAGGCGGCGGGTCTGGTGCGCAGGGAGCGCGCGGCGGACGACGAGCGCTCGGTGCTCGTCGCGTGCACCGGGCGCGGGGAGGAACTCAGGGAGCGCGCAGCGCGGATACCCGGCGCGCTGCTCACCACGACGGGGCTCGGCGCCGAGGACGTCGCGCGGTTGCGCGCGGAGTTGCGGGACCTCGCCGAACGCGCCACGGCGGCGGCCGACCGGCACCGGGCGCACTGAGCTCGCCTTACCCGCGGTCGCCCACCCTGACGGCACGCACCGACGTACCGGCCAGTACCTTGTGCACGATGTATCTGTGCGCCATGTATTCCGGGGAAGGCCGGCCATGACTGAGGACTCCGCCGTCGACACGCGTCCGACGAAGATCATGTATGTCGCCGAAGCCACCGCCCACGGCGGCCGGGACGGCCATGTCACCAGCCAGGACGGCCGCCTCGCACTGAAGGTCGCGATGCCGCCGCAGCTGGGCGGCGACGGCGACGGCACCAACCCGGAGCAGTTGTTCGCGGCCGGATACAGCTCCTGCTTCCACAACGCGCTGATCCTGGTCGGCAACCGCGCGGGCTACGACCTGACCGGCTCCACGGTGGCCGCGAAGGTCGGCATCGGCCCGAACAGGCAGCGCGGCTACGGCCTCGCCGTCGCCCTCAGCGTCTCCCTGCCGGTCCTGGACGCCGGCCTGGCGGCCCGGCTGGTGGACGCGGCGCACGAGGTCTGCCCGTACTCCAACGCGACGCGCGGCAACATCGACGTAACGATTCTGCTGGGCTGATCCCGCCGAGGAATCGCAGGCGCACGGGCGGCGTTGCACGCACTGTCGCAGGGGATGGGACCGTACGGGAAAGGACGGCGGACGTGGACGTGGACGTGCACGGCGCAGTGGCCGAGGGCTTCGAGCCGGTCAGGGAGGCGTTCGCCGCGAACTTCGCGCTGCTCGGCGAGCGCGGCGCGGCGGTGGCCGTGTACCGCGACGGGCACAAGGTCGTCGATCTGTGGGCCGGCGCGAAGGACGTCGACGGTACGGCCGACGGGCCGGCCTGGGAGCGCGGAACGGCGCAGATCGTGCGCTCGGCGACCAAGGGCGTCGCCGCCGCCGCGCTGCTGCTCCTGCACCAGCGCGGCGAACTGGACCTGGACGCCCCGGTCGGCGCGTACTGGCCCGAGTACAAGGCGGCCGGCAAGGAACACACCCTCGTCCGGCATCTGCTGGCGCACCGCGCGGGCATACCGGCGCTGGACCGCCCGCTGACCCCGGCCGAGGCCGCCGACCCCGACCTGGGCGCCGCCGCGGTCGCCGCGCAGCCGCCGGTGTGGGAGCCGGGCACGGACCACGGCTACCACGCCCAGACCTACAGCTGGCTCGCCGGCGAGCTGATCCGGCGGGTCACCGGCCGCCCGGTCGGCGACTGGATCGCGGACGAGATCGCCGGACCCGTCGGCGCGGACCTCTGGCTCGGGCTGCCGGAGTCGGAGCACGCGCGCGTGGGCTGCGTCGGGCCGGTCGAGGCGCCGGAGACCGCGGGCACGCTGAAGACGCGCCCCAAGCGCGCGGTGGCCGAGGCCTACGCCGATCCGGACTCGCTGACCCGGCGGGCGTTCGCCGCCATCACCCCGCTCCCCGACGAGAACGACCCCGCCTACCGCGCGGCCGCCCTGCCCGCCTCCAACGGCATCGCCACCGCCGACGGGCTGGCCCGCGTCTACGCGTCCCTCATCGGCGACGTGGACGGCGGCACGCGCCTGTTCACCGCCCGGACGACGGAACTGGCCCGCGCCGAGCAGTCCGCCGGACCGGACCGGGTCCTGGTGGTGGGCACCCGGTTCGGCCTCGGCTACATGCTGCACGGCAGCGCGTCCCCGCTCCTCGCCCCCGGTTCCTTCGGCCACCCGGGCCGCGGCGGCGCCCTCGCGTTCGCCGACCCGGAGTCCGGCATCTCCTTCGGCTACGTCACCAACGGCTTCCGCACCAGCGTGACGGCGGACCCGAGGGCGCAGGCGCTGGTCCGGGCGCTGCGCACGGCGCTCGCGTAACGCGCGCCGCCGGGCCCGCCCGGCGTCACACGTTGATCGGGTGCGAAGTCCGTCCGGACGCCGCGTCGATCTCTCCGTGGGCCTTGGTGAGCAGTTGCATGGCCAGTTCGTTGAGGGCGCGCGCGCCCGCGATCTCCTCGCCGACCCTGGGCTGGTTGGCGTCGACGGTGTGCCTGCTGGCCCGGCCGTGCGCGCGCATCTCCGAGCCGTCGGGCAAGCGCACCATGGCCACCGCGCGCGTGTGCAGATCGTCCTCCACGAACTCCATCTCGACATGCCATCCGACAGCGGTTTGCAACATGACGACCACCTCCGAAGACCGCTGCTTCCAGGGTGCGCCCTGGAAGCCCCGGCCGTCATGTCGGCGTCTGCGCGCCCTTCTCGTCGAAGCTGGCGAAGTACGCGGCGGCCATGTCCTCGTCGGCGTGGCCCTGGGCGGCGGCGCGGGCGAACCGCTCGGCGGTCGCGGCGGCGACGTCGAGGCGTACGCCGCCGCGCTCGCCGGCCTGCACGATCAGCCGGGCGTCCTTCTCTGCGGTGGTCACGGCGAACGACGCCGGTGACAGCTTGCCGTCGAGCACCAGCGCGGCCTTGGCGCGCAGATAGCCCATGTCGAGCGGGCCGCCCTCGATGAGGTCGAAGAAGCCCTGCGGATCCACGCCGAGGGCCCGGGCGAGGGCGAGCACCTCGCCGGTCGCGGCCGTGGCGGCGAGGACCCAGCTGTTGGCCACCAGCTTCAGCCGGCTGGCGCTGCCCGAGGCACCGTCGTCCCCGGTCCACACGGTCTTCGCGCCGACCGCGTCGAAGACCGGCGCGAGTGTGGCCCGCCCCTCCTGCGGCCCGGCGGCCAGCACGGTCAGCTGACCGGCCTCGGCGGGCTGGCGGGTGCCGAGGACGGGAGCGTCGTAGAAGACCAGCCCGTGCTCGCGGGCGAACGCGGCCAGGTCGCCGACCAGGTCGGTGCCGGCGGTGGTGCACTGCGCCCACACCGTGCCGGGGCGCAGCGCCGGGGCGGCCTCGCCCAGGGTGTCCAGGACCGTCCGGCCGTCGTAGAGCATCGTCAGGACGACGTCGGCGCCCTCGACGGCCTCGGCGGGCGTGGCGGCGACGCGGGCACCGTCGGCGGCGAGCGGTTCGGCTTTCTCGCGCGTCCGGTTCCAGACCCGCACGTCCAGCCCTGCCCGGCACAGATTGCGGGCCATGGCGGCCCCCATGATGCCGGTGCCCAGCACGCTCACGGTCGGCTTGTCGCTCATTGACGGCTCCCTGTCGTCGTCCGGCTGCTGTCTCGTGGTCCCCTGCCATCTTCGCGACGCCGACGGACACACGCACGCGTGCGTACCACCCGGCGTGCGGCATCGGTCCGGACCGCTCCCCGAAGAACAGTGCTCCGATCGGCGCGTCGCCGACGAGTGCGGGCGTGACCAGGGCGGACAGTTCGCCGGGGTCCTCGCGAACTCCCGTGCCGCATACCGTAACTTGGCTCCGTTCGGGGCCAGTCGGCCCCCTCTGAAAGGCGACGACTTCATGGGCTCGTCCTCGTCACACAGACCCCGCCCCAGGCGCACCACCACGACGACGGCAGCGCTCGGCCTGCTGATAGCCGCGGGGATCGTGCAGTCGACCGCTGCCTCGGCCACGACACGGGACAACCCCCCGGCCGTTCCAGCCGACTTGAGCACCTCGCCGGCCACCTCATGCCAAGGCGACACCCTCGTGGGCGACGGCGACGTCACCCTGTACGCGAAGGTCTCCGACCCCGACGGCGGCACCCTGGGCGCCGATTTCCGCCTGTCGCCGCACGGCAGCGAATCCGGCGACGCGACCGCCGAATCGGACCCGGCGAAGCTGACCGTGCAATCCGGCGACAGTGCCGTCTACGTCATCCCGAAGGCCACCCTGGAGTCGGCGGCAGGAGGTTCCGTCACCGAGTTCGACTGGAAGGTCCGGGCCACCGACCTCCACCGCACCGGCGACTGGTCGACCGTCTGCCACTTCTCGTTCGACCCGACGCGCCCGGGTACGCCCGTGATCGCCCCGCCAGGGGCGTCCACCGTCGGGCGGCCGTTGAGCGTCGCCGTCACCGCGCCCAGTGGCGGGACCGTACCGAGCAGCTACCGATACCAGCTCGACGCGGGCGCCCCGGCCACCGTGACCGCGGACGCCTCCGGCAACGCCACCATCACGGTCACCCCGACCAGCCGCACCAACACCCTGTCGGTCACCAGCATGTCCGCGGGAGGCAACTTCGGCGGGACGACGACCATTGCCTTCGACTCCACCGCGCCGACGACCGGTCAGGCCGACGGCGACCTGACCGGCGACGGCATCCCTGACCTGCTCACCGTCGGCGCCCGCAACGGACTTCCCTCGGGGCTGTGGCTGGCCCCCGGTACGGGTGACGGGCACGTCGGTACCGCGCCGAGAGACATCGGCGTCAACGGCAACGGCTTCAACACCGTCGGCTCGCCTTCGGACTTCGACGGCTCGGATGTCGTCGCCGGACGCTTCACCGGCGGCACCGAACAGGACGTGCTGGTCTACTACCCCGGTGGCAACGACGCGGGCGGCGGCGAGATCGTCAAGGGCAACGGAGACGGCTCGCCGCTCAACCCGGTCAGCGGGACTGCTGTCGGCATCCCGGCCGGTGCGTTCCAGGACATCAACGGCGACAACCCCGTCCAGCTCGCCGACGCCGGAAACACATCCGGCGGCAACACCGGGTTCCCCGACCTCGTCGGTGTCTCCGGCGACAGCGTCAACGGTTATGCCCTCGACCTCTACCCGAGCGGCGCCGGCGCCGGCGTCTACCAGTTCCCCGTCGCGCTCAACGCCCACACGCCCGACGGCACCGCGGACTGGAACAACTGGACCGTCGCCACCACGCAGCTGCCCACCACGGGCGGCGCAAGCAGCACCGCGATGTTCCTGTGGAAGAAGTCCACCGGCGAACTCGACCTGTGGAAGAACCTGGCCGCCGACCCCAACACCGGCAACCTCACCTACACCGCCTACCCGGTCGCCACCGGGTGGAACACCGGTGCCGCACTGGACCTGCAGGCCGCCGACGCCAACAGTGACGGCGTACCCGACCTGTGGACCGTCTCCGCGGGTGGGACGGTCACGGCCAACCTGTTCACCGACCTCTCCACCACCGCCCCGGCCACGGTGACGCGCGTCACCGAGGCTCTCACCGCCAACTGAAATCCGGGGGCCGGGGCGCTGATCGGGCCGGCCGTGGCAGCACGGCGGGCCCACCGGACGGCGGCCGTGACGAGCGGCGTCACGCGGTCTGCTCGCGCACGTCCACCACGGTCGCACCGGCGTGTGCCACCAGCGCCTCCGGCCCGATCGGGAAGACGGTGTGCGGCGTGCCGGCCGCCGCCCACACCTCGTCGTGCGCGAGCAGCGAGCGGTCGGCGAGGACGCGCGTGCGCGTGCGGTGTCCGAAGGGCGGGACGCCGCCGATGGCGTACCCGGTGGTCTCGCGCACGACACCGGCGTCGGCCCGCGTGACCTTGCCCGCTCCCAGTTCCGCGCGCACGCGCTCCACGTCCACGCGCGAGGCACCGTCCATCAGGACGAGCACCGGGACACCGTCGGCGGCGAAGATCAGCGACTTGCAGATCTGGCTCAGCCCGCACCCGATCGCGGCTGCGGCCTCGGCGGCCGTCCGGGTGGCCTCCGGGAACCGCCGGGTCCGCGCGAGGACGTCCTCCAGCCCGCGCGCACGCATCGCTTCGGCAAACCGGGGGTGGGCACCGGACTCCCCGGTGCCCGTGGCGGTCGTCGTCATGCCCGGCACGCTACGGCATCGATCCGGCCGCGCTCACGGGGTTTTCGGCCGCCACCGGGTGCCCGCCGCGGGCGAGGCGAAGCAGCCGGTGAGGGTGCAGCCCCGTCCCCACGGGCACCCTCACCGGCCGGTCGTACCGGCCGGGGCCGATACGGGCTAGACGCGGTACGTCACGCGCGTACCAGCTCCCGCTCCCCGTCGGGGTCCGTGTCCCTGCCGTCCGCGGCGGACCGCGTGCGCAGGCCCTCGCCCTCGACGTCGACGTTCGGCAGGGCGCGGTCGAGCCACCTCGGCAGCCACCAGGCCCGCTTGCCGAGCAGGGCGAGCACCGCCGGGACGATCGCCATGCGGACGATGAACGCGTCGAAGAAGACGGCGATCGCGAGGCCGAAGCCGATCATCTTGATCATCGACTCGCTGGAGCCGATGAAGCCCGAGAAGACGGCCATCATGATGACCGCGGCGGCGGTCACGACCCGTGCCCCGTGCCGGAAGCCGGTGACCACGGCCTGGGTCGGCTTCTCGCCGTGGACGTACGCCTCCCGCATCCGGGTGACGAGGAAGACCTCGTAGTCCATGGCGAGACCGAAGACGACGCCCACCATGAAGATCGGCATCATCGACATGACCGGGCCGGTCTCGGAGACGTTGAACAGGCCGGACAGCCAGCCCCACTGGAAGACCGCGACCACGGCGCCGAGCGCCGCCGTCACGCTGAGCAGGAAGCCGAGGGCCGCCTTCAGCGGGACGAGGACGGAGCGGAAGACCACGATCAGCAGGAGGAAGGCGAGGCCCACGACCAGGGCCAGGTACGGCAGCAGCGCGTCGTTCAGCTTCTGCGAGACGTCGATGTTCATCGCCGTCGAGCCGGTGACCAGGATCTTGGAGTCGGTCTGCCGCGCGACCTCCGCGCCCTTGCCGCGGATGGCGTGCACCAGGTCCTCGGTCGTCCTGGACGACGGCTTGGACCCGGGGACGACCGTGATGGTCGCGGTGTCGCCGGCCTTGTTGGGCACGGCCGGCGTGACCGTGACGACGTCCTTCAGGCCCTTGATCTCGTCGCCGACCCTGGTGAAGGCAGCCTTCGCGTCGTGGCTGCCCTTGGCGTCGACGACGACCATCAGCGGACCGTTGAAGCCCGGCCCGAAGCCCTCGGAGAGCAGGTCGTAGGCGCGGCGCTGGGTGGTGGAGGTCGGCTGGGAGCCGTCGTCCGGCAGGCCGAGTTCGAGGGAGGCGGCCGGGACCGCCGCCGCGCCGAGGCCGATCACACCGAGGAGGAGGACGGCGACCGGACGGCGTACGACGAAGCTCGCCCAGCGGGTGCCCATGTTGGGCCTGCCCGGATTCTTGGGCTTACGGCCGCCGCCGAGCAGCTTGCTCTTCTCGCCGGCGGGCTTGACCCTGCGGCCGGCGTAGCCGAGCAGCGCCGGGATCATCGTCAGCGCGATGAGGACGGCGATGGCGACCGTGCCGGCGGCCGCGATGCCCATCTTGGTCAGCATCGGGATGTTGACGACTGACAGGCCGACCAGGGCGATGACGACGGTCAGGCCCGCGAAGACCACCGCCGAGCCCGCCGTGCCGACGGCGCGTCCGGCCGCTTCCTCGCGCTCGCGGCCCTCGGCCAGTTCGGCGCGGTAGCGGGAGACGATGAACAGGGCGTAGTCGATGCCGACGGCCAGGCCGATCATCGAGGCCAGGGTGGAGGTCGTGGAGCCCAGGTCCAGGGCGCTGGCGAGCGCGGTGATCGTGGAGACGCCGATGCCGACGCCGATGATCGCGGTCAGCAGCGGGAATCCGGCCGCGAGCAGCGAGCCGAAGGTGATGACGAGGACGACGGCGGCGATCGCGATGCCGATGACCTCGCTGGAGCCGGTCTCCGGGGTCGCGGTGAGCGCGTCACCGCCGACCTCGACGGTCAGCCCGGCGTCGCGCGCGTGCTGCGCGGCCTCCTTCAGGGCGTCCTTGGAGGAGGCCTTGAGCTCCATCCCGGAGACCTTGTACTTCACCGCGGCGTAGGCGATCGAGCCGTTCCGGCTGACGGCGTGCCCCGCGTACGGGTCGGCGACGGAGACGACCTCGGGACCGCTGCCCAGCTCCTTGACGGTCTTCTCGACGGCCGCCTTGTTGAGCTGGTCGGTCATCTTCTCGCCGGCCGGCGCCTTGAAGACGACGCGCGCGGTGGCGCCGTCGGCGCTCATCCCGGGGAAGCGCTGTTCGAGGAGGTCGAAAGCCTTCTGCGCCTCGGTGCCGGGGATGGAGAAGGACGTGCTGCCGGCGGGCGGCGCGGAGGCGGCGCCGACCCCGGCGAGGGTCAGCAGCGCCACCCATATGAGGGCGACGAAGTGCCGTCGCCGGAAGGCGAGACGGCCAAGTTTGTACAGGAATGTGGCCACGGAGGCGTACTCCCGGTCAGGTCGTGGGGTTGATCAGGGCAGGGGTGGTCAGCCCGACGACGTGAGCGGTGACGTCAGAAGGTGGGCTTGCTGGGGAGAGAGGTCAGTCGGTGGGAACGCCGAGGGCGGGGAGGACCACGGCGTCGATGTACGACATGAGGAAGGACTGCGTCGGCGGCAACTCGTCGATCATGGTGCGGGCGGCGAACCCTCCGAGCATCATGTGCATCATGAACTCGATCGCCGGGTTGTCCGGCCGGATCTCACCCCGGTCGACGGCCCGCTGCACCACGCGGCGGAACGACGCCATCTCGGGCTCGATCAGATGGTCCCGGAACGCCCGCAGGAGGTCCGGGTTGCTGTGCACCGCCATGGCCAGGCCCCGCATCAGCGCGGAGTTCTGCTCCATCTCGCAGTCGTCCGAACGCAGGGTGAGAGCGCGCAGGTCGCCCTTGAGCGATCCCGTGTCGATCCCGTCGAGGCCCATGCCGCCCGGCTTGTTGTGCCGCACCGCCTTCGCCACCAGCTCGGCCTTGCCGCCCCACTGGCGATAGAGCGTCGCCTTGCTGGACTTGGTACGGGCGGCGACGGCGTCCATGGTGAGGGCGTCGTAGCCGACTTCGCGGAGCAGGTCGAGCACGGCCTCGTACAACTCGGCCTCCCGCTCGGGCGTGATCCGACTGCGGCGCGCCGTTGCGACCACCTCGGTCATGCCACTCACCCTTCCGCTCCGGAGCCTCCTGTTTCGTACTCCATGAAGATACCCCGAGAGCGAGCGAAACGAAACCGTTTCGTACGTGGGTTGGATCACGGTTGTCTGCTTTCCATAAGCAGCGACGACGAGCGTACGAGTTGCTCGTGCCGTTTGCCCGGAAAAGCATAGGGAGGTGAGCTATCTGCGCCTTCCCCACCTCAGCGGCGATCTGCTGTGCTTCGTGGCCGAGGACGATCTCTGGCTGGCCCCCCTCGACGCGCCGGGCCGCGCCTGGCGCCTCACGGCGGACCGCACCAAAACCGGCCACCCGCGCTTCTCGCCCGACGGCCGCCGTATCGCCTACACGACCTGGCGCAGCCTCGACCCCGAGATCCACCTGGTCGGCGTCGACGGCGGTCCCGCGCGGCAGCTGACGTACTGGGGCAGCTCCGACACCCGGGTCTGCGGCTGGACGCCCCCCGAGAACGGGGAGAGCGACATCCTCGCGGTCGCCTCGCACGACCAGCCCTTCTCCTACTTCACCTGGGCCTACAAGGTCCCCACCGCCGGCGACCCCGGCGCGCGGCTGCCCTGGGGCCCGGTCACCGACATCCAGGTCGCCGACGTCGACGGTGAACACAGGACGCTGCTGCTCACCGGCACCCCGCCGCACGAACCGGCCTCCTGGAAGCGCTACCGCGGCGGCGCCATGGGCCGCCTGTGGCTGCACGGCACGCAGCTCGTGCCCGACATCGGCGGCCATCTGGCCTGCCCCATGTTCGTCGCCGGCCGCGTCGCCTTCCTCTCCGACCACGAGGGCGTCGGCAACCTCTACTCCTGCGCGTACGACGGCACCGACCTGCGCCGCCACACCGACCACGACGCCTTCTACGCCCGGCACGCCGCCGGCGACGGCACCCGGGTGGTCTACCAGTGCGCGGGCGACCTGTGGCTCGTGGACGACTTCTCCCCGAACGCCGTACCGCACAAGCTGGACATCCGGCTCGCCGGACCCGCCACCGGCCGCCGCCGCTATCAGGTGCCGGCCGCGCAGAACGTCGACGGCATCTCCGTGGACGAGACCGGCCGGGCCAGCGCCGTCGTCGTCCGCGGCAGCCTGTACTGGCTCACCCACCGCGACGGCCCGGCCCGCACCATCGCCGACACGCCCGGCGTCCGGGTACGGCTGCCGGAGATGCTGGGCACGACCGGCAAGGTCGCGTACGTCACCGACGCCGACGGCGAGGACGCCGTCGAGATCGCCCAGCTGCCGCGCGCGTCCGGCGACCGCGCCCCGCACCGGCTGGCCTCCGGGGCGCTCGGCCGGGTCCTGGAGATGGTCTGCGATCCGCTCGGCGAACGGCTCGCCATCGCCTCGCACGACGGACGGCTGCTGCTGCTCGACACGGGAGAGGGGGAGGGCGGCGAGGCCGCGGAGACCCCGGCCGCGGAGGCCGCCGAGGGCCCCGCGAACGCGGAGGGGGCCGAGGGGGCCGAGGAGACCGGGCAGGGCGAGGTGCCGGGAGGTGCGGCCGGCCAGGTGACCGAGCTGATCCGCTCCGTCAACGGCCCCGTCCGCGACCTCGCCTTCTCCCCCGACGGCGCCTGGCTCGCCTGGTCCCACCCGGGCATCGGCCGCTCCCTGCGCGAGATCAAGCTGGCCCGGATCAAGGACCGGCTCATCGTGGACGTCACCAACGGCCGCTTCGAGGACGAGAACCCCGTCTTCACCCGCGACGGCCGCTACCTCGCCTTCCTCTCCTGGCGCGGCTTCGACCCGGTCTACGACGTCCACACCGGCGACCTCTCCTTCCCGCTCGGCTGCCGCCCGTACCTCGTCCCGCTGAGCTCGGCGACCCCCTCCCCCTTCGCGCTGAACCCCGAGGGCCGCCCGGCCGCCGGCGGGCTCGACCCGGTCGAGGAAGAGGAGACCGGCGAGGCGGGCACGGTGACCGTCGAGGTGGAGGGCCTGGCGAACCGGGTCACGCCGTTCCCGGTCATCGCGTCCAAGTACTCCGCGCTGCACCCGGTCGCGGGCGGCGGCCTGGTCTGGCTGCGCTGGCCGATCTCCGGCGCGCTCGGCGAGACCTTCGCCAACCCGGCCGACACCAGCGGCCGTCCGACGCTGGAGTACTTCAACATCACCAAGGCCAAGAAGTCCGAACTGGTCGACCACCTGGACTGGTTCGCGGTGAGCGGCGACGACACCCGCCTGGTCGTCGTGGACGAGGGCGAGCTGCGCGCGGTCCCGTCCACGGAACCGGGCGACGGCGACACGACCGTGTGGATCGACCTGCGCCGCATCCTGCACGAGGTGGACCCGCCCGCCGAGTGGCGCCAGGCCTACGAGGAGGCGGGGCGCATCATCCGCGGCTACTTCTGGGACCCGGGCATGTGCGGCATCGACTGGGACGCGGTGCTCGACCAGTACCGCCCGCTGGTCGAACGCGTCGCCTCCCCCGACGAGTTCGCGGACCTCCTGCGCGAGGTCCTCGGCGAACTGGGCACCTCGCACGCGTACGTCACCGCCGCCCGCCGCAACGAGGGCCCGCCGCACTACCAGCGCCGGCAGGGCCTGCTCGGCGCCAACTTCGTCCGCCGCGAGGCCGGCTGGGCCCTCCGGCGGATCCTGCCCGGCGACTCCTCCGACTCCCGGGCCCGCTCACCGCTGGCCGGCACGGGCATCCGTGAGGGCGCCGTGCTGACCCATGTCGACGGCCGCCCGGTCGACCCGGTGACCGGGCCGTATCCGCTCCTCGCCGGCGCCGGCGGGACGACCGTGGAGCTGACGTTCGTACCCGCGGACGGGGGCGCCGAGCGGGCCCGGCGGGTCGCGGTCGTCCCGCTCGTCGACGACCGCCCCCTGCGCTACCAGGACTGGGTCGCCAAACGCCGCGGTGTCGTACGGGAGTTGAGCGGCGGCAAGTGCGGCTATCTGCACATCCCCGACATGGGCGGCTCCGGCTGGGCCCAGTTCAACCGCGATCTGCGCATGGAGGTGTCCCGGCCCGCGCTGATCGTGGACGTGCGCGGCAACGCGGGCGGGCACATCAGCGAACTCGTCATCGAGAAGCTGACGCGGACGATCCTGGGCTGGGACCTGACCCGGGACGCCCAGCCGGTGTCGTACACCTCGAACGCGCCGCGCGGTCCGGTGGTGGCCCTCGCCGACGAGGCGACCTCCTCGGACGGCGACATGATCACGGCCGCCTTCAAGCTGCTGAGGCTCGGCCCGGTGGTCGGCCAGCGCACCTGGGGCGGCGTGGTCGGCATGACCGGCCGCCACCGGCTGGGCGACGGCACGGTCATCACGGTCCCGATGAACGCGGCCTGGTTCGACGCCTACGGCTGGTCCGTGGAGAACCACGGCGTCGCCCCCGACCTGGAGATCATGCGCACCCCCCTGGACTGGGCCGAGGGCCGCCATGCCCAGATGGACGACGCGATCCAGCTCGCCCTGGACCTCCTGACCTCCACCCCCGCGGCCGTCCCCCCGGACCACAGCGACGTCCCGAACCGCTCCCGCCCGAAACTGCCGCCGCGGAAGAACGGTTAGGGCGCCCTCCGCGAGCGAAGGGCGCCCCATGCCGACAGGCCGGCCGAAGCCGAGCGCAGCGGCTACGCGTCGTAGTCCCGGTCGAACCGGTCCTTCATCTCCTGGTCCGAGTCCTCGATGTCACGCATGTTCTCGTGCTTGAGTCCCCGCTCGGACGAAGCCTGCTGCTTACCGCGCTGCCCGGCCTGCTGACGGGCCTGGTCGCCCTTGCCCTTCGCCCGCTGCTTCAGCTCGCCGGCCTTGTTCTGGGACTGGTCCTTCATACCCATGAGGGTTCACTCCTGTGGTGAGTGAGAGGGAATTCGGGGGAAACGGCCCCGCTGGGGCCTCGACCAGACTCACACGGCGGACCGGGGAACGCATGTGGATCAGTTACGGTGCGTAGCCCGCGCCGCTTCGTCCGCCGCGCCGCCCGCACCCACGAGCCCCGAGCTCATCCCCTGCAGACGGGGCGCGAACCGCTTCATCTCGCGCTGGCCGACGGTCCCGATGAGCGCCGGCAGATATCCGCGCACGCCCTGCATGCCGCGCAGCCACCACTGTCCGTACACATGCGCCGAGCGCCGCTCGATGCCCTCCACGATCCGCTCCACGGCGGGGCCCAGCGGGTACGTCTTGTTCGACGGCCACGGCAGACGCTGCCTCAACTCCCGCATGACGTCGTCCTGGTCGGCACCGCGCACCATGTCGGTGTCGGTCCAGGACAGGTAGCCCACGCCGACGCGCACGCCCTGGTAGCCGACCTCGGCGCGCAGACTGTGCGCGTACGCCTCCACGCCCGCCTTGGAGGCGCAGTACGCCGTCATCATCGGCGCGGGCGTGATCGCGGCGAGCGAGGCGATCTGGAGCAGATAGCCCCGGCTCTCGACCAGCACCGGCAGGAACGCACGCGCGGTCACCGCCGAACCGATCAGGTTGACCTCGATCACCCGCCGCCAGGCCCGCGGATCGGAGTCGACGAACGGCCCGCCCGTCGCCACACCGGCGTTGGCGACCACGATGTCCACCTTCCCGAACCGCTCCTTCACCTCCCGCGCGACCCGGTCCATCGCCTCGTGGTCGGTGACGTCGGCGTACCAGTACGCGCTGTCGCTGTGCAGCCGCCCGGAGACCTCCTTGAGCGCCTCCTCCTCCAGCCCGACCAGCGCGACCTTCGCGCCGCGCGCCGAGAGCTTGCGCGCCAGCAGCTCACCGACGCCGCGCGCGGCCCCCGTGACGACCGCGACCTGCCCTTCGAGGCTGACCCTGCTCATGCGCCCTCCTTGATCTGCGCCGTGACATACGTGGTGACGAGTTCCCGGATCCTGCCGATCACCAGGTCGGGAGCCTCGATCGGGGTCATGTGCCCGACGCCGGTCAGCTCGGTGAGACCGACGCACGCCGGCAGCGCGGCGGCCAGCGCGCGGGCGTGCACCGGGGGCGTGAGCCGGTCGGACGCGCCGTGCACGATCGCGGTGGGCGTGTGCAACTCCCGTACGCCGTGGTCGAGATCGAGCGTCGCGAGCACACCGGCCCACGCATGGCGCACGGCACGCGGGCAGGCGTGCACGATCCGCGCGCACGCCTCCACCATGTGCGGGGCGGAACCGGCGCCCATGGTGGCGTACTTGAGGATGCTCTTCGCGACCGGCGTGACCGGCCCGAGGGGAGCGCGCGACCCCAGAATGTGCCCGGTGATCCAGGTGCGCACGCGCCCGGCGCGCATCGGCACCACACGCGATTCCGCGACCAGCCGCGAACTGCCCGTGCTGCACAGCAGGACGGCGGCGGCGTGCTCCTGGAAGCGGGGGCGCGTGGCCGCGGCCATGACCGTCATGCCGCCCATGGAGTGGCCGACGACCAGCGCCTTCTCCCCGCGTGCGAGCGTCCGCGCGAGCACCGCTTCGAGGTCGTCCGCCAGCGCCTGGGTAGTGCACGCGGAGCTCGCGGGACTGCGCCCGTGCCCCCTCTGGTCGTACGCGATCACGCGGTGGTCGGTCGCCAGGTCCCGTATCTGCGCCGCCCAGAAGGCGGTCGAGCAGGTCCAGCCGTGGGAGAGGACGACCGGGGGCGCGTTCTCGGGGCCGTGCACCTCGACGTGCAGCGGCGCGCCGTCGGCGGAGACGACGGTGAGTTCGCGGGCGGGGGCGGGCGGGACGTAGCGGCCGTCGGTGGCAGGGGCGGTCGCGGGGACGGGCCGGCTCATGCGGCGCCCCCGCTCTCCGTGACGGCGGCCGGCGTCTGCGGCACGGCCGTACCGGCCGGCTTGCCGTCGCTCTTCCGGAGGACCTCGTACTCCGCCAGGTCCACACGCCGGGTCGCGGTGCGGAACTCGGACGTCGTACCGGGCCAGATCGTGGTGTTGCGGCCGCTCGCGTCCAGGTACCAGCTGGTGCAGCCGCCGGTGTTCCACACGGTCCGCTTCATGCGCTCCTGGACTCGGTGGTTCCAGGTCTCGACGGCGGCGGGCCGGGCGTCCAGGGCGGTGCGGCTGCCGAGGACGTCGAGCTGGCGCAGATAGTCGGCCATGTAGTTCAGCTGAGACTCGATCATGAGGATCATGGAGGAGTTCCCGAGGCCGGTGTTGGGCCCGATGATCGTCATGAAGTTCGGGAACCCGGCGGCGGTGGCACCGCGCAGCGCCTGCATGCCGTTCTTCCAGGAGTCCGCGAGCGTACCGCCCTCCGCGCCCACCACCCGCTCGGCGATCGGCATGTCCGTGACGTGGAAGCCCGTACCGAAGACGATCGCGTCGGCCTCGGCCTCGGTACCGTCGGCGGCGACGAGCGTCGAGCCGCGGATCTCGCTCAGCCCGCTGGCGACGACGTCCACGTTCGGCCTGGCCAGCGCCGGGTAGTACGCGCTGGACAGCAGGATCCGCTTGCAGCCGATGCGGTAGTCGGGGGTGAGCTTGGCGCGCAGGGCCGGGTCCTTGATCGCGCGGGCCATGTTGCGCTTGGCGAGCTGCTCGACCAGGCCGAGTTCGTCGGGGTGTTTGGTGAACGCCTGGACCTGGAGCTCCCGGATGCCCCACAGCAGTCCGCGCCGCACCTGGGTCGTGAAGGGGAGCAACCGGTGCAGCCCGCGCTCGGCGGCGCTGATGGCGCGGTCCACGCGGGGCATCACCCACGGCGGCGTGCGCTGGAAGAGGGTGAGCCGGCCGACCTGCGGCTGGATGGTGGGCACGATCTGGATCGCGGAGGCCCCGGTGCCGACCACCGCGACGCGCTTGCCGCGCAGGTCGTAGTCGTGGTCCCAGCGGGCGGAGTGGAACACCTTGCCGGGGAAGGACGCGAGGCCCGGGATCCCGGGGATCTTCGGGTCCGACAGCGGTCCGGTGGCGGAGACGACGACGTCGGCGGTCAGCGTGCCGCGCGTGGTCTCGATGGTCCAGCGCAGGTTCTCGGTGTCCCAGGTCATCAGCTTGACCTCGGAGTCGAGGCGAAGGTGCGGGCGCAGTCCGAAGAGGTCGGTGACGTGCTCCAGATAGGCCCGGATGTGCTGCTGGCCCGAGAAGGTGCGCGGCCAGTCCGGATTGGGCGCGAAGGAGAAGGAGTAGAGGTGGGAGGGCACGTCACAGGCGCACCCGGGGTAGCTGTTGTCCCGCCAGGTGCCGCCGACGCTGTCGGCCCGCTCCAGGACGGCGAAGTCGGTGATCCCCTCGCGGCGCAGCCGCACGGCGGCCCCCAGCCCGCCGAACCCGGACCCGATCACCGCCACCCGTACATGCTCGTGCTCGGCCATCCCGAAGCCTCCACGCATCGCCTTCGACTCTGCCAGTGAACACTGGCGCAATGGGACTGTAGAGCAGCTCCGTACCGAGCGGTAGGGGGCGGGGCCACGAAAGTTACCGGCGGTACAACATAGGCTGCGGACGTGGCAGAGGACGCAGAACACTCGGGGGCACGGCCGCGGGAACGGCGCGAGTACCGCATGGAGGAGCTGGCCCGGCTCGCCGGGATCACCGTGCGCACCCTGCGCTTCTACCGGGAGCGCAAGCTGATCCCGCCGCCCCGGCGCGAGGGCCGTATCGCCTGGTACGACGACCACCACCTGGCGCGCCTGCGCACCATCGCCGCCATGCTGGAGCGCGGCCACACACTGAACGGCATCGCGGAACTCGCGGAGGCCCTCGACCAGGGCCGCGACGTTGCCGACCTACTCGGCGTCGGCACCCCCACCGAGGAGGAGCCGGTCCGCCTCACCCCCGAGGAACTCGCCGCCCGCTTCGAGGGCGAGGTCACCCCCGAGAACCTCGCCGCGGCCATGGCACTGGGCTACCTCGGCACCGACGGCGACGAGATCGTGCACATCAGCCGCCGCCTGCTGGACGTCTCCTCCGCCCTGGTCCGCGAGGGCATCCCGCTCGGCGAGGTCCTCACCGCCGCCGCCCGCGTCCGCGAGCACGCCGACGCCCTCGCCGAACTCTTCGCCGACGTGATCCTGCGCCACGCCCCCGAGGAGGACCTCCACCGCCTGCGCCCACTGGCCCGCAGCGTGGTGGAGGCGGAACTCTCCCTGGCCCTCGACCGCCGCCTGACCAAGAAGTCCGGCGAACGCGACATCTGATCCCGCCCGCCACCGACGGGCGGGGCCGACGGGCGGGGCCGCGCCTACAGGTCGTAGACGACGGTCACCGGCGCGTGGTCCGACCACCGCTCGGCGTGCGTGGCCGCGCGCTCCACGAGCGCCTTGACCGCCTTGCCGGCGAGCCCGGGCGTGGCGACGTGGTAGTCGATGCGCCACCCCGAGTCGTTGTCGAAGGCCCGACCGCGGTACGACCACCAGGTGTACGGCCCCTCGACGTCGGGATGCAGGGCGCGCACGACGTCGACGTAACCGCCGTCCCCGGCGGCGAGCACCCGGCCGAGCCACTCCCGCTCCTCGGGCAGGAAGCCGGAGTTCTTGGTGTTGCCGCGCCAGTTCTTGAGGTCGGCCTGCTGATGGGCGATGTTCCAGTCGCCGCAGACGACCACCTCGCGCCCGTCGGCGGCGGCCCGCGCGCGCAACTCCTTGAGATGGACGAGGAACTCGTCCATGAAGCGCACCTTCTCGTCCTGCCGCTCGGTGCCGACCTCGCCGGAGGGCAGATACAGGGAGACGACGGTCACACCGGGCAGGTCGGCCTCGACGTAGCGGCCGCTGCCGTCGAACTCGTCCGAACCGAAACCGACCCGGACCCGGTCCGGCTCCCGCCGCGTGTAGAGGGAGACGCCCGCGCGCCCCTTGGCGGCGGCCGGGGCGTGCACGACGTGCCAGCCGTCGGGCTCCCGGACCTCCTCGGGCAGCTGGTGCGGTTCGGCGCGCACCTCCTGCAGGCAGACGACGTCCGCCTCCGTCCGGGCGAGCCACTCCACGAAGCCCTTCTTGGCGGCGGCCCGCAGCCCGTTCACGTTCACCGAGGTCACAGTCAGCACCAGGGCACGATACCGGCACACTGGACGGAGTCCGCCCCCACCGTCCGACGAACACCGTCCTGCATAGAAGTACGATACAAAGTATGAATATACGCCGCGTCCGCTTCGATCACCCCGACGCCGTCACGCTCAACGACGAAGTCCAGGCCGAGTACCAGCTGCGCTACGGCGACGGCGGAGACGCCACGGTTCTCGACACCATGGACTTCGACCCGCCGCGCGGCGCGTACCTGATCGCGTACGACGAGCTCGACCGCCCCGTCGCGACGGGCGGCTGGCGCAGCCAGGACCTCAACAGCGAGGGCAACGAGAACGGCGACGCCGAGCTCAAGCGCATGTTCGTGATCGAACGGATGCGGGGCCATGGCCTGGCGCGCCGCATACTCTCGGTCCTGGAGGAGGACGCCCGCGCCGCCGGCCGGGTCCGCATGGTGCTGGAGACGGGCAGCAAGCAGCCGGAGGCCGTCGCTCTGTACACGTCGAGCGGTTACGAGCCGTGCGCCAAGTTCGGCTACTACCGCTTCCACGAGGAGAGCCTCTGCTTCGCGAAGAAGCTCTGAGCCGGTAACTCGGATCACACCAGGCCCGCTTGAGCCCCGGCAGGCCTGGCCGCGGTCCGACACTCCGTCCGGACACACGATGAAGCCCCTGTCGACTACTGCCGACAGGGGCTCCATGCTGCGTGGACCTGAGGGGATTTGAACCCCTGGCCCCCTCGATGCGAACGAGGTGCGCTACCGGACTGCGCCACAGGCCCTTGCAACGAGTGAAACTCTAGCATCCCCATCGGGGTGCTTGGAAATCCGTTCCGTGACTGGTCACGGCGGGGGTCTCCGGAGGGGGCGCGCCCGACGGGGAGCGCGCCGAGGGGCGTGCGAGCGCGGTTACTCGTTCGCCGCGCGCGGGCGGTCGCCGTCCTCGTACTGATCGAACAGGGGCGTGCGTCCGCGCTCACGCGCCCGGCGCGCGGACGCGGCGCGGCGCGCGTCGCTGCGGCCGCCCACCGGCTTGTCCTCGGTCACGGGCGCCTGCTCGCCGGCGCCGGACTCCGGCGCGTGGACGGCCTCCTGCCCCGGCGCGACCGAGCTGGAACGCGCCGAGCTCCAGGTGTCCGGCGCCCCCAGGTCCACGTCGGAGGTGGCACGCGGCGCCACCGGCGCGGTCACATAGGTCGGCAGGGGAACCGGCACGGGCTCCCAGCTGTCCCCGCCGGGCCGCCGCTGGCGCTCACGCTGCTGGTCGACCCACTCGGCGTGGTCGGTCTGCTCGACCAGGGCACGCCGGTCCGCGGCGAGCGCGGAGAGACCGGGATCCGTCTCGGCCTCCTGGACCTCCTCCGCTTCGTCCGCGCCGGCGCTCGTCGCGTCGAGGGACACGCGCCGACGCGGCTGACGCTCGCGCTCCCGCAGCCGCTGCGCGGCGACCTCGGCCCGCCGGCGGTCCATCTGGTAGGCGAAGCGACGGCGCTCCTGGGAACGCAGATACGCGATGTACCCGCTGAGCATCACGGCCGGTACGGCGGGCGCCCACAGGAAGGCGAGCCCGCCGACGGCGGCGACGATCGCGCCGAGTGTGAAGCCGAGGAAGAGCATCACGGTGGTGCGTCGGCGGCGCGCCAGGACCTTCAGGCGCCGGTCGCGCGCCGCGGCCGCCTGTGCCGAGGCCGAACGTCGCGCGGCCGGCACCGGCCGCTGCGGGGGCGCGGGCACCGACTTGGGCGCCCGTGCGGGCTCCTGTTCACGTGCCGCTTCCGCCCTTCCGGGTGACTCGCCCCCGGCGTCCGCGTGCGCCTGACGGCGGGTCGGAGGCATGGCGAAGGCCCGGACGTCCACCGAGTCGGTGGCGGCGTCCGGGTCGCCGGCGTCCGGCTCCCCCTCCTGGGCGGAGCGCGCCCGCAGGTCCCTGGCGTACCGACGCTCCATGCCCGCCCGTCCGGACAGCAGCCGGATGGCGGTGCTGAAGCGTTCCGTCGGACGGGCCTCGTTCAGCTCGTCCTGCCTACGGAGCCACATAGGCACCAAGTAGGCGGCCCAGGCCCCGACAATGACTGCGTAGATGAGGCCGCTGCTGCTCACGTCTCACACCGTAGAGGGGTTTGCCTGAGGCCATCCGCCAATTGAGCCGGTGTGTCGCACGATCTGGCTGATATTTCCAGCTTTTTTTGCGATCCATGCGATCAGAGGACCGCCTCAGTCGCGAATTCAATGCCCCGAGACGGTCAGCATCCGATCAATTTCGAACACATATTCCATTTCCGGGGCCTAGGCGGGATTCCCCGGCGTGTTCTGCGGATTCCACGACGGATCCGCCTCGTCCGCCGGACGCTCGATGTACCGCTCCCTCTGGGAGCGTGCCCGCTGCCAGCGCGCGAGCAACCCCTCGGGCACCTCTTCCGCGGTGAGCGCGAAGACCAGATGGTCGCGCCAGGCCCCGTCGATGTGAAGATAGCGCGGCCGGAGCCCCTCCTCGCGGAATCCGAGTTTCTCCACGACCCGCCGGCTGGGCCGGTTCTCGGGCCGAATGCAGACCTCGATGCGGTGCAGCCCGACAGCGCGGAAACAGTGGTCCACCACGAGCGCGACCGCCGTCGGCATCACGCCGCGGCCGGCCACCGCCTCGTCCACCCAGTACCCGACGTGCCCCGAGCACATCGACCCCCAGGTGATCCCGGCGACCGTCAACTGCCCGACGAGCCGCCCCTGGTACTCGATGACGAACGGCAGCATCCGGCCCGCGTTGGCCTCCGACCGCAGGTGCCGGACCATCTGGCGGTACGTCGGCCGGTGGGTGATCGGCCCGCTCGGCGTGGGCGGCGGAATGGTCGCCTCCCACGGGCGCAGCCAGTCCCGGTTGCGCCGGTTCACCTCGCGCCAGGCTCGCTGGTCGCGCACCTTTATCGGCCGCAGGACGACATCGCCGTCCGCCAGCACGACGGGCCAGTAAGGGCTGTTCAGCTCGCACCCCCGCTCCTGGGTCTGGGGTGGTCGCCGCCGCGGATCTGGTCGACGGCGTGGACCAGCAGGGGCTCCAGCACGGCGAGGCCGTCGCGCACCCCGCCCGTGGAGCCCGGCAGATTGACGATCAGGGTCCGTCCCGCCACCCCGGCCAGGCCCCGGGACAGCACGGCGGTCGGCACCTTCTCCCTGCCGAACGCCCGGACGGCCTCCGCGATGCCCGGCACCTCGTAGTCGATCACCGCACGGGTCGCCTCGGGCGTGCGGTCGGTCGGCGAGATGCCGGTGCCGCCGGTGGTGACGATCGCGTCGTACCCGGCCGCCACGCCCGCGCGCAGGGCCTCGCGCACGGGATCCCCGTCGGGCACGACCCGGGGGCCGTCCACGGCGAACCCGAAGCCCGTCAGGCCGTCGACGATCAACGGGCCGCCCTTGTCCTCGTAGACACCGGCCGCGGCCCGGTTGGAGGCGGTGACCACCAGAGCCCGGTAGCTCATGCCCGGCTCCAGTCGCCCGATGCGCCGCCCGTCTTCTCCTCCACCCGTACGTCCGTGATGACCGCTCCCTTGTCGACCGCCTTGACCATGTCGATCACGGTCAGCGCGGCGACCGTGACGGCGGTGAGGGCCTCCATCTCGACGCCCGTGCGGTCCGTCGTCTTCACGGTGGCCTGGATCTCCACGGCGTCGTCCGCGACCGACAGATCCAGTTTCACACCGGACACCGACAACGGGTGGCACAGCGGGATCAGGTCCGGGGTGCGCTTGGCGCCCATGATGCCCGCGATCCGCGCGGTGGCGAGGGCGTCCCCCTTGGGTACCCCCTCGCCGCGCAGCAGCTCGACCACGCGGGGCGAGACGAGCACGCGGCCGCTGGCACGGGCGGTGCGCGCGGTCACGTCCTTCCCGGATACGTCGACCATACGGGCGGCGCCCGCCTCGTCGATGTGCGTCAGTCCGTCCTGCGTACTCATGCTCTGTGCCGCTCCCGGTCCGGGCCCGTCACAGTGCGGTGCGCGGGCCTGTTGTGCGCGCCACGGTACCGCCAAGTCGGCGCACGCACCGGGCCAGGACCCCCGTGGGTCCCGTCGCGCGCTCACGCGCGCGTGCGTCAGCCGAGCAGGACGACCTCCACCTCGTCGCCGGGCTCGACGCGGTCCGCGTCCTCGGGGACGACGATCAGCGCGTCGGCGTGCGCCAGCGCCGCGATCAAGTGCGAGCCGACGCCGCCCACCGGGGTCACCTCGCCGTCGGCGTAGGCGCCCCGCAGGAACTGCCGGCGCCCCTTGGGTGAGCGCAGCGCCTCGTCCGCCTTCAGGGTCGCGCGCGTGCGGGGCCGGTGCAGGTCCGCGAGACCCATCAGGGCGCGGATGGCGGGGCGGACGAACAGCTCGAAGGAGACGTACGACGACACCGGGTTGCCGGGCAGGGCCAGCAGCGGCGTGTGGTCGGGGCCGATCGAGCCGAAGCCCTGGGGCTTGCCGGGCTGCATGGCGAGCTTGCGGAACTCCACGCCCGCGCCCGCCTCGTCCTCGTCGCCGACGTGCGACAGCGCCTCCTTGACCACGTCGTACGCCCCGACGCTCACGCCGCCCGTGGTCACCAGCAGGTCGGCGCGGACGAGCTGGTCCTCGATGGTCGAGCGGAGGGTGTCGGCGTCGTCGGCGACCGCGCCCACCCGGTAGGCGATGGCGCCGGCGTCCCGCGCGGCGGCGGTGAGGGCGAAGCTGTTGGAGTCGTAGATCTGGCCGGCGGCCAGATCCTCGCCGGGCTGGACGAGTTCGCTGCCAGTGGACATGACGACCACGCGCGGGCGCGGGCGCACGCGTACCGTGCCGCGGCCGATCGCGGCGAGGAGCGCGATCTGCGGCGGGCCGAGGATCGTGCCGGCCTCCAGGGCGCGTTCGCCCGCCTTCACGTCGCTGCCCTTGGCGCGCACGTGCGCGCGTGCCTCGGCGGGACGGTGCACGCGCACCTGTCCCTCGGCGCCCTCGGGAGCCAGGCTGCGCGCCCGCATGCCGCTCACCGGTCCCTCGCCGAGCCCGCCGTCGGTCCACTCGACGGGGACCACGGCCTCGGCGCCGGGCGGCAGCGGCGCGCCGGTCATGATGCGGGCGGCCTGCCCGGGACCGACCCGGACCGGATCGGCCGCACCGGCCGCGACGTCCCCGACGACGTCCAGGACGGCCGGGAACTCCTCACTGGCGCCCTCGACGTCCGCGACCCGCACCGCGTACCCGTCCATGGAACTGTTGTCGAACGGCGGCAGGGACACCGGCACCATGACGTCGTCGACCAGGACGCAGCCCTGGGCGTCGAGCAGGTGCAGCTCGATGGGCTCCAGGGGGCGGACGGTGGAGAGGATGTCCTCCAGGTGCTCGTCGACCGACCACAGATGGTCCGGGCCGGCGGGGCGGGTCACGGCGCTGCTCAAGACTGCTGCATCTCCTCGGCTACGTAACTGCGAAGCCAGGTCCGGAAGTCCGGGCCCAGGTCTTCACGTTCGCACGCGAGTCTGACAATGGCACGCAGATAGTCGCCCCGGTCGCCGGTGTCGTAGCGGCGGCCCTCGAAGACGACGCCGTGCACCGGTCCGCCGACCTTCTCGTCCTGCGCGAGCTGCTGGAGGGCGTCGGTGAGCTGGATCTCGCCGCCGCGGCCGGGCTCGGTCCGGCGGAGTACGTCGAAGATGTGCGGGTCGAGGACGTAGCGGCCGATGACCGCGTAGTTCGAGGGGGCGTCCGCCGGGTCCGGCTTCTCGACCAGCCCGGTCACCTTGACGACGTCGCCGTCGGCGGTGGCCTCCACGGCCGCGCAGCCGTAGAGGTGGATCTGCTCGGGCGCGACCTCCATGAGGGCGATCACGCTGCCGCCGTGCTGTTCCTGGGTCTCGATCATGCGCCGGAGCAGCGGGTCGCGCGGGTCGATCAGGTCGTCGCCGAGGAGGACGGCGAAGGGCTCGTGGCCGACGTGCGGGGCGGCGCACAGGACGGCGTGGCCGAGGCCCCTGGGGTCGCCCTGGCGGACGTAGTGCATGGTGGCCAGGTCGCTGGACTCCTGGACCTTGGCGAGCCGGCCGGCGTCGCCCTTCTTCTGCAGGGCCGACTCCAGCTCGTAGTTGCGGTCGAAGTGGTCCTCCAGGGGACGCTTGTTGCGTCCGGTGACCATGAGCACGTCGTCGAGCCCCGCCGCCACGGCCTCCTCGACCACGTACTGGATCGCCGGCTTGTCGACGACCGGCAGCATCTCCTTGGGAGTGGCCTTCGTGGCCGGCAGGAACCGGGTCCCGAGGCCTGCCGCAGGGATGACAGCCTTGCTGATCCTGGGGTGCGACTGAGTCATGCCCGCCACCTTAACCGGTGCCTTTGTACGGAATCCGTAGCCCCGATTGGCTGGCCCTTTATGACTGCATCGAACAATCAGGAAGGACGCGAGACGACCCGTGGAACACGAGGGACGCATGAGCGAGCCTGACAAGCGGACGTTGCGACGGGAGCTCCTCACGGTGAGGAACAGGTTGACACCGGATGACGCCGACGCGACGGGGCGCGCGCTGGCGGAGCGCGCCCTGGAGCTGCCCGAACTGGCGCGTGCGCGCACGGTGGCGGCGTACGTCTCCGTAGGGAGCGAACCCGGCACGCGGGCGCTGCTGGACGCGCTGCGCGCGCGGAGCGTGCGGGTCCTGCTCCCCGCGCTGCTGCCGGACAACGATCTCGACTGGGGCGAGTACACCGGCCCGGACTCTCTCGCCCGGGTCCAACACGGCCGAAAGACGGCGCTCTTCGAGCCCGCGGGCGCGCGCCTCGGACCGGACGCGGTGACGGGCGCCGACGTGGTCCTGCTGCCCGGGCTCGCGGTGGACGCGCGCGGGATGCGCCTGGGGCGGGGCGGAGGGTCGTACGACCGTGTGCTGGCCCGCCTGGAGCGCGCGGGCGTACGGCCGCGACTCGTGGTCCTGCTCTACGACACGGAGGTCGTCGCACACGTCCCGGCCGAGGCGCACGACAAGCCGGTGCACGCGGTGGTGACGCCCTCCGGCGTGCGCCGCTTCCCGGGCGCCTGACCCGACGGAAGGAGAACGGCCCTCCACGCGTGCGTGGAGGGCCGTTCCCGGGTGCCGTGCTGCCGTCAGGTGCTCACGGCTTCAGGGTGAGCGTGTCGCTCGTGTTCTTGTCGACCGCCCCGGCCGAGAACGACCAGGACAGCAGCTCGCCCTTGGCCCACAGGCTCGTCTGGTCCGTGTAGTGCGCGCTGAAGGCGTGCCCGGAGGCGCCGGTCAGGTTGATCCACTTGGACTTGTCGAAGTCGGCGAGGTTCACGACCATCCGCATCGACGGCACCCAGACGACCCCGTAGCCGCCCGCGGCGTTCCAGCCGGTCGCGTTGACCGTGGCCTCGCCGCCGCTGAGCCTCCAGGGGCCGCGGTTGAGGATGTACTGCAGGATCTGGGGGCCGTCGGTGCCGAGCGTCTGGTTCTTCAGGAACAGGCGGTGCAGCCGGCCCCAGCTCCAGGTGTCGATGTCCTTGCCGAGCTTGGCGGTCAGCTCCCAGCGGGCGTCGATCATGGCCCGCGCGAAGAGCTGGTCCATGTTGTTCGCGGCAGGGCGGGTGCCCGACTTGGGCGTCTTCCACCAGTCACTGTCCGGCTTGTCCATCAGGGTGCGCACGACCTCGAACCAGCGGTCGCCGCCGTCCGGCTGCGCCTGGTCGGCGTCGCGCTCACCGCACTCGCGCACCTTTGTGTTGTCGTCGACCGGACCGGTGCTGTCGATCCTGTCGACCCACAGGCACTGCCCCTTGACGCGCAGCTCCTTGGGCATCTTGTTGCCGAAGGCGAGCTTGAGGACGTTGCGCCAGACGGCGTTGAAGTACGCGGCCGCCGCGGAGTCGGAGTCCTGGGTGTAGTCCCAGCCCTCCAACAGCTTCTGCGCCTGGCGCACGTTCTTGTCGTCCAGGTTGATCTTCAGCAGCTTCGGCACCAGGAGCTTGGCGATCTCACTGCTGTTGTCCAGCTGCATCTGCCGCATGTCGTCGGTGGAGATCTTGCCGCCGTCCTTGATCTTGGACTCGATCAGGTCGGTGATGCGCTGGCTGCGCGTGCCGTAGCCCCAGTCGGTGGTCAGCGTGTACGGGTACTTGTCCTTGTCGACCACGGCCTGGTTGGCGGTGACGATGTAGCCGCGCTTGGGGTTGTACTCGTAGGGGAGCTCGTCCTGCTTGACGAAGCCGGTCCAGCGGTACTTCGACTCCCAGCCCGGCGCCGGGACGGAGCCGTCGTCCACCGAGGAGCGCGTGGGGATCTTGCCGGGCAGCGTGTAGCCGATGTTGTTGTTGGTGTCCGCGTAGACCAGGTTCTGGGACGGCACGTCGAACAGCGCGGCGGCCTGGCGGAACTGGCTCCAGTCGGAGGCCCTGTCGAGGGCGAAGACGGCGTCCATGGAGGTGCCCGGGTCGAGCGCGGTCCACCGCAGGGCGACGCCGTAGCCGTCTCCGCGGTCGGGCGCGGCGGTGTTGACCGTGGCCTTCCTGCCGACCTGGACGAGTTCGTCGTCGCGGTCGGACAGCAGCGGCATCCCGTCCTGGGTCTGGCGGACGACGATCGTCTTGGACGAGCCGCCGGCGACCTCGATGGTCTCCTCGCGGGTCTTGAAGGGCCGGACCTTGCCGTCGTACAGGTATCCGTTGGCGGTGACCTTCTCCAGGTACAGGTCGGTGACGTCGACCCCGGAGTTGGTCATGCCCCAGGCGACGTCGGCGTTGTGACCGATGATCACACCGGGCATGCCGGCAAAGGTGTACCCGCTGACGTCGTACTGGCACTGCGCGGAGACGGTCCGGCAGTGCAGGCCCATCTGGTACCAGACGGACGGCAGCGACGCCGACAGGTGCGGGTCGTTGGCGAGCAGGGGCTTGCCGGTGATGGTGTACTTCCCGGCGACGACCCAGGAGTTGGAACCGATGCCCTGGCCGTTCACGCCGACGGCGGTCGGGACGTTGTCCAGGACGTTGTAGAGGCCCCCCAGCTGGCTCGTGAGCGACGATCCGGTCGCGCCCGAGGCGGTGGCGCCGGTCGCCCCCGTCGTGCCCGCAGAAGCGCCCGTGGAGCCGGCGGAGCCCGTGCCGCCGCCGGCCGCGCCGGTCGTACCCGTGGTGCCGGTCGTACGCGTCGCGCCCGTGCCCTGGGAGGTGCCCGTGCCGCCGCTCTGCTGGAAGGTCTTGGTCAGCTCGTTGTACTGACCCTCCTGCACGATCGGCTTGTTGCGGCTGTAGGGGTACTCGGGGTACAGGTCCTTGATCTGCTGCGGGCCGAGCCGGCTCGTCATCAGCGCGCGGTCGATCTCGTCCTGCATGTTGCCGCGCAGGTCCCAGGCCATCGCCTTCAGCCAGGAGATGGAGTCGACCGGAGTCCACGGCTGCGGCGTGTAGTCGTTGGTGAAGCCCAGCGCCGCGTACTCCAGGGAGATGTCCTTGCCGTCCTTGCCCTTGAGGTAGGCGTTGACACCCTTGGCATACGCGTCGACGTACTTCTTCGTGGAGGCCGACAGCTTGGTGTCGTACTCCTGCTTGGCGATCCGGTCCCAGCCGAGGGTGCGCAGGAACTCGTCGTTCTTGACCTGGCTCTTGCCGAACATCTCCGACAGGCGCCCGGAGGTCATGTGCCGGCGCACGTCCATCTCGTAGAACCGGTCCTGCGCCTGGACGTAGCCCTGCGCCATGAACAGGTCCTCGTCGGAGGACGCGTAGATCTGCGGGATGCCGTTGCCGTCCCGCTTCACGTCCACCGGCCCGGACAGGCCCTGGAGCGTGAGCGAACCCGTGGTCTGCGGGAAGGAGGCGCGCACGGTGCTGATCGACCAGTACGCCCCGTAGGCGATGCCGCCGATGATGGCCAGGACCAGCACCAGCACGATCAGTCGGGCTCTGCGCCCCTTCTTCCTGCCGGACTTGGCGGGCTTGTCACCCGTTGTGGCGGTGGTTTTCGGGGGCATCGCTGTCCTTGCTGTCCTAACGCGAGCGGCAGGTCGGGCTGTGACTTTGAATGAGCGCTGGAGCAACCATAGGCGCAGGGCCCTGTCCCGCTTGACGCGGAGTGGGGAACCAGCGTGCACGAACGTTCGATCTTGCCTCGACGAGCGTCAAGAAAGCGTCAAGAGTTAGGTAAGGTAACGAAGTACTTGGGTGCGGCGTGCCGCAGCCTCGGGTCTTGTGTACGTGCGTCCGCGCGCCTCGCGCGCGGGCCAAGGAAGGGAACCGCCGCTGACTGTCCACCACCTCGACCAGCTCCTGCTCGTCTGCTCCCTGGTCCTGCTCGTCGCCGTCGCGGCCGTCCGGATCTCCTCCCGCAGCGGGCTCCCCAGCCTGCTCGTGTACCTGGGGATCGGCGTCCTCATGGGCCAGGACGGCATCGGGCACATCCACTTCAGCAGCGCGGCGACGACCCAGGTCATCGGGTACGCGGCCCTGGTCGTGATCCTCGCCGAGGGCGGTCTCGGCACGAAGTGGAAGGAGGTCCGCCCGGTCCTGGCCTCCGCCTCCGTCCTGGCGACCGCCGGCGTCGCCGTCAGCGTGGGCGTCACGGCGGCGGGCGCGCACTACCTGGTCGGGCTGGAGTGGCGGCAGGCGCTCATCGTCGGCGCGGTGGTGTCGTCGACGGACGCGGCGGCGGTCTTCTCCGTGCTGCGCAGAATTCCCCTCCCCGCGCGCGTGACGGGCACGCTGGAGGCGGAGTCCGGCTTCAACGACGCCCCGGTGGTCATCCTGGTCGTCGCCTTCTCCACGGCCGGACCCGTCGACCACTGGTACGTCCTGCTGGGCGAGATACTCCTGGAGCTGGCGGTCGGCGCCGCCATAGGGCTCGCCGTGGGCTGGGCCGGCTCCTGGGCGCTCAAGCGCGTGGCCCTGCCCGCCTCGGGCCTCTACCCCATCGCCGTGCTGGCCATCGCCGTCACCGCGTACGCCGCCGGCGCCCTGGGGCACGGCAGCGGCTTCCTGGCCGTCTACCTGGCCTCGATGGTGCTCGGCAACGCCAAGCTCCCGCACTGGCCCGCCACGCGCGGCTTCGCCGAGGGGCTCGGCTGGATCGCCCAGATCGGCATGTTCGTCCTGCTCGGCCTTCTGGTCACCCCGCACGAGCTGGGGGACGACATCTGGCCCGCCCTGGTCATCGGCCTGGTCCTGACCATGGTGGCCCGCCCGCTGAGCGTGACCCTCAGCCTCGCGCCGTTCCGCGTGGCGTGGCAGGAGCAGACGCTCATGTCGTGGGCGGGACTGCGCGGCGCCGTGCCCATCATCCTGGCGACCATCCCGATGGTGAACGGCGTCGCCGGCAGCCGCCGCATCTTCAACATCGTCTTCGTCCTGGTCGTGGTCTACACCCTGGTCCAGGGGCCGACCCTGCCCTGGCTGGCGCGCATGCTGCGCCTGGGCGAGAAGGGCGAGGCCGCCGACCTCGGCATCGAGTCCGCGCCCCTGGAGCGGCTGCGCGGACACCTGCTGTCCGTCTCGATCCCCGAGGGTTCCCGGATGCACGGCGTCGAGGTCAACGAACTGCGGCTGCCGACCGGGGCCGCCGTCACGCTCGTCGTCCGCGATGCAAAATCGTTCGTTCCGATGCCGACGACCGTGCTGCGCCGGGGTGACGAACTGCTGGTCGTCGCCACCGACCCGGTGCGCGACGCGACGGAACGGCGGCTGCGCGCGGTCGCCCACGGCGGCAAGCTGGCGGGGTGGCTGGGCGTGAGCGGGGCGACCGCCTGGCGGTGAGCGCGGGGGCGGTGAGTGCGGGGGCGGTGAGTGCGGGGGCGGTGAGCGCCTGGCGGTGAGCGCGGGGCGGTGAGCGCGGGGCGCACGGGATGGGGAAAGCGTGCGTTACGGGTGCGTTTCGCGTGATTCACACTCGCGTCAATCACAGGTGAACAGGCCCGGCCGTGCTCATTTTCACAGGTGCACAAGCCCTTGCTCCCTGTAGTATCAAGGCACCCAGATCGAACCAACTCTGTCTGATGCAGAGCTGGCGCGACCGTATGGCGGCCGGAACGCCCTCCGCAGTGGCACCGGTATCTACCGCAGTTCCGCGCAAGAGGACAGCTCTCGGCGCCCCCGCACGGGCGCGCTACCAGGCGGAAGAAAGGCACGGGCCGTGGAATCCACGGTCACCACCGAGTCGGCGGAGAACCCGTCGGCGTCGTCCCGCCCGGGCTACGGACAGCTGCTGCGCACCCGCGGCGCCTGGACGTTCCTGCTCCCCGGTTTCGCCGCGCGCCAGCCGTTCGCGATGCTCACCCTCTCAATCGTGCTGCTCGTGCAGCACACCACCGGCTCCTACGGTGCGGCGGGCGCCGCCGCCGCGGCGACCGGTGTGTCCATGGCGCTGTTCGCGCCGTACAGCGGCCGGCTCGCCGACCGCTACGGCCAGCGCGCCGTACTGGTCCCCGGCGTTCTGGTGCACACGCTGTCGGGCCTGTCCCTGACGGCGCTCGCGCTGGCGCACGCGCCGCTGTGGGCGCTCTTCCTGGCGGCCGTCCCGACGGGCGCCTCGGTGCCGCAGGTCGGCCCGATGGTGCGGGCACGCTGGGGCGTGAAGCTCCAGGGTTCGCCCCTGATGACCACCGCGGCGGCGTTCGAGTCGGTCACCGACGAGCTGACCTTCGTCTTCGGTCCTCTGCTGGCGACCGCGCTGTGCACCGCCGTGACACCTGCGGCGGGCCTGGTCACGGAGGGCGCGCTGACGCTCGTCGGCGGTCTGCTGTTCGCGGCGCAGAAGAGCACGCAGCCGCAGGTCACCGCGGACGGCGGGCACACGCGCGTGAAGCACGCCTCCGCGCTGCGCGTGCCGGGCGTGCGCGTGCTGGTCGTGACATTCCTCGGGATCGGTTCCGTCTTCGGCGGCATGCAGGTGTCGCTGGCGGCGTTCACCGAGTCGATCGGCGAGCCCGGCCTGAACGGCGTCCTGTACGGCGTCTTCGCGGCCGGAAACATGCTGTCCGGCATCGTCTGCGGCGCCATCGCGTGGAAGATCGCGCCCCAGTACCGCCTGGTCGCCGGCTACACGGCGCTCGCGATCACCGCCTCCGCCCTGTGGACGGCGCACTCGGTGCCGCTGCTCGCCGGTCTCGGCCTGCTCGTCGGCATGTCCATCGCACCGGCGCTGATCACCGGCTACACGCTGGTCGAGGGCCTGGTACCGGCCGCTGCCCGCACCGAGGCCTTCACCTGGCTGACCGGCGCGGTCGCGCTCGGGCAGGCGGCCGCCGTCACCGTCGCCGGCCAGCTCGAGGACCGGCTGTGGAACG
This sequence comes from Streptomyces monashensis, assembly GCF_001866665.1. GTDB lineage: Bacteria > Actinomycetota > Actinomycetes > Streptomycetales > Streptomycetaceae > Streptomyces > Streptomyces monashensis. The sequence goes on along the minus strand of NZ_MLYO01000011.1, from coordinate 77,492 downwards.
GTGCCGGATTCCTGGTGCCGGCGGCGGGCACCGTGCTCGCGCTGGTGACCCTGGTGACGCTGCGATCGCGGCTGGTCGCCCGCCGGCGGAACGTCACCGTCGCACGTGGCGTCGGTCACCGCGTGCCGGTGACGGTGGACTGATCCCCGGGAATACGTCACTATGGACCGTCGTTAGCACTCATCGAGTCAGAGTGCCAGGAGGAAGACAGTGCCGACCTACCAGTACCAGTGCACCGAGTGCGGCGAGGGCCTCGAGGCGGTGCAGAAGTTCACCGACGACGCCCTGACCGAGTGCCCCACCTGCGGTGGCCGCCTGAAGAAGGTGTTCTCCGCGGTCGGCATCGTCTTCAAGGGCTCCGGCTTCTACCGCAACGACTCCCGCGGCTCCACGTCGAGCAGCAGCGCGCCGTCCAAGCCGTCCGGCTCGTCGTCGGCCACTGCCGCCTCGTCGAGCACCACGTCCTCGTCGTCCGACGCGAAGCCGTCCTCCTCCTCGTCGAGCTCCGCCAAGAGCTCCGCCGCCTGACCCGCTCGCACCGCACCCTGCCGTCGCACGACGGCAGGGTTCTCGGCGTTTCCGGGCACCGCCTCCCCCGCTCTTTCGTCGACGGCTACTGTGCTGACCATGGCGAACGCAGAGATCGGTGTAATCGGCGGCTCGGGCTTCTACTCGTTCCTCGAGGACGTGACCGAGGTCCAGGTGGACACTCCCTACGGGCCGCCCAGTGACTCCCTCTTCCTCGGCGAGATCGCCGGCCGGCGAGTCGCCTTCCTGCCCCGGCACGGCCGCGGCCATCACCTTCCGCCGCACCGCATCAACTACCGGGCCAACCTGTGGGCGCTGCGCTCCGTCGGCGCCCGGCAGGTGCTCGGTCCGTGCGCGGTGGGCGGGCTGCGCCCCGAGTACGGCCCCGGCACCCTGCTCGTGCCGGACCAGATGGTGGACCGTACGAAGTCCAGGGCGCAGACGTACTTCGACGGGCTGCCGCTGCCCGACGGCACGGTGCCGAACGTCGTGCACGTCTCCATGGCCGACCCCTACTGTCCCGCCGGACGCGCCGCCGCGCTGAAGGCGGCCCGCGGCCGGGACTGGGAACCGGTGGACGGCGGCACGCTGGTCGTGGTCGAGGGGCCGCGCTTCTCGACGCGCGCCGAATCGTTGTGGCACCAGGCGCAGGGCTGGTCGGTCGTGGGCATGACGGGCCACCCGGAAGCGGCGCTCGCCCGGGAACTGGAGCTGTGCTACACGTCGCTGACCCTGGTCACCGACCTCGACGCGGGCGCCGAGACCGGCGAAGGTGTCTCGCACGAGGAGGTGCTGGAGGTGTTCGCCGCCAACGTGGACCGGTTGCGCGGCGTGCTGTTCGACACGGTGGCGGCGCTGCCCGGGACCGGCGAGCGGGACTGCCCGTGCGGGAACGCGCTCGGCGGGATGGACCCGGGCTTCGAACTGCCGTAGCGCACCAGCCGGTTACGGGCCGGTGCACGGCCGAACCTGTGGACAACTCAGTGACCAACCCGGTGGCCAGCACGCCGGAATTCCCCGTTCGGGCGGCCGAGTTGTCCACAAGCCGTCCGTCGTCCACCGACTCCGACGGGATTCGGCGGGATGTCCCATCGTGGCATCGCAAACCGAATTCCTCGTCGCAGGCGGTGGTTTCCCATGCCCTGGCCCTCGTCCTCCCCCACTCCGTCGTCACCTCCTCCCGCTCCTCCCGCTGCTTCCTCCTTCCCGTTTCCCGTCCGGCTCCCGCGTCCGCTGGGCACGGACGCCCCCGCGACGTGTGAGGTCCCGCAGTTCCCTCCGGTGCGGGTGCGCGGCGGGCGGTATCAGCTGCAACGGCTCGTACGGCACCGCAGGCGGGCCATCGCGGCCGGCCTCGCGGTGACCGCGGCCGCCCTCGTCGCGGCCGGACCGCGCACGGCGGCCGAACCGCACCGCGCGGAACAGCCCCGCGGTCATCCGGTCACCGCCCCTGTACGACGGCACGCACCGGTGGACGTGGTGACGGCACCCGTGCGGATCGCCGACGCCGCCACGGTCCGGCTGCTGCGGCCCGGCGACCGCGTCGACGTGATCGCCGCCGAGGACCCGTCGGCCGGGGGCGTCGCCCGCGTGCTCGCGCGCGCTGTGCGCGTGACCGAAGTGCCGGAGCCTTTGGCCGGCGGGGGCGAGAGCGGGGCGCTGGTGGTGCTGTCGGCACCGCGCGCCACGGCGGCCCGGCTCGTCGGCGCGAGCGCCACGGCGCGCCTGGCGGTGACGCTGTGCTGAACCGACTGGGACGCTTTTCCGGCGGCTTGCTGTCACGTCGCTCGATCAAGCGACGCGACTGGACACAGGGGCGGCACCGTGCCGTAGGTTGCGGAGCGTTTCGTTCCACAACCTGTGCATGCGAGGAGTGTCCCCGAGGTGAGCGCGAAGCAGGAACCGAGCGTCTGGCAGGGCTTCAAGACCTTCCTGATGCGCGGCAACGTCGTCGATCTGGCAGTCGCGGTGGTTATCGGCGCGGCCTTCACGAGCATCGTGAACTCGGTCGTGAAGGGGGTCATCAACCCGCTGGTCGGCGCCTTCGGCACCAAGAGCCTGGACAACTACAGCTCCTGCCTGACCGACACGTGCACGGGCGGCCGGGGCATCCAGATCATGTGGGGCTCCGTCCTCGGTGCGACACTCAACTTCCTGATCACCGCGGCGGTCGTGTACTTCCTGATGGTCCTGCCGATGTCGAAGTACCTGGCCCGGCAAGCGGCGCAGAAGGCGGCTCGGGAGGGCACGAAGGAGGTCATGGAGGTGACCGAGCTGGAGGTGCTCAAGGAGATCCGCGACGCGCTGGTCGCCCAGCGCGGGTCGGGGCACGACGAGCGCTAGCGGCGCCGCCGCGGACGGCTCAGAGGTGGTGGGGCGGCTTCTCGTCGAGGAAGCGCTTCAGGTCGGCGGCGCTGTCACCATCCGTGCGCTCGCCCCATCCGCGGTCGGTGTCGTCCGAGGACTGCTGGTCCAGCGGGTCGTCGAAGACCAGAGCGGGCTTCGGGGCGCGGGGCTCGGATTCGGGGGCGGTGCTCATGCCCCAAGGGTACGGCCCCGCTCCCGACGGCCCCGCAGTCCGCGCGCGGGGAAGGCATCTGGCCTGGGCCTTCGGCCGGGACGTTGAACCCCAGCGCGTTTGTGAACTCGTTCACAAGATATCGGACCGGTTTTCTGCTGTCCTGGGAGGCATGACGTCGAGTTCCGCTCCGGCGCCCGCTTCCCCGGGCGCACCCCAGTCCCCCGGACTCCTGCGCCGGCTCACCTCGCGCGGGCGCGACGAAGCGCACCGGGTCTCCTCGCCGCTAGAGCTGTTCTTCGACCTGTGCTTCGTCGTGGCGATCGCGCAGGCGGGCGTACAACTGGTGCACGCCGTCGCCGAAGGGCACGCCGGCGGCGGAATCCTCAACTACGCCATGCTGTTCTTCGCCATCTGGTGGGCCTGGATGAACTTCACCTGGTTCGCCTCGGCGTACGACAACGACGACGCCCTCTACCGGGTCGTCACCCTGGTGCAGATCGCCGGTGTCCTGGTGCTGGCCGCCGGTGTGTCCCGGGCCTTCCAGCACCACGACTACCTGGCGGTCTGGCTCGGCTACCTGATCATGCGACTGGCGATGGCCGCACAGTGGCTGAGAGCCGCGAGAGCGGCCACGGGCACAGAGAGAACCATGGCGCTCCGTTACGCGTGCGGCGTGCTGCTGTGCCAGGTCGGCTGGACCGGGCTGGTGGTACTGCCCGGGCCCGCCCGGCCCTGGGTGTTCCTCGTGATGGCGATCGCGGAAATGTGCGTGCCGCTGTACGCCGAGAAGGACAGCACGACCGCCTGGCACCCGCATCACATCGCCGAGCGGTACGGCCTGTTCACCATCATCGTGCTCGGCGAGACGATCTCCGCGGCGACGGTCGCCGTGAAGTCGGCGGTGGACGAGCACAGCGCGCTGGGCGAGCTGCTGCCGATCGCGGCGGGCGGCCTGCTGATCGTCTTCTCCGCGTGGTGGATCTACTTCGTGGTCCCCATCCACGGTCACCTGCGCTCCAACGGCCAGGCGTTCCTCTGGGGTTACGGCCACTACCTGATCTTCGCGTCGGCCGCGGCGATCGGCGCCGGCCTGGAGGTCGCGGTGGAGCAGGCGGTCGGCAGGACCCACATCTCCACGCTGGCCGCCTCGGCCGCGGTGACCCTGCCCACGGCGCTGTACCTGCTGACCGTCTGGGCGCTGCATTCGCGGCACTTCAAGGTCGGTATCGCGCAGCAGCTGGTACTGCCGGTCACGGCGCTGCTGATGATCTGCTGTACCTTCCTGGGCCACTGGGCGGTGTTCGCGGCCGGGCTCGTGTCCGCCGCCGCGGTGGCGACCGGAGTGACGCTGACGGCGCGCATGGCCGGCCGGGAGCGTGCGGCGAGCGCGGGCGCATCGGCGGACTGAGCCCTCGCCGGTGCCCGGGCGGGCCACACTTGCCCCCATGACAGTTGACGCATTGACGGACGTCACCGGGGTGCGGGTGGGGCACGCCACCCGCCGGGGGGACGGCTGGCTCACCGGCACCACCGTCGTTCTCGCTCCCGAGGGCGGCGCCGTCGCCGCCGTGGACGTGCGTGGCGGGGGCCCGGGCACGAAGGAGACCGACGCGCTCGACCCGCGCAACGTGGTGCAGCGGGTCGACGCGATCGTGCTGACCGGGGGCAGCGCGTACGGGCTCGACGCGGCGTCCGGGGTGATGGCCTGGCTGGAAGAGCAGTCGCGCGGAGTGCGGGTGGGGCCGGATCCGGCGCACGTCGTGCCGGTCGTGCCCGCCGCGTGCCTCTTCGACCTGGGGCGCGGGGGAGACTTCCGCGCGCGGCCCGACGCGGCGACGGGCCGCGCGGCGGTGGAGGCGGCCGCGGTGACCGCCCCGGGCGCTCGTGTGCCCGAGGGGTGTGTCGGGGCCGGTGCGGGCGCCGTGGCGGGGCGGCTCAAGGGCGGTGTGGGCACCGCGAGCACGGTGCTCGACTCGGGCATCACCGTGGCCGCGCTGGCGGTCGTGAACGCCGCGGGCGCCGTGGTGGATGCCGGTACGGGGGCGCTGTACGGGGAGTTGTTGGTGCAGGGACGGGTGGAGTATCCGCAGGAGCGCGTGGTGGAGGCCGCGCGCCGACGGCTCGACGAAGCCGCCGCCAAGAACGCGCCGCCGCCGCTCAACACGACACTGGCGGTGGTCGCGACCGACGCGGAGCTCTCCAAGGCGCAGGCGCAGAAGCTGGCCGGGACGGCGCACGACGGCATCGCGCGCGCCGTGCGTCCGGTGCATCTCCTGCACGACGGGGACACCGTGTTCGCGCTGGCGACCGGCGCGCGCCCGCTCGACGGACATCCCCTGGCGCTCAACGACATCCTGGCCGCCGCCGCGGACCTCGTGACGCGCGCGATCGTCCGGGGCGTGCGGGCCGCCGAGTCGGTCGACGGGCCAGGCGGAGTGTGGCCGTCGTACGGGGAGTTGTACGAGGAGCCGTAGGGCGGTGCCGGGCGTCGGGCGAGCCCGATTGTCGCGGTTCTGTCACGTGATGGCGTTCAGGGAAGCCGGCGGGAACCTACCCGGGGCTCTGTGCACTCTTTCTCCACGCACTGGAACGGATCACGCACATCACATGAACCTGGAGCAGCCCGTGACAACGCCGGACATTGCAGCGCGGCGCGTACTGGGGGCCTGTGCCGCCCTGATGGTCGGCACCCTCACCCTGACCGCCTGCGGTGGCAGCGCCAACGCCACCGACGACAAGGGCGGCAAGGACTCCCCCAAGACGTCGACCGCGAAGATCACGATCTCGGCGAAGGACGGTTCGACCAGCGCGTCCATCAACGCCACCGGCGTGAAGGTCAGCGACGGCAAGCTGACCGACGTGAAGATGACCGTGTCGGGGTCCGGGCAGACCGTGGCCGGGGCGATATCCGCGGACGGCAGCACCTGGAAGCCGAAGGAGCAGCTGGACCGCGGGACGAAGTACCAGATCGCCGCGACCGCGAAGGACGCGAACGGGCTGACCGCGGCGGCCAACTCCATCTTCACCACCGTCACCTCGGCGAACAGCTTCATCGGCACCTACACGCCGGACGACGGCAGCACGGTCGGGGTGGGCATGCCGGTGTCGTTCACCTTCGACAAGGCGATCACCGACAGGAAGGCCGTGCAGTCGCACATCACGGTCAACTCCAGCAGCGGTCAGCAGGTGGTCGGGCACTGGTTCGGGAACCAGCGCCTGGACTTCCGCCCGCAGGACTACTGGAAGGCCGGCTCCAAGGTCACGATGAAGATCGACCTGGACGGGGTCCAGGGCGCGAACGGTGTCTACGGGGTGCAGAAGAAGACCGTCTCCTTCACCGTCGGCCGGTCGCAGGTGTCCACCGTCGACGCCAACACGCAGACGATGACGGTCGTGCGGGACGGCCGAACGATCAAGTCGGTACCGATCTCCGCGGGCAGCGCGGAGCACACGACGTACAACGGGCAGATGGTGATCTCCGAGAAGTTCGTGCAGACGCGCATGAACGGATCGACGGTCGGCTTCGGCGGGGAGTACGACATCCCGGACGTGCCGCATGCGATGCGGCTGACCTCGTCGGGGACGTTCATCCACGGCAACTACTGGTACAACAAGGGCAATCCGCCCTTCGGCCGCTCGGGCACCAGCCACGGCTGTGTCGGGCTCGCGGACGTGCAGGGGGCGCAGGGTGACACCCAGGCCAAGTGGTTCTTCGACAACACGCTCGTCGGGGACGTCGTGATCGTGAAGAACTCTCCGGACACGACGGTCTCCCCGGACAACGGGCTGAACGGCTGGAACATGTCGTGGAGCGCCTGGACCGCCGGAAGTGCCGTCTGAGCGGCGACTTTTGACGAGATGTGGGGCCGCGCGGGAACTTCTCGCGCGGCCCGCGCGTTTTCCCGGCGTACGTTTTCTCGGTTCCCGGACATGATGTCCGACCGAGGGGCTACGGTATGCACCCACAAGGTGACATGCAGCAACGCCGGGAGATGTCTTGAGCGTTCCGTACGAGACGGCAGCGTACGAACCAGCCGAGTCGCCCGAGTCTCCGGAGGAGCATCTCGCGCGACTCCTCGGCCGTGCCCTGAACTCCTTCGAGCTGCCCGACGAGGTGATACGGCAGCTCGACTGCGCGCTGGCGCACGACAGTTCGCTGCACTCCGCGTACCACAGCGCGGGGCTGCACCGGGAGACGTACCGGCACACCTGGCTGCTCGCCGACGGCTCGGCGGTCACGCTGTGGGAGCTCGTCCACAACCCTGCCCCGGGCAGCGCACCGGAACACGAGGTGTACGTCGACGACGAGGAGCTGCAGACGGCCACGGCCCGGCTCGGGCTGCCGCCGGACGCGCCGGAGTTCGAGCTGCCCGCGCTGATGCGGCTGTGGGCGATTCCCGAGCCCCGGCACGTGTTCGCCTCCGGCGACTCCGCGGACCACGCGCGCCGGCTGCTGCGCCGCGCGGAGAATCCGGACCGGCCCGGCGCGGAGACTGCGGCGCTGCTGGCGACGGCGACCGCGCACGAGATCACGCAGGCGTTCGGGCGCCCGGGGCGGGCCGGACGCGTCGGTTTGAGCTACGCGCTGTACGAGCACGCGTTCCTGCTGCCGGACGAGAGCGAGATCTCCCTGTGGGAGACCGAGCACACAGCGACGCCCGACGGACGGCACATGTGCGAGGTCTACATGTCGGAGGACGAGGCGCGGGACGCCATGGAGCGGCGGGCGGCGCGGCAGGGGTAGCCCCGTAGGGGGTGCGCGGGCAGCGGAGGTGACGTGTGCCGTCAGCCGTCGGCGAGTTGCCGTGCCAGGCCCGCGAACGCGGCCTGTTCCGCGGGGGTCAGCTCGACGGACTCCAGCTCGGGGCCGACCCGGGTCTGGCGCGGCAGGGCCGGCAGCGGGGTCGTGGCGCGCCCGGCGGAGGGCCGCAGGCCGGCGCGGTCCAGCAGGCGCAGCAGGGTGAGGGCCCAGATGACGGCCGCCACGGCGAGGACGGCCACGCCGATCAGCTGGAGAATCGGGACGTGCTCAGGCATGCGTCCCAGTACACACCACGGTCCGGGACTTTGATCCCGGACCGTGACGTATCTCGCAGGTGCCGTGAACAACTCACAGCGAACTAAAGGGACAAGGCGCGGGGCAGGGCGCGACCGGCGGTCAGGCCGCCACCGGCTGCTTGGCCCCCTTCGCGGTCGTGGTGTCCGCGGGGCCGCCGGGCGTGGACTCGGGGGTCTGCCTGCGCATGCCCTTGAGGAGGACGACCAGGGCCGTGGTGGCGCAGACGCCGGCCGCGATGGCGACCAGGTACAGGAACGGGTTGCCGATCAGCGGGACCACGAAGATGCCGCCGTGGGGGGCGCGCAGCGTGGCGCCGAAGGCCATCGACAGGGCGCCGGTGAGCGCGCCGCCCACCATCGAGGACGGGATGACCCGCAGCGGGTCGGCCGCGGCGAACGGGATCGCGCCCTCGGAGATGAAGGAGGCGCCCAGGACCCAGGCGGCCTTGCCGTTCTCGCGCTCGGCCGGGGTGAAGAGCCTGCCGCGCACGGTGGTGGCCAGGGCCATCGCCAGCGGCGGGACCATGCCGGCCGCCATCACCGCGGCCATGATCTTCATCGCGGAGTCGCTGGGGTTGGATACCGCGATGCCGGCGGTGGCGAAGGTGTAGGCGACCTTGTTGACCGGGCCGCCCAGGTCGAAGCACATCATCAGGCCGAGCAGGGCACCGAGCAGGACGGCGTTGGTGCCGGTGAGGCCGTTCAGCCAGTCGGTGAGGCCCTTCTGGGCGCTCGCGATGGGCTTGCCGATCACGACGAACATCAGGAATCCGACGATCGCCGAGGAGATCAGCGGGATCACCACCACCGGCATGATGCCGCGCAGCGCTGCCGGGATCTGCACCTTCTGGATCGCGATCACCACGCCACCGGCGATCAGACCGGCCGCCAGGCCGCCGAGGAAGCCCGCGTTGATGGTCAGTGAGATCGCGCCGCCGACGAAACCGGGGACCAGGCCGGGCCGGTCGGCCATGCCGTAGGCGATGTAGCCGGCCAGGACCGGGACCAGGAAGCCGAAGGCCACGCCGCCGATCTGGAAGAGCAGGGCGCCCCAGCTGTCGGCCTGGGTCCACACGAAGTGGTCCATCACCGACGGCGCCTTGTTGATCTTGTAGCCGCCGATCGCGAAGCCCAGGGCGATGAGGAGGCCGCCCGCGGCGACGAACGGGACCATGTAACTGACGCCGGACATCAGCCACTTGCGGAGCTTGGTGCCGTAGCCCTCGGTGGAGTCGCCCGTGCGCTCGACCGGCGTGCCGCCGGACGCGGACGCCGGGGCACTCCTCTCGCCGCGCGCTGCCTTCTCGCGCACCTCGCCGATGAGTTCGGCGGGGCGGTTGATGCCGGCCTTCACACCGACGTCGACGGTCGGCTTGCCGGCGAAGCGGTCCTTGTCGCGTACCGGGACGTCGTGCGCGAAGATCACGCCGTCCGCCGCCGCGATCGCCTCCGGGTCGAGCCGGGCGAAGCCGGCCGAACCCTGCGTCTCGACGACCAGCTCGACGCCCGCGTCGCGACCGGCGTTCTCCAGGGACTCGGCCGCCATGTAGGTGTGGGCGATACCGGTCGGGCAGGAGGTGACGGCCACGATACGGAAGGGGCGCGCGCCGGAGTCCGGGGCGGACGCGCTCTGCTCCCGCCCCGTCGTGGTGACCGCTGCGGCGCCGGCGGAGGCCGCCACCGGCGTCGCAGCGGTGTCCTGGGAGGCGCTCACGGCGCCCTCAGCAGCGCCCGGGGCCGCCTTCGTGCCCCCATCAGCGCCTTCGCCGGCTCCCGCGCGCCCGGCGCTCGCCGTAGCGGCCGCGCCCTCCCCCGAAGGAGTCGCCGTCCGCGCCGCCGACGGCTCCTCGTCCCCGCGGATCAGTGCCGCCGCCGTCTCCGCGTCCGACACCGCCCGCAGCGCCGAGGTGAACTCGGCGTTCATCAGCTGGCGGGCCAGGGAGGAGAGGATCGTGAGGTGGGCGTCGTCCGCGCCGGCGGGGGCCGCGATCAGGAAGATCAGGTCGGCCGGGCCGTCCGGGGCACCGAAGTCGATACCGGCGGCGCTGCGGCCGAAGGCGAGGGTCGGCTCGGTGACATGGGCGCTGCGACAGTGCGGGATGCCGATGCCGCCGTCGAGGCCGGTCGGCATCTGGGCCTCGCGGGCGGCCACGTCGGCGAGGAAGCCCGCCAGGTCGGTCACCCGGCCCTGGGCCACCATGCGCTCGGCGAGGGCACGGGCCGCCGCTTCCTTGGTGTCGGCGGACAGGTCGAGGTCGACCAGGTCCGCGGTGATCATGTCGCTCATCGCGGGCTCCAATGCACGCGTATCGCCCGGGGGAAGGGGTGGGCGGAAAGGGGGACGGGGGTGCGGTGGGGGCATGGGACCGGGCGGGAGGCGGGGCCGGGGAAACCTCGCCTCCCGGGGGTGGCACCGTGGCTCGGCCGGTGGTGCCGCCCGGTGGCCGCGGCGAGTGACGGGGAGTCCCGCCGCTTCGGGGCCGGTGGGGTGCGCGCTTCCGGGGGTGTCGGTCGGGGGCGCGCGCCAAGGTGCCGGGTACCGGGGCGTGCGCCATGGAGCGCGATCCAGGTCATGACACCGGATCCGTCAGTTCGCGGTCGAGGGGGATCTCGGCCGTGACGGTCACCACCGACGGGTCCAGGTCGGCGGGCGTCGGCATCACACTGCCGGGGAGCTGGACGGCGGCGGCGCCGTGGGCGACGGCGGAGGCGAGGGCCTCGGGGCCGCTGCCGCCGGCGATCAGGAAGCCGGCGAGGGAGGAGTCGCCGGCGCCGACGTTGCTGCGGACGGTGTCCACACGCGCGTGGGCGAACCAGGCGCCCGTGTCCTCCACGAGGAGCTGCCCGTCGGCACCCAGGCTCGCGAGCACGGCGCGCGCGCCCATGCCGCGCAACTCCTCGGCCGCCTTCAGCGCGTCACCCACGGTGGCCAGGGGGCGCTCGACGGCCTGCGCGAGCTCCTCGGCATTCGGCTTCACCACATCGGGCCGCGCGCGCAGCGCCTCCAGCAGCGCACGTCCCGAGGTGTCCAGGGCGATGCGTGCGCCCCCCGCGTGAGCCCGCGTGACGACATCGGCGTACCACGAGGGCGCGAGACCCCGGGGCAGACTGCCGCAGCACGCGATCCAGTCGGCGTCGCGCGACTGGTCCCGCACCGTGTCCAGGAGGAGTTCCTGCTCCGAGGGCGACAGCACGGGCCCCGGCGCGTTGATCTTGGTGAGCACCCCGTCGGACTCGACGAGCGCGATGTTGGAGCGGGTGGCTCCGGCGACCGGGACCGGCGCGACCTCGATGCCCTGCGCGTCGAGCAGCTCGGCGATGAGCGCCCCCGGCGCACCTCCCAGGGGCAGGACCGCGACCGTGCGCTGTCCGGCGGCCGCCACGGCGCGCGAGACGTTCACGCCCTTGCCGCCCGGGTCCATGCGCTCACCGGTGGCGCGGATGACCTCGCCGCGCTCCAGCGTGGGGACCTCGTAGGTGCGGTCGAGGGAGGGGTTGGGGGTGACGGTGAGGATCATGCGCGCACTACTTCCGTGCCGCCGCGCTCGATGGCGGCGGTGTCTTCGGGGCTCAGCCCGCTGTCGGTGATCAGCAGGTCCACGTCGCTCAGGTCGGCGAAGCGGGCGAAGTGCTCCTGGCCGTGCTTGGCGGAGTCGGCCAGGAGCACCACGCGGCGGGCGGCGGCGACCGCGGCCCGCTTCACCGCGGCCTCGGCGAGGTCGGGGGTGGTCAGGCCGTGCTCGGCGGAGAAGCCGTTGGCCGCCACGAAGAGCACGTCCGCCCGGATCTCGCCGTACGCGCGCAGCGCCCAGGCGTCCACGGCGGCGCGCGTACGGTGCCGTACGCGCCCCCCGACGAGGTGGAGCTGGATGCCGGGGTGGTCCGCGAGGCGGGCCGCGATCGGCAGGCTGTGCGTGACGACGGTGAGCGAGGACTCCAGCGGGATGGCGGCCGCCAGCCGCGCAACCGTCGTACCGGCGTCGAGGATCATCGTGCCCTCGGTCGGCAGCTCCGTGAGGGCCGCCTTGGCGATGCGGTCCTTCTCGTCGGCGGAGGTGCCCTCGCGCTCGGCGAGGTCCGGTTCGAAGTCGAGGCGCCCGGCGGGGATGGCGCCGCCGTGGACGCGGCGGACCAGACCGGCGCGGTCGAGGGCCTTCAGGTCACGGCGGATCGTCTCCGCCGTGACCTGGAACTCCTCGGCGAGCGACAGCACGTCCACCCGGCCGCCGTCACGGGCGAGCCGGAGGATCTCCTGCTGCCGTTCCGGTGCGTACATCCCGCTCGCCTCCGCCTCGATGTCCGTTCACTTCCGAGTAATGCCCGAACGTGTGGTTTCACTGCGAGGCTACGCGCGGCTTTCCGGAATGTAAACAGGTTCAGACTCCAATCGGGCATGAACGGACTTCCGGACCAACAGAAAGGCCCGGCACCTGACCGGTGCCGGGCCCGTCACGTCGCGGGTCGGGACATCTCACCGCCCGGTCAGGACACCAGCTCGGGTTCCTTCTCCAGCGCGGGCAGTTCCCCGTCCTCCGCGCCCTCGACGTGCTGCGCCGGCCGCTTCGGCAGGGCGGACATCAACAGGAAGATCGCGCCCATGATCCCGGCAACCCACCACAGCGCGTACTGGAAGGCGTGCACGAAGGCCGGGCCGACCTGGGCCGGAGCCAGCCGGTCGCCGATCCGCCCGAAGAAGACGACCGACACGAGCCCGAGCCCGAGCGCGTTGCCCATCTGCTGCACGGTGTTGATCAGCCCGGACGCGGAACCGGCGTGCTCGCGCGGCACCTCCGAGAGCACCGCGTCCGTCAGCGGGGCGACGATCAGGCCCATGCCGGCGCCCATCACGACCAGCGGCAGGGCCATCTGCCAGGACGCGATGGCAAGGCCGTAGCGGTGGGCCTCCCAGAGGTAGAGCAGCACGCCGGTGCCCATCACGAGCGCACCCGCCTGGAGCACCTTGCGGCCGAAGCGCGGGACCAGTTTCTGCACGGACATCCCGGCGGCCACGGACACCGCGATCGAGAAGGGCACCCCGGTCAGCCCGGCCCGCAGCGGGCTCCAGCCCAGGCCGATCTGCATGTACAGCGTCCAGACCAGGAAGAAGATGCCGAGCGCGACACCGAAGACGGTCTGCACGGCGATGCCCGCGGCGAAGCTCTTCACCCGAAAGAGGGACAGTTCGATGAGCGGGGAACCGTCCCGAACGGCCTTCCGTTTTTCGTACGACAGCAGGGCGGCGAAGACGACGAGGGCGCCGGCCATGCAGAGGTACCCCCACAGCGGCCAGCCCAGCTCCCGGCCGCGGGTGAGCGGGTAGAGCAGCATCAGCAGGCCCAGCGAGACCAGGGTGACACCGACGAGGTCCAGCTTCAGCGCCTTGGGCGCCTTGGACTCGGTGATGAAACGGCGGCCGAGGAGGAAGGCCGCGATACCGACGGGGAGGTTGATGAGGAAGATGGGCCGCCATTCGAGGCCGAACAGGTTCCATTCCGTCAACAGCGCGCCGAGCAGCGGACCGGAGACCGCGCCCAGACCGACGACGGCGCCGAACAGACCGAAGACCTTGCCGCGCTCATGAGCCGGGAAGGTGGCGTGCACGATCGACAGCACCTGAGGCACCATCATCGCCGCCATGCTGCCCTGAAGGATGCGGGAGGCGACCAGCATGTCCGGGTTCACGGCGAAACCGCACAGAGCGGAGGCGAGTGTGAAGCCGCCGATGCCGACCAGGAACAGCCGCCTGCGGCCGTGGATGTCGCCGAGCCGGCCGCCGGTGATCAGGGCCGCGGCGAAGGCGAGGGCGTACCCGGCCGTTATCCACTGGATCTGGCTGACGGACGCGCCGGCGTCCCGCTGGATGGACGGGATGGCGATGTTGACGATCGTCACGTCCACCAGGTCCATGAAGGCCGCCGTCATGACGATGGCCAGGGCGAACCAGCGGCGCCGGTCGCCCGGAGCCGGCGCGTCGTCCGGAGACGGCCGAGGGGTGAGGGTCTGTTCCGAGGAGGTCATGTCCGAAAAGTTAGGAGGCCATTAGGCCAGATCGTGTCCTAGTCGTACGGCATTCTCATCCGTATGACTACCGACACACCGGCTCGGCTGTTGCAGTTGCTCTCACTCCTCCAGACCCCGCGCGAGTGGCCCGGCGGGGAGCTGGCCGAGCGGCTCCGGGTGTCGCGCCGCACCGTGCGGCGGGACATCGACCGGCTGCGGGAGCTGGGCTATCCGGTGCAGGCGACGAAGGGCGCGGACGGCGGGTACCGGCTGGTCGCGGGCAAGGCGATGCCGCCGCTGGTACTGGACGACGAGGAGGCGGTGGCGATCGCCGTGGGGCTGCGGGCCGGAGCCGGGCACGCGGTGGCGGGCGTGGACGAGGCGTCGGTGCGCGCCCTGGCCAAGCTGGAGCAGGTGCTGCCTTCCCGGCTGCGTCACCGGGTGTCCACCTTGCAGGCCGCGACCACACCGCTGACCAGCGGGGACGGCGCGAGCATCGCGCCGGAGACGCTGACCGTGATGGCGTCGGCGGTGGCGGGACACGAGCGGCTGCGGTTCGCCTACCGCGACAAGGAGGGCGGCGAGACGCGGCGGCTGACCGAGCCGCACCGGCTGGTGTCGACGGGAAGGAGGTGGTACCTGGTCGCCTATGACCTCGACCGGGCGGACTGGCGCACGTTCCGGGTGGACCGGGTGAGCGAGCCGTTCGCGACCGGAGTGCGGTTCGCGCCACGGGAGTTGCCGGCGGGGGACGCCGCCGAGTATCTGCGGCGGTCCATCAACCGGCGGCAGGAGACGTACGAGTTCACGGTGGGCTTCGCCGCGCCGGCCGGGCAGGTCGCCACGCGGGTGCCGGCCTGGCTCGGGGAGCCGGAGGACGACGGGAAGGGCGGCTGCGTCCTGCGGGGCACCTCCGGTGATCCCGTGGAGTGGCTGGCGGTACGGCTCGCGATGGCCGGGTTCGAGTTCACCGTACGGGGACCTGGGGAACTGGCCGAGTGCGTACGGGAGTTGGGCGGACGACTGAGCCGGGCGGGGCGGGGGGAGGGTGGGCGGGGGGAGGGGGAAGGGGAGAGGGAAGAGCGAAGGGCCGAGGAACCCGACTCCGGGTCCGCGCAGCCCTGACCCCGGCTCCGCCCCCTATCGGACGCCCCGGCTCCACCCCCGTCAGATGGCCCGGCCCTGCTCGCCGCCAGGTGGCCCGGCCCTGCTCGCCGTCAGTTGGCCGGGCCGTGCTCGCGCCAGTCGAATCCGCTCAGCGCTCTGAGGTTGTGCAGTGCCAGGGCCGCCGGGCCCTCGGGGCCGGTCGGCGGTGAGGAGGTGGCCGCCCAGGACTCCACGGCCACGCGGACAGCCGCACCGGCGACGGCGGCGGCGAAGCGGAGCGCAGGGGCGATGGTGGCCGGTCCGTCGGGCGCCAGGCGCGTCGCGAGGATCTCGACCAGGGTCGCCTCCGACGTCTGGCACACCTCGGCCCAGACCTTGCGCAGGGCCGGGCTGCTGTCGGCCAGCCGGATCAGGGTGCGGACCCACTCCCAGGAGGCCGCCGAGACCCCGGCACCGGGAGTGAGGGTGTGGCGGACGGCGTGTTCCAGTGCCTGCGGGACGCCGAGGTGGGCCGGAGCCGCACGGACCGCTTCCGCCCAGCGCTGGGCGCCGGCGGCGTAGAGCGGGGCGACCGCTTCCTCCTTGGTGGCGAAGTAGCGGTAGAAGGTGCGGGGTGCGATGCCCGCGGCCTGCGCGATGTCCTCGGCGCGGGTCGCCCGCAGGCCCTGGCGGACGAACAGCGCGCCCGCCGCCCGGGCGATCTCCATCCGGGTCTCGGCCTTCCGGCGCTCGGTCAACGAGACCGGTGGGGAGGCGGAAAACTGCTGGTGGGAGTCGCTGGGGGTGGTGCTCATTCCGGCAGGCTATGCCCATGTGGCAGAATCTGCCATCCGCGCGGTCCACCCCGGGGTTCAGGTACGGGGTGGGCCGCCGTTCCAACGTTTTCCGCCGTTCCAACGTTTTCCGCCGTTCCCGCAGTCCCCGTTCGCACGTGTCCCGCCGGCTGTTCCCACTTGTCCGCCGTGTGCACGTGTCCCGCCGTCGTCGGCGCGTGTGCTCTAGGTGTTCAGGGGCTAACCGGACTACGCCTCAGTCACCACCACGTAGAAGGTGACCGTGGCGAGGAACGGCTCCCGGCCGAGGTGGCTCAGCCAGGATTGCGCCGCCTCGCCGGGGACGGTGAAGCCCGCGTCGGCCGCCAGTCGGGCGGCCTGCAACTCGCCCTCCCGCACACTTGATTCTCCCCCGGAGGGAGACCGGAAGGTGGGTCCATGCGCGACGGCACCCCGCACGCGTCGTGCGGCTCGATGTACTCGATCGGTGAGCCGGCCCGGCATACCGGGCTGTCGGTCAAGACGATCCGCCTGTACTCCGACCGCGGTCTCGTCGTACCGGCGCACCGCACCGCGGCAGGCCATCGCCGGTACGGGCCGGACGCCCCGGCCCGGCTGGCGCTCGTACGGGCGCTGCGTGAACTGGGCCTCGGGCTGGAGGTGATCCGGCAGGTGCTGGACCAGCCGAGCAGGCGGCGGCGCTGGATGTGCAGATCAGCGTGCTGCGCCTGCGCCGGGCGGTGCTGTCGGTCGTGGCCGGACGCGCGCCCACCCTGGAGGAGACGGGACTCATGCACCGGTTGGCGACCCTGTCCGAGAACGAGCGGCGACGGCTGATCAACGGCTTCCTGGACGCCGTCTTCGACACCCCCGAAGGCGGCCCCGGAGGCGGTGACTCCCCGGTGGCGACTCCGGCCCGTGGTGGCCCTCATGCCGCGGTCCGCCGTTCCACGACCCCCGAGTTGCCCGCCGAACCGACGGACGAACAGCTCGCGGCCTGGCTGGAGTTGGCCGAGTTGGCCCTCGACGACGGCTTCCGCGCGGCCGTGCGGCGGCTGGTGCACGAGCACGCGCGGACGCAGAGGCAGACGCAGAGGGGAGATGTCTCAAGTCCGCCGCGTCCGGACCCCGTTGCCCTCGCTCGCGAACTGGCCGGACCCGCCCTGACCGCCTGTACCAGGCCGGACGCGCCCCGGGCGGAATCCGTCGTCACGGCTCTCCTCGCCCGGTGCCAGCCGACCGAGCAGACCGGGCCGAGCGCGCAGACCGGGCCGACCGAGCAGACCGCGACAGGAGCGGTCACGGGAATGGCCACGGGAACGGTCGGCGGGCTGATCCGACACCTCGAAGCCGTGCGCGCTCCCCGCCGGGACCGCTACTTCCGCCCGCTGGCCCGGATCAACGGCTGGCCGGCCCCGGAGCCCACGACTCCCCTGATCGACTGGACGGTCACGGCACTGCGCGTCCACGCACCGGCCGCCTGACCAGCCGCCGACGGACTCTCCGCAGGCGGGAGCCGACCACCGCGCACACAAGAGAGCCGGGCTCCGGCACCCAGGGGGGATGGGTGCCGGAGCCCGGCTTCGGAAGGTCCCGGCGCCGGGGGGGATGGTGCGTCGGGACGTGGTTCGCGTGGGGACGTGGTTCGCGTGGGGACGGCCGGCGGCGCTGGATCGGCTGCCGTGTGCGGTGCGGCTGTCAGGTGTGTAGGGCGGGCGGTGTGTCAGACGCTCTGGGGAGTGCGGTCCGGGTTCCCGGGGGGGGCTTGCTCTGGGCCCGCATGGGTTGTTCCCGCGGGCCCGGGCGTTGAAGCGACAGGACCACGCCATGTTTGCGCCGTCTTTCGCCACCGGCGTGCGCGGTCCCGGGCATCGCACGCCCACGACCACCCCCACCCTCCGCAGCGCACACACCCCGCCCACCGCGCGCAGCGCGCACACGACTCCGCAGACGCCCCCTCCTGTTCCGTCGACGCCTCGTCCTGACTGCCGTTCGTCCCGTACGCCGCTCCCCGACGGGAGCGGCGTACCACCGCGGCGTACGACCGTTACGCCGCCGCGTCGAATCCGGTGTCCCGCGCCAGCTTCTTCAGTTCGAGCAGCGCGTGCTTCTCGATCTGGCGGATGCGCTCGCGGGTCAGGCCGTGCTCCTTGCCGACCTCGGTCAGGGTGCGCTCGCGGCCGTCGTCGATGCCGTAGCGCATCTTGATGATGGAGGCCGTGCGCTGGTCCAGGCGGCCGATCAGGTCGTCCAGTTCCTCGCTGCGCAGCAGGGTCAGGACGGACTGCTCGGGGGAGACCGCGGAGGTGTCCTCCAGCAGGTCGCCGAACTGGGTCTCGCCCTGGTCGTCCACCGACATGTTCAGCGACACCGGGTCGCGGGCCCAGTCGAGGACGTCCGTGACGCGCTCCGGGGTGGAGCCCAGCTCCGCGGCGATCTCCGCGGGCTCCGGCTCACGGCCGTGCTCGCGGTTGAACTCGCGCTGGATGCGGCGGATGCGGCCCAGCTCCTCCACCAGGTGGACGGGGAGCCGGATCGTGCGGGACTGGTCGGCGATGGAGCGGGTGATGGCCTGACGGATCCACCAGGTGGCGTACGTCGAGAACTTGAAGCCCTTGCGGTAGTCGAACTTCTCGACAGCGCGCACCAGGCCGGCGTTGCCCTCCTGGATCAGGTCCAGCAGGGGCAGGCCGCTGCGCGGGTAGCGCCGGGCCACGGCGACGACCAGGCGGAGGTTGGACCGGATGAAGACGTCCTTGGCCCGCTCACCGGCGGCGACCAGCGCCTCCAGTTCCTCACGGGTGGCGTCCGACGCGGACTCCTCCTCGCCGTCGAGGACCTGCCGCGCGAACACACCCGCCTCTATGGTCTGGGACAGCTCGACCTCCTTGGCGGCGTCGAGCAGCGGCGTACGCGCGATCTCGTCGAGGTACATGCCGACCAGGTCACGGTCGGCGATCTCGCCGCCGTGTGCGCGAAGCCTGCTTGCCGAGTCGGCCGTCTCGCCGGAGGCGGACTGACGACGGGCGACGGCACGGGTTGCCATGCGTGCTCCCTTGCGATGGTGGGCTGGCAGGTGGTCCTGTGGACGCTCAGCGCTCCGGGGACTGTGTGGGGACTCTCCTCGGCTGCCCTGCGTCCGATGGAAACAACGACTGGAATCCGGACAGAATTCCCAACCCGCCCTCCGATTTTTCTGATCATGCAGTACCCTGTCCCGCCACGTGGGGCGAGAGAGGCCGCCGAACCTGCAGAGACGCAGGTCAGACCGGGAGTCGAGGTGGATCTCGACACGCTCGCGGTGATCTACGAGTCCTGCGTCCGCGAGACGCTCGTCACACTCGGTGTCGCACCCCTCACGCCGAAACGAGCCCGGAAGAACAAGCCCGGAAGACCGTCACCGTCGACCGCCCTCCCGACCCGGAAGACGGCCCGCACCGCCCGATGGTTGTCACGTAAGCGGAATCACGGCAAATCCTGAGCTAGGCCATATCCGGCCCTTACCGGTCGAAGACCGCGCACGCCCCCGCCACCCGCCACCCACCGGCCACCGCCCATCACCCGCCGCCCATCGCCCACCGCCCATCACCCGCCGGCCACCACTCACCGGCCACCGCCCATCACCCGCCGCCCATCGCCCACCGCCCACGGCAGCCGGCACGCGACACCCCCGACTCCGGCACCGCCCGCCCCGGCTCCGGCGCCCCCGGGCGGAACCTCAGCCGAACTGCACCGACCGCTTCGCCATGCCCATCCAGAACCCGTCGATCACAGAGGTCACGGACTTCTGCGCGTCCAGTCCGCCGCCCGCCTCGGCGGCGCCCATCGTGACGAAGAGCGGGGCGAAGTGCTCGGTGCGCGGGTGGGCGTAGCGGCCGGCCGGGGCCTTGTCGAGGAAGTCGAGCAGGGCGTCCCAGTCGCGGGCCTCCAGGGCACGCCGGCCCCAGTCGTCGAACTCGGAGGACCAGCTCGGCACGCCGCCGCCGGTGTGCCGCAGGGCGGCGAGGTTGTGCGTGAAGAAGCCGGAGCCGACGATCAGCACGCCCTCGTCGCGCAGTGGGGCGAGCTTGCGGCCGAGGTCCATCAGGCGGACCGGGTCGAGGGTCGGCAGGGAGACCTGGAGGACGGGGATGTCGGCGTCCGGGTACATCTCGACGAGCGGGACGTAGGCACCGTGGTCGAGACCGCGGTCGGGTATGTCCTGGACCGGGATACCGGGGGCGTGCAGCAGTTTGCGGACGGACGCGGCCAGTTCGGGCGCGCCGGGGGCGGCGTACCGGACGCGGTAGTAGTGCTCGGGGAAGCCCCAGAAGTCGTAGACGAGGGGGACCGTCTCCACCGCGCCGAGCGCGAGCGGGGCCTCCTCCCAGTGGGCGGAGACCATGAGGATCGACTTCGGGCGGGGCAGGCCGGCGGACCAGGCGGCGAGCTGGCCCGGCCAGAGGGGGTCGTCGGCGAGGGGCGGCGCGCCGTGGCTGAGGTACAGGGCGGGCATGCGCCCCGGCGACGCCTCGGCGGGCATCTCCTGCGGCACGGCGGACATGGCGGACATGGCGGACATGGCGGCGGCTCCCAACGGCAGGTCCAACGACGAATCCAACGACGGGTCTTCGCGAGGCCCCCTCGGCCCCCCGACAGGCCCCCGGCAGGCCTCCGAGAGGCCTCTCGGCAGGTGCCCGTCGGGCTCCCGACAGAATTGCGGGAGCGCTTCGGAAAGGCTCCGGAAAGGACCCGGAAAGGACCCGGAGGGACTCGGAGGAACTTCGGACGAAGATCCCGGAGTTACTTTAACTCTCAAGTTCTATTCGCAGCATACGACCGACTTGTTCAAGTTTCAAGGAGACGCCTCGTACAGTGGGACACATGAACACGGCACCCGACCCCGCCGCCGCGCGGCACCGCTGGCTCACCGACGAGGAACAGCGCGTCTGGCGCGCGTACATGCACGCCACCACCCTGCTGGAGGACCACCTCGACCGGCAGCTCCAGCGCGACGCCGGGATGCCGCACATCTACTACGGCCTGCTCGTCGGCCTCGCGGAGGCGCCCCGCCGGCGGCTGCGGATGACCGAGCTGGCGATGAAGTCGAAGATCACCCGCTCCCGCCTCTCGCACGCGATCGCGCGGCTGGAGAAGAACGGCTGGGTGCGCCGCGAGGACTGCCCCTCCGACAAGCGCGGCCAGCTCGCGGTGCTCACCGACGAGGGCGCCGAGGTGCTCGCACGGACCGCGCCCGGCCATGTGGCCACCGTGCGGCAGGCGATGTTCGACCGGCTCAGTCCGGAACAGCAGAAGGCCCTCGGCGAGATCATGGGGATCATCGCCGAGGGCCTCCAGCCGAACGAAGCGGGTGCGGACCTGCCCTGGCTCCGCTGAGTCATCCCGCAAGGCGGCCCGTGAGCCGGCCTGCGGACGGGGTCAGTGGGCCACCACCGGCACCGGAAGCTCGTCCTCGACGCCCTCGCCCTCGCCCTCGCCGGAGGTCACCGGGGTGGAGCCCGGACGGCCGGCGTTGACGAAGGTGAAGGCGATCAGGGAGGCCGCGGCCAGGATGCCGACGGCGAACCAGATCGCGCTGCTGTAGCCGTGCACCATGCCCTGGAGCTTGACCAGCTGCTGCTGCGGCTTGGCGGCGGCACCGGCGATGTGGTCCTTGATGTAGGACGTGGTCGCCGAGGCGGCGATGGTGTTCAGCAGGGCGGTGCCGATCGCGCCGCCCACCTGCTGCGAGGTGTTGACCATCGCGGATGCGACACCGGCGTCCCGGGGCTGCACGCCCTGGGTGGCCAGGGACATCGCCGGCATGAACGCCGTACCCATGCCGAGGCCGAGCAGCAGCATCGCGGGCAGCAGCTGGGTGCCGTACGACGAGTCGACCTTCAGCTGGGTGAGGATCAGCATGCCGAGCGCGGCGACCAGGAAGCCGGGGCCCATCAGGAAGCGGGCCGGGACCCGGGTCATGAGGCGGGCGCCGATCTGGGTGGAGCCGGTGATCATGCCGGCCACCATCGGCAGGAACGCGAAGCCGGTCTTGACCGGCGTGTAGCCCTTCACGACCTGCAGGTAGTAGGTCAGGAAGAGGAACAGGCCGAACATGCCGATGATCGCGAGGCCGAGGGAGAGGTAGATCCCGCCGCGGTTGCGGTCGGTCACCACGCGCAGCGGCAGCAGCGGGGCCTTGACCCGGGACTCGACGGCCACGAAGGCGAGCAGCAGCACCGCGGACGCGACGAACATCGAGACGGTCACGGTGTCGCCCCAGCCGTCGGACTCGGCGCGCGTGAAGCCGTAGACGAGCGCGATCAGACCGAGCGAGGACAGGATCACGCCGGGGATGTCGAGCGGGGAGCGGTTGCGGCCGCCCTGGGGCTCACGGATGACGAAGAGGGCGCCGAGAGCCGCGACGACGGCGAACGGGACGTTCACGAAGAACGTCCAGCGCCAGTTCAGGTACTCGGTGAGGAAACCGCCGACGATCAGGCCGACGGCACCGCCGCCGCCCGCGATGGCGCCGTAGATGCCGAACGCCTTGGCGCGCTCCTTGGCGTCGGTGAACATCACCGCGAGCAGGGAGAGCGCCGCCGGGGCGAGCAGCGCGCCGAAGACACCCTGGAGGGCGCGGGCACCGAACATCATCGGGCCGGTGGTGGCGGCGCCGCCGAGCGCGGAGGCGAGGGCGAAGCCGACGAGGCCGGTGACGAAGGCGCGCTTGCGGCCCCACTTGTCGGCGATACGGCCGCCGAAGAGGAGCAGGCCGCCGAAGGCGAGGGCGTAGGCCGTGACGACCCACTGCCGGTTGCCGTCGGATATGCCGAGATCGGTCTGGGCGGAGGGGAGCGCGATGTTCACGATGGTGGCGTCGAGGACGACCATCAGCTGGGCGAGCGCGATGAAGACGAGCGCCTTCCAGCGGTTGGGGTCGACGCCGGGGGCGGTGACGCCGAAGGCGCCCTTGCGGTCCGTTTCGGACATGGGATTACCCACTTCGGGACTTTCGTGACGGAAAAATCTGAAGTAAAGCGAAAAAACGGGAAGACGGAGGCGTGGCTCGTCGACGGCGGTGGCGACGGACCGGTCGGACGGCCGGGTCGGACGGGATGTGAGGGTGGACTGGGGCGCGGGGCCGAACTAATCGGTCAGGACTGATCGGTCAGGGCTTGCGCAGCTCCCTGACGGTCACGGCCTCGCCCGGCAGGGCGGAGCGGGCGGGGGCCCGCAGGCCGTCGAGGAGGAGTTGCAGGTGCCGGTGGACGAACCGGTCGCCGCGCAGGCAGTCCGTGCCGGCCGGGGGCCGGCTCAGCTGCGCCACGGCGATCATCACGTCGCCGACACCGACGTCCGGCCGGAGCTGCCCGGCCGCCCTGGCCCGGCCCATGACCTCCTCGATGAGCTGCTCCAGGCGCTCGCGGGAGGCTTCCAGGTCGGGGTGGTGCTGGTCGAACGTGCTGGAGACCATCGGGCACAGCGCGCTGATCCGCTCGTCGGCGGAGGCGTGCACGAAGCGCTCCAGCGCGGCGAAGGCGTCGCCGGTCTCGGCCAGGGCCAGCTCGGCCGCCTCGGCCGTACGGTCCACGACGGAGCAGACGACCTCGCGGACGAGGGCCTCGCGGTCGGGGAAGTTGCGGTACAGCGTGGCGTTGCCGACGCCGGCCCGGCGGGCGATCTCGTCCAACGGCACATGCGGGCCGTCCTCGACGAACATCTCCCGGGCGGCGGTGACGATCCGCTCCCGGTTGCGCACGGCGTCGGCCCTGGGCCGGGGCACCTTGCGCACGGCCGGGGTGGTCGCGGTCGACACGGCGTACTCCTCACTGTCGAAGCGACGGGGCCCGGCGGAAGCGTCAAGAGCTCCTGGAGCTCCCGGATCTTCGGCGGGCGGTGATCACGATCCGGGGAAGCCGTCCCCGTTTCGCTCGGACGCAGGGTTAAACGGGGAACGGGTCCCCGGATATTTCCCGACCGCGCCAACAATCCCTGTGACCTGAGCCACACTCATCTCGGGCCGGGATTCACCCTCTTGCGGCCCCGCTTTCCCACGTTCGGCCTCCCCGACGCGCGCCCCGCACCCCGCCGACACAGGGTGATCGCAAGGGTGCAGTCGGCGACCGGCGGCTGCCGTGGAGCGAGAGGCCCGTGCATGCAGCCGCAGCCGCCCCGCCGCATACGTCTCCCCCACGAGAACATCCCCCACGACCACCCGACCGCGGGCCGCGGGCCGCACGAGGGCCGGCGCGAGAGTCGTCGGCACGCGTGTCCGCCCGACGGCCTGTACGACGAGGACGAGGCCCCCTCCCTGGCCCCCTCGACCCCTTCGACCCCGTTGGCCCCGTGCCGCGGAAGATCCCGGGCCGGCCGGGCGCGCAGCCGGCGCCGGATACGCACGCGCCGGGTGGCCGCCCTCACCGCGGTGACCGCACTGACCCTCGCGGTCAGCACCTCGGCCGGGACCGGACATCTGACGGCGCCCACCACCGCCGGGCCCATCGCCCTGGCCCACTCCTCCGCCTTCGCGCCCTGCATGATCCACGGCAGCCCCGACATCCAGATGGCCGAGGGCGTCCCCACCCCGCACGGCTACTCCCGCTCCACGGGCACGGTCCACGCGCTGACCCTGATGATCGACTTCTCCGACGCGCCCGGCCAGGGCAGCGCCATGGACCGCTTCCACGAGTTCTTCCCGCAGACCCAGGAGTGGTTCCGCACCGCGTCGTACGGCCGGCTCGACTACGTGCCCGAGACCCCGATCACCGGCTGGCTGCGGATGCCCAAGCCCTTCAAGGCGTACGGCATAGACCGCGGCGCCCCCTTCGACCCCGGCTACCGCCAGCTGGTGCAGGACATGGTGGCCGCGGCCGACCCGGCGGTGGACTTCCGCTCCTACGACCTCCTCAACGTCCTGGTCACCCCGAACGCCGGCCCGTCCGCCCTCGACACCGTGCTGTCCGTGACCTTCGCCGGGAACGGGGACGCCCCGGTCGCCGACGGCGTGCCCGTCGCCAACGCGTCCTTCATCTACTCCCGCCAGGACGACGGCTCCGGCTCCTACGCCCACACCGGCTACCGCGTCCTGCCCCACGAGAACGGCCACACCTTCGGCCTGCCCGACCTCTACACGCAGGAGGGCGGGGGCGTTGTCGGGCACTGGGACATCATGAGCGAGGACTGGGGGGCCGACAACGATCTGCTCGGCTGGCACAAGTGGAAACTGGGCTGGCTGGACGCCTCGCAGGTGCACTGCGCGGTACGGCGGGGCAGCACCGAGTACACGCTGACGCCGCTGTCGCGGGCGGGCGGCGAGAAGCTGGTGTTCATACCGACGGACTCGCACGGCGGATACGCGCTGGAGCTGCGCACCCAGGGCGGCAACGACGAGGCGGTGTGCCACCCGGGCATCCTGATCTACCGGGTCGACGCGACGGTCGACACCGGCCGCGGCCCGATCAAGGTCCAGGACAGCCACCCCAGGAGCGGCGGCTGCACCCGCTCCCCCAACGTCCAGGCGGAACTCTCCGACGCCCCCTACTCCCCCGGCGAGACCTTCAAGGACCCCGGCCATGGC
This sequence comes from Streptomyces monashensis, assembly GCF_001866665.1. Lineage (GTDB taxonomy): Bacteria > Actinomycetota > Actinomycetes > Streptomycetales > Streptomycetaceae > Streptomyces > Streptomyces monashensis. The sequence continues at coordinate 51,946 of NZ_MLYO01000011.1, read as the reverse complement.
ATCACGGTCCAGGTACGGGAGAAGGACGAGGACGGGGACTACCGGGTGCGGGTGACCCGGAGCTGAGGGAACGGTCCGGACGGACGGCGCCGGGCGGGGTTTACCGTAGGCGTGCCCGAACGCCGTACCGGAGAGCCGATGCCCGCTGCTGACCCCGCACTGCACGCCGACGTGGCCGCCGCGGCAGGACCGCCGGATGAAGCGGTCGGGCCACTGATCCGCGGGGTCGGTGTGCTGCGGCGGCTGACCGAGGCAGGCGGCACGCTCGGTCCGAGCGCGCTGGAGCGGGCCACCGGGCTCGCGCGCTCCACGGTCGACCGGATCACCGCGACCCTGGCCCGCATGGACTACGTCCGCCTCGACGGCCGGGACGTCGTCCTCGCCCCGCGCGTGATGGAGCTGGGCAACTCCTATCTCGCCGCCCTGCGTCTGCCCGTCCTGCTCGGCGCGCGCGCCGACGCCCTCGCCGACGAGCTGGACGAGTCGGTGTCCCTCGCGGTCGCCGACCTCGACGGGATCCGCTTCATCCACCAGGCCACCCGGCGCCGCGCGCTGTCGGTGAGCTTCCGTATCGGCGACCTGCTCCCCGCCGAACGCACCGGCCCCGGCCCGCTGTTCGCGACCGAGTGGACCGAGCGGGACTGGGCACGCTGGCGGGACCGCCGGTCCGCCGACCCCCACGACACGGCCTTCCCCGCTCTCCCGCCCCGGCAGGCACCCGCCGACGCCCCCTCTCCTCCGGCTCTTTCCCCGTCTTTCCCGTCTCTCCCGTCTTTCCCGGAACGGGTGGAGCGGGCGCGCGAGGACGGCTGGGCCCTGGACGACCAACTGATCGAACCGGGCCTGGTCGCGGTCTCCGTACCCGTGCGGGACCCGTACACCGGCCGCCCGGTGTGCGTGGCGAGCGTGGTCAGCCACACCAGCCGGCACTCTGCGGCCGACCTGCGCACCAGCCTCCTGCCCCGGCTGCGTACGGCGGTGGCGGCGATGGAGTCCGACCTGCGTACGGCGCCCGCGCCCGAGCCCGGCCCGCCGCCCTCGGGCCTGGCGTCCTGGACGACGGCGTCGAAGCACCAACTGGGCCGCGATTTCGTGGAGTCGCTGGCCCGGGGCCTCACCGTCCTGACCGCGTTCGGCGCGGGCCGCCCGGCGCTGCCGCTGACCGAGGTGGCCCGGGCGACGGGCCTGTCCCGGGCCACGGCCCGGCGCGCCCTGCTCACGCACGAACACCTGGGCCTGGTGGCCGCGGGCCCCGACCGCACCTTCACCCTCACCCCCCGCGTCCTGGACCTGGGCTTCCCTCCCCTGTCCCGCGCCACCCTCGCCCGCCTGGCCGAGCCCCATCTGCGGGCCCTGGCACAGGCCCTGCACGAGCCGGCCGCACTCGCGGTCCTCACCCCCGACGGCACGGAGATCCAGTACACGGCCGGGGCGGGCACGAGCCGTGTCCTCACGGTCCACATCACGGTCGGCGCCCGCCTCCCCGCCGCCGCGACCTCACTCGGCCGCGTCCTGCTGGCGGACGCCTCCCCCGCCTTCCCGGAGGTCCGCGCGCAGGGCTACGCCCTCGCGGACGAGGAACTGGAGTCCGGCCTGCGCTCCATCGCCGTACCGGTACGGGACCGCACGGGCCGGGCGGTCGCCGCGGTGTGCGTGGCCACGCACACGGCCCGCCGCACCCTGGAGTCCTGCGTCCACGACGTCCTGCCCGCCCTGCGCACCACCACGGACCACCTGCGGGCCGACCTCCACACCGCCTCCCGCTTCACCCCCGTCCCGCCGGTCTGACGACCTCACCCCCGCGGCGCGGACGGCGAGAACATCGGCCAGGATGACGGACAACGACCAGCCGTCCAACGGAATGTGACGGTGAGTCAGTCAGCACAAGTGCGTGCCGGGGTCGAACCCACGCCGCCGCTCGTCGGACTTTTGCCGTCATGGCACCGGTAGTTGTCCGGCACCGTGTTCGAAAAGGCCGGTCACCACTTCGACACCCTGACCGGCTTCGGGTACCTGGCGATCTCCTTCGGGGTGACGCTGCCGGCGCGTACCGCGGGTACAGCGCTGCGCGCCAGGCCACTGGCCCCGGACACGCCAGCGGCCGACCCGGCACGGCGCGGAGGGCGTGCCGGCCCTCGCGCCCTGCCTCGCTGCGCCGCATGGCACGCGCACCACCACGCCGGCCGTGCGACCCCGGTGGTGTCCGAGCAGCACGGGGGGCGCCCACTGCTTCGGGATGCCCAGTTCGCGCAGGCGTGCCTCCAGGCTCTCGGCGAACACCATGCGGCCGCGCACCTCGGGCCCGTCGCCGAACGGCCCAGCACATACAACTGCGGCAATGGATGCGGACCCGCCCACGGCACCCCGCCCGAGCCGGGGCCGCCGCCCTCGGGCCCCCCGACCAGGCGGCCCGGGCGACGGTCCTCGCCGACACCGCGTCCCCGTGCCGTCGACCCTCGCCAAGGCCCGCGCGCAGGGTGTGCCGCGATCTCGGCGAGGCCGGATTCCTTGAAGCAGAGCATGTAGTGGCCCGCTCCGAAGCGACACAGGGTGGGCAGGGGCGACAGGCCGGAGCACGACCAACGGTCCCTGACCGGCCTCGGCGATGCGGATACGGCAACCGCCGACACGGACCGTGCGCTGGGTGATGCCGGGCAGGTCCGGGTGCTCGGGCACGGGTGCTACCGAGGCGGCGAGTACCCCATCGGGATCGTCCCCCGCGGTGTCCAGGGCACGGACGTGCCACGAGGCGAACCGCTCGACGCCCACCCGCTCGAAGAGGGCGGCGTCGCACCGGAGGTCGAGGGCCGGTGCGGGACCTGTTGACGCTACGGGTCAGCAGGGCGAACGGGGGGCCATCCTCTCCTGACGACCCCAGCAGCTCACCAGACCGGCCACCCGCAGCACCCCGGCAAGCCACATCCCCGGTGCGCCGAGCGCACCACCCGCTACACTGGCGACGGCGAGCAGACCCTCACCGGTCCATCACCACCTGTCCAAAACATGCCAAGAACGGGCTCACGTACGCGATCTCGTTTTAGACACGTCTATCGACAGATCCCCGCCTTCGTAGCTCAGGGGATAGAGCACCGCTCTCCTAAAGCGGGTGTCGCAGGTTCGAATCCTGCCGGGGGCACCATGCATTACCGCTCTGACCTGGGGGTTTATCCCCCAGGGAGGGGTCCTGCTCGGCCTCGGACGTCTCGTCCGGGGCCGTTTGCGTGAGCGGTGCGTGAGCGCGGGCTGGTGCGCCGGAGACATGCGGTATGCAGATGGGGGCGGGGTGATCGCCCAGCAGCGCAAGCGCGGGGAAGATGTACGGATGTGGGCCGCCGACCTCTTCCAGGAGGGCGTGGAAGCCCCACGCGTCGCATGGCAGTTACGGGTGAGCGAGAAGTCGGTCTACCACTGGCGTCGCTGCTGGAAGGCCGGCGGCTGTAAGGTGCTGCGCTCCAGGGGCCCATCTGGCTACGACTGTGGCTCGGCCCGCACCTGCAGTCCAAACTCGCCGGCTGGCTGGACGAGGGGCCGATCTCGCACGGCTGGGCGGACGACCAGGTATGGACAGCCCCCTGGGTGCGCGCGCTGATCGGCCGGACGTTCCACCGCTCATACAGCGTCTCCGGCGTCACCCGGCTGCTGGACCGCATGGGCTACAGCGTGCAGATGCCCGGCCGGCAGTTGAACGCGATGAGGACGCAATCACCGCATGGCGGCAGGTGACCTGGTGGGAGGTAGAACCTTCTGGGCAGCGATCGGCGCTTTCATCTGCTTCGCGGACGAAACGGGTGTGACCGGCCGTTTGTCCAAGGGCCTCACCTGGGGCAGGCGCGGCATCACCCCTTGACGGTCTTGGTGGCCATGAGAGGTCTTTCCTGTTGAAAATGCCCCCTACACGCCGTCGCACGGCGGCGACCGAGGCCACGGCAGCCTGGGCACTGCGGCCGTTGGCCGAGGCGGCGTCGGGGTCGATGCCCGAGGTGACGTCGGGGGTGGATCAGGGGCAGTTCGGGGTTGATCCCGATACCCGGCGAGTCGGCGGCCGAACAGGATTGATCACGTCGCTGAGGACCGCTCAGCCAAGTGATCTCACGGAGTGCCCCCACATGAAGCCGCTCACCCGTCGTGCCGCCGCCCTCGGCCTGGCCTGCTCCGCCCTCGTCGGTGTCACCGCTGGATCGGGCGCATCGGCCTTCGCCGCCGACGGCACAAGCTCCAGCGCCGCGACGGCCTTTCCTGCGCTGAACCCGTCCGCGCTGGAGGCCGCCATCCAGACGCGGCCCTCCGACAACGCCTCCGGCGCGATCGCCCGGGTGGCCGAGCCGGGCCAGCTGTGGAAGGGCTCCACCATCGACAGCCAGACCGGCCGGAGAATCCCGGCGAACGCACACTTCCACGCCGGCAGCATCTCCAAGGTCTTCGAGACCACCGTCATCCTCCAACTCGCGGCAGAAGGCCGGATCGACCTCGACCAGACCGTCCAGCACTACATGCCCGGCCTGCTGCCTGACACCTTCCAGCCGATCACCGTCCGCGAGCTGATCAACTACACCAGCGGCCTCCCGAACGTGGACGAGGGCAAGCCCGCCGACAGCGCCGACGACACGATCGCCAACCGATACACCTACCGGACCTTCGACGAGATCATCCAGGACACCTTGCGCCCCGCCGACCGCCCGTGGCCCGGCCCGCACTTCGCCCCCGGTACCAAGCAGGAGTACAACTCCCTCGGCTTCCGGATCGCGGGCAAGCTCATCGAGCAGATCACCGGCAACTCCTTCAAGGAGGAGGTCACCGGCCGCATCCTGGAGCCACTGCACCTCGAACAGACCTCGGTGCCCGAGGACAACCCCACGATGCCCCGGCCCTACCTGCACGGCTACATGACCGACAGCCAGGGCGAGGCGGAGGACGTCAGCGAGCAGGGCGGCGACCCGTCCAACATGATCTCCACCCCGGCCGACCTGGACCACTTCATGACCGCGCTGTTCCGAGGCCGTCTGCTGCCCACCGCGCAGCAGAACGAACTGTTCACCCTGCCCAAGGACAACGAGGGCAAGCTCGTCCCGTTCGTCGGTGGCACCTCCTGCAACAAGGTGGCCTGCTTCGGCGCCGGCCTGATGTCCACACCGCTGCCGAACGGTGCCGTGCTCTGGGGAAAGACGGGCCACGACGACGGCTACGCCAACGGCATGTTCGCCACCCGTGATCTGTCCGTCCGCGCGGTCTACTCGGTCTCCAACCTGAGCCTCGACTTCGGCGCTCCCACCCCCCTGTCCAACCGCCTGCTTGCGGCAGTCCTGAATCCCACCACCTCGCACAACTGACTTCGCCCTGCACACCCAGCCGCCCGCGACATGGCCCGCCTGAGTGGCCTGACCTGGCCGCCAGCCGCACCTTTGCCCTCCAGGAGACGGACTTCGTGCGTGCGCGATGCGTGAGCGGACGGGGCGGCACAGGGCGTCACGAGCCGGATGAGGTGCGCCGCCGCAGGGCGCTGATCAGGGAGAACAGCAGACATCAACGCGGGCGGTCGCCCACGGTCGGGGCGGGCGTGATGCGGGCGGACGTCGCGGAGGCCGCGGGCTCGGTGACGCGGGTGAAGGAGCGACGGTTCTCGGGGTCAGAACGGCTTGGTCGGCAGGTACTTGCCGTCCAGCGTGATGACGGCGCGCTCGCCACCCTCGGGGTCGGCGACCTTGCGCACGTCCAGCTTGAAGTTGATCGCGGAGATGATGCCGTCCCCGAACTCCTCGTGGACCAGGGCCTTGAGGGTGGTGCCGTAGACCTGGAGCATCTCGTAGAAGCGGTAGATGGTCGGGTCGGTGGGGATGCCGCCGGGGATCGAGCCGCGGGTCGGGATGGTCCGGAGCAGCATCACCGCGTCCTCGTCCAGGCCCAGCAGCCCGGCGACGGCCCGGGCGGACTCCTCCGGCAGGGCGTGCTGGCCGAGCACCGCGGCGGTGGTGAACGCGACGGACAGGCCGGCGGCGTCGGCGATCTGCCGCCAGGAGAGGTTCTTGCGGGTCTTGGCGTCCACGGCGGCGTTGGCCAGGGCCTGACGGGCGGCGGGGTCGAACTGGGCGTGCGTCATGATCAGTACTTCCTTGTCTTCGCGGTGGGGGGTCGGGCAAAGGGGTCAGGCAGCCGGGGCCGGGGCCTCGGTGGGCAGGGGCGTCACGCGGCCGGTGCCGATGTCGTACACCCAGCCGTGCAGGGTGGCCCTCCGCTCCGCCAGGGCGCGGGCGACCGACGGGTGGGTGGCCAGGTTCGCCAGTTGCGCGAGCACGTTCTGCCGTACCAGGGACGGCACGTCTCCGGGGGCGGCGGTGCGGGCCCGGGAGGCGTCGGCGTGCCGCAGCCAGGTGGCGACCGCCGGGGCGTCGCTGAGGTCGTGCTCCTCGGCCAGGGCGGTCATCGCGCCGCACGCCGAGTGGCCGCAGACGACGATGTCGGTGACGCCGAGTGCGCCGACGGCGTACTCGATGCTGGCCGCCACTCCGTCGGCACCGGGGGTGTGCGGAGGGACCAGGTTGCCGGCGGTGCGGATGACGAACAGCTCACCGGGCTCGCACCCGGTGATCAGCTCGGGGACGACGCGGGCGTCGGAGCAGCCGATGAACAGCGTGTGGGGTGTGTGATGCGTGGCCAGACGGGCGAAGAGCTCCGCCTTGGCCGGGAAGACGTCCCGCTGGAAACGGGCGACGCCCTCGGCGAGGTCCTGCATGGGTCACTCCCTTCGGTGGTGACCGGCCCCTGCGGGCTGGCGAGATCCACCATGCACGACCTGCATCTATAGAGTCCAAGAGCTGTTGGCCATAGGAGTCAGTGGCCGTATCTATGGCCATGGCTACAGTGGTGCCCATGGCCGTCCTGGAACTGCGTCACCTGCGCTATCTGCTCGCCGTCGCCGAGCACGGCAGCTTCACCCGCGCCGCGGAGGAGCTGCACATCTCCCAGCCCACGCTCTCCCAGCAGGTCAAGCAGCTGGAGCGGACCCTGGGCGTGCAGCTGCTGGACCGCACCGGCCGCGCGGTACGGCTCACCGACGCCGGCGCCGTCTACACCGACCACGCCCGCCGCGCGCTGCGCGACCTGGCCGCCGCCGAACGCGCCGTCCACGACGTCCAGGACCTCTCCCGCGGCCATCTGCGCCTGGGCGTCACCCCCACCTTCACCGCCTACCTCGTCGGCCCGCTCACCGCCGCGCTCCACGCCCGCCACCCCGGCGTCAGCCTGGCCCTGACCGAGACGACCCAGGACCGTGTCGAAGCCGCCCTGCTCGCCGACGACCTCGACCTCGGCATCGCCTTCAGCGGCACCCACCTGCCCGGCGTCACCCCGACGCCGCTGTTCACCGAGACCCTCGGCCTCGTCACCGGCACCCACCACCTGCGGACGCTGCCGGAGCCCCTGCCGGTACAGGACCTGAGGGACGTGCAACTCGCGCTGCTCAGCGGTGACTTCGCCACCCGCGCCCACATCGACGCCTACTTCGCGCAAGCGCGGGCCGCCCCGCGCATCGCGGTCGAGGCCAACTCCGTGCAGGCCCTCACCGAGATCGTGCGGCGCACCCCGGTGGCGACCGTACTGCCCGACGCCGTCACCCACGACCACCCCCACCTCACCCCCGTCGCCCTCGACCCGCCGCTGCCCCCGCGCACCGTCACCCTCCTGCACCGCGAAGGCGCCTACCGCAGCGCCGCCGCCCGCGCCTTCGCCGAGCTCACCCACGACCTCGTCCGGACCCGCGGCTACGCCCCGCCTCGCTGACCCGATGTCACGGCCCGTACCCATGACGCGTTTTGACGGAGTCCTGACGCGGGGGTCGCATCCGGCCGGGCGCGGGTGGTGTCCTTTCCGGTGTCCGTACCGGCGCTCGTGCCGGTCGCGAGGAAGGGAGTGCCATGGAGGGCACCGTGGTGGCGGTCGTCGTGGTGGCATTGCTGCTGTTGCTCGTGCTGAAGAGCGGGATGCGGGTCGTCAACCAGGTGGAGCGCGGGGTGGTGTTCCGGTGGGGGAAGGCACTGCCGAACCACCGGCAGCCCGGTGTCACCTTCCTGATCCCGTTCGCCGACCGGATGCGCAAGGTGAACGTGCAGATCGTGACCATGCCCGTGCCCACCCAGGAGGGCATCACCAAGGACAACGTGTCGGTGAAGGTCGACGCCGTCGTCTACTTCCGGGTGACCGACCCGGTGCGGGCGGCCATCGAGGTGCAGGACTACGTCTTCGCCGTCGGGCAGGTCGCCCAGTCCTCCCTGCGGTCCATCATCGGCAAGAGCGATCTGGACGACCTGCTCAGCGACCGGGAGCGGTTGCACGAAGGGCTGGCGCTGATGATCGACAGCCCGGCCGCCGGGTGGGGCATCCACATCGACCGCGTCGAGATCAAGGACGTCCAGCTGCCCGAGTCGCTGAAGCGGTCCATGTCGCGGCAGGCCGAGGCCGAGCGGGAGCGGCGGGCCCGGGTCATCACCGCCGACGGCGAGTTCCAGGCCGCGCAGCAGCTCGCCAACGCGTCCCGGATCATGTCGGACACGCCCGAGGCCATGCAGCTGCGTCTCCTCCAGACCGTCGTCGAGGTGGCCGCCGAGAAGAACTCCACGCTCGTCATGCCGTTCCCCGTCGAGCTGCTGCGCTACTTCGACCGGGCCGTGCAGAAGATCGACGCGGACCTCAACCCCGACGCACCCCAGCCGTCCCGGTCGCCCCAGCCGTCCCAGCCGTCCCAGCCGTCCCAGCCGCCGCAGCAGGCCCCGGCTCCTGCTTCAGCGCCGGCTCAGGCCCCGGAGAGCGGCGGCCGGCCGTAACCAGCGCCAGTGTGACCAGGACCGAGCCCGCCGCCATCGTCGTCATCCCCGCGGCGGGCGAGGTGACCTGGGCCACCGTGCCGGCCAGCGTCGCGCTCACGCCCTGCATGGTCAGCATGCCCGCGGAGTGCAACCCCAGGGCCTGACCGGCGAGTTCGTCAGGCGTCAGCTCCATCAGCCGTTCCTGCTGGACGAGGCTCGCGCCGAAGCCGGCCGACGCGAGCGTCACGCACACCATCGCCACCGGCAGCGGCGGGTGCGCGGCGAACAGCAGGTACGGCGCCGCCAGCAGGAGCAGCAGCGGGGCGGCGAGGCGGCGGCGCACCGTGGGCGGCAGCAGCCGGCCCACCGTCACGTCCCCGGCGAACATGCCGAGCGCCCCGCAGGCGAACAGGGTGCCGGCCGCGTGCGGGGCGTACGACACGTAGAGCGACTCGCAGCCGACCACCAAGCCGTTGGGCAGCCACAGGCCCAGATAGGTCAGGCGGCGCGAACGGGACGACCACAGCAGGGCGTTGGCGCGCCAGGTCGCCCACGCGGAGGGGCGGCCCGTGGTGCGGGGCGGGCGGGCGGTCAGGGCGAGGCGCAGCACCAGCGCCGCCGTCAGGTACAGGGCGGCCGACAGCAGGAGACAGACCCTCGGGGAGAGCGCGGTCAGCAGGACGCCGCCGGTGGCGAACCCGGCGATCTGCATGAGTCCGCTCATCATGTTGAACAGCGAACGCCCGGGCAGATAGCCCTCCTTGGCCAGGATCTCGTTCAGCAGGCCCCAGCGGACCCCGCCGCCGAGCGAGGCCACAAGGCCCAGGACGAGGACGACGGCGAAGACCACGCCGATCGGCAGACCGGGCAGCGCCTGGAACGCCGTACCGGCCGCGAAGGCCAGCGCGATCGCCGACAGCGCCGTACGCGGCGGAAGGCGGTCGGCGCCGGACAGCAGGACCGTCGCGCCCAGCACCTGGGCGAGCGACGGGCCGAACACGCTCACCGCGGACAGCAGCGGGGAGCCCGTCGCCCGGTACACGAGCGTGGCGAGGGCGAGCCCGCCGACCGTCTGCGCGGCGGTCTGCGCGGCCGTGCCGAGGAAGAGGGGGGTGAACTCCGGGGTGCGGAAGAGGTCGCGGTAGGAGGGCATGCTCCGGAGTGTCGGGGCGCTGCGGCAGGGCCGTTATTGTTTCGCCACCACGCGAAAGGTCGTACCGGGGGTGTGTTGTGGGGTGGTGGCAGCTCAACGCGGACACGCTGGCCGGGAGCCGGTTCGTGATCTCACGGCTCGCCGAGACCTTCGCGTCGCTGCGGCTGCTGCACGTCGGTGACGTGGCGCATCCCGGCGAGCGGACGTGGCTGGGCCGTCATCTGCCCGGCTACCGTGCGCTGTTGGCGGCGGACCCGGTGACGGAGCCGCTGGTACGGGCCGGGCTCGGGCGGGAGTGGATAGCGGACTTCCTGACGCCCGCCCCGCGCGGCGGGGAGGCCTTCGCGGAGGAGGTCGCCCGGGTCCGCTCGACGCCGCCCGCCGTGGCCCGCGCCCATCTGCGCACCGCCCTCGCCGGTCCGCTCCCGGCCGGGCTGGAGCGGGACGATCTGCCCGAGCGGGCGGCCGTGCTGCTGGAGTGGGTGTGGGAGGAGACCGTACGGCCGTACTGGGAGCGGCGCCGGCGGGTGCTGGAGGCGGACGTGGTCGCGCGGACGGCGCAGGTGAGCCGGGGCGGCTGGGCGAGTGTCCTGGACGCGCTGCGGCCCGGGCGGACGCGCTGGCTGGGCGAGAACCGGCTCCAGATCAATCTGCACGAGTACCCGCCGCGCGAGATCTCCGGCGCCGAACTGCTCTTCGTGCCGGTGACCGTGCAGCGGGCGGGGTGGGTGGCCTGGGACGACGGGGTGCGGTACGCGGCGGTCTACCCCTGCGCGGGCGTTCTCGCCGACACCGGCGCCCGCACCGTCCCGGCGGGCCTCGGCGCACTGCTCGGCCCGGCCCGGGCCGCCGTCCTGGTCCTCCTCGGCTCCCCCGTGAGCACCACCCAGCTGACCGCGCTGACCGGCCAGGGGCTGGGCTCGGTGGGCCGCCATCTGAAGGTGCTCCGGGAGGCCGGCCTGGCGGAGCGGTGGCGGGCGGGCCGCTCGGTCCTGTACGGGCGGACACCGGCGGGCGACGTCCTGGTGGAGGCCGCGGGCACGGGCCCCGACGAAGACCCCGGGGGGCAGGGCTAGCCTTCGGGCATGACGACTGCTGACCACACCCCCCTGAATGTCGAGATCGGCGCGCTCACCGGCGGGCCCGCCGAGCTGACCCGGTACGCCGGCCAGGCCGTGCTCATCGTGAACGTGGCCTCCAAGTGCGGCCTGACGCCGCAGTACACGGGCCTGGAGAAGCTCCAGGAGCGGTACGGCGCGCAGGGCTTCACCGTCCTCGGTGTGCCCTGCAACCAGTTCCTCGGGCAGGAGCCCGGCAGCGCCGAGGAGATCGCGGAGTTCTGCTCGGCGACGTACGGCGTGACCTTCCCGCTCACCGAGAAAGTGGAGGTGAACGGCGAGGGCCGGCACCCGCTGTACGAGCGGCTGGTCGGCTTCGCGGACGCCGAGGGGCACAGCGGGGACATCCGCTGGAACTTCGAGAAGTTCCTGATCGGCCGGGACGGCCAGGTCGTGGCGCGCTTCTCGCCGCAGACCGAGCCGGAGTCCGCCGAGGTCGTGACGGCCATCGAGGCCCAGCTGGGCTGACCGGTTGACCTTGCCCCTGGGGCAAGGCCGAGCGTCCCTGTCACCGGGCGGACCGCGCCCGGTGACGGAGGATGCTCTCGTGGACGACGAACTGCTCACGATCGGCGCGTTCGCCGCACGGGCCCGGCTGTCGGCCAAGGCCCTGCGGCTGTACGACCGGCTCGGCCTGCTGACCCCGGCGCATGTCGACGAGGTCAGCGGCTACCGCCGCTACCGCGCCGACCAGGTCGAACGCGCCCGTCTGGTGGCCCTGCTGCGGCAGCTGGACATGCCGCTCGCGCGGATCGCCGAGGTGGTCGGGGCGGAGAGCGGCGCCCAGGCCGCCGAGCGGCTGGCCGGCTGGTGGGCGGGCGTGGAGACGCGGGTGGCCGGGCAGCGGACCCTCGCCGAGTACCTCCGTGGACGACTGTCGGGGAGGAGCTCCGAGATGTACGGGAAGTTCGTGGTCGAGACCGTCGACGTACCGGCACAGCTGGTGATCACCGAGTCGCGGCACACGCTCGCGGACGAGCTGCCGACGTGGATCGGCGGGTCGCTGGAGCGGCTGGTGGGCGCCGCGCGGGAGTGCGGGGGCGTGACCGGGGCGCCGTTCGTGGTCTACCACGCCGAGGTGTCGATGGAGAGCGACGGGCCGGCCGAGTCCTGCGTGCCGGTGGCCGACGAGGCGGCGGCGCGGGTGTGGGCCGAGTCCGCCGGGTGGGCCCGGCGGACGCGGGTGCGGGTGGAGCCGGCCGCGCGGCTGGCCTTCACGCGGATCACCAAGGCGCAGGTCGCGCATCCGCAGATCCTGGCCGCCTTCGAGGCGGTGGAGCAGTGGATGGCGGGGCAGGGGCTGGAGATGGCCGGGCCGTGCCGAGAGGTCTACTTCGCCGACTGGGACACGGCCGGGCCGGAGGACCCGGTGTGTGACGTGGCCTTTCCAGTGACCCGATAGGAGTCGCCGGACAGCACCGAGCCCTCTCGGCAAGGACGGCGACCGGTCGAGAGGGCTCTGTGGGAGGTGGTGCTGTGCGGTTGTGTCGTCGGTGGGCTCTACGGACGTTGCGGTCCTCGTCAGCGACGCCGAAGGTCAGGGAGAGCCCCCTAGGCCTTGACCGTGGCCACGAAGGCGTTCCAGGCGTCGGCGGGGAAGGCCAGGACCGGCCCCGCGACGTCCTTGGAGTCACGGACGGACAGCTCGGCGGCGGTGGCCGACCTGACCTCCACGCAGGCGCCGTTGCCCGCCGAGTAGGAGGACTTCATCCACGTCTCCGAAGCGCCCTGAATCAGTGCCATGTCCACTCCTGTTGTGCGAGTTGCGATGGTGCGGTTCACGCCAACCTTCTTGGCTGATTGGCGTGATCGACGCTACCGGGCAACTGCCACTGCTGGAGTAGTCGTTCACTCGACCGGATGGCATATTCCAGGTGGGCCTTCCAATGGAGTGGACCGGCGGTGTAAGATCTCGCGCCTTTCGTGACACCGGCTCAGTCCGCGTACTCCTTGGCCACCTTCGCAATGAACTGCCGGGATTGCTCCACATTGAGGGACTGCGCCCGCAAGTGCTCGTACATCACGGCGTACTTCTGCACGTCCTGGGCCTTCTCCAGGTACAGGTCGCTGGTGACGCCCTCCAGGTAGACCACGCTGGAGTCGGCCGCGTCGGTGAACTCCAGGATCGCGTACTGCCCGTTGAGCCCCGGATGCGCGCCCACCTCGAACGGCAGGACCTGCACGGTGACATGCGGCAGCTGCGACATCTCGATGAGGTGGTCGAGCTGTTCGCGCATCACCAGCCTGCTGCCGACGACCCGGCGCAGCGCCGCCTCGTCGAGCACCACCCACAGCCGGAGCGGGGTGCCCTCGGCGGTGATACGTTCCTGTCGGCGCAGGCGCACCTGCACACGCTTCTCGATGTCGGCCGGCGACGTCTCCGGCAGGGCACCCTGGACGAGCGCCTCGGCATAGGCGTGGGTCTGCAACAGACCGGTCACCAGCTGGGGTTCGTACACCCGCAGCGACTCGGCGTCGGTCTCCAGTCCGATGTACACGCTGTACGGGATGTCCCCGAACGTGTGCCACCAGCCCTGCTGGCGCGAGTCCCTGGCCATCTCCATCAGCGAGTCGACGATCCGCTGGTCCTCGACCTCGTACACCCCGCACAGGTCACGCACGTCGCGCTGGCTGATGCTTCTGCGGCCGTTCTCCAGCCGACTGATCTTCGACTGCGAAACGAGCAGCCGCTCCGCAACCTCCTCGGCCGTCATGCCCTTGAGCTCGCGGAGCCTGCGCAGCTCCTGGCCGAGCCGGCGCCGCCTGACGGTGGGATTGACATTGGACGCCACGGGACGTGCACCTCCGGCTGCCTGCCTGTTGCTTAACACTTTCCGTATCTGCTGTTGAGCAGACTGCCACCAAGGTGCTTTCTACCGCTGGGAAACGAGGGATATGCGGCGCGTGCACGTCAGTTCGCCACCTCCCGCCACACATGCAGTCGAGCGGGACGGCGAGACGCCTCTCGAATCGAGGGTCTCACCGTCCCGCTCCGACCAGCGGCTCCCGAACCGGGTCTGGGGGGACCGGCGTTACGGCCTAGTGGGCCACGGCGCGTGCCATGGACCCGCGGTGCGGCTGCATCGGAACCCCGCGTGCGGGTTCCGGCGCGGTCCTGGCGCCGACCGCGCCCTGCCGCCCGGCGGCGGCGGGAGCGCGGCGCGGCTGTGCGGCCGCACCGTTCTGGACGTCCATCACGGCGTGCGCGACGAGCCCGCCCATCGGATCGTGCCGGATCAGGTCCCGCAGCCGGGAGCGGGACGAGCGGCCCTCGTTCCCCGGATACAGGTGCTTTCCGAGCCCGACGGCGTGCGCCAGCGCGGCGAGTGCCGCGGTCCGCGGGTCCGGCGGTACGCCGGTGCGGATCGCGGAATCCAGCCGGGCCCTGATCTCCCGGCTGATGGCGGTGTCCGTCGCCTGGTAGCGCGTCGTCGGCAGCACCCCGCACATCTGACCCGGCACGGCGGCGACCATGCCGCACCGCTCCAGATGCGAGAGATACGTCTGCCGGAGCCCCAGCCGGGGCCCGCCGATCCAGTGGACGGCACGCACGGGAGCGCCGCGCCTGCGCAGCAACTCCAACGCGGAGTCCAGTGTTGGATCTCCAGTCGGCCGTGGGGCTACCACGGCGATACGATCCCCGTCTGGGGCTATCCGTCCGGCCAGCGCCAGCTCCACTAGCTGTGCTCCGGCCAGACCGAGGTCGAGCGACTGCGGCTGCGCAGTGGTACCCGTGGCCGGGTCCAATGCGAGCAGCAGAAGCTCCTCCGGAATTGTTCTGCGGCTCCTGCCCATCCATGCCTCCCCGCGTGGATGAATGACAGGGTGACCCCTCTCACATTGGTCTGTCGAGGGCGCGTGACCGGTTCGTGAGGGAACCGGTAGGTATGTCGTTCTCGTCTACCGCAGTGGCCAAGCCCTCACACAGGACACTGGTACATGGTTCGGACAGGGCGCGCGGACAGAGCCGTGCGCCGCACGGAGGAGGCATCGGTGGCGGGCGAGTCCCCCGACAGGTCGAAGCAGCGCGAGTCGTCGGCGGAACCGACGCCGGGGAATGGGGGCTCGGTTCCCGAGACCCCCGATCCGCGCCTCGCGGTCTCCCGGGAAAAGGATTCCTCGGGCGGCGGCGTGGACACGGCGACGAAGATCCTGACGGTGCGGGACACCGCCGAGTCCGATGCCGACGCGGCCGATACGACCGACGCCGCCGACCCGGCCGACTCCGGTGAGCGCGCCGAGACCGAGTCGACGACCGCCTCCGAGGCGGACGCCGCCCTGCGCGACGCGGTGTCCGCCTGGGTGCGCGGAGCCGACGGGGACACGAAGTCCGCTGACCCGAAGAGCGCGAAGAGCACGGAGCCGGAGGACACCGCGGACACCGCCCCGGAGACCGAGGCCGACACGGCCGCCGAGACCGACACAGAAGCGCTTGCAGATGCGAAGGACAGCATCGAGGACGAGGACGGGGATACCGAGAAGGCCGACACCGAGGCGGAGTCGAAGGCCGAGGACGCCGTGACGGCCGACGCCGAGGCCGACGCGGAGGCCGAGGACGCCGAGGTCGAGGACGCCGAGGTCGATGCCGAGGCTCCCGAGGCTCGCGAGGCGGCCGAGAAGACCGAGGCGGGCGCGGAGGCCGAGAAGATCGAGGCGGGCGCGGAGGCCGAGAAGGCCGAGGCGGGCGCGGAGGCCGAGAAGACCGAGGCCGCCGAGGCCACTGAGGCCGACGGCGCCCCCGAGAAGCCTGAGGACGGCGGCGGACCGGGTGCCGACGACGGCGAGGACGCCCCGTCGAAGGCGTCCGCAAAGGACGACGAGGCCGAGGCGGCCGACGGTCGCGCCGACGCGCCGCAGGCGAAGGCCGTCGACCAGCCGACCGCTGTTTTCAAGACCGTGCGCAAGCCGCAGGTCGACCAGCCGACGACCATGCTCAAGCTGGGCGGCGCCGCCAAGTCCCCCAAGGCCCCCGAGTCTCCGCAGGACCCCGCGTCCGACCCCGAGCGCACCAGCAAGTTCGTCGCGCTCAAGCCGGATCTGCGGGAGCCGAAGCCGGAGGCCAAGGCCGATGTCACCACCCCGGTCCCGCAGGTCGGCCCGGAGCGGACGACGCAGCAGCCCCTGCCGCCCAAGCCCCCGCTGGACCTGCTGGCGGAGCTGACGAACACGCCGCCGCCCCCGGAGACCCCGGTCCGCACGCTCGTGCGCCGGGTCAAGATCTGGACCCCGCTCGTCGCGCTGCTGGCGATCGTCTTCGTCGTCGTACAGGCGCTGCGCCCGCTGCCGTCCCCCACGCTCGCGCTGACCGCGAAGGACAGCTACACCTTCGACGGCGGCGCGGTGAGCCTGCCCTGGCCGAGCGAGGGCCAGGGCTGGATGGACGGCGACGGCATCGGCACGATGGGCCACTTCGGCACGCAGACGCCGGTCGCGATCGGCTCGGTGGCCAAGACGATGACCTCGTACATCATCCTGCGCGACCACCCGCTGAAGCCCGGCGAGGAGGGCCCGAGGATAAAGGTCGACTCGACGGCCGAGAAGGAGGGCGGCTACGACAAGAGCGGCGAGTCCACCCTCAACACGATCAAGGCCGGTGACTACCTCACCGAGAAGCAGGCCCTGTCGGCCGTCATGATCCCCTCCGCGAACAACATCGCCCGGCTGCTGGCGCGCTGGGACGCGGGCTCGGAGGCGGCGTTCGTCACGAAGATGAACGCGACCGCCAAGGAGCTGGGGATGACGCACACGACGTACACCGACCCCTCGGGTCTGAAGGAGACCACGGTCTCCACGGCCGAGGACCAGGTGAAGATCGGCCGCGCGGTCGTGAAGATCCCCGCCCTGGTGGCCATCACCAGCGCGGCCAGCTGGACGGACCCCTCCGGCAAGAACTGGCCCAACTGGAACGCGCTGCCCTACCGCATGGGCGCGATCGGCATCAAGACCGGCAGCACCACCGCGGCCGGCGGCAACCTGCTCTTCGCCTCCCGCAAGTCGGTCGGCGGCCAGACGGTCACGATCGTCGGCGCGATCCTCGGCCAGCACAAGCCGTCGATCCTCGACACGGTCAACCAGGTCAGCCAGACCGCGCTGACCGGCGCCCAGCAGGCGCTGACCGGCGCGAAGATCCTGAAGAAGGGTGACGTGGTCGGCTACGTGGACGACCAGCTCGGCGGGCAGACACCGATCGTGGTCACCGAGGACGTCACCGCGGTCGGCTGGTCCGGGCTGAAGGTGAAGCTGTCCTTCGCCTCCGACACCGTTCCGCACACCGCGAAGGCCGGCACCACGGTGGGCACGCTGACCGTGGGTGACGGCTCGGCCGGAGCGGTGAAGGTTCCGGTGGCCCTCCAGAAGGATCTCGCCGAGCCCGGTTTCGGCGCGAAGCTCATGCGCGTGAGCTGACCCGCCCGGGCGGCCGCGCCGCCCCGCACCGCCCCCGCACCCCGTCGTCGGAGCCCCACCCGGGAGCCCGGCGGCGGGGTGCGTGCTAGCGTCACGAATCGGGGCAGGTCGTCGGTCACGGGACGGGGCGGCCAACAGGACGAGAAGCGGCCGAGAACACCTCGGGACCCACGGGGAACCTCCGAGGGACGCGGCCGAGAACAGAAGACGGGACACGGGGAGTGCCTTCAGGTGGCCACAGCGGAGCCGACACGCGCCGACGACGCCGATCCGGGCCCGGGAAACCCCCCGGGGTCCGGCCCGCGAATACGCGTGCCCGCAGCTGACGCGGACCTGTCCACGGCCGACGCGGACGGTCGTGGCGACGACGTACGGCCGGGCAGGCTCGCGCGTCTCCTCGTCGCCGCCGAGCCCCTGCGGCAGCGGATGCTCCGGCATCCCGTGCTGTCGGTCACCGCGCTCGCGGGGGTCCTGCACATCATCTGGTTCTTCACGTTCGCGAACAGCGGTGGCGATCTCGCGGCGCAGGACGCCTGGGCGGAGTTCGTCGGCCGGCACCCGGACTCGGCGTACAACCTCGCCTGGTACGGCGGCATGCACCCGGTGTCGTACAGCGTCGTCTCGCCGTATCTGATGGCCGTCCTCGGCGTGCGTACGACGATGATGATCGCCGGGACGGTCTCGGCGGGCCTGCTGACCATGGTCCTGATCCGCAGCCGGGCGGTGCGCAACCCGCTGTGGGCCTCGCTCGCCGGGGTCTTCGCGCTGCTGGCCAACGCGGTCTCGGGCCGGGTGACCTTCGGTCTCGGCACGATGTTCGGGCTCGGCGCGGTCGCGGCGGTGTTCTGCTGGCCGCACCGGTGGCGGCACAGACGCCGGTCGAAGGCGGCGGTGGCCGCGACGCTGGCCGCGCTGTCGACCATGGCCTCGCCGGTCTCGGGACTGTTCGTGGGGTTCGTGGCGGTCGCGCTGTTCCTGCAGAAGCGGCGGCCGGGCACCTGGTCGCTGGGGCTCGCCCCGGCAGCGGTGGTCGCCGCCTCCTACTTCCTCTTCCCGTTCTCCGGCACCCAGCCGATGACGTTCGGGTCGGTGGTCATGCCGCTGCTGTACGGCCTGCTGTGCCTGTTCCTGGTGCCGAAGCAGTGGATCACCGTGCGGCTGACGGCCGCCGTCTACAGCCTCAGCGTGGTGCTGGTGTGGCTGATCAGCTCGCAGATCGGGTCGAACATCGCGCGGCTGCCGATGCTGTTCGCGGGTGCGGCGCTGATCGCGGCGCTGCCGTTCACGGTGCCGAAGTCGCGCCAGTGGTATCTGACCGTGCTGGCGTTCCTGGGCTTCGTCGGCTGGGTCGGCTACAAGTCGGTCGACGACATCATCCACACCACCCCGGCCGCGTCGTGGGCGCGCGAGCTGGCGCCGCTGGTGAACCAGCTCCAGAAGGCCGGCGCCGAGAAGGGGCGGGTCGAGGTGGTCCCGGCGCGCTCGCACCGGGAGGCCTCCGCGCTCGCGCCGTACGTCAACCTGGCGCGCGGCTGGAACCGGCAGGCCGACATGGAGCGCAATCCGCTCTTCTACGACGACACGCTCAACTCGGCGAACTACCACGAGTGGCTCCAGCGGTGGGCCGTGCACTTCGTGGTGCTGCCGAAGGACAACCCGGACGGGGACGGCGGTGTGCGGGAGCGGGCGCTGCTGCAGCGCGGGATGCCGTATCTGAAGCAGGTCTGGGGCGATGCCAACTGGCAGCTGTTCCAGGTGACCGACCCGACGCCGCTCGCCGAGCCGAACGCGGTGGTGGACCGGGCCGAGCAGGGCGAGATGACGCTGCGGGTGCGCAAGGCCGGGCGGATCCTGATCCGCATCCCGTACTCGCCGTGGCTGAGCATCGTCGACGAGCACGGCAAGAGCGTGAAGCCGCCGCAGGAGACGGACGCCTCCAAGCACCGGGCCGACGGCACGCCGAAGTCGTACGACAACCTCAACGGGTGTCTGGCGGAGACGCCGCAGGACGCGAACGGCGACAAGTGGACGATGCTGCTGGCGCCGCGGGCGGGAACCTACCGGCTGGCGGCGCCGTACCAGCTGCCTCGCGGCACTCCCTGTCCGGATGAGCTGAGGCCGCGGTGAGGTTCAGCGCAGCCGGTCGACGTACCGGTCGGTGCCCGGCACCGTCGGGATGAAGGGGGCCAGCAGTTCCAGGCGGCCCAGACCCGAGTCGGAGATGTCCTTCTCCCGTCCCGTGAAGTGCTCCTGCCAGCACTCCCGCGGGTCCTGCTCCAGGAACCACAGCAGGGTCAGCCGGGTGCCGGTGCCCTCGACCTGTTTGACGTAGGTCATGCGGTCGCCGGGCAGCGGGGTGGGCCGGAAGACCGTGACCAGGGCGGCGGGGGAGCCGGCCAGGCGGCGGGGGAGGTTCCGGATGCGCAGCCAGTCGAGGAGCCGCGGGCGCTGCTCGGGCTCGTGCGCGTCGATCACCTCCAGGACCAGGCCGGCGTACGGGTGGTCGAGGGCGTGGAAGTCGCGCGGACCGGCGGCGCCGTCGCGGTAGACCGTGGTCTCGTGGTCCTGGAAGGCCGTGAAGACGTGGGTGCGGGCGTGGTGGACGCGGGCGTCGCGGTTGAGGCGCTTGTTGATGGCGACGGTCCACCTCATGTGGTCGTCGTAGCGGCCGGCGGTGATCCAGTACGTGGAGAGGTAGCAGCCGGCGGTGACGGGCTGGGCGATCGCCGACTTCTCGGGGGAGCGGAGCAGTTGCAGGTCCCTGGTCGCCACCCAGCGCCGGCCCGCGTACATCCAGGGCATGGCCATGGCGCCGGCGTAGTAGTGGTCGTCCTCGTACCAGCGGTTGTAGGCGTACTCGTGCCCGGGGTGCGGCTCGACCATGGTGATCAGGGCGTGGCCGGGGCGCACGCCGTAGGGGCCCAGGGCGGCCAGTTCTCCGTACACCTCGCTGCGGGTGTCGCTCTCCTCGCTCATGCGGTTCCCCTTTCCTGCCGTGGCCCATATCCTGACGCCCCGTCAGATGAAGCGCCAGACCGCGGGAGGCACCGATGTCCCTGCTCGCAGGCAAGACAGTGGTCGTATCGGGAGTCGGCGCCGGACTCGGCCACCAGGTCGCCGCGGCCGTCGTACGGGACGGGGGGAACGCCGTCCTGGGCGCCCGCACCGGGCCGAACCTGGCCAAGAGCGCGGCGGAGATCGATCCGGCCGGCGCGCACACGGCGTACCGGGCGACGGACATCACCGACGAGGGGCAGTGCGAGGCGCTGGCCACGCTGGCGCGGGAGCGGTTCGGCGGGATCGACGCGGTGGTGCACGTGGCGGCCTGGGACTCGTACTTCGGCGGGGTCGAGGACGCGGACTTCGCGACCTGGCAGTCGGTCATCGACGTGAACCTGCTGGGCACGCTGCGGATGACCCGGGCCTGTCTGCCTGCGCTGCGGGAGGGCGGGGGCGGCTCGGTCGTCTTCATCGGGACGCAGTCGGCGGTCGCCGCGCCCTCACAGGTGAGGCAGGCGGCGTACGCGGCGTCGAAGGGGGCGCTGACGAGCGCGATGTACTCCCTGGCGCGGGAGCTGGGACCGCAGCGGATCCGGGTCAACACCGTGCTGCCCGGCTGGATGTGGGGCCCGCCGGTACAGGCGTACGTCCGTTTCACGGCACAGGCGGACGGCGTGCCGGAGGCCGAGGTGCTGGGGCGGCTGACGGAGCGGATGGCGTTGCCGGAGCTGGCGACGGACGGGGACGTGGCGGACGCGACGGTGTTCCTCGCCTCGGACCGGGCACGGGCGATCACGGGACAGTCATTGCTGGTGAATGCCGGGGAGTTGATGCGGTAGCTGTTCATATCAGTGAACAGAAATCATCAAGTCGAACGATTTTACGGCGACTTGACCTGACGCTTGCTTGTCGCGTTCATGCGGCCGCACTCACGATCGAGCACATGAACAGTCTCGACTGGGCCGTGCTCATCGGCTACTTCGGCGTGATGGTCGCGATCGGCGTCTGGTCGCACAAGCGCGTGGACAACGTCTCCGACTTCTTCACGGCCGGCGGCAAGATGCCCTGGTGGCTGTCCGGCATCTCCCACCACATGTCGGGCTACAGCGCGGTGATGTTCACCGGGTACGCGGGGATCGCCTACACCTACGGCGTCACCTCCTTCGTCACCTGGTCCTTCCCCATCGCGCTGGGCATCGCCATCGGGTCGAAGCTGTTCGCGCCCCGCGTCAACCGGCTGCGCTCCCGGCTCCAGGTGGCATCCCCGCTGGAGTACCTGAAGAACCGCTACAACCTCTCCACGCAGCAGGCGCTCGTCTGGTCCGGCATGCTGCTGAAGATCGTGGACGTGGCCGCCAAGTGGGCCGCCATCTCCACCCTGTTGTCGGTGTTCACGGGCATCACCCTGAACCAGGGCATCCTCATCACCGGCGCGATCACGGCCGTGTACTGCACGATCGGCGGCCTGTGGGCGGACGCGCTGACCGAACTCGGCCAGTTCGTCATCCAGTTGCTGGCCGGTGCCTCGATGTTCGTGGCGGTCGTGCTGAAGCTGCACGACCGCCACATCGGCTTCTTCGACGCGTGGAACCAACCCGCCCTGGGCGGCCACGGCAAGCCGCTCGTCGGCCCCTACGGCACCGTCTTCCTGCTGGCCTTCCTCTTCATCAAACTCTTCGAGTACAACGGCGGCATGCTCAACCAGGCCCAGCGCTACATGGCGACGGGCAGCCCGCGCGAGGCCGAGCGCGGGGCCCGGCTGTCGGCGGTCCTGTGGCTGGTCTGGCCGGTCGTCCTGTTCTTCCCCATGTGGATGTCCCCGCTCCTGGTGCACGCGCAGAAGCCGGACGGCTCCGACTCCTACGGCCTGATGACCGAACAGCTGCTCCCGCACGGCCTGTTGGGCCTGGTCGTCGTCGGCTTCTTCTCCCACACCATGGCGATGTGCTCCTCCGACGCCAACGCGATCGCCGCCGTCTTCACCCGGGACGTCGCGCCGGTGCTGTCACGGCAGGCCCGGGCGTGGAGCGAGCGCTCGGGGCTGGTCGCGGCCCGCGTGACGACGGTGGTCTTCCTCGGCCTGTCGATGGCGGTGGCGACCCAGGTCGACTCCCCCACGTTCAAGGACATCATCACGGTCGTCATCAAGTGGGTGGCCGGCCTGATGGGTCCGATCGCGATCCCGATGATGCTGGGCCTGCTCCGGCCGCTGCGCCGCTCCGGTCCCACGGCGGCCCTCGTCAGCTGGGCGGCCGGCCTGCTGGCCTTCTGGCTGGTCAACTACCCCGTCAACTGGCAGATCCCGGGTGGGGTCCCGCTCCAGTACCAGGTGTCCGTCCCGCTGGCCGTCTCGCTCGTCCTCTACGTCGTCATCGGCTACCTGAAGCCGGAGGACACCCCCGAGCGGCTGGCGATCATCGAGCAGGTCAACTCGGACGGGGACGCGGCGGCCGCCGTGCCGGTGCCGTCCGGGGCGGGCGACGACACCCTGGGAGCCTCCACCCAGCCGTCGTAGGGGACGGTCCGTCGGCGGCGCGCCGCCCCTCAGCCCCGCGGGCAGCGCGCCGACCACCCGGGCGAGACCCCACACCCCAGACGCGGGGGGCGCGTCACGGCCTACCGCGGATAGCGCGCCAGCCAGCCGGGGGAGGATCCCGCGGGCCCGTGCAGTGCGGGGCCCTGGGTCATCTCCATGGCGAAGTCGTCGGCGAGCTCCAGGATCGTGGGGCGGCCCTCCAGCTCCGCCAGCCAGCCCGGCGGCAGCGCCGTCTCGCCGTGCAGGGCGCCCAGGAGGCCGCCGGTGAGGGCGCCCGCGGCGGCCGACGGGCCGCTCTGGTTCACCGCCAGGCACAGCCCGTGCCGCACGTCCTCCCCCACCAGCGCGCAGTACACGGACGCGGCCAGCAGCCCGTCCGCCGTCCCGTCCCCGGCCAGCTCCTCCACCCGCGTCGGGCTCGGGATGCCCTGGCGCACCGCGCCCAGCGCGTGCTGGAGGGCGTCGGAGACGGGCTGGTGGCCGGGGCGCGCGGAGAGCAGGCCGAGGGCGCGCTGCACGGCACCGTCCAGGCTCTCGCCGCGGGCCAGCGCGTGCACGATCACGGCGTACGCGCCCGCCGACAGGTAGGCGATCGGATGCCCGTGGCTCTGCGCCGCGCACTCCACGGCGAGCTGGGCGACGAGCTGCGGCTCCCAGCCGACCAGCAGCCCGAACGGCGCCGAGCGGGCGACCGCCTCCGGCCCCGACTCCCCCGGGTTCTTGGGCTTCTCCAGCGTCCCCATGGTCTCGTCGCCGAACCCGGTGAGCAGGCCCCGGCTCGGCTCGCGGCGGGCGTACAGCCACTCCTCGCGGGCCAGCCAGCCGTCGTCCTTGCGGCGCTCGTCGGGCCCCCAGTCCCGCTGGGTCGCCGCCCAGCGCAGATACGCCCGGTGCAGGTCGGTCGGCGGATGCCAGGCGCCGGTGTCCCGGCGCACCTGGGCGCGTATCAGCCCGTCGACCGTGAAGAGGGTGAGCTGGGTGTGGTGCGTGACGGAGCCGCGCCGACCCTGCCCGAAGGCGAGGTCGAGCAGTCCCTCGGGGCCGTAGGCGGCCCGGATCTCCTCCAGGGACAGCGGATCGGCGGGCCCGCCCAGCGCGTCGCCCACGGCGGCCCCGAGCAGCGTGCCGCGCACCCTGCTCCGGAAGTCCTGCTGCTCGGCGCGTCCCCAGACGGCGCCGGACGTCGTACCCACTGAAGACCTCCTCACGGCACCGTCCGTCCGTACGACGCTCAGCACTGTAATCGACCTGGAACGGCCCGTTCAGTGGGGCAAATCGGCACCGAAGGTTCATTCCCGCCCAGTCATGAGCGCTTCGACCCCGTCAAGAATGCGGTCGAGCCCGAATGCGAGCGCGTCGGTGCCGTCCGGCTCGAAGGCGCCCTCGGCGACGGCCCGGGCGAGCGCGGGGAAGCGGTCGGCGTGCCGGGCGAGCAGCTCAGCGCTCAGCCGGTCCCACTCCTCGCTGCCCTCCTCGTCGTGGTCACCGAGCTGCTGGGCGAGGTTGCGGACGAGCCCGATCAGCAGCAGGAAGACCTGGTGGCGCTGGGCGGCGCCGAGACCGGTGGGCTCCAGGGCGGCGAGCGCCGCGTCCAGCCAGGACAGCTGGCAGGGGCCCATCAGCTGCCGCCGCATGGCGGTGGCCCCGAGCAGCCAGGGATGGTCGGCGTAGACGCGCGCGCAGCAGCGGGTCCACTCGCGTACGGCCGCCCGCCAGTCCCCCTCCGGCACCCGGGACAGGTCCGGGGCCTCGGCCAGCACGGACTCGACCATCAGCGCGACGAGTTCGGTCTTGCCGGGGACGTACCGGTACAGGGCCATCGCCGAGACCCCGAAACCGCCCGCCACCCTGCTCATGGAGACGGCGTCCAGCCCCTCCGCGTCGGCGAGTTCGGCGGCTGCGGCGGCGATGCGCTGCGGCGACAGCCTGGGCTTGGGCCCGCGCGTGGGCCGCCCCTGCTCGCCCCACAGCAGCGCGAGGCCCGCCGCCGGATCGCGCGGCCGGTCCTGCTCCCTATCACTGCGCCCTGCCATGCCCCACTCCCCATCACTTCGCTCGTCATCCCGTTGACGCCACAGACAACTGTATATACCGTAAGCACATCCAAACAGCTGACGACATAAACAGTTTAGGGAGAACACCATGCTGCTGACCTACCGCGCCCTCAAGCGCCGGGCGAACGCGAAGAAGCTGGAGATCCGGACGCCGAACGGCATCGACGAGGCGTCGTACGTCCGCATCGGCGGCATCGACCAGTGGATCTCGGTCCGGGGCGAGGACCTGTCGAACCCGGTGATCATGGAGCTGCACGGCGGCCCCGGCGCCTCCAACCTGGTCTTCGCACCGCGCACCCGCGCCTGGGAGCGGCACTTCACGATCGTCCGCTGGGACATGCGCGGCGCCGGCAAGACCTTCGCGGCGGGCGGCCCCGAGGGCCAGGGCGAGATGACCCTCGACCGCCTGTACGCCGACGCCCTGGAGGTGACGCACCACATCCGCAACCGCTTGGGCGTGGACAAGGTCGTACTGCTCGCCAACAGCTTCGGCACGGTCACCGGCCTGCGCCTCGCCCGCGACCACCCCGAGCTGTACTCGGCCTACGTCGGCACCGACCAGAACATCATCGGCGGCGGCCGCGACGCCTCCTCCTACGAGGCGCTGCTGGCCCGGCTGGCGAAGGCCGGCAAGAAGAAGGAGCGGGCGAAGGTGGCGGCGATGGGTCCGGACCGCACCGCCTGGAGCCCCGAGCAGTGGTCGGAGTGCGCCAAGACCGTGGTCACGACCGACCCCCTCACCTACGACACGATGAAGACGGTCGTGATCCGCTCCCTCTGGTTCTCCCCCTCCCACAACCTGCGCGGCCTGCGCGCCTACCTCAAGGGCATGACCTTCTCCGAGCGACTCGGCCCCCAGGCGATGACGATCGACGAGTACGCCGAGGGCACCGCCTTCCGCCTCCCCTTCTTCCTCTTCCAGGGCGACAGCGACGTCCTCACCCCACCGGAACCGGCCCGCCGCTTCTACGAGGCGGTCACGGCCCCCGTGAAGGACTTCGCCCTGATCCGCGAGGCGAGCCACTTCGCGTCGTTCCGGCACCCCGAGCAGTTCCTGGACCTGCTGCTGACGAGGGTGCGGCCGGTGGTGACGGGGGAGGCGGCGGGCCGCTGAGGACAGGGAGTCAGAGGCCGGCTTCCGCCTCGGCCGCCTCGCGAATCGCACGGATCTCAGCGATGACTGCCGCCGGATCCTCCTCCCCCGCATCCACAATCTGCTCCAACTCCCTTAAGCGGGCTGCACGTTCCGGGCGTCCTTCGATGGCGACGAACACCGCCCAGCTGTGCACGAAGGCACGCAGCGGGGCGAGACTCCGGGCCCGCTGGGCGTTCGTCGCGGCCTCGAAGAGGTGCTGGGTGAGGGCCGGGGTCCTGCTCCGGGCGAGGCGCGCGACCGCTGCCCGCAGCGCATCCGGAGTCGGCTCGGGCACGGGGCCGTCAGGCCTTCGGCAGGAAGCCGTGGTCCCGCAGTTCCTGGAGGGCGGCGGCGATCTCGAACTCGCTCTCCAGGGCGTGTTCCATCAGCGTCCTGACGCTGATGGGGGTCCCTTCGGGCAAGGCACGGATGGTGACCCCGATACCGATCGCCATGAGGGACAGCCCCGGGTGCAGGGCGAGGTCCTCGTGTCCCGAGAAGGCGCGCACAGCCTTGGGCGTGGGCCGGGACCTGTAGGTCAGTGGCCGGTACTGGTAGGTCATCGGAAAGAACTCCTCTCTCGAAGGGGTACGCCGGTCAAGCCGCTCTCTCGGACGGCGCCCGGCAGTCACGGCACCGCCCGGGTTGTGCCGACCGGAAGGCCCGGTCGCAGCCCTCGCAGGTCTGGAGGGGATCCGGGCGTGAGGACGGCGCCGCGGGCATGTCGCGCGCAACCGGGGGCCGGGTCGGCAGCTGGGGAGGCAGCTGGGCCGTGAGGCGATGAGTCAGAAAGGCCGCCGGGTGCTTGATCCGCCCCTGGGGCAGGCCGGTGGTGAGGGCGCGTAGGACGGCTGTGGGCGGTACGCCCCGCTCCAGCCACCTGGTGACGAGTGGCGCCAGGCGTTGTACGTCCCGCTCGCTGAGGATCAGGCGGGAGTCGTACGCGCGGAGCCCGGCGAGCAGTTCGGCGGCCTTGCCCGAGGGCGCGGGAGCCGGGGCCTTCGGCGGGGCGGGGGTGGAGGCGGCGGCCGGCTCGGGGCCCCGGGCGGCTTCGACCATCGCGTGACGCGGCCTGTTGTACGAGTATGTCCGGGTCACCACCTGGCCCGACTCAAGCCGCTCCCTGTTGCGCCAGTGCCACCCGTGCGCCTCCAGCTCACGCAGGGCGGAGGCGATGCTGATCTCTCCCTCGGGCAACTGCTCGGCCAGCGCCTTGATGCCGACCGGGGTGCCTTCGGGCAGCGACTGGATGTAGCCCCCGATGCCTTTAGCCAGCGTGGACAGCTCCGGGTGCTGGAGCAGCTCGTTGCTGATCACGGTGAAGTTCCCGTCAAGGCGTTCCTTCACATGGGTGACGCCGTAGTGGGAACGGGAGGTCTTCGCGGGCGGGCGCGCGTTACGCTGCTCGTACGTCATCGGGAAGTTGTTGCCTTCCTCGGTGATCAGGCCCTCGCACTGGGATTGCCGTCCCGGCGAGGGCCGATGCATGTCTGGACTTGCTGTCGCTGCCGACGCTGCACCACAACTACCCGTCCGCGCCAGTTGCGTTGGGCATATTCACTCCGGCGAGTGAGCGACGGGGGCGGTGGGGGTGGGATTGGTTCTTTCCCCGGTTCTTTGGTCTTTGGCGTCGGGCGCCACCGGGTCACGGCCCACCGCGACCCGGTACGAGTTCCGTCCAGACGATCTCGGCCCCGGCCGGCGCCTCCGCCACGCCCCAGCGGGTCGCGTACGCCGCCACGATCCGTAGACCCCGGCCGCGTTCCGACTCCTCGGCCACCGGGTCGCGAAGCACCGGGACCCGGTCGCCCCGGGCATCTCCAAGGAGACGGAGCAGCTTCTCCGGGCGCCGGGCGATTCTGGCTCAATGCGCATACCCGGAAGCGGTGTTCGTCGGAGAGAATCCAGCCATGACCACCACCCCCACGCGTAACTCCAGCCTCAGGCTTGCCGCCGGTGTCCTCACCGGGATACTCGCCCTCTACATCGCCCTCGTCGCCCTCGGGAACATCACCGACTTCGGCACGAACCAGCAGTTCGTCCGGCATGTGCTGGCGATGGACACGACGTTCAAGGACCACGACCTGATGTGGCGGGCCGTCACCAGCAAGGGTCTCCAGGACACGGCCTATGTCCTCATCATCGTGTGGGAGACCGTGGCGGCGCTCGTGCTGATCGGGGGGACCTGGTTCTGGGCGTGGCGCAAAGACGACCTCGCCCGGCGTATCTCCACCTACGGCCTGCTGATGCTGCTGCTGCTCTTCGGTGCCGGGTTCATCGCGATCGGCGGCGAGTGGTTCTCGATGTGGCAGTCGAAGACGTGGAACGGCGAGGAGGCCGCGATCCGCGTCTTCACGCTCGCCGGTGTCGCCCTCATCGTCAACCTCATGACGGGCGGACGGCAGGAGGACGCTAGCTGACGACCGTCACCGCCGTGCCCTGGTCGCCGAAGGACCACAGGGCGGTCCCGTCGCCCTTGTCCATCCGGATGCCGCCCAGCTTCTTGCCGTCCGCGGGCGGTGGCGAGGCGCCGTCCAGGGCGTTGGAGAAGGCGACGTTCACGCCGTCGACCTTGGTGAAGTACATGACGTGCTCGATCTCCACGCCGTCCGAGCCCTTGAGGGACTGGATGCGCAGGGTGACCGAGTAGCGGCCGGGCTGCGGGCTCACCGTGCCCGGCCACACCGGGAAGGTGCGGGCGGCCCGGCCGGTCGCGTCGACCAGCCACACCCGCTTCGCCCCCACGGAGTAGACGATCCGCCGCCCCTCGCCGGACCCGCCCGGCAGGGCGGGCGGGGCGGAGGAGTGCGGCGTGGCGGACGCGTGCGCGCCCGCCGAGGCCGACGGGCCCGGCTTCGCCACGGCGGCCGTGGGATGCGGCCCGTGGTTCGCCTGTACGGCGAGGGCGACGACGGCCGCGGTCGCACCGGCCGTCAGACCGGTGACCCAGGCCCAGGAGGGCAGTCGGGCAGCCACGGGTACGCATCTCCTCCGCTACGGGTCCCCGTCCCTACGCGGTCCGGGGTCGGATCATCGTACTCAGTCCAGGACGGGCAGCAGTTCCGGCAGGTGTCCGTCGGAGGCCTCGGCCGCGCGCTGCCGCTCCGCCGGGACGTCGCCGTAGAGCGTGGTGCGCGGCTTCGCCGGGCGGCCGGCCGCCTCGGCCACCGCCACCAGGTCGCGGACGGACTTGTAGGAGCCGTAGGAGGAGCCCGCCATCCGGGAGATCGTCTCCTCCATCAGCGTGCCGCCGAGGTCGTTCGCGCCCGAGCGCAGCATCTCCGCCGCACCCTCCGTGCCCAGTTTCACCCAGCTTGTCTGGATGTTCGGGATCCAGGGGTGCAGGAGGAGCCGGGCCGTCGCGGTCACCGCCCGGTTGTCCCGCGTCGTCGGGCCGGGCCGGGAGATGCCCGCCAGGTACACCGGCGCGTTCGTGTGGATGAAGGGCAGAGTGACGAACTCCGTGAAGCCGCCCGTCCGCTGCTGGATCCCGGCCAGGGTGCGCAGATGGCCGAGCCAGTGGCGGGGCTGGTCGACATGGCCGTACATCATCGTCGAGGACGAGCGGATGCCCAGCTCGTGGGCCGTGGTGATCACCTCGATCCAGGTGGCCGCCGGCAGCTTGCCCTTGGTCAGCACCCAGCGGACCTCGTCGTCCAGGATCTCGGCGGCGGTCCCGGGGATGGAGTCCAGGCCCGCCTCCTTCGCCGCGCTCAGCCACTCCCGGATGCTCATGCCGGTGCGGGTGGCGCCGTTCACGACCTCCATCGGGGAGAAGGCGTGCACGTGCATGCCGGGGACCCGCTCCTTGACCGCCTTCGCGATGTCGAAGTACGCCGTGCCCGGCAGGTCGGGGTGGATGCCTCCCTGCATGCACACCTCGACCGCGCCGACGTCCCAGGCCTGCTGGGCGCGGTCCGCCACCTGATCGAGCGACAGCGTGTACGCGTCGGCGTCCGTCCGGCGCTGGGCGAAGGCGCAGAAGCGGCAGCCGGTGTAGCAGACGTTGGTGAAGTTGATGTTCCGGGTGACGATGTACGTCACGTCGTCCCCGACCGCCGACCTGCGGACGTCGTCGGCCACCCGGCACAGCGCGTCCAGCGCCGGGCCGTCCGCGTGCAGGAGGGCGAGCGCCTCGGCGTCGGTCAGCCTGGTCGGGTCGTCGGCCGCGGTGCGCAGCGCCTGGCGTACGTCCGTGTCGATCCGCTCCGGGACCATCCCGGGCGCGGCCGCTTCGCGCAGCGCCTCCCAGTCGCCGTATACCTCGTCGAAGTCGTCGCGCCGGTCGGCGCTGCGGCCCTCGGTGTCGATCGACGCGTGCAGGTCCGTGCGGCCCGAGGCGACGAACGCCTCCTCCGGCTCCTGCCACGGGTGGCCCTCGACCACCGCGTCCTCGCGCGCGAGCCCCGTCTCCGGGTCGGCGAGCGCGTCCACGTGCGGGCGCAGCCGCGGATCCAGCCAGGGCTCGCCACGGCGCACGAACTCCGGGTAGACACACAGGCGTTCGCGCAGCTCGAAGCCGGCCGCCGCGGACCGCTCGGCCAGGTCCTCGATCTGCGGCCAGGGGCGTTCGGGGTTGACGTGGTCGATGGTGAGCGGCGAGACGCCGCCCCAGTCGTCGATGCCGGCGCCGATCAGCCGCTCGTACTCGCTGTCCACCAGGTTCGGCGGCGCCTGCAGGCAGGCGCTCGGGCCCATGATGAGCCGGGCGACGGCCACCGTGGCGACCAGGTCGTCCAGTTCGGCGTCCGGCATGCCGCGCATCGCCGTGTCCGGCTTGGCGCGGAAGTTCTGGATGATCAGCTCCTGGACGCCGTGGTAGGCCCGGGAGACCTTGCGCAGCGCGAAGACCGACTCGGCGCGCTCCTCGTACGTCTCGCCGATGCCGATCAGCAGACCGGAGGTGAAGGGCACGGACGAGCGGCCCGCGTCCTCCAGCACCCGCAGCCGTACGGCCGGTTCCTTGTCCGGGGAGCCGTAGTGGGGGCCGCCCGGCTCGGACCAGAGCCGGTCCGCGGTCGTCTCCAGCATCATGCCCATCGACGCGGCGACCGGCTTGAGGCGCTGGAAGTCCGTCCAGGTCAGCACGCCCGGGTTGAGGTGGGGCAGCAGGCCCGTCTCCTCCAGGATGCGGATGGAGACGGCGCGGACGTAGGCGATCGTGTCGTCGTAGCCGTGCGCGTCGAGCCACTCGCGCGCCTCGGGCCAGCGGTCCTCGGGCTTGTCGCCGAGGGTGATCAGGGCTTCCTTGCAGCCGAGGGCGGCGCCCTTGCGGGCGATGTCCAGCACCTCGTCCGGGGACATGAACATCCCGTGCCCGGCGCGGCGCAGCTTGCCGGGGACGGTGACGAAGGTGCAGTAGTGGCACTTGTCCCGGCACAGCCGGGTGAGGGGGATGAAGACGCTCTTCGAATACGTGATGACACCGGGCCGGCCCGCCTGTTCGAGACCCGCGTCGCGCACCCGGGCGGCGGACGCGGCGAGGTCGGTCAGGGCCTCGCCGCGCGCCTGGAGGAGCACCGCCGCCTCGGCGACGTCGAGGGCGACGCCGTCCCGGGCGCGTTTGAGGGCGCGACGCATGGAGTTCTCGGTCGGGCCGGTTCCGGAGGTCGCGGAAGTCGTCATCCTTCAACCATACGTTCGGGCTCCGCCGGTTCAGCGAGGTCGGGAGCCGCTCGGCGGGTACTGTGCGTCGCCGGGTGCGGATGCGTTCCGGCTGGTCGCGCAGTTCCCCGCGCCCCTGGGTCGGTCCGCTGCCCCGGCGTCTACAAGAACGCCGCGTACGCGTCCAGCACCTCCAGTACCTCCTTCTCCCCCGCCGGCGGCAGCTGGAGCACGGCCTCCTCGATGCCCAGGTCGGCGTAGTGGGCGAGTTTGCCGGGGGTCGGCAGGACCGCGTACGGGACGACCTGGAGGGCGGCCGGGTCGCGACCCGCGTCCGCCCAGGCCGTGCGCAGCACCGGCAGGGACTCGGCGAGGCCGCGTCCGCCGATCGGGAGCCAGCCGTCGGCGTACTCCGCGATGTGCGCGAACAGCTTCGGCCCGGCCGCCCCGCCGACGAGCGTGCGCGGGCCGGTGACCGGGCCGCGCGCCTTCTGCACCGGCTTGGGGTGTGCCTCACTGGCCCGGACCGAGCCGAACTCGCCCTCGTAGGCGGTCGGTTCCGCCGCCCACAGCGCCTGCATCAGCCGTGTCCGGTCCCGGACCAGCTCGCGGCGGGTGCGCCAGTCGACGCCGTGGTCGGCGGCCTCCTCGACGTTCCAGCCGTAGCCGAGCCCCAGTGTGCAGCGGCCGCCGGAGAGGTGGTCCAGGGTGGCGATCTGCTTGGCGAGGGCGATCGGGTCGTGCTGGGCGACCAGGGTGATGCCGGTGCCGAGGCCGAGCCGTTCCGTCACGGCGGCGGCCTGCCCGAGGGCGACGAAGGGGTCGAGGGTGCGGCCGTACTCGCGCGGCAGGTCGCCGCCGGCCGGGTACGGGGTGGTCCGCTCGACGGGGATGTGGGTGTGTTCGGGCAGGTACAGGCCGGCGTAGCCCCGTGCCTCCAGCTCGCGGGCGAGCCGGACCGGAGCGATGGTCTCGTCGGTGAGGAAGATCGTGACGGCGATGCGCATGACCCATCTGTACCGGGGATGGCGCGAAGTGTCCATACCGACTGGTCGGCATCTGACGCCGCCCCGTGTCCCGCCTTCCGTGTCGCCGCGCACAGGGATACGGATGCCTGTGGATTCCCTTTCCTTCCGGGGAAGTTCACGTCGAGAGGGGACAGTGAGCACCATGTGTGACGGCACGCACGATCACGCCCATGGCATCGGCAGACGCGCGCTGTTCGTGACGGGCGCCGCGGCTGCCCTTACGTTGGGAAGCGTGAGCTTCGCAGCGGCGGACGGGCAGGACCACGAGACACGGACGGTACGCGGAACGCTGCCGCCCGGCTCCCCCGACTTCGTGTACGTTCCGGTCGAAGTCCCGGCCGGCGTACGGGAGATCAAGGTCTCCTACACCTACGACAGGCCCTCGGTCCCGGCCGGCACCCAGGGCAACGCGCTCGACATCGGCCTCTTCGACGACCACGGCACCGAACTGGGCGGCCGGGGCTTTCGCGGCTGGTCCGGCGGGGCGCGCACGGAGTTCTTCGTCCGGGCCGACGACGCGACCCCCGGGTACGTCCCCGGCCCCGTGCGGGAGGGCACCTGGTACGTCGCGCTGGGCCCCTACACGGTGGCGCCGCAGGGCCTCGCCTACGAGCTGACGATCACGCTGACCTACGGCTCGGCCGGGGCGACCCCGCGGCCCGTCTATCCGCCCTCCCGGGCGAAGGGGCGCGGCCGGGGCTGGTACCGGGGCGACTGCCATCTGCACTCCTGGTACTCCGACGGCCGCCGCACCCCGGCCGAGATCGCGGCCCTCGCGCGGGCGGCGGGCCTGGACTTCATCAACTCCTCGGACCACAACACCCACTCCGCCCACCCGCACTGGGCGGACCAGGCGGGCGACGACCTGCTGATCATGCTCGGCGAGGAGATCACCACCCGCAACGGCCACGTGGTCGCGCTCGGCACCGAGCCCGGCACCTTCGTGGACTGGCGCTACCGCGCCCGGGACAACCGCTGGGCCCGCTTCGCCCGGGACATCCGCCGCGCCGGCGGCCTGGTCGTCCCCGCCCACCCGCACGCCACCTGCGTCGGCTGCGGCTGGAAGTTCGGCTTCGCCGAGGCGGACGCCGTGGAGGTGTGGAACGGCCCGTACACCCCGGACGACGAGATCACGCTGGCCGACTGGGACAACCAGCTGGTCGCCTCCGTGCGGCAGGGGCGGGCCTGGCTCCCGGCGATGGGCAACAGCGACGCCCACCGCGACCCGGACGCGGTCGGCAGCCCGCAGACGGTCGTCCTCGCCGACGACCTGACCCGGGCGGCGATCCAGGAGGGCATCCGCGCGGGCCGCTCCTACGTGGCCGAGTCGAAGAACGTGACCCTCGGCTTCACGGCGACGGGCGGGCGCGGGCGGCAGGCGGGCATCGGGGAGCGGCTGGACGTGGCCGCCGACACCCCGGTGACCGTACGGCTGGAGGTCTCCGGCGCGCCGCGCTGCTCGGTGCGGTTCGTCACCGACCAGGGCGTGCTGTTCACCAGCGATCCCCTGCCGGTGGCGGGCACGGGCACGGTCGAGTGGCGTACGACGCCCTCCTACGCGGCCTACGTGCGCGCCGAGGTGCGGCACGAGACGGCGGCCGGACCGGTACCGGGGGCGCTGGCCGCGTTCACGAACCCGGTGTTCCTCGGGACGCGCGGCGGGTCATGACGGTCAGCCGCGTGCGGTCCTCGTCAGCTGCCGCAGTTCGATGAGCGTCGCGACGGCGCGCAGCCAGCGGGCGGCGGTGTCGTCGGCGGTGACACCGGCCGCGAGTCCGGTGCCGGCGGCCAGCCAGTCGCGGACGACGGCGCTCGCCTCCGGGCGCGGCAGCGGCTCGGGAAGTCCCGCGGCGTAGGCGAGGCCGCCGGCGCGGACGGTGTCGGCGAGGAAGGCAACCGAACGCGGGCGGGTGCCGAGGCGGTCGAGCAGCACGGCCGCGCCCGCGGCGCCGTCGCCGAACAGGGCGGTGCGCCGGGGGCCGGGCGGTGCGGTCAGGCCGTAGCGGAGCAGCACGCCCATGTCGAGCCGGGCCAGTTCGTCGTCCGTGCGGTCGGGGTTCATCGTGGTCTCGGAATCGCTCTCGAGGGGGTCGGCTCAGCGGACGGTGACGGTGTAGACGACGCGCTCGGGCGCGGACTCCCGGTACGGTGCGGTCGACGCCGGAGCCGGCGTGCCGTCGCCGTCGCCGCAGGTGGTGGCGAACGTGCAGTGGGTCAGCACGATCCGGGTGCTGCCCCTGCCGGTCGCCTCGAAGGTGAACGTGAGGCTGCTGCCGCCGCCCACCAGGTGCTTGTCGCCGGAGTCCGACGCGCTGTGCTGCCCGCGGTCGCGGACCACCGCGGTGTCGGGCCGGGGGGCGGACAGGTACCAGTGCTCCCGGGTGGAGGCGTTCTCGTGGACGGTGAGCGTGAAGCGCTCCCCGGCCTTCGCGGTGATGCGGGATTCGCCGGTGGGGTGCGCGACGGGGGCGGGCGCGGCGCTGCCCGACCCGCAGCCCGCGACGAGCGCGAGCAGCCCGGCCGCCGCGACGGCGCCGCCCGCCCTACTTCGCCGTCGGGAGGTACACGCTGTACGCGTCGTTGAGTCCACTGTCCGCTGCCTTGCTCATGTGTCCGTTGATGAAGTCGTTCTCGCTGACCCAGGTCGTCGTGCCCCAGGGGTTGTAGATCTGCAGCTTGTCGCCCTGCTGCGCGATGACGGTCATCGCGTGGGCGCCGTCCTTGCCCTTGACGTCGACGGGGACCGGGCGGCCGTCCGCGACCGCCTTCTCGACATCGCTCAGCACCGCCCTGCGGTCGGCGGCGCCCGCCAGGTCGTGGCGCTGGTAGTCGTCGCCGGTGGCGGCGCCGATGGTGGTGTCGTCGATGTGCTGCTGCCCGTCGGGGCCCATGCCCTCCCAGTGGTCACCGCCGTGGCCCTCCGTGTGCAGCCGGTGCTGCTCGGCCACCAGGCGCCGCTTGAACGCCTCGGGGTCGTCCTCCTGTCCGCTGGGGCCGCCGGTGATGCCGAGGGCGTAGAGGGGGTCGACCATGGCGCGGGCGGTGACGGTGGACGAGGCCACGCAGGTGCCCTCCGAGCCGTCGCCGCCCTGGATCCACCGCTGCCCGTCGAAGGTGACGTAGTCCTTGTTGTTGTTGGAGCCGTCGGACGCCAGGCCCTCGTCGTTCATGCTGTCCACCTCGGTGACGACGGGCGTGAGGTGCCTGCGCAGCCACTCCGGGTCGTGGCCCTGGATCTTGCCCTGGAACTGCTCGATCTCCGCCACGCTGTGCCCGGCGGCCAGGACCTTCATCAGATAGGCCCGCTCCTGCGGGCTCTGCGACCCGGCCAGCATCTGGTCCATGGCGGCCCGGTCGGCGGCGCTCAGCTGGTCCATGCGCCGGCCGGCGCGCTCCAGCTCGTGCGCGCTGAGGATCTCGTTCGTCACGGAGTCGCCGTCGACGGCGCTGGTCTCGGCCAGCATCAGCTTGTCGACGGCGGTCAGGTCGCCCGTGCCCAGCTTGCGCATGCGTGCCTCGGAGACCCACTTGTTCAGGTCCCTGGCGGCGGCGTGGGCGGCGTCGTCGGCGGCGATCGCGGCCTTGTGCATGTCCTCGGCGCCCAGAGAGGCGAGGGAACGCGCGTTCAGCCGGACGGCCTTGTCGGCGTCGGACTCGAAGAGGTCGTCGAACCAGTCGTCCTTGCCGCCGAGCGTCCCGAGCGCCTCGCGCAGCGAATCCCGCCCGTCGCTGTCCTGCCTCTTGGCGTCCTTGAGGGCGTCGGAGAACGTGAGCAGCGCCAGTCCGCCGCCGTAGAAGGCCCGGCCCATCGCCCCGGCGGCCACCCCGGCAGCGGCCACCGCGTCCGAGGCGAGGACGCTCGTGTTCCCGGCCCAGACGTCCGGCAGGCCCTTCTTGGCCACCCTGTCGATGCGCTTGTAGAGGTCCTCGAGGTCCTGCTTCTGGTACAGCTTGCCGAGGGACTCCAGCGTCGCCGTGTCGCCGACCGGGGCGGAGACGGCGAGCGCGTCGTTGATGGCGTCGATCAGGTCGTTCTTGCTGTCGGCGGAGGCAATGGTCTTGCACAGCTCGCCCAGCCGCGTGCGGCGGTCGCCCGTGGACTCCGTCATCGCCCGCCCCCTCAGTAGTCGGCCAGCGCCGACGGACGTGTGCCGTGGGCGGGCATGGTGGAGACGTAGCCGTCACCGACGGGAGCGGGCATGGTGCTGACGGAGCTGTCGCCGACCCGCACACTGCGGACACTCGTGTCGACGAGGCTGTCACTGCCGTGGTACGCCCCCTTCGACAGCCGTACCTTGTCGGCCAGTTCGTGCAGCGCCGATTCCAGGGCCTTGGCCTCCGCCTCCCAGGCGGCGGCGTACGCGTTGAACGCCGCGGCGGCGTCGTGACCGCCGAGCGCGTCGTCCATGTAGCACATGCCGGGCTGGATCGCCTGGCCGATCTTGCCCGCGTCGTCGCCCGCGGCGTCCAGCTCCTTCGCCTGTCCTGACATACCGGACTTGACCGTGTAGCCGTCCGAAGACGCGCCCATCAGGCTCCCCCGTTGAAATGATCACGACCGCGGGGGAGGCTAACACGCGACAGCCGACGGAAAGTCCGGGCATCACATGCCCCGCACCGAGCCGACACACCATCCCCGCCGCGACACCGCGCCGGCAGACCAGGAGAGCAACCGGCATGCCAGCCTCCGCAGACCGCAAGCACCGCATGGTGACCGCCTTCCAGCGGCACATCGCCAACCCCCTCAACCGGCGGCTGCCGTTCCAGACCCTCCTGGAGACCACCGGCCGCACCTCCGGCCTGCCCCGGCGGACCCCGGTCGGGGGCCGCCGGGTCGGGGACGCCTTCTGGCTGGTCTCCGAGTTCGGCCACAAGTCGCAGTACGTCCGCAACATCCAGGCCGACCCGAGGGTCCGCGTCCGCCTCGCCGGCCGCTGGCACCACGGCACCGCCCACCTCCTCCCCGACGACGACCCCCGCGCCCGCCTGCGCGCCCTCCCCTTCTTCAACAGCACGGCGGTCCGGGCGTTCGGCACGGACCTGCTGACGGTGCGCGTGGATCTGGAGGACTGAGACGGGGCGACGCGGGAGCGGCGGGAGTCACCCCGGCCACACGATCGCCTGCACCTCGCTGTAGGCGTGCAGGGCGTACGAGCCCACGTCGCGGCCCACTCCGCTCTTCTTGAAGCCGCCGAACGGGGCCTCCATGTTGCGGCCGACCGTGTTGATGCCGACCCCGCCGGCCCGCAGGCGCCGGGCGACGCGGAAGGCGCGGGCGACGTCGCCGGACCAGACGTAGTCGATGAGGCCGTAGTCGGAGTCGTTGGCGAGGGCCACCCCCTCGTCCTCGTCGTCGAAGGGGACGACGCAGACCACCGGGCCGAAGATCTCCTCGCGGGCCACCCGCATGTCGTTGACGCAGTCGGCGAGGAGGGTGGGAGCCACGTAGAACCCCCGCTCCAGCGGCGGCCGTTCGCCGCCGGTGACCACCGTCGCGCCCTCTTTGCGGCCCAGGTCGACGTACGACTCGACCCGCGCCCGGTGCTCCGCCGAGATCACCGGACCGACCACCGTGTCCGGCGCGGCCGGGTCGCCGATCCTCAACCGGCGTGCGTACTGCGCCAGTTGGTCGACCAGCCGCTCGTACACCCCGCGCTGCGCCAGCACCCGCGTCGGCGCGGTGCAGATCTGGCCGCTGTAGAAGGAGAACGTGGTGCCGATGCCCGCGACGGCCGAGGCGAGGTCGGCGTCGTCGAAGACGAGGGCCGCGCCCTTGCCGCCGAGTTCCATCAGCTGGCGTCGCATGTCCCGCCCGCACACCTCTGCGATGCGCCGGCCGACGGCCGTGGAACCGGTGAAGCTGACCATGTCGACGTCCTCGGACGCCACCACCGCCTCGCCCACGGCGACGTCCCGCCCGGAGACCACGTTCACCACGCCCGGCGGCGCGCCGGCCGCCTGAAGCGCCTCGGCCATCCGGTAGACGGACAGCGGGTCCTGCGGGGCGGGCTTCACCACCACCGTGTTGCCCATGGCCAGCGCCGGGGCGACCTTCCCGGCCGGGTTGGCCCAGGGGTTGTTGTACGAGGTGACGCAGGTGACGACGCCGACGGGCTGCCGCAGCGCCAGCGCGCCCGTCACCCCGGCCTTCCCCATCGGCCCGGCCTCGTTGATCTGCGGGGCGATCGCCCACTCGGCGCTCTCCACGCTCGCGTACCGGCGGAACCGGGCGGCGGCCACCCCGACCTGCAGGGACCGGGCGGTCGCGGTGGTCGCCCCGGTCTCGGCGCGGGCGAGGTCGGCGTACGGCACCAGCCGGCCGCGGATGATCTCCGCCGCCCGCGCCAGCACCGCCGCCCGTTCCTCCGGCCGGGTCCGCGACCACGGCCCGAACGCCTCCCGGGCCGCCGCGCAGGCCTCCCGTGCCTGCTCCGGCGAGGCCTCCGGCGCCCGGCCGACGCTCTCCTCGGTGGCCGGATCGGTCACCGGGTAGTACCCGCCGTCGGGTTCCACCCACGCCCCGCCGACGAACAGCCGCTGCCCGTCGCTCACCGCGTCCCCACCGTCCGCGTGTCGGTCCCCGAGCGCAGCACCCTGCCCGGTACGGCGCCGCTCACCACGTCGTCCCGGATCGCCTCGACGCCGTTGACCCACACGGCCCGGACGCCGATCGCCGCCGAGTCGAGGCGGGGGCTGTCGCCCGGCAGGTCGTGCACGAGCCGCGCCTGCCCGGCGTCGATCCGCTCCGGGTCGAAGAGGACCAGGTCGGCGTGGAAGCCCGCGCGGATCCGGCCCCGCTCCCGCAGCCCGAACAGCCGCGCCGGATCGTCGGTCAGCATCTGCACCGCCCGCTCCAGACCGACCAGCTTCCGCCTGCGCAGACAGTCCCCGAGGAACCGGGTCGTGTACGGCGCCCCGCACATCCGGTCCAGGTGCGCCCCGGCGTCGGAGCCGCCCAGCAGGACGTCCTCGTGCTGCCAGGTCTCGGCGCGCAGCGCCCAGGAGGCCGGGTCGTTGTCGGTCGGCATCGGCCACAGCACCGTGCGCAGCTCGTCGGCCGCGCAGATCTCCACCAGGCAGGCGAAGGGGTCCAGTCCGCGCTCCTCGGCGATGTCCCGCACCACCCGGCCGCTCAGGCCCCGGTTGGCCTCGCTGTAGGTGTCCCCGATGACGTACCGCCCGAAGTTCGCGAGCCGCCGGAAGACCCCCGCCTCCTCGGACCGGGCCCGCCGCAGCATCTCCGCCCGGACCTCCGGGTCCCGCAGCCTGGCGATCCGCTCGGGGACCGGCAGCCCGAGGACCGGCCCCCACCCGGGGATCAGGTTGAGGGCGCAGAACGTGCCCAGGGACATGTTCATCGGGGTCAGGATGGGCATGGTGAGCGCCACGATCCGCCCACCCGCCTTCCGTGCCCGCTCGCTCGCGCTCAGCTGCCGGGGCACCCGCTCGGGTACGGCCGCGTCGACGGTGAGCACGTTCCAGTTGAGCGGCCGCCCGGCGACCGCGCTCATCTCCACGAGCAGATCGATCTCGTCGTCGCTGAACCGGTCCAGGCACCCGGCGACGATCGCCTCGATCTGCGTGCCCTCGTGCTCCCCGACCGCGCGGGCCATGGCGAGCAGTTCGGCGGGCCGTGCGTGCCGGGAGGCGACCGGCCTGCCGTCGCCGTCGGAGTGGGTGCTGGACTGGGTGGTGGAGAACCCCCAGGCGCCCGCGTCCATCGCCTCGTGCAACAGCCGTACGATCTCGGCCAGTTGCTCCTCGCTCGGCTGTCCGCCGACCGCGTCCGGTCCCATCACGTGCCGCCGCAGCGCGCAGTGCCCGACCATGAAGCCCGCGTTGACGGCGATCCGGCCGTCGAGCGCGTCCAGGTACTCCCCGAACGAGTTCCAGTTCCAGGGCGCCCCCTCCTCCAGCGCCACCAGGGACATCCCCTCCACCTTGGACATCATCCGGCGCGTGTAGTCGGCGTCCTCGGGGCGGGCGGGGTTCAGCGGGGCGAGGGTGAACCCGCAGTTCCCGGCGGCGACCGTGGTGACCCCGTGGTTCAGCGAGGGCGTGGCGTACGGGTCCCAGAAGAGCTGGGCGTCGTAGTGGGTGTGGGGGTCCACGAAACCGGGGGCGAGGACGAGGCCCGCGACGTCCTCGGCGGTGCGGGCCTCCTCGGTGACCTCGCCGACGACGGCGATACGGCCGTCCCGGATGCCGACGTCGGCGGTGCGGGCGGGGGCGCCGGTGCCGTCGACGACGGTGGCGCCCTTGATCACGTGGTCCAGCATTCCCGCGACCCCCTCAGACCGCTTGCCGGAACCGGCTCGTCCGGTGCACGGGATCCGTGTCGATCTTCGGGATCACGTGCTCGCCGATCAGCCGTATCGTCTGCAGCGTCTCCTCCTTCGGCACCCCCACCGGCAGCCCGAAGCTGAGCTGGTCCGCGCCCGCCTGCTCCCAGCGCTTGCACTGGCGCAGCACCTCGTCCGGGTCGCCGCAGATCAGCAGCTCCTCCTCGATCAGAAGCTCCACGAACTCCGGCGTGTACGGGGGCAGCGTCTCGGGCCAGACCGGGAAGCCCTCCGGCCGGGGGAAGGTGTCGTGGTACCGGAAGACCAGCGACGGCAGGTAGTGCAGCCCGCCGCCGACCGCGATCCGGATGGCCTCCTCGTGCGTGGGCGCGCAGATCGCGGTCGTCGTCACCATCACGTTGTCGTTGACGAAGTCACCGACCGGCTCGGCGTTCACGACCGCCGTCTTGTACTGCTCCAGCACCCACTCCATGTCGGAGACCTTCTGGATGCTGAAGCCGAGCACGCCGAGCCCCTTCTTCGCGGCCATGGCGTACGACGCCGGCGACCCGGCCGCGTACCACATCGCCGGGTGGGACTTCCCGTACGGCTTCGGCAGGACCTTCCGCGGCGGCAGCTGCCAGTGCTTGCCCTGGAAGCCGCCGTACTCGTCCTCGCGCCACATCTTCGGGAACTCGGCGATCGTCTCCTCCCAGATCTCCTTCGTGTGGTTCATGTCGGTCACACCCGGTATGAACCCGAGGATCTCGTGGGACCCGGCGCCCCGCCCGCTGCCGAACTCGAAGCGGCCCTCGCTGAGGTGGTCGAGCATGGCGACCTTCTCGGCGACCTTCACGGGGTGGTTGACCTGGGCGAGGGGGTTGAAGATCCCGGAGCCCAGGTGGATCCGGTCGGTCGCGTGCGCCAGGTAGCCCAGGAACACGTCGTTGGCGGACAGGTGCGAGTACTCCTCCAGGAAGTGGTGCTCGGAGGCCCAGGCGTACTTGAAGCCGGACCGGTCCGCCTGGATGACGTACTCGGTCTCCTCCATCAGCGCCTTGTGCTCGGCGAGCGGGTCGGCCTCGGCGCGCTTGCCCACGTATCCCTGTACAAAGAGCCCGAATTCCACGGCGGTTCACCATCCCGGTCCAGGTGGTCCTGTGAGTCCTACGCACTTTCTGACGTAGCGTCAGATTCGTCAATAGTTGACACCCCGTCAGATCGCGCTGGGGATGTCCGTCAGATGACACTGACCCCCGCCAGCCACCCGCCGTCGATCACGAACGGCTGCCCGGTGATGTACGAGGAGTCCGCCGAGGTCAGGAAGAGCGCCAGCCGGGCCACCTCCTCCGGCTGCCCGACCCGCCCGAGCGGCACGAGCCGCCGGTACAGCTCGTCCAGCGCCCGGCTCATCTCCTCCGGGTCGGCGTCCGGGTCCAGGCGGGCCGGGTTGGACATCGGGGTGTCGATGGCGCCCGGGCAGACCGCGTTGACCCGGATCCCCCGGCCGGCCAGCTCCAGCGCCGCGACCCGGGTCAGCCCCAGCACGGCGTGCTTGGTGGCGGCGTACGTGCCGACGGCCGCCATGCCGGTGAGCGCCGTGTAGGAGGCGGTGTTCACGATCGTGCCGCCGTCCGGCAGCTCCGGCACGACCGCCTTCATGCCCAGGAAACAGCCGACCTGGTTGACCC
The DNA here is from genome assembly GCF_001866665.1 of Streptomyces monashensis. GTDB lineage: Bacteria > Actinomycetota > Actinomycetes > Streptomycetales > Streptomycetaceae > Streptomyces > Streptomyces monashensis. The sequence goes on along the minus strand of NZ_MLYO01000011.1, from coordinate 9,145 downwards.
GCACGACCTGCATGAACTCGTCCAGCGGGGTGTCCGCGAGGGCGTTGAAGCGCAGGATGCCCGCGTTGTTGACGAGCCCGTCGATGCGCCCGTAGGCCTCCTTCACGGCCCCGACGGCCGCTCTCCAGCCGTCCTCGTCGCCCACGTCGAGGTGGACGTACAGCCCGCCGATCTCCTTCGCCAGGGCCTCGCCCTGCTCGTCCAGCACATCGGCGACGGCCACCCGCGCGCCCTCCGCCCTGAAGAGCCGCGCCTCCTGCTCGCCCTGCCCGCGGGCCGCCCCGGTGATGACGACGACCCGACCGTCCAGCTTGCCCATGGAGCCCTCCTCAGCGGAGCCGGGGTGCGACCTCGGCCCCGAACGCGGTGATCTGCTCGACGAGTTCGGCCCGGCTCCGGCTGCGGAACCGCACCTGGATCTGGTCCACGCCCATCGCCCGGTACGCCCGCAGCGACGCGGCGATCTCCTCCGGCGCCCCGGTGAGGGTCCGCCGCCCGACCTCCCAGCCGGCCCGCCCGACGTACAGCGGCTCGGTGATGGCCCCGACGGTGAACGCCCCCTCGACGCCCGCTTCTTCGCGCAGCCGCCGGATGCGGGCGATCCGCGCGGGCAGCCGCTCCCGGGGATCCCCCTGCGGCAGCCAGCCGTCGCCCTTCAGGGCGGCCCGGCGCACAGCGGGAGGAGACGAGCCCCCGACCCAGAGCGGGACGTGCGGCTGAGCCGGCCGGGGCAGCTGGCCGAGCCCGGCGAAGTCGTAGAACTTGCCGTGGTGTTCGGGGAACTCCGCCGGCCCGAGGGCCGCCCGCAACGCGTCGATCGTCTCGTCCAGCACTGCCCCCCGCCGCTCGAAGTCGGCCCCGACCGCCTCGAACTCCTCCCGCACGTGTCCGGCGCCCACCCCGAGGATCAGCCGGCCGCCGGCGAGGTGGTCGAGGGTGGCGTACTGCTTGGCGGTGAGGAGCGGGTGCCGCAGGCCGACGACGGCGACGTGGCTGAGCAGGCGCACCCGCTCGGTGACGGCGGCGAGGTGGGCGAGGGTGGCCACGGGGTCGTACCAGACCGTGCTCATGGCTCCGGCGAGGCGGCGCGGGATCGCCACGTGGTCGCAGACGGCGAGATAGCCGAACCCGGCCCGGTCCGCCGCCCGCGCGATCTCCACCAGGTCGGCGGGCCCGGCCCCGGCCTCCCACTCCTCGGCGTAGATCGTGCTCTGCGACTGGACGGGCAGCTGCATGCCGTAGGCGCCGTGGAGGGGCGCCTGGGCGGTCACCTGGGCCCCCGCCACAGCCCGTCCTCCGTCAGCCCCAGCAGCTCGATGGCGTTGCCGCGCACGATCCGCTCGACCACGTCGTCCGCCAGGTGCCCCATCTGCGTCTCGGCGACCTCGCGGGACTTGGGCCAGGTGGAGTCCGAGTGCGGGTAGTCGGTCTCGTACAGGACGTTGCCGACGCCGATGGAGTCGAGGTTCCGGAGCCCGAAGGCGTCGTCGAAGAAGCAGCCGTAGACGTGGCCGGCGAAGGTCTCGGACGGCGGCCGGGTGACCTTGTCGGCGACCCCGCCCCACCCCCGGTTCTCCTCCCACACCACGTCGGCGCGCTCAAGGATGTACGGGATCCAGCCGATCTGCCCCTCCGCGTACATCACCCTGAGGTTCGGGAAGCGCTCGAACTTCCCGCTCATCAGCCAGTCCACCATCGAGAAGCAGCAGTTGGCGAAGGTGATGGTGGAGCCGACGGCGGGCGGGGCGTCGGCGGAGGTGGAGGGCATCCGGCTGCTGGAGCCGATGTGCATCGCGACGACCGTGCCGGTCTCGTCGCACGCCGCGAGGAACGGGTCCCAGTCGTCGGCGTGCACGGACGGCAGGCCCAGGTGCGGCGGTATCTCGGAGAACGCGACGGCCCGCACGCCCCGTGCCGCGTTGCGCCGCACTTCCGCGGCGGCCAGCTCGGCGTCCCACAGAGGTATGAGGGTGAGCGGTATCAGCCGGCCGCGCGCCTTCGGCCCGCACCACTCCTCCACCATCCAGTCGTTGTAGGCGCGCACGCACAGCAGGCCGAGTTCCTTGTCGGCGGCCTCCGTGAAGGTCTGTCCGCAAAAGCGCGGGAAGGTCGGGAAGCAGACGGCCGACTGGACGTGGTTGACGTCCATGTCGGCGAGCCGGGCGGGGACGTCGTACGACCCGGCCCGCATCTGCTCGTAGGTGATGACTTCGAGCCTGACCTCGTCGCGGTCGACGCCGACGGCGGTGTCGAGTCGGGTGAGCGGCCGCCGCAGGTCCTCGTAGACCCACCAGTCGCCGAGGGGCCCGTCCGTGCCGCCGGGATCGCCCATGACGGGCCTGAACCGTCCGCCGAGGAAGGTCATCTCCTTCAGCGGCGCGCGCACGATCCGGGGTCCGACGTCCAGGTACTTCTTCGGCAGCCGGTCCTGCCAGACGGCGGCGGGCTCCACGGTGTGGTCGTCGACGGAGATGATCAGCGGGAACTGTGGTGTCTCCATGTTCCTCACGGTAGCGCTGATCTGACGACCCGTCAGCTAGTGGGATACGGTCCACTGTGTGCGAAGACCGTGTGAGGGCCTTGTGCACTCCGCCGCGCCGACCTGTGATCGCCGTCTCCCACGGCTGACGCAACCGCCCGGAACAAGGCAAACTGACGGGGTTGTTCGTGGACCCGAGGGGGACCAACGCATGGACGATGGGCCGCGAGTGCCTGAGCAGCGGCGCCCCGCCTCCGTGAACGTCACGGAGCCACAGGCGCTGCGGTTCGGCGTGCTCGGTCCGGTACGGGCCTGGCGCGGCACCGAGCCGATCGGCACGGGCTCCCCGCAGCAGCGCGCCCTGCTGGCCGCCCTGCTGCTGCGCGAGGGCCGTACGGCGACCGCGGCGGAGCTCATCGACGCCCTGTGGGGCGCCGAGCCGCCCTCGCAGGCGCTGGCGGCGCTGCGCACGTACGCCTCCCGGCTGCGCAAGGTGCTGGACCCCGGCGTGCTGGTCAGCGAGTCCGGCGGCTATGCCGTACGGGGCCTGCGCGAGGGCGCCCTGGACCTGGCGCAGGCGCAGGAACTGGCGGCGCGGGCGGAGAAGGCGCGCGCGGCCGGCGATCTGTGCCGCGCCCGCGAGCTCCTGAACGAGGCCCTGGGCAGGTGGGACGGCGAACCGCTGGCCGGCGTCCCCGGCCCGTACGCCGAGACCCAGCGCGTCCGCCTGGAGGAATGGCGCCTCGGCCTCCTCGAATCCCGCCTGGACATGGACCTGGAGCAGGGCTGCCACGCGGAGGCGGTGTCGGAACTGACCGCGCTGACCGCCGCCCACCCCCTGCGGGAGCGCCTGCGCGAGCTGCTGATGCTGGCGCTGTACCGCAGCGGGCGACAGGCCGAGGCACTCGCCGTCTACGCCGACACCCGCCGCCTGCTCTCCGAGGAGCTCGGCGTGGACCCGCGCGCGGGCCTCAGCGAGTTGCAGCAGCGCATCCTCCAGGCCGACCCGGCGCTGGCGGAACCCTCGTCCCCGTCTTCGGAACCCTCCGTCGGCGCGGTCCGTCCCGCCCAACTGCCGGCCTCCGTACCCGACTTCACCGGACGGGAGTCCTTCGTCGCGGAACTGAGCGAGGTACTCGCATCGGCGTCGGAGTCGGCGGACGCCGGCAACCGGGTGATGGCGGTCTCCGCGCTGGCGGGCATCGGGGGCGTGGGCAAGACGACCCTGGCGGTGCACGTGGCCCACCGGGCCCGCACGGCCTTCCCCGACGGCCAGCTCTACGTCGACCTCCAGGGCGCGGGCCCGCGCCCCGCCGAACCGGAGACGGTCCTGGGCTCGTTCCTGCGCGCGCTGGGCACGGCGGACTCGGCGATCCCGGACAGTATGGAGGAACGGGCGGCCCTGTACCGCTCGGTCCTGGACGGCCGGCGGGTACTGGTCCTGCTGGACAACGCCAAGGACGCGGCCCAGGTACGCCCGCTCCTGCCGGGCACGGAGGGCTGCGCGGCGCTGGTGACGTCCCGCGTCCGCATGGTCGACCTGGCGGGCGCCCACCTGGTGGACCTGGACGTGATGTCCCCGGAGGAGGCGCTGGCCCTCTTCACGAAGATCGTGGGCGAGGAACGGGTGGCGGCGGAGCGGGAGGCCGCACTGGACGTGGTCGCGGCGTGCGGCTTCCTCCCTCTGGCGATCCGCATCGCGGCGTCGCGTCTGGCGTCCCGCCGTACGTGGACGGTCTCGGTCCTGGCCGCCAAGCTGGCGGACGAACGCCGCCGGCTCGATGAGTTGCAAGCCGGGGATTTGGCGGTGAAGGCGACGTTCGAGCTGGGCTACGGGCAGTTGGAGCGCGCCCAGGCACGGGCGTTCAGGCTGCTGGGGCTGGCCGACGGCCCGGACATCTCCCTCGCTGCCGCGGCCGCGGTCCTCGACCTTCCGGTGGTGGACACGGAGGACCTCCTGGAGTCCCTCGTGGACACCTCGCTGCTGGAGTCGGCGGCGCCTGGACGGTATCGCTTCCACGACCTGGTCCGGCTCTACGCGCGTGCGTGCGCGGAGAGGGACGAACAGCCGCCGAGCGAACGGGAGGCGGCGATGTCCCGCCTGCTGGACTTCTATCTGGCGACGGCGGCGCAGGTGTATGCGATGGAGCGGCCGGGGGACCGGTTGGTGGATCATCTGGAGCCGACGGAGTATCCAGGGTTGCGGTTCGAGGACCGGAATCAGGCACGGGACTGGTTGTACACCGAGGCGATCTGCCTGCTGGCCTGTGTACGGCAGTCGACGCGGCCCGATCAGCTCAGGCGGGCCGTCGATCTGCTGTGGGCGGCCATCGACCTTGCCGAATCGGGCGCCAACTCCAAGGAGTACGAGGCCACCGGGGCGGCCCTGCGCACTGCCGCGCAGGCCTGCCGTGATCGACGCGCCGAGGCCCGCTCCCTGGTCACGCTCGCCAACGGCCACCACATGTCCGGCCGCTTCGAGTTGGCGGATCAGGAAGCCGCCGAGGCCGTGCAGCTCGCCGAGACCGCCGACGACCCCCTCCCCCAGTGCTGGGCGTCCAACATGCTCGGGGTCATCTCGCTGTATCAGAACCGCTATACCGCCGGTGAAGGCCACCTCACCCGAGCCATCGAGAGTTTCCGCGCCGCCGGCGACCGGCCGGGCGAGGCGAGTGCCCTGTGCAACCTTTCGAGGATTCGCCTTGCCATGGGCCGTACCGAGAGCGCGGTGCAGCTGGCCCAGCAGGGTACGGACATGTACGACGACATGGGCCACGCCCTCAAGGGCGCCAACGGCCGTTACGCCCTGGGACTCGCCCTCACTCAGAGCGGGCAGCTCGGGCTCGCCACCGAACGCCTCGAAGAGGCCCTCGACGTGTTCCGCGACAGCCGCCAACGGTTGTGGGAGGGGATGACCCTGTTCCGCCTCTCGGAGGTGGACCTCGCGGCCGGCCGCCTGACACAAGCAGCGACCAATGCGGAATGGGCGTTGGCCCGTCTCCGCGGAATCGGCGGCGAATGGCGACGCGGAAACGTCCTCACCGCGCTCGGCCGGGCGCTGACCGGCATCGGACAGATCGGGCGCGCACAGGTCTGCCTGCAGGAAGCTCTCGCTGTCTACGAGACGCTGCACGCACCGGAAGCGGACGAGGTCCGGGCTCTGCTCAAGCCACTCGCGGTGGCCTGAATCCATATGCCTGCACGTTCATCATTCGTTTATCCCCGTCCGACATTCTCAGTCGTGTCGTTCCGCCGCGTCGGGGGGCAGACGGGACGTCACGCGGCCGCGCCTTAGGGTGGACCGGCCCATCGTGTCCTGCTCGGCGACAACTCGGGGGAGTTGCCGGGCAGGACACCCAGACCTTTCGCACAGAGCCTCAGGGGAGCACTCATGAGCGACACCGAGAAGAAGACGACCGCAGCCACGACCGGCACCGAGGTCACCACGCTGAACACGCACGCCACCAGCGAGCCCATCAAGCCGGTCACCCTGGCCGCGGGCGAGGAGATCGGTGCGGTCACTCCTGACAACACGCACGCCACGGACGAGAAGGCCTGACCGGGCCCCACATCCGACGGGGGAGTCGGCCGCGACGGCACCGAGGGGGAGCCGTCGCGGCCGACGTGTGTCCGGAATCAGCACCCTCACCATCGACTCTCCGATCTCCGAGGAAACCGCCATGACCCGTATCGCGAAGATCGTCGCCACCACCGCCCTGATACTCGGCACGACCGCGACCGCGGTAAGCCCGGCCCTGGCCGACAGCCACCAGCCGGTGAGCCCGGACAACGCTCACGCCACGCTCGTGGTCCCCCACAACACCCACGTCACGGACAGCGACAGCTGAGTCAACCGGCACCACCCAGTTCGCACCACACCGTCTTGGCCTCCACCCCCCGCTCCACACCCCAGCGCAGAGCCACCGCCTCCAACAGGGCGAGTCCGCGTCCTTCCTCGTCGTCGAGCTCCGCGGGCCGGGACAGGGGGAGGGCCTGCCCGGCCGGGTCCGTCACCTCGACGCGGATGCGATCACCGTCCGTCCGGACCACCCGCACACGGACCAGGACCCCCTCCCCCACATGCCGGATCACGTTGGTGACGAGTTCGGTGACGCAGAGTTCGGCGTCCGGGCAGGGTCCGCTCAGGTAGCGGCGAACGGTACGCCGAAGCCCCCGCAGCGCCTCCGGTACGGCGGGAAGCTCGACATCCAGCGGTGTCGTCCGGCCCGGTGCCGCATCGGAGCCCCGCAGCGCCGCCGCCAGCCTGCGCGCCACGGCGGCGTTGCAGTTGCCGAGCGCGACCAGGCCTGCCGGTGCCCGGTACGACCCCGCGAAGCTCGGCAGGTCCACCCGGAGGGACGGCAGGGTGATGCCGTGGGCGGAGAGGGCGGCGCGCAGGTCATCCACGCAGAGGGTGATGTCGTAGGCGGAGTTGTCGGATTCGGACGACGGCATGGCGGCTTACGCCTCCCTGTGCTTTCTGTGACAAAACAGTCACACAATGACGCGACCGTCGGTACCGTTTGAAGAGCTTTCGACTACGCAGAGCAACAGGCAAACGGCGGTGATGAGTTGTGCCCCCACGCAAGGACCCCGACGCATCGGCCAACGTCCCCTCGTTCTACGGCGCCGAGTTGCGCTACCGACGGGAACTGGCGGGACTGACCCTGGAGCAACTGGCGGAAGGAAGCTTCCGTGGCGTCCCTTTCCTGAGCCAGATCGAACGCGCCGAGCGGCGCATGCCGGTGGATCTGGCCCGGCACGTCGACAAGGTCCTGAAGACGGACGGGTTTTTCGAGCGGCGTTGTGAAGACGCGCGCAGGGCACGGCAGTCGGGGCATGCGGAGTACTTCGCGGATGTGGCGGAGATGGAGCAGCATGCGGAGACGATCGAGGACTGGGCGCCAACGCTGGTGCCGGGGCTGCTGCAGACGCAGGCCTACGCCGAGGCCGTCGTACACACGTCGCTGCCGTGGCTGCCGCCCGAGAGGGTCGACAAGCAGGTCCGGGCCCGGCTGAAGCGGGCGGAGATCTGGAAACGCGACGAGCGGCCGTCGTTCTGGGCTGTCCTGCACGAGTCCCTCATTCGCAAGCCTCTCCTTCCGTCGGCGGAGATGGCGGTGCAACTGGAGCACATCGCTGACGTGATCGGCTCCACGCAGGGTGTTCTGCAGATCCTCCCGGAAACGGCGCACGCCCACCCGTTCATGATGGGCATGATGCGGGTCATGACCTTCCCGGACGCACCACCGGTCGCCTACACCGAGGGCCTCCACAATGGCCAACTCATCGACTATCCGGCGCTCGTGAAGAACTACCGCAGGTCGTACGATCTGCTCAGGGCCGCGGCACTACCGCCAGAGGCGTCCCTGGCCATGGTCGAACAAGCGGCAGAGGACTACCGAGATGGCAAGCACCGGGATTGACCTGAGCACCGTCGTGTGGCGCAAGAGCAGCTACAGCAACGGAAGCGGTGGCGAGTGCGTCGAAGTCTGCGATGCCCACCCCGGTGTGATCCCCGTCCGCGACTCGAAGAAGGCCGAGGACGGCCCCGTACTCCTCTTCCAACCCCTCGTCTGGGACGCCTTCGTCGGCTCGCTCAAGGGCTGACCAGGGTTATCCACAGGGCGAGCGGCAGGGCGGGGTTTCTGCGATCTTGCCCTGGTGGAGCGCAGGGACTTGAGGGCGCTGGCGGACAGGGGCGTCCTGCTCACCTCACGTGCCGTCGAGGCCGGCTGGCCCCGGCGCAGTCTCACGCGTGCGCTGCGCGCGGAGGGCTGGACCCAACTCCGGCACGGCGCCTGGGCGGAGCCGGGGCAGAGCCCGGACCTGCTCACTCGGCTCCGGGCGGTGCTGTTCCGTGAACCCCGGCTGATCGTGAGCCATGGTTCGGCGGCCACCCTCTGGCGCATCGAGTTGCTCGGCGACAGCCGTGGTAGCCGTAAGGCACCGTTGGAGTTCACCGACCCCCAGCTCACCCTCCGCCGCCTGAGCAGCGACGTACACGTACACCGCCTCCAGCTCGACCCGGCCGACGTGGTGGAACGGCAGGGACTGCGCCTCACCAACCCCACCCGCACGGTCACCGACCTGCTCCGACGGGGTCCGAGGGACGAGGCGGTCGTCGCAGTGGACTCGGCGCTGACCTACCGCAGGGTCGGGCACGTCCGCCGCGCACCGCTCACCCGGTGGGACGACATCGTCGCCGCGCTGGAGTCGGCTGGGCAGGCTCAGGGCTCGGCCCGGGCCCGGCGCCGGCTGCCCCTGTGCGACCCGCGCTCCGGTTCCCCGGCGGAGACGGTTGCCCGACTCCGTATGTACGACGCCGCTCTCCACCCCGAGAGCCAGGCCGAGCTGCGCACACCGGACGGACGCCGCCGCACCGTCGACTTCCTGTTCCGGGCGCCGGGGTTGGGCGTGGAGATCGAGGGCTACGCCTACCACGGCACCCGTGACGCCCACCGCCAGGACATCGCCCGCTTCAACCAGCTCCTGCGGTGCCCGGAGATCCGCAGCCTCCTCCGCTTCAGCGCCGAGGACGTTTTCCACCGCCCTGCGTACATGGTCGAGGAGATCAGGTCCACCTTGGCCGACCTGACCGGTGCCTCCAAGTGACCGTGGGGCCGCCCGCTTCTCTCTCAGTGTCGTGCTTCCGCGAGGTGTGTA
>NZ_MLYO01000109.1 GCF_001866665.1 Streptomyces monashensis | reverse complement strand
CCGCGTCGACGCCCTGCGCAAGGCCGCGGAGGCCTAGGGGGCGTCGCATGTGCGAAGGGCCTGCCGGCACCGTCGACCGGTGTCCGCAGGTCCTTCGCGAGAGGGGAAGCGGGTCCCGGTCCCGGCCGGGGGAAGTCGGGACCGGGACCCGCGATCAAGGGCTGCCGAGCCGGTCGGCAGCGCTGTGCAGACGTGCGGCCCAGCGTGGGTCGGCCAGCGCGTCCGCGGCCTCGCGGGGAATGCTCAGGCGGACGTCGCGGCTGTGGTCCTCGTCCGGGGTGGGCGTGACCAGTACCGTCCACGGGACGGGGTTGGCCGGGAACTCGTACCAGAACGGCCTGCCGGCGCCGAACTCCAGCGCGTACACGGGCAGTCGGCTGGCGTTGTTCAGCGCGACCGTCCCCTCGAACGCGTCCAGCGACATCCGGCTGAGGACCCGTCCGGAGCGCCCCGCGCGCCGCTGCGCCACCAGGAAGGCCGCCTCCTGACGCACCCGTTCGGGCGTGACACGGTCCAGCGCGGCGCGTACCGCGCCGACGGCATGGGCGAGGGGCTCCTCACGCAGCTCGCGGGCCCGCAGCACGGCCGTGGTGTTGGACACCGCGTTACCCCAATATCCGTCCGGGAGCCGGTCCTTGAGCGGGGCCCGCAGGCCGACCACGATGCCCAGGCGCTCCTCGGCCTCGGGTGCGCGGTCGCGCAGCGCACCGAGCACCCGCCATACGTGTGCCCCGAGCGCGTCGCCGCTGGAGGCGGGAGGCCGGTAGCGGTCCTGTCCGGCGCGGGCGGTCTCGCGCAGGGCGAGCACCTCCGCGGCGGTGAAGCGGACGGTGATGGTGCGCATCCTGCGCGCGCGGGCGTTGACCTTCCAGATGAACCCGAACTTGCGCCGTCCGGTGACGACCTCGTACTGCGGGTCGTCCGGCCCGGGTTGCGCGTCGTCGGCCAGGCCGTCCATGAGCGCACGGTCGTACGGCGGTGCGGGGAGGTCCTGCCCCGCGTGTGTGCGGGACCAGTGGTGCAGGAAGTCGAGGTAGCCGGCGCCGTCGACGACGCTGTGGTTGATGCTGACGCCGAGCACGGAGCCGCCGCCGCGCATGTGCGTGACCTTGACGGTGAGCAGCGGGGTGTCGTGGCCGACGACGCGGAAGGCGTTGACGGGGTGGATGTAGCGGCGCAGGTCCCCTCGGGCGGACCGGTCGGGCCCGTAGTCCGGCATGGCGCTGTCGGAGCGGGTGACCGCGAGGACGGCGCCGGCGTCGTCGCACACCACGCCGAGTCCGCCGTCGTCGTCGCGCACGAGGCGCCCGGTGAGCAGCGGATAGTGCGCCAGGGTGCGGCGCAGGGAGTCGGTCAGGGCGTCCGCGTCCAGGGTCTGCCGGTAGAAGAAGGCGCGCGGCGTGGCGAAGGTGCCGTTCATCAGGTCGTGGACTCCGAGCCGGACGCGCTCACCGGACGTCGCTCCCCCGCGCAGGACGACGGTGCGCTCAGGTGTGCCCGGCGGGCGGCCGTACTTCATCGCTTGCGGCTCCAGGGATGGACGAGACACCCACGAAAGCTGGGCTGCTTCACAGTGCCGGATCCGGGACGATGAAATCCCCAGACCCGCAGGCTTTTGGTGGTTCCCTAGATTCGTCGGGCGTGCCTGGCCCGCGGGTGGGCGCGCGTGCTGGTCTGGAGTTCCCCCGATCGAATGCGATACGGGCGTGGGGACCCGCTTCGACTGCGAGCCGGCCGTACGTATCGTCCCCACCGGTACACAACAGGAGGCCATCAGCCGTGGGGAACGACAAGACCGAGATCCTCGACCTGGTGCGGGAGTACCACCGTTCCACCGCCTCGTCGGGGTTCGTGCCGGGCAGCACGCCGGTGCTGGCGTCCGGAGCGGTACTCACCGAGGACGACCGGGTGGCACTGGTGGAGGCGGCGCTCGACATGCGGATCGCCGCCGGTGTCAGCTCGCGCAGGCTGGAACGCGCGCTGGCCAAGTACTTCGGTCTGCGCAAGGCGCATCTCACCAACTCCGGTTCGTCGGCCAATCTGCTGGCGCTGAGCAGTCTGACCTCGCCGCAGCTGGGCGAGGACCGGCTGAAGCCGGGCGACGAGGTGATCACGGTTGCCGCCGGGTTCCCCACGACGGTCAACCCGATCCTGCAGAACGGCCTGGTGCCGGTCTTCGTCGACGTCGAACTGGGCACCTACAACGCGTCGTTGGAGCGGGTGGAGCGGGCGATCGGCCCGCGCACCCGGGCGATCATGATGGCGCACGCACTGGGCAACCCGTTCCGGGTGCGCGAGATCGCCCAACTGGCGCAGGACCGCGACCTGTTCCTCATCGAGGACAACTGCGACGCCCTGGGCAGCACCTACGACGGACAGCTGACCGGAACCTTCGGTGACCTGGCGACCGAGAGCTTCTACCCCGCCCACCACATCACCATGGGCGAGGGCGGCTGTGTGCTGACGGACAACCTGATCCTGGCCCGGATCGTGGAGTCGATGCGTGACTGGGGCCGCGACTGCTGGTGCGAGCCGGGTGAGGACAACCGCTGTTTCAAGCGGTTCGAGCAGCAGATGGGGTCGCTGCCGGAGGGCTACGACCACAAGTACATCTTCTCCCACGTGGGTTACAACCTGAAGTCGACGGACGTCTCCGCGGCGCTCGGCCTCCAGCAGCTCAGCCGCATCGACGAGTTCGGCAAGAAGCGTCGCCACAACTGGGCCCGGCTGCGGGAGGGCCTGGACGGGCTGCCGCACCTGCTGCTCCCCGAGGCCACCCCGGGCAGTGACCCGAGCTGGTTCGGCTTCGCCATGACCGTGCAGCCGGGCGCGCCGTTCGAGCCCGCCGCGCTCATCGACCACCTGGAGTCCAGCAAGGTCGCCACGCGCCGCTTCTTCGCCGGCAACCTGACCCGTCATCCGGCCTACGAGGGGCGGGAGTTCCGGGTCAGCGGCACCCTGACCAACAGTGACATCACCACCGAGCGGACGTTCTGGATCGGCGTGTATCCGGGGCTGACCGACGAGATGATCGACTACAGCATCGACACGGTCATGGAGTACGTCACCCTGCCGCACTGAGTCCCGCGGGACGCCGACGGGGCGGGTCCCGGCACCGGTCGGTGCCGGGACCCGCCCCGTCGCACGTGCCGGCGTCCGCTCAGCCGGCCGCGGGCGTCGCCGGGTCCTGCGTGGCCCACGTCTCCAGCAGGTCGGCGGCGCGAGGGGCGCCGCCGGCCGTGCGGATGGCGTCACGCAGGGCGGCGAGGGCCGCCGGTGTGCCGGGGTCGGCGAGCAGCCGCGCCACCGTGCCGGCGAGACGCTCTGCGGTCAGCGCGGTCCGGTCCAGGGCGCGTCCGACCCGGCACTCCTCCAACCGGCGCGCGCTGAGCACCAGTTCGTGGGCGGTCGGCAGGGCCACCACGGGGGTGCCGTAGGACAGGGACTCCATCAGGCTGCCCATGCCCGCGTGGCACACGAACACGTCGGCGTGCGGCAGCACGGCGGGGTGCGGCAGCCAGGGGTGCGCTTCGACGTGTGCCGGCAGCGGGCCGAGCTGCGCGGGGTCGCTGCCCCGGCCGAGTGTCATGACGACGTGCCAGTCGGCCGGCGGGAAGGCCTCGGCGCACAGGCGGAAGAAGTCGCCGCGGTCCCCCGCCTCGGTGCCCAGGGAGACCAGGGCGACCCGGTGCCCGTCGCCGGGCGGCGACCAGAGGCCGGGCTCGGGCTCGCCGGACGTGGGGCCCACGAAGGCGAACCGGTCGTCGAAGCTGTCGCCCTCGATCTGGAAGGCGCGCGGCAGGAAGACCAGGTTGCGGGTGTCCCACTCGGCGCCGTAGCGGCCCATCTCGTCCAGTCCGATGCCGTGTTCGCCCATGAAGCCGATGATCACCCGGGCGCCCTCGGCCATCAACGGGTGCCCGGGGTCCCACATCTGGGCGCGCAGCGAGAACTTCTCGTTGGCGGCGTGGCTCGGGCAGACCTGCACCGGTACGGCCCCCAGGACCCGCGCGAGCACACGGCCGGCGGCGACCGTCTCGAAGTCGTAGAGCACGACGTCGGGCGGGTCGCCGGCGAGGGCGTCCAGGGCGGCGGGGTAGACGGTGCGCACGGTGTCGACGAGGAGGTCGTAGCCGTCGCGGGCGAGCCGGTCCGGGTTCGGGTCGGCGGCCCGGTAGAAGTCGCCGCGCGCGGAGGTGTAGGTGACGGCACTCGCGCCGCAGTCCGTCACGACCGGTGCGAAGCGTTCGTCGACGACGTAGGTGACGCGGTGGCCGCGGGCGAGCAGTTCGCGGGCCACTCCCAGCGTGGGGGCGATGTGGCCGTAGTCGGCGAACAGGAGGAGCGCGTAGTGGCGCGAGGGGGTGGGCGTGCCGGGCGGCATCGGCTCTCCGAAAGGTCTCTGACGGCCCGGGGAGGGCCGCGGCGGTGGATCAGCGGGCGTCCGCCCTCAGCGCCTCGTAGTGCGCCAGGCAGTCCTCGTAGCGGGCCAGGAGTCCGGTGTCCCGGGCCTCGGCGACGGAGATCGCCTTGAGGTCCTTCTCGGACATCAGAGGCGCCTCGGACAGGCTCCAGGGCAGGGCGAGATCGGGGTCGAAGGGGTCGATGTCCACCTGGGTGCCGGGTACGAACTCGGTGGAGCACAGGTACGACACACAGGTGTCGTCGGTGAGGGCGAGGAAGCCGTGCACCAGGCCCTCGGCGACGAACAGCGTCTCGCCCGTCTCGGCGGACAGCCAGTTCGCCTCGTGCACTCCCCACGTGGGGGAACCGACCCGCAGGTCCACGACGATGTCGAGGACGGCGCCGCGCACCACGCACACCACCTTGGCCTGCCCGGGTGGCAGCAGGGTGCCGTGCAGTCCGCGCAGGGTGCTGCGGCGCGACACCGAGTAGTTCACCTGCGCCACGGGCACAGGGCGGCCGATCTCCGCGGCCAGCCTGTCGTGCCGGAACGACTCGTAGAAGCTGCCGCGCTCGTCACGGATCTGGTGCGGCGTGATGTGGTACGCGTCCGGCACGGCCATCTCTCGAACCTTCATGGTGGCCACACCGTAGGGCGTCGGGATCGAGGACCGATCGAGAGCCGTCGGTGGACGGTTCCGGTCGACGGAGGCCGACGAAGCCTGGAGCGATCCTCGATCGGCGGCTGCTTCAGTGGTGTCGTCAGACCCGCGATCGGGCGGGGCAGCGACGGTGAACGGATGCGCGGCGCGCGGATCCGGGAGGAGAGACGGCATGCCGGAGGTCGGTGCGCTGGGACGGCCGCACGGTGCGGACAGGGGGTCCGGCCGCGTGCTGGTTCTCGGGGCGACCGGATTCGTCGGCCGTCATGTGGGAGCCGCCCTGGAACAGGCCGGCTACGAGGTGCTCGCCGTCGCCCGTCACCCCCGCAAGACACCGGCGTCCTGGCGCTTCCACCCCATGGACCTGGCCGACGCCGAACCGCGAGCCCTGGTCGAACTGATCGACGAGGCGGGCCCGGTGGGCGTCGTGAACGCCGCGGGAGAGGTGTGGTCGCCCACGGCCGACCGGATGCACCGCAGCAACCAGTTGCTCGTGGAGCGGCTCCTCACCGCGCTGACCGCCGCCGGACCGCGGCCGCGACTGGTGCAGCTGGGCTCGGTGCACGAGTACAGCCCGCAGCCCCGGGGGGTGTGGCTCACGGAGAACTCGCCGGAGGAGCCGGCCACCGACTACGGGCGGACGAAGCTGCACGGCACGCGGACGGTGCTGCGGGCCGCCGAGTCCGGTACGGCGGACGCGGTGGTGCTGCGGCTGTCGAACGTGATCGGCGCCGGCACGCCCCGGGGCAGCCTGCTCGGCCAGGTGGCCGCGCAGTTGCTGGAGGGGGCCGCCGAGGGGCGGACGGCCGAGGTGCGGGTGTCGCCGCTGCGCAGCAGCCGTGACTTCGTCGACGCGCAGGACGTGTCGCGGGCCGTCGTCGCGGCGCTGCGTTCCCCGGGCGCCGCCGGGCGCGTGGTCAACATCGCGAGCGGCGTCTCGCAGCCGGTGCGGGACATGGTGGACCTGCTGATGTCGATCAGCGGCCGTCCGGCCCGGCTCGTGGAGCGTCCGGTCGCGCAGTCGCGTGGGCTGACGGACACCGACTGGATGGCCGTGGACGTGTCGGCGGCGCGCGCGCTTCTGGACTGGCGGCCGCGGCGCACGCCCCGCGACATGGTGCAGGATCTGTGGCAGGCCGCGGCCCGGCGGCAGGAGACCTCGCCGCCGACGGGTGAGCGGGCGGCCCCGGCCGCCGTGGGCGACACGTCAGCCGGGCAGGAGGTCCAGGTCGGCCGTGCTGACGCGGTCGGTCAGCACGTGCTGGCGCAGCCGCTGCAGGCCCGGTGACGGGTCCAGGCCGAGTTCGTCGCGGAGTTGCGCGCTCAGCCGCCCGTAGACCTCCAGCGCCTCGCCGCGCCGGCCGCACCGCTCCAGGGTGATGATGAGAGCGCCCTGGAACCATTCGTGCAGCGGCCGTGCGCAGGCGATTTCCTTCAACTCGCCGACGAGTTCACGGTGCCGGTCCAGGCGCAGGCCCGCGATGACCCGCAACTCCTCGGCCTGAAGGTGCAGTTCCTTCAGGCGCAGGGCGTGCCCCTGCACGGCCGGGCCGGGAGTGACGTCGGCGAACGGCGGTCCGTCCCACAGCCCGAGGGCCCGGTCGAGCAGTGCCTCGGCGCCGGCCGGGTCACCGCCGGCGAGTGTCGTGCGGGCCAGGCCGGTGAGGTGGGCGAACTCGTCCGCGTCGCATTCGCCCGGCCCGACCTGCAGCAGGTAGCCGTGGGCGTGGGTGACGAGCGGGCCGGGCTCGCCGGGACCGGGATCCTCGCCACCGTGCAGCGCCTTGCGCAGCTGGTACGCGTACGTCTGCACGGTGGCGGTGGCACTGCGCGGCGGGTCCTCCGCCCACAACTCGGTCGTCAGCGCGGACAGCGAGACGACCGAGTTGCGGCGGGCGAGCAGCAGGGCCAGCACCTGGCGGACCTTCGGTGCCGTGGGAGTGACGTCACGGCCGTCGGCCGACACCCGCAGCGCGCCGAGAGTGTGCCAGGTCAGCACGGTGCGGTCCCCGTCGCCTGACCGGGCCGGGTGGCCCGGCCCCACACCTCGGAGTTGTCCCGGTACCAGGCGACCGTCTCGGCGAGGCCCTCCGCGAAGTCGACGTGCGGCTTGTAGCCGAGCTCGATGTGGGCCTTGCGCCAGTCCACGGAGTAGCGGCGGTCGTGGCCCTTGCGGTCGGTGACGTACTCCACGCTCTCCCAGTCGGCGCCGCAGGCCTCCAGGAGGAGTTCGGTCAGACCGCGGTTGTCCAGTTCGGTGCCGCCGCCGATGTTGTAGACCTCACCGGCGCGGCCCCGGGTGCGGACCAGTTCGACGGCGCGGATGTGGTCGTCGACGTGCAGCCAGTCGCGCACGTTCAGGCCGTCGCCGTACAGGGGGACCTTCCGGCCCGCGAGCAGGCGGGTGACGAACAGCGGGATGATCTTCTCGGGGTACTGGTGGTACCCGTAGTTGTTCGAGCAGCGGGTCACGCACACGTCCAGGCCGTGGGAGCGGTGGTAGGACAGCGCGATCAGGTCGCTGGACGCCTTGGAGGCGGCGTACGGCGAGTTGGGGTGCAGCGGCTGCTCCTCGGAGCAGGAGCCCGCCGGGATGGAGCCGTAGACCTCGTCCGTGGAGATGTGCACGAACCGGTCGATGCCCTGGTGCAGGGCGGCGTCCAGCAGGGTCTGGGTGCCCAGGACGTTGGAGCGTACGAACTCGGCGGCGCTGGCCAGGGAGCGGTCCACGTGGGACTCGGCGGCGAAGTGCACCACCTGGTCGTGCTCGGCCATCAGGCCGTCGACCAGTTCGCGGTCGCAGATGTCGCCGACGACGAGCCGGTAGCGGTCGGAGTGCGCCACCGGGGCCAGGTTGGCCAGGTTGGCGGCGTAGGTGAAGGCGTCGAGTACGGTGACGGTGACGTCGTCGGGGCCGAGAGCCCCGAGCAGCGTCCGGACGTAGTGGGAACCGATGAAGCCGGCACCGCCGGTCACCAGGATGCGCGTCTGACTCATCGTGGGTGCGGCGCGTCACCGGGCGTGCCGAGCGGGCGCCGTCCTCCTTTCTGACGGTGTGTGCGGTCGCGCCGGGGTTCAGCGGGCCGCGACGAGGCGTTCGAGTTCCGCGACGACGGCGTGCGGGGTGGGCATCGCGGCGGACTCGTCGCGCAGCCGACGTGCGGCGGCGGCGTGGGAGGGGTCCTCCAGGAGCTGCCGGGTGAGGTCGGTGGCCCGGTCGGGGTCGGCGTCGGTGTGGTGCAGGAAGAAGCCGGCGCCGGCGTCCTCGAGGGACCGGCCGCGCAGTTCCTGGTCCGCGACGAGGGTGGACAGGGCGAGCTGCGGCACGGCGTTGACCAGGGCGGTGGAGAAGCTGCCCCAGCCGCCGTGGTGGATCACGGCGGAGCACGTCGGCAGCAGGGTGCTGAGCGCGACCCCGCTGACGGCCAGGACGTTCGCGGGCAGGTTGTCCAGCTGCTCGGCCTGCTCGGGCATGAGGGCGGCGACGATGTCGGCGTCCAGCCGTGACAGGGCGCGGAGCAGTTCGGCGACGTCGACGTAGTCGCCGCCGTAGGCCTCGGTGTTGGTGCGGCCCAGGGTGACGCAGACGCGGGGCCGCTTGGGCTCCTCGCGTAGCCACTGCCACCGCACGGCGGGGCCGTTGTAGGGCACGTACCGCATCGAGACCTGGTGCAGGTCGCTCGGCGGGCGCAGGCTCGGCGGCAGCGTGTCGAGGGTGAACTGCCCGTTCAGCAGCTCCTCGTCGCAGCGCACCCCGTAGGCGCCTGCGCGCTCGTCGATCCAGTCGGCGAGCGGGTCGGCGCGCTGGTCCTCCGGTACGTCCCGGGCGAGTTCGACGAACGTGGCACGGGCCTGGCCGTAGACGTCGGCGGACCACAGCAGGCGCGCGTGCGCGGCGCCGCAGGCGCGTGCGGCGATGCCGCCCGCGTAGGCGATCGGGTCGCGTACCACGAGGTCGGGCTGCCAGTCCCGGGCGAGCGCGACGAGATCGTCGAGGATGGGGGCGTTGTAGCGGGCGAACCCGTAGGGGACGCTGATGGAGTACCGCTCGACCAGGCTCGCGTGGTCGACGTCGCCGTAGCCCAGGCGGCTCCAGTTGGCGACGTCGGCGTCCTGCGAGTCGCGGGCGACGGCCATGTCGCGATGGACGTCGTCGTGGTCGGTGCCGATCGGCGCGGCCACCAGCCCGGCGCCGGTGACGGCCTCGTTGAGCGACGGCGCGTTGGCCATCAGCACCTCGTGTCCGGCGGCCGTCAGGGCCCAGGCCAGCGGCACCATCGTGAAGACGTGTGACTTCTCCGGCAGGCCGGCGAACAGGACGCGCATGGATTCCTCTCCTCAGTCGGTTCCGTGATGGTGGCCCGGGCCGGCGCTCAGGCCGTTCGCTCCCGGTCCTCCGTCACGGTGATGGCGTTCAGCGGGCAGGACTCGGACGCCTCGCGCACGGCGGGGGCCTGTGCGGCGCCGGGTCGGTCGACCAGCAGCAGGGCCAGTCCGTCGTCGCCCTGGTCGAAGACCTCGGGGGCGATGAGGGCGCACTGGCCGGCGCCGATGCACCTGTCGTGGTCGATCGCGATGTCCATGCGGGCCTCCTGTGCGCTCGCCGTGCCGGACCGATGGGTTGCCGGGGCGAGCCCATCTTGCGGTGCCGGTGCGGGGATCGGCCGCGCGTGGGCCGCTGTCTGGGGTTTCCTCCAGAGATTCGGCCGGCGTGCGGGCCGCGGGAACCGGTGTGCGCGGGGCGGGGGTTGTGGGTGCGCGCCGGTTCTCGGGTGAATCCCTAGACAGCGCCGCCCTCGCTGGCCCGGCGCGGCGCCGTCGTGTTGGGCTGGCCGGGCGATCGGGCGGCGGCGCCGGTGGAACGGACGGCGCCCGCGGGACCGTCGTACGACATCTGCGAAAGGGGAATCCGGGTGGCGCAGCAAGGCACCTCGGACGTGCTCGACCCGACGCCCGGGGCCGACGTCCGGCTCGAACGTCCGCCGACCGTCGAGCCCGACGGCGGCGTCGCACTGCTGGCCTGGGCGGCGCGGATGCGCGAGGAGCAGCCCGTGTGGCGGGACGGCAGCGGCAACGTGCACGTCTTCCGCCACGCCGACGTGCAGCGGATCCTCGCCGATCCGGCGACGTTCTCCTCGGACACGGTGGGCCGGCTGTCGGGCGGTGCGAAGCAGGCACCGCGGGGCACGCTGCTGCTCCTGGACCCGCCGCTGCACGGCAAGATGCGCCGTCTGGTCAGCCGGGCGTTCACCCCGGGGCTGATCGCCGGCCTGGAGCCGTGGATCACCGAGCTGACCGGGCAGTTGCTGGACGCCGCCCCCGACGACGCCTTCGACCTCGTGGACGCCCTGGCCAACCCGCTGCCGGTGACGGTCATCGCGCGCATGCTGGGCGTGCCCACCGAGGACCGCGACCGGTTCCAGGGCTGGGCCGACCAGTTGCTGTCGACCGATCCGGACGACCCCCAGAGCGTACGGCGGATGGAGGAGACGGCGGTCACCATCTCCGCGTACCTCCAGGGCTTCATCGAGGCCCGCCGCTCGGAGCCGAGCGGCGATCTGCTGGGTACCCTGGTCGGCGCCGAACTCGACGGCGAGCGGCTGGACGACGAGGACATCGCGAGTTTCGCGACGCTGCTGCTGCTCGCCGGGCACATCACCACCTCGGTGCTCGTGGGCAACGCGCTGCTGTGCCTGGACCGCGACCCGCGGCTGCTGGAGCGGGTGCGCGCGGACCGTTCGCTGGTCCCGGCGGTCCTGGAGGAGACACTGCGCCTGCGCCCGCCGTTCACCCGGATCGAGCGGGTCACGACGGCCGCCACCGTCGTCGCCGGCACGGACGTCGGCCCCGACACCCTCGTCCATCTGTGGCTGCTGTCGGCCAACCGGGACGAGGAGGTCTTCGAGGACCCGGACGCGTTCCGCCCGGATCGCGCCAACGCCCGGCAGGCGGCGTTCGGGCACGGCATCCACTACTGCATCGGGGCGCCGCTGGCCCGGCTCGAGGGCCGGATCGCGCTCGATGCGCTGCTGGACCGGTACAGCGGCATCGCCGTCGACCCGGCGGCGCGGCTCAGCTGGCACGGCACCAACGTCTTCGGTGCCCGGCACCTGCCCCTGCGCGTGCGGCGCGCGTGAGGCCGGTTCGCCCCATGCCCCTCCCCCATCCCCTCAGCCTCGGCCCCTCTCGCGACGGAGCGACCCCATGAAGACCAGGCCCGGCCCGCCCGTGATCCCCTCGGAGCGGGGAAAGTGCCCGTTCGACCCGCCCACCGAGTACGCCCGGCTGCGTGCCGAGCAGCCGGTCAGCCCCGTCACCTTCCAGGTGGCGCCGAAGGACACGTCGGGCTGGCTGGTGACCCGTCACGACCTGGTACGCCAGATCCTCGCCGACGACCGCTTCAGCCACCGCAACGAGTTGCTGGCGCACGTGGTCGCGCCGCCGTTCCCGATGACCGAGTACGCCCCGCAGCCCTCGCCGCCCGGGTCGTTCGCGAAGATGGACGCCCCTGAGCACACCAGGTACCGGCGGCTGCTGGCGGGCCACTTCACGCTGCGGCGCATCCAGCAGTACGAGCCGCAGCTGACGCGCATCGTGGACGGGGCGCTGGCGGAGATGGCCGCGAAGGGCTCGCCCGCGGACCTGGTCACCGACTTCGCGGAGAAGGTCAGCCTGCGCTCCGTGTGCTCGCTGATGGACGTCTCGCCGGAGCTGATGGACGGCATCCAGGAGCACTTCTCGGCGCTGATGACGCTCACGTACACGCTGGAGGAGTTCGTCCACCACGTGGAGTCGATGGACGGGCTCATCCGTCCGATGGTGCGTGAGCGGACGGCGGAGCAGGGCGAGGACTTCTTCGGCCGGCTGGCGGCGACCGGTGAGCTGACCGAGGACGAGCTGGTCAACCTGGCCGTCCTCACCCTGGGCGGGTCGCTCGACACCACGCCGAACATGCTGGCCCTGAGCACCTTCGCCCTGCTGGAGCACCCGGACCAGCTGGCCCTGCTGCGCGAGCGGCCGGAGCTGTACGAGGCCGGGGCGGTGGACGAGCTGCTGCGCTATCTGACGATCTCTCAGATGGGTTCCAGTCGCTGCGCGTTGGAGGACGTCGAGATCGGCGGCACCACGATCAGGGCCGGCCAGACGGTCGTGCTGTCGCTGCCCGCCGCCAACCGCGACCCGGAGGTGTTCACCGACCCCGACCGGCTGGACGTCACCCGAGTCCCGCGCAAACACCTCGCGCTGGGCTTCGGCGCGCACCAGTGTCTGGGCCAGCATCTGGCACGGGCCAGCATGCGGATCGGGCTGCGCAGCCTGTTCGATCGCTTCCCCTCGTTGCGGCTGGCGGCAGCGGCCGGGGAGGTGCCGTTGCGCGACCGTGCGGTGCACTACGGCGTGGACCAGCTGCTCGTGGCCTGGGACTGACGGTCATGGCGCGAAAAGGCTCCGCGCGGCGTGGGACGAGGAAGGATCTGCCCGCGTTCCGCACGACCGTCGACAGCCGGGTGGAGCGGGTGCACACCGTGCGCGCCGGGACCGCCGACGGCGCCCGGATCCGGCTGACCGGCTACGACCTGCTGACCGGGCCGTGGTACACCCCGCTGACGTTCTTCTACCGCGACACCCTCGACGGCGCGGCGCTGCGCGACTCGCTGGCGCGCACGCTGCGCCGTTACCCCCCGCTGGCCGGGCGCCTGCAGCGGGACGCGGACGGTGGCCTGAGCGTGCTGTGCGACGACGCGGGCGTCCGGTTCACCGAGGCGTCGAGCCCGGACCCGATGCGCGACTACGGGCACGGCCTGCGCGCCGAGCCGGTCATCGGGGAGCTGCTGCGCGAGGTGAGCGCGTTTCGCGTGGTGGGCCGGGACACTCCGCTGCTGAAGATCCGGCTGACGCAGATGCGGGGCGGCGGCTCGATCCTCGGCGTACTCATCAACCACAGCCTCGCGGACGGCGGCAGCACCGTGGCCTTCCTGGAGAGCTGGTCGCGCGAGCACCTCGGGCTGTCGTGGGAGGAACCCAGCCACGACCGGGGGGTGCTGGACGCGCTGGGCCGGCTGTCCGCGGACCCCGTCACCCGCGCGGGGCGGGCGTTCGTGGCCGTGGGCCGGGTGCGGCACCTGGCGACCACGCTGCGCGTCGGCGTGAACAGGCTCGCCACGATCACCACCCGGTTCGGTGCGGCGGAACTGGCCGCGCTCAAGGCCGAGGCCCAGCGGACCCTGCCCGACGCCGACGCGTGGGTGTCGACGAACGACGCGCTCACCGCCCACCTGTGGCAGGTGCTGGGCGAGCTGCGGGACCGGCCGGCCGACGCCGCGGAGTGGCTCGGGCTGATCGTCGGCGCGCAGAGCCGGCTGGGCGATGCGCTGCCGGCGTCGTACTGGGGCAACTGCGTCAGCAACAGCTGGACCTCGCTCACCGCCGCCCGGTTGCGCGAGCTGCCGCTCGGGGCCGTGGCGCGGGACGTCCGGCGCTGTCTGGACAGCAACACCGAGGACAAGATCCGCGACGAGATCGCCTTCCTCGGCTCCTACCGGAGCAAGGGCGTGTCCCGGCACGTGATGTCGGTGCGGGCCCCCGACGTGTCGACGACGTCCCTGTCGGTCAACAACTGGTCGCAGTTCCCGCTGTACCGGATCGACCTGGGCGCGGGACGCCCCTTCTGGTACGAGTTCCCCGACCTGCCGGTGCCGACGGTGCACATCGCGCCCACGCCGCAGGAGGACGGGGGCCGGGACGTGTATCTGTGTCTGCCCGAGTCCGACGCCGCTCTCGCGCACACACCGCCGTGGCGGGAACGGCTGCACGCCCGCGGCGCGGCGCCCGTCGGATCGTGACGCCCGCCGGCCGGGATCACGGCGCGGCGGCGGGAAAAGAGCGATCAGGCGCCTCTCCCTACCTGGTATGGGCCAAAATGGCCCATCGGGGGGAGTGATGCCGGGTCGGCGTGGCCGGTCCGTGCGGTCGATCCCCTGGGGGCGGACACAGGTCCCGGGCGCCGGCGGCGTTCCGGGAGGGAGGTACAGGGCGATGACCACTGCGCACGGGGACAGCTCTCGGGAACCGCAGCCGGACGGACCGGACCCGGAGCCGGTGGAGCGCGAGCGTGAACTGGCCCTCCTCGGCGAGCTCACGCGACGGACCGCGGCCGGCGACCCCGGTCTCGTCATGCTCGAAGGCCCTGACGGCATCGGCAAGTCGAGCCTGTTGCGGGCCCTGGTCGCCACGGCGCGGGCCCAGGGCCTGCGCGTGGTCCACACCCGCGCCGGCCGGCAGGACCACCGGCTGCCGCTGAGCACCATCCGTGACCTGCTGGCCGGCCTCGACGTCGAGAGCATGCCGCCGGTCACCTGGCCCGAGCGACCGGGCCCCTCCGGCCCGGACGCGCAGGTGCCCTGGCCCGCCGACGTCGACGGGGCCGACGTGCCCTTCGACGTGCTCGGCGAGCTGCAGGAGATCGTCCGGTCGGCCGCGGCGAACGGCCCGTTGGCGATCGTCGTCGACGACGCGGAGGAGGCCGACGCCGCGTCGCTGCGCTTCCTCGCACACGGCGCGCGCCGCATGGCGGGGCTGCCCGTGCTGATGGCGCTGACCCGCCGCAGCGGCACACATGTGCCGGCCCTCAACGAGGTGGCGGCCCTCCCCCTGTGCCGGGTGCTGCGGCCACGGCCGCTGACCGGTGCGGGGATCGGCCTGCTGGCGCGACGGCTGCTCGGTACGGAGACCGACGCGGCCTTCCACGCGTCCTGCCTCGCGGCCACGAACGGCAACCCGCTGATGGTGACCCGGCTCCTGACGGCACTGCGCGAGGAGCAACTCCCGCTCACCGCCGACCGCTTCACGTCCGTGTCCGAACAGGACATCCCCGCGTTCCGGGTGCGGGCGGCGCGCCTGCTGCACCGGCACCCGGAGGCCACCGTCCGGGCGGCCCGCGCCCTGGCCGTGCTCGGGGACGAGGTCTCCCCGGAGACCGGCGCGCGCCTGGCCCTGCTGGACAGCGCCGTCTTCGCCCGCTCCCTGCTGGCCCTCGTCTTCCTCGGACTGGTCACCTCCAACGCCGACGGCACCTGGTCCTTCGCCCACACCCTGCTGCGCAACGTCGTCCTGGGCGAGATGTCCGAGGAGGAGCGCGACACCGCACACGGCCGGGCGGCCCGGCTGCTGCACGACGCCGGGGCCAGCGCCGCGGAGGTGGCCGAGCACCTGCGCCAGGCGCCGTCCACGACACACCAGTCCTGGGCCCGCACCGTGCTGCGGGAGGCCGCCCGTGAGGCCATGCTGCGCGCCTCCCCGATGCGCGCGATGCAACTGCTGCGCCCGTGCGTGCCCGAGGGCACCGAGGAGGACTGCGACCCGAGTCTGCTCGTCGAACTCGGCGTGGCGGAGAGCCGGATCGATCCCGAGGCCAGCGTCCGCCACCTGAGCACGGCGCTGGACCGGGCGACCGGGCCGGAGTTGCGGCTTCAGGCCCTCAGGTCGCTCGCCGAGGCACTCACCCGGCAGGGGCAGGTGGCCCGGGCCGTCGGTCTCCTGACCCGCTACCGCACCGAGACGGCCGTACCTCTGTCCGGCACGGCCGATCCCCAACTCGTCGAAGCGCGGCTGCTGATGGCGGCCACCGGCAACCGGTCCGCCTTCACCGAGCTGCTGGAGGCCGTCTCCTTCGACCTCTCCCTGCCCGGCGACACCCCGGAGGAACGCGCGCTGCTCGCGGCCCGCGCCGCCGTCTCGGTGACCCGCCTGGACCGGGTCGCCGAGGCGGTCGCCGCGGCCCGCGCCGTCATCGGCCGCGGTACGGCGACCAACGACGCCCCGCTCTTCCTCGCCACGGCCGCCTCGGTCCTGCTCTACGCCGACCTGCCGCACGAGGCCGAGTGCAGCTACCAGCGGCTCCTCGAAGGCACCGACGCGCTGCTCGACCAGACCTATCCGAGCCTGCTCGCCCTCAGCGCAGAGGCGCACCAGCGGCTCGGCTCGCTCGACCCGGCGCTGCGCGCCACCGCCGCCGCCCTCAAGGACGTGACCGTCTCGCGCGCCAGCCGGTACGAGGCGCTGCCGCTCGCCGTACGGCTGCACGCCCTGCTCGACCGGGGCGACCTGGCTCAGGCCATCCTGCTGGAGAAGGAGATACCCGACCCCGTCCCGGACGACTCCTGGCAGTGGAACGAAGTGCTCTGCGCCCGCGGCCGGCTGCATCTGGACACGAAGGACCACGAGCGGGCGCTGGCGGTTCTCAAGGAGTGCGCGCGCCGGCAGGCGGAATGGCAGCGCATCAGTCCGGCCGTCTCGCCCTGGTGGTACTGGGCCGGGCACGCCCATCTCGCGCTGGGCGACCAGGGCGCGGCCGCCGCGCTGGCCGAGGAGGCCGTCACCGGCGCCCGGTCCGCGGGCCTGCCGTGCGCCCTGGGGTCAGGACTGGAACTGTGGGCGGCGGCGAGCGACGGCGAGCGGCCGCTCCTGCTGGAGGAGGCCGAGCAGGTGCTCATGGGCACCCGGGCCGCCCTGGTGCGCGCCCGCGTGCGGGTCGCTCGGGGCAAGGCGCTCCAGCGCCTCGGGTACACGAAGGACGCCCGCGCGGTGCTGCGGCAGGGCTGGGAGGAGGCGTACGACGTCGGATCCCGCTCCCTCTACACCGTCGCCCACCGGGCACTGCTCGCCACCGGCGCGCGGCCGCGCCGCCCCGTTTCCCGCGGCTTGGGAGCGCTCACACAGAGCGAGTCCCAAGTGGCCCGCCTCGCGGCGTCCGGCCGGTCGAACGCGTGGATCGCCGAGTCCCTGTACGTGACACAGCGGACGGTGGAGGTTCATCTGACCTCGGTGTATCGCAAACTCGGCCTGTCCGGGCGGCGACAGCTGCGGGACGTGCTGGAGTCGGAGGGCATCGACAACTCCGAGCACGAGCAGTGACGGTCCGCCCGGAGACGCCCCGAGTGCGGTCGGTAATCCTACCGGAATGCCGTCGGTTTCCGTTCCGCTTGACAGAGTAATTTGACCTTCATTCAGGAATCATCAAGCATTCCCCCGCGATTCCATTCCCCTGACACCCAGTGCCTCTCACGGCGTTCGCGAGTGCCGCCCCGGCCTCGCCGTCACGGCCGAACACGGCCTGACCAGGGACCCTACGAACGGACTCGGCGGCTCCTTGTGCAATTTGGGGCACAAGCCCAACGCTATTGCGGACTTTACGAGCCCTCTTGCTGGTCCACCCCTCGCTGTGATCTGCTGACACTCGGATGTCAAGCGGCTGTGAGTGAACCTTCAGGACTCTTTCTGTATGAGCGATGCCATGGACTCTCCACGCACTGTCCCTCGGACATGCGCTGCCACCCGTGCCGCGTCTCGCCCTCCTGAACCGGGGGATTGCGCCGGCCCGGGCCACCGGCCGGTCCGCCGGTCCCGGACAGCACAGCGACCGCAGAGTTCCGCCGACCCGGTCGGCACCCCGCGCACGAGGGAGTACCAGCACGGTGTTACTAGAACGCGAGTCCGCTCTTGCGCATGCCACCGCCGCCCTGCGCCGCGCCGAGGCCGGGGAGGGCGCACTGCTCGTCGTCCGCGGTCCGCTGGGCGTGGGCCGCTCGACGCTCCTGGAGTCCTTGGCGGCCCTCAGCCGTGACCACGGATTCGTCCTCCTCAGGGCCCAGGCGTCCGCTGCCGAGGAGCCGTTCCAGTTCGGCGTGGTCGGGCAGTTGCTGGACTCGCTGCGCGGGGTCGTCCCGCCCGACGACATGGCCCGCTGGCTGCGGCGGGCGGACGCCTCGCTGCCCGGGGGCACTTCGCGCACGGCCCCCACGGACGGCACGCCCGCGGCGGCCCCCGCGTGGTCCGCGCTCAGCCGACAGCAGGCTCCGCGCTGGCTGACGGGGCTGCTGGGCTGCATACAGGACGACCGCCCGGCGGTGCTCATGGTGGACGACCTGCAGTGGGCGGACACCGGGTCCCTGCATGCGCTCGCCCTGTCGCTGGCACGGCGCGCGCGTCGGCGGATCCTCTTCGTGTTCTCCGTGCTGCCCGGTGATGTACGAGGCACCCGACAGCACGTCCGTGACCTGCTCGCCCCCCAGGACTACCGGGCCGAACCCCGGTGCCCGGACGGCCCGTTCCGGTCCGACGACCCGGTGTCCGACCAGACGCTGGAACTCGCACCGCTCGGCCTCAACAGCGTGCGCCTGCTGGTGGAGAAGTCCCTCGGCGGCGCGACGGACCCGGTGTTCGTGGACACCGTCGCGACGCGCTCCGGCGGCAACCCGCTGCTGCTGCGGACGGTGCTGGACGAGGCGCAGTACCTGAGACTGCGTCCGACGGCGACGGACGCCGTCGTCGTGGCGACCCTGCGCCCCGAGCGGGTCCGCCAACGTCTCGACGCGTTCCTGCGGTCGCAGCCCGACCACGTGCGACGGGTCGCCTACGCACTCACCCTGCTCGGCCCGGCGGCGGACGAGCAGTTCGTGGCCCGGCTCGCCGAACTCGACGACGCCGGGCGGGAACAGGCCGTCGAAGTGCTGCGCCTCGCCGGTCTCGTGGACCGGCGCTCGTACCGGCTCACCTCGGGCACGGTGCTGCGGGACCTGCTGGAAGAGAACATGCCCGCCCAGGAGCGCACCGTGATGCGCGGGGTGACGGCCGAGCTGCTGCACCGCGCCGGCCACCCGGCCGAACTCGCCGCGGAGCAGCTGATGGCCGTGATCACCCTGCGCGGCCCGAAGGCGGTCCGGATCCTGCGCACCGCCGCCGCCAGTGCGCAGCGCCGCGGCTCCCCCCGGGACGCGGCACGCTATCTGCGCCCCGCCCTCCTCGATGCGTCCCTCTCGGGGCACAACAGGGCGCGGCTGCTCGTCGATCTCGCCACCTCGGAACGCAGTTTCGCGACAGCCGCCTCGCTCCGGCACGTCGTGGAGGCCGTACCGCTGCTCATTACGGTACGGGAACGGGCCGACGCGATGCTGCTGCTGGGACCGCTCCAGATGGACCCGCCCACCTTCCGCATCGACGCCATCCGCGCCTCCATCGCCGAAGAGCTGCGCCGCTCGGACGCCGGGGAGGCGACGGAACGCGAGCTGGCCCTGCGCCTGGAAGCACGCGAGCACGTCCTGTCGGCGCAGGATCCCGCACACATCCAGCGGGCGCTACGACGCTTCCGCGACCTCGGCCCCTCCCCCCGGCTGGCCACCCCGGGCGAACGGGAGTTGGTCACGTCGTTGATGCACATCGCGTTCGTGGCGGGAGCCGTGCCCGCGGAGCAGCTGGCGAGCCTGTGCACCCGCATCCTGGAGCAGGAGCGGCCCATCCCCGACCACGTCCACAGCACGGTGCCGTTGGCCGTGAACATCCTCGCCGGCGCGGAGCACACCGAGGGCGCGGCCAACTGGCTGCGTGAGGCGCACCGGCTCGCCCAGCGCCGCGGCGGTGACGTGGAACAGGCCGTCATCCGCTGCGAACAGGCACTGGTCGCGCTCGCCGAGGGACACCGGACCTACGCCCGGAACAAGGTCGTCCAGGCGGACGCCCTCGCGGGCCCCGAGGCCAGCGGTCTGCCCACCGTCTGCACGGCGGTCCTCTCGATCGTCGCGATGAACACCGACGAGCCCGAGCTCGCGGAACAACTCCTCACCCAGCACCGGCTGCACACCGAGAACCAGCACCTGGCCGCGCTTCTGCACGTGGCGCGGGGCTCGCTCGCGGCCCGGCGCGACGAACCCCGCACGGCGCTGGACCACTACCGGACGGCGGGCCGGCGCACCGAGCAGATCGGCTGGCTGAACCCGGTCGTCCTGCCGTGGTCGTCGTGCGCCGCTCTCATGCACCACCGCCTGGGCGAGCACGAAGAAGCCGTCGCCGCAGCGCAGTCGGAGCTCGACAGATCCCGGGCCTGGGGGGCGCCCACCGCGCTGGGGCGCGGCCTGGTCGTCCTCGGCCGGGTCACGTCCGGACGCAAGGGCCCCGAGTTGCTCGAAGAGGCCGTCACGGTCCTGGAGAAGAGCGGCAACGTATACGAACTGTGCCGGGCTCTGTACGCCCTGGGAACTCATCGTGAAACCCACCACAACCGGAGATCGGAAACCCTCAAACGGGCACACCGACTGGCGAACGAACATGACGCCCCCGCGTTGACGAGGAAAATCAGCAGCAAACTGGCCGAGAGAACAAGGGAACCGGAAGCCCGCGGCAACAGGCTGACCCCCTCAGAACGCAAAGTCGCCCGTCTCGCGGCGGCAGGACTTAGCAACTCGGACATCGCGAGTCAACTCGGCACGTCGTCGCGGATGGTGGAGAAACATCTCACGAACTCCTATCGGAAACTTGGCATCTCCGGGCGTCCCGGGCTGGCCAAAGCGCTCACCGGGGATGACGCCGAGCAGTGAACCAACTTCGGGCACCAACTGGACAGTAACCAGGCAGTGACCGGGCATCGTTGCGACAGAAACGGTCACACGCCCGCACCGATGCTCTTTCCCGCTCACCCCGGCGACGGTGTGCGCCGCGACACACACCGGACTACGCAACGAAACCAGTCGGTGACCTGAGGTGACCCTTGGCCGCTCAGGGGGTCTGCATCTCGGCTCCCACCGATCCGTGGGGTCCGCGCGACCGCACCACCGAACCACCCGACCACAGTGTTTTGGAGCCACGCAAAAGTTTGCTTGACCCGTCTGTAGGCATATTCCTAGGCTCGATCACAGTTGATCAGATGCACGCAGGGACGGGGGACCGGCCGATCTCGGAACCGGAAGAAGCAGTATCGCGTCCGATCAAATGTGCCTTCGGGTAACAGATTCCCCACATCTGAATGCAGAAAGACGGTGCGTCGCAGTGACCACGCGAATAACAGGGCCCTGGCACAACAGGGACAGGGCGGCGGCCCCGCGCACTCCTTCGGAGTTTCACCGAACTCAGCCCGATCACCGACATCGCACGGAGAGCAGCCGTCGCTTCTACACGGCACACATCGACACCGACATGCACATCGTGGCAGCGGAGCATGATTTCTCCCGCCAGTTCGGCAGAACGTCCGCCGACATCTGCGGACGGAGCCTCTACGATCTTCTCCACCCCAGCTCGCCTTCCGTACTCAACCGGCACTTCAACCGGTTGTCGGAAGGGCGCTGCAACCGCTTCGCCGAGCGCATGGTCGGCCTGGGTGACGACGGGCGGGCCTTTTCCGGAGAACTGACGGGCATCGCCGTACAGAACACCACCGGACTGCTGGCCGGGATCGTCGTACAGGTCAGGCCGGACACTCACGCACCCGACACGGACGCCGAGGAGGGAGTCCTCAACCCCGGTGAGCGGCTTCTCAGCAAGCTCGACGCACAGGTCCTCGAGGGCGTCGCCAGCGGCGCCTCCACGGTCCAGCTCGCGGCTCGTCTCTACCTCAGCCGGCAGGGCGTCGAATACCACGTCGGTCTCATGCTGCGGAAGTTGAAGGCACCGAACCGCGCCGCTCTCGTGGCGCGCGCCCACTCCATGGGCATGCTGACCGTCGGCCAGTGGCCCCCGCGGGTCCTGCCGGACTTCATCAAGTAGCGACAACTTCGCCACCGGCCTGACGCCTGGCGCACCCGTCTCGCTGTGCGTCGATCCGGGCCACCCCCAACAGCTGCGTCGGCGGCCGCACCGTCTCGAACGGTGCGGCCGCCGACGCGTGTCCGGCGCCAACGCACCGGCGGGGCAGGGAAGTTGCCGGAGACCGGACGGTGTCCGGTCTCCGGCGGTACTCCCCGCGGCTACTGCTCCAGCTCGCGGCTGATGAGGTCGAACAGCTCCTCGTCGCTCGCGCCGTCCAACCGCTCACCGAGGGACGGGCCGTCGCCCTCGGGTCCGGCACCGGCGAGCTCGATCTCGCTCAGGAGCGTCCTGAGCCGGGCGCCGAGGAGCGCGCGGGCGTCGTCGTCCGGATCCGCCTTCATGATGCGGGCGATGCCCGTCTCCAGGTCCGCCAGCATGGACGCCACGGTCTCGTTCTCCCCGGACAGTTCGGCGTCCAGATGCTGGGCCAGGGCGGCCGGCGTGGGGTGGTCGAACACCAGGGTCGCGGGCAGCGCCAGACCCGTGTCCTCGATCAACGTATTGCGCAGCTCCACGGCGGTCAGCGAGTCGAACCCCATGTCGCGGAAGGCCCGTTCGGCGGCGACCGCCGTCGTGTCGCCGTGCCCCAGCGCCTTGCCCGCGGCACGCCGTACGTGGTCCAGGAGGGCATCGGCTCGCCCCTGGGGCGACAGCGGGGCGACGCGCTCGACCAGGGCGGGCCGCCCCGCGCCGGCACCAGCGGAATCGTACGGCGCCTCAAGCGCGGTCATGGCCGCGGCCGCCTGGGGGAGGTCGGCGAGGAGGGGGCTGGGCCGA
>NZ_MLYO01000108.1 GCF_001866665.1 Streptomyces monashensis | reverse complement strand
GAAACACCGAAGGGAAGCCCGGAGGAAAGCCCGAGAGGGTGAGTACAAAGGAAGCGACCGTTCCTTGAGAACTCAACAGCGTGCCAAAAATCAACGCCAGATTAGTTGATACCCCGTCTCCGGTCGTCATGATCGGGGCGAGGTTCCTTTGAAAAACACAGCGAGGACGCTGTGAACCGGAAGGACTATTCCTCCTCCCGGTTCCGCTCTCGTGGTGTTGCACCGGATTACCGGTAAACATTCACGGAGAGTTTGATCCTGGCTCAGGACGAACGCTGGCGGCGTGCTTAACACATGCAAGTCGAACGATGAAGCCCTTCGGGGTGGATTAGTGGCGAACGGGTGAGTAACACGTGGGCAATCTGCCCTTCACTCTGGGACAAGCCCTGGAAACGGGGTCTAATACCGGATATGACCATCTTGGGCATCCTTGATGGTGTAAAGCTCCGGCGGTGAAGGATGAGCCCGCGGCCTATCAGCTTGTTGGTGAGGTAATGGCTCACCAAGGCGACGACGGGTAGCCGGCCTGAGAGGGCGACCGGCCACACTGGGACTGAGACACGGCCCAGACTCCTACGGGAGGCAGCAGTGGGGAATATTGCACAATGGGCGAAAGCCTGATGCAGCGACGCCGCGTGAGGGATGACGGCCTTCGGGTTGTAAACCTCTTTCAGCAGGGAAGAAGCGAGAGTGACGGTACCTGCAGAAGAAGCGCCGGCTAACTACGTGCCAGCAGCCGCGGTAATACGTAGGGCGCAAGCGTTGTCCGGAATTATTGGGCGTAAAGAGCTCGTAGGCGGCTTGTCACGTCGGGTGTGAAAGCCCGGGGCTTAACCCCGGGTCTGCATTCGATACGGGCTAGCTAGAGTGTGGTAGGGGAGATCGGAATTCCTGGTGTAGCGGTGAAATGCGCAGATATCAGGAGGAACACCGGTGGCGAAGGCGGATCTCTGGGCCATTACTGACGCTGAGGAGCGAAAGCGTGGGGAGCGAACAGGATTAGATACCCTGGTAGTCCACGCCGTAAACGGTGGGAACTAGGTGTTGGCGACATTCCACGTCGTCGGTGCCGCAGCTAACGCATTAAGTTCCCCGCCTGGGGAGTACGGCCGCAAGGCTAAAACTCAAAGGAATTGACGGGGGCCCGCACAAGCAGCGGAGCATGTGGCTTAATTCGACGCAACGCGAAGAACCTTACCAAGGCTTGACATACACCGGAAAACCCTGGAGACAGGGTCCCCCTTGTGGTCGGTGTACAGGTGGTGCATGGCTGTCGTCAGCTCGTGTCGTGAGATGTTGGGTTAAGTCCCGCAACGAGCGCAACCCTTGTCCTGTGTTGCCAGCATGCCCTTCGGGGTGATGGGGACTCACAGGAGACCGCCGGGGTCAACTCGGAGGAAGGTGGGGACGACGTCAAGTCATCATGCCCCTTATGTCTTGGGCTGCACACGTGCTACAATGGCCGGTACAATGAGCTGCGATACCGTGAGGTGGAGCGAATCTCAAAAAGCCGGTCTCAGTTCGGATTGGGGTCTGCAACTCGACCCCATGAAGTCGGAGTTGCTAGTAATCGCAGATCAGCATTGCTGCGGTGAATACGTTCCCGGGCCTTGTACACACCGCCCGTCACGTCACGAAAGTTGGTAACACCCGAAGCCGGTGGCCCAACCCCTTGTGGGAGGGAGTCGTCGAAGGTGGGACTAGCGATTGGGACGAAGTCGTAACAAGGTAGCCGTACCGGAAGGTGCGGCTGGATCACCTCCTTTCTAAGGAGCACTTCTAGGCCGCCTGGCGGTCCAGAGGCCAGTACATCGGCGAGTGTCCGGTGCTGGTTGCTCATGGGTGGAACGTTGATTATTCGGCCGGGTTTCCGGGTCGGAGGCTGCTAGTACTGCTCGTCAGAGCGTGGAACGCATGATCTCCGGGCGGGGTCCGGCCGGGCACGCTGTTGGGTGTCTGAGGGAATGATCTGATCTTCTCCTCAGTCGCCGGCCCCAGTGCACTCGGATCGTTGTGGTCCGGGGTGATGGGTGGCTGGTCGTTGTTTGAGAACTGCACAGTGGACGCGAGCATCTGTGGCCAAGTTTTTAAGGGCGCACGGTGGATGCCTTGGCACCAGGAACCGATGAAGGACGTGGGAGGCCGCGATAGTCCCCGGGGAGTCGTCAACCAGGCTTTGATCCGGGGGTTTCCGAATGGGGAAACCCGGCAGTCGTCATGGGCTGTCACCCGCTGCTGAACACATAGGCAGTGTGGAGGGAACGAGGGGAAGTGAAACATCTCAGTACCCTCAGGAAGAGAAAACAACCGTGATTCCGGGAGTAGTGGCGAGCGAAACCGGATGAGGCCAAACCTATGGCGTGTGAGACCCGGCAGGGGTTGCGTCGTGGGGGTTGTGGGATCTCTCTTCTGTTGTCTGCCGGCAACAGGACGAGTCAGAAACCGTTGATGTAGGCGAAGGACATGCGAAAGGTCCGGCGTAGAGGGTAAGACCCCCGTAGTCGAAACGTCAGCGGCTCGTTTGAGAGACACCCAAGTAGCACGGGGCCCGAGAAATCCCGTGTGAATCTGGCGGGACCACCCGCTAAGCCTAAATATTCCCTGGTGACCGATAGCGGATAGTACCGTGAGGGAATGGTGAAAAGTACCCCGGGAGGGGAGTGAAATAGTACCTGAAACCGTGTGCCTACAAGCCGTGGGAGCGTCGGAATGTGCTTGCACATTCTCGTGACTGCGTGCCTTTTGAAGAATGAGCCTGCGAGTTTGCGGTGTGTTGCGAGGTTAACCCGGGTGGGGAAGCCGTAGCGAAAGCGAGTCCGAACAGGGCGCTTCAGTAGCACGCTCAAGACCCGAAGCGGAGTGATCTAGCCATGGGCAGGTTGAAGCGGAGGTAAGACTTCGTGGAGGACCGAACCCACCAGGGTTGAAAACCTGGGGGATGACCTGTGGTTAGGGGTGAAAGGCCAATCAAACTCCGTGATAGCTGGTTCTCCCCGAAATGCATTTAGGTGCAGCGTCGTGTGTTTCTTGCCGGAGGTAGAGCACTGGATAGGCGATGGGCCCTACCGGGTTACTGACCTTAGCCAAACTCCGAATGCCGGTAAGTGAGAGCGCGGCAGTGAGACTGTGGGGGATAAGCTCCATGGTCGAGAGGGAAACAGCCCAGAGCATCGACTAAGGCCCCTAAGCGTACGCTAAGTGGGAAAGGATGTGGAGTCGCACAGACAACCAGGAGGTTGGCTTAGAAGCAGCCACCCTTGAAAGAGTGCGTAATAGCTCACTGGTCTAGTGATTCCGCGCCGACAATGTAGCGGGGCTCAAGCGTACCGCCGAAGTCGTGTCATTGCAGCTATAGCCCCAACGGGTGCTGTGATGGGTAGGGGAGCGTCGTCTGCCGGGTGAAGCGGCACTGGAAGGTAGTCGTGGACGGTTGACGAGTGAGAATGCAGGCATGAGTAGCGATACAAACGTGAGAAACGTTTGCGCCGATTGACTAAGGGTTCCTGGGTCAAGCTGATCTGCCCAGGGTAAGTCGGGACCTAAGGCGAGGCCGACAGGCGTAGTCGATGGATAACCGGTTGATATTCCGGTACCCGCTGTGAAGCGTCAAACATCGAGCATCGTGATGCTAAGGCCGTGAAGCCGTTCCGGACCCTTCGGGGAATGGAAAGTGGTGGAGCCGCCGGACCAAGCGGTTAGTAGGTGAGTGATGGGGTGACGCAGGAAGGTAGTCCATCCCGGGCGGTGGTTGTCCCGGGGTAAGGGTGTAGCCCGAGTGGTAGGTAAATCCGCCGCTCATGCAGGGTGAGACCTGATGCCGAGCCGATTGTGGTGAAGTGGATGATCCTATGCTGTCGAGAAAAGCCTCTAGCGAGTTTCATGGCGGCCCGTACCCTAAACCGACTCAGGTGGTCAGGTAGAGAATACCGAGGCGTTCGGGTGAACTATGGTTAAGGAACTCGGCAAAATGCCCCCGTAACTTCGGGAGAAGGGGGGCCACGTCTGGTGACCGGATTTACTCCGTGAGCTGGGGGTGGCCGCAGAGACCAGCGAGAAGCGACTGTTTACTAAAAACACAGGTCCGTGCGAAGCCGTAAGGCGATGTATACGGACTGACGCCTGCCCGGTGCTGGAACGTTAAGGGGACCGGTTAGCTTGGATTCGTCCAGGCGAAGCTGAGAACTTAAGCGCCAGTAAACGGCGGTGGTAACTATAACCATCCTAAGGTAGCGAAATTCCTTGTCGGGTAAGTTCCGACCTGCACGAATGGCGTAACGACTTCTCGACTGTCTCAACCATAGGCCCGGTGAAATTGCACTACGAGTAAAGATGCTCGTTTCGCGCAGCAGGACGGAAAGACCCCGGGACCTTTACTACAGTTTGATATTGGTGTTCGGTTCGGCTTGTGTAGGATAGCTGGGAGACTTTGAAGCGGGCACGCCAGTGTTTGTGGAGTCGTCGTTGAAATACCAGTCTGGTCGTGCTGGATGTCTAACCTGGGTCCGTGATCCGGATCAGGGACAGTGTCTGATGGGTAGTTTAACTGGGGCGGTTGCCTCCTAAAGGGTAACGGAGGCGCCCAAAGGTTCCCTCAGCCTGGTTGGCAATCAGGTGTTGAGTGTAAGTGCACAAGGGAGCTTGACTGTGAGACCGACGGGTCGAGCAGGGACGAAAGTCGGGACTAGTGATCCGGCGGTGGCTTGTGGAAGCGCCGTCGCTCAACGGATAAAAGGTACCCCGGGGATAACAGGCTGATCTTCCCCAAGAGTCCATATCGACGGGATGGTTTGGCACCTCGATGTCGGCTCGTCGCATCCTGGGGCTGGAGTCGGTCCCAAGGGTTGGGCTGTTCGCCCATTAAAGCGGTACGCGAGCTGGGTTTAGAACGTCGTGAGACAGTTCGGTCCCTATCCGCTGTGCGCGTAGGAGTCTTGAGAAGGGCTGTCCCTAGTACGAGAGGACCGGGACGGACGAACCTCTGGTGTGCCAGTTGTTCTGCCAAGGGCATGGCTGGTTGGCTACGTTCGGGAGGGATAACCGCTGAAAGCATCTAAGCGGGAAGCCTGCTTCGAGATGAGGACTCCCACCCACTTGATGGGGTAAGGCTCCCAGTAGACGACTGGGTTGATAGGCCGGATCTGGAAGCACCGTGAGGTGTGGAGGTGACCGGTACTAATAGGCCGAGGGCTTGTCCTCAGTTGCTCGCGTCCACTGTGTT
>NZ_MLYO01000107.1 GCF_001866665.1 Streptomyces monashensis | reverse complement strand
TGTCCCGGTCAATGTGATCTACATCGGCCTCGCGGGAGACGCGATGAGTGCGCCGTCCGCTCCGGCGGTCTACGCCAGGTGGTCGCACGGTGTGCGGAGTGGCCCCAACCGCCCCCGCCACCGTGCGCGCCCACCAGGGCGTCATCTGCGCTGCGCCCGGGCGCTGCGGATCGGTGGCACCGGCGGTTCACCAGCCGCTCCGGACACGACACCTGATCGGCCGGTCCCTGGCTCGGGCAGGGCCTCTGCGACGGCGACCACTTCCGGGTAGACCACCGATTCGCGTCCCACGCTCCGCCACCGGTCCAGGTCATTCCCTGCGTTGCCGCCCGAGACCTGGTGCAGCCGGCGCGGCCAGACCTTCTCCTGTTCCCAGTACAGGGCCTGGTCCCACCACCGGAACACCACTCATAGGCCAGGCCGAACACCCGCTTCGCTGCCACACCGGCCCGCCCCGCACCCCGCGCCACCCCTGCCCACCGCCGACGCGCGGCCACGACCTCTGGCAGCACGAACGTCGCAGTGTGCGCAGACTGATGGCTACCCATGAGCTGGTTGCGTCCAGGGAAGTGGTGTACGGGTTCGACCTGATCCGGGGGTTTGCTCCGGCATCAGGATGAGGCCCGCATAGATGAACGGCCACCGGCTGATCTTCGAGGTGTCGAAGCCCGAAGGAGATCAGCACGATGACCGCACCCGACAGTCTGCCCCTGCACGCCCTCACGGAAGACAATCTCGCCGCGGCGAGTCCCGATCTGATGCGCGCGATGGTCAAGACGTTCGCCGACGCACTCATGTCCGCGGAGGCGGACGCCCTCTGCAACGCCGAATACGGCCAGGTCAGCGACGAGAGAGTCAACCACCGCAACGGATACCGCCCGCGTGAGTGGGACACCCGGGCGGGCACCGTCGAGCTCGCCATCCCCAAGCTCAGGTCCGGGAGTTACTTCCCGCACTGGCTGCTGGAACGCAGGCGGCGGGCCGAGCAGGCCCTCATCAGCGTGGTCGCCACCGCCTACCTGCTGGGCGTCTCCACCCGCCGAGCCGAGAAGCTCGCCGAGTCCCTGGGCGTCACCAGCTGTCGAAGTCCCAGGTCAGCGCGATGGCCAAGCACCTGGACGAACAAGTCACAGCCTTCCGTAACCGCCCCCTGGATGCCGGACCCTACGCGTTCGTATGGGTCGACGCGCTGACGCAGAAGGTCCGCGAAGGCGGCCGGATCATCAACGTCCACGCGCTGATCGCAGTCGGCGTCAACGCCGACGGGCACCGCGAGATCCTCGGCCTGGACGTGGCCACAGCCGAGGACGGCGCCGGCTGGCTGGCCTTCCTGCGCTCGCTGATCGCCCGCGGCTTGTCCGGCGTCCAGCTGGTCCTCTCCGACGCGCACATGGGCCTGGTCAACGCGATCGGCGCCACCCTGCCCGGCGCGAGCTGGCAGCGATGTCGTACTCACTACGCCCGCGCACTGCTGAGCCAGGTGCCCAAGTCGGCCCAGCCATGGGTCGCAACATTGCTGCGGACCGTCTTCGAACAGCCCGACACCGACGCCGTCCAGGCCCAGATGCGGCACGTCCTCGACGCCCTGGAAGCCAAGTTCCCCAAGGCCGCAGCGCACTTGGACGCCGCTCAGGGCGATGTCCTGGCGTTCACCGCGTTCCCGCGCGAGATCTGGCGGCAGATCTGGTCGAACAACCCGCAGAAACGGCTGAACAAGGAGATCCGCCGCCGCACCGACGTGGTCGGCATCTTCCCCGACCGCACCGCCCTGATCCGCCTGGTCGGCGCGGTCCTGGCCGAGCAGAACGACGAGTGGACCGAGGTCCGCCGCTACATGGGCCTCGACCTGCTCGCCAAGGCCCGCCTCCACTCGATCGAGTCAGAAATCGACGACACCGTCCTCCCGACCGAACTCACCGCATAGCCTCAAAACGAGATCACCGAGTGGCCGTTGATACACCACTCCCGCGGACGTGACCCATGAGCTTGCATGCCGGGCGGACCCAACGGAGACCTACTACAGCATCGCTTGGTGAGAACCCCTCTCATGTTGGCCTCCGTCGGAACCGGTCGCGGTGGCTGACGGTCTCTTCCCGCGAAGGGCGGGCACATCGCCCTTGAGTGCCCGATCGCGGGTGACAAGCGTCGATCAAAAGCGTACGAAAGCAGGGAAATGAGGGCTGTGGAGACGTT
Source organism: Streptomyces monashensis (assembly GCF_001866665.1). Lineage (GTDB taxonomy): Bacteria > Actinomycetota > Actinomycetes > Streptomycetales > Streptomycetaceae > Streptomyces > Streptomyces monashensis. The sequence goes on along the minus strand of NZ_MLYO01000107.1, from coordinate 24,018 downwards.
GAGGCGGCGGCTGCCGGGCACCGCCGTATACGTGACGGCCCTGCTGCTCACCGCCTGGTGGCTGAGGGGACAACCGGCGGCGGAACGGGCCCGCTTCATGCGCCACAACAGCAGCAACGTGCACCACCTGGATGTCGGCAAGTGGTGGACCCTGTTCACGAGCGGTCTGGTGGTCGACGGTGTACCGGCCCTGGTCGGTATCGCCGCGGTGGCCGGGGTCCTGGGATGCGCCGAGTGGCGCTGGGGGACACTGCGCGCGTGCGGAGTCTTCGCCTTTGGTCACCTCACCGCGACTCTGCTCACCGAGGGCGCCCTGTGGCTGATGCACGTCGCCCATCTGCCAGGCGTGCCCACCCGGGCCCGTGACGTGGGCATCAGTTACGGTCTGGTGACGACCACCGCCTGCCTGCTCGCCCTCACCGCCGGCCGGCTCCGCCGCTATGGCCTGCCGCTGCTCGCCGCGGCGCTGACGGCCGCGCTGCTGTACGACCAGGAGCTCGCGGACGTCGGCCACCTGGCCTCCCTCGCGCTGGGCTCCCTCGCCGCCCGCACGGCGTGGCTGCGCGCCCCGTCCGGCCCCCAGTACGCACGATGCCCGTCGCACCCCATCCCGTCGGCGCCGCAGTGCCGAGCGGGAGTGCCCCGGTGAGGAACGAGGGCGTCGGTGCGGGCGGTACGCCAGGAGCAGTCCCGAACGGCGGGCGTTGAGTGGTTCGCTGTCCCAGGCCGACAGCCACGGGAAGAACTGCAGCGAGAACTGTTCGTCCCCGCCCACCACCAGCACTGCAGCAGCGTGCAGGACTCCGAGGCCGGCTCCGGTTCGACCGACCGGAATCACCATGGGGCCGGGCTCGCTGAGCCCACCTCCAGCCTCCTGCTGCGCGCCGTCCACCTGGCTTCATGGCTCACCTGCCACTGAGCTCATGCGCCAGGTCTCATCCACTCGCATCCACAGCCGTGATCAGGGTGCGGGTGTCGTAAGAAGACGCCGCGCGTGAGGACGGCGCGCGGGATGCGGGGGGAAGAGAACCGAGGGGTTGTAGCCGGGGTGCGGGCACTGGTGGAGTGTCGGTATTCGAGAGTTGCAGTATTCGCCCGCAGGGCGAGCGCCCTGTACCCGGCATTCGGGATGGTGGGAGTACACGCCAGGAGTACTCCCGCTCAACGCGTCCCTCACCGGCTGGACGCCCCGCACGCCCGTCGCCCTCCCGGGAACCGCCGCCGGCCCCTCCCTCTCAAGGGCAGGCTCCCGTCGGCCGATGGCGGTGGCATGGAAACGCATTCCGTCTTCGCTGCACACCCTCTTGTGGCCCGCAGCCTGCTCCGGGTGGCCATCGGGCTGTCCGCCGCCCTGTGGATGGTGGTACCCAGGCCCCCGGCCGCGATCGCCGGGACGGCCGCGCCGCGCCCGGCAGCTGCCGCGGACCAAGCGGGCCTGCGGGCGCTGTTCGGATCGGAGAACCGCGTGATCCGCACGCGCGAGCCCGTGGTCGCGGTGACGTTCAACGCAGCCTGGAACGACGCCGGCCTGAACCGCGTCCTCGGCGAACTCGCCCGCCGGCACGCGCCCGCCACGTTCTTCCTGACCGGCGACTTCGCCCACCGATACCCCGAGGCAGTGAGGAGGATCGCGACCGCGGGACACGGCTTGGGCAACCATTCCTACAGCCACCCCTACTTCAAGGACCTGACCGCGGCCGGAAGACGTCGCGAAGTCTTGGCAGCGGACCGGGCCCTGCGCGCGGCCGGGGCAGGAGGAGCCCTGACCCCGTTCTTCCGGTTCCCCTACAGCGAGACCAGCCCCGCGCAGATCAGGGAGGCCAACGGACTGGGATTCGCGGACATCGAATTCACCACCGACACCAACGGGTGGAAGGGCACCGAGGGCGGCATGACCGTGGACCGCGCGGTGCGCCGGGCGCTTCAGGCCCTGCGCCCAGGGGCGGTCCTGCAGATGCACGTCGGGGCATCCGAGGGCCGCACCGAGGTGATCGACGCTGAGGCCCTCCCACGGATCCTCGACGCGATCACCGCCCGCGGTTACAGGGTTGTCGACCTCCGTTCCCTCCTCACGTCTCCCTCCGCCCCGGGCAAGGTCGTGGACAAAGCCCCGAAATGCAACCGATGACCTGCATCGACCTGCCGAAACGGGGTGATGATCAAGGCTGTGAACCGCCCATTCAGCTCATGAACCCCAGACATCGTCGTACGCCGCTGCCGACTCGAACACCTCAGTCGGCGTTTGGAGGTTGCGCCAGCCGAAGGCCGCCTGGGCCGGCACCGCTGGGTGGTTGAGCGCACGATGTCCTGGCTGAACGGGTGCCGTCGCCATGCACCGACGCTACGAGCGCAAGGCCGAACACTTCCTGGCCTTCGTCGGCATCGCCAGCATGCTCATCTGCTACCGCCGATGCAGTACAGGCGCCCTGGAGGTGGTTGGCTAGGCTCCGGATCATGTGGAGACAGGCAGCGACAGCGATCTTTCCCGGCGTGGGCTTCCGGGAACCGGCCCAGGCATCCGATCTCGTCGCGGCGGAGACGCGACTCAGGCGAACGCTGCCGGCAGAGCTTCGGCAATTGCTCCTCGAAGGCAACGGGGTAATCGGGCGCACCCACGTGGACACCGTCTGGCCCATCGACCAAATCGTCGAGACAAACCTGCTCTTCTGGTCCGACCAGACGTTCGCGCAGCTCTACATGACGTTCGACGCCTTCCTCTTCTTCGGGGACAACGGAGGCGGCGACCAGTTCGCCTTCGTGCAGAAGCCCGAGCGTCCCGACATCTTCGTCTGGGAGCACGAGAGCGACAGTCGTCGATGGGTCTCCAACAACCTGCAGGACTACCTCGGCCGTTCGCTCCAAGCCGGTGGCGACGACTGGTATCAGCTGTAACGCGGCCGGCCCCCGGTCATGAGCCGACACCGATCAAGACACTGTCCAAGGAGTGGATCACGGGCTTGCCGTCGTTCTCGGTCCGCGGTTGGGCCCTGTTTTGTCCTGAGTGGAGAGGACTTCGCGTCGGCGGAGGGCCTATTCGATTGCGAACGGAGCCGATCGCTTGGCACCGTTCGGGACATCGTCCGCGTCTGGATCGTGAACTGAGGAGGCACCCTCGTGGCTGTCATTCCGGAACGTCGTTTGGCCCTCCTTGGAGGCGGCTTCTCCACCGACGACGATGGTCTGCTGGATGACTGGGTGCTTGATCAGGTGCGTGCGCCACGGCCCAAGGTGTGCTTCGTTCCGACAGCAAGTGGCGACGCCCCCGCCTACGTTGAGCAATTCCTCGCGGCATACCAGGCACGCTCCTGCGATCCCAGTGTCTTGCAGCTGTTTCGGCGGGACCTCGATGACGACGACCTGCGAACGTTCCTGCTCTCTCAGGACGTCGTGTATGTGGGTGGGGGCAACACCGCGAACCTGCTGGCGGTCTGGCGTGCGCACGGCGTGGACCGACTACTGCGCGAGGCCTTCGAGCACGGGACCCTGCTGTGCGGCATCAGCGCCGGTGCCAACTGCTGGGCCGAGAGCTCACATACCGACTCTTTCGGCCCGCTGACTCACCTGTCGGATGGGCTGGGTGTGCTCTCCGGCTCGGTCTGCCCCCACTACGACAGTGAGCCAGGGCGTCGATCGTCGTATCAGACGGCCGTGGCAAACCACGCTCTCCCGGCCGGCTGGGCAGTGGAGGACGGCGTCGGTGCCCTCTTCACCGACGGTCAGTTGACGGACACGGTGACTCGCACACCTCAGGCCCAGCTGTATCGGGTAGAGCCAGACGGGGACAACGGAGCCAAGGAACAAGCTCTGCCATGTCGTCTGCTCGTCCCGGCACATCAGCCCACTCCGCCCGCGTGAACTGGTGATGCGAGCGGCCCCGTCGGGCGCAAGAGAGAGCCTCCTGCTCGGTGTTGGAGGAGCGGAAACGCGTGGAGCGCCGTGCCTTGCCGGGAAGGGCTGGGCGCGGCGCTCCAGGACGCGGCCACTGGGTGGTGGTGTCGGTGACCACGAGGAACTGGTCGCTGCCGAGGTCCATCACGCCCCGGGCGTCCGTGCCCTGGGGAGGTTTGGCGGCGGCGTACTCTTCCGCCGACCAGGAGCCGCGGGGACCTCCAGCGGGTAACTGCTCAACCGCACGACGCACTGACCAGCACTCAGATCTCCGGCCACAAGGTCACCGTCAACGGCCACCCTGGCGACCTGGATGACAACGGCTCCGACAACCGCACCGTCATCTGGTCCGCCGGCACGTACACCTTCGTCATCAACACAGCCGACCCTCATGTCACCAATGCAGAGCTCCTCGAGATCGCCAGCCATCTGGCCTGACGGGAGTCGACACCGAACTCGCCAAGCTAGCGGTGCCGCGCGCTGGCGGCAGCGCGGCGCGGGCCATGGTCGAGTAGTTCGGGTGGCGATCTCGCTGAACGAAGGAATGCCGAGGTCAACTGCTCGTCGAGCTTGCGCCGCTCGGGCGTCGAGTTGTGCGAGCTCGGCCTCGGCTCCGGCGAGGCCGACCCTGAGTCCTGCGACCTCGCCGAGCCAGCCCTCGCGTTCGGCTTCGGCGATACGGTCGAGCAGGAACGGCCTGGCCAGTTTTCGGTGGGAACACCGGTATCGAGACACACAACTGCCGTCAGCCCAGCCCCACACGCAGCGGGCATGACCTGCGCAATAAGCTCGGTGCCGTCGCCGAGCCGTGAAGGGGCAGGGATGGAAAACATGCCGAGTCCGAGGGTTCACTGGCGTGAGGATGCCGCCTGCCGCCTGTTGACAGACCCGGACGAACTGTTCGCGGACAGCGCCGGCCAGAACCGGGCCAAAGCGGTCTGCACGGGATGCCCGGTGCGCACCGAGTGCCTGGCCGATGCCCTCGACAACCATCTTGAGTGGGGCGTGTGGGGCGGCATGACCTCGCGCGAACGCAGAGTACTGCTGCGCCGCAGACCCGACGTCGCCTCCTGGAGGCAGGTGCTGGAGGCCGCGGACAAGGGGACTGCGCCCCACGCCGGCTGAGCGGGTCATGGCCGGGTCCGGTTGCTACAGCAGCCCTCCCAACGCCAGTACGCACTCGGAGAGTTGCCCCCACAGTGTTCCTGCCGCGGTATCGGCTTCGGCTTCGGTGAGCCGATCGGCGGCGACCAGCAGGCTGGCGTGCTCGGCAATCTGCTCGGGTGGCAGGGTGCTGAACGCGGCGGCCCGGTCCAGGGGGAGTCCGCCGTCCTCGGCGGGTCCGAGGCGGCCGTCGGGGCATGTGCGGGCGGCGGTGTACAGGGCCAGGAGCCGGGTGGCGGCGCCCAGTTTCTTCTTCCTGATCTTCCGGTCGCCCACGACTTTCTGGGCCCAGCCGGAGATCCTGGCTCGGGTGGTCTTGCCGAAGGCGAAAGGGCGGGGATGCTCGGGCAGCAGCGTGGGGACGGTGAACGCGGTGGGGTCCTCGGGCTGGGAGGCCATCGTCTCGGCGACGGTGTGGGGCAGGCGCAGCCAGTCCGCCCCGACCAGACGGTGAAGCACCTTCTCGGCGTCGCCGGGGAGCCAGCCGGTGAGGTCCCGGCCGGTGATGTTCCCGGTGCCGGCGCGTGCAGCCCGCAGGGTGAGCAGGAGCACCGCGAGGCGGACCTCCGGCTCCGGGTTCGGGGCGTGGGACTGGGCGTAGTCCAGCACGGTGCGGGCTGCACGGCATGTTTGCGGGTCAGCAGCCGTTCCACCAGCGGCCCGTCGCTGGCACCGGTGTCGTCGACGGGCTGCCCAACTCGGTTGGTGTGCATCTCGCGGGTGGACTGCGCGGCCTTCTCGGCGCGCGTCGCCTCGTGGCGCAAGGAGCCGTCACCGCACACGCCGGCCCACAGACGGAAGGCGCGGGCCTTGCGCTCGTGGAGCTCGGCGAGCAGGGCGAGATCGGGCTCGGGCCGCTGCTGGTAGGCGCGGAACGCGTACCCGAGCTCGATGAGTTCCACCCGCAGCACGTCGGGCTCGAGGTCGTGCGGCACGATTCGCTGTGCGATCTTTCCCCACCGCTTCGCCCGCCGGGACGCCGGCCGCGGTGAGGCGGCGCGGGCACCGGGGACCGACACCGGTGCGGCGCGTGGGGACGACGAAGTACCGGCGGCGGGGGAGGGGCCGTGGTCGGAGAACACCGCCGTCAGGCTGTCTTCCGCCGTGCCGCCCGCCGGCTCTCGCTCCGAGGCCGGCTTCCCCGCTGATTCGGTCGCTTGGGTCCGTACCAGTGAAGTCAGTCGCTGCCGGGGTGGTCCGGGCGGGGGCGGTGTCCAGGACGCGGCAGCCAGGGAGGGCGGCCGCGCACCTGGCGCACATCTCCGCGATCCGCCACAGCCTTCCTGTCCGGTCCGCGTACACCGTCAAGGTCACCGGACCTGCACACCGCGCCGCCGCGGCGGCTGCCGGGCATGTCCGGCCGTGGTGTCCGGGGCGGGTGCCGGGGTCGGGGGTGTGCCAGGCGCAGTCGGCGGCACGGCAGCCGCACCCTGCCTCGCCGCGCGGCCCGCCGCCCGCGCGGATGGCTGCCAGGTGCCTGTCGACGTGTGCGACTGCGGCCTTACGGCCTTCCATGGCGTTGGGCAAGTGCTGGTCCGCGCAGGTCCGGTGGGAGCAGGAGAGCCTTACCGTGCCTGCGGTCGGCCGTGAGGGTCCAGAGGCACCGTCCACACCCGCCCCACGACCCGCTCCTCCTGCCACGTGCCAGCCTCCGCCGCCATATGTCCTCCCCGGCCTTGCCCCGGACAGGCTCCCATCATCGGGGATGCCAGCACCGGACAGGGGATCTTGGCCCTTATCAGCGGCCCCCTGTCATTCACCGTCGAAGGAGTGCCCAACGTGGCATGTGGCAGGGTAGAGATCCCCACCCTGGCCACGGAGTTGATCGTGCTGGGCATGCCTGCGGCCGGTCAGGACCTGCCGGGCCGCCGACTGCTCACTGCTTTTGTTCACTGAGCATTTTCAGCGTGGCCACTGTTCGGGTGACGGTGCCGGCGTGGGGGCGAAGTAGGTCCGCAACAGACGGGGCTCCCGTGCCGCTGGGCTGTCCGGTAGAGCGCTGAGGCTGTTCAGCACAACGGCAGCGGGCGGGACCAGCAGGACCAGGCCGACCACGTCGGCGGGTTCTCCAGGGCGCGCCGGTCCGCGTGGCGGGTTCTGCTGCGGCTTTCAGTGGGCGAGCGGCATTTCCGTAAAAGCCAGCAGGTCCGGGCCCGGTGCCGGGCGGCTGGTGTCGCGTACCAGCAGGTGCAGCCGCGACCAGCAGCGCGTCCAGCCCGGCCGGGGGAGTGCCACGTTAGCTCGACACTTCCTCCCGTCGTCGGTCATCGCCGGCTGTGGCGGGGATGGCGTTGTCGATGAGGACGGCGGCGATGGCGGCGGCGGTGGGGAAGGCGTCGGCGTTGAGGACCCGGGTGCGGGCCGCGGCGCCGTCGATGAGCAGCGCGAGCTGTTCGCCGAGCTGTTCAGGGTCGGCGGCGCCGGCTTCGCGGGCGGTGTCGGCGAGCCGCGCGGCGACGGCTTTCTTGTAGTCGCGTGCGTACTGGGATGCGGGGTGCTGGGGGTCGTGGAGTTCGACGGCGGCGGCGATGTAGGGGCACAGGGGGGTGGTGGGGGGGATGTCGAAGGCGGCGAGGAGCCGTTGTCGGGGCGTGAGGTCGGTGCGGTCGAACACGCCGGACAGAACGGAGGGGTCGAACCGGCGCAGGTACTCGGCGACGAGTTCGTCCTTGCCGGTGAAGTGCTGGTAGGCCGTGCGCTTGGACACCTCGGCCGCGGCGCAGAGCTGGTCCATGCCGGTGCGGTTGATGCCCTGCTCGCGGAACAGTCGCTGGGACGCGCTGAGGATGCGCTCGCGGGCGCCCCGGCCGCGGCGCCGGCCCGTGGGGCCCTTCTCCAACTCCGTCATGGGTCCATGCTACCCGAGCTGGGTAACGACCGGTGTACATAGTTTGCGTCCCGGCCACCCGCCCCGTACCGTAAGCACACAGGACGGTGTACATAACATCGTCATCCCAGGTGCGCACGGCACCACCGACCCAAAGGGAACGACCATGGGAAAGCTCGACGGCAAGGTCGCGGTCATCACCGGCGGCACCGCCGGCATGGCGCTGGCAGGCGCGAAGCTGTTCGTCGACGAGGGAGCGCACGTCTTCATCACCGGCCGCCGTCAGGACGCCCTGGACGAGGCCGTGAAGCAGATCGGCCGCAACGTCACGGGCGTCCACGGCGACGCCGCCGACCTGGACGACCTGGACCGCCTGTACGACACCGTCAAGCGGGAGAAGGGCAGCCTCGACGTGCTGTGGGCCAGCGCCGGAGGGGGCGAGCCCGCCCCGCTCGGCGAGATCACCGAGGCCCAGTTCGACACCTGGTTCGGGCTCAATGCCCGCGGCACCCTGTTCACCGTCCAAAAGGCCCTTCCGCTCTTCAACGACGGCGGCTCCATCCTCATGACCGGCTCCAACGCCTCCCTCGGCGCCTTCCCCGGCTGGAGCGTCTACGCCGGCAGCAAGGCCGTCCAGCAGGCCTGGGCCCGCATCTGGCTCAACGAGCTCAAGGACCGCCGCATCCGCGTCAACGTCCTGACCCCCGGCCAGGTCGCCACCGCCAAGCAGGAAGAACTCTTCGACGAGGCCACCAAGCGCCAGTTCGAGTCCCTCATCCCCCGCGGCCAGATGGGCCGCCCCGACGAGATCGCCACCGCCGCGCTCTTCCTCGCCTCCGACGACTCCAGCTACGTCAACGGCATGGAACTCGTCGCCGACGGCGGCACCACCGCCATCTGAACCGAACAACACACAACCAGGGCAGGACAGCTCATGAGCAACATCAGCATCATCGGCACCGGGAACATGGCCCGCACCATCGGAGCGCGGGCGATAGCGGGCGGCAACACCGTCGAGGTCATGGGCCGCAATCAGTCCAAGGCCGCTGACCTGGCCAAGGCGCTCGGCGGCGGCACCACGACGGGAGAATGGGGGACCGCTCCGGCCGGGGACATCGTCATCGTGGCCCTGTTGTACGACGGTGTCGTGCCGGCCGTCGCCCAGTACGGAGACGCTCTCGCGGGCAAGGTCATCGTCGACATCAGCAACCCCTTCAATTCCACGTTCGACGGGCTGGCCCACCGCGAGGAGACCTCGATCGCGCAGGAAGTCGCCAAGGCCGCCCCGGCCGGCGCCAGTGTGGTGAAGGCGTTCAACACCGTCTTCCGTCATGTCCTGGAGAAGGGGCGGCCCGACGTCTTCCTTGCCGGCGACAACGCGCAGGCCAAGGCAAGTGTGGAGGCGTTCATCGAGAGCCTCGGGCTGCGCTCGCTGGACGTCGGCGGCCTGAAAATGGCGCACTGGCTGGAAGGAGCGGGCGTGGTCACGGTGGGCCTCGCCAACCACGGGGTGGGGAACTTGAACTTCGCCCTCAGCATCACCGAACTTCCCGTCTGAGTAAACGATTGACCGAGCCTTTTCGGAGCGGCTGCCGACCGGGGGACGGAGCCGGCGTGAGGGCGGGGTGCGCAACGCACAGGGTTCCCGTGCCGTTGAGGGAGGTGTCCGTAGCCTCAACTCAGCAGCACAGGAGCCCTGTTGGTTCCCTACCCGGCCGCACTCGACCTCCCGCACACCCTGGTCGAGTGGGTCACGATGCTCATCGTCACCCGTGAGGGTGACAGGCGCTGCAAACTCCCGCCGCACCGGCGCGCACTGGTCGCGCTGGTGTACTTGCACCGCCACGACACCCTCGCCCGGATCGCGGCCGGCTTCGGGATATCCGTCGGCACCGCCCACGCCTACGTGACCACCGTCACGAGCCTGCTCGCCGACCGGGCCCCGGGCCTGCTGAAGACGCTGCGCGAGTACGGTCCCGAGTTCGTCCTGTGGACGGCACCCTCGCCGAGTGCGACCGCGTCGGCGGAAGCCGCGCTGATTACTCCGCCAAGCACCGCCGCCACGGCGTGTACGTCCAGGTCGTAACCGATCCGATCGGCGAGGTTCTGTGGATCTCGCCCGCGCTGCCGGGCCGCACCCACGACCTGACCGCGGCCCGCACCCACAAGATCATCCGGATCTGCGAATGCCAGGGTGTCCCCATCCTCGCCGACCGCGCCTACACCGGTGCCGGCCTGCACGTCACCACTGGCCTGAGACGTCCGCACGGCGGGGAACTCACCCCCACCCAGCGCACCGTGAACCGCGCCCTCGCCCAGACCCGAGCTCCCGTCGAACGCGGCATGGCGCGACTGAAGTCCTGGCAGATCTTCCGCAGATCCCGCATCAGCCCAAACCGCATGACCATCATCGCCAAAGCCATCCTCACCCTGGAGAGGCAACGCTGAAAACGCTCACTGTCTCCGCCGACCCCGCGACACTCTGAAGGACCAACTACGTGAGCGACACCTCGCAGCAGTGGGACGACATACTCGCCACAACCCCGGTCGAATGCGGACACTGCCACGGACCCGTGTCACCGCCACCGCCCGGGACCGCCGAACCGCACTTCCGGTGTCCGAACAACACGTTCGCCGTGTGCGCGGCCGCCGCGCAGGTCCTCAACGGCACCGCCCGGCAGGTCCACGGCACCGACATCGCGGCTGTCGTGACGAATGGCCGGGTGACCGCGCCCGCCGTGGACTTCGCCAAACAGCAGCGCCTCCACGTGGTCGACCGCCGCACCCTCGGGACATGGGCGTCCGACTCACGACCCCTGTGGGGACTTTGTCGGGCGTACGCCTCGCGGTCGGTCTCGCTGAGCACGTACGGTTCGGGCCCGCGGTGTTCGGGGACGCGGGCGGGGGAAGACAGCCACCGCCACACCGTGCGTTCGCTGACCCAGGCCCTCGGCGGCCAGCCGCACGTGCGCGGCCGACAGCACCGGTCGGGAGGTCAGGCGGTCAGCGCCGCAAGCTCCGCGTTGGCGCGCTCGGTGACAAGGGCGAGGACGCGGCCGGCGGCGGTCAGGTCCGCAGCGGGTATTCCGCCCCAGATGCGGGCGCTGACAGGGGCAGTCTCCGCGCCGACGGCGGCGATCAGCTTGCGCCCTGCGTCCGTGGGGCGAAGGTGCGGGCCGTCCGTATCAAGCAGTTGCTTGGCGAGCAGCGCGTCGAGAGTGGTACGGATGTCGGCCGGATCGGTCTTGAGGGAGTCCTGGATCTGGGCGACGAGATCGTCCGGTGTCTGCGGGGTGTCGGCGGTGAGGGCGGTGCGCAGGGCGATCTGCTGCTGGAACGTGATGCCGTGCCGGGTCAGGACGTGCTCCAGGACGCCGCGGGCGGCGTAGTGGGCCAGGGCGAGGTCGCGGGCGTTGGCGACGGGTTCGGTGGTGGATGCGGTGGTGGTCATGGTGTTGTCCCCTGAGTGCTCTGGTCGTTCGGTACGGATGGAGCGAGAGGTGCGTCGAGCAGGGTCGTCAGCTGGTCGGTGAACGCGTGGGTCCCCGGGGCGTCGAGGCCGCCGAGCGGCTCGAGCAACTGCTGAAGCAGTTCCTGGACCACCACGATGGCCTGCCGCACGACGGCCTGGCCCTGCTCGGTGAGGGCGAGCTGCATGGCGCGCGGGTCGCGGGGATCACGGGCGCGCTCGATCAGACCGGCCGACTCCAGGGCGCGAGCCAGCTTCGAGACATACAGCGCCTCCAGGCCGGTGTGGTCGGCGAGTCGGCGCTGACTGGGCCGCTCGCCGGCGCGCTGCATGCCGTGCAGTGACGCGAGCAGTGAGTACTGCGCGTGGGTGAGGCCCAGTGGAGCCATCGCGCGATCGACCGCGACGCGCCACTTGTTGGCGAGCCGCCATACCAGGAAACCGGGCGTGGGGCCCGGCGAACCCTTGCTCATGCCCAATAGATTACATGGATACTATGTCCATGGCTATTATTTTCGGACAGCCGTAACGATGGCACCCGACTCCGCGCCGCGACGGGCCGACGGAACGCCTCCAGTGGGCCCGCTTCCGCCCCGCCACATGATCAAGACCGAAGACAGGCCCTAGAAGGCTGATGAAGATCTTGCTCTGACCGCCCGACTCGCACCAGATTGCCGTTGAATGTCAATCGTCCTAAAGTGACGCAATCCGGGCGCGATTTCAAGATCTTCAGGGCACTTCTAGCGGCGGGGCAGGAGCGAGCGCCAGGTGAAGCGTCGGCGGCGGGCGGGGGTAGTGGGTGCCTGCTGGGGCTGGTTCCAGCGCGTCGCGGTGGTGGCGGCGGCGGTTGTGGGGTTGTCCGTTCTCGGTGTGGGGGTCAGCTCTGCTGCCGGCGGTGAGGGTGTGCCTCCGCAGATCACCGCTGTGGCCAACTCGGCGGCCAACGCCGTGGCCACCGGCGCCGATTTCTACGCCCCGCTGCCAGAGCATGGGCACCCCGGGTCCGAGCAGGGTCGCGACGAGCACCACGGCGACGAGTAAAGACGCGTTGGGGGCTCGCCCCCCTTTTTTTGGCGCCGGCGAGGGTGCATCGGCTTTCCGGGGAAGCCTGATGCGTACCGTACGAACTCGGCATTCCGGTTCGGCGCCGCGTCGGTCTGTTCCGCGGCGTGCTGAGTGACACTCCTGCTGAAGGCGGCCCGGACGCGGGCTGCGGCATTCTGCTCCGACCTTTTTCAGGCCCGGGCGCACGCCGGTCACCGGCACACGCGCCCGGGCCTTGGTGTTGAGGAAGGTGGCGCATGTTCACTTGGCGCATGTTCACTTGGGGAAGGCTGCCGCCCTCTCAGGGCTGATGGGAGCTATTGCCGTGTCCTGTGCCGGCGCCGGACACGTTGATGCGGACGGGCCCGGGGGCGACTGCCGGGGCAGCGCATGAGCCGGCACCGTATGCGTGCACGAGAGCAGGACCCGCACCGGTGAGGACGGCACGCACGGTGTCAGGCGTGGCGGGACTGCTTGGCGGCCGCCCGTGGGCGCGTGGTGATTCGGAGCGGCCGGCCGGTGGGTGGCGGATCCGTCGGCGCCGGGCCGGTCGTGGCCTGCTCCGCAACGGCAGGGCTGCCCAAGGGGTTCAGGAAGAGGCCGCCCGTCGGGATCTGAGCGTTGCTGGGACAGCCGCAGTCCCCGGTATCCAGCCAGTGGTTGGATACCGGAGACTGCCGTTGCGGGTTGCGTGCCGGGGCCCGGGAGTGACTGCTGTGTGCCCGGGTCAGAAGGCGCTGTTGTTGCAGCCCATGCTCGAACCGAGGTGGCTGGGCTGGGCGCCCGGGTTGCCCTCACCGTTGAGGGCGTTGCCCAGTGCGCCGTTGATGAGGCCGACCGCGCCGAGCACGTCGACGTTCAGGTCGTGCGATTTGCACTGGGAGCTCTGGGTGATGGCGAAGTGGTCCCCGTGCTCGCCGCCCTTGCCGCCGTCGCCCGCGTAGGCCGTTCCGCTGACGAGGCCGATGCTGCCGAGTGCGGCGACCAGGACGGCGACGTTGCGAAGCTTGCGCATGTCATCTCCGTGGAGTGAGTGAATGCGATCTGTGAAGATCGACTTTTACAGTGATGGGAGATTAGTGCGAAGTGCTACCAAAAAGGGCAATGGCGCGCCGCTTTCGTGATCGTCTTCGACTGCTTCAGGCCGCTGGGGCACATGCTCGCCGACTTCGGCACAGGCGCTGCTCCGGCTCCCTCGTGCCGTACCTCAGCGAGCGGCGGTTGGTGCTCCGTGGGCGCGGGCCGGCCAGCGAGGAGGCGCACCGTGCGGTGCGCCTCGGTGGGGGTGAGTGGCTCGGCGAACTCGGGGCCGGCGGCCGGAGGCCGAGGGGCTGGGCGGCACCAGCGGCAGAAGGCGTTGGCGGAACTGCTGCGCGCGGCGATGAGTTGACGCAGCGCTGGTGTTGGGGCCGTGCAGGCTGGGGCGGCGTCGGGTGGCGCCGCGACTGGCAGCGGCGAGTCAGGCGAGGGCGTTCTCCTCGTCCAAGAGGTTCTCGGATGTGACCTTGCTGGTGCCGCACTGCCGGTAGGCCTCGACCCAGGCGACGTACTCGTCGAGGAAAGCCCGGCGCTGTCGATGGGTGGACTTGGAACCGAGCGTCTCGACGAAGCGGGTAGCGGCGGTCGTCGCGCGCGTGGGGATGATCGTCACGAGTTGCTCCAGCCCAGGGACTTGCGGACCGTACGGACGGTCCGGGCGGTGGGGGCGATGAAGGCGGTCAGCGGTTGCAGCGCGCCGCCACACTGCTCGCCGACGGCCGCGATGTCGCGGTGGCGCCGTCCGCGGGTGCCCTTGCCGGCGGCGTCGACGCTGTCGAGTTCGTGGACGACTTTGCGGCGGGCGTTGAAGAACGGCTGGTGGGCTTCGAGTACGTCGTCGGCCAGAGCGGCGTCCTTCTTCAGGCCGAGAGCGTTCCGACAGCGGGCGAGTTCCTCGGCCCCCTGGATGCTTGGTCCACTGAGGTCCTCGACGTACCACTCGATCAGAGATCGAAAGAACAAAAACTTCTGGGTGGGGTGGGACTATTCGCCTGAGCAGCCCTCGTCCTTGCCGGGAAGCAGGTGCGGTGCCGGATGGGGAGGAAGGTCACCGCGGCCGGTCATACCGAGCTGACGAGTCAGATGACCGGACACGTATGGCTGCTCTGTTGCGCCGAGGGCTACGGCAGCTCGTGGCGTACCAATGCACGCGCGAACGGTTCACCGGTCTTTCGCGCGTATGCCATTCGCTCGCGCACCTCGCTGAGTGTGCGCGGACGATAGCCAGGGCCGCCACAGCAACTCTTGTGGAAGCGGACACCGGCATTCAAGAGCACCGACAGGGTCCGCCAGGCAGCGGTGTCGCGCCGCCGCGGCGGCGCGAAGGCCGAACCCGCATGGATCAACGGCTCGGCACAGCGCGGGCAGAGCCGGTCGTGGTCACCGAGGTAAGGCTGCTTGTAGGAGGCCCGACAGGGCAGGCAGACATAGGCGGTCTTCGCGTGGGCCATGCTCGCCAGAGTACGGCCCGTCCGGGATGAACTCGACCAGGTTGCTGTAGTCGCCGAGATCGCCTTTTGACCCGGCCCCGGCTGGCTCCTGGGTTCCGGCACTCAGAGCGCTCACTCTTGGCTGCTCCAGGTGCCAACGAAGTGCGCAGGTGCCAACTCCCGTTGTGACCGTTCGCGGTTGTTGGCGATTCAGGCTGGGCGGTTTCGCTGCTCCCGGGCCTTCTGTTCACGCGGGTTGGCCGGTTTTGTTCGCGATAGCTGGCGAGATACGGGGCTTACTGGGTCACGAAGAGTGCTTGACCGGACATCGGTGCCGGCGATCTGGAAGCCGCGGTCGGAGCCGGCTTGACCTTGACGCTGGGTCAACCCTCCATCCTTCCGGCAGGGGCGTCCTCGCAGACGCGAGGAACAGCTCCGCAAAGGAGGCAGATGACCATGACGGCCCAAACGATCGCCGGTCCGGCGATTCGCGTACGGGGTCTGGAGAAGTCGTACGGGAAGCTCGAAGTGCTGCGCGGCGTGGACTTCGAGGTAGCGCGGGGCAACATCCTCGCCCTGCTCGGCTCCAACGGGGCGGGCAAGACCACGACCGTACGGATCCTCGCCACGCTCCTGAAGTCCGACGCGGGGACAGCCAGCGTCCATGGCTTCGACGTCGCCACGCAACCGGCGAATGTGCGGGAGTCCATCAGCCTTACCGGGCAGTTCGCGGCCGTCGACGAGATCCTCAGCGGTTGGGAGAACCTTGTACTCGTCGCCAGGCTGCGCCACCTCAAGGACCCGGACGCGATCGCGGATGACCTGCTGAGGCGTTTCTCCCTGACCGGCGCCGGCCCGCGGAAGGTGTCCACGTATTCGGGTGGGATGCGCCGCCGGCTGGACATCGCGATGAGCCTCATCGGAAATCCGTCCGTGATCTTCCTGGACGAGCCGACGGCCGGACTCGACCCCGAGGCGCGCATCGAGGTGTGGCATGCCGTCAAGGAGCTCGCCGAGTACGGCACGACGGTGCTGCTCACCACGCAGTACCTGGACGAGGCTGAGCAGCTCGCCGACCGGATTGCGATCCTCCACCAGGGTCGGATCATCGTGAACGGCACCCTTGCCGAGCTCAAGCAGCTCTTCCCGCCGGCCAAGGTCGAGTACGTCGAGAAGCAGCCGACTCTGGAGGAGATCTTCCTTTCGGTCATCGGCGGCGGCGAAAAGAGCGACGCCACTCGCACGACAACTGGGGGCCAAGGATGACCGCGTACTTCCTCAGCGACACCGCCGCGCTCACGGGGCGGTCCCTGCGCCATGTCACACGCAGTATGGACACCATCATCACGACCGTCATCACGCCGGTCGCCATGATGCTGATGTTCGTCTACGTGTTCGGAGGCGCCATTGATACCGGGTCGGTTTCGTACGTGAACTACATGCTGCCCGGCATCCTGCTCATGACCATCGCATCGGGCATCTCCTACACCGCGTACCGGCTGTTCACCGATGTGAAGAGCGGGATCTTCGAGCGATTCCAGTCCATGCCGATCGCGCGGTCGGGTGTGCTGTGGGCGCATGTCGCCACCTCTCTGGTCGCCAACCTGATCGCGCTCGTGCTCGTCGTGGGCGTCGCTCTGCTCATGGGCTTCCGCTCGGGAGCAGGAGTGTCGGCATGGCTCGCGGCCGCCGGCATCTTGCTCTTGTTCACCTTGGCGCTGACCTGGCTCGCCGTGATCCCCGGGCTCTCCGCGTCGTCGGTCGAGGGAGCGGGCGCGTTCGCCTACCCGCTCATCTTCCTGCCGTTCGTCAGCTCGGCGTTCGTGCCCACAAAGACGATGCCCGGCCCGGTGCGCTGGTTCGCCGAGAACCAGCCGGTGACGTCGATCGTCAACACGATCCGCAGCCTGTTCGCCCAACGGCCGGTCGGCGACGACATCTGGACCGCCCTCGCCTGGTGCGTCGGCATCCTCGTCGTCGCGTACGTCTTCGCGATGGCCGCCTATCGCCGGAAGATCGCCTGAGGCAGTCTGAGACTCATGCTCACCATCAGCCAGCTGGCGGCCTACGCCGGGGTGACGGTGCGGGCGGTACGCCACTACCACAAGGTCGGGCTGCTGCCCGAGCCCGAGCGCGACCGGTCCGGGTACCGGATCTACAACGCCGCCGCGGTCGTGCGACTGATCCGGATCCGCACCCTGGCTGATGCAGGCGTGCCGCTGGCCAGGGTGCAGGAACTCCTCGACGCCGGCCCGGAGGAGTTCGCCGGCGGTGTCCAGGAGATCGACAAGGATCTGCGCGCCGAGATCCGGCGGCTGCAGGACACCCGCAGCCGGCTCGCCCGGCTCGCCGCCGGAGAGCACCTAGCGCTTCCACAGAGCGTCGTGGACTATCTCGACCGGCTGCGCGGTCTCGGCGTCGGGGAGCGGTATATCGAGCTGGAGCGGGACGCCTGGATCATGATCGCCGCGCAGGTGCCGCACCTGATCGACTCCGTGATTGCCAGGAAACACGAGGAGCTGGACGACCCCGACATGGTGAGGCTCTACAGCTTCTTCACCGGGGAACCCGACTGGCGGGCCGGCGATCCACGGATCGTCGAGGTCGCCGACGTCCTGGAGCGCCTGATGATTCGCGCCGTGGAAGCCGGCGAGGTGGGTGCCGACGGTTTCGACGATCAGTTCGTCGCCCTGATGGACTCAACCATGCTTGAGTCCGCACCGGGCGCCGAACTGGTGCTGGCGATTCTGGAGGAGCGCGGCTGGAGTGGCTGGACCCGCATCGAGCGAGTTCCTGCTGACAGGCTCAACACTGAGCTGCCGCCGTCTTGAAGGCAGGTCACAGCTCAGTTGAAACCGACCCCGGCTTTCAGCTTCTGTTCGCGCAGCCACATGCGGTCCTGCCGGCGCGCAGTGAACCAAGACGAACAGCGACGTCTCATCACCCCAACCGAAACGCCGAGGCTAGACCACGTCTCGGGACACGACGATCCGCCGTCCGCACACGCACGGCAAACGGCGCACGGCTTCACCAGCTCACTGAGGAAGAGCCGCACTCTTTTCACACAGCGCCATCACCCACAGCAGGTCCCGCAGGGAGCCGCGGGTATCGGCGCTGTCCGGCCACGGTGTACCAGGGGCACAAGGCGGCCGGCATGGGGTGGCTGACGGGTACCGGCGGCCACCGCCTGCACACCTTCGGCTGTGGTGTCCTGCTCAGCGGCACCTGCGGCTTCTCGTCGTGCTGGAACCATCCTGGCCGGGGAACCGGGACATCTCCATGAACCAGTGGGTCCAGGACACCGACGCCTTCCAGCGGTCCTTCCGGCCGGGCTCAATCCGACCGCACCGGGGCTCGCATCGCACGTAGTGGTCCTGCGTGCAGAGGACCCGTTCGCCAGCGCGCTGAGAACGTCCGGTCGCTGAGGGAACAGGTCACCAGCAGGTGGTGCGGCGTCTCCAGGAAGCCCACGTCGACGGCCAGGGTGTCGGTGCCGGTCCAGCCGCCGCTCACGGCGGTGGGTACGGGCTCTTCGTGCACGGTCCAGCCGTCGCCGAGCGGCAGGTCGAGCCGGTCGCCGTCCTCGGTGAGGGTGAGCGTCCACCCGTGCGGGCCCTTCGCCGCCTCGGCCGCGGTCAGTCCCGGCTGGTCCGGGCAGTCACCGCCGTACGGAGTGAACGCAGCTCCGTCCCAGTCGCCGGACCGCGCCGGGGGAGCGGGTCTGCCCGCAGCGGGGGGCAGGGCGAGCCGTGCCAGCCGCTCGGCCAGGGCGGCGTCGCCGCTGCCGAGCAGCGGCCGGGGACCGAAGGCGGGCAGCAGGTGCTCCCAGACCAGGTCAAGCACGGCCTGCATCTGAACGGTCTGCGCCGTGATCGCCACCACCGCGTCCTGCTCGGGCAGCACCACGCAGAACTGCCCGTACGCCCCGTCGCCTCGGTAGCCGTGCCGGGACATCCAGAACTGCAGGCCGTAGCCCTGCTGCCAGTCCGACCGCGCCGCCTCGGGCGTTGCGTCGCCGGTCGCGACGTGGGCGCGTGTCGCATCGGCGACCCAGTCCTGCGGCAGCAGCTGCCTGCCCTGCCACGCTCCGCCGCGCAGGTACAGCTGGCCGAGCCGGGCGACGGCGTCGGTGGTCGCGTGCAGGCCGCTGAAGCCCAGCTCGCGACCGCCGCGGTCGCGCAGCCATGCCACCTCGCCGATGCCCAGCGGATCCAGCAGCCTCGGCCGCAGGTAGTCGGTCAGCGACTGCCCCGTGACCCGCTGCACGATCGCGGCGAGCGTGAACGTGGCGGGCTGGTTGTAGGCGAACACCGTCCCCGGCTCGCTCTCCGGAGGCAGCAGTAGGAATCCTCGGACCAGGTCCTTGGGATCGAGCGCGCGGGCCCGGCCGAGCGTGTCCGCGGTGTGCCCGCTCGCCATGGCGGCCACGTGTCGTACCCGCATGGCTCGGCTGCGCGGGTCGGTGATGTCCGCCGCGAACTCGGGGAAGTACGAGATCACCGGGTCGTCGAGGCGCAGCAGACCCTCGGCGGCGGCGAGGCCCGCGGCCGTGGAGGTGAAGCTCTTGCTGAGTGAGTACAGCAGGTGGGGGCGCTCCGGCGCGTACGGCGCCCACCAGCCGGCGGCGACGAGCCGGTCGTGCCGCAGGAGTATCACACTGTGCGGTTCGATGTCGGGGGCCGCTTCGAGGGCGTCGAGGAAGGCGTGTACGCCGGTGGCGTCGACGCCTTGCTCGGCCGGGGTGCCGATGGGCAGGAGACTCGGACTCATTCCGCCATCCTGTACGTCCGTGTGGTGCGGATCGAGGGGTGGGCTGGCCGTCGGTGGACCGTTTTCGGCCACGTCCTCCGGGGACCGGGCGCTCATGGTGCGCCGTATGAAGTCGAGGTTGCTGGTGAGCGCCCGCTGTTCGGCGGCACCGTCGCGCGCGCCGCTTCGTTCCTGAGCCGGGCGCTTTCTTCTCCTTGCCGAGCACCCGCAGTTGGCTGGCCATGGCGTATCCGGACAAGCCGCCGGCACCGCGGCGGATGCGGATGACGGCGCCCATCCAGGATGTCAGCGGGCCGCCGTAGCCAGTCGCGGCCAGCGGCCCCAGCCGTTCTCGGCCCACCCGCTCGCCCAGCCGGCGGCAGCACACCCGGTCGGCGGGCAGTGGCCGCGGCATGGGTGCCGCCAGGGCAGAGCACGGTCGCGAGGATCGCACGCTCGGCGTTCGCGATGTCGCGAGGGTTGCACGTTGTAGGAGTCCGGGCCTTCCCGCGCCGGGTCGCTGAAGCGCGAGCCCCTCTTGACGCGGCCGGGCAGTCGGACGCCTCCCGTCGAGTGGTAACAGCTGTTACCATCAGGGGATGGCGAAGACACAGCTGGGCGCGCGCGTCGATGCGGAGATCAAGCAACTCGCCGAGGCCCGTGCCGCTGACCGCGGCCTGAGCCTCGGCGACTACATTGCGGTCCTCGTGCGGGAGGACACCGGCGGGCTGCGACAGCGAGGACTGGACGCCGCGGAGCGCTTCCTCGCGGAGCACCAGGGGGTCTTCGACGAAGCTGAAGACGCCGACCGCCATACCCCGGGAGCGCACGCCGCGTAATGGATCTGTACATCGACGTCCCCTGGATCTTGCAGGTCGCCGAGCTGGCGGGCGCCGGGGATCCGGCCCCCGACGACTACGGGGTGCCGGTGGCCGCGGTCGCCTGCCACCGGGCCGAGCTGCTCGAGCAGGCCGTCTACGACGGCCCCTACGCCCGTGCCGCCGCTCTGGTGCACATCCTCGGCCGCTGCCGCTGGCTGGAGCGCTCCAACATGGCCGTCGCCGCCGCGACCGGCGTCATGTATCTGGAGGCCTCCGGCATCCCGGTGAAACCCACCCGCGATGATGCGATGGCCTTGCGTGACCTGCTACGGGATCCCGCCTGTACCACCGCGCGGATCGCCTCCCAGCTGCGTTCCTGGCCGCAGGCCACCTGATCCGCACACTCCGTCCGTCCCTGCCCCGAGCCTGCGTCGGCGGGGCTTTCGACAGGCAGAGCCGTGAAGCCGCCGGTACGGCCGCACCTGACAGCCGGACCGGTGTCCGACGTGTTCGGTCGGCACATCGGCCCAGCGGACCCCTTTGCGTAATAGGTGGGACGGGGCGGCGGCAGAGGTATCGGCGTAGCAGGCCGTTCGTGTTCTCGTTGGTGCCGCGCTGCCAGGGGCTGTGCGGATCGGCGAAGTAGACCGGGATGCCGGTCTCAATCGTGAACTGGGCGTGCGCCGACAACTCCTTGCCCCGGTCCCAGGCCAGCGATCGCCATAGTTGCTCGGGCAGGGTGCCGCGTCTTGCCTGCCATGACCCTCAACTTCCCCTGCAGCCAGGGTCTCTACGCTACGAGGGGAAGGTCACATGCGGACCGAACTGCCGCAGGCCGCACTGGAGATGGCGCTGTGGAGACGGAGGATCCAGAAGGACTCCGGCCTGGCGTACCGCACGACTGACATGGCCGTTCCCGGGTTCGTGCGCCGGCCCTTGGCATGTGTCCCGGGCGTGCTTCGCCCGGCCGGACGGCGTCGGCTCGAT
Source organism: Streptomyces monashensis (assembly GCF_001866665.1). Taxonomy (GTDB): domain Bacteria; phylum Actinomycetota; class Actinomycetes; order Streptomycetales; family Streptomycetaceae; genus Streptomyces; species Streptomyces monashensis. Next base: position 2,601 of record NZ_MLYO01000107.1, on the reverse strand, counting down.
CGTCCGCGTGTCTCACATCACGGCATCGGTGTGCAGCGGGCCGGCGGTGATGTGGATGGTGCGGATCCTTCCGCTGTCGTCAAGGCGGTACAGGTGCATGAACGGAGCTCGTGCGGTGGTGTCCGGGTCGGTCTTCTTCGCCATGGTGGCCTCGCCGCGCAGGAACAGGACTCCGCCGGGGGCGTCCCAGCACTCCAGGACGGTGTGATCGATGTGCAGTGGCTCGTCGATCTTGACGAAGAACGCTTTGATGGCCTCGGCACCTATCACGTGGGCGGTGCCGAAGAACATCTCGGTGTCGTCGGTCATCCGGGCGAAGCCCTCGCCGAAATCGAGGGCGTCGATCTCGTGCATGAGCTGTCCGACCCATCTCGGTACCGGGGCGGGGGCGGCACGCTGCGTCATCGTTCTCCTCCTTCCTCTGATTCTCTGGTGTCGTCGTCCGGTCGGGCGACGGGACGGGCTGCGAGGAAGGCGTCGATCGCCGTGTTGACCTCGTCCGGGTTCTCCCGTGCGGCCAGGTGGCCGGTGTGCAGCAGCACGCGGAAGGTGCTGCCCTTGATGGCGTCGGCCATCCTGCGCACCGCGTGTACGGGGAACTGGCTGTCCTCCTCGCCGGCGATGATCAGGACAGGGATGCCGGCGGGAATGGTCGCCAGCAGTCGGTGCTCGTCCCTGCGTCCGATGAGGATGCTGCGCAGCGCCCAGGCCACGGACTTGGGGTCGTTGTCCAGCACGACGTCGATGTACTCCAGGAACTCGGGGTTCTCGGTTTGGGCGGTCGGTCCGGCGAACGCCGAGCGCGCGGCCCTGGCGGCCAGTCGCGGCATCCGCGCGTGCATCGCGAGGTAGGCGGTCAGTCCGGTTGCCCAGACGCTCTCGAATGTCGTGGGCAGCGAGGCGGTGCAGTTGATGCCTATGGCGGCGGCGGTGCGCTCGGGGTGGTACGCCGGGAACACCCCGGCCAGCATGCCGCCCCAGCTGTTGCCCACCAGTACGCACCTGTCGATGCCGAGCGCGTCCAGGACCTCGGCCAGCGCGTCGGCGCATTCCTTGAGGTCGATGATCCGCCGTAGCGCGTCGGACCTGCCGTGTCCGGGGCTGTCGACGAGCACCACGCGGTGCGTGGGAGCGAAGTGCTGGTACTGGAAGCGCCACATGGTGCCGTCCATCATCAGACTCGGCCAGAAGACCATGGCCGGACCGTCGGTCTGACCGCCCACCCGCACGTTCAGCAGGCCGAGGGATGTCGGTATCAGCTTCTCGGTGACGTCGTTGAGCCAGTCCGTCGGTGACATGGTCACTCCTCACCCGAGGTTCGAGTAGTGCCGCTACCAGTAGCGTACTGCAAGTAGTAGCAAAAGATGACTACTTGACGTCGGTCTCCTCGGTCATCTCCTCTGTGTTCACTCCCGCCTTCGCCGGGAGTGGCTGCAAATCGGCCGCTTCGATGGGCTGGTGACAGTGACTGCAGGCGAGATAGGGCTCTGTCTCGTATCCGCAGGAGGTGTGCAGCAGGGGCCGCGCCGGCATCGCCTCGCCGTCGGCGCGGCTCTCCGCCCAGCGGGTGACCGCCACGACGGCCGGCACCACCAACTCCCGCGCACCCTCGGTCAGCCGGTACTCGTACCAGGGCTTGTCCTCCCGGTACGCGTGCTTCTCCAGCAGGCCCAGCTCGGCGAGGTGGTTCAGCCGCGCCGTGAGCATCGTCGCCGAGATGCCCAGCCCGCGCTTGAGTTCGCCGAACCGGTGGACGCCGAAGAAGACCTCGCGCAGGATCTGGTAGTTCCAGCGCTCCGAGACCGCCGCCAGGAACGCTTGCCCATGCCGGAAGACCACCGGCCGTGCTTTGTCCGCCACAGGGACTCCTCCTGGTATGGATCCAAAACTAGTATCAATATGATACCTATGCGGCGGAGAGTGGGCCCCATGGACTCGGCGAATGAATGGTCGGGGTTGTGTCGGTGGGTTGGTTGGCAGCGGGTTCTGAAGTGGTAGATGGCCTGTTTAAGTGGACGTTAAGTCCGTTTCTGGTAGCGGCCTCGTCCGGGTTGAGTGAGGAAGCCTTGTCGGACGAGGCGTCCGAGGCGGCTGCGGGTGACGTTGACGGTCGCCTCGTCGGTGGGCATGCCGAGGAGTTCGTGCAGCTCACGGGCTCTGAATACCTGGTCAGGGTGCTGGTTGAAGGCGTTCACGATGGCCTGGTAGGCGGTGCCCGTCTCGGGCGGGCCCGGGTTCGGCTCCTGCCGGCGCGACCTCCGCGATGACCTTCCGGGCGGTGTCCAGGTCCGCGAGTCGGGCCTCGGTCTCGGCCAGGGCAGCGGTCAAGTGCTCGATCCGACCGCGTAGTTCTGCGGCTCGGGCGGTGATCTCGTCGTGCTGGGCCTGGAGGCCGGCGAGAAGTTCGGCGACGTTCACGCGGCCAGTCCCAGGGAGTCACGCCAGGGGGGACTCGGCGTGGTGAGGCGGCGGGTCATGTTCGCGGTGGAGGGCCAGTAGACGCGCGAGGCGGAGGTGTCGGGCCGGTGGTCGTACTCACGGGCGAGGCGCCGGTGCAGCAGCAGCGTGCCGTTGGTGGAGAGTCGGCCCGAGGCGCGGTGA
>NZ_MLYO01000106.1 GCF_001866665.1 Streptomyces monashensis | reverse complement strand
CCGTACGTCACCTGGACGAGCTCACGCGGGGCCTGGAGCTGGACGCGTTCGTCGTCTATTCCTCGGTCTCGGCGGTCTTCATGGGTGCGGGCAGCGGCAGTTACGCGGCGGCCAACGCCTTCCTGGACGGTCTGATGGCCCGCCGCCGGGCGGCGGGTCTGCCGGGGGTCGCCCTGGCCTGGGGTCTGTGGGAGCAGACCAGCGGCATGGCGGCCAACACCGACGACCTCACCCGGTCGCGAATGAGCCGCCGCGGTGGCCTTCAGATCATGACCCTGGCGGAGGGCATGGAGCTGTTCGACGCCGCACTGGGGTCCCAGGAGCCGCTCCTCGTGCCGGCCAAGCTGGACCTGCGGTCCGTACGCGCCGACGCGGCGGCGAGCGGCGGAGTACCGCACATGCTGCGCGGCTTGGTCCGCGCGGGCCGGCAGCTGGCACGGACGGGATCCGCCGGCGACGGCCGCCTGATGCGCCGTCTCGCCGGGCTCCCCGCCGCCGAGCAGGCGAAGGCCCTCGTCGACCTGGTGCGCACCCAGGCCGCGGTCGTACTCGGGCACGCCGGGCCGGACGGCGTCCAGCCGGACACGGCTTTCAAGGACACCGGGTTCGACTCGCTCACGGCAGTGGAACTGCGCAACCGGCTGCGGGAGGCGACCGGTCTGAAGCTGCCCGCCACCTTGGTCTTCGACTACCCGAACCCGCAGACCCTCGCGCGCCACCTGCACACCGAACTGTTCCCGGACGGCGGCGCGGCCGGCCCGGACGTGGACGAGGCACGGCTGCGGCACGCACTCGCCTCGCTCCCGCTCGCCCGGTTCCGGGCGGCCGGACTGATGGACTCCCTGGTCAAGCTGGTCGCCCTCGGCGACGGCGAACCGGCGGTCGGCGCACTGGACGACGCCGACGAAGAGAGGGCGATCGCCGACCTGGGCGTCGACGATCTCGTGCACATGGCGCTCGGCGACAACTAACCCTGCGAGAACGCTGAAGGATTGGGGAAAACAAGTGAGTGCGTCGTATGAAAAAGTCGTCGAGGCGCTCCGGGCATCGCTCGAAGAGGTCGGTTCGCTGAAGAAGCAGAACCGCCAGCTCATCGACGCTTCCCGGGAGCCGGTTGCCGTGGTGGGCATGGCGTGCCGGCTGCCCGGCGGGGTGGCGGGTCCGGAGGACCTGTGGCGACTGGTGCGTGACGGCCGCGACGCCGTAACGGGGTTCCCCGAGGACCGTGGCTGGGATCTGGAGGGCCTGTTCGACCCGGACCCGGAGCGCGCGGGCACCACCTACACCAGCCAGGGCGGCTTCCTCCACGAGGCGGGCCTGTTCGACGCGGGGTTCTTCGGGATCTCGCCGCGTGAGGCGCTGGCGATGGACCCGCAGCAGAGGCTCCTCCTTGAGGCCTCCTGGGAGGCACTGGAGAGCGCCGGTGTCGACCCGGTCTCGCTGAAGGGTGCCGACGTCGGCGTGTTCTCCGGCGTGTTCGGCCAGGGCTATGTCGCGCCCGGCGCCAGCGTGGTCACTCCGGAGCTGGAGGGCTTCGCGGGCACGGGCGGGTCGACGAGCGTGGCCTCTGGCCGGGTGTCGTACGTGTTCGGTTTCGAGGGCCCGGCCGTCACCATCGACTCGGCCTGTTCGTCGTCGCTGGTGGCGATGCACCTGGCCGCGCAGGCGCTGCGGCAGGGCGAGTGCTCCATGGCGCTCGCCGGCGGTGCGACGGTGATGGCCAACCCCGGCGCGTTCGTGGAGTTCTCCCGCCAGCGCGGCCTGGCGGCCGACGGCCGCTGCAAGGCGTACGCGGACGGCGCGGACGGCACCGGCTGGGCCGAGGGCGTCGGCGTGGTCGTGCTGGAGCGTCTGTCGGTGGCGCGGGAGCGCGGGCACAAGGTCCTGGCGGTGCTGCGGGGCAGTGCGGTGAACCAGGACGGTGCGTCGAACGGTCTGACGGCACCGAACGGGCCTGCGCAGCAGCGGGTGATCCGTGGTGCTCTGGCCAATGCGGGGCTTGCCCCGGCGGACGTGGATGTGGTCGAGGGTCATGGCACGGGTACGGTGCTCGGTGACCCGATCGAGGCGCAGGCGCTGCTGGCGACGTACGGCAGGGGTCGTGATGCCGAACGGCCGTTGTGGCTGGGGTCGTTGAAGTCGAACATCGGGCACACGCAAGCGGCCGCGGGTGTGGCCGGTGTGATCAAGATGGTGCAGGCGCTGCGGCACGGAGTGCTGCCGCCGACCCTACACGTGGACGCGCCCACGTCCAAAGTGGACTGGTCGGCGGGCTCGGTGGAGCTGCTGACGGAGGCTCGGGAGTGGCCGCGCGACGGCCGACCGCGCCGTGCGGGAGTGTCCGCGTTCGGCGTCAGCGGGACGAACGCGCACTTGATCCTTGAGGAAGCACCCGCGGACACGCAGCCGAAGTCGACCGCCACAAGGACGGCGCCCGGTGACGTGCTGCCGCTGGTGGTATCGGCGCGCAGCGAGTCCTCGCTGTCGGGACAGGCCGAACGGCTCGCGACGTTCGTCGAAGGTACCGAGGGGCTGTCTCTGACGGATGTCGCCGGGGCGCTGGTCTCCAGCCGTGCGGTGCTGGGCGAGCGTGCGGTGGTCGTGGCCTCCTCGGACGAAGAGGCGCTCGCCGGGCTGCGCGCGCTGGCGCGTGGCGAGAGCGCGGCGAATGTCGTCTCCGGCTCGGGGTCGCCGGGCAAGGTGGTGTGGGTGTTCCCGGGCCAGGGTTCGCAGTGGGTGGGTATGGGCCGGGAGTTGCTGGATTCGTCTGCGGTGTTCGCGGAGCGGATCGGGGAGTGTGCGGTTGCGCTGGAGCGGTGGGTGGACTGGTCGCTGCTCGAGGTGCTGCGTGGGGAGGCTGCTTCGGAGTTGCTGGAGCGGGTGGATGTGGTGCAGCCGGCGAGTTTCGCGGTGATGGTGGGTCTGGCGGCGGTGTGGTCCTCGGTCGGTGTTCGTCCGGATGCGGTGGTGGGTCACTCTCAGGGTGAGATCGCGGCGGCGTGTGTGTCGGGTGCGTTGTCGCTGGAGGACGCGGCGAAGGTGGTGGCGCTGCGCAGCCGGGCCATCGGCGAGCAGTTGGCCGGTCACGGTGGCATGGCCTCGGTCGCACTGAGCGAGGAAGAGGTAGTTGCCCGCCTGGAGCGCTGGTCGGGTCGGGTCGAGGTCGCGGCCGTCAACGGCCCGAACTCCGTGGTGATCGCCGGTGATGCGCAGGCGTTGGACGAGGCCCTTCGGGTGCTGTCCGGCGAGGGTGTTCGGGTGCGTCGGGTGGCGGTGGACTACGCGTCGCACACCCGTCATGTGGAGGACATCCGCGACACTCTCGGCGAGGTGCTGGCCGGTATCGATGCCCAGGCGCCGACGATCCCCTTCTACTCGACCGTCACCGGGGGCTGGGTGGAGGCTGCCGGGGTTCTGGACGGCGGTTACTGGTACCGCAACCTGCGCGGCCAGGTCGGTTTCGGTCCTGCCGTGGCCGATCTGCTCGGTCAGGGTCACAGGGTGTTCGTGGAGGTGAGTGCGCATCCGGTGCTGGTCCAGCCGGTGACCGGGATCCTTGACGGGAGTGATGTCGGTGAGGGCGGGGTGGTGACGGGTTCGCTGCGGCGTGAGGAGGGTGGTCTGCGTCGTCTGCTGGTGTCGATGGCGGAGTTGTTCGTGCGTGGTGTGCCGGTGGACTGGACCGGCGTCCTGCCTGCCGGGAGTGCATCGGCACATGTCGACCTGCCGACGTACGCCTTCGACCACCAGCACTACTGGCTGCGGGAGACCGCACCGGCGACGGACGCGGCGTCCCTGGGACAGTCGGCAGCCGATCACCCGCTGCTCGGCGCGGTGGTGCGGTTGCCGCAGTCCGACGGGCTGGTGTTCACCTCGCGC
>NZ_MLYO01000105.1 GCF_001866665.1 Streptomyces monashensis | reverse complement strand
GCTCAGCGCGACCGAAGCCATGCCACCGTGACCGGCCAGCCGCTCACCGATCGCCCGGCTGCGCAGCGCCACCACCTTCGCCGCGTCCTCCAGCGACAACGCACCCGACACACACGCCGCCGCGATCTCACCCTGCGAGTGACCCACCACCGCATCCGGCAGCACACCCACCGACGACCACACCGCCGCCAAGCCCACCATCACCGCGAAACTCGCCGGCTGCACCACATCCACCCGCTCCAGCAGCTCCGGAGCAGCCTCCCCACGCAACACGTCGAGCAGCGACCAGTCCACCCACGGCTCCAGCGCAACCGCACACTCCCCGATCCGCTCCGCGAACACCGCAGACGAATCCAGCAACTCCCGGCCCATACCCACCCACTGCGAACCCTGGCCCGGGAACACCCACACGACCTTGCCGGGGTCACCGGAGACACCGACCCTGCCGGTGGTCACACCAGCCGGGCTCTCGCCGCGCGCCACCGCGCGCAGACCCGCGAGCGCCTCCTCCTCCGACGAGGCCACGACCACCGCACGCTCGCCCAGCAACGCCCGGCCGGAGACCAGCGCCCCGGCGACATCCGCCAAAGGCAACCGACCGGCGTCCTCGACGAACGACGCGAGCCGACCGGCCTGACCCGCCAACGCACCCTCACCACGCGCCGACACCACCAACGGCACCACACCACCCGGCGGCGTGTCCTCCGGGGCAGGCTCCGCCGCCTCGTCGGGTGCCTCCTCCAGGATCAGGTGCGCGTTCGTCCCACTGATCCCGAACGACGACACACCCGCACGGCGCGGACGGCCCTCACGCGGCCACTCCCGAGCCTCCGTCAGCAGCTCCACCGCGCCCGCGGACCAGTCCACTTGGGAGGTGGGCGCGTCCACGTGCAGGGTCGGCGGCAGCACTCCGTGCCGCAGCGCCTGCACCATCTTGATCACACCGGCCACACCCGCGGCCGCCTGCGTGTGCCCGATGTTGGACTTCAACGAGCCGAGCCACAACGGCTTCTGCGGGTCCCGGTCCCGGCCGTACGTCGCGAGCAGCGCCTGCGCCTCGATCGGGTCGCCCAGCGCCGTACCCGTCCCGTGGCCCTCGACCACGTCGACGTCCGCCGGGCTCAGTCCGGCACCGGCCAGCGCCTTGCGGATCACGCGCTGCTGCGCAGGCCCGTTCGGTGCCGTCAGACCGTTCGACGCACCGTCCTGGTTCACCGCACTGCCCCGCAGCACCGCCAGGACCTTGTGCCCGCGCTCCCGCGCCACCGACAGACGCTCCAGCACGACCAGGCCCACGCCCTCGGCCCAGCCGGTGCCGTCCGCGCCCTCCGCGTACGCCTTGCAGCGGCCGTCACCGGCGAGGCCGCGCTGGCGGGAGAACTCCACGAAACTGACGGGTGTCGCCATCACCGTCACGCCGCCGGCGAGCGCCATGGAGCACTCGCCCTGCCGCAGCGCCTGCGCGGCCAGGTGCATCGCCACCAGCGACGACGAACACGCCGTGTCCACCGTGACCGCCGGGCCCTCGAAGCCGAACACGTACGAGATGCGGCCCGAGGCCACGCTTCCCGCGGTGCCCGTGCTCGCGAAGCCCTCCAGCTCCGGTGCGACCGCTCCGGCCCCGTACCCCTGGTTGGACACGCCGGAGAACACACCGATGTCGGTGCCCTTCACGGACGTCGGGTCGACTCCGGCGCTCTCCAGGGCCTCCCAGGAGGTCTCCAGAAGCAGTCGCTGCTGCGGGTCCATCGCCAGTGCCTCACGCGGCGAGATCCCGAAGAAGCCCGCGTCGAACAGGCCCGCACCCGCTACGAATCCGCCCTGGCTGGCGTACGACGTGCCCACGCTCTCCGGGTCGTCGTCGAACAGGCCCTCCAGTTCCCAGCCTCGGTCCTCGGGGAAGTCGGACATGCCTTCGCGGCCCTCGTGCACCAGACGCCACAGGGACTCGGGGCTCGTCACCCCGCCGGGCAGCCGGCAGGACATCCCCACGATCGCGATCGGCTCGTCGGGGTCCGCGACGACGGCAGCGGTCGCGGCAGGTGTGCCGGTGGCGACGGTGTCCCCGAACTCCTCGCGCAGACAGGCGGCGAGGGCCTGCGGGGTCGGGTAGTCGAAGATCAGCGTGGCGGGGAGCTTCAGGCCGGTCGCCTCGCGGAGCCGGTTGCGCATTTCCACCGAGGTGAGAGAGTCGAACCCGGCCTCGTTGAAGGCGGTGTCGGCCCGGACGCCGTCGGCTCCGCTGTGGCCGAGGACGACGGCGGCCTGGGTCCGCACCAGGTCGAGAAGGAGCGCCTGCTGTTCCGCCGTGTCGAGTCCGGCGAGCCGACGGCGCAGGTCACCGTCCTTCGCGGCCGCTGCCCGCGCCTGCTGCCGCCCCACCGGTACGAGACCGCGCAGCAGGTGCGGGACCGGGCCGCCGGCCGCCGCGCCGGAGCGTGCCCCGCGCAGGTCCATCTTGATCGGTACGAGCAGCGCCTGCCCGGACGCGAGCGCGGCGTCGAACAGCTCCATGCCCTCGGTCGCCGTGATCGCGAGGACGCCGCCACGGCCGGCCCGCGCCTGGTCCGCGTCGCCCAGGTGCGCGGTCATGCCGGCGTCCTGCTCCCACAGACCCCAGGCCAGGGAGAGGCCGGGCAGGCCCGCCGCCCGGCGGTGGGCCATCAGGCCGTCCAGGAAGGCGTTGGCAGCCGCGTAGTTGCCCTGGCCCGCTGAGCCGAACACGCCCGAGGCGGACGAGAACACGGCGAAGACGTCGAGGTCGAGGTCCCGGGTCAACTCGTCGAGGTGACGTACGGCGTCCGCCTTCGGCGCGAACACCCTGGCCAGGCGTTCCGGGGTCAGGGCCCCGATCACGCCGTCGTCCAGCACTCCCGCCGTGTGTATCACACCGCGCAGGGGGTGCGCGTCGGACACCGAGGCCAGCAGTGCCTGCGCCTGGTCTCGGTCGGACACGTCACAGGCCACGACGGACACGGCCGCGCCCTGCTCGGTCAGTTCGGCGACCAGCTGCCGCGCGCCGTCGGCGTCCGGACCGCGACGGCTGGCGAGGACCAGGTGGCGTACGCCGTACCCGGTGACCAGGTGCCGGGCCAGCAGCGCACCCAGCGATCCCGTGCCACCCGTGACCAGGACCGTGCCGTCCGGGGCGAACACTTCAGTGAGGTCGGGGACCTGACCGGCGGCGCGAGCGAGGCGGGGCGCCGAGAGTGCCGTGCCGCGCACGGCGACCTGGGGCTCGCCACCCGCCAGCACCGCCCCCAGCACGGGCCCCACGCCGTCGTCCGCGGCCGGGTCTGCGTCGATCAGAAGGATTCGGTCCGGGTTCTCGGCCTGCGCGGCGCGCACCAGACCCCACACCGCTGCTCCGGCCGGGTCCGACACCGCGCCCTCGGCGCCGGCGGGGACCGCGCCCCTGGTCGCCACCACGAGCCGCGAGTCTTCGAGGGCGTCCGTGGCCAGCCATGCCTGCAGCACGCTCAACACCCGTGCGGTCAGGGCGAGTACGGCGTCCTCGCCGGCACCGCCGACGGCCTGCAGCACTGCTGCCGCCGGAACCCTGCCTGCGTCGGCCAGAGCCGCCACGTCCTCGGCCGAGGCCACCGGCGCCCACGACGGCGCGGCCACCGCGCCCTGGGCCGGGGGCAGCTCGGTCCACTCGACGCCGAAGAGCGAGTCGGCGACTGCGGAGCCGGTCGGCGTCTGGAGTTGCTCGGCGGAGACCGGCCGGGACACCAGGGAGTCCAGCGTGACGACGAGGCCGGCGGTCTCGTCGGCCGCCTCCAGCGACACGGCGCCGGGCCCGGCGGAGGTCAGGCGGATCCGCAGGGCGGGGGCGCCCGAGGCGTGCAGCGACAGGCCGTTCCACGCGAACGGCAGGACCGGCCGGCCGGGGTCCTGCGCCGCAGAGTCCGCCGCGGTGCCGAACATCCCGGCGTGCAGGGCGGCGTCCAGGAGCGCCGGGTGGATACCGAACGTGTCGGCGCCGTCCCGCTGTTCCTCGGGCAGGGCGGCCTCGGCGAAGACCTCGTCACCGCGCCGCCACACCGCGCGCAGCCCCTGGAACGCCGGGCCGTAGCCGTAGCCGCGCTCGGTCAGGTCGGCGTAGAAGTCGCCGACCTCGATCCGCTGGGCGCCGGGCGGCGGCCAGGCGGCGAAGTCGAAGCCCGTGCCGCGGGCAGGAGCCGAGACCGAGAGCGTTCCGGCGGCGTGCCGCGTCCACGCGTCCGCATCACCGGGCGCGTCCTCGCGCAGGGAGTAGATCTCCACGGGGCGGGCGCCGGTCGCGTCCGGTGCGCCCACCGCGACCAGGACGCGTACGCCGCCCTGCTGCGGCACCACCAGCGGTGCTTCGATCACCAGCTCGTCCAGGACGCTGCAGCCGGCCTCGTCACCGGCCCGTACGGCCAGCTCCACCAGGCCCGTACCGGGGACGAGCACCACACCGCCGACGGCGTGGTCGGCCAGCCATGGGTGGGACTTGAGCGACAGGCGCGAGGTGAGCACCAGCCCGTCGGACTGCGGCAGCTGCACCACCGCGCCGAGCAGCGGGTGGCCGGCCGCCGCCTGCCCCAGGGAGGCCGCGTCCGTCGCCGCATCGGCGGTCCGCAGCCAGTAGTGCTGGTGGTCGAAGGCGTACGTCGGCAGGTCCACGCGTGCCTTCGCGGCGCCGGCCAGCGGGAGCAGGCCGCTCCAGTCCACGGGCACGCCGCGCACGAACAGTTCGGCCAGCGAGGCCAGCAGGGTCTGCTCCTCGGAGCGGCCGTCGCGCAGGGCCGCCACGCAGGTCGCCTCGGCGCCCGCGGCGCCGGCCGTCTCCGCGACGAGGCCGGTCAGGGCCGCGCCCGGGCCCAGTTCCACGAACAGCGCCCCGCCTTGCCCGACCGCGGCTGCGATCCCGTCGGCGAACCGCACCGGGTGACGCACGTGGCCGGCCCAGTACTGCGGGTCGGCGAGCTCGTCGGCCGTGGCGAGCCGCCCGGTCACGTTCGAGATCACCGGGATCGTCGGCGACCGCCACTCCACCTCGGCGAGTTCGGCGGCGAAGTCGGCCAGCATCGGCCCCATCCGCCGGGAGTGGAACGCGTGCGAGACCGCGAGACGCTTCGTCTTGTGCCCTTGCTCCCGCATGCGGTCGGCCGCCGCGAGGACCGGCTCCTCGTCGCCGGAGAGCACCACCGAGGACGGGCCGTTGACCGCCGCGACCTCCACGCCCTCGCCGAGCAGGCCGGCCACTTCCGCCTCGCTCGCGGCCACCGCGACCATCGCGCCGCCCGGTGGCAGGGCCTGCATCAGCCGCCCGCGCGCCGCGACGAGGCGCGCCGCGTCCGGCAGTGACAGCACGCCCGCCGCGTGCGCGGCGGCGATCTCGCCGATCGAGTGGCCGATGACCGCATCCGGCCGTACCCCCCAGGACTCCACGAGCCGGAACAGGGCACTCTCGATCGCGAAGAGGCCCGCCTGGGTGAACATCGTCTGGTTCAGCAGCTCGGCGCCGCCCGGTGCGCTGCCCAGGACCACGTCCCGTACCGGGTGGCCGGCCCACCCGGCGAGACACGCGTCCAGCTGCTCGCACGCCTCGTCCAGGGCCTGGGCGAACACCGGGTAGCGGTCGTACAGCTCCCGGCCCATCCCCGCGCGCTGCGAGCCCTGGCCCGGGAACACCCAGACGACCCTGCCCGCTCCGCCCGAGCCGGCCGCTCTGCCGGTGACGACACCGGCCGCGTCCTCGCCCCGGGCCAGCGCCTGGAGTCCGGCCAGCGCCTCCTGGTCCGAACCGGCCAGGACCACCGCGCGCTCGGGCAGCAGCGCCCGCTCCGCGACCAGTGCCCCGGCCACACGCGGCAGCGACATCGCGTCGGCGGACTCCAGGTGCGCGGCCAGTCGCTCCGCCTGGCCCGCCAGGGAGCCCACGCTGCGTGCCGACACCACCAGCGGGACCACACCCGTGGGTGCCGTGTCCTCGGCGTCCGGATCCGGCTCCGGCTCTTCGGGTGCCTCCTCCAGGATCAGGTGCGCGTTCGTCCCGCTGATGCCGAACGAGGACACCCCGGCGCGGCGCGGGTGACCCTCACGCGGCCAGTCGCGGGCCTCGTCGAGCAGCTTCACCGCACCCGCGGACCAGTCGACCTCGGTCGTCGGTACCTGAGCGTGCAGGGTCGGGGGCAGCACGCCGTGCCGCAGCGCCTGCACCATCTTGATGACACTGGACACGCCGGCGGCGGCCTGGGTGTGCCCGATGTTGGACTTCAACGAGCCGAGCCACAGCGGCTTCTGCGGATCCCGGCCCTGTCCGTACGTGGCCAGCAGCGCCTGCGCCTCGATCGGGTCGCCCAGCGCCGTACCGGTGCCGTGGGCCTCCACGACGTCCACGTCCGCCGGGACCAGTCCGGCGCCGGCCAGCGCCTTGCGGATGACCCGCTGCTGGGAGGGACCGTTGGGTGCCGTGAGCCCGTTGGACGCGCCGTCCTGATTGACGGCGCTGCCGCGGATGACAGCGAGCACCCGGTGACCGCGCTCCCGCGCCTGGGAGAGCCGTTCGAGGACGACCACGCCCGCGCCCTCGGACAGGCCCATGCCGTCCGCGCCGTCCGCGAACGCCTTGCACCGGCCGTCGGCGGCCATGCCCTGCTGCCGGGAGAACACCACGAAGGTGCCGGGGGTCGCCATCACCATCGCGCCGCCGGCCAGGGCGAGCGAGCACTCGCCCTGCCGCAGCGCCTGCGCGGCCAGGTGGATGGCGACCAAGGAGGACGAGCAGGCCGTGTCCACGGACACCGCGGGACCTTCGAAGCCGAAGACGTACGACACCCGGCCGGACGCCACACTCGACGCCACGCCGGTGCCGGTGAAGCTCTCCAGCTCCGGTGCGACACCGCTGCCCCCGGATCCGTATCCCTGGCTGGACACCCCCGCGAACACACCGACGTCGGTGCCCTTCAGCGAGACCGGGTCGAGCCCCGCACGCTCCAGCGCCTCCCACGACGTCTCCAGGAGCAGTCGCTGCTGCGGGTCCATCGCCAGCGCCTCACGCGGCGAGATCCCGAAGAAGCCGGGGTCGAACAGGCCGGCGCCCCGCAGGAAGCCGCCCTGATCGGTGTAGGAGGTGCCGGGGTTGTCGGGGTCCGGGTCGAACAGGCCGTCCAGTTCCCAGCCCCGGTCCTCGGGAAAGCCCGACACGGCGTCGCGGCCCTCGCGCACCAACTGCCACAGATCCTCGGGCCCGGTCACTCCGCCCGGCAGCCGGCACGCCATGCCCACGACGGCGATCGGCTCGCCCGCGTGGGACGCGCCCTGCTTCCGGAGGTTGTGCAACTCGGTGGTGACGCGCTTGAGGGTCCTGAGGAGTTGTTCGTCCGTGGCCATTCGTCAGTCCTCACGAGAATGTTGATGGAGCCGGATACGCTGCGGTCTCACACGAGCCCGAGTTCTTCATGGATGAAGTCGAGGACTTCGTCGGCCGACGCTGATTCCAGTTGCTCGGCCACCGCGGAGACATCCGTCTGCTCGACGACCCCATTACACTTGGCCACCAGGCCCTGGAGGCGGAGCGCGATACCGGCTCTCATGGATTCGTCGAGTGCCACTGCGGCGATGAGCGACTCGACGTCTTCTATCTTCGCGTTCACCCGCGACAACACGTCGTCGCTGATGCCGAGTTCACCGCGCAGATAGCCGGTGAGCACGAGCGGGGTGGGCTGGTCGAAGACCAGCGTGGCGGGGAGCTTCAGACCGGTCGCCTCGCGCAGCCGGTTGCGCAGCTCCACCGACGTCAGCGAGTCGAACCCGACGTCCTTGAAGGCGGTGTCCGGCCGGATGCTGTCCGGCCCGCTGTATCCGAGTACGACCGCGGCCTGGGTGCGCACCAGGTCGAGGAGCATGGCCTCCTGCTCCGGCTCGGCGAGCCCGGACAGCCGGCGGAGCAGGTCGCCGTCCCTGGCGGCGGCCGCCCGTGCCTGCTGCCTGCCGGCCGGTACGAGACCGCGCAGCAGATGCGGCACCGTACCCCCGGCCGCCGCACCGGCCCGCACTCCGCGCAGATCCAGTTTGACCGGCACGAGGAGCGGCTCCTCGGACCCGACGGCGGCGTCGAACAGCTCCATGCCCTCGGCGGGAGTGAGCGCCACGACACCGTCTCGGCTGGTCCGCCTGCTCATGCTCGCCTGGTCGTCTGCGCCCAGGTGTGTGGTCATGTTGGTGGCGTACGCCCAGGTGCCCCAGGACAGCGAGAGCCCGGGCAGGCCCGCCGCGCGGCGGTGGGCCATCAACCCGTCCAGGAAGGCGTTGGCCGCTGCGTAGCCGCCGCTGCCGGCACCGAGGAAGACGGACGAGGCGGAGGAGTAGACGATGAACGCGTCCAGGTCCAGGCCGCGGGTGAGTTCGTCGAGATGGCGTACGGCGTCCACCTTCGGCGCGAACACCCGCGCCAGGCGCTCCGGGGTCAGGGTCCCGACGAGCCCGGCCTCGAACACACCGGCCGTGTGCACCACGCCGCTGAGGGGGTGCTCGTCCGGCACCGCGGCGAGCAGCGCCTCCACCTGCTCGCGCTCCGACACGTCGCAGGCCATTGCGGAGACCGTCGCGCCCTGCTCGGTCAGCTCGGCGACCAGGTCCCGCACGCCCTCGGCGTCCGGGCCACGACGGCTGGCCAGCACGAGATGGCGTACGCCGTGCCGCACGACCAGGTGCCGGGCGACGAGTGCGCCCAGCGACCCGCCACCCGAGACCAGGACCGTCCCGCCCGCCGTGAACACCCCTCCGGCGTCGGTGACTTGGGCGGGCACCCGGGCGAGCCGGGGTACGGAGAGGACCGTGCCACGTACCGCGAGCTGCGGCTCACCACAGGCCAGCGCCGCACCCAGGACGGCTCCCGACCCGTCGGTGTCCATGTCGGCGTCGGTGTCCAGCAGGACGAACCGGTGCGGGTTCTCCGCCTGCACGGCGCGCAGCAGACCCCACACCGCGGCTCCGGCCGGGTCGGTCACCACGCCGTCACCGGCGGGCACCGCGCCCCGGGTCACGACGACGAGCCGTGACTCCTCCAGGCCTTCCGCGCTCAGCCACGCCTGTACGACGTCCAGGACCCTGGTGGTCAGCGCCAGTACGGCGTCGTCGCCCGCGCCGCCGACGGCCTGGAGGACCGCCGTCACCGGAGCCTCGGCGCTCCGGGACAGGGCCTCGGCCTCGGCCGCGGTGTCCAGCGGCACCCACACCGGCGCCGCCTCCGCCCCCTGGAACGGGGCCAGTTCGCTCCACTCCACCCGGAACAGCGAGTCCGTGGCCGCCGAGTCCGCCGCCGTCTCCAGCTGCTCGGCGGAAACGGCCCGGGACACCAGCGAGTCCATCGTCACGACCAGGGTGCCGGTCTCGTCCGCTGCCTCGACCGACAGCGCGTCCGGGCCGATCGGGGCGACCCGCACCCGCAGTGCCGAGGCGCCCGAGGCGTGCAGCACCAGGCCGTTCCAGGAGAACGCCAGCAGCGGCTGCCCAGGGCCCTCCCCCGGCTGCGCGTCCGCCACGGCTCGGAATGACCCGGTCTGCAGTGCGGCGTCGAGCAGCGCCGGGTGGATGCCGAACTCGCCGGCGTCCTTGCGCTGTTCCTCGGGCAGGGCGACCTCGGCGAACAGTTCCTCACCACGCCGCCACACCGCGCGCACGCCCTGGAACGCGGGCCCATAGCCGACACCGCGCTCGCGCAGTTCGTCGTAGAAGCCGACGGGGTCCACCTCGACCTGCCGCGCCCCCGGCGGCGGCCAGGCGGCGAAGTCGAAGCCCTTGCCAGGTGCCGAGGCCGAGGCCGACAGCGTGCCGGTGGCATGCCG
>NZ_MLYO01000104.1 GCF_001866665.1 Streptomyces monashensis | reverse complement strand
CCCACCATCACCGCGAAACTCGCCGGCTGCACCACATCCACCCGCTCCAACAACTCCGGAGCAGCCTCCCCACGCAACACCTCGACCAGCGACCAGTCCACCCACCGCTCCAGCGCAACCGCACACTCCCCGATCCGCTCCGCGAACACCGCAGACGAATCCAACAACTCCCGGCCCATACCCACCCACTGCGAACCCTGGCCCGGGAACACCCACACAACCTTGCCGGGGTCACCGGAGACACCGACCCTGCCGG
>NZ_MLYO01000103.1 GCF_001866665.1 Streptomyces monashensis | reverse complement strand
CGAACCCTGGCCCGGGAACACCCACACCACCTTGCCCGGCCCACCCGAACCAGCGCTGCCGACCACCACGTTGGAGACACGCTCACCCCGCGCCAACGCCTGCAGCCCGGCCAGCGCCTCCCCCTCCGAACCGGCCACGACCACCGCACGCTCGCTCAACAACGCACGGCTGGAGACCAGCGCCCCGGCGACATCCGCCAAAGGCACCCCGTCCGCCCCCTCGACGAACGACGCGAGCCGACC
>NZ_MLYO01000102.1 GCF_001866665.1 Streptomyces monashensis | reverse complement strand
GCCAGCAGCGACTCCAGGTCGATGTCGCAGGCGTGCTGCGAGGACACGACGACCGTGTCCAGACGCACGGCCTTGTCACCGTCGTACTCGATGGTGACCTGCGTCTTGCCGTCCGGGCGCAGGTAGGGGATCGTGCCGTTCTTGCGGACCTCGGACAGCCGCTTCGACAGGCGGTGCGCCAGGAAGACCGGCAGCGGCATCAGCGTCGGCGTCTCGTCGGACGCGTAGCCGAACATCAGGCCCTGGTCGCCCGCGCCCTGCCGGTCCAGCTCGTCACCCCCGTCACCCGCGGCGGCACCCTCGACCCGGTTCTCGTAGGCCGTGTCGACGCCCTGCGCGATGTCCGGGGACTGCGCGCCGATGGACACCGACACGCCGCAGGAGGCGCCGTCGAAGCCCTTCTCGGAGGAGTCGTAGCCGATCTCCAGGATCTTGTTGCGGACCAGGGTCGCGATGTCCGCGTACGCCTTGGTCGTGACCTCGCCGGCCACGTGCACCAGGCCGGTGGTGATCAGCGTCTCGACGGCGACCCGGGAGGTCGGGTCCTCGCGCAGAAGCGCGTCGAGAATCGTGTCGCTGATCTGGTCAGCGATCTTGTCGGGGTGGCCCTCGGTCACGGACTCCGAGGTGAACAGGCGACGAGGCATGACTCTCCAGAGAAGCGGCGGTGCCCCGGAGGGGACACCGCGCGGACGGACGGTTCGGGTTGCCGTGCCCGCCGGCACGGCCGTTCAGAGCAGGTGCCGGCGCATCCAGTCGGCCAGCGCGCCGGAGGCCACCGCCGCCGCCTCGGGCCAGGCCCGCTCGGCGGACTCGTCGGCCTGGTCGCTCACGTACTTCACGATCCGCACCGGCACGCCGAACCGCTCGGCCACGGACGCGATCGCGTAACCCTCCATGTCGACCAGATCGGCCCGCTCGGCCAGCAGCGCCCGGGTGCGACCGTCGGCGACGAAGGCGTCACCGGTGGCCAGGGTGGGGCCGGGCGCGGGCCGTACGGTCAGCGGACGGCCGTAGTGGACGCCGCTGAGCCGGTGCAGCACCTCGTCCGGCAGGTCGTGCTGGATGACCCGGCTCACCTCCACGACACCGCACGGCAGGTCCCGGAGCGAGCCGGCCGTACCGACGTTGACGATCTCCCGCGGACGGGCCGACGACAGCGCCAGCGTCAGCTCCACGGCGGCCCGCACCTTTCCCATTCCGGTGACCAGTACGGGAAGGGTGTCGTCGAAGCATGCCGCCTCGGCGTCCGCCGCCACCACGATCAACGGACGGTCGGGGCGTACCTCGCCGCGGAGACGAGCGGTGAAGGAGGCTTCGGGCAGGGGGGAGAGCAGCACGAAATATCCTGTTCGGGAGGGGGTCCGTGGAGACGGGACCGGTATCAGGCGTTCTGAACGGCCGGAGGCGTGGCCGACGGGACTTCGGAGATCTCCGGCAGCACCGGTGGCAAACCGGCGGTGAAGGGCACGTAATTGATGGACACGGTTCTCCAGCGAGGCGACGCGGCGGCGGGCCGCGAGATCACGGCCGTTCCCATGTTTGCCTCGATCGGACCAGGAGATCCCTAAAGCGTGCGCCCCCACGAGAGACCGGAAGGAGCGATCGAGAAATGGCTACTGCGGGGCCACAGGCGGTGGCATACTCGCACAGCTTATGTTTGCTCAAAACGCCGCCGTGTTCTTCTCCGTGGACTGCGTTCTGGTCCCGGGAAGAAGCCTGTCCCGCCTCGTCGAGGAACGCCTCGGACTGAGCGGGGCCTCGGGCGTGCACGAAAGCGGGCAGTCCGACGACGCGGAACGCTGGAGGGGCATCCCGGAGAAGGCACTGCACACCCAGCTCGCGGGCCTGCCCGTGGTCCCCGGCGTCGCGGAGACCACGCAGTGGTGCTGGAACAACGGCCTCGTGCCGATCGTCTCCAGCCTCACCTGGACCCCGATCGGCGCGCACCTCGCGGAGCGGTTCGGCTTCCACTCGTACTCGGGCCGCTTCCTGGACGCGATGAACGGCAGGTTCACCGGCCGGGCCGGAGCCCCGGTCACGCCCGCGGACCAGATCGAGTTCGTCCTGCGCCGGGCCGACGAGCTCGGCGTCGAGCCCACCGACTGCGCCGCCGTGGGCGCCTGCCCGACCGACGGCCCGCTCTTCGACACCGTCGGCCTGGGCATCGCCTTCAACGCCCCGCCCGACGTGCGCGCACGCGCGACGACGTACGTCGAGGGCGAAGACCTGCGTGCCGTGATCCCCGCGCTGGAGCGTCTGACCGTCAGCAGGGTCTGACCGTCGGCAGCGTCCGGCGGACGGCGCACCGCCCCCCTGTTCGGCGCACTGAACGAGCCGCCACAGTCCACGTCGCCGCTCTCGCGTTCGCAGGCGCGAAGCAAACCTGCCAGGGACGCGGCCGGATCGAAGGGGTGCCCCACGGCCCGGATCTCTGTGGTGGCCACCAGGTCTGGATCGCGCACGGCACCGGCGACCTGCCTCACACGTATATCTCGCGGGTGTCGCCCCCGTCTCCTCGACGACCTGGACGCGCTGGGCGGACTGGTCCGCCGTGCCGCCGCCGACCTCCCGTGGGACGCCGCTGTGCTCCTGGCCCGATGCCTCGGCGGGGGAGATCCGGTTCGACGGGACCCGCTGGACTCGTGCCACCGGCGAAGTGCGACGCGGATGGGCGCGGGGCGCCCTTGAACCGCTGCGCGGGAAGCCGAGCCAGGTGCGCCGTCGTCCTCGTCCTGACGACGATACGCCCGCGCACACCTGCGGACCCCGCCGGCTGGTGATGCCCTTGCTCGCGGCACTGGATACTCGATCCGTCACATGATCGATGCGCGCCTCGGCAGTTGCCGTGTCGCGCCCACCTCAGAAGGCAGATCCCAGCGTGTTCCAGGAAACTCCGATCTTCAACCGCCTTGTCGCCGAACGCGGTGATGTGCCCGCGCAGGCTCGTGGTGAAGCCGACCGCATACGCCACGAACTGGCGCGGGTCCTGCCCTCAGCTCCCTGGCCTGCCGCCCCCGCGGTCCGGCGGCAGCCTCACATGCCGGGCGGAGGCGTCGCACAGGCCGCCCTGTGAGACGCGCTCGCGCAGGCGAGCATCAGGCATAGGCCCAGGGGGCGTTCCAGGTTGGTCAGCCGGCGTCCGGCCACCGGCCCGGATGCCCCGCCTCGTCCGAGCGTCGCATCGCCTCGGCCTCGTTGTACTCGCGGACCGAGGTCAGCCACGCCCACGGTTTGATCTCGTCCAGGGCAAGGCCGGGGCAGGCCAGCCGGTGGGCCGACGCTCGCCGGGCAGACGGCAGTTCGGACAGATGGGCGGAGCAGGTGGCTCGGGGCCGGTCGCGCCGTCGACGGCTGCCTGCGCCCGGTCCGCCGGCTCCCACGGCTGCCGGGTGTCCGCCGTCGGCTGCCGGAAGCTGTCCGGGCCGGACCCGGGTAACGGGATGATGCTGTCCTCGCGCTGGACGTACTCGTCGTCCCCCATGCTCTCGAGGGTGCGGGCCGCCCCGCGGATGGGGGTAGGGCGCGATCCGGGCACAACGACAGCCGGTGCGAAGCCCATCGCTCGAAGATCGAGCGAGCCGCCGAGGCAGCCGCCTCCGGCCAACCGAAACACCTGAGACTACCCACGTTGGTGATGGTGCCGGTCAGCGCAGCGGGTGAGACTGATCAGGCTTTGGACCTGCGGGGGTCGGTGGCGCCGGGGCGCAGGACCGATGGTTCCCGCAGTTCGGCCTGCCTGTGCAGACGATCACTAGGGAAGAAGAGCTGGGGAACGCCATGCGGCAGCTTGAAATAGCACTGATCGGCGCCGGACTGATCGCACGGATGCACCTCGAGGCGTGGATCGGCGCCGGGGCGTCCGTGCGCGTCCACTCGCTGGACGGTCGGGCCGCGGACCTGGCCGACGAGTTCGGGGCGAAGGCCGTGGACTCCTTGGCCGACGCGCTGGACGGCGCGGACGCCGTCGACATCTGCTCGCCGACGGACACCCACCGGGACATCGCCCTGGCCGCCATCGCCAACGGCGTGGCGGTCGTGTGCGAGAAGCCGCTTGCTGCCGACGTCGGTGAGGCCGAGGAGATCGTCGATGCGGCGGAACGGGCCGGGGTACCGGTCTACCCGGCGCACGACATCCGCTTCGCCCCCGCCTTCGCCCGGCTCCATGAGCTGGTGGACGAGGGCCGTCTGGGAGCGGGCACGGTCGCCCGGTTCACCGTGGCCGGATATCACCCTCGGCCCTGGAGTGGTCACGCCTCCGCGGAGTCGGGCGGGATCCTGACCGACCAGATGCTGCACGGCGTGGACATCGCCTACTGGCTCTTCGGGGACGTCGTACGCGTGCACGCCCACTACCAGGGGGAGATTGCCGCACCCGCCCTGGAGGGAACCGCCGCGGTCGGCATGGCCGTGCTCACGCACGCCAGTGGCGCGCTCAGCCAGATCGTGAGCCGGTGGACACCGACGCCGCAGCCGCCCATTCGCGTCACCTACCATGTCTCGGGCACGGGCGGGACGATCGTCCACGACTCCGAGTGGCCCCAGGAGATCCAGGTGTCCGGCGGCCCGGCCGGGACCTTCGGCTACTACGGGGAATCCCCGTTCGCCTCCGAGATCCGTGAGTTCGCACAGGCGTTGAGGGGCGGACCCGAGCCGCGTCTGGTGTCCCACGACGCGCTGGCAGCCGTCCGCATCACCCAAGCCGCGGCACGGTCCGCATGGACAGGACGCGCCGTCGAACTGCCCGTGAAGGGGGCCGCCGCATGAAGGTCGCCGTGTTGTCGTTCGCCCACGAGCGCGCCACGACGTACGCTCAGCTGCTGCACGACATGCCGGACGTGCAGTTGGTCGTCGCGGATCCCGACGGCGCACCGGACGATCCGGCGCGGGGGAGAAGCACGGCCCGTCGGCTCGGCGTGACGTACATGGACAGCTGGGACCAACTTTTCGCGCTGCGCCCCGACGCCGTGGTCGTCACGAGTGAGGCCGACCGCCGCCGCGAACTGGTCGAGCGGGCGACCGCGGTGGGGGCACAGGTGTTGTGCGAGCACCCACTGGCAGCCGACGAGGCGGACGCCGAAGCCATGGTGCGCGCCTGCGAGGACGCGGGCGTGCGGCTGAGCATGGCCTCACCGGCCTGCTTCGGTCCGGCGTTCGCCGCCGTACGGAGAGAGATCGCCGAAGGTGAGGTCCTCGGCGGGCTCACGGCCGTGCACGGGGCGTACAACAGGCCGTATCCGGCCGGGACGCAGGATGCGCGGGCCGGGGCGCTGGCCAGCAACGCGCCCCACCTGCTGGACATGGTGGACGCGGTGCTCGACGGGGCCCCCGCGGAGGAGGTCTACGCGCAGTCGAACAGTATCCTCGGCACGGAGCCGGGCGTGGAGAGCGGGGCGCTTGTCACCGTGCGCTACGCGGGCGGAACCGTCGTGTCGATCGACTGCAGTTGGGGTTCGGCGGACACCGGGCCGACCGCGGGCGGACCGGCCATGACCTTCATCGGGGACCGGGCCAGCGTGGAGTTCACCGCCGTGCCGCGGCTGCTCGGCGGATTCGACTCCGTCACGTCCAGCGAACGGTGGGTGACGCGCGGGGACGACCCGTACGCGGTCATGCTCGGCGAGTTCATCGGTGGGGTCCGCCAAGGGAGCGGAGTCGGCCCGGACGGTGTGGCGGGGGTGCGCACGCTGCGGATCACCGAGGCGGCTCGCGCATCGCTACGCACCGGCCAGCCCGTCGAGTTGGCCGTGCCGCAGAAAGTACTGCCGTGACCGCAGCGCCGTACGACGCTACGGTCTGGCCAGTTCACGCCGTGCGTTCCGGCGTGCTCGGGCACCCTGTTCCCTGTTGGCACCTGCCTTTGAACCTCGCCCTTGACCTTGCAATCTGGAGACGCGCATGACCACCATCGGCATCATCCTCGGCAGCACCCGTCCCGGCCGCGTGGGGCCGCAGATCGCGGAATGGATCCAGAAGACGGCCGACGCGCGCGAGGACGCCGACGTCGAGCTCGTCGACATCGCCGACTACGCCCTCCCGCTGTTCGACGAGCCGCGTACCCCGCGGATGGGAGCCTACGAGCACGATCACACCCGTGCCTGGGCCGCCAAGGTCGCCGAGCTCGACGGATTCGTCTTCGTCACGCCCGAATACAACCGGTCGATTCCGGCCGCGCTGAAGAACGCCATCGACTTCGTCTACAACGAGTGGAACAACAAGGCCGCCGGGTTCGTCGGATACGGCAGCAACGTGAGCGGCGCCCGCGCCGTCGACCATCTGCGGCACATCGCCGGGGCGGTCCAGCTGGCGGCCGTGCACACCCAGCTCCATCTGTCGCTCCAGGCCGACTTCGAGCAGTTCACGACATTCAAGCCGACCGAGCGGCACGAGGCCACGCTCCAGCAGCTGCTCACCGAGGTGATCACCTGGACGGACGCGCTCGCACCGCTCCGCCAAGCCTGACCTGCCTCTCCTGCGGCAGGCGGTTCACCACAGTGGCGATCCGCCTGCCGCTGCCTTGCGCGGGCGGCGAACCCGTCGGGCTGCGGAGGGGCGCGCGAGTCGGTGCCGGTGCCCCTCATCCGCCAGGGCGGACGTTCGATCCTCGCGGACATCCGCGTTGGCGTATCAGTGTTGCTCGGTCCCTTTCTTCAGTGACGGAGTTCCCGATCCACTGATGGGCAAGTTCGTGTACGACCAGCGTTTCGTCGGGGGCTTCTCGAAGTACGGCTTGGCCTGGGTCTCCAGTGCGTATCCGAGACCGGGAGACGGCCGACGATCGCCCCGGTGCAGGCGAAGGGGTAGCGGCCGAACCGACTGGTTGCCCAGTCGATGATCTCGGAGATCAGCTCGGTCATGCCGGGAGAGTCCTCGACCTCGTCAGCGTGGCCCCGCCCCCCCCGGGGGTGTCCCCCGCCGAAGCCGCACCGGGTCTGGCGGTTCCGTCCGGACGACCGCGCCGTGACGTCCGGGCGGAATCGGCCCACGCAAACGTCGAGATGAAGGCGGCCGCTGTCGCGGTGCAGCCGGCCGATGCATGCGTGACCCGGGGGAGGGTGACGACGGCGCCGGCGGGTCGGTGCGGTGGTGCGTGCATATGAGAGTGCCCGTCTCCAAGGAATTCCGAGCAGATCTGTATCGGGCCTCAATCGTTTGGAATCAAATTCTCCGGCGAGCCCGGAATTGCTTGGCCGATCGCTCGTGCCCGGCTTGAGGTCGCCGCCGCCCTACCAGCCCTGGGGATGGCGGGTCGTTGTCGCTCGTCTAATGTCTCCCCTGGAGATACCAGACGGACCACGTCGTCACGACGGTGTGAGAGCCATCGCGGGACGCATATGCGAATCTCATTTCTTGACGGTCAAGCGGGCATTTCCCTATTGGGAAGGATTCCATGAGCGACGCAATCTCCTTCGAGGAGCCGTGGGCGCGTACCCATCAGTTCGACCCTCCTGCGATATTTGATGCGCTGCGCCAGGAACGGCCGCTCGCGAGAATGGTGTACCCCGACGGACATGTCGGCTGGATCGTCTCCAGTTACGAACTGGTTCGCAAGGTCCTCAGCGACCCGAGGTTCAGCCACAGCACGGAGATCGGTCACTTCCCGGTGACGCACCGCGGACAGGTGATGCCCAACCACCCGCGGATTCCCGGGATGTTCATTCACATGGACCCGCCCGACCACACCCGCTACCGGCGGCTGCTCACCGGCGAGTTCACCGCACGCAGGGCGAACCAGCTCGCGACGCGGGCGCAGGCCGTGGCCGCCGAGCAGATCGACGTGATGCGGGAACACGGCTCGCCCGCGGACCTGGTGGCCACCTTCGCCAAACCGCTGTCCCTGCGGGTCCTGTCCGAGTTCGTCGGTCTGCCCTACGGCGAAGCCGACCGCTACGGTCACGCACCGACGCTTCTGCACGACTCCGACGCGGACCCGCAGGAGGCCGCGGCCGCCATGGGGCAGGCGGTCGCCTTCTTCGCAGAGGTCATCGAGCGCAGGCGCAAGGAGCCCGAGGACGACCTCATCAGCCGCCTCATCGCCGGCGGCCGGCTGACCACCGAAGAGCTGTGCAACATGGTCACACTGCTCCTCTTCGCGGGGTACGAGACCACCGAGAGCGCCCTCGCCGTCGGTGTGTTCGCGCTCCTCCACCACCCCGATCAGCTGGCGGCGCTGCGCGCGGACCCCTCGAAACTGGACGCCGCGATCGAGGAACTCCTCCGCTACCTCACGGTCAACCAGTACGACACGTACCGCACCGCCCTCGAGGACATCGAACTGGACGGGGAGACGGTCAGGAAGGGCGACAGCATCACGGTGTCCCTGCCGGCGGCCAACCGTGACCCGGCGAAATTCGAGTGCCCCGCCAAGCTGGACATCGGGCGCGAGACCTCCGGCCACATGGCATTCGGCTTCGGTATCCACCAGTGCCTGGGCCAGAACCTGGCGCGCGTCGAACTGCGTGCCGGATTCTCCGCTCTCCTCCGTGCGTTTCCCGATCTCAGCCTTGCCGCTGATTTCGAAGAGGTGCCACTGCGGCTCAAGGGATCCGTCTTCGCGGTGAAGAGCCTACCCGTCTCCTGGTGAACTCCCTTTTCCCCGAAAGGATCTGCGGCACCGTGCGCACCGACCTCATCAAGCCCCTGCCCGTGGCACTCCTGGAGAACGCGACCCGTTTCCCCGACAAGGTCGCGTTCGCCGACGACCGGCGAGCGGTCACCTACGGGGACCTTGAGGAGCGGACGCGTCGGCTGGCCGGACATCTGGCACACCTCGGCGTCGAGCGCGGCGACCGCGTGGCCATCTGCCTCGGCAACACGGTCGCCACCGTGGAGAGCTACCTGGCGATCGTGCGCGCCGGGGGCATCGGGGTGCCGCTCAACCCCGCCTCGACGCAGGCCGAACTGGACTACCTCATCGCCGACAGCGGCGCCGTGGTGCTCGTCACCGACGCCGCTCGGGCGCAGCGCTTCAGGGGCGCACGGGGGGAGACCCCCGGGACCCTGCTCGTGACCGGTGAGGTTCCGGAAGGTCTCCTCGAAGGGGCGGGAGTCCACGCGTACGACGAACTCGCCGACCGTGAGCCGTCCCTGCCCGCCCGGGACGATCTCGCCCTGGACGACGTGGCCTGGATGTTCTACACGTCGGGAACGACCGGCCGGCCCAAGGGCGTCCTGTCGACGCAGGCCAACTGCCTGTGGTCCGTCGCCTCCTGCTACGTACCGATTCCGGGGCTCACGGACCGGGACCGGGTGCTGTGGCCGCTGCCGCTCTTCCACAGCCTCTCGCACATCGCGTGCGTGCTCTCCGTCACCGTCACCGGTGCCACCGCTCGGCTCATGGACGGCAGCTCCGCCGAGGACGTCATGCGGGTGCTGCGCGAGGACGGCTCGACCTTCCTGGCCGGCGTCCCCACCACCTACCACCACCTGGTGACGGCCGCCCGCCACAGCGGCTTCCGCGCGCAGAACCTGCGCATCGGCCTGGTCGGTGGCGCGGTCACCGGATCAGGCCTGCGCCGAGACTTCGAGGAGACCTTCGGGGTCCCGCTGGTCGACGCCTACGGCAGCACCGAGACCTGCGGCGCCATCACCATGAACCCGCCGGACGGCGCCCGGGTCGACGGCTCCTGCGGTCTGCCCGTGCCAGGCGTCGACGTCCGCATCGTCGACCCCGCCACGGGAGCCGACGTCCCCGCGGGGCGGGAGGGGGAGGTCTGGGTCAGCGGGCCGAACATCATGGTCGGCTACCACGACAGCCCCGAGGCGACCGCCGAGGCGATGCGGGACGGCTGGTTCCGGACCGGAGACCTGGCCCGGTGCGACGAGTCCGGCTACTTCACCATCTGCGGCCGGATCAAGGAACTCGTCATCCGCGGCGGCGAGAACATCCACCCCGAGGAGGTCGAGGCAGTCCTGCGCACCGTCGAGGGCGTCGCTGACGCGGCGGTCGCCGGCGCGCCGCACGACACGCTCGGCGAAGTGCCGGTCGCCTATGTGATCCCCGGCCCCACCGGATTCGACCCGGCTTCGCTGGTCGCCCGCTGCCGCGAGCAACTTTCCGCCTACAAGGTGCCGGAACGGATCCATGAGGTCACCGCCATCCCCCGCACCGCGTCGGGCAAGATCAAGCGACGCCTCCTGGCCGAGCAGCCGGGCCGTCTGCGGTACGCCGCGGGTGGACACCACGACACGCTGACGCGCGTCGAGTGGATACCGGCGCCGGAGCCGGACAACGCAGCCGTGCCCGCCCGGAGTTGGGCGCTCGCCGGTCCTGAGGCGGCTGAACTCGTCCGCCCCTTGGAAGCGGCGGGCGGCGCAGTGCGCACCTACGCGGATCTGGCGGCGGTGCGCGCCGCAGTGGCCGGCGGCGAGCCGGTTCCGGACGTGACCGTCCTGGTGCCCCCGACCGGAGCCGAGGCCGGACAGGGCGCGGACGCGATCAGCGTGGGTCGCAGCAGGGCCCGTCTCCTGGCCGAGGACGTGGACTCCTGGCTGGCACGACCAGAACTGGCGGCCTCCAGGCTGGTGATCCTCACGCGCGGCGCCGTCGCGCCGCACACGGCGGAAACTGTCCCGGCGGACGCGGCGGACGCGCTCGCCACGGACCCGGCGGACGGCCTGCAACAGCTCGCCGACGCGCCGCTCTGGGCTGTCGCACGCACCTACCAGGAGGCCCGGCCCCAGTCGCTGACCGTCGTGGACGTTCCGTACGGCCGGGGTGCTCCGGACTCCCCGGACGTCCTGGTGGCGGCGCTCGCCTCCGACGAGCCCCAGATCGCGGTGCGTTCGGACGCACTGCTCGTCCCCCGGCTGAAGCGTCTGCCCGTCCTCGACGGCCCGCAGCCGAGTTCCTGGCCCGCAGCCGCCGGCACCGTGGTGGTCACCGGAGTGGACACCGAACTCGGCGCGGCGCTGGCCCACCGTCTTGCCACCGTCCACCGGGCGCGGAACCTGCTGCTCGTCGGTGCCCCCGGCACCACCGGCACCACCCCCGGCGACGAACTGGCCTTCGCCGAGACGAGCGTCATCCGCGTCACCGCTGACGCCGCCCATCCGCAACCGCTGCGGGATGCCCTGGCCGACCTGCGTCACCCGGTCACCGCAGTGGTGCACGCCGCCCACGCCCCCGAACTGGCCCTGCAGCTCGACCACATGACGGCGGCGGAAGAGGACCTCTCCACCTTCCTCGTGGTGTCGTCCGCTGCAGCCGGACTGCTGGGCTCTCCCGACGACCCGGCCGCAGCCGTCGACGCGATCCTGAGCGAGGCGGTGGTACGCAGCCGGCGCCTGCGCCACCTGCCCGGCGCATACCTCGCCTGGGGTGGCCGGCCGGGCGACCGCGACGGCTCCGGATCGACCGGCGCGGATGCGGGCCGACCGCCTCAGGAACTGCTCGCCGCTTTCGACGTCGCCCTGACGACGAACCCTCCGTCGCCGCTGGCCGCCCTGCCCGGCACACCGGCACACGACGCCCAGGCGCCCGCGCTCCTGCGCTCCTTGGCCGAGAAGCCCGCTCGAACGGGTGAGCCGGACAAGACCGTCGCGGCGGACCTGCGTGACCGGCTCGCCGAGCTGGAGGAGCGCGCGCAGCTGGCACTCCTCGAAGACCTGGTCTGTACGCAGGTCGCCGATGTGCTGCAGCTGGACGGTTCCGAACCGGTCCCGACCGACCGTGCCTTCTACGAGCTGGGCTTCACCTCAAGGGCCACCGGCGCACTGCGCAACGGGCTGATGGAGAAGACCGGACTGCACCTGCCCTCCACGATCGCCTTCGAGCACCCTACCCCGGCGGCCGTCGCGGCCTTTCTGCGGTCCGAGATCCTCGGGGACCCGGAGCCCGCCCCGGTCACCGAGACGGTCCTCGCCGCCGACCGGGACGAACCGCTCGCCATCGTCGGCATGGCGTGCCGGCTGCCGGGCGGTGTCTCCTCGCCCGAGGAGTTGTGGAAGCTGGTCGTCGACGGCGTCGACGCCGTCTCCGACTTCCCCGAGGACCGGGGCTGGGACCTCGAAGGCCTCTTCGACGACGACCCGGACCACGCGGGCACCTCGTACGCCGCCCAGGGCGGTTTCCTCCACGAGGCGGGCCTGTTCGATGCGGGGTTCTTCGGCATCTCGCCGCGTGAGGCACGGGCGATGGACCCGCAGCAGCGGCTGCTCCTGGAGACGTCGTGGGAGGCGCTGGAGCGTGCGGGTATCGACCCCGTCTCGCTGAAGGGCGCCGACGTCGGCGTGTTCTCCGGTCTGTTCGGCCAGGGGTACGGGACCGGTACGGCCACGCCCGAGCTGGAAGGCTTCGCGACCACGGGGCTGGCGTCCAGTGTGGCCTCGGGCCGGGTGTCGTACGTGTTCGGTTTCGAGGGCCCGGCGATGTCGGTGGACACGGCGTGTTCGTCGTCGCTGGTGGCGATGCACCTGGCGGCCCAGGCGCTGCGGCAGGGCGAGTGCTCGATGGCGCTGGCCGGCGGCGTCGCCGTGATGGCGACCCCCGACCACTTCGTGGAGTTCTCCCGCCAGCGGGCGCTGGCGGCCGACGGTCGGTGCAAGGCGTTCGCGTCGGCGGCTGACGGCACGGGCTGGTCCGAGGGTGTGGGTGTCGTGGTTCTGGAGCGTCTGTCGGTGGCGCGGGAGCGGGGGCACAAGGTTCTCGCCGTGCTGCGGGGCAGTGCGGTGAACCAGGACGGTGCGTCCAACGGACTGACGGCCCCGAACGGCGCCTCGCAGCAGCGGGTTATCCGCAAGGCACTGGCCGGCGCCGGGCTTTCCCCCGCGGACGTGGATGTCGTGGAGGCGCATGGTACGGGTACGGCGCTGGGTGATCCGATCGAGGCACGGGCGCTCTTGGCGACGTACGGGCAAGGCAGGGATCCGGAGCGGCCTTTGTGGCTGGGGTCGTTGAAGTCGAACATCGGTCATGCGCAGGCGGCGGCGGGTGTGGCCGGTGTGATCAAGATGGTGCAGGCGCTGCGGCACGAGGTGCTTCCGGCGACCCTGCACGTGGACGAGCCGACGACGCAGGTGGACTGGTCGGCCGGTGCGGTGGAGTTGCTGACCGAGGCGCGCCGGTGGCCGCGCGACGGTCGACCGCGCCGGGCGGGCGTGTCCGCGTTCGGCGTCAGCGGGACCAACGCGCACCTGATCCTGGAGGAGGCCCCCGAGGACGAGGAGGCATCTGCCGAGGTGACGCAGCGGTCGTTGGCGTCCGCTGGTGTGGTGCCGTTGGTGGTGTCGGCGCGCGGTGAGGGTGCGTTGGCGGGTCAGGCCGGTCGGCTCGCGTCGTTCGTCGAGG
>NZ_MLYO01000101.1 GCF_001866665.1 Streptomyces monashensis | reverse complement strand
CTAGTGTGATGCGCCTGAAATCGAAGGCTTAAGTCTGTAGCCTGTTTTCATGTCTCGGGGTCCTCGTGCCATTGAAGTTGTGCTGTCCGATGAGGAGCGCGCCGAGTTGCTGCGCTGGGCGGGTGGGGCGGTGGCGCCCCGTCTCGTCGAGCGGGCACGCATCGTCTTGGCGTGCGCGGACGGGAAGCCGAATACACGTGTGGCGGCGGAGTTCAAGGTATCCGCGGACACGGTGAGGAAGTGGCGCTCGCGGTTTGCTGCCCGGCGGATGGCCGGCCTTGCGGATGAGCCACGGCCCGGCCGGCGCAAGTCGGTGCTGGTGCTCAGCGATGACGAACGGGCTCAGCTGACGCGTTGGGCGAGGCGCGCGAAGACCGCGCAGTTCCTGGCTCTGCGCGCGAGGATCGTGCTGCGGTGCGCGGAGGGCGGGACGAACAAGCAGGTGGCGGCCGAACTCGGCGTGAGCGAGCAGTCGGTGAACCGCTGGCGGGCCCGGTTCATCAAGCGGCGGCTGGAGGGTCTGGTCGACGAGCCGCGGCCCGGCCGGCCGCCGTCCATCCTGCTCGACCAGGTCGAAGACGTCATCGTCGCGACGCTGGAATCCACCCCGGGCCAGGACACTCACTGGTCGCGTGCCTCCATGGCCGCCCGCACCGGGCTGTCGAAGTCCACCATCGGGCGGATCTGGAAGAAGTTCGATCTCAAGCCGCACCTGCAGGATGCCTTCAAGCTCTCCACCGACCCGCAGTTCGTCGCGAAGGTCGTCGACGTCGTCGGCCTGTACCACAACCCGCCCGAGAAGGCGGTGGTGTTGTGCGTGGACGAGAAGAGCCAGATTCAGGCGCTGGACCGCTCCCAGCCGGTGCTGCCGATGATGCCGGGCATGCCCGAACGGCGCACCCACGACTATCTGCGGCACGGCATCACCAGCCTGTTCGCCGCCTTCAACATCGCCGACGGCACTGTCATCGGTGAACTCCACCGCCGCCACCGGGCCGTCGAGTTCAAGAAGTTCCTCGTCACGATAGACAAGGCGGTTCCCGTCGGACTCGATGTGCACCTGGTGTGCGACAACTACGCCACCCACAACACCCCAGAGATCAAGGCCTGGCTCGGCAAGCACCCCCGCTTCCATGTCCACTTCACCCCGACCGGCTCCTCCTGGATCAACCAGGTCGAGCGGTGGTTCGGCCTGCTGACAGACAAGCTCATCCGTCGTGGCGTCCACACCTCGGTGAAGGCGCTGGAGGATGACATCAGGGCCTGGATCGACTCGTGGAACGAGAACCCCAGGCCCTTCACCTGGACCAAGACCGCCGACGAGATCCTCAAATCTCTCGCCGACTACCTCACCAAAGTCACTCCGCCAGCCACCGATAATCAGCGAGAGACTTAAGCGTTCGATTTCAGGCGCATCACACTAG
>NZ_MLYO01000100.1 GCF_001866665.1 Streptomyces monashensis | reverse complement strand
TCGATTTCAGGCGCATCACACTAGTGCGGCGCCGCGTTGATCCTTCGGCGGTTCATGCGGTTTTGAGTGGGCTGCCGTTGTAGGTCCAGCGGTAGGGCTTGGCGTCGTCTTCGTCGCAGGCCAGGACGAAGGTGCCGATGGCCGCGGCCAGTTCGTCGCTAGAGGCGAACTGGCCGCGGCGTAGTGGAGCCGCTTCGCACGTAACGGACCAAGCTCGCCGACCGCGGTTGGCTGCGCAAACTCGCCGACGGCAGGTTCACGATCGAAGCGGGCTACGACGCGCTCGGCCTTCTGCCCGAGGTGACCTCCGGCAGAGCATCCTGCCCTACCGTCTACGCGGCACGAGCCCGGTGTCGAAGGCGATGATCGCCAAGTGGACGCGGTCTCGCGCCTCGAGCTTGGCGAACAGACGTGCGACATGGGTCTTCGCCGTCGCCGCGCTGATCACCAACCGCTCGGCTATCTCAGTGTTCGACAGTCCCTGTCCGACCAGTGCCAGCACCTCGCGCTCCCGGTCAGTGATCCCCGCGATGGGACTCGAGTCCGCGGCGGGCCCGGCGTCCGGAACGGGGGCCGCGGGGCCGGACGTTCCGGCGAAGTCCGCGATCAGCCGTCGGGTCACGCTCGGCGCGAGCAACGCGTCGCCGGCCGCCACCACGCGGATCGCGTCCAGGATCGCGTTCAGGGCCATGCTCTTGAGCAGGAATCCGCTGGCCCCGGCGCGCAGTGCGCCGTAGACGTACTCGTCGTCGTCGAAGGTTGTCAGCACCAGCACCTTGGGCGGGTCCGGCTCGGCGGTCGCCTGCCGGGTCGCCTCGATCCCGTCCATGCCCGGCATCCGGATGTCCATCACCACGACGTCCGGCCGCAGTTCACGCACCAGGCGTACCGCCTCGCGGCCGTCACCGGCCTCACCGACCACCTCCAGGTCGTCGGTGTCGCCGATCAGGATCCGGAGCCCGACCAGCATCAGGGGTTGGTCATCGACCAGCAGCACCCGCACGCTCATGCCGGGAGGCTCGCCGTCACCCGGAATCCGCCCTCCGGACGCCGGCCGGCGCTGAACTGGCCGGACAGCAACGTCACTCGCTCGCACATGCCGAGCAGGCCGAAGCCGCTCCCGCCGGCCGCGGAGTGCCTCGGACGGCCCAGCCCGCCGGAACCGTCGTCCCCGTCGTCCACCACCTCGATCCTCACTCCTTCCGGCTCGTAACCGACCGCGACCCGGCACATTCGCGCCCCGGAATGCCGCACCACGTTGGTCACCGACTCCTGGATGATGCGGAACGCCGACAGTTCGATCTCCGGCGGCAGCGGACGCCGCTCGCCCCGCCAGGTCACCTGGACCCGCACCCCGGCGTCGGCCGTGCGTTCGGCGAGCCGCGGGACGTCGGCCAGGCTGCCGGCCGGCGCCAGCGGAGCGGCCCCCGGCATGGCGTCGTCCGGCTCGGCGCGGCGGAGCGCCCCGAGCATGCGCTGCAGCTCGAGCAGCGTCTGGCGGCTGGTGGACTCGATGCCGGTCAGCGCCTGCCGCGTCTGCTCGGGCTTGGTCTCCACAACCCGCGCCGCCGCTCCCGACAGCACCGTGATGATCCCGATGCTGTGCGCGACGCTGTCGTGCAGTTCACGGGCGATCCGCAGCCGCTCGGCCATGACGGCGCGGGCCGCCCTCTGCTCATGCAGGGCTTCGAGGTATTCACGGCGTTTGCGATACACCCCCCCGAAGACCCACGCGACCGCGAACCACAACGCGATCCCCCCGGTCCACTGGGCCGCGTCGCCGACGGTCTC
This sequence comes from Streptomyces monashensis, assembly GCF_001866665.1. Taxonomy (GTDB): domain Bacteria; phylum Actinomycetota; class Actinomycetes; order Streptomycetales; family Streptomycetaceae; genus Streptomyces; species Streptomyces monashensis. The sequence continues at coordinate 87,432 of NZ_MLYO01000100.1, read as the reverse complement.
CCCGGGGTAGCCGTGGATGTCGTTGACGAACGCGGCCGCGACGCCCGCGACGGAGCCGACGGCGGCAGCCTTCGGCTGCCGGGCGGCGAGGTACCCGCCCAAGGCGACGAGCAGGACGAACACGATCACGGGCCGCGCGCCGAAGAGGTCGCCGAGGACCGATTCGCCCAGGATCACCGCGAAGACGGTCGCCGGCAGACGGCGCACCAGCAGAACCGGAAGGGCGAGCACGACGTACAGACCCAGCATCTGGACGGGCTCGAGGTCGGGGAACCGGAACAGGCCGTCCGCAGGGGCCGGCATCGTCCAGGGGAGCAGCATCGCGTAGAAGCAGGCGGCGGCCGGCACCACGGCCTGTGACATCAGCCAGGTCACGCGCTTCGATGTCGAGAGACGCTGAAGAAGCTCTTCCATCCGGAGATCGTATTCAGCGGCGTCGGCTCCGCGCGTCGCCCCGGGGATGTACGCGGGGTACGCCGCCGGGCCGATGGCCTGGGGAGAGGTGACATCCGCCAGCCGACGCGATGGATCATGGTCCGTTCCTAGGTTCATGGCCATGACGAATCCGCCGATGATCGCTCTCCAGGACGCGATAAAGAAGTACGACGACGGCCCGCCCGCGCTGGCCGGTGTGACCTTGTCCGTGGCGTCCGGTGAGTGCGTGGCGATCCTCGGCCATTCCGGCAGCGGGAAGTCCACGCTGCTGAATCTGATCGCCGGTCTGGACAAGCCTTCCAGTGGCACCGTGACCGTCGATGGCACCCGCGTCGATCAGCTCGGTGAGGCCGGTTCGGCGAAGTACCGCCGGGCCTCGATCGGAATGATCTTCCAGTTCTTCAATCTGCTCGACGACCTGACCGTGTTGGACAACGTCATGGTTCCGGCGCAGCTGGCCGGGATGGGCAAGGGTGAGGCGAAGCGGCGGGCCATCGAGCTGCTCGGCTCGCTGGGCATCGACCGGCATGCCAAGGCCTACCCGCAGCGGCTGTCCGGCGGGCAACGGCAGCGGGTGGCGGTGGCCCGGGCCCTGATGAACAAGCCGGCGCTGCTGCTGGCCGACGAGCCCACCGGCGCCCTGGACTCGAGTTCGGCCGAGGACGTGCGCCGGCTGCTGCTGGACCTGAACAGCGAGGGCCAGACCATCTTGTTGGTGACCCACGATGTGCAGTTGGCCGCGAGCACCGCGCGCCGCACGATCGAGTTGGTGGACGGCGCGGTCAAGCGGGACGTCGTCAACGACGGCAGCGGTGCCGGCCTGGCCGCCCGCACGCCGCTGACCCGTCCGGCGGGAGCGGTCGGATGACACTGCGCAAGCCGCCGATGCCCCGGCGCCTCTTCGAGGTCGGATTCCGGCCCGTGGCCCGCCTGTTGCCGGCGGTGAGCCGGTGAGCGCGCTCGGCAAGGTCGTACGCTCCGGCGTGGGCCGGCGTCGGATCCAGTCCATCGTCATGGCCCTGACGACGTTCGCCGCGGTGACGTCCTCAGTACTCTCCCTCGGCCTGCTGGCCGTCGTGCAGGCCCCGTTCGACCACGCTTTCAGTGCTCGGAACGGGGCGCACCTGGCGGTCCAGTTCGACGGCTCGAAGGCCACGGCCGCGCAGGCCGCCGCCACCGCGCACGCCGCCGGCGTTACCGAGGCGGCCGGACCGTACCCGATCGCCGCCGCCCTGGACACGACCGTCGGCACGGACTGCCCCAAGAAGGATTTCGCCGGTCACGACAACGGTCCGGTCACCGTCACCACCCGGCCCGACCTGGGTAGCACCTCCGGGATGGACCAACTCGTGCTGGCCCGGGGGCGCTGGCCGGCCAGCCCGGGCGAGATCGCGCTGCCGTGGCAGCACTATGCCACCGTCTGCTTCGGCGATTCGGTGGTGTTCTCCTCCCTGCCGGGCAAGCCGTCGTTCAAGGTCGTCGGCTTCGGCGGCTCGGTGACCAACAGCGCGACCGCCTTCGCCACCGCCGACGGTTTCGCGCGGCTCACCGCCGCCGGTGCCAAGTCCGCCGTGCAGATGCTCTACCGGTTCGCCAAGGCCGGGACCGACGCCGACATCGCCACCGACAAGCAGGCGGTGGCCGCCGCTGCGCCGGCCGGCGCGGTCGAGGGCGCACAGTCATACCTGACCGCGGAAGAGCAGGCGACCGGCAACGCCAAGGCCTTCGTGCCGTTCCTGACCGGCTTCGGGATCCTCGGGCTGTTGATGTCGGTGCTGATCATCGCGATCGTGGTCAGCGGGGCTGTGGCCTCGGGAATCCGGCGCATCGGGATTCTGAAGTCGTTGGGCTTCACCCCTTCGCAGGTGGCCCGCGCCTACACCGCGCAGGCCATGATCCCGGCGACACTCGGCGTGGTGCTCGGCACGGTTTTCGGCAATCTCCTGGCTGTGCCGATCCTGGACGGGGCCACCAAGCAACTCGGCGCGGCCAGTGCCACGATTCCGTTGTGGGTCAGCGCCGTGGTGCCGCTGGGCACCCTGCTGATCGTCGGCACCACGGCTTTGATCCCGGCACTGCGGGCCGGCCGGATGCCGACAGTGCAGGCTCTGGTGGCCGGCCGCGCCCCCAGGGCCGGGGCCGGTCGGACGGCGCAGCGTCTTGCCTCGCGGCTGCCGCTGCCCCGGGCCATGTCGCTGGGTCTGGCCCAGCCCTTCGCCCGGCCAGCCCGGGCCGTACTGGTCGGTGCGGCGGTGCTGTTCGGCGTGGTGAGTGTCACGTTCGCGGTGGGGCTGGGGTCCGCGTTCAACAAGTACCTGGACACCAGTACCTCAGGCTTCAACGTCGCGTCGAAGTTTGTGATACCCACAGCCGACGTAGGCGTGCCCTGGGGTCGCTACGGCCCCAACGACCCGCGCAGGCCGCACCTGGATGCCGCCAAGGTGGCCGCCGCGCTCGCCAGGACCCCGGGCACGAAGGCCGCGTTCGGCTGGGGCGAGAGCGGCGCGACCATCGTCGGCGCCCCGCCCGGCGGCGAACCGCCGAAGGTGTTCACGGTCACGGGCGACTTCACCTGGACGAACCTGGAGCTGCTGTCCGGCCGCTGGTTCTCAGCGCCCGGCGAGGCCGTGGTCGGCGACAAGCTGGCCGCGGCGGTGGGGATCCACGTCGGTGACAATGTCACCGTGGTGCAGCAGAACAAGCAACTGCCGCTGAAGGTCGTCGGCATCAACTTCGACACCAACGTGGGCGACTACACGATCATGACGGATGCGGCCACCTTCACCGCCGCCGGTCTGGCCCCGCACATCGAGCAGTTCAACGTCGAGTTGGCCGGCAACGTCAGCGGATCGGACTGGTCCACCTCAGCCGCCGCCGCGCTGACCCCGCTGAACGCCTCGGCCCAGCCGAGCTCGGGCGGGGACAAGAACATCGTGGTGATCACCATGGGCGCCCTGGTGGCCACGCTCACGCTGATGATGATGGCGGTAGCCGCGCTCGGGGTGCTGAGCATGGTGGTGCAGGACACCCGTGAGCGGGTTCATGATCTGGGGATCTTCAAGGCCCTCGGGATGACACCCAAGCAGACCATCGCGATGGTTCTGACCTCGGTGTCCCTCACCGGCCTGATCGCCGGGCTGATCGGGGTCCCGCTCGGGGTCGCGGTGGAGAAGGCGACGCTGACCCCGATGGGGAACGCGATCGGCCGGCACCTGCCGCCGAGCGTGTCCCACACCTACACCGCCGCTCTGCTCATCCCCCTGCTGGCCGGCGGGATCGTGATCGCCCTGCTCGGCGCACTGCCGCCGGCCGGCTGGGCGGCACGGACCCGGACCGCCACCGCGCTGCGGACCGAGTAGGACCGAGCAGAGCCGCCGGTCGCCGCAGCAAAAGCGTGCTGGGCACTGCACGGCGCGGCAAGAACGCCAATGCCGACCTCCCCCGGTTGACAGCCTCGGGAGGTCGGCATTCCGGCGTTCTTTCCTCAACACAAAGGCGTGAGACGTACCCAAGCATGGCGGTCGGCGTTTTCGACCTGTTCTCGATCGGCATCGGCCCGTAGAGTTCACACGCAGTCGGCCCGATACGTGCGGCCCGGATGTTCGTCAAGCGCCTGGACAACGAGGGCCCGCTGCCCCGGGTGACCAGGGTCCGCGCACAACTGCTCGGCTCCCTCGGCGCCACCGGCCACGGCCACAGCAGCCCGAAGGCAGTGTTGCTGGGGCTGGAGGGACAGGTGCCGGCCACCGTGGACGTGCGGGGGGGCGTGGAGCCGGACCTGGCGCGCATCCGCGAAAGCGGCCGACTGCGACTGTTGGGCACCGAGAAGGGCGCCGAGGCCGAGATCGCCTTCACCGAGGACCACGCCCTAGCCTCGCGCTTTGACGAGGCTCGCTGTCCGGCAGGTATTCGTCATCTGAGGAGCGCCTCTGACCAGCGAGAAGGAGGGCTGACGAGGTTCTGCTTCTACGGCAGCCGAATGCACCTCTCAAGTGAGCAGTCACGATGACGTCCCCCGAACCCACGCGGCTGGCCGAGCTGTCAGAACGGCGGTGTCCACCGGCCTGCCCATGCCGGCTCTTGTCCGGCTGACGGCCACACATGAACCCCTGGGGCAAGAAACGGGTGAGGCCACACATGCCCCACCCACTCGCACTCCGGGATAGCGCCCTCCCAGTCGTCAGCGCATCGGTCGGCCCAGTCTCGGCCAACCAGCACCGGCCGAGTCACCAGTCCGGTTGGAGTGTCCTGCACTCGCAGGACCAGGCCCAGGCCGTTCATCCCCGGGTTTCCGCGTGGCCCGTAGGACACGCCGCCCATCGAGTCAGGGAGGTCGAACAGCCATTCCTCCAGCCTGGCCGGGTCCCCACCGACCAACTCCGCCCCGTCCATTGTCACCTGCGGTCCGCGAACAGCATCAATCGCCACGCAGAACAGCTGGCCCGAGCCGTCGAAGTACTCGTGTACGGCAGGTTCCTCGCGGCTGACCCCCAGTTGGATACCCACGACCTCTGGAAACCAGGGTTCGGCCTGGAACCGGCGCAACTCAGGGATCTCCGGGAGCGCAGCCGCTGCCTGATCCATGCTCATCCCGAACTGCAACGGGCCGACGCTCTCCAGCGGCGTGAGTGCCCACACCGACCGGGCCCCCGTCGTTGCCTCTTGAGAGCCTGGCGACGTCATCCTGCCTATCCCCTCCGCCCGCCCCAGGCTTTGACCAGGTGGACTGTCCGGTAGGTGACCATCTACGCAAAAAGTGCCTCTGACCAGCGAGAATAAGGATCGTCGAGGTCCCAGTTCCCGCGCCGTCCGGAGGCACTCTTCAGGTGAGGAAGCGTATCGGGTTCTACCCGCGCCTGCGGGTGTCGGGGAACGGCAACGGCGTCGTCTCGCAGGCGGGCCGGTTCCTGCTGGTGGAGACCGCCCGACGGATCGGCCTGGACTCAGCCCTGTCGGCGGTGCTGGAGCCGTGGCGCAAGCCTCGGGCGGTCCACGATCCAGGCAAGATCCTCCTGGACCTCGCCCTGAGCGTCGCGCTGGGCGGGGACTGTCTATCGGACATCGGCATGCTGCGGGCCGAGCCCCCCGTGTTCGGCGTGGTCGCGTCCGATCCGGCTGTCTCCCGGCTGATCGACACGCTGGCTGCAGCGGGTCCCACAGCGCTTGCGGCCATCCATCGGGCACAGGCCGAAGTGCGAGAGCACGTTTGGAGATTGGCCGGTCAGGCGGCGCCGGGTGCGGGCGGCGAGGTGATCGTGGACCTCGACGGCGTCCTGGTCCTGGCGCACTCCGAGAAGCAGGACGCCGCCGCGACGTGGAAGAAGACCTTCGGGCACCACCCGCTGGTCGCGTTCGTCGACCACGGCCGAGGCGGCTCGGGTGAGCCGGTCGCGGGCCTGCTGCGGCCCGGGAACGCGGGCAGCAACACCGCGAGCGACCACATCACCGTCACTCGGCAGGCACTGGCCCAGTTCGGCAACACCGGCGTGGACGGCGGACGCTGATCCGCACCGACTCCGCCGGCGGCGCCCACGAGTTCTTCAACTGGCTCACCCGGCGCGGGCTGTCCTACTCGGTCGGGATGGTCATCACCGACGCCATCCACCAGGCGGCTCTTCTCGTTCCCGCGTCGGCCTGGACACCGGCCGTCGAACCCGACGGTCAGATCCGGGACGGTGCGCGGGTCGCCGAGATCGCGGCCGACGTGCTGAAGGGCTGGCCGCCGGGCATGCGGCTGATCGTCCGCAAGGAACGGCCGCACCCCGGTGCTCAGTTGCGGATCACCGACGCCGACGGGATGCGGCTGACTTCTGAGGTTTGCGCTTCGGGGTGACGGTGGTTTCGGCGGTGGGTGTATGCCAGTGGGATGAGGTATCCCGATGGGGGTGGCCTGACCGCGGTGGAGCGGGCCCGGCGGGAGCGGGTGCGGTTCCAGGCCGCCGAGATGTTCGCGGCCGGGATGCGGCCGCCGCAGGTCGCGCGGGCGTTACGGGTCTCACGGAAGTCCGCGTATGCCTGGCACGTTGCCTGGCGGGAAGGCGGCACGGATGCTCTGCGCTCCAGAGGGCCCTCGGGGGTGGCGTCGCGGATGCAGCCGGGCTGGCGGGCCTGGCTGGCCAGGGCGCTGGAGCAGGGACCGGCCGCGCATGGCTGGACGGAAGACCAGCGGTGGACGCTGGCGAGGATCTCGGTGCTCGTCGCCCGGCGCTTCCACGTGCGCTTCAGCCAGCCACAACTGTCGGGGATCCTGCGGCAGATGGGCTTTTCCGTCCAGGTTCCGGTGCACCTGTCGGAGTACGGGGTTTTCTCCCCAGCCAGGTACACACGAACGGGGCCAGCTACCTGGTTGCCACAGGGCCGGGGCCGGCCGATAGCCAGCCAGCCTCGTGACAGGGCGGGCTGTCCAGGGTGGGGCGACGCCCCATCGCGCAGCGACGCCCGAAGGGCGCCCTTGACTGGCCGTCCTGTCACGCACCCTCAGAGATCGGGCGGCCCCGGCTCTCCGACCTGCACGTGACCTTCTTCGGGTGGGGACGTATCTCTGTACCTTGCTGGCCGTGTTCAGGTGTACGCCGACAGCACCGGGCCGCCGAACGGGACGAGGAGCAGGTGCGGCCAGTGGCGGGAGGAGACATGGGCGCGCGTGGAAAGAAGGTGAGGGAGCAGGACGCGTGGCTGGTGTTCGAGGACGAGTCGGGCCAGGCGCTGCGTCCGCCCAAGTCCCGCACCTGGTCCCGCATCGGAGTGCCGCCGCAGGTCAAAGTCTCGGGGAAGGGATCGGGGCGGGTCTCGGTCGCCGGGATGGTCTGCGCGAAGCCGGGCGAGCGGACCCGCCTGTTCTACCGGATGCTGGTGCACCACCCCGGTCGGCGCGGCGAGAAGAACGGCTTCAGGGAGCAGGACTTCGCCGCCCTGCTGGACGCCGCCCACCAGCAGCTCGGTGGGAAGACCGTGCTGATCTGGGACAACTCCACCCAGCATAAAGACGCACTGATGCGCGAGTTACTGGCCGCCCGGCAACAGTGGCTGACCGTCTTCCGCCTGCCGGCCTACGCCCCGGACCTGAACCCGGCCGAAGGCGTGTGGGCGAACCTGAAGAACGACCTGGGCAACCTCGCCGCCTGCACCGTCGACGCCCTCGCCGACCTCACCCGCACCCGGCTGAAGAAGATGCAATACCGACCCGACCTCCTCGACGGCTTCATCACCGAGACCGGCCTCACCTGGACACCGCCATGACGTCACCCCGAAGCGCAAACCTCAGTTGTTTCGCGACGAACACGACCGGCACCGCGATCGCGGCCCTGGAGCTGCGGCACCGTCAGCGGGCCCGCGCCGAGGACCGCATCAGGGCCGCCCGCGACACCGGCTGCGCAACCTTCCCCTGCACGACACCGCCCAGAACCGGATCTGGCTGGAGATCGTCCAGCTCGCCCTGGACCTGCTCGCCTGGATGCCCATGCTCGCCCTCACCGGAGAAACCCGCAGGTGGGAGCCCAAGCGCCTGCGGCTGCGATTGTTCTCCGCAGCCGCCCACCTCGTCACGACCGGCCGCCGCCGCTGGCTCCGGCTCGGCCGGCACTGGCCCTGGACCCCGATCATCACCACCGCCTTCGACCGCCTCCAGGCACTGCCGAACCCCGACTGACCAGCAACGACGTCCCGTCCCGACGAGCCGCCCACACCCGGATCAGTGGAACCCGGCGCCCAACCGGCGCGACAGCCGGGCTACAGGGATGCCCGCCGCGAGCCCGAACAGCCGAAACGGCCCGTCAGGCGAACCGACGGACCGTCACGAAACATCGAGGCTAGATGCAATGCCGCTGTTTTAAGCCGTGGCCTTGGGTTTTCGCTTGGTCGGGGCGGTCTTGGACGCGGGAACGATGGTGACCGCATCGGCCGGTGGGGCGGCGGGCTGGGGCCAGTCGCGGTGGTGGGCGCGTTTGAGGCCCCAGTTGGACATCTTGCGCTTGACGACGCGGGGGAACGCGCGGAGTCTGCGGACCGGTAAGCGGCGTCGGGTGATCTCGGCGAGGGTACGGTCCCAGGCAGCGGCCAGCCGTTCAGGGGGAAAAAGCCGCCTGGGTGGGGACCTGGCGGCGCACGACGCGCAGGGAGCGGGTGAAAGACAGCCGGTCGGGGTCGGTCCCGGCCCGGTCTGCGGCCTGGTGCATGACCTGGCGCACGGCGTGGTGGACGAGGAGGAAGCCGTAGACCTCCTGCTCGACGCCGTCGGGGTACCTGGAGCGCAGGACCACGTCCGGGCCGCGCTGGTGGACCTTGATCTCGTCCAGCACTCCTTCCACCTCCCACCGCTCGTGATACAAGGCCGCCAGCTCCACCGCCGGTGCCTGCTTTGGATCCAGGATCGTGGTGATCAGCCGGACCGGGCCGGCCTCCTCGTGGCCGGCGACGGTGTACTCCACCACCCGCACCAGCTGCCCGTGCACGCGGCGCTTGTCCCGGGCCGCGTAGATCTCCGACAGGTACGAGCCGTCCGCGTACTGCTCGCGCACCACCAGCACGACATCTGATTTGACCCGCCACAGCAGATCCGCACCCGTCGCGGCGGCCGCCTTCCACCGGTCGTAGCCGGGGAAGTTGCGGTCCGCCAGCAGCAGCATCCCCGGCTGAAGCTGCGGCAGCAGGCTGTCGGCGAGCTGCGTCTCGGCCACCGTGCACGGACCGGTGGCCGCGGCGAACACCGCATGCGTGCCGCACTCGGCCAGCACCACCAGCCGCACCTGCGGAAACGCGCTCTTCTTGTCCCCACGCCCGGACCCCGGCCGTCCGAAGAACGCGTCGTTGTCCTCCGTGTCCGCCACGTCAAGCGTGGTGCCGTCCACTGCCACCAGCCGCCGCCCCCGATACCAGGCACCGACCGTGTCCGGTGTCGCCACAGGCCGGCACACCCGCGCGAACAGCGCCCGCAGCGGCTCCGGACCGAGCCGGGCACGCGCCCGGGAGATCGCCCCGGTGGAAGGCACCTCCCACCTGCCCCGCCACCGGCCGGCCCACGCCAGGCCCTCCGTCAACAGCCGCGCGACCTCCTCATACGCCTGCCCGGAGAACAGGCACATGGCCAGCACGAAGTAGACCACCACCCGCGCCGGCAGCAACCGACTCCGCTGCTCGACCCGGCCCGCCTCAGCAACAACCTCATCGACCAACTCCGCCGGGAACACCCGCGTCAGCACCCCCAACGCGATCCTGTCCGACAACCGCTCCTCAACCGGCGGCTTCACCTGCCCAGCCCGTGGCACCAGCACCCTCCCAGCCACAAGCTACAAGCAACTCACCCCAAAGTCAGCGGCATTGAGGCTAGATGATCAATTCCAAGGGGTCAGTGATCGTACGAAGTCAGCGAACGGAGGGTGTCTTGTCCAGTGTGGTCGTTGTGCCAGATCACGACGGTCAGCGCGAGTATTCGCTGCATGAGGCGGGCGATGACACCGCGAGGTGTGCGCCCTCGGTGCTGTTCGAGGTCGAGCTGGCCCTTGAAGGTCTCGTTGACCGACTCGATGACCTGCCGCAACGGTTTGAACAGGGATCCGCCGGGCCGCTGCCGTTCGCCCTTGCGGGTCGGCCGTAGCAACTGGATGCCGTGCTGGGCGAGTTCGTGTTCGAAGTCGCGGCCGAAGTAGTTCTTGTCGCCGATCAGTGTCTGGCCCGGGCGGGCGGCGACCAGGTGCGGTTCGGCCGCGAGCAGGTCCAGCAGGGTCTCGCGCTCGTCGGCCTTGGCGCCGGTCAGGGCGAAGGCGACGGGCAGGCCCTGGAGGGTGCATACCAGGTACAGGCGCAGGCCCCAGAAGAAGCGGCTGTGGCTGGCGCAGTACCCGTACTCGGCCCATCCGGCGAGGTCGGAGCGTTTGACGGTCTCCCGGGAGCGGCCGCACTCCACGGGTGTGGAGTCCACGATCCACACGTCGTCGCCCCACGCCGAGGTGCTGGTGGCCAGGATTCGGGTGACCCGGCGGAGCAGGTTGGCGGCCTTGCGCAGCCGCTTGTTGTAGCCGGGTTGCTGCGGCAGGTACGGGAAGAGGTGCCGCGGGTGGGCCCGGGCATGCCGGAGCCATCTGGCCTCGGAGGTGAAACCGAGCATGGCCTGCATCATCGCGAGTGTGACCAGTTCGGCGTCGGTGAGCTGTGGCGCGATCCCCACTGCCGGCCGCCACGGCGCCAAGTCCGGATGTTCCTTCAGCAGATCGTCGGTCGTCGCATAGAGTGCTGTCGCGAGGGTGTCCAGGTTGTTCGTCACACAACGATCTTGGGCGCCCTCGTTCTCGTCTCCGCAAACACATGACTGAGCGCCACGCAGTTGGCCGTTTGAACACTTCTGGCTCTCCCTTGATCGCGAGGAAGATCCCGCCGGTAGAGTCGGCTTGAGGACAGTGTCACCTGGGGGACTGATGACAGCAGCGAATGCAGTGCCCATAGTCTTCGTTCACGGGACACGCTTCAGCGCGGGACAGTGGAGCATGCAGCTTGCCGCACTCCAGGACGAATTCCCGGTAGTCGCCATCGACCTGCCCGGCCACGGAGAGCGCTCGGCTCAGCCCTGGAGCCTGAGCACCGCGACGGAAATCATCGCTTCCGCGGTCGACTCGCTCAACCGCGGGCCTGCTCTGGTCGTCGGGCACTCGCTCGGCGGATATGCCTCGCTGGAGTTCGCGCGACGCCGTCCGGAACAACTGCGCGGGCTGATCCTCGCGGGAGCCAGCGCCTCAACCCGCGGCCTCCGGGCAGCACCCTATCGGTGGGTCGCCCGGCTGGTCCCTCGCATACCGGCGGATCGCCTGGCCCGGTGGAACGACCGGTTGCTGCGGCGGCTCTACCCACGGGAAGTGGTGGAGGCGACCATCCATGCCGGCTACGCCTTCCATACCCTGCCAGCAGCCTGGGACGAGGTACTCGGACGCTTCGACGCGGGTGCGATGCGTCATGTGAAGGCTCCGGTTCTCATCCTGAACGGCGAGAAGGACGCCGTCTTCCGCGCCGGGGAGGCGGACTTCGCCCGCGCGCATCCGGACGCTCGCGTCGAATTGATCCCGCGGGCACGACACCTCGCGAACTTCGACGACCCCGATGCCTTCACTGATGCCGTCCGCCGCTTCGCCCGCCAACTCCCTGCCGTCAGCTGAGGACGCCACGGCCGGGATCACCTGGCGCCCCTGAACACCTCGACAGCGACCGCGCACTCAGCTGTGATGCTCAGTCACAAGACACCCCTTGGAATTGATCATCTAGGGCAGCCCGCCGGGAGGCGACCCCGGGCGCAGCCGATGATGTGGCCTCCGACAGACGCGGCGGCGGTCAGCACGTCGTCCTCGCTTTGCCGCTCCGGAGACCACGTGGCGAGCTTCATCTCGACAGCCGTCGTACGCCGAGCAGGCCTTTCCCGCAGCCGTCGTGGACATACGCCGCACGCCCGCCTGATCTAGTCGGATGAAATATTGGGCAGTTGCAGCCCGAGAGCTATCTCCCCGGCCTCCACCTCCGCGCCTCAATGATCTGGATCAACGACCTCCTTCAGGCAACTGGTTGATCGCAACATCACGCCGGCCACAGCTGGCGTTTGACGGAAGCGCCGCGGCTATCCGCCCCCGTCGTTTCACCCGTCGCTGACGCTCACGGCAGTTCGCCTACGGCAGACGGCCGTGACTTGAGACTGCCCGTACACCATGTCAACGTACGGGTGCTGGCAAAACCGCAGCTCAGCGAGAGGAGGATCCAGCGCCATGGACTGCTAAGCCCGAAATCAACAGTCGCACCTCAGCACCCTGATGCAGCCCAAAACGCGCACTACCACAATTTCCCGGTTTCACCAACGCCGGACTTCTCCGGATCGTGAGTGCATCAACTCTTCTCACACTGGAGACAGCACATGCACGACCAGATCGCATCCACGCATGAAGCCGCGTTCTTGAACCTGAACAAGGCGGCAGAATACCTTGGCATTTCACCGAACACCCTGTATGTCTGGCGTCACCGGCGGCAGGGTCCGCCGAGCTTCCGCATGGGCCACCGCATCATGTACAGGATCTCGGCGCTGAATGAGTGGGTCATAGCGCAGGAGCAGGCGGATTCACGTTCCAACGCTGCTCTCAATCCTCTCGCCCAGAAGCCGATGGAGCGTTCCATGCGCACTCGTTGAAGGCTGTCCACGAGGCCGGAGGCGGTGCGTCGATCGTTCGGGGTCCTGGCACGCTTTTTTCCGCCATGCCATACGACCATACCCAACTGAGTTCATAGGAGAACGTTCCCTTGGCGGGGTACATAGAAGACCGCTGGCTCAAGAAGAAGCCCAACAAGGACACCGGTAAGCGGGAGCGCACTGCCCTGTGGGGCCAGGGCAAGCGCTATCGGGTGAAGGGCATCCCTGGCGTCCGGGACCGCTCGTTCGACACGAGCGAAGACGCGAAGCAGTGGCTCGCCAAGGCGCAGACCGACACCACACGTGGCGAATTCGTCGACCCCCGCGATGGGGCGATCCCCCTCGCCCAGTACATCGAGAAGCACTGGTGGCCGAGCCGATCGGACGAACCGTCGACCGCTGCCCCCATGCGCAGCAAGATCTGGAACCACATCATCCCGTTCCTGGGTACAACCGCGCTCCGGGACATCGACGCTGCCGTGCTGCGCGCCTGGAAGGCCCAACTGCTGACACGGGTCGAGGCGTCCACGGCCCACGTGATCTGGATCCACCTTTCCACGATCCTCGAAGCCGCCGTCGAAGACGGCCGCCTGGTCAAGAACCCCTGCAAGGCCCGCCGGACTGTCAAGGCGCCCAAACCCGCGAAGAGGAAGGCCAAGGCATGGGCCAGGCCGACCGTGGAGGCCGTCCGGGCGGGCCTTCAGGAGCGATACCGCATCGCGGTGGACCTCGGTGTCGGCCTCGGCCTGCGCCAAGGCGAGGCGTTCGGTCTGGGGGAGGAGGATGTGGACTTCGATGCCGGTGTCGTACACGTCCGCCGACAGTTGCGGTGGGACTCCAAGGGAAGGCCGTACTTCTGCCTGCCCAAGGGCGGCAAGACGCGAGACGTTCCCCTCTCCCCCAACCTCGCCAAGCGTGTCCGGGACCATTTGCGCCGTTTTCCTTCGGTCGCCTGCACGCTCCCGTGGCGCAACCCTGAGCCGCCGACGACCGAGTTGGAAGCGCGACAGCGCAAACCGATCACCGTCCGGCTGGTCCTGATCACGTCGCAGGGCAATCGAATCAACTACTCGATGTGGAACAGGCTGAGCTGGCGGCCCGCACTCACAACGGCCGGTGTCCTGAAGAAGGTCGGCGAGAAAGTCAGGACATACCGAGGCCACAGCCGTCGGTACCCCATCTACGAAGTTTCCAGGGAGGACATGTTCCACGTCCTCCGGCACACGTACGCGAGCACCCAGCTCGAGGCAGGCGAGTCGATCGTGAGCGTGTCGGCGTGGCTCGGGCATGCTTCGCCGCAGACCACACTGACGCACTACGCTCACTTCATGCCCGGGGCGGGCAAGCGGGGCCTCGCCGCCATGGACGAGTGGTTCGATCAAGATCCACAACCGAATGTCCCTGAGAAGTCCCTGGGTGCCCCGCAGGCCCGCAGCAGGCCATGAAACCGCAGGTGAGAGCGATAGTCGCGCACACTGACACCGTGTACGCCGAGTACAAGGAGCCCCTGTACGCCGCTCCCCCGCTGCTCCAGCGCATGGTCGAGGCGGGCCGGCTGGGCCGGAAGACCGGCTCGGGGTTCTACACCTACTGATCACCCGGCGCCCGATCACGCAGAGCGACACATTACGGCCCGGCACCGCACGCGGTGCCGGGCTCGTCTGTTTCACACACCGTGTGCGCGCCGGGCACGCATATGCCCGTCGCACACGCTCCCCACGCGCCCACCAGGCGAGTTGACTCCTCATGCCCATGCAGCGGATGTGGAACACCACATTCGGCCACAGAGAGGAATGAAACCGTGACCACCGATTCCGATCATTCCGTGGTCCAGGAGGAACTCGCAGAGTTACGTCGCCGCCTGGACGTCGCGTACGCCCGGGTCGAGGGAGGGCTGGCGCTGCTCACTCACCGCACCAAGGAGACCGCCAAGGAAGTGGACGAGCTGAACTCCCGGATGGCCTCCCTGGAACACGCGCGCTGGCCACTGCCCTCACTCGCCGCGCTCACCGCCCTCGGAGCGCTCGTCGTGACCGTCTGGCAGGCGCTGGCCCGCTAGCCGTCGGCCAGCCTGAGGTGATGCAGCAGCAGTAACGCGGCCGCCATGTTGGCGGCCGGGACCTCCCCACGGGCGATCAGATCGGGGACGAGTTTGAGCGGCACCCACTCACGCCGGTCGGACTCGAAGTCGTCCACGGGGTGTCCGACGTACTCGCCCCGGTCGGACCAGTAGATGTGGTGCCGGGCGTCGGAGAGGCCGTTGGACGGCTCCACGGTCATGAGGTGGTGCAGGGGTCCCGGCCGCCAGCCGGTCTCCTCCTCCAGTTCTCTGGCAGCCGCTATGGCGATGTCCTCGCCGTCCTCGACGACACCCGCGGGCAGTTCCCAGCCCCAGCTGTCGGTGATGAAGCGGTGCCGCCACAGCAGCAGCACCTCGCCCGCCTCGTTGACGACCGTGGCCACGGCCACGGGCCGCAGCCGGATCAGGAAGTGGTCGAGATGCCGGCCGTCCGGCAGCTCGACATCAGCGAGATTGACGCTGAACCAGCGGTTTGCATACACAGTTTGTTCGTTCTGTTTCGTCCACTGCACGGTTCTGCCACCTTTCGATGAGTAAGTGGCAATATCGCAGCAGGGACGAGGTACCCACAGAGGGCCATGTGGAGGGCCTACAGCGGTACGCGCAGTGCCCCGTCGATGAGTTCGGCGGCCTCGGCGGTGCCGGCCGAGCCGCATCTCACCAGGTGCTCGCGTACCGCACGCAGTCTGTCGCGCAGGCGCTGGGACTCCATTCCGCGCGCCTGCTCGGCCATCTGCACGGCGGTGGCGACCGCCTTGTCGGCCTGGCCCTGGCGCAGTTCGATTGTGCAGAGCATGGCGAGCCGGTGCACCCTTCCCCGGTCGTGGGCCGGATTGTCGACGGCCGCCACCGCGTGCTCGCGAGCGGCGGCGAGTTCACCGAGACTGAGGAGCGCCTCGGCCACCTGCACGTTGACCAGCCCGGGCTGCACATAGCCGGTCTCGTCGGGCTCGTACCCGCGCCGGATCCGGTCGGCGGCCGTCTCCGCGCGCCGGATGCACGCCAGCGCGCTGCCGGCGTCGCCGAGATGGGCGTACGCCTTCGCCTGCATCGCGTACAGGTCGGAGGCGAGCGCCGGGGTGATGTGCTTGCCGGCGGCCCGCAGCGCCGACTCCGCGAAGGCGACGGCCTGCCGGTACTCCCGCATGAACAGCGACTGGTTGACCAGCAGGGCTATCACATACGCCCCAAGTCCCCTGTCTCCGCTGGCCTTCGCGAGTCTGAGCGCCTGATGGAAGTACCGCTGGGCGAGGCCGTGCGCGTCGGAGTCGTACGCGCAGATCCCGGTGACGGCCACCAGCCCGCCCGTGGCCCGGTGCAGTTGGCGCCCCGTGGCGTCGGTGTAGCTGCCGCGCAGCAGCGGCGCCGCCTCGGCGTTGAGGAAGCCGACGATCCGAGTGCGGGTCGCGATACCGCCGGTCTTGCGGTACATCTGCTCGTAGTGGGTCCGCGCGGCCCGCAGCATCTCGATGTCGGCCGTGGTCACCCGGTGCCGGCCACCCCGGGAGACGTCGACGTCCTCGGGCGGGTTCTCCCACTCCCACACCGGCATGACCGCCGGGGTCCCGGTGACGGCGGGGGCACCCAGCACATGGGGCCGCTGCTGTTCGTCCGAGCGCCACAGGGCGGTCGCCCGCTCCACGAAGCCGGACAGCGACCCGGCGTGCGGGGTGCTCGGCTCACCCGGCACCCCGAGGCCGATGTCGTCGAGGGTCACCGGGCGCTGGAGCCGCCCGGCCAGCACCTCGCAGATCAGATCGGGCACCTGGCCGCGTGGCCGCTGCCCCTTCAACCAGCGTGCCACGGCGGTGTGTTCGTACCGGAGCACGAGGCCCCGTCTGCGGCCTGCCTGGTTGACGTGGGCGGCGAGCCCGGCGTGCGAGATACCCGCCTCGTCCAGGATCGCGTCGAGCAGAGTGTTGGGCTGCATGAATGACCCCCGAGTGGCCTGGTGCCGTTCAGCGTAGTGTGTTCGGTTTCACACGGGGTGTGAACGGAACGCATGCATCCGTACTGTGCACGCGGTGTTGCTCAGCGTGATCTACCGGTTGACTGAGGTCCCGGCCAAGCCACCGGCTCCCCCTCGAACAGCGGCGGCTTGGCCGGGTCGGTCGTCCCCGGGCGGGGAAGGGTGCCCCGCCTCCGGTCGTTGCGCAGGACCAGCAGGGCGATGTCGTCCGTCGGCCGCCCCGCCGTGTGGTGCAGGAGAGCCCGGAAGACCGAACGCAGCACCGACTGAGGGGACACCGGGTGATCGCGTACGGCCTCCCGCAGCACGGTCGGCAGCGAGAAGAACCGCCCCCGGGCATCCCGGGCGTCCTCCGCGCCGTCCGTGAAGAGGACCAGGGAGTCGTCCGGGAACAGGCGACCGCAGGCATGCGATTCCAGCTCCGTCGGCAGGGGGAACAGGCCCAGCGGAGGGAGCGGGTCGACGCGCGTCAACTGCTCGACGCTCGTGCCGCTGATCCGATACGGCCAGGGATGACCGCAGTTGAGGGCGCGCACGTCGCCGTCCCGCCCGATCTCCAGGAGCAGCAGGGTGACGAACTCCTCCGCGACCGGGTGTCCGGCGCGGGCCCGCTCGCGCAGATGGCGGGCGAGGGCGCGGTCCAACCGGCGCAGTACGCGGCCGAGTTCGGGCTCGTCATGGGCCGCCTCGCGGAAGCTGCCGAGGACGGCGGCGACGGTACCGAGGGCTGCCAGCCCGTGGCCCCGTACGTCGCCCATCACCACCCGCACCCCGTGCTCGGTGGCGACCGCCTCGTACAGGTCCCCGCCGACACAGGCGCCCCGGTCGGCGGACAACTGGGCGGCGGCAACGTTCAGCCCGTCGAGGCGCGGGGGCGGCGGACGCAGTACGACACTCTGCGCCGCCCGCGCGACCCGGCGGGCCTGCCGCAGCTCCCGCAGCAGGGTGCGCCGGACATGGACGATGAGCCCGGTGCCGACGGCGAGGAAGACGGCGCTGGTGACGATGCGCGCACCGAGCCCGTCCTGCTGCGCGAGCGGGCAGCCGAACCGGTAGCCGACGGCCACACCGCCCCACACCGCGGGCAGTACGGCTCCCCGCGCGGTGGGTGCCCGTGCCTTCATACGGATCATGCCTCTGGATCCCCCATGTAGTCCCTGACAAAGCAGACGGACCGACCCCGAAAGGCCGGTCCGATTCTGTCGAGGGCATGGTCCGGACGGACCAGATCGCCGGCGATTCCCACCCGAATGAGTGAGTCTTCGCAGGCCAACCCGCATTTATGCAGTGGGCCGAGGGTGCTAGCCCCGCAGCACCGCCCCGGTGCGCTCACCCGCCAGGGCCACTGCCGCGTCCCGCGCGGCGGACGCCTCGTCCACGGTCAGCGTGCGGTCGGACGCCCGGAAGCGCAGCGCGTACGCCAGCGACTTCCTGCCGTCGCCGAGCTGCTCCGCGTTCTCGTACACGTCGAACAGCCGGATGGATTCCAGCAGTTCGCCCGCGCCCTCGCGCAGCGCCGCCTCGACCTCCGCGGCCGGGACGGGCAGGTCGACCACGAGGGCGACGTCCTGCGTGGCGACCGGGAACGTGGAGATGCCCGGCGCCTGCGGGACACCGTCGCCGGCCGCCTCCAGGGCGTCCAGGTCCAGCTCCATCGCGCAGGTGCGCTCCGGCAGCCCCAGGGCCTTCAGCACACGCGGCTGCAGTTCGCCCGCGTGGCCCACGACCTGCTCCGTACCGTCGACGACGATCACCAGCTGGGCGCAGCGGCCGGGGTGCCACGGGCCGTACTGGCCCTTGCGGACGGTCAGTTCGGCACCGGCCTCGCGGGCGACGGCGCGCGCCGCCTCCACCGCGTCGGCCCAGTCGGCCGGACGGCCCTTGCCCCACCAGCCGGCCTGCTCGCGCGCACCGGCGAGAACGGCGGCCACATGCCGCGGCTGCTCGGGCAGCGCGGCGTTCAGCGCGGCGATCTCCTCGTCGGTCGGCCGCCGGTCGACGGGCAGATGGAAGGCGGCCTTCCGCTCCTCGCGCGGGTGGAAGACCAGACCGGTCTCGAACAGCGCCAGGTCGTGGCTGCCCCGGCCGACGTTGCGGCGCAACGCGCCGAGCAGGCCCGGCAGCAGCGTCGTACGGAGCGCGGGCTCCTCGTCGCTCAGCGGGTTGACCAGCCTGACGACGCGGCGGGCCGGGTCGTCGGAGTCCAGGGCGAGCTGGTCGAAGACCTGTGCGCCGACGAAGGGGTAGTTCGGCGCCTCGACGAAGCCCGCGCCGGCCAGCGCGCGGCCGGCCCGGCGGTGCAGCCGCTGCCGGTGGGTCAGGCCGCGCTGCGAGGGGAGCTTGGGCAGCGTCGAGGGCAGGTTCTCGTAGCCCTCCAGACGGATGACCTCTTCCGCCAGGTCGTTCGGGTCGACGAGGTCGGGCCGCCAGGACGGGACCGTGACGATCAGCTCGTCCTGCCCGTAGACGTCGCAGCCGACCTGCTGGAGGCGGCGTACGACGGTCTCGCGGCCGTAGACGACGCCCGCGACCTTGTCGGGGTGGTCCGCCGGGACGGTGATGGTGTGCGGGGCCGAGGGCGCGATGATCTCGGTGACACCGGCCTCGGCCGTGCCGCCCGCGAGCAGGACCAGCAGGTCCACCGTGCGCTGCGCGGCGGCCGCGGCGGCCTGCGGGTCGACGCCGCGCTCGAAGCGGCGGGACGCCTCGGACAGCAGCTTCTGGCGACGGGACGTGCGGGCGATCGCGACGGCGTCGAAGTGGGCCGCCTCGATGACCACGTCGGTGGTGCCGTTGACGCCGTCCTCGGTGACCTCGTGATCCGCGATCTCCGTGTTGGCGCCGCCCATCACGCCGGCGAGGCCGATCGGGCCGCGGTCGTCGGTGATGACCAGGTCCTCGGCGTGCAGCTTCCGCTCGACGCCGTCGAGGGTGACGAGCTTCTCGCCCTCCTGCGCGCGGCGCACGCCGATGGTGCCCTGGACCAGGGACCGGTCGTAGGCGTGCAGCGGCTGGCCCAGCTCCATCATCACGTAGTTCGTGACGTCGACGGCGAGCGAGATCGGGCGCATGCCGACCTTCTGCAGCCGGCGCTGGAGCCAGATCGGGGAGCGGGCCTCGGGGCGCAGGCCGGTGACCGTGCGCGCGGTGAAGCGGTCGCAGCCGAAGGGGTCGGTGACCTGGACCGGGTAGCCGTAGGCGTTCGGGGCGGGTACGTCGATCAGGGCCGGGTCGCGCAGCGGCAGGCCGTAGGCGATGGCGGCCTCGCGGGCGACGCCGCGGATGGACAGGCAGTCGCCGCGGTTGGCGGTGACGGCGATGTCCAGGACCTCGTCGACCAGCTCCAGCAGCTCGATGGCGTCCCTGCCGACCTCGGTCTCCGGCGGCAGCACGATGATGCCGTGGGTGCCGTCGTCGCCCATGCCCAGCTCGTCGGTGGAGCAGATCATGCCGTGGGACGTCTTGCCGTACGTCTTGCGGGCGGCGATGGAGAAGCCGCCGGGCAGGGTGGCGCCGGGGAGGACCACGACGACCTTGTCACCGACCGCGAAGTTGCGGGCGCCGCAGACGATCTCCTGGGGTTCACCGGTGCCGTTGGCCCGGCCGACGTCGACGGTGCAGAAGCGGATGGGCTTCTTGAAGCCCTCCAGCTCCTCGATGGTCAGCACCTGGCCGACGACCAGCGGGCCCTTGAGGTCGGCGCCGAGCTGCTCGACGGTCTCGACCTCGAGGCCGGCCGAGACCAGCTTCTCCTGGACGTCGCGGCCGGATTCCGTCGCCGGCAGGTCGACGTACTCCCGCAGCCAAGAAAGCGGGACCCGCATCAGATCTCCATCCCGAACGGCCGGGTGAACCGGACGTCACCCTCGACCATGTCTCGCATGTCTTCGACGTTGTGGCGGAACATCAGCATCCGCTCGATGCCGAACCCGAAGGCGAAGCCGCTGTACTTCTCCGGGTCGACACCGCAGGCGGTGAGCACCCGCGGGTTGACCATGCCGCAGCCGCCCAGCTCGATCCAGCCCTCGCTGGAGCAGGTGCGGCAGGGCCGGTCGGGGTTGCCGACGGACTCGCCCTTGCAGACGTAGCAGAGCATGTCCATCTCGGCGCTCGGCTCGGTGAAGGGGAAGAAGTTCGGCCGCAGCCGGGTCTTCATGCCCTCGCCGAACAGCGACTGGACCATGTGGTCCAGGGTGCCCTTGAGATCGGCCATGGTCAGGCCCTCGTCCACGGCGAGCAGCTCGACCTGGTGGAAGACGGGCGTGTGCGTGGCGTCCAGCTCGTCGGTGCGGTAGACGCGGCCGGGGCAGATCACGTAGACCGGCAGCTCGCGCTCCAGCAGGGAGCGGATCTGCACGGGCGAGGTGTGGGTGCGCAGCACGACGCCGGACTCGGTGCCGCCCTGGGGGCCCTCGACGAAGAAGGTGTCCGCCTCGCCGCGGGCCGGGTGGTCCGGGCCGATGTTGAGGGCGTCGAAGTTGAACCACTCGGCCTCGACCTGCGGGCCCTCGGCGACCTCGTAGCCCATGGCCACGAAGATGTCCTCGATGCGCTCGGACAGCGTGGTCAGCGGGTGCCGGGCGCCGGCCGGGACGCGGTCGTACGGCAGCGTGACGTCGACCGACTCCTCGACGAGGACGCGGGCGTCGCGTTCGGCCTCGAGCTCGGACTGGCGGCCCGCGAGGGCCTTGTTGACGGCGCCGCGGGCCATGCCCACGCGCTTGCCGGCCTCGGCCTTGGCGTGCGGGGGCAGGGCGCCGATCTCGCGGTTGGCGAGGGCCAGCGGGGAGGCGGGGCCGGTGTGGGCGACCTTTGCCTCGTGGAGCGCGTCGAGGGAGTCCGCGGCGGCGAAGGCGGCGAGCGCCTCGTCCCGCATGCGCTCGATCTCTTCCGGTTTCAACGCCTCGACCTCTACAGGGTCGTACGACTTATTCGGTGCCGACATCTCTTCCCGTGCTTCCGATTGGCTGGCGGATGGTCCCCGAGACCGTTGGTGGGCCGTGTGAAGGACACAAAGGTGCCAAAGGCCGAGTCTAACGGGGCGGAGGTGTCCGAAGAGCCCGTGGGCCGTCAGGCCCACCCGTCGCCCACCACCGCCCTATACGACCCTACGGGGCAATTCAAACTCAAACGCCGGGGCCGCCACGGGCAACGTGAATCGGAACTCGGCGCCGCCGACGGAGGCGCGGCCGACCGTGATGGTGCCGCCGTGGGCCTCGACGATGCCCTTGACGATGTACAGCCCCAGCCCGGTGCCGCCGCGCTTGCTGCCCCGCCAGAAGCGGGTGAAGACGCGGTTCATGGATTCCTCCGGGATGCCGGGACCTTCGTCGCTCACCGTGACCGACGTGCCGGTCTCCTCGCCGTCGCGCGGGGATGCGCAGGGCGTGACGTCAATGGTGACGGTTCCCTCACCGTGCCGCACGGCATTTTCGATCAGGTTGCTCAGCACCTGGTCGACCTTGTCGGGGTCGGCCCACAGGTCGGGCAGCGGCTGCTCGATACGGAGCAGGAAGCGGCCGGCGGGCTGGCCGGCGGCGACGTAGGCCTGGATGTGCCGGGAGACGGCGGCCCCGATGTCGACGGGCTGCCGGCGCACCTCCAGGCGTCCGCTGTCGATCCGCGAGATGTCCAGCAGCTCGGCGATGAGGCGGGTGACCCGGTCGGCGTCGGCGTCGACGGTCTCCAGCATCAGCCGCTTCTGGTCGTCGGTGAAGCGCGCCCACTTGGCGAGGAGGGTGGCCGTGAAGCCCTTCACGGAGGTCAGCGGGGAGCGCAGCTCGTGGGCGACGGTCGCTATCAGCTCGGCGTGGCTGCGCTCGGTGCGGCGGCGAGCCTCGGTGTCGCGCAGCGAGACGAGAACGCGCTGGACGGGCCCGAGGGGCTCGGCACGGACGTAGCGGGCGGAGACGAGCACCTCACGACCGCCGGGCAACAGCAGGTTCCGCTCCGGCTGCCGCACCCGGATGGCGAGCCCGCCGTACGGGTCGGTGAGCTGCCACCACCGGCGCCCCTCCAGGTCCTCCAGCGGCAGCGCCTTCTCCAGGGGCTGCCCGAGGGCGTCGGCGGCGCGTACGGCGGTGATCCGGCTGGCGGCGGTGTTGAAGCAGATCACGCGCCCCTGCTCATCCGCGATGACGAGGCCGTCGGGCAGCTGGTCGGGGTCGAGGGCCGCGTGATCGGCGCACCCGGGCACAGGCGCGCGGCGCGCGTCCCGCCCCTCCGGTCCCCCCGGCGCGGTGCTCGTGCCGGCCACACTCATCCCCGTACCCCACCTCTCAGACGGCGCAGGGCCCCGAGTTCGTCACCCTACTAGCTCTCGGTGACGGAGCGGCACCCTCCGGAGGCGCGCTGTGCACGGGCCGACGCGTAGAGACATACGGCGGCGGCCGTGGCGAGGTTCAGGCTCTCGGCCTTTCCGTGGATGGGGACGCGGACGACGGCGTCGGCGAGGGCGCGGGTCTCCTCGGGCAGCCCCCAGGCCTCGTTCCCGAACACCCAGGCGGTCGGCCCGCCCATGGTGCCCTTGTCCAGCTCCTCGTCGAGGTCGCGGTCCCCCGCGCCGTCGGCGGCGAGGATGCGCACACCGGCGTCCGTCAGCCCGCGCACGGCCTGCTCGACGGGGACGCCGACGGCGACCGGCAGATGGAAGTGGGAGCCGACGGAGGCGCGTACGGCCTTGGGGTTGTAGAGGTCGACGGAGGCGTCGGTGAGGATCACGGCCTCGGCCCCGGCGGCGTCGGCACAGCGCAGCACGGTCCCGGCGTTCCCGGGATCCCGCACATGAGCGAGCACGGCGACCAGCTTCGGCCGGGCGGCGAGGACGTCCTCGAACGGCGTGTCCAGGAAGCGGCACACACCGACCAGCCCCTGCGGGGTCACGGTGGTGGAGATGTCCGCGATGACGTCCTCGGAGGCGAGGTGCACCCGGGCGCCCACGGTCCGCGCCGCGCCGATGATGTCGGCGTACCGCTCCGCGGCCTCGACGGTGGCGAACAGCTCGACGAGGGTCGGCTCGCCCCCGGCCCGATGCCCGGCCGCCTCCCTGACGGCCTGCGGTCCCTCCGCGAGGAACAGCCGGTCCTTCCCCCGGAAATTCCGCTTCGCAAGCCGCCGGGCGGCAGCAACGCGGGCAGAGCGGGGAGAGATCAGCTCGGGGCTGGGCATCTTGTCCTTCACTTTCAAAAGAAACTTCAGCTCTGGCGCCCCAAAGGGGCGCGGGGAACTGCGCGATCAACCACGACGCACCCTCACCCGAACGACGGCCTGGGAACCCCAACAGCAAGACCCGCAAGCCCAAAAGCCTGCGGGTCCTGAAGTTACGTCGGCTGAGGCCAGCGCAGCGTCACGCGGCCTTGGGCGCGTTGACGTCCGACGGCAGCGCCTTCTGCGCGACCTCGACGAGCGCGGCGAAGGCGTTCGCGTCGTTCACGGCCAGCTCGGCCAGGATCTTGCGGTCGACCTCGACGTTCGCGGCCTTCAGACCCTGGATGAAGCGGTTGTAGGTCATGCCGTTGGCGCGGACAGCGGCGTTGATGCGCTGGATCCACAGCTGACGGAAGTCGCCCTTGCGCTTCTTGCGGTCGTTGTAGTTGTAGACCAGCGAGTGGGTGACCTGCTCCTTGGCCTTGCGGTACAGGCGCGAACGCTGACCGCGGTAGCCGGAGGCCTGCTCGAGGATCGCCCGGCGCTTCTTGTGGGCGTTGACTGCCCGCTTGACGCGTGCCACTTGTTAACTCCTTGTAGCGGGGTCGTGGTGGTACTCACACGACCCGGAAACGACTGGGTCCCGGTCCTGACGTGCGGCGCTCAGTGGTGGCGAGCGCCGGTCACGTCACTTGCCGAGAAGCTTCTTGATCTTCGCGGTGTCGCCCGGGGCCATCTCGGCGTTGCCGGTGAGGCGACGCGTGACACGGGAGGACTTGTGCTCGAGCAGGTGGCGCTTGCCGGCGCGCTCGCGCAGCACCTTGCCGGAGCCGGTGATCTTGAAGCGCTTGCTGGCACCGCTGTGCGACTTGTTCTTCGGCATAGCGCCGTTATCTCCTCGTCGGTGGCGCTCCGGTGCCCGGTCGTGAAACCGGGCACGGTGGAGCGTCGCTCTTCTTTCGGTTACATCCACTGGGGACCGCTGTCCCCCGGGATCACGCCTCGGCGGGCTCCTCGGAAGGTGCCTCGGCCTCGGCAGGGTTCTGCGACTTGCCGGGGTTCGCCTTCGCCTCGGCCTTGCGGGCTTCCTGCGCCTGCCGGGCCTCGGCCATGGCCTCGGTCTTCTTCTTGTGCGGACCGAGGACCATGATCATGTTGCGGCCGTCCTGCTTCGGGTTCGACTCGACGAAACCGAGGTCCTGGACGTCCTCCGCGAGGCGCTGCAGCAGTCGGTAGCCCAGCTCGGGCCGGGACTGCTCGCGACCACGGAACATGATCGTGATCTTGACCTTGTCGCCCTGCTTGAGGAACCGGACGACGTGACCCTTCTTGGTGTCATAGTCGTGCGGGTCGATCTTCGGCCGGAGCTTCATCTCCTTGATGACCGTGTGCGCCTGGTTCTTGCGCGCCTCACGGGCCTTCATGGCCGACTCGTACTTGAACTTCCCGTAGTCCATGAGCTTGCACACGGGCGGACGGGCGTTCGCCGCGACCTCGACCAGGTCCAGGTCGTACTCCTGCGCAAGCTCCAGTGCCTTAGCGAGCGGGACGATGCCCACCTGCTCGCCACTGGGACCGACAAGTCGCACCTCGGGAACGCGAATCCGGTCGTTGATGCGGGGCTCGGCGCTGATGGATCCTCCTCGGTAGCACCACACGGTTGTCTGGCGGACAGCCGCGTATGTCTCTTTTCGTTAGACCTAACCGCGCCGAAGCAAAGAAAATGCCCCGGACGATCACAGGCGGGGCTCCACAACACAACCGGAGCACCGCCGCGATGTCGCGGGGCGCGATTCGGGCGGCTCCATCGTCCGTACGGAACGATGGTGGCCGCCTGACCGGATGACCCACCGTCCGTGAGGACGGTCAGGTGGGAGTTCGGAGCCTCCACTTGTGGGCCGTACACATGAGTGTCCGGCCGGTCGTCATTCAGGCTAGCAGGAACGCTTTACAAGGGCTAATCGGGGCCGTACCGGCGCACGGCTTAGGGTGTGGGGCATGAGTGAGACCCCTCCTGAGAACCCCGACTTCGACGCGATGACCCGGGACATCGCCGAGGTCCCCGCCGTCGAGGTGATCGTGACGGTCGCCGTCAACCTGATGAGCGCCGCCGCCGTGAAGCTCGGGCTGAGCGAGGAGGGCGAGAAGTACAAGGACCTGGACGAGGCCCGCAAGCTGATCACCGGTCTCGCCGGCCTGCTGGACGCGAGCGCGACCGAGATCAGCTCCTTCCACGCGGCCCCGCTGCGCGACGGCCTGAAGTCGCTCCAGCTGGCCTTCCGCGAGGCCTCGGTCGTCCCGGACGAGCCGGGCCAGGGCCCCGGCGAGAAGTACACCGGTCCCGTCTACGGCTAGAGCGGTCTCACCCTCGTACGAACAAGGGCTCGCCCGGAGGCGTCGCCTCGGCCGGCAGCACTGCCAGGTCGAGGCCGCGCACCAGGCGGGCCCTCAGTGTTTCGTCGGCGGCGAGGCGGCGGGCGACCGCGTGGACGCCCGCGTCGTGCGGCACGGCCGGCTCGAAGACCAGGGCGAGGGTGCCGTCGGCCCGGCCGCGGACCAGGTGGGCACGCAGCACCGCGGGCACGTCGGCGACCACGGCGCGCACCGCGTCCACGACCGCCGGGTCGGCGAGCGGATCCGTGCTGGTGCGGCCCTCGGCGAGGGCGAGCAGCGCCGGGCCGGTCAGCTCGAACGGCACCGGTCCGGCGAGGTCCAGCACGACCGTGTCGGCCTTCTCGTGCGCGGCGGCCTGGAGCGCCTGGTGCAGGGGTACGGCGACGGGGCGGGCCGCGGGGTCCCAGCGGGCGAGGGAGTCGGTCGAGGTGAAGGCGGGCAGCGCGGTGCGCCCGCCGGCCTTCAGGGTGGGTACGGCCATGTCGCTGGTCTTCTCGCGGCGCAGACCGTTCTCGTCCTCCTCGGCCTCGCCGAGCACGGCGACGACCGGGACGAGCAGGCGGGCACCCTTCAGGGCCTCCAGGACGGGCCCGAGCGCGCCGCGGTCCTCGGCCCAGGCGGCGAGCGCGGCGCTCAGCCGGGGGTCGGCGGAGCCGTCGTCGTCGGAGAAGCCGGGGTCGGGAATGTTCTTGTTCGCCACGGTCACCGACCCTATCGGGGGGTCACCGCCGGGCCGGTACGGGGCCGCTCTCCGTCGTGCGCGCCCGTCCCGGCGCCGTCCGCTGCTGCACACCGCGCTCGCGGCGACCGCCGTCGTCGGGGTCACGGCCGGGCACGGCGTGCGTGAAGGCGCGGGCGCACCCGGGGGCGGCGGCCGTATCGTCGGCGGCGACGGCCTCGGCCCCCTCCTCGGCCGGGGCGAGCGAGGAGGCGTCGGTGACGAAGGCGGCGGCGGACCGGGACGCGCGGCTGCGCGAGGCGATGGCGGCGGTGCGCGTGCCCAGGGGCGCCGAGGTCTCGGTGGCGGTGCTGGCGGTGGACTCCGGGGAGAGCGCGGGGTACGGCGGGGCGGCCTTCGACACGGCGAGCATCGTCAAGGTCGACATCCTGGCCGCGCTGCTGCTCCGGGCGCAGGACGCGGACCGGCGGCTGACGGCGGCGGAGCAGGCGTACGCGACGAAGATGATCGAGAACAGCGACAACGCGTCCGCGACCGAGCTGTGGCACTCGATCGGCCGGGCGGACGGCCTGGACGCGGCCAACCGGCGCTTCGGGCTGACGGGCACCTCCGGCGGCGACGGCGAGCTGTGGGGGCTGACCCAGACCACGGCGGCGGACCAACTCACGCTGCTCCAGCAGGTGTTCGGCGACGGCGACGGGCAGCTGAGCGCGGCCTCCCGGGCGTACGTCCAGGGCCTGATGGCGTCGGTCGAGGCCGATCAGCGGTGGGGGGTGTCGGCCGCCGACGACGACAACTCCTGTCCGCTGAAGAACGGTTGGCTGGCCCGCGGCACGACCGGCCTGTGGGACGTGAACAGCATCGGGCGGGTGTCGGTGGACGGCACCGGCTATCTGGTGGCGGTGCTGTCGAAGGGCACCGGGACCCGGGCGGAGGGCATCGCACTGGTCGAGGCGGCGGCGAAGGCGGCGGTGTCGGCGTTCACCGGTGAGTGAACGGTGCGAACCGGAAACCGATGACGCCCTCAGGCCGTCCGCCTGCGCCCCCGCCACAGGACGACGCCCGCCACCAGCAGCACCCCGCCGGTGCTGCCGGCCAGCGGGCCCGCCCAGTCGGCGGCCTGGGAGGTGGCCTTGGGGGCGTCCGGGCCGGCCCCGAAGTACTTCTTGCCGTAGGCCGTCACGCGCAGGCTCTCGGGCCGGATCCGGTCGGCCGCCTTCAGCGCGGCGGCCGGGTCGATCATGCCGTAGCCGCGCGAGTCGTCGCGGCCGCCGGCCGGCGCGTCCTCGGCGGTGTCCTCCAGGAGCTTCTTGACCTGGGCCGGGGCCAGGTCGGGGTGGGCGGCCTTGATCAGGGCCGCCGCGCCGGAGACGAAGGCGGAGGCGGCCGAAGTGCCCCAGCCCTCGTAGTACTTGTGGTCGGGGTCGGCGATGACCACGTTGACGCCGGGCGCGCTGACGGCGGCGTACCAGCGGCGGGTGGAGAAGGCGGCGCGGGTGCCGTAGCGGTCGACGGCGGTCGCGACGATGACGCCGGGGTAGGCGGCCGGGTAGGAGATGTGGTCGCCCTTCTCGCCGCCGTTGCCCGCGGAGGCGACGACGACCACGCCCTTCTTCAGGGCGTACTGCACGGCCTCGTCCTCGCTCGGTTCGGGGTGCGCGGAGTTCGAGTCGTCGCCGAGGGAGAGGTTGATGACGTCGGCGCCGTGGTCGGCGGCCCAGCGGATGCCGTCGGCGAGGGCGTCGCCCCGGGTGGTGCGGGCCTTGGTGCGGGCGGGGTCGCCGTCCTCCAGGATCACCCGGACCGGCAGGATCTTCGCCTCGGGGGCGACGCCCATGACGCCTGCGGAGTCGCCGGGTCCGTGTCCGTGCCCGGCGATGATGCCGGCCATGGCGGTGCCGTGCCGGGCCCAGGTGCGGTCGCCCTGCCTGGCGCCGAAGCCGATCATGTCCTGGCCGGGCAGGACGTTGCCGACGAGGTCGGGGTGGTCGGCCTCGACGCCGGTGTCCAGCACGGCGACGGTGACGCCCTTGCCCTTGGTCGTCTGCCAGGCCTCGTCCAGGTGCAGGGCGTCGAGGCCCCACTGCTGGGCGCGGATTCCGTCGGCGTGGGCCGCGCCGGCCGGCAGCACGGCGAGGGCGCCGGCGAGCAGCAGGCTCACGGCGGCCGCGGCGGGGGCCGGGACGCCGCGCCGGTCGCGTATCGAGTGCCGCACGGAGGTGCTCGCTCGCCTCATGAGGGGTTCTCCGTGGCCGTGCCGATGTGCCGGCGCAGGCGGCGTTCGATGCGGTCGGCCAGGCCCTGGGCCTCGTTGCCGAGACCGGCCTGGGCGGGTGCGGTGGTGGCGCTCGGGTCGACCGCGTCGGCGGCGGGCTGGGGCGCGTCGACCTCGCGGCCGTCGGCCCAGCCGGAGACGGCGAAGCCGACGACGGGGGCGTTGGTGAGGACGGAGACGGTCCAGGAGGCGCGCTGCTTGTCGCCGAACCCGGCCGCGACGGTGCCCGCGGCGGCGTACGGCCGGGGCATCAGGTCGGTGCGCCGGTCCAGGTGCTCGGTGCGGAAGCGGGCGGCGAGCGCGGACATGGCGGCGGGGTCGGCGTCGGTGAACAGCAGGCCCACGGTGGTGACGTAGCTCTGGGTGGCGTCGGTGTAGGTGGCGCGCAGCAGCCGGCGGCAGCCGACCGGGGCGAGGACCTTCTGGAGCAGCGGGTCGAAGGCGTGGGCGCAGCCGCTGTCCGGGGCCACGGCGATCCTGGTCCAGGTGCGGTCGGCGCCGCCGGGTCCGGCTCCGGTGCCCTGGACGGTGGGCGGGAACAGCTGGTCGACGGGCACGTTGTGCCAGAGCGCGGCCGCGGTGGTGAAGTGGTCGGTGCCGGTGTCGCCCCCGCCGTCGCCGGTGAGCCAACTCCCGGCCGCGGCACCGCCGATGAGGCCGAGGCCGAGCACGAGAGCGCCGGCGGCGACGGCTGTCCGCCGGCCCACGCGGAGCCGCGACGGCTCGCTGAAGGCCTCGGGCCGCCCGAACGACACGACGGGGCGCGCGGCCGCGCCGGCGGTCCAGGACAGCGCCGGGTCCGGCTCGGCGGCGGGCGGGAGCGGACCGGCGGGGTGGGCGGCCGACAGGGGGCTCCAGCCGCCCGCCGTACCGGAAGCGGCCGCGGTACGCCGTACACCGGCCGTCGCGGCGGACGCGGGCGCCTGCGGGGAGGCGGACGTGGGCGTGGCGGCGGCTCCGGCGCACGGCGGCTTCGAGGAATCGGGGACCGACGCGGGAATCGGCCGGAGCCGGGTCGTCGTCTCCGCGGCGGTGGGTTCCGGGGCTGAGGACCCTGGAGCCGTGGGACGCGGTGCCGTGGATCCCGGTGCCGGTGCCGTGGGTTCGCGGGCGGGTACCGGGCGGAGCCGGGTCGTCGTCTCCGAGGCGGTCTCGGCGGGGGCCATCGACCGGCGGGGCCCCTGCCCCGACTGCCCCGACTGCCCCGACTGCCCGGGTCGCTGTGCGGGGCGCGCGGCGGGGCCGGTCGACGCGGAGCCGTCGCGCCGGGCGGGGCGGTTCTGGCGCCCGGGGCGCGGCGGCGCGTCGGGGAACCGGGCCGAGGCGGGGGGCGGCGGCGGGCTCACGGGGTCGGTGCCCTCGGGCACGACCGGCTTCGCCCCGGCGCCGCTCGTCCGTTCCCCGCCGGACGGCCGGCCGGATGGCGGCGTGAAGACGGACGGCTCGTCGTCGGGGTCGTCGGCCGGGCGCGCCGGGGTCTGCGGCCGGGCCGAGCCCGCGGGACGGGGTGCGCCGGCGGAACCCGCCGGACGCTGCGGAGCCGAAGCCCCTCCCGGCGCACCCGGGCCCGACGGACGCGGTGGAGCGGACGGGCGCGGGGGGTTCGAGGGGACGGGCGGCGCGGACGGGCCCGGCGCGGACGACGACCGCGGCGGCGTGAACGCACCCTGCGCACTCGGTGCGCCGGACGGACGCGGCGGTGCGGCAGGCTCCGGCGCACCGGACGGGCCCTGTGAAGAGGAGTGACCGGGCGGGGTCGACGGTCGTGGCGGCACCGGGGCGCGGCGCGCTTCCGTACTCATGCACCCCCCCGTTTCCTCGTACCCGGGCCGTCGTCGCGTACGCGGGCCGTTCCACTCCTCGGCCGCACCCGGTGCGCACAGCTCCGTCCGGGCACGCATACCCGTACGGCTGGACCGGCATCCCGGTTCAGCTGAAGCGGCCGGGCGTGTTCCGCCGTACGTGCGCGTCACTCTACGGGTTGTCCCTGAGAGAAGGAGAACCAGTACACGCGCCCGGGGGCATCTGCCCGGAACGTCCCCCTACCCTGCGGTAATCCTGTCTGGCAGGCTTCCGTCATGACTGCGCTCGCCGCTGACCGGGCCCGTTACGACCGGGCCACCGCGCATCTCGACGCCCCTCTCGCGATCGTGGACCTGGACGCCTTCGACGCCAACGCGGAGGACCTGGTCCGCCGGGCCGCCGGGAAGCCGGTCCGGGTCGCCAGCAAGTCGGTCCGCTGCCGGGCCCTGCTCGAACGGGTCCTGGCCAGGGACGGCTTCCGGGGCATCATGTCGTTCACCCTGGCCGAGTCGCTGTGGCTCGCGCGCTCCGGGTTCGACGACATCCTGCTGGCGTATCCGTCCGCCGACCGGTCCGGCTTCGCGGAACTGGCCGCCGATCCCAAGCTCGCCGGTGCCGTCACCGTGATGGTGGACGACGTCGCCCAGCTCGACCTGATCGACGCCGCCCGGGACGGCGGGCGTGAAGTGGTCCGGGTCTGCCTGGAGTTGGACACCTCGCTGCAGCTGCTGGGCGGCCGGGTGCGGGTGGGCGCCCGGCGCTCTCCGCTGCGCTCGCCCGGCCAACTCGCCGACCTGGCACGGTCGGTGGCCCGGCGGCCGGGGTTCCGGCTGGTGGGGATCATGGCGTACGAGGGGCACATCGCCGGGGTCGGCGACTCCGTGGCCGGACGGCCGCTGCGGTCCCGCGCCGTGCGGCTGATGCAGGCGGCGGCCCGCCGGGAACTGGCCGAGCGACGGGCCGCGGTCGTGCGCGCGGTACGGGCCGTCGTGCCCGGTCTGGAGTTCGTCAACGGCGGCGGCACGGGGAGTGTGCAGCACACCGCGGCCGAGGACGCCGTGACCGAGATAGCGGCCGGTTCGGGGCTGTACGTGCCGCGGCTCTTCGACAACTACACGTCGTTCACCGGCCGTCCGGCCGCCCTGTTCGCCCAGCCCGTCGTGCGGCGGCCGGGCGTCGGGGTCGTCACCGTGCTCGGCGGCGGCTATCCCGCCTCGGGCGCCGCGGGCCGGGACCGGCTGCCGGTGCCGTATCTGCCCGAGGGGCTGGCGTACGACCCGCAGGAGGGTCCCGGCGAGGTGCAGACCCCGCTGCTCGGCTCGCCCGCCGACGATCTGCTCATCGGCGACAAGGTGTGGTTCCGGCACGCCAAGGCGGGCGAGCTGTGCGAGCGGTTCGCGGCCCTGCGGCTGATCGAGGGGGACACGGTCACGGCGACCGTGCCCACCTACCGGGGCGAGGGGCACACCTTCCTCTGACGGCCGGCCACCACGGGTCGCTACACGGGCGTGACGTACGCGCCCGCGATGCCGCCGTCCACCAGGAAGTCGGTGGCGTTGACGAAGGAGGAGTCGTCGCTGGCCAGGAAGGCGACGGCGGCGGCGATCTCCTCGGCCTCGGCGAACCGGCCGAGCGGGATGTGGACGAGGCGGCGGGCCGCCCGCTCCGGGTCCTTCGCGAACAGCTCCTGCAGCAACGGGGTGTTGACCGGCCCGGGGCAGAGGGCGTTCACGCGGATACCCTCGCGCGCGAACTGCACGCCGAGTTCCCGGGACATGGCGAGGACGCCGCCCTTGGAGGCGGTGTACGAGATCTGGCTCGTGGCCGCGCCCATCCTCGCCACGAAGGACGCGGTGTTGATGATGGAGCCCCTGCCCTGGCGGCGCATGTAGGGGATGGCGGCCTTGCAGCACAGGTAGACGGAGGTGAGGTTGACCTCCTGGACACGCTTCCAGGCCTCCAGGCCGGTCTCCAGGATGGAGTCGTCGTCGGGCGGGGAGATGCCCGCGTTGTTGAAGGCGACGTCGACGCTGCCGTAGGTGTCGTACGCCGTCTTGAACAGCGCCTCGACCTGCTCGGGGTCGGTGACGTCGACCTTGACGAAGAGTCCGCCGACCTCGTCGGCGGCGGCCTTGCCGCGGGCCTCGTCCACGTCCGCGCAGACGACGTGGGCGCCCTCGGAGGCGAGCCGGCGTGCGGTGGCGAGGCCGATGCCGCTGCCGGCTCCGGTGACGACGGCGGTGCGGCCGACCAGGCGGCGGCAAACAGATTCTGCGGTCACTGTGCGGGGCCCTCCGTGCTGATGAAGACGTTCTTGGTCTCGGTGAAGGCGGTCAGGGCGTCGGGGCCCAGTTCACGGCCGAGGCCGGACTGCTTGTAGCCGCCGAACGGGGTCCAGTAGCGGACGCTGGAGTGGGAGTTGACGGACAGGTTGCCCGCGCGGACGGCCTGGGACACGCGCAGGGCGCGGCCGAGGTCCCGGGTCCACAGGGAGCCGGACAGGCCGTAGGGGGTGTCGTTGGCGAGGCGGATCGCGTCGGCCTCGTCGGTGAAGGGCAACAGGACGGCGACCGGGCCGAAGATCTCCTCGCGGGCCGCCTCGCCGTCGTGCCGTTCACCGGTGAGGACGGTGGGCGGGAACCAGAAGCCGGGGCCGTCGGGGGCGCTGCCGCGCAGGGCGGGCGCGTCGGCGGGGACGTACGACCGTACGCGCTCCAGCTGCAGACGGGAGATCAGCGGGCCCATCTGGGTCTTCTCGTCGGCGGGGTCGCCCACGACCACGGCGGCCAGCGCGTCGGCGAGGAACTCCCGGGCCTCCTCCAGCACCGCCTCCTGGACGAGGACGCGGGTGCGGGCGCAGCAGTCCTGGCCGGCGTTGTCCAGGAAGGAGAACGGATCGAGGGCGGTGGTGAGATCGGCGTCGGCGAAGACGATGTTGGGGCTCTTGCCGCCGAGTTCGAGGGTGACCGGCTTGACGAGCTTCGCGCAGCGCTCCATGACCTCGCGGCCGGTACGGCTGGAGCCGGTGAACACGATCTTGGCGATGTCCGGGTGGTCCACCAGGGCGCGTCCGGCGGTGTGGCCGTGGCCCGGCAGCACCTGGAAGACGTACTCGGGCAGGCCCGCCTCCAGGGCCAGTTCGGCCAGTCGCAGGGCCGTCAGCGGAGTGGCCTCGGCGGGCTTGAGGACAACCGTGTTGCCGGCCGCGAGGGCCGGGAAGGAGCCCCAGGCGGCGATCGGCATCGGGAAGTTCCACGGGGCGATCACGCCGATGACGCCGAGCGGCTCCTGGAAGGTGACGTTCCAGCCGCCGGGGACCGGGATCTGCTTGCCGAGGAGGCGTTCGGCGCCGCCGGCCGCGTACAGCAGCAGGTCACGGACGTTGCCGGCCTCCCAGCGGGCGTTGCCCACCGTGTGCCCGGCCTCGCGGACCTCCAGCTGGGCCAGCTCCTCGGTGTGGGCGTCGACCACGTCCGCGAAACGGCGCAGCAGCCGGGCCCGGTCGGCGGGGGCGAGGGCGGCCCACCGGATCTGGGCGCGCGCGGCCCGGGCGACGGCGGCGGCCACGTCCTGCTCGCTCGCTGCGGCAACGGTGGCGACGACCTCTTCCGTGGCGGGGTTGAGGACCTTCAACGCGTCCGTATCAGACACGGATCGACCTTTCACGGGCTGGTTCACAGGCGTTCGAAGGAGCGGCGCAGCTCCCAGTCGGTGACCGCGGCGTCGAAGGCCGCCAGCTCGACGCGCGCCATGTTGCGGTAGTGGGCCACGACCTCGTCGCCGAAGGCGGCCTTGGCGATCGCGCTGTTCTCCCACAGCTCGGCGGCCTCGCGCAGGGTGGTCGGGACGTGCTCGAAGTCCGCGGTGTAGGCGTTGCCTGGGCAGGGCTCGGGCAGTTCGAGCTTCTGCTCGATGCCGTACAGGCCGGCCGCGACGAGTCCGGCGACGGCGAGGTACGGGTTGACGTCCCCGCCGGGCAGGCGGTTCTCGAAGCGCAGCGAGCGGCCGTGGCCGACCACGCGCAGCGCGCAGGTGCGGTTGTCGTGGCCCCAGGCGACGGCGGTGGGGGCGAAGGAGCCTGGCTGGAACCGCTTGTAGGAGTTGATGTTCGGGGCGTACAGGAGCGAGAACTCGCGCAGGGCGGCGAGCTGTCCGGCGAGGAAGTGCCGCATGACGTCGGACATTCCGCCGGGGCCGTCCCCAACCATGGCGTTGTTCCCGTCCGCGTCGGCGAGCGAGAGGTGGATGTGGCAGGAGTTGCCCTCGCGCTCGTTGTACTTGGCCATGAAGGTGAGCGAGACGCCCTCCTGGGCGGCGATCTCCTTGGCGCCCGTCTTGTACAGGGCGTGGTTGTCGCAGGTGACGAGGGCCTCGTCGTAGCGGAAGGCGATCTCGTGCTGGCCGGGGTTGCACTCGCCCTTGGCGGACTCGACGGTCAGGCCCGCGCCCGCCATGTCGTTGCGCAGCCGGCGCAGCAGGGGTTCGACGCGGCCGGTGCCGAGGATGGAGTAGTCGACGTTGTACTGGTTGACGGGCGTGAGCCCCTGGTAGCCCGCGTCCCAGGCCGCCTCGTAGCTGTCCTTGAAGACGATGAACTCCAGCTCGGTGCCGACCTGGGCGGTGTGGCCGAGGTCGGCGAGCCGGTCCAGCTGGCGGCGCAGGATCTGGCGGGGCGCGGCCACGACGGGGGAGGCGTCGTTCCAGGCCAGGTCGGCGACGAGCAGGGCGGTGCCGGGGTGCCAGGGGATGCGGCGCAGGGTGGTGAGGTCGGGGTGCATGGCGAAGTCGCCGTAGCCGCGCTCCCAGGAGGACATCGCGTAGCCGTCGACGGTGTTCATCTCGGTGTCGACGGCGAGGAGGTAGTTGCAGCCCTCGGTACCGTGGTGCAGGACTTCGTCGAGGAAGAAGCGGGCGGCGAACCGCTTGCCCTGGAGCCGCCCTTGCATGTCGGGGAAGGCCAGGACGACAGTGTCGATCTCACCGCTCGCGACGAGGGCGTGCAGTTCCTCGACGCTGAGCGGGGGTGTGCGGTCTGCCACGGGAAAGCCTCCTTCGGAGCCTTCGCGCTTCCTTCGCGCTTTTTCGGCCGGGCCGGGAGCCATAAGGTATTGCCCAGAACCATTGCTTGGGAAGGGGGTACGGCCGGATGTCCTGGGAGAGTGACGCACAGGGGGTGGGTGACCGGCTCGCTCCGGTGCTGCGGCCGGTGCGGGCGGGCAACGGGTTCGAGGAGGCGCTGGAGCAGATTCTCCAGGTCGTGCGGCTCGGCCTGGTGCCGGGCGGGGAGCGGCTGCCGGCCGAGCGGGAGCTGGCGGAGCGGCTCGGGATCAGCCGGGTGACGCTGCGCGAGGTACTGAAGGTGCTCCAGGACCAGGGGCTGGTCGAGGCGCGGCGCGGGCGGTACGGCGGAACGTTCGTGCTGCCCCGCGCGGACGCCGGCGGCGAGGACGAACTGCGGCGGCGGATCGCCGAGGTCGACATCGAGGACGTGCTGCGCTTCCGCGAGGTGCTGGAGGTGGGCGCGGCAGGGCTGTGCGCCGCGTACGGGCTGACGCAGGAGCAGGCGGACCGGCTGCGCGAGGCGCTGGCCCGCACGCACGACGCCCCGCTCGCCGACTACCGGCGCCTGGACACGCTGCTGCACCTGACGCTGGCCGAACTGTGCGGCTCCCCCTCCCTGACGGCGCAGTACGCGGCGGTGCGGGCCACGGTCAACGACCTGCTCGACTGCATCCCGCTGCTGGTGCGCAACCTGGAGCACTCCCAGCGGCAGCACACCGCGCTGGTGGAGGCGGTGCTGGACGGGGACGCGGACGGCGCGCGCGAGATGATGCGCGAGCACTGCGCGGGCACGGCCGCGCTGCTGCGGGGCTTCCTGGCCTAGCGCCAGGTGATGTAAAGGTGTGCACATAAACCTTTAGCTTCCAGGGAGGGCGGTATGACGACCGTACGACCGCTGATCGGCATCAGCACGTATCTGGAGTCAGGGGCGCGCTGGGGCGTGTGGGAGCTGGACGCGGTGCTGCTGGCGGCCGGTTACCCGCGGCTGGTGCAGCGGGCCGGCGGACTGGCCTGCATGCTGCCGCCGGACGACCCCGGGCGCGCGGCCGAGGCGGTGGCCCGGGTGGACGGGCTGGTCGTCGCCGGCGGCCCGGACGTGGACCCCGCCCGCTACGGCGCCGAGCGCTCGCCGCGCACGGGGCCGCCCGCGCCGGAGCGGGACGCCTGGGAGCTGGCGCTGATCGACGCGGCGCTGGCGGCGGGCGTGCCGCTGCTCGGGGTCTGCCGGGGCATGCAGCTGCTGAACGTCGCCCTCGGCGGGACGCTCGTCCAGCATCTCGACGGGCACACGGAGGCGGTCGGCGTCTTCGGCCGCCATCCGGTCAAGCCGGTACCGGGCACGCGCTACGCCGGCATCGTCCCGGAGGAGACCGCCGTACCGACCTACCACCACCAGGCCGTCGACCGGCTCGGCCGGGGCCTGGTCGCCTCGGCCCACGCGGCGGACGGCACGGTCGAGGCACTGGAACTGCCGTCGGCGGCAGGGTGGGTGCTCGGGGTGCAGTGGCATCCGGAGATGGGCGAGGATCCGCGGGTGATGCGGGCGCTGGTCACCGCTGCCGCAGCCGCCGGCTGAGCCAGGCCGACGCCGCGTCCCCCTGGGCCCGTTGGAAGGGGCGCAGGGTGGGCAGACC
The DNA here is from genome assembly GCF_001866665.1 of Streptomyces monashensis. GTDB lineage: Bacteria > Actinomycetota > Actinomycetes > Streptomycetales > Streptomycetaceae > Streptomyces > Streptomyces monashensis. Next base: position 49,802 of record NZ_MLYO01000100.1, on the reverse strand, counting down.
GGGTGGGGCGGGGTTCAGGGAGCTGCGCAGCGCGAAGCCCGCGAAGGCGGCCAGGGCGGCGGTCACCGCGTCGGGGTCGGCGGCCCGGCCCAGGGGGTGCGCGGTGAACACCTCCTCGGGATCGGGGCCGCCCTGCGCCCGCACGCACGGCAGCATGACGAGCAGGTCGAACCAGGGCGCGGCGCGCATCGCGTGCGGCCAGTCCACGAAGGCCACTCTCCCGTCGGCCGTGAGCAGCACGTTGTCCGCGCGCACGTCGGCGTGGGCGAGGGTGTCCCCCGAGGCGCCCTCGGACCAGCGGGCCTCCAGCGCGGCGAGCTCGGGCAGTCGGTCGGCGGCCCACGCGCCGAGCCGGTCGCGCACGCCGCGGACGCCGCCGGCCTCGCCGTCGAGGAGCCGGCGCCAGCCGCTGAAGGCCTCCGCCAGGTCCTCGGCGACGGGCGGCACGTCCAGGGCGCACGGTGTGCCGGTGCGGGCGAGCACGGTGAGGGCGTCGAGCACCCGGCGCAGCTCGTCCGGCCGCCAGGGCACGTGCGGCTGGCGTCCCGCCACCTCCTCGAAGACCAGCGCCACCCAGGTGCCGTCGTCGTACGTCCCGAGCAGGCGCGGCGCGGGTACGGCGGCCGGGAGCGCGGCGGCGACCCGGGCCTCCCGGCGGTGCAGAACGGGGCTGTGCGGGTTGGCCTCGGCGCTCACCGCCTTGACGAAGCCGGTGCCGCCCGCGGCGGTGCGTACGCGCGCGGCGACGCCGGGCGAGAAACCGCCGCGCTGCGTCTCGGCGCGCACGACCGGTGCGCCGAGCGTCTCGCCGACGGCGTGCCGGACGTCGGCCGGGAGTTCCTCCCAGGAGGCACGGACGCCTGTGGCGGGCGGGGCGGTATGGGTCATGGACGCCATGGTGATGTGTCGGCCCGGGCGGTGGCCAGCGGTTTTCTCTGTCGCCCCGTCACCCCCGCGTCAGCGACAGCAACTCCCGCGCGGGTCCCGTCGGCCGGTGTCCCGTCGGCCAGACCGCCCGCAGCTCCCGCTGCAACGACACTCCCTCCACCGGAATGCTGACCAGGCGGCGCATCGCCAGCTCCTCCCCCACCACCAGCTCGCTGAGGACCGAGGGACCTGCTCCGCTGACCGCCGACGCCTTGACCGCGGTGGTGGAGGACAGCTCGATCAGGGGGCGGGCGAGGCCGCCGAGTGCCGCGTCGAGGACCTGCCGGGTGCCGGAGCCCCGCTCGCGCAGGATCAGCGGGGTCTCGGCCAACTCCCGTGCCGCGAGCGTGCGTCGGCGGCGGGCCCAGGGGTGGCCGGGGGCCGTGACGACGATCAGCCGGTCGCGGGCGATGACCGTCGCGTCCAGGCCGCTCGGCACCGTCAGCCCCTCCACGAAGCCGAGGTCCGCCTCTCCGGACAGCAGCAGTTCCGCGACCTTCGTGGAGTTGCCGGCGAGCAACGAGACGGCCGTGTCCGGGCGTTCGGCGTGCAGGGCGAGGAGCCAGCCGGGCAGCAGGTACTCGGCGATGGTCATGCTCGCCGCGACCCGCAGGCGCGAGTCCCGGCGGTCCCGCAGCGCCCGCGCGCCCGCGTCGAAGGCGGCCGCCGCCTCCACCACCCGGCGGGCCCAGTCCGTCACGAGGGCCCCGGCGTCGGTGAGCCGGGAGCCGCGCGGCGAGCGGTCGACCAGGGCCACCCCCAGCTGCCGCTCCATGGAGCGGATCCGGCTGCTGGCGGCGGGCTGGGTGATGCCGACCTCGCGTGCCGCCGCGCCGAGACTGCCCAGCCGGGCCACCGCAAGCAGCAGTTCGAGTGCGGCCAGGTCCGGCACCCGGTGCGCCAGGGACGCCGCGCGCGCGTGCTGCGCCTCCGCCTCAGCCATAAGACACCTCGCTCATAAGACCAGCTTATGCCCTCATAGAGAGGAACTCCCTGGTCAGGGGCGGATCCCAGCGGGACGGTGGAGTCATGGTCACCGCAGCCCCTCCCGCGCCTGCCCCCGCCGTCCTGCCCGACGCCCGTCTCCGGCACCTCGGCCCGAACTGGTACGCCGCCGTCATGGGCACCGCCGTCGTCGGCTCGGCCGGCGTCGCGCTGCCGGGGCACGGGGCGGTGCGCAGCGGTGTGCTCGCGGGAGTCTGGGTGCTGTCCCTGCTCGCGCTGACGGCCCTGCTGGCGGCCCGTGCCGTGCACTGGACCCGCCACCGCGACCAGGCCCGGGCGCATCTGCTCGACCCGGGCACGGCGCCCTTCTACGGCTGTCTGTCCATGGGGCTGCTGGCGGTCGGCGGCGGTGCCCTGACCGCCGGACAGCCGCTGATCGGCACGCGGACGGCGGTGGCGCTGGACACCGTGCTGTTCACGGCCGGTACGGCGGTCGGGCTCGTGGCCGCCGTGGCCGTGCCGTATCTCATGGGCGTACGTCATCGCGTCGAGCCCGCGCGGGCGACCCCGGTGTGGCTGCTGCCGCTGGTCGCGCCGATGGTGTCGGCCGCGCTCGGTCCGCTGCTCGTGCCGCATCTGCCGCCGGGGCAGCCCCGGGAGACCCTGCTGCTGGCCTGCTTCGCGATGTTCGGGCTGAGCCTGTTCGCGACGCTGGTGATGCTGCCGCTCGTCTTCGCCCGGGTGATCGGCCCGGACCCGCTGCCGCTCGCGCTGACCCCGACCCTGTTCCTGGTCCTCGGCCCGCTCGGGCAGTCCACGACCGCGGTCGGCAAGATCGCGGACGCGGCGCCCGGTGTCGTACCGGCCCCGTACGACCGCGGTCTCGACGTCCTCTCCGTGCTCTACGGGGTGCCTGTGATGGGCTTCGCGCTGCTGTGGCTGGCGCTCTCGGTCGCGCATGTGGTGCGGGCCCGGCGTCGGGGCATGGGGTTCGCGATGACCTGGTGGGCGTTCACCTTCCCGGTGGGCACCTGCGTCACCGGCGCCGCGGTGCTCGACCGGCACACGGGCCTCGCGTTCTACGACGCCCTGGCCGTGTGCCTGTACGCCGTCCTGGTCACCGCGTGGCTGGCGGCCGCCACGGGGACCGTACGGGGCCTGCTCAGCGGCGAGTTGCTCGCAGCGCCTCGCCCAGCACCCGGGGTGCTTCGGCCAGCGACGGGCCGTACCACGTCAGGTGCCGTCCGCTGACCAGGGCGCAGGGCAGTCCGGGGAAGGCCTCCGGGCCGTCGTCGGCGGTGAAGCGGTAGGGCTCGTCGGGCAGCACCACCAGGTCCGGGGCCGCCGCGCGCAACTCCTCCGGCGGGACGCGGGGATAGCGGTCCGGGTGGCCGGCGTGGACGTGGTCCACGCCGAGCCGGGCCAGGACGTCGTCCGCGAAGGTGTCCCGGCCGAGGACCATCCAGGGCCGACGCCAGATCGGTACGACGGCGGTCCTGCGCCGGGCCGGCTCCGGCAGCTCGCTCCACGCCGCCTCCGCCTTCGCCAGCCAGCGCGGGCGCCCCGGCGCACCGCACGCGGCGAGCACCCGGGCCAGCTCCGCGAAGGCCTGCGGCACCCCGCGCACCTCGGTGACCAGCACGTCCAGGCCCGCCGCGCGCAGCGCGTCGAGGTCGGGGGCGCGGTTCTCCTCCTCGTTGGCGAGCACCAGGTCGGGGGCGAGGGCGAGGATCCGGTCGAGACGGGGGTTCTTCGTACCGCCGATCCGGGTGACGTCCAGGCCGGCCGGACGGACGCACCAGTCGGTGGCGCCGACGAGGACGCCGGGCAGGGTCGCGGCGACCGCTTCGGTGAGGGACGGGACGAGGGAGACGACCCTCGTCAACGGGGCCGGTCCTGCACGGCCTCGATGTGTTCCGCCACCGCCACCACGATCACCCGGGTGTCCGGCACCGTCGCCCGCCAGCGGTGCCGTACCCCGCCGGTCAGGTAGAGGGTGTCGCCGCGGCCGAGGCGGTACGCGCGGCCCTCGGCCTCGATCTCCACGGCGCCGTCGGCGACGTACATCAGCTCGTCGTTGCGGTGCTGGAACTCGCGGCCCGCCTCGTGGTCGCCGGTGATCTCGGAGGCGTGCAGCTGGTGGTGGCCGCGGACCAGGGCGCGGGTGCGGGGCTCGAAGTCGCCCTCGGCGGCCGGCTCGGCGCGCACGACGTCCACGCTGGCGGCGGGGTCCGCGGCGGCGAGGAGTTCGACGGCGGTGGTGCGCAGGGCGTCGGCCAGCTTCTCCAGGGAGGTGCGGCTCGGGCGGGCCCGGTCGTTCTCGACCTGGCTGAGGAAGGGCACGGACAGGCCACTGCGCTCGGCCACGGCGGCGAGGGTCAGCTCCAGCGCGCGACGGCGTCGCCGGACGGCCGCGCCCACCCGCACGGGCTGTTGCTCTTTGTGGTCGCCCATCGCTCCGGCTCCCTCCCTCGCTCGTCGTGCCGCGGACTCTCCTGATGACTTCTCTGCACCCTACGCATGTTCGGCAAACCGTTTCACGCGCCTGCCACATCCCTGTCCGGTCCGCGCACCCCCGCCCTTACGGTTCAGGCAGGTTTGTCGGGTTCTGCGAGCCGGTCGCGAGGGTGCCCCGGCCGGTGGTGGATATGCCGACGAGCTGGGTCGGGAGCACCGGCCCCCCACCCACGGCCGTCACGTTCCGTGATTGGCCGGATCCTTCTCGTGCCCGCGGTCCCGTGCGCGGACGCGAGGGGCGGGGCCTGCCGGACGCGCGACGGCGTACGGCGGGCCCCGCCCCTCGGGTGGGCGGTCCGGACCGGTCAGGTCACCCGGCCGCCCGGCTCCCGGACCCCCGCCCGGCGACCGGGGCCCATGTGTCGACCAGGCCCGGGTGGGCTCGCAGCCAGGAGCGCACGGCGTCCTGCTCCTTGCCCTTGCCGGCCCGCTGGATCTGCGACTCCAGGCTCGTGAGCTGCTGCTCGGTCATCGAGAAGTTCTTCAGCCACTTCCCGACCTCGGGGTTGTCCCGGGTGAAGCCCTTGCGGGTCAGGGTGTGCACGCCGTCGCCCTTGCCCCAGGCGCCCTGCGGGTCGTTCAGCTTCTTCAGGTCGTAGTCGCTGTAGGCCCAGTGCGGGGACCACAGGGTGACGACGACCGGCTGCTTCCTGGCGTAGGCGCGCTTGAGCTCGGCGAGCATGGCCGGGGTGGAGCCGTCGATCACCTGGTAGGCGCCGTCGAGGCCGTACGCCGTGAGGACCTTGCTCTTGAGCAGGCTCATCTCGCCCGCGCTGGGCTCGATGCCGACGATCTTCCCGCCGAACTCGGAGGCGTGGGCCTTGAGGTCCGCGAGGGAGTTCACGTCCTTCACGTACGAGGGGACGGTCAGCTCCAGGGAGGTGGGGCCGAACCAGGAGCCGAGGTCGTCCAGCTGCTTGCCGTACTTCTTCCAGTACTCGGCGTGCGTGGTGGGCAGCCAGGAGTCGGTCTCGAAGTCGAGCTGGCCGGTGGCGAGGCCCGTGTAGAGGGGACCGGCGGCGTACTGGGTGGTGGTGACCTTGAAGCCGCGTTCCTCCAGGATCTCCTTCCAGAGGAACGTGGAGGCGACGCCCTCGTCCCAGGGGATGTAGCCGATCGTGATCCGCTTGCCCTTGCCGACGTTCGTGCCGGAGGCCTGCGAGGAGGAACCGGAGGTGCCGAAGATGCCGAGGCCGCCCGCGACGAGGGCGAGGACGACCACGCCGGCGACGGCGACGACCGGGCGCGGGCGGTACGACCACGCGCGCGTGGGGGCCTTGGCGAGTGCCCTCCGGCCCTGCGGGGAGAGCTGGGTGCCGAGGGCGCCGGTGATCCGGTCGAGGTAGATGGCGAGGACGACGATGCCGACGCCCGCCTCGAAGCCGTAGCCGATGTCGAGCTGGCCGATGGCCTCGTTGACGGCACCGCCGAGGCCGCCGGTGCCGACCATGCCGGCGATGACGACCATGGACAGGCCCAGCATGATCACCTGGTTGACGCCGGCCATGATGGTCGGCAGGGCGAGTGGCAGCTGGACGCGGACCAGGATGTCGCGCGGGCTGGTGCCGAACGCCTCGGCGGCCTCGACCAGGTCGGCGTCGACCTGGCGGATGCCCAGCTCGGTCATGCGGACGCCGGGCGCGAGCGCGAAGATCAGGGTGGCGACGACACCGGCGGCGGTGCCGAGGCCGAAGAAGAGCATGGCCGGGATCAGCAGGACCATCGACGGCATGGTCTGGAGCAGGTCCAGGACCGGTCGCAGGGCCGCGCTGACCGCCTTGGAGCGGGCCGCCCAGATGCCCAGCGGGACGGAGATCACGAGCGCGAGCACGGTCGCCACGAGGACCAGCGCGAGCGTCGACATGGCCTGGTCCCACAGCTGGAGCGAGTCGACCAGCGCGAATCCGGCGAAGGCGAGGACACCGGCCGCGAGGCCGCGCAGCCACCAGGCGAGGACGGCGAGGATGCCGGCCATGAGCAGCGGCTGGGGTGCGCCGAGGACGGCGTCGATGCCGTTGTACATGCCCTCCATGACGGCCTTGACGGCGTCGAAGAGCCAGGAGAGGTGGTCGACCAGCCAGTTGACGCCGGAGTCGACCCAGTCGCCGAGGTGGATCCTAGGCACGGCTGATCACCTTCTTCCCGTCCTCGCCGCCTTCGTTCCGGCAGGGCGTCGGCTCGGCGTCCTCGTCGCCGAGGAAGCCGACCAGACGCTGCCGGGGCACGACGCCGACGAGGGCGCGGTCCGTGCCGAGGACGGCGACCGCGTGGGGCACGCGCGCGCTGATGGCGCACAGCTCGGTGAACGGCGTGTCGGGGGTGGCCGTCTCGCAGGCGCAGTCGGCCTCGTCGCCGCGCGGGTCGGTGTCCATGACCGCGGCGGCGGTCAGCACGCGGGAGCGGTCGACGTCCTGGATGAAGGAGGCGACGTAGTCGTTCGCGGGGCGCAGCAGGATGTCCTCGGCGGTGCCGGTCTGCACGATCCGGCCGTCGCGCATGACGGCGATGCGGTCGCCGAGGCGCATGGCCTCGTTGAGGTCGTGGGTGATGAAGACGATGGTCTTCTTCAGGGTCTTCTGCAGTTCGAGGAGCTGGTCCTGCATGTCGCGGCGGATCAGCGGATCCAGGGCGCTGAAGGACTCGTCCATGAGCAGCAGGTCGGCGTCGGTGGCGAGGGCGCGGGCGAGGCCGACGCGCTGCTGCATGCCGCCGGACAGCTCGTCGGGCCAGGACTTCTCCCAGCCGGCCAGACCGCACAGGGCGAGCGCCTCGTCGGCGCGGCGTTCGCGCTCGGCGCGGGGCACGCCCTGCACTTCCAGGCCGTAGGCGGCGTTGTCGCGGACGCTGCGGTGCGGGAAGAGCGCGAAGTGCTGGAAGACCATGCTGATCTTCCTGGAGCGGACCTCGCGCAGGGCGCGGTCGGTGAGCGCGGTCAGGTCCTGGCCGTCGTGGCGCACCCTGCCCGCGGTCGGCTCCAGCAGCCCGTTGAGCATGCGCAGCAGGGTGGACTTGCCGGAGCCCGACAGACCCATGACGACGAAGATCTCGCCCTCGCCGACGCTGAAGGACGCGTCGATCACGGCGGCCGTGGTGCCGTCGCCGCGCAGTTCCTCACGGTCGGCGCCCTGTCGCAGGCGCTCCACCGCCTCGTCCGGTCGTCTGCCGAACACCTTGAACAGATGCTCCGCCTCAAGCCTGGCTGACACGCGTACCTCTCGAATCGGGGACAGAACAGAAGCCGCGCCTCCCCGGTAAGGAGATGGTCAAACTTTTAAGTGGGCCACCTCACATGATCGCGATCTTCGGTGGTGTGCGGTTCGGCGTGACTGTCAGTGGTGTGCGGCATGATGCGAACGTGACCGGACGACTCATGCTCCTCGACACCGCATCGCTCTACTTCCGCGCCTATTTCGGCGTCCCGGACTCCGTGAAGGCCCCCGACGGCACGCCGGTGAACGCCGTGCGCGGGCTGCTCGACTTCATCGACCGGCTGGTCAAGGACCACCGGCCGGATCAGCTCGTGGCCTGCATGGACGCCGACTGGCGCCCGCAGTGGCGGGTGGACCTGATCCCGACGTACAAGGCGCACCGGGTCGCCGAGGAGCACGAGAGGGGCCCGGACACGGAGGAGGTGCCGGACACCCTGGCCCCGCAGGTGCCGGTCATCGAGGACGTCCTGGACGCGATCGGGATCGCCCGGGTCGGCGTCGCGCGCTACGAGGCGGACGACGTGATCGGCACGTTCACCGCGCGCGCCACGGGCCCGGTGGACATCGTCACCGGCGACCGCGATCTGTACCAGCTGGTGGACGACGCCCGCGGGATCCGGGTGCTGTACCCGCTGAAGGGCGTGGGCACGCTCCAGCTGACCGACGAGGCGGTGCTGCGCGAGAAGTACGGCGTCGACGGGCGGGGGTACGCGGATCTGGCGCTGCTGCGCGGCGACCCGAGCGACGGCCTGCCCGGCGTGGCCGGTATCGGCGAGAAGACGGCCGCCAAGCTGCTCGCCGAGTTCGGCGACCTGGACGCGATCATGGCGGCGCTGGACGACCCGCGGGCGAAGCTCACGCCGTCGCAGCGCAAGCGGCTCGACGAGGCCCGGCCGTACGTCGCGGTCGCCCCGACGGTGGTGCGGGTCGCCGCCGACGTGCCGCTGCCCGACATCGACCCGGCGCTGCCGCACGCCCCGCGCGACCCCGAGGCGCTGGAGCGGCTGGCCGAGCGGTGGGGGCTCGGCGGCTCCCTGCAGCGGCTGCTGACGACGCTGGCCCGGTGACCTTGACCGAAATTTTCCGGCAAAGGGCGCTCGGTGCGTTCCCTCATGAGCGGTGTGACCACGGAGCGAGGTGCTAACTTAGGTAAACCTAACCAATTCGCAGGAGGTCCGTGATGGCAGAGCGCCCGGGACGTACACCGCGCACGCCCCGCACCGCCCAGGTGGTGCGCACCGAACGGCTGACTCCGCACATGCAGCGTGTGGTGCTCGGCGGCGAGGGCCTCGCCGACTTCGCGGCGGACACCTGCACCGATCACTACGTGAAGCTGCTGTTCGGCCCCGCGGGCGTGACCTACCCGGAGCCGTTCGACCTGGAGCGGATCCGCGAGGAGTTCCCCCGGGAGCAGTGGCCGGTGACCCGGACCTACACCGTGCGGGCCTTCGACCCCGAACTGCGGGAGTTGACGCTGGACTTCGTCGTGCACGGCGACGAGGGACTGGCCGGCCCGTGGGCGACCCGCGTGCGGCCCGGCGAGACGATGCGCTTCATGGGCCCCGGCGGCGCCTACGCCCCCGACCCGGAGGCCGACTGGCATCTGCTCGCCGGTGACGAGAGCGCGCTGCCCGCGATCTCCCGGGCGCTGGAGTCGCTGCCCGCCGGTTCCCGCGCGCATGTCTTCGTGGAGGTCTCCGGCCCCGGGGAGGAGCAGAAGATCGACTCCGACACGGCGGTCGTCTGGCTGCACCGCGGGGAGCGCCCGGTCGGCGAGGCCCTGGTGGAGGCCGTACGGGGGCTGGACTTCCCGGAGGGGCGGCTGCACGCGTTCGTGCACGGCGAGGCGGGCTTCGTGAAGGAGCTGCGCCGGCTGCTTCGGATCGAGAAGCAGGTCCCGCGCGAGGACCTGTCGATCTCCGGCTACTGGCGCCTCGGCCACAACGAGGACGGCTGGCAGGCCTCCAAGCGCGACTGGAACGCCCGCATCGAGGCCGAGCAGGAGGGCGGCACGGCGGCGGCCGCGTAGGCGCACGTCCGGACGGCCTCAGGGGGCCGCCTCGTTGAGCTTGCCGAACGGGACGTGCACGCTGGGCGTGGTCCGGGACGTGCTCTCCAGGTGGGTCACCTGGTCGTCGAAGAAGATGTGCGGCCGGAGCACCTTCAGGACCGCGCCCTTCTCGATCCCGCCGAGGAAGAAGGCGTCGTTGACCCGCACGCCCCACTGCTTCAGGCTCCGTACGGCCCGCTCGTGCGCCGGCGCGGCGCGCGCGGTCACGAGCGAGACGTGCACCCGGCTCGGGTAGTCCGGGTCGGTCCGGCGCCGTTCCTCCTCGCGCCGCTGTATCCGGTTGACGCCGGCCAGGAAGTCGCGCAGCGGCCCCGGATCGTGCGGGGTCGCGGCGTTGCGGGTCTCGTGCTCGCGGAACTCCTCCAACCCGCCGGACTGGTAGACCTGTTCGGCGGCGTCACCGGCGAGCACCCCGTCGAAGTCGAACGCGATCCGCAGCTCCCCGTCCGCGGGGTCGTCCGCGTACGACGATCCGAGCACATGCCCGGCCGGCAGTCCGGCGGCGACCGCCTCGCGCACGTCGGCGCCGTTCGCGGACAGGAACAGGGACATGTTCAGCGCGGTGACGAACGCGTACGGCGCCCTTCCCTGCATGAACACGGCTCGGCTGATGCGCAGTTCACGGGCCTGGATGGAGCGCATGACCCGTAGGCCGGTGTCGGGGTCGTTGCGGGAGAGGATGATGACCTCGACGAGCGGATCGCCCGGCTCGCCGAGGTCGTTGAGCGACAGCAGCCGGCGGATGAACGCGAACGCGACGCCGGGCCGCAGCGTGTCGTCCACGTGCGCTTCCTGGTAGGCCCGGTAGGCCTCCTCGCCCTGCTCGCGGAAGACGGCGTCCGACTCCCGCAGGTCGAACAGGGCGCTGGAGGCGACACCGACGACGAGTCGGTCCGCGAGGTCGTAGGGCGGCATGCCCTCCATCTTCACACCGGCCGGCCACCGGAAACCGTCACACCGACCGCTGGTAGGAGCGGACGGTACGGATCGACAGCCACACCGCCGCGACCGCGAGGGCGAGCAGCGCGCCGCCCCGGCCGAGCACGTCGCCCCAGTCGGGCCGCTCGGACATCGCCGAACGGCCCGCCACCATGGCCCAGTTGACGGGGTTGAAGTCGGCGATGTCCCGCATCCAGCCGGGCATCTGGGCCGGTGCCATGAAGGCGCTGGAGAGGAAGGTCAGCGGCAGCAGCAGGAAGGTGTTGATACCGATGATGGACTCCCGTTCGCGCACGACCATGCCGAGCGCGTTGGACAGTGCCCCGAAGACCGTGCCGAGCAGGACGGAGGCGAGCACCAGGAGCACGATGCCGCCGACGCCGCCGGGGTAGTCCGCGCCGCCGAGCAGGCCGAGCAGCACGATGACCACCGACTGGAACGCGGTGACCAGGCCGTTGTTGACGACGTTGCCGTTCATCAGCGCGGCCCGGCTGACCGGGGTGGTCAGAAAGCGGTCGAGGGTGCCGCGCTGGATCTCCTCCAGCGTGCCCATCCCGGCCCACATGTTGGCGCCGAGGGCGCTCATCACGACCACGCCCGGCACCAGGTAGTCCAGGTACGAGGTGGTGCCGAAGCCGCCCAGCCGGACGACCTTCCTGAAGAGGCTGCCGAACAGGAACAGCCAGATCACCGGCTGGATCAGCGTGATGACCGCGTAGGCGGGCTGCCGGGCGAACACCCGCAGCTGACGCTGGGTCATGTACCAGGTCTGGGTGACGGCGGTGCTCATCGCACACCTCCCGCGAGGCCCGCGAGCGCCGTGTCGGCCCCGGCCCCGGCGTAGTGACGGCCGGCGTGCCGGAGGTAGACGTCGTCCAGTGAGGGCCGGGCGACGGTGGCCGAGGCAACGCCCGCCCCGGCGCGGTCCAGCGCGGCGAGCAGGGCGGGCACCGAGGCCGCCCCGTCGTCGGCGCGCACACTGATCCGGCGCCCCTCGCACAGCACCTCGTGCACGCCGGGTACGGCCGTCAGGGCGGCGGTGAGCAGGGCGCGCCCCGCCTCGCCGACCGGCTCGCGCAGCTCCACGTGGACGGCGTCCCCGCGCAGTTCGCCCTTGAGGGAGTCCGGCGTGCCCTCGACCACGATCCGGCCGCGGTCGACGATGGCGATGCGCTCGGCGAGCCGGTCGGCCTCCTCCAGGTAGTGGGTGGTGAGCAGGATCGTCAGTCCCTCCTCGCCGGCCAGCCGGCCGATCTCCTCCCACATCGCGGCGCGCGCCTCGGGGTCCAGCCCCGTGGTCGGCTCGTCGAGGAAGAGCACCTCGGGCCGGTGCACCAGCCCGAGGGCCACGTCCAGGCGGCGGCGCATGCCGCCCGAGTAGCCCTTGACCGGGCGGCGGGCGGCGTCGGCGAGGGCGAAGCGCTCCAGCAGCGCGTCGACCCGGCGCTCCAGCGTGCTGCCGCGCAACCCGTAGAGCCTGCCCTGGAGTTGGAGGTTCTCCCGGCCCGTCGCGACCGGGTCGGCGCCGGAGTGCTGGGCGACGACGCCGATCGCGCGGCGCACCCGGTCGGGGTGGCGCAGCACGTCGTGCCCGGCGACCGTGGCGGTGCCGGAGTCGGGGCGGGCCAGGGTGGTGAGGATCTTGACGGTGGTGGACTTGCCCGCGCCGTTGGGGCCGAGCAGTCCGAAGACGGTGCCCGGTGCCACGGTGAGGTCCATGCCGCCCAGCGCCGTGACATCACCGGGATAGGTCTTGATCAGCTGACGCGCCTCGACCGCGGGCGCACGGGTGTTCATGACGACTGCTCTCCTGACTGAGCGGACGTGGAAGATCCGCGTGCGAGAGCGCCGGGCTATCCTGGGTGTGCCGCACCTCGATCGCCCGGAGCCGCCGCACGGCGGGTCCGTCTCGGGGTTCGAGACCCCGGCGGAGCTGCTGCAACAGCCCGTCGGGGTCGTTCTTCTCAGCTGAGTTCTCAGGTGAGTTCCGCGGGCAGCTCCCCCGTTTCGTGGAAGTGCCGCCATTCCTCGACGCCGGGCAGTGAGCCCTTCCTGATCTCCTCCAGGAAGCCGCGGACCCACTCCGCCTGCGCGAGGATCATGTGCACCTGGTACTCGGTCTCGACGAGGAAGAGCCTCGGCAGCGTCTCGTACAGCTTCTCCAGCCCGCCCCGCGCCGCCGCGGCCTGGTACTCCAGGGCCGCGAGCCGTTCCTCCAGCAGCCGCACCACCTCGTCGGGGTGCAGCGCGCCCACGAGGGACAGAGCGCTCGCGAAGATCGGGTACTCCTTCGCCGGAACGGCCATGAGGTCCGACAACCACTCGGTCATCTCCTCGCGGCCGGCCTCGGTGAGCCCGTACACCGTGCGCTCAGGGCGGTTGCCCTGCCGCTCCACGTCGGTCACCTCGACGAAGCCGTGCTTTTCGAGGTTCTGCACGACCGTGTAGAGCGAGCCGTAGTTGATCTTCGTGCTGGTGTCCTTTCCCTGGCGGCGCAGGGTCTGGGCGATCTCGTACGGATGCATCGGCTTCTGCCAGAGGGTCACCAGGACGGCGAGTGCCAGCGGATTGCCGAGCTTGCGGCGCTTCCCGGCCATGACGCCCCCTCAGACCCCTCGATATCGAATATCCGCAGCCGAACATATCGCGTATGCATCGCAACGGTCAATACACACGATGTATCGCGTCTGGCTCAGTCGCTCCGCGGGCGGGCGTGCACAGGCATGTCGTGCCGGCCGTCGGGGTGCAGGTGGGCACTGCGCCGGGTGCCCTCCGCGGCGAACCCGGCCTTCACGGCCACCCGGCAGGAGGCTTCGCAGGCGGTGGCGTGGGACAGTTCGAGGCGGTGGAGTCCGATCTCCCCGAACGCCCACCGGGACGGCGCGGTGGTGGCCCGGACCGCGACACCGCGGCCGTCCAGCAGGCGACCTGGCCCTCCCAGCCCGCGCGCCACCACTCGATCATGATCCGCGTCCTGCCGACCCCGGCGCTCGCCCGGCCCACCCCTTTTCCCGGCGCCCCGCCCGCCCGTCACCTCGTACCCTTGACCCCGATGAGACGCCGTACCCCGCCCCCGCCCGCCCCGCTGCCCCAGCGCGACGGGGTGGATCCCGTACGGCTCCGGCTGCCGCACGACGGAGCGTGGGCCACCGTGCGGGAGCATCTGGTGGAACGGCTCACGGGGGCCGGGCCCGGGACGGTCGAGGGCATGCTCGCCGCGGGGCTGATCGTCGGCGCCGACGGGCGGGCGGTGGCGCCGGACGCGCCGTACCGGCCCGGGATGTTCGTGTGGTTCCACCGCGAACTGCCCGCCGAGGTGCCGGTGCCGTTCCCGGTGGAGGTCGTGTACCGGGACGCGCACATCGTCGTCGCCGACAAGCCGCACTTCCTCGCCACGACGCCGCGCGGCTCGCACGTCACCGAGACCGCGCTGGCCCGGCTGCGCCGCGAGCTGGACCTCCCGACGCTGGGCGCCGCACACCGGCTGGACCGGCTGACAGCAGGGCTGGTGCTGTTCACCGTACGGCCCGAGGAGCGCGGCGCGTACCAGAACCTGTTCCGGGACCGGCGGGTCCGCAAGGAGTACGAGGCCGTCGCGCCGTACGACCCGGGGCTGGCCCTGCCGCGCACCGTGCGCAGCCGGATCGTGAAGGAGCGCGGGGTGCAGGCCGCCCGCGAGGTCGAAGGCGAGCCGAACGCCGAGACGTATGTGGAACTGGCCGCGCACCGGGGCGGGTTGGCCCGCTACCGACTGGTGCCGGCCACCGGCCAGACCCACCAGCTGCGCGTCCATCTGAACGCCCTCGGCATACCCATCCTCGGCGACCCGCTCTACCCCGAGGTGACCGCCCCGGTCCCGCCCGACGACTTCGGCCGGCCTCTCCAACTGCTCGCACGGCGGCTGGAGTTCAGGGATCCGGTGACGGGCGTGGAGCACGCGTTCGCGAGCGGACGCGTGCTCGACACGCTGGTGCGGAGCGCCCCGTAGGACCGCTACTCCCCCCGCCACCACCTCAGCAACCGCTGCCAGACCCCCCGCTTCCGCACCGGCTCAGGGGCCGCGGGCACGGGTGCGGGCGCGGGCGGGGCGGGGCGGGGAGCGGCCGGCGGCGGCGTGGTCGCCGGCGCCGGGTCCGTGCGCAGCGTACCGACCTGCCAGCCGGAGCGCGGTGCCGAGACCGCCATCGGCCGCGGCGGCATCCCGACGTCCTGCTGCGGCTTCGGTTCGAAGCGGACGGGCAGGGCCACCAGATGCCGGGAGGCGATGGAGGAGCGCCAGCTCAGCTCGTCCTCGGGGCAGTCGAGCTGCACGTCGGGCAGCCGCATCAGCAGCGCGTCCACGCCGACGTCGGCGATGGCACGGCCGATGTCCTGGCCGGGGCACTCGTGCGGGCCGCCGCCGAAGGCGAGATGGGAGCGGTTGCCCTGCATGCTCGCGGACAGGTCGGGGCGGATCCGCGGGTCGAGGTTGCCCGGCGCGGGCGCGAAGAGCAGCCCGTCGCCCTTGCGGATGCGCTGTCCGCCCAGCTCGGTGTCCTGCTTGGCGTAGTACGCCAGGACGGTGCTGAAGGGCGGCTCGTCCCACAGGGACTGCTCGATCGCCTCCGGCACGGTCATCTGGCCGCCGCTGAGCTGGGCGCGGAAGCCCGGCTCGGTCAGCACCATGCGCAGCGCGTTGGCGAGGAGGTTCGCGGTGGCCTCGTAGGCCGCGAAGAGGACGAGCCGCAGGTGTTCGCGGACCTCGTCGTCGCTGAGTCCGGCGGGGTGGGTGACGAGGTGGCTGGTGAAGTCGTCCTCGGGTTGGGCGCGGCGCCGGGCGGTGAGCCGGCTCAGCGCCTCCATGACGTAGGTGTGGCTCTGGATGGCGGTCTCGGTGCCCTTCAGGGCGTCCCGGGCGGCCTGCACCATCCGGTCGTTGTACTCCTCGGTCATGCCGAGGATCTCGCACATGACGGCCATCGGCAGATGCTCGGCGAACTGGGAGACCAGGTCGGCGCGGCCGCGTTCGCAGAACCTGTTGACCAGTTCCTGGGTGTAGCTGCCGATGTGCCGGCGCAGGCTGCGGTGCTCGATGGTCTCCATGGCCGCGGTGACCGCCGCCCGCAGCCGCTGGTGCTCGTCGCCCTCGGCGTGGGAGCAGATCGGCTGCCAGGCGATGTGCGGCATGAGCGGGTGGTCGGGCTTGACGGTGCCGTCCGCCAGCGGGGTCCAGATCCGGCTGTCGCGGGTGAACACGGAGGAACTGCGCACCAGGTGGAGGTTCTCGGCGTGCCCGAGGACCACCCACATCGGCACGTCGTCGTGCAGCAGCGCGGGCGCCACGGAGCCGTGCTCCTCCCGCAGGCTTTCGTAGAGGTCGCCCAGTTCCTCCGCGTCGGGGCCGTAGAGGCGGTGCAGCGCGCCGGGGCCGCGGCCGTGCGCGGGGCAGCCGGGAGGGGGGCCGGGAAAGGGATCGGTGCCGGTCAGGGACGTGGGTTCAGACGTCACGGTGTCGCTCCGGAACAGAAATAAGGTGGTGAGGGCCGATAAGGGTGTGGGGGCTGTGGCCCGCGGGTCAGGCGCGGGCGCCCGACAGGGCGATGGAGTGCAGGAAGCGCATCAGGGTCAGCAGCACGTCCTTGCTGGAGGCCCGGCGGCGTACGTCGCACTCGATGATCGGGATCTCCGGGGCCAGGTCGAGCGCGGTACGCAGTTCCTCGACCGCGTAACGCGGCGCGTCCGGGAAGGAGTTGACGGCGATGACGAAGGGCACGCCGCGCTCCTCCAGCCGGTCCATGACGTCGAAGCTGACCTCCAGGCGCCGGGTGTCGACCAGGACGACGGCGCCGAGCGCGCCTTCGAACAGGCCGTTCCACAGGAACCAGAAGCGCTCCTGGCCGGGGGTGCCGAACAGGTAGAGCACCAGCCGGTCGGTGATGCCGATGCGGCCGAAGTCCATGGCCACGGTGGTGGCCGTCTTCGTGTCGGAGCCGTAGTTGTCGTCCACGCCGATGCCGGCCTGGGTCATGGTCTCCTCGGTGGTCAGCGGCCTGATCTCGCTGACGGAACCGACCATGGTGGTCTTGCCGACACCGAAGCCGCCCACGATCACGATCTTCACCGCCGCCTGGGTGGTGTGCGGCAGATGATCCTCGGTACGTGGGCCGGGGAGGGTGTCAGAGCCGTTGAAGTCCATGCATCACCGCTTCGAGGAGTGAACGGTCGGGGAGCGCCTGTCGGACGATCGGGGCGCGCGCCTGCACCAGTTCGGCCGTGATCAGTTCGGTGATCAGTACGGTCATCGCGCTGAACGGCAGGTTCAGATAGGCCGACAGCTCGGCCACGGACAGGGGGGCGACGCACAGCCGCAACACCGCCGTGTGCTCCGGCGAGGCGCCCGGCTGAGGTGCGGAGCGCGCCACGATTAACGTCACGAGGTCGAGTTCGGCGCGCGCGCCGTCCTCGGCTTCGGCGAAGGCGTACAGCCGCTCGGGGTTCTTGGGCTCGGCCTGGCCGTCCGGCGGCTCGGGGGCCGGCGGCGTCGGCAGCGGAGGAGGCGGCGGTTGCGGTCGGCGCCGTTTGCGTCGTGGAGGAGTCATACGGTCTGCCCGTTCCGCCGGGGCGGACTGGTGAGGTGGGCGCCGATCCGGACGACCAGGTCACGCATCATGCCGCTCATCCGGCCGGGTTCGCAGGTCACGTCGGCGAGTACGGCGAGGTAGGCGTTGTCGCCGGCGTTCATGAGGTAGAAGTAGCCGCCCTCGATCTCGAAGACGACGACCTGCATGTCACCGGCGCCGGGCAGCTCCTGGATGATGGCGCCCGCCAGGCTCTGCACGCCCGCGCAGGCGGCGGCCACCCGGTCGGCGGCGTCGGGGTCGCCGCCGTAGCGGGCGATGCGCAGTCCGTCGGCGGAGAGGACCACGATCATCTCGATGCCCGGCACGCCGTCGTTGAGCTGCTTGAGCATCCAGTCGATGTTGCCTCGCTGCTGGATCACTTGAGGTCCCCCTCGTCATAGGCCTCGGTGGCGCCCTCGGCGGGCTCGTCGGCGTAGTCGTTGAGCAGGTGCACGTACTTTTCCGGGTGCCTCGTGAAGTCGGTCAGTTCGGGGCCGGTGGCGTCCTCGGGCATGCCCTTGCGCAGGCCGTTCCAGAAGTCCTCGATCCCCTGGCCGATCGGCCGCTCCCGGAGCTTCTTGATCTCGGGGTCCAGCTCGGGCTCGGGCTCCGGCTCGCGCTTGGCCTGCGACCAGATGGTCGGCCTGCCCTCGCGCTCGGCGCGCTCGATCTCCGCCTGTTCGGCGTACCGCTGGCTCAGCGGGGTCTTCACCTTGCTGCGGCGCTGCGGCAGACCGCCCGCCGTCCACTCGGTGACGACGGGGACGTCGTCCTCCATGGAGATCCCGGCGGGGATCTTGGGGCTGGTCGGGCGGCGCTTCTTGGGCCGGCGCTTCGGGCCCTCCACCGCGCCGAGTTCGGGCTTGGGGATGCCGGTCGCGCCGATGCCGTGGGCGGCGCCCACGCCGGGCTCGGTGGTCGTCATGACGCGCGGAACGATGAGGATCGCCCGGACGCCGCCGTAGGCGGAGGCGCGCAGCGAGACCTCCATGTCGAACATCTTGCACAGCCGGCCCACGACCGCGAGGCCGAGGCGCGGGTTCTCGCCGAGGTTGTGCGCGTCGTCGCCGTTCTTGGCGTCCTCGATCATCCGCTCGATGCGGACGCGGCCTTCCTCGCTGAGGCTGACACCGGCATCCTCGATCTCGATGACGACGCCGGTCTGCACCTCGGTGGCGGTGACGTGCACCTTGGTCGAGGGCGGTGAGTAGCGGGTGGCGTTGTCGAGGAGCTCCGCGGCGGCGTGGATGACCGGCTCGACGGCGGTGCCCTTGATGTTGATGTTGACGATGGAGTTCAGCTGGATACGGCGGTACTCCAGGATGCGCGACATGGCACCGCGCAGCGTGCTGTAGAGGGAGACCGGCAGGGGCCACTGGCGGCCCGGCCGGCCGCCGCCGAGGACGGAGATGGTGTCGGCGAGCCGGCCGATCAGCGAGGTGCCGTGGTCGATGCGCAGCAGGTCGTCGAAGACCTCGGCGTTACGGCCGTGGTCCTCCTCCATCTCCCGCAGTTCCTTGGCCTGTTGGTGGACGATGGCCTGGACGCGGCGGGCGATGGTCACGAAGGAGCGCTCGGTCGCGTCGCGCATCGAGATCTCGTGGTCGGCGCCGCGCAGCCCGACCCGGAACATCTCGCGGTACATCGGGGGCAGCGCCCGCAGCTCGGGGTCGGCGTCGTAGACGTTGGCCAGCACGGTGCGCAGCGGGGCGCCCGCGCGCAGGTGCAGCAGACCGGTGGGGATGACGTCCGTGGCGAACTTCTCGATCAACTGGTCCTGGGCGGCGATCCGGTGTTCCAGATACGCGGTGTGACGGGCGTGCTCGGCCTGTTCCGCGCGGAGCCTGCGGCCGCGCCGGGCGGCCTCCGCGCCCAGGGCGAGGACCAGGAGCAGGGCCAGGGCCCCGACCGCGCCGGCGACGAGCCGCGCGGACTGTGGCGCCAGGGCTACCGCCGCCCCGGTCGCGGCGGCCATCACTATGGCCGGTGGCAACAGCACGCGCGCATAGGGACGTTCACGGCGACCGGGCGGCTTCTGAACACTCACCATGGATGCCTTCTGAGACGAATCGGCTGGGTGTCGGAGGTGCTTGTGGGGGGAAGGTTCATGGAACTGAAGGGATCTATCACCTGTTTGGGAACAAGCGCGCGAATTACCTCAACTCGGTGCGCCGCGGGCGAGCTTAGTCCGACCGGATCATCGCCGTGTCATATTCAGCAAGCACCTGAAATCGCCCTCGCAACAGGAGTACGCTCGGCCCCATTTATACGCACGGCTGCGATTCGAACACGTGCGGTAATGACTTCAGGGCGTGCGAAAGCGACTCACCGTAACGAGTGAAGGGGCCGCAGAATGCGGCCCCTTCAGACTCCGGCAGGTCGGGTCACCCCACGGGTCACCCCACGGACGAGTAGGCGACCACACCCCGGAGCAACTGATCAACAGCCTTGCGCGCAGCCTTCGCCACGGTCGAGCCCTCGGAGGGAGACGCCGCCGAGATCTGCCCCAGCACGTCGATCACCTGCTTGCACCACCGCACGAAGTCACCGGCCGGCATCTCCGCCTCGCGCAGCACCTCGTCGAGCCCCTTGCCGGAGGCCCACATGTACGCGGCCCAGGCGAAGCCGAGGTCCGGCTCGCGCTGGCCGACGCCCTCGGTCTGGTTGATCCGGAAGTCCTCCTCCAGGGCGTCCAGCCGGCCCCAGATCCGGACCATCTCCCCCAGCGCGGCCTTCGCCTTGCCGGACGGCAGCTTCGGCGCCATCGCGTCGTCGCTGAGCCGTGCCTCGTACACCAACGCCGAGACGCACGCGGCGAGTTCCGCGGGAGCGAGGCCCTCCCAGACACCGGCCCGCAGGCATTCGCTGGCCAGCAGGTCGAGTTCGCCGTAGAGCCGGGCGAGCCGCTTGCCGTGTTCGGTGACCTCGTCGCCGCGCAGGTAGTCCAGCTCGGCCAGCAGGGCCACGATGCGGTCGAAGGTGCGCGCGATGGTGTTCGTACGCCCCTCGATCCGGCGTTCCAGCTGCGAGGTGTCGCGCAGCAGCCGGTGGTACCGCTCGGCCCAACGGGCGTGGTCCTCGCGGTCGTTGCAGCCGTGGCAGGGATGCGCGCGGATGGCCGTGCGCAGCCGGGCGATCTCGCGGTCGTCGGCGGCCTGCGAGCGCTTCTTGCGGGCCCGCTCCGGCGGGATGTGCCCGGCCTTGGAGCGCAGCGCGGAGGCGAGGTCCCGACGGGACTGCGGCGAGCGCGGGTTGAAGCTCTTCGGGATCCGCATCCGGTCCAGCGCCTCGACCGGCACCGGGAAGTCCATCGACGCCAGCCGCTTGACCTGCCGTTCGGCGGTGAGCACCAGCGGGCGCGGGCCGTCGTGGTGGTCGAAGCCGCGGTGTCCGGTGGCCCGGCCGGCGGGCAGGCCCGGGTCGAGCACGAGGGCGAGGCCGGCGTACTTGCCCGTGGGGACGTGGATGACGTCGCCCGGCTTGAGCTTCTCCAGGGCGGTGGCGGCCTCGGCGCGCCGCTGGTTGACGCCCTGCCGGGCCAGCTCCGTCTCACGGTCCTTCAGCTCGCGGCGCAGTCGCGCGTACTCCTCGAAGTCGCCGAGGTGGCAGGTCATCGACTCCTGGTAGCCCGCGAGTCCCTCTTCGTTGCGCTGCACCTGGCGGGAGATCCCGACGACCGACCGGTCCGCCTGGAACTGCGCGAAGGAGGTCTCCAGCAGCTCGCGCGAGCGGGCCCGGCCGAACTGCTCGACCAGGTTGACCGCCATGTTGTACGACGGCTTGAAGCTGGAGCGCAGCGGGTACGTACGGGTGCCCGCGAGACCGGCCAGGTGCTCGGGGCTGATGCCGCGCTGCCACAGCACGACGGCGTGGCCCTCGACGTCGATGCCGCGGCGCCCCGCGCGGCCGGTCAGCTGGGTGTACTCGCCCGGCGTGATGTCGGCGTGCTGCTCGCCGTTCCACTTGACGAGCTTCTCCAGCACCACCGAGCGGGCGGGCATGTTGATGCCGAGGGCGAGCGTCTCGGTCGCGAAGACGGCCTTGACCAGACCGCGCACGAACAGTTCCTCCACGACCTCCTTGAAGGTCGGCAGCATGCCCGCGTGGTGCGCGGCGATGCCCCGCTCCAGGCCTTCCAGCCACTCGTAGTACCCGAGGACGTGCAGGTCCTCGGACGGGATGGCGGCGGTGCGCTCCTCGACCAGGGTCCGCACCTGGGCGCGTGCCTCCTCGTCGTTGAGCCGCAGGCCCGCGTACAGGCACTGCTGTACGGCGGCCTCGCAGGCGGCGCGGCTGAAGATGAAGGTGATGGCCGGGAGCAGGCCCTCGGAGTCGAGTCGCTCGATGACCTCGGGCCGGCCCGGCGTCCACACGCGCGAGCGCTGTCTGCGCTCCCGCTCCCGGTCCGCCTCGCGCATCGCCCGGCCGCGGCGGCGGTCCTGGTACGACGGTCTGGTGGCCTCCATGCGGGCGAGGCGCACGAGGTCGGGGTTGACGGCCTTCTTGTGGCCCTCGCCCTCCTCGAACAGGTCGTACATCCGGCGGCCGGCGAGCACGTGCTGGAACAGCGGGACGGGCCGGTGCTCGGAGACGATCACCTCGGTGTCGCCGCGGACGGTGTCCAGCCAGTCACCGAACTCCTCGGCGTTGGAGACGGTCGCCGACAGCGACACCAGCGTCACGGACTCGGGCAGGTGGATGATCACCTCTTCCCAGACGGCGCCGCGGAACCGGTCGGAGAGGTAGTGCACCTCGTCCATGACCACGTGGCCGAGGCCGAGGAGGGTCTGGGAGCCGGCGTACAGCATGTTCCGCAGGACCTCGGTGGTCATCACGACGACCGGGGCCTCGGAGTTCACGCTGTTGTCGCCGGTGAGGAGGCCGACCTTGTCGGTGCCGTAGCGGCGGCACAGGTCGGCGTACTTCTGGTTCGACAGCGCCTTGATGGGTGTCGTGTAGAAGCACTTCTTGCCCTGCTGGAGGGCGAGGTGGACGGCGAACTCGCCCACGATCGTCTTGCCCGAGCCGGTGGGGGCGGCCACCAGCACGCCCTTCCCCGCTTCGAGCGCCTCGCAGGCCTCGATCTGGAAGGGGTCGAGGCCGAAGTCGTACATCTCGCGGAAGGACGCGAGCGCGGTGGCCTGCTCGGCTGCCCGCCTGCGGGCTGCCGCGTACCGCTCGGCCGGTGAGAGGTCCTCTGTCATCGTGCTTTCGAGCGTACCGGGCCCCACTGACAACCGGACGATCATTATCCCGATCGTGTGCCACGTGACACGACGCTGCCCCCGTCCACCTGGGCGGGGGCAGCGTGCGCGGCTCGGTGAGGGTCGTGGTGCGGGTGCGGGATCAGGTCACGTCGTCGTAGCCGTTGACCCGGTCCGTGCCCGGCGGCTCCGGCAGCGCCCGGCTGGCCGGGACCGGCTCGGCCTCGTCGATGGCCTCGGGGGTGAGGTCCAGTTCGGAGGCCTCGTCGTCGGCGGGGCCCGCCTCCTCACGACGGCGCTTGCGCTTGTCGTTCATCAGCGAGAAGCCGGTCGCGGCGAAGTACAGCAGCCAGATCGGGCCGGCCAGGGCCAGCATGGACAGCGGGTCGGTGCTCGGCGTGGCCACGGCCGCGAAGATCGTGATGCCGAGGATCATGCCGCGCCACCAGCCGAGCATGCGCTGGCCGCTCAGGATGCCGGTGAGGTTGAGGAAGATCAGCAGCAGCGGCAGCTCGAAGGAGAGGCCGAAGACGATCACCATGCGCGTGACCAGCTGGAGTAGGTCGTCCAGCGGCAGCAGGTTCTTGATGCTGCCGCTCGGCGTGAAGTCGATCAGCACCTTCGCCGTGGTGGGCAGCACCTCGTACGCGAAGAAGGCACCGGCGAAGAACAGCGGGGCGCCGATGAGGACGAAGGCGTAGGCGTACTTCTTCTCGTGCCGGTGCAGACCGGGCGCGACGAAGGCCCACAGCTGGTACAGCCAGATCGGCGAGGCGGTGACGACACCGGCCATCAGCGAGACCTGGAGGGCCAGGGTGAACGGCGCGAGCAGGCCGTTGATGGTGATCTCCGCGCACTGGTGACCAGCCTTGGTCTTCGCCAGTTGCTCGAAGCTCTGTGCGCAACCGACCGAGTCGAGGATCGGCTTGGTCAGGAAGTTGATGATGTCGTTGTAGAAGAAGGCGGCGACGATCGTCACGACGACGATGGCCAGCATTGCCTTCGCGAGCCGGTTGCGGAGCTCACGGAGGTGATCCGCGAGAGGCATACGCCCCTCGGGATCCTTCTCCTTCTTGCGGGCGGGCTTGGGCAACCCACGTCCTCATCTCGTGCGGCAGGCCGGGGGCTTCCGGCCGTGCGTCAGCGCTGGGTGGTGTCCGTCGGCTCGTTGACCGGGCGCGAGCTGGTCACGTCGCCGGGGGCCGCCTGGATGGTGCGCTGGGACTGGGCCTGCTCGTCGGAGGCGGGCGCCTGGGCGGAGGCGTTGCCCTCCTCCTTCATCGCCTTGGCCTCGCTCTTGAGGATCCGCGCGGACTTGCCGAGCGAGCGGGCCATGTCCGGAAGCTTCTTCGCGCCGAACAGCAGGAAGATGACGACGAGGATGAGAATGATCTCGGGGGCTCCGAGCCTTCCGAACATAAGTCTTTACCTTCTCACCGAGGCGGCTGGGGTGGGATGCTGTCCGATCAGTCGGACATGCGTCCGATGGTCGTGCTGGCAGCGATCGTAACGCCGGGGGGTAAACACGAAGCAATCCCCTTGCGTACTCCCGGTCCACGGAACGGGCCTCGTTCTCCGCACCGCGACAAGCAGCGTACCTGTCCCGACGGGCAGCGTGACAGGGCGAAGGGTCCCGGAGCGCGTGCGTCGCACTACTCACCGGGGGCCCGCGGGCGGGCTCACAGGGAATCGGCGGCACGGGCCGCGCTGACGGCCGCCCGCTCCAGGTCCTCGGCCGCCCTGCTGATGCGGCGCCCGGAGTCGGCGACCTGCAGTCCGAGGCGCCGCGCCGCCAGGAAGACCCGGACGGCGAGCACCCCCAGGACGACGAGACCCAGGAAACCCAGCGCTACCGCACACATCGGCCAGAACATGACGACGAGACTAGACGGTGGAGTGCAGACGCAGCGTCCTGACCCCGCCTCCCGTGAGCAGCTCGACGATGCGCTCACCGGCCGGTTTGCGGACGGCGGCGCCGCAGTCGGGGCAGGTGAAGGAGTAGAACGTCGTACGGCTGGAGGCGCCGATGGCCAGGCGCAGCGCGCTCGCGGCGAGCTCGAAGCGGCCCCGGCAGTCCGGGCAGCCCGCCCTGAACATCACGGGGGCGACTCTGCGCATCCCGGCGAAGGCGGATGCCACGGTCATGCCACCAGCAGTGGTCACCGGAGACTCGGTCATGGGCCTGCTCCTTGTTGTGGTTGTTCGCCAGCCGTCGTGCCGTGATGTGCCGCACCGCGCGGCTGCCGCGCCGTCGGGGCCGCTCGCGCCCCCGCGGCGGAGCCGCATCGCTCCCACAGCCCCGCACCCCCGCAGCGGCGCCGGCTCACTCCGCGTATGCCGCCAAAGCCTCTCCGGCCGCCCTCCGGGCGCTCTCCGCCAGTTCCGGCGGAGACACGATCCGGCCGTCGGCGCCGAGCCGTAGGGCGAGGCGGCGCAGGGAGGCCGGGTCGGGGGTGCGCAGAGTGATACGCAGCCCGCCGTCGGGAAGCTCATCGGCGCTGTCGTGCGGGTAGTACTCGGCGACCCAGCGGCCGCCGGGGCCGACCTCGACCACCACCTCCGGGTCCTCGGCGGCCGGCTGCACCAGGGCCTCGGAGAGGTCCCGCAGCTCTATCTCGGGTGGTGCGGACGGCTCGTCCAGGATCCGGATCTCGGCGACCCGGTCGAGCCGGAAGGTGCGCCGGGCCTCGGAGCGGCGGCACCAGGCCTCGACATAGGTGTGGCCGACGCTGACCAGGCGGATGGGGTCGATCTCGCGCTCGGTGACCTCGTCGCGGGCCGGGGAGTAGTAGCGGATCCACAGCCGGCGACGCTCGGAGATCGCCCGGTCGACGTCGGCGAAGACGCCGCCCTCGGACTCGAAGGTCACCGACAGCCGGGAGCTGGCGCCGGCCGTCTCCCCGGCCGCGGCCTCCACCTTGGCGGTGGCCCGCAGCAGGGCCTGGCGGTCGCCCTCGCGCAGGCCGGGCAGCGTGGCGACCGCGCGGGCGGCCACCAGCAGGGCCGTGGCCTCGTCGGCGGCGAGCCGCAGCGGCTCCGCGGCCTCCTCGCCGAGCGCCGCCGGGTTGTGCCACCAGATGCGCTCGCCGTCGGTGTCGATGTCCAGCAGGTCGCCGCCGCGGAAGCTGGTGCCGCACATGGGCAGCAGATCGAGGTCGGAGACCAGCTCGTCCTCGGTGATGCCGAAGGCGCGGGCGACGTCCGCGATCCGCGCGCCGGGGCGCTCCCTGAGATAGGTGACCAGGGACAGCATCCGCCGGGTCTGGTCGATGGCGTTCACGGGCCTGACCGGTTTGCCTGCCACAGTTCCGCTCCCCCTCAGCCCTTGGCCACGGCGCGCAGCCGGTCCACGACGTCCGCGCGCAGCTCGGCCGGCTCCAGCACCACCACGTCCGGCCCGAACTCCACCAGCCAGGCGTCCAGGCCGTGCCCGTACGGAATCTCCAACTCGTCCCAGCCGTCGCCGAGTTCCCGGACCTCGGTGGCCTTCGCCCGAAGGGGGTACCCGGAGCCGGCGCGCAGCCGGATCAGCGCCGAGCGGTCGGCGATCTCGCCCGCCCAGCTCGCGACGGTCTCGCGCACGGTGACCACGTCCGGCACGGGCACGGTGAAGCCCGTGCCGCGCGAGCGGACCCGGCCGGTGATCCGGGACAGCCGGAAGACGCGCTCGGCACCCCGGTCGCGGTCGAAGCCGGCCAGGTACCAGTGCCCGCGCCAGCACTCCAGGGCCCACGGCTCGACGTGCCGGGGCTCGGGGTGGGCGGCGGAGGCCTTGCGGTACTCGAAGAGGACCGGACGGCGGTCGCGGCAGGCCAGCATCAGCGGCTCGAACGCGGCCTCGTGCACCGGGATACGGGGTTCCAGCGCGCCGTGCGCCTCGTACGGATCGACGTCCTCCGGGAGCCCCGCGGCCCGCAGCTTCTGCAGGGCGCCGCTCGCGGCACCGGCGAGCCGCGCCTGCTGCCACACCTTGGCGGCCAGGCCGAGCGCGGCGGCCTCCTCGGCGTCCAGGGTGATGGGCGGCAGGCGGTTGCTGTCGCGGCGCGCGAGGTAGCCCACCTCGCCGTCCAGGTTCTCGACCGTGTCGATGACCAGGCCCAGCTCGCGCAGGTCGTCCTTGTCCCGCTCGAACATGCGGTTGAAGGAGTCGTCCGAGCCCGCCTCCAGATAGGCCTCGACGGACCCCCGCAGCTCACGCTTGCTCAGCGGCCGGCGCGCCCCGAGCAGGCACAGCGCGAGGTTCATCAGCCGCTCGGCCTTGGCAATGGCCATCGACGCCCTTCGCCTCCCCTTTTCATGCTTCCGACCGACGACCGTACCGCTCCTCGGTGCGGTGGCAAAAGCGAGGGCCCATGCCCGGGCAGGCATGGGCCCCGACCGATCGGATCCGATCAGACGGCGAGGAGGTCGACCACGAAGATCAGGGTCGAACCCGCCGGGATGAGCGGGCTCGGGCTCTGGTCGCCGTAGGCGAGGTGGGCGGGGATGGTCAGCTGGCGACGACCGCCGACCTTCATGCCCTGGACGCCCTGGTCCCAGCCCTTGATGACCCGGCCGGCACCCAGCGGGAAGGCGAACGGCTTGCCGCGGTTCCAGCTGGCGTCGAACTCCTCACCCGTCTCGAAGGTGACGCCCACGTAGTGCACGGTGACGTTCTGGCCGGCCACGGCCTCCGCCCCGTCACCCTCCCAGATGTCCTTGATCTCAAGGTCCTTCGGGGGCTCGCCGCCCGGGAAGTCGATCTCGGGCTTCTCGATGCTCACGTCAAAGCTCCTGCTTGTGTACGACACGAATCACGGACAGTCTTTCATCCCCGCGGCTCCCCCGCCCGCCACCGGGGCCCGGAGCTACATCGCGGCGAGCACGTCCACCGTGAACACGAGGGTGGCACCCTTCCCGACGGGGCCGCCGCTCGGCGGGGTGTCGCCGTAACCCAGCTCCGGCGGGACCACGATCAGCACGCGGCTGCCGACCTTCTTGCCGGTCAGGCCCTGCGCCAGGCCCTTGACCGTCTGCTGCATCCGCTCCAGCGAGAACTGCGCGAGCCGGCCCGAACCGTACGTCCGCTGGAACGTCTTGCCGCCGTCCCAGACCAGGCCCTGGAACTGGCACAGCACCGTCTGGTCGGCCTTCAGCTCCTCGCCGTCGCCCTCCAGGACATAGGTCGACACGAGCTTCTTCGGCGGGGCGGTCTTCGGGACCGTGACCTTCGGGACCTCGCCGTCGGTGTTGGCGGCCACCTTCGGCAGGGCCGCGTCGCTCTGCGCGACCGCCTTGCCCGTGACGGAACTCTTGGAGTTGTACGACTCGATCACGTCGATGACGAACACCAGGGTGTCGGTGCCCTTGATGCCTGCCTGCGGCTCACCGGACGTGCCGTAGCCCCACGTGGGCGGGACGGCGATCTGGACGCGGCTGCCGACCTTCTTGCCCGTCAGACCGTACCGCCAGCCGTCGATGATGCTGCCCTGCGCGAGCTGCATGACCAGCGGGCGCCTGCGGTCGTAGGAGTTGTCGAAGACCTTGGCCGTGTCCCAGATCTGGCCCAGGTAGTTCGCCTTGATGAAGTCGTTCTCGGCGACCGTGCGGCCACTGCCCGCGATCACCGTCTTGACCGCGAGGTCCTTCGACGGCTCACCCGCGCCCTTGGCGACCGTCGGCTTCTCGCCGAACTTCGTGCCCGCCGTGATCGCCGGCAGCGGTCCCGCCACGATCTTCGGCGGAGGTGCCGCGGACACCGAGGGCGTCGGCGAGGCACTCGTCGTGCCGGAGGCGGACTTGTTGTCACCGCACGCGGAGAGCGTGACCAGTCCCGCGGGGACGGCGGCGAGGAGGAGTGAGCGTCGGCGCACGGAAGGCCTCGTAATCGGTCGATCTTGTGGATTGGCGTGCGCGCAACTCTACGACGCGAGAAGGGCGCCGTACGGGAAACGTACGGCGCCCGTGTGGCGTTCCGGCATTGCGGTACGGAAACGCCCGACTCGGAATCCTTCGTCACATTCCGGCGATGAGCTTTTCCACCCGGTCGTCCACCGAACGGAACGGGTCCTTGCACAACACGGTGCGTTGTGCCTGGTCGTTGAGCTTCAGATGGACCCAGTCGACCGTGAAGTCCCGGCGCTGCTCCTGCGCCCGGCGGATGAAGTCGCCACGCAGACGGGCCCGAGTGGTCTGCGGAGGAACCGACTTGCCCTCGAAGATCCTCAAGTCGTCGCAGACCCGCGTCGCTTGGCCCTTGCGCTCCAGCAGGTAGTACAGGCCGCGGCGGCGGTGGATGTCGTGGTAGGCGAGGTCTATCTGCGCGACCCGCGGATGCGACATGGTCATGTTGTGCTTGGCCCGGTACCGCTCGATGAGCTTGTACTTCATGACCCAGTCGATCTCGGTGCCGATCCGGTCCAGTTCCTCGGCCTCGATCGCGTCGAGCGTGCGGCCCCACAGCTCCAGCACCCGGGCGACCGTGCCGGTACGGATGCCGCGGCGGTCGCAGAAGTCCACGGCCTTGTCGAAGTACTCGCGCTGCACCTCCAGCGCGGAGGCCTCCCGGCCGCTGGCCAGCCGCACCTTGCGGCGGCCGGTGATGTCGTGACTGACCTCGCGGATCGCCCGGATCGGGTTCTCCAGGGTCAGGTCGCGCATCACGGTGCCCGCCTCGATCATGCGCAGCACCAGATCGGTCGCCCCGACCTTGAGCAGCATGGTCGTCTCGGACATGTTCGAGTCACCCACGATGACGTGCAGCCGGCGGTAGCGCTCCGCGTCCGCGTGGGGTTCGTCGCGGGTGTTGATGATGGGCCGCGAGCGGGTCGTGGCCGAGGAGACGCCCTCCCAGATGTGCTCGGCACGCTGGCTGACGCAGTACACGGCGCCGCGCGGCGTCTGGAGCACCTTGCCCGCGCCGCACAGCAGCTGCCGGGTGACCAGGAAGGGGATGAGGATGTCCGCGAGCCGGGAGAACTCCCCGTGCCGCGCCACCAGATAGTTCTCGTGGCAGCCGTAGGAGTTGCCCGCCGAGTCGGTGTTGTTCTTGAAGAGGTAGACGTCGCCTGCGATTCCCTCCTCGTGCAGGCGTCGTTCCGCGTCCACCAGGAGTCCTTCGAGAATGCGCTCGCCGGCCTTGTCGTGGGTGACCAGTTCGATCACGTTGTCACATTCGGGTGTCGCGTATTCCGGATGTGAGCCCACGTCGAGATAGAGCCGGGCGCCGTTTCGCAGAAAGACATTGCTGCTGCGGCCCCATGACACGACACGGCGGAAGAGGTACCGCGCCACCTCGTCAGGCGACAGGCGGCGCTGTCCCCTGAACGTGCACGTGACACCGTACTCGTTCTCCAGCCCGAAAATGCGGCGGTCCATGACTGAACATTACGCCCGATCCCCCGAGCTGAAACGGGGTTCGACAGCACGATTTGGATCAGTTTCCGATGAAGCCGCAACCACCGCGCCCCGCGCGGGAGCTGCGAGGACCCGCCCGGTGACGAGCAGGACCAGCAACGACACGGCGCCCGCGACACCGGGAACGGCGAAACCCCACACCGTGCCCCCGGCCTGGACCACCGGACCCGCGAGCCCCGTACCGACCGAGGCACCCACGGTGAACGTCGTGACAAGCCAGGAGAACGCCTCCGTGACGGTACCCCTCGGCGCGTGCCGGTCGACGATGATGAACGCACAGGCGATACAGGGCGCGAGGAACACCCCCGAGACGACCGAGAGCAGCACCATGGACACCGCGCCCGGCACCAGCATGAGCGGCAGGTAACACACCGCCAGAAGCGCCACCAGGAACCGCAGTCGCCGCTCGGGCGCGCCGGACCACTGGCGGGCGCCGTAGACCGCGCCCCCGACCAGCGCGCCCAGCCCCAGCCCGGCCATCATCCAGCCGTAGACCGCGTCACCGCCGTGCCCGTCGGCGTACGACACGGACGCGACCGTGATGGACCCCAGCGCCATGCCGACGAACAGGAAGGCGCCGAGCAGGGCGAGCAGGCCGGCCGAGCGCAGAGCACCGAGCCAATGGGCCTCGCGCGGGGCCGAACGCCACGCGCGCGAGGGCGGCGAGACGACCACCGAGAGCGCGCCGAGGACACCGAGGACGTTCAGCACGAGCAGAGCGGCGCGCGCGTCCCACACGGACGCGCACAGGGTCACCAGCAGCGGCCCGACCGTGAACATGACCTCCTGCGCGATCGCGTCCATGGCGTACGCGGTATGCACCTGCTCCTCGCCGCGCAGCACGGACGGCCACAGGGCACGCAGGCCGCCCTCCAGAGGCGGCGCGAACAGGCCCGCCGCGGCGACGGACACATAGGCGAGAGACAGCGGACCGGTGCCGCAGAACGCGAAGACGGCCATGCAGGCGGCGGCGAGGACCGCGGCGGGCAGCTGGACGCGCGGCTGCCCGAACAGGTCCACGAGCCGGCCCAGCACCGGCTGGCCGACCGCGTTGGCGACGCCGTACACGGCCGCCAGAGCACCGGCCAGGCTGTAGGTGCCGCCCTCGGCACGCACGAACAGCACCAGGGCGATGGCCGCGGTCGCGTTCGGCAGCCGGCCGACCAGCGTGCCCGTGAGCAGCCGCAGCGCGTGCCGCGCCCGGAGTATCCCCAGGTATCCGGTGGCCATGTCCTGCCCCTCAGCAGCTCGCACGCGGAGCCCCGCCCGCCCCACGTGTTACGTATAACGTCCTCCCTCATACGTACCATGTGCGCTGTTCGGACGTCCAGGTGAAGGAGCGCAACCACGGTGGCACGCAGCAGCACGCGACCGACCAGCCGTGACGTCGCCCAAGCGGCCGGAGTCTCGCAGGCCGCCGTCTCCCTCGTCCTCGGCGACAAGTGGCGCGGACGCGTGTCCGAGACCACTGCACAACGAGTCCGCGAAGCAGCACGCGAACTCGGCTACCGGCCCAACCTCGCCGCCCGCAACCTCCGCCTCGGCCGCACCCGCACCGTCCTGCTCGTCGTCCCCGCCCTCACCACAGAATTCTTCGCAGGCGTCTACACCGGCGCCGCACGCGTCGCAGCCGAGCACGGCTTCGGCGTCGTCCTGTACCCCTCCCCCGAAGGCATCGGCCCCGCCCGCGACCCCTTCGCCTCCGCGCAAACCGCCCTGGACGGCGTCCTCGCCTCCTCCATGGCCGCCGACGCACTCACCGCCATCCGCGGCGACCAGCTACCCCTCGTGATGCTCGACAGCGACCCGGAGGGCAGCCTGGGCGCCGCCACAGTCAACCTGGACATCGGCGACGGGGTCCGCCAGGTCGCCGACCACCTGCTGAGCCTCGGCCACCGCCGCGTGCTGCACCTCGCCGCGGACGTGCCCTCCTGGACCTTCGAACTGCGCGCACGGGAGCTGGCCGCACGCATGGCAGCCGTACCCGGCACCCAGGTACACACCGCCCGCGCCCCCATCTCCATCGAAGGCGCCCTGGCCGCCACCGAGACCGCGCTCACCACACCCGGCCCACGCCCCACGGCGGTCGTCTGCGACGACGACAAACTCGCCGCCGGCGCCTACAAGGCCATACGCCGCCTCGGCCTGCGCATCCCGGACGACATCTCCGTCACCGGCCTCGACGACCTCGCCCTGGCCACCGCCATCGACCCCGAGCTGACGACCGTACGACTGGACGCCGAGCTGTTCGGCGAACGCGGCATGCGCGCCCTGCTGGCGGTCCTGGAAGGCGCCCTGCCCGAGAGCGGCGACATCCCGGTCCACCTGGTCGTCCGGGGCTCCACGGCGCCGCCACCGGGCCGCTGAGCAGACCGGACGACCGAAAACACATGTGCCCCGGCCAGGACAACGGCCGGGGCACACCTGAGCAGGACGAGGCGGCAGGCTACTCCTCGCCCGACTCCTCGGCCTCCTCGGCGCTCTCCGCCTCGGTCGCCGCACCGTCCGCCTCCAGCAGACGAGCGAGCTGACGGCCGACGACGCGCTTGAACTTGCGCTTCTGCGGCCGCGTACGGTCCAGCACCGCGACCTCCAGACGCTCGGCGGGAATCTCCCGCTGCGTACCGTTGGGCTCACGGGACAGAGCCTGCACCGCAAGCTTCAGCCCCTCGGCCAGGGTCATGCCGTCACGGTGCTCACGGTCCAGGTACGTACTGATCTGCTCGGCGTTGCCGCCCACCGCGACCGAGCCGTGCTCGTCCACGATCGAGCCGTCGTGCGGCAACCGGTAGATCTGGTCACCCTCGGGAGTCTCCCCCACCTCGGCGACGACCAGCTCCACCTCGTACGGCTTCTCGGCGGCAGAGGAGAAGATCGTGCCCAGCGTCTGGGCATACACATTGGCGAGACCACGCGCCGTGACGTCGTCACGGTCATAGGTGTAACCGCGCAGGTCCGCGTAGCGCACACCACCGATGCGGAGGTTCTCGTACTCGTTGTACTTGCCGGCGGCCGCGAAACCGATCCGGTCATAGATCTCGCTGAACTTGTGCAGCGCACGGGACGGGTTCTCGCCGACGAACACGATGCCGTCGGCATACTGCAGCACGACCAGGCTGCGACCGCGGGCGATGCCCTTGCGGGCGTACTCGGCCCGGTCGGCCATGGCCTGCTGGGGTGAGACATAGAACGGCGTCGACACCGGTTATCCGTCCCTTTCTGTCGTGGTCACTGGATCACCTTGATAAGAACCGGGGCCCGCCGCCTCAGAGCAGGGCGGCCTTGGGGCCGTCGGGCTCCTCCAGACGGCGCTGGAGCACCGCGCGGGACAACTCCGAGGACTCGCCCTCGGTGAGCCGGCGGAAGCCGTCCTCGGTGATCACGGTGATGATCGGGTAGATCCGGCGGGCGACATCGGGACCACCGGTCGCCGAGTCGTCGTCTGCCGCGTCGTAGAGGGCCTGGACCACCAGAGTGGTGGCCTGCTCCTCGGTCAGGTCGTCACGGAACAGCTTCTTCATCGCACCACGCGCGAAGATCGAGCCCGAGCCCGTCGCCGCGAAGTTGTGCTCCTCGCTGCGACCGCCCGTGACGTCGTACGAGAAGATGCGCCCCTTCTCACGGTCCAGGTCGTACCCCGCGAAGAGGGGCACCACGGCCAAGCCCTGCATGGCCATGCCGAGGTTGGAGCGGATCATCGTCGACAGCCGGTTGGCCTTGCCCTCCAGGGACAGCTGGGCACCCTCGACCTTCTCGAAGTGCTCCAGCTCCAGCTGGAAGAGCTTGACCATCTCGACGGCCAGACCCGCGGTGCCGGCAATGCCCACCGCCGAGTACTCGTCCGCCGGGAAGACCTTCTCGATGTCCCGCTGGGCGATGACATTGCCCATCGTCGCCCGCCGGTCACCCGCCAGCACGACGCCGCCGGGGAACGTCACGGCCACGATGGTCGTACCGTGCGGCGCCTCCAGCACGCCCTGGGTGGCCGGCAGCCGCCGATTGCCCGGCAGCATCTCGGGCTGGTGCTCGGAGAGGAAGTCCATGAACGAAGAAGAGCCCGGCGTCAGGAAGGCAGCTGGTAGACGCCCGGTGCCACGAGTATTGGCTTCCACGAGTTTCCTTCCAGATAGGCAGCGGCCCGGCGCACGGCGTCGGGGTCGTCACCCAACTTGCCGATGGCCGAGTTGCAGTTGAAGCACAGTACGCCTCGGACCCTACCCGTCTTGTGGCAGTGATCCACATGCACGGGCAGAGCATCCAGGCAGATCACACAGAGCCCACGCTGGGCGGCGATCATCGCGTCGCGCTCGGCTTCGGTGAGGCCGTAGTTGCGCTTCAGATGGTCCTGCCGTCCCTGCACCGCCCGGCAGGCCTTGCAGCGCGTGGACAAGCCGTCGGACGCAGTCGCGTTGCGATGCCACTCACTGTGTGGCTTGATCTCGCCACATGTCCGGCAGAGCTTGTGCCCGACCGGGACGTCAACCTTCTCCCGGACAGGCCTACCCATTGCCGCCCGGCGACGCCGGTAATGCGCAGCGCTGTACTCAGCCACGCACTCCCGGCAATGCACCTGGAGGCCATCGCGCCGATTCCTGTCCCTCGCGAAGGCCGCGAGGGACAGTTCCCGCCCACACTTCCCACATTGCTTTGCGTCTGGCTCCTCGGCCACCCGTCCCCCCGCCAGCCTTCACTTCAAAGGCCCGATGTCCGATTTGCCTGCTATTCTCCACCTTTTTGCACAAATGAGCGCACGAAGTCCTCGGCATTTTCCTCGAGTACGTCATCGATTTCGTCGAGTACCGAGTCCACGTCATCCGACAACTTCTCGTGCCGCTCCTTGAGGTCCTCCGAAGCCTGCGCGTCCTGCGCCTGCTCCTCGACTTCCTCGGTGGAACGCGTGGCCTTCTGCTGGCCGCCGCCGGTGTCCTTCGTTGCCATAACCCTCACCCCGCTCAGTTCGCCTGCCGATCGGTGATGATCAGACCCTACAAGCCGGGTCCGACATCGGCCCCGCAGTTTCCACAACGTGCGGGGGCCACCTCGATGATTCCCGGACGGCGGGTTTTCCACCCTGCCCGCCCGGGGCGCCACGGCTGTCCGCCGGCCGCGCTCAGCCGCCCGACAACACCCTGACCAGGTCTTCTGCCGTGCGGCAGCGGTCCAGGAGCTCCTTGACGTGATTTCGCGTTCCGCGTAGCGGTTCCAGGGTTGGAACGCGCTGGAGGGAGTCGCGGCCGGGCAGGTCGAAGATGACCGAGTCCCAGCTCGCGGCGGCGACGTCGTCCGCGTACTGCTCCAGGCAGCGGCCGCGGAAGTACGCGCGTGTGTCCTCCGGCGGCTTCGTGCGGGCCCGGTCGACCTCGGACTCGTCCAACAGGCGCTTCATGCGGCCGCGGGCCGCCAGACGGTTGTAGAGGCCCTTCTCGGCGCGTACGTCGGCGTACTGGAGGTCGACCAGGTGGAGCCGGGCCGCGTCCCAGTCGAGGCTGTCGCGGCGGCGGTAGCCCTCCATGAGTTCTCGCTTGGCGACCCAGTCCAGCTCGCCGGCGAGGCTCATCGGGTCGTTCTCGAGCCGGTTGAGCGTGTCCTCCCAGCGGGCCAGGACGTCCTTGGTCTGTTCGTCGGCGTCGACGCCGTAGCGCTCCTCGACGTACTTGCGTGAGAGCTCGAAGTACTCCATCTGCAGCTGGACCGCGGTGAGTGTGCGGCCGCTGCGGAGGGTGATCAGGCGCTGGAGGCCGGGGTCGTGGGAGACCTGGTGGAGGGTGCGTACGGGCTGGTCGACCGCGAGGTCCACCGCGATGAAGCCGTCTTCGATCATGGACAGCACCAGGGCGGTCGTGCCCAGTTTCAGGTAGGTCGAGATCTCCGACAGGTTCGCGTCGCCGATGATCACGTGCAGTCGGCGGTATTTCTCGGCGTCGGCGTGCGGCTCGTCGCGGGTGTTGATGATCGGGCGTTTGAGGGTGGTTTCCAGGCCGACCTCGACTTCGAAGTAGTCGGCGCGCTGGCTGAGCTGGAAGCCGTGTTCGTGTCCGTCCTGGCCGATGCCGACGCGGCCGGCTCCGGCGAAGACCTGGCGGGAGACGAAGAAGGGCGTGAGGTGGCGCACGATGTCCGAGAAGGGGGTTTCCCGTTTCATCAGGTAGTTCTCGTGCGTGCCGTAGGAGGCGCCCTTGTTGTCGGTGTTGTTCTTGTAGAGGTGGATGGGCTGGGCGCCGGGGAGCTGGGCGGCGCGCTCTGCGGCCTCGGCCATGATCCGCTCGCCGGCCTTGTCCCACAGGACGGCGTCGCGGGGGTTGGTCACCTCGGGAGCGCTGTACTCGGGGTGGGCGTGGTCGACGTACAGCCGGGCGCCGTTGGTGAGGATCACGTTGGCGAGGCCGATGTCCTCGTCGGTGAGCTGGCTGGCGTCGGCGGCCTCCCGGGCGAGGTCGAAGCCTCGTGCGTCCCGCAGCGGGTTCTCCTCCTCGAAGTCCCAGCGGGCCCGGCGGGCCCGGTGCATCGCCGCCGCGTAGGCGTTGACGATCTGGGACGAGGTGAGCATGGCATTGGCGTTGGGGTGGCCGGGGACGGAGATCCCGTACTCCGTCTCGATGCCCATTACTCGCCGTACGGTCATGCGGCCCTCCTTGCCCGGCGGCGCCCTCGGTCGTGGGCGCCGCTCACGTACCGCCGGGGCTCCGGTGCGTGCGCGGTGCCCGTCCCCGCGCGGCGCGACTCGGCGGCAGGAACGAGCCTAGAACGCCTTTGCGCTGGTGGGGAGATCATTTGCGTCATTGCCTGCTCCGGTCGTGGCCGGTTGTGGCCGGAAAAACAGAGGGCTGCGGGTACCCGGTGAGGGCACCCGCAGCCGCCCTGTTTTTACAGGTACTGACCGGTGTTCGCCACCGTGTCGATGGAGCGTCCGGTGTCCGCGCCCTGCTTTCCGGTGATGAGCGTGCGGATGTATACGATCCGTTCGCCCTTCTTTCCGGAGATCCGGGCCCAGTCGTCGGGGTTGGTGGTGTTGGGCAGGTCTTCGTTCTCCTTGAATTCGTCCACGCAGGCCTGGAGGAGGTGGGAGACGCGAAGGCCTTTCTGGCTTTTTTCGAGGAAGTCCTTGATGGCCATCTTCTTGGCGCGGCCGACGATGTTCTCGATCATGGCGCCGGAGTTGAAGTCCTTGAAGTAGAGGACTTCCTTGTCGCCGTTGGCGTAGGTGACTTCCAGGAAGCGGTTCTCCTCGGATTCGGCGTACATCTGCTCGACCGCCGTCTGGATCATGCTCTGGACGGTGGTGGTCTTGTCGCCGCTGTGTTCGCCGAGGTCGTCGGCGTGCAGGGGGAGGCGTTCGGTGAGGTATTTGCCGAAGATGTCCTTGGCCGCCTCGGCGTCGGGACGCTCGATCTTGATTTTCACGTCGAGTCGGCCGGGGCGCAGGATGGCGGGGTCGATCATGTCCTCGCGGTTGGAGGCGCCGATCACGACCACGTTCTGCAGGCCTTCCACGCCGTCGATCTCGGCGAGCAGCTGGGGGACGATGGTGTTCTCCACGTCCGAGCTGACACCGGAGCCGCGGGTGCGGAAGAGGGATTCCATCTCGTCGAAGAAGACGATGACGGGGGTGCCCTCGCTGGCCTTCTCGCGGGCGCGCTGGAAGACGAGGCGGATCTGTCGCTCGGTTTCGCCGACGTATTTGTTGAGGAGCTCGGGGCCCTTGATGTTCAGGAAGAAGCTCTTGCCGGCGGCTTGGCCGGTGACTTCGGCGACTTTCTTGGCCAGGGAGTTCGCGACGGCCTTGGCGATGAGTGTCTTGCCGCAGCCGGGGGGGCCGTAGAGCAGTACGCCCTTGGGCGGGCGCAGCTCGTGTTCCTTGAACAGGTCGGGGTAGAGGTACGGCAGCTCGACCGCGTCGCGGATGGCCTCGATCTGGTTGCCGAGGCCGCCGATCTGGTCGTAGCCGATGTCCGGGACCTCTTCGAGGACGAGTTCCTCGACCTCGCTCTTGGGTACGACCTCGTAGACGTAGCCGGAGCGGGGTTCGAGCAGGAGGGCGTCGCCGGGGCGGATGGTGACGTCCAGGAGTGGCTCGGCGAGCCGGACCACGCGTTCCTCGTCGGTGTGTCCGAGTACGAGGGCGCGTTCGCCGTCCTCGAGGATCTCCTTGAGGGTGACGATGTCGCCGACGCTCTCGTACTCCATGGCCTCGACCACGTTGAGGGCCTCGTTGAGCATGACTTCCTGGCCGCGCCGCAGGTCGTCGAGGTCGACGCTTGGGCTGACGTTCACCCGGAGTTTGCGGCCGCCGGTGAAGATGTCGGCGGTGCCGTCCTCGTTGGCCTGTAGGAAGACACCGAAGCCGGCGGGCGGCTGGGCGAGCCGGTCGACCTCTTCCTTGAGGGCCACGATCTGGTCGCGGGCCTCGCGGAGGGTGTTGGCCAGTCGTTCGTTCTGGGCGGACACGCCGGCCAGGTTCGTCTGTAGCTCGACGATCCGCTCTTCGAGAATCCTCGTGTGCCGCGGAGAGTCGGCGAGCTTGCGTCGCAGGACGGCGATCTCCTGCTCAAGGTAGGCGATCTGCCCGGCCGGGTCGTCGGACCCTCGTCCCGGGCGGATGCCGCGGTTCATGTCGTCGTCGTGGGCTGCCACGGTCCTCACCTCCTCCAAGGGGAGCTGGACGCTTCCAGACCCTACCTGGGTGGGTGTCGATTGAAACCCCTAGATCACCAAGACTGTCAAGGTGTGTCGTCGGTCACCCGATGCGCTCTCCCTCGCACGGAGGGGATACCCACTCAACGTGATGTGGAAGCAGCTTGTTCCGGGCATCGCGTGGTCGAATTCCTTCGAAGCTGGCCGGAGTTGTCCGTTCAGGGCTGGTCGTCCCGGAGGCGGGCAGCATGCTGTGCGCTCGCACGTCATCACGCAGAGCGATGGTCCGGGTGGACGGTGTCACCGTCGGCCCGGCCTGAAGTGGTCGTTCCCCTGGCTGGGACTCCCCTGTCCCGGTCGGGCCGTCGTACCCGCGTGTGATCGTGGGGAAACCCGGTCACCGGCGGAAGAGGGCTCGAAAGCGGCGGAGGTAGGGTCGAGGGGTGTTCAACAGCCGCTGGAGCGGACCTGGCTGGCGCTCGCGGCGTCCCGGGCCGTCCGGCGAACCGAGACGGCAGGAGAGGTGACCGTGCAGCAGGAGGCCCCGGGGGGCGAGGCGCTGGAGGTCTGGATCGACCAGGATCTGTGTACCGGCGACGGGATCTGCGCCCAGTACGCCCCGGAGGTGTTCGAGCTGGACATCGACGGGCTGGCGTATGTGAAGGGCGCGGACGACGAGCTGCTGCAGAGTGCGGGGGCGTCGACGCCGGTGCCGCTGCCGCTGCTCGCGGACGTGGTGGACTCGGCCAGGGAGTGTCCGGGCGAGTGCATCCATGTGCGGCGTGTTTCGGACAGGGTCGAGGTGTACGGGCCCGACGCGGACTGAGTCCCCGCCGGGTGCTGGGCCGGTCGCCGCGGGTCAGACGCTGTGGGTGTCGGCGGGTGTGGAGCGGACGAACGCGCTGCCGCTCCATTTCCAGGTGACCGGGGTCTTCACGTCGGGGCAGCAGTTGGGCACCGCGTCCGAGGAGTAGCCGAGCAGGGTGGCGCCGACGGCGCCCGCGCGCAGGGAGAAGCCGGTGACGGTGTACCGGTCCTGGGGCTTCACGAGGGTGGCGACCACGCGTGGCCTGCCGCCGTCGGAGGGGCGTGTGATGACGTAGACGCCGTCCGGCGGGGTGCCCATGGCGGTGTCGCAGTGCACCACGGCGACCGTCTCGGGTCTGCCGTCCCCGTCCAGGTCCCCGCTGGCCTTCTTCACCACCACCGCTTTCACCGGACCGCAGTTCAGCGGGAAGGCCACGCCGTCGGTGCTCGGCGGGTCGGCGACCGCGTGGGCGGCTCTGGGCTGTGTGGCGGTGGCGGCCGTGGCGGAGCCGGGCTGTACGACGGAGGAGAGGGCCATGACGCCGGCGACGGCGGTGGCCGTGGCGACCCAGTGGATGGGCCTGGTCTGGGT
Organism: Streptomyces monashensis; assembly: GCF_001866665.1. Classification (GTDB taxonomy): domain Bacteria; phylum Actinomycetota; class Actinomycetes; order Streptomycetales; family Streptomycetaceae; genus Streptomyces; species Streptomyces monashensis. The sequence goes on along the minus strand of NZ_MLYO01000100.1, from coordinate 9,966 downwards.
GTGGGCGAGCTCCGGGACGGCGGATTGCTGCACGAGGAGTGTCTCCTGTGAGGGCTGTGCCGGTGGGGGTGGCCAGCATGGTGCCACACGTCACAGTGCGGGGGAACGGCGGGGTGCGGGATTCCCGTGGGCGCAACGCCCGCGCGCGTGCGGGGCGTACGCGTCGTGGGGGACGGGGAGCGCTGGCACCCCGTCAACGAGCGGGCGCCGTGCCCGGGTTCCCGGTGGCCGGTGGGAACTCGGGCACGGCGCCCTCACGTTGAGCCGTGTGTGCGGCCGGTCAGCGGCCGGTGCCGCCGTCGGCGTTCGGTCCGGCGTAGTCCTCGCCGTAGGCGCCCTTGGCGGGGCGGCGGCGGCGCATGGGCGGTTCGACGCCGTCCGCGAGGCGGCGGGCGGTGAGCAGGAAGCCGGTGTGGCCGATCATCCGGTGGTCCGGGCGGACGGCAAGGCCCTCGATGTGCCAGTTGCGGATCATGGTCTCCCAGGCGGTCGGCTCGTTGAAGCAGCCGATCTCCCGGATGGACTCCACGGTCCGGGCGAGCTGGGTGGTGGTGGCCACGTAGCAGCACAGGATGCCGCCGGGGACGAGCGCCTTGGAGACGGCCTCCAGGCACTCCCAGGGGGCGAGCATGTCGAGGATGACGCGGTCGACGTCGGTGTCGGACAGGTTGTCCTGGAGGTCGCCGACGGTGAGCTGCCAGGCGGGGTGGGGGCCGCCGAAGTAGCGCTCCACGTTCGCCTGCGCGATCTCGGCGAAGTCCTCGCGGCGCTCGTAGGAGTGCAGCATGCCCTGGTCGCCGATGGCGCGCAGCAGGAAGCTGCTGAGCGAGCCGGAGCCGACGCCGGCCTCGACGACGCGCGCGCCGGGGAAGATGTCGGCGAAGGCGAGGATCTGCCCGGCGTCCTTCGGGTAGACGACGGCTGCCCCGCGGGGCATGGACAGGACGTAGTCGGGGAGCAGGGGGCGCAGCGCGAGGTAGGCCACGTTGCCGGTGGTGCGGACAACGCTGCCCTCGGGAGCACCGATCAGTTCGTCGTGCGGGAAGGAGCCCTTGTGGGTGTGGAAGTTCTTCCCTGCTTCGAGCGTGAACGTGTAGTGGCGGCCCTTGGGGTCGGTCAGCTGAACCTGGTCCCCGACCTTGAAGGGCCCGCGCCTGCGGGCGGCACCGGTCGGTTCGGACATGTGAACAGACTACCGGGCCCGGCGGGGGCCGCCGACCACTGCGGGCTCTAGGCGGACGGGCGGGCCATGGCTCTGACGAAGGCGCGCTCGACGTCGGCCGCGGACAGGACGCCGTAGATCTCGCCGGTCTCCTCGACGACCAGGTACTCGGTGGCCGGGGTGGCCCGCAGGACGTCGAGGAGGTCCTCGCCGGCCAGTTCGGCGGAGACGCGCATGCCGTCGGTGAGGTCCTGGGCGAGGCCGCTGACCGCGACCCAGGGGCGGCGGTGCTCGGGTACGCCGACGATGGCGGCCTCGCGGACGAGGGAGAGGGGGTTGCCCTCGGCGTCGACCACGACCAGGGCGCGGGCGCCGGCGGCGTTGGCGCGGCGCAGGGCTTCGGAGAGCGGGGTGTCGGTCTGTACCGGTACGGCCCGGCGGGTGAGGGTGCGGGCGCGCAGTTCGGGGAGGTGCTCGCGCAGCCGGGCCATGCGCAGGCTGTTGCCGGCGCCGGTCCAGATGATCGCGGCGAGGATGGCGGCGAGCAGGGCGTCGGTGACGGTGTCCATGCCGTTGACCTCGGTGCCGTCGCCGCCGAGCGCGCCGGACTGGTTCATCAGCGGCAGGCCGATCAGGACGGCGACGGCGAGTGCGCGGCCGACCCAGGCGGCGGCGACGGTGCCGCTCATGGGCTTGCCGGTGACCTTCCAGACGACGGCGCGGAGCATGCGCCCGCCGTCGAGGGGCAGGCCGGGCAGGAGGTTGAAGATCGCGACGATCAGGTTGGAGATCATCAGTCCCGCGAGCAGGACGCCGGGCACGGAGCGGGGCTCGACGGGCCGCATGGCGAGGTAGAAGACCCCGGCGAGGACGAGGGAGAGCAGGGGGCCGACGAAGGCCAGCACGAATTCCCGGCCCGGGGTCTCGGCCTCCTTCTCGATCTCGGAGACACCGCCGAAGAACTGGAGCTGGATGCGGCGGACCGGGAGCTTGAAGCGGATCGCGGCGACCGTGTGGGCCAGTTCGTGGACCAGCACGGAGGCGTAGAAGGCGACGGCGAAGAACAGCGAGACCAGGTAGCGGGCGGCACCGAGTTCGGGCAGCACGCGGTCGAGCTGGCCGCCGAACACCCAGGTGATCAGCGCGGCGACGAGGAACCAGCTGGGCGCCACGTACACCGGGACCCCGAAGGGCCGCCCCATGAGGATGCCGCCGCCGGGTTCCTTGGGCCGGGGCTGCGGCGGCTCGCCCTTGGCGATGCCGGAGTGGGCGAGGGAGCGGTGTTCCGTGGGACGGTCCTCCGTGTCGGTGGCGGCTTCGGGACGTCGCGGGGTGCCCGCGCGGTCGTCGGCGTCCTGGGTGCCGGACTGCCGGGCGCTGTCGTCCGAGGCGTCCTCGGGGGCCGCAGGAACCGCGGGGGGCTCGGTCGGCTCGTCGTCGCCGGGCCGTGGCCGCCCGCTCCCGCCGCTCACGTCCACGGTGTCCCCTCGTTCGAAGCGTCTTCCGCACCTGTCGGCCGGAAGGGTCCGATGTCGATGGTATGCGGCCGTGGTGACGTGTTTCGCCCCGGCACCCCCTGTGTTCGCCGCGTGGTCGCGGGGCCGGTCAGGGCGGCGGGTGGGTCACTGTCAGTGGCGGGCCGTAAGGTCTGTGGGCATGGACAGCAGCTTCGAGGGCGCGGCGGCCGATCGCGTCGCCACGGCGCCCACCTCCCTGTCGCCCTCGCGGGCCGGCGACTTCATGCAGTGCCCGCTGCTGTACCGGTTCCGGGTGATCGACCGGCTGCCGGAGAAGCCGAGCGCAGCGGCGACGAGAGGCACGCTGGTGCACGCCGTGCTGGAGCGGCTGTTCGACGCGCCGGCCGGGGAGCGGACGGCGCCGCGGGCCAAGTCGCTGATCCCGGGGCAGTGGGACCGGCTGCGGGAGAGCCGCCCGGAGGTGACGGAGCTGTTCGCCGACGATCCGGACGGCGAGCGGCTGGCGGGCTGGCTCGCGGAGGCCGAGCGGCTGGTGGAGCGCTGGTTCACGCTGGAGGATCCGACGCGCCTGGAGCCCGCGGAGCGGGAGCTGTTCGTCGAGGCCGAGCTGGAGTCCGGGCTGCGGCTGCGCGGGATCATCGACCGGGTCGACGTGGCGCCGACGGGCGAGGTGCGGATCGTCGACTACAAGACCGGCAAGGCACCCCGGCCCGAGTACGCCGAGGGTGCGCTCTTCCAGATGAAGTTCTACGCGCTCGTGGTCTGGCGGCTGAAGCAGGTGGTGCCGCGCCGCCTCCAGCTCGTCTATCTCGGCAGCGGGGACGTGCTGACGTACGACCCGGATCCGGCCGATCTGGAGCGGGTCGAGCGCAAGCTGCACGCGCTGTGGCAGGCCATCCGGCAGGCCACGGAGACCGGCGAGTGGCGCCCGCGCCCGACCAGGCTGTGCGGTTGGTGCGACCACCAGGCGCACTGCCCGGAGTTCGGCGGCACTCCCCCGCCGTATCCGCTGCCCGTGAGGGCGGCCGAGTCGGAGGCCGGGTCGCAGGGCAGAATGGGCCCGGACTAGCGAAGGAGTGTCACGTGGCCATCCGCGTCCTACTGGTCGACGACCAGCCCCTGCTGCGTACGGGTTTCCGGATGATCCTGGAGGCCGAGCAGGATCTCGCGGTCGTGGGCGAGGCCGGTGACGGCCTGCAGGCTCTCGATCAGGTACGGGCTCTGCAGCCGGACGTCGTGCTGATGGACATCCGTATGCCGCGGATGGACGGTGTGGAGGCGACCCGGCAGATCACCGGGCCCGACCGGTCCGGCCCGGCGAAGGTGCTGGTGCTGACCACGTTCGATCTCGACGAGTACGTGGTGGAGGCGCTGCGTGCCGGGGCCAGCGGCTTCCTGCTGAAGGACGCCCCCGCCAACGAGCTGGTGCAGGCGATCCGTGTGGTGGCGGCCGGCGAGGCGATGCTGGCGCCGAGTATCACGCGTCGTCTGCTGGACAAGTACGCGACGCATCTGCCCTCCGGCGAGGAGCCCGTGCCGGACACCCTGCACACGCTCACCGACCGCGAGGTGGAGGTGCTGAAGCTGGTGGCGCGCGGGCTGTCGAACGCGGAGATCGCCGCCGATCTGTTCGTCAGCGAGACGACGGTGAAGACGCACGTGGGGCATGTGCTGACCAAGCTGGGGCTCCGGGACCGGGTGCAGGCGGCGGTGTACGCGTACGAGAGCGGGCTGGTCCGCCCCGGCGCGCAGTAGCGACGGGGCGCGTACGACGGCGAAGGGCGCCCCTTCCGTACGGGAGGAGCGCCCTCGGTGCCGGCGGGTGCCGGTGGGCGGTCAGCCCTTGCTGAGTTCCCAGAACCGGAACACCGTCGAGGCGTCCAGGCAGTACTCCAGGCCGTAGACGCCGTCGCGGGTGACGGCGTACTGCTTGGCCTGCCACACGGGCAGGACGGGCAGTTCGTCGGCGACGATGTCCTGGAGCCGGCCGAAGTCCTGGTCGGTGGCGCCGCGGTCGCTCTGCGCGGCGGTGTGCGGGATGAGCGTGCCGGTGATGGTGCCGTTGCGGTAGTTGTTGTCCAGCACGTTGCCCTTGCCGAAGAACGGGGCCGTGAAGTTGTCGGGGTCCGGGTAGTCCGGCACCCAGCCCTTCACGTAGACGCCGTACTTGCCGGCGGCGATGTCCTTCTCGTACTGGTCGAAGGCGACCGACCTGACGTCGGCGTCGAACAGTCCGCTGGCGTTGAGCTGTCCGGCGATGGCCTTGAGCTCCTCGCCGGTGGCGGGGCCGTAGCGCGACGGGGTGGACCACAGGGTGAGCCTCACCTTGCCGGTGATGCCGTCGGCGTGCAGTGCGGCGGTGGCCTTGGCCTGCGAGGGGCGGGCGCCGTAGGTGTCGAAGAAGGCCGTGTTGTGGCCGGCGATGCCCGCCGGGACGATCGAGTACAGCGGGGTGGCGGTGCCCTGGTAGACGTTCTTGATGAGGGCGTCGCGGTCGAGGAGATAGGCCATGGCCCTGCGGACGCCGAGCTTTCCGGCGACCGGGTCCTTCATGTTGAAGACCAGGTGCTGGACCTCGGCGCTGCTGCCCTCGATGACGTCGATGCCCTTGCGGTCGTCCTGCTGGTCGAGGCCGGCGACGTCGGAGGCGGACAGGCCTCGGTAGGCGAGGTCGACGCTGCCGTCGAGGAGGGCCTTCTTCAGGGCGGCGCGGTCGCCGTGGAAGAACTTCAGGGTGATGCCGGAGTTCTTGACCTTCGCGGTGCCCCGGTAGTCGGCGTTGACCGAGAAGACGGCCTTGTCCTTGTCGAGGGAGTCCAGTTTGTAGGGGCCGGAGCCGACGGCCTTGCCGTCCTTGCGGAGCCCGTCCGCGTCGTACTGCCGGTGGTCGACGATGGAACCGGCGCCGGAGGCGAGCTTGCTGGGGAAGGTGGCGTCGGGGACCTTCAGGCGGAAGACGACCTTCTTCGCGTCCGGGGTGTCGACCGAGCCGAGCATCGGGAACATGATCGCGGGCCCCGACGCGTCGTTGATCTTCAGCATGCGGTCGAAGGAGAACTTCACGTCCTGCGAGGTGAGCGCGTCACCGTTGCTGAACTTCAGGCCGTCCTTCAGCTCGCACTGGTAGACCGTGGCCCGCACGTCGGTGAAGGTGCACTTCCTGGCCAGTTCGGGCTGGGGTTCGGTGCCGCCCTTGGGGAAACTGAGCAGCGACTGGAAGACGTTGTCGAACAACAGCCAGGAGCCGGGGTCGTAGCCGGACGCCGGGTCCGTGGCGAGGACGTCGTCGGACATCCCCATCACCACGGAGGAGCCGGTACCCCCGGAGTCACCGCTCCCTGTTCCGCAGCCGGTCAATAAGCCGGAGGCCAGCCCCGCCACGATGGGCAGGACTGGCCACTGGTAACGCATGTTCACTGCATGTGCCTTGTCGTCGGTTCCGTCACCCGGGGCCGCCGTCCTGGCCCCGGGTCCCGGGCAGCCGTCCCCGGCCCCCGGATAAGAGGGGAGCCGTCAGCCGCTCACACCGCGGCTGAGCTCCCACAGCTGAAGCGTCGAGGAGGAGTTGAGGGCGTATGCGACGCCCGTGATGTCGTCCCGTGCGGCGACGTACTGCTTGCCCTGCCACAGCGGCAGGACCGGGACGTCCTCGGCGACGGTGTCCTGGATCTGGGTCAGGCTCTTGGCGGCGGAGAGCCGGTCGGCCTCGCGGCGGGACTCCGGGATCAGCGTGCTCTGGATGGTGGGGTTGGAGTACGGCGAGCCGAGGAAGTTGTCCTTGTCGAGGAAGGGCGCGAGGAAGTTGTCGGCGTCCGGGAAGTCGGGGAACCAGCCCATGCCGTAGACGTCGTACTGGCCCTTCTTCTCGGCGGGCCGGAACTGCTCCCAGGGGTGCCCCTGGATGGAGACGTCGAACAGACCGCTGTCGTTGAGCTGCTTCTGCAGGACCTCGAACTCCTGCTTCGTGGCCGCGCCGTAGTGGTCGGTCGTGTAGTGCAGGGTCAGCTTCACCGGGGTGGTGATGCCGGCCTTGGTGAGCAGGTCCTTGGCCTTGGCGGCGCTGGGGTTGCCGTACTTGTTGAAGAACGAGTTGGAGTGGCCCGTGATGGTGGCCGGGACCAGCGAGTACAGCGGCTCGGCCTCGGTGCCGTAGACCTTGTTGACCAGTTCGCCGCGGTTGATCAGCTGGGCCATGGCCTGGCGGACGGCCTTGGACTTCACGCTGGGCGCGTTGGTGTCGAAGGCCAGGTAGCGGATCTCCAGGCCCGGCATGTCGACCAGGTCGACCTTGCTGTCGCTGCCGGAGTCCAGCTTCTGGATCTGCGCGGGATCCATCGTGCGGGTCATGACGTCGATGTCGCCCTTGTCGATCGCCGTGCCCATGGCCGCGGCGGAGTCGTAGGAGCGCATCACGACCTTGCTGTTGTTCACCGTCACCGCGCCCTTGTACGAAGGGTTCTTGGCGAAGGTGGCGCTGACGATCGCGTTGTCCTTGACCTCGGCCTGGAAGGTGTACGGGCCGGAGCCGTCCACCGAGAAGCCGTCGCGCAGCTTGTCCTTCGCGTAGTCCTTCGGGTCGACGATGCCCGCGGGCGGCGTGGACAGCTTGTACGGGAAGGTGGCGTCGGCCGTCTTGAGGTGGAAGATGACGTCGCGGTCGCCCTGCGTCTCGATCGTGTCGATCGTGTTCAGCAGCGCGGAGACACCGCTGTCCGACTTGAGGTTCAGCACGCGCTCGATGGAGTACTTGACGTCCTCGGCGGTCACCGGGTCGCCGTTGGCGAACTTCAGTCCGTCGCGCAGCTTGCAGGCGTAGCGCTCGCTGCCGCTGTCGGTGAAGCCGCAGCTCTCGGCGGCGTCCGGGACGGGGTCGCCCTCGCCCTTGGGCTGGGCCATCAGCGTCTGCTGGGTCTGGCGCAGGATGTTCCAGAGGCCGACGTCGTAGGCGTAGGCCGGGTCGAGCGGCGCGGGGGCGTCCTTCGTGGCGGTGAACCGGTCCGTGGTGCCCACGACGATGGCGCCGCCGCTCTTGCCCCCGCCGCCGGATCCGCCGCACGCGGCGAGAACCGGGGTGAGCAGGCCGGCCAGCGCCGGCAGCACCAAAGTCTTGCGGTTCATGCGGGAGTTTCTCCAGAGCTGTTCGGGTCCGTGTATCCGGTACGCGGGGATGGTGCGGCGGAAACGCGGGGGATGCGGCGATGTTCTCGCGACGAGATTAGTCCGCGCCCGCAGGAGGCTTCACGGCCCGGCGAGTTGGACCGTCATCACGCAGTGAAACCGGCTGCGGACGCACAGAAAACCCGACAGCGGCAGGATTAGTGCAGCTTCTCACCAATCAGGACACAAGGAACCGCCGATCCCCCTCGAACGGGACCGTTCAGCACACTCGGGTAACGTTGTCGAGACCCGTGAGGGTGGGGAACGTCACACCATCAACTGTGCGGACAGTCAGTGGAATTAGGCCGCGCGGCCGGAGCGGAATTCCACTCGGGTGTACTTCCCCGGATATTTGTCCAGGACGCCTCTTCGCACCCGGGGCACCCGCAGTGAACGGCTAGGGCATTTCCGTCATCAAGCCGCGCAGAAATGCCAGGTCGACCTCTTCCAGGGAGGTCACGACGGTGCGTCCGGAGGCCGGGGCGATGGGGGCGACGGACGGTACGGCGACCACCCGGCAGCCCGCCGCCTCGGCGGCGGCGACCCCGGTCGCGGTGTCCTCGACGACCGCGCAGCGGGCCGGGTCGGCGCCGAGCCCCGCAGCGGCGAGCAGGTACGGGTCGGGGTAGGGCTTGGTGCGCGAGACCTCGTCGCCCGCGATGGACAGCGCGAAGTGGTGCGGGCCGAGCACGCTCAGCACACGGTCGATGATGCGCCGGTGGGAGGCCGAGACCAGGGCCGTGGGCACGGCCTGTTCGTGCAGTTCGGCGAGGAGCCGCGCGGCGCCCGGCATCAGCGGCAGCGTGCGGCCGATGCGGCTCTCGAAGCCCTCGTTGAGCAGCACGCTGAGTTCGGCGAGGGTGACGGCGGCGCCGGTGGCCTCGATGAGGAAGCCGGCGCTGCGCGTCATGGGGCCGCCCACCACGACATGCCGCCAGGACTCGTCCAGGGTGTGGCCGAGCGCGGCGAAGACCTCGACCTCGACGTCCCACCAGAATCCCTCGGTGTCCACCAGGGTGCCGTCCATGTCCAGGAGCACCGCCTGCAGCGCCGAGCCTTCGGCCGTACGAGTGCCGAGCGCGGGGACCGTACTGGTCATCCACGCACCTCCTTGCGGGACGAGCAGGCCGGTTCCCGCGCGGGAACCGGCCTGCAGTGGACCGACAAGTGTACGACTTATCCGATCAGTGTGCCGGGTGAGACGCGCCTCACCGGGCGTTGAAGTACTTCGCCTCCGGGTGGTGGATCACGATCGCGTCCGTGGACTGCTCGGGGTGCAGCTGGAACTCCTCGGACAGGTGGACGCCGATCCGCTCGGGCCGGAGCAGCTCGGCGATCTTCGAGCGGTCCTCCAGGTTCGGGCAGGCGCCGTAGCCGAGGGAGAAGCGGGCGCCCCGGTACTTCAGGGCGAACATGTCCTCGATGTCGGCCGGGTCCTCACCGGCGAAGCCGAGCTCGCTGCGGACGCGGGCGTGCCAGTACTCGGCGAGCGCCTCGGCCAACTGCACGGACAAGCCGTGCAGTTCGAGGTAGTCGCGGTAGGAGTTGGCCGCGAAGAGCTTGGCCGTCTCCTCGCCGATGCGGGAGCCGACGGTGACGACCTGGAGGCCGACGACGTCCGTCTCGCCCGACTCCTCCGGGCGGAAGAAGTCGGCCAGGCACAGCCGGCGGCCCCGGCGCTGGCGCGGGAAGGTGAAGCGGGTGCGCTCGTTGCCCCGGTCGTCCAGGATGATCAGGTCGTCGTCCTTGGACACGCAGGGGAAGTAGCCGTAGACGACGGCCGCTTCGAGGAGGTTCTCCGTCTGGAGCCGGTCGAGCAGACCGCGCAGCCGGGGCCGGCCCTCGCTCTCCACCAGGTCCTCGTACGACGGTCCCTCACCGGTGCGGGCCTGCCGCAGCCCCCACTGGCCCTTGAACAGGGCGCCCTCGTCGAGCCAGGAGGCGTACTCCTTGAGCTGGATGCCCTTGACGATCCGGGTGTCCCAGAACGGCGGGGCCGGTACCGGGTTGTCGGTGGCGACGTCGGAGCGGACGTGCCCCTCCTGCGGGCGTTCCTCGGCCGGGGCGACGGCCGCGGCCCGCACCCGGCGCTGCTTCAGCTCGGGCAGTGCGGCGCCGGGGACACCGCGCTTGACGCCGATCAGGGCGTCCATCAGGCGCAGCCCCTCG
>NZ_MLYO01000010.1 GCF_001866665.1 Streptomyces monashensis | reverse complement strand
GAAACGTTCCCGACTCCGCCTCCTGAGCGGCATCGGGGGGACTTGCGCACGGTCGTATAGTTGCGCAAAACGGCAATCTGGAAAAAGTATCTGGAGAGGGGCGGGCGTCATGCTGCGCAACGGACTGGAACCCTGGCACCTGCTGATCGTCGCGATCATCATCATCCTGCTGTTCGGCTCGAAGAAGCTGCCGGAGGCCGCGCGCGGGCTGGGCAAGTCCATGCGCATCCTCAAGAGCGAGGCCAAGGCCATGAAGGACGACGGCTCGACTCAGCCGGCCCCCGCCCCCGTCACCGAGGCCCGACCGGTCGACTGAGTCGCGCCCGCCGCGCCGGTCAGGGGCTGGCGATGTCGAAGCCGTACCGCAGGGGCTCGTCGGTCACGCTGTAGTCGCGGCGGTACAGGTACACGGCTTCCGCCCGTACGCCGTCGGGGGAGGCGGCCTCCAGCTTGCAGGGGCACGTCACCTGGATCACGCGCGGCCGGTCGGCGACCTTCATCCGCAGCCCGTCCGCCGGCCCGCCCTTGAGTACGGCGGTCTCCCAACCCGTCACTTCGGTAGTGTCCACGGCGCACAGTTTAGAGGTTGCGCAAGTTTTGATCTGGTGAGTCGGGTCACTCGGATCAGCTCACCGACGCGTACGGCGCTCCGGTGTCTCCTCGTCCCTCAGCGCCCTGGCCTCGCTCTTGAAGATCCGCGTCGCCCTGCCCGCCGACCGCGTCAGCTCCGGCAGCCTGCGTATCCCGACGATCACGGCCACGACCGCCAGGATCACGGCCGGCTCGCTCAAGCCGAACATCAGGACTGCCTCCGCGCTCGATCTACAGGTCTGTAGAAGTATCGCGTGCTGGTGATCATCCGGCCCCCCGCCGCCCGACCTGGCACCCCCAGGCGCGCACCGATCACCGGCCCCGCCGGCTGCTCCTCGACCTCGCCGACAGAGTCCTGCCCGAACTCGACCCACGCCTGTCCCGTACGGCCGCCCACGTCCTCGCGAGCCTCGGCGTCGACATCCGCACCGGCACCTCCGTGCAGGAAGCCACCCCCGAGGGAGTGTCCCTGCCCACCGGCGAGTTCATCCCCACACGCACTCTCGTCCGGTGCGTCGGGGTGCGCCCGGACCCCCTCGTCGCCGGCCTAGGCCTGCCGACCGAGAAAGGCCGCCTTTGCGTCGGCGCATACCTGCGGGTCCCCGGCCACCCCGACGCCTTCGCGTGGGGCGACGCCGCAGCGGTCCCCGACCCGGCCCGCCCCGGCCAGCTCACCCCCATGACCGCACAGCACGCCGTCCCCCAGGGCCGGACCGCGGCCCGCAACCTGGCCGCCTTCTGCGGACGCGGCGATCTTGGAGAACGCCACGACCGACGGGGCGGTCCGTGCTCCCCCCGTGTTGGTGATGACGGTGGGTTCGCCACCCTCCAGGACCGAGACCACCGAGTTCGTCGTACCGAGGTCAACACCGACCGGACGCGCCGTCTGGAATCTCCCTCCTCGACCATGTCCATGCCCTGCCTGCCAGGGCTGACGCCGGAAGGCGGAGATGATCACCTGGACCGTGGCCGAGGGCTCCGGGCTCCCGGAGCCCGGACCGGCGAAGTGCCAACGAACCGGTTCCCACCAGGCGAAAGGAGCTGAACGATGGTGCTCATCCGCACGGACCCCTTCCGGGACCTCGACCGGCTCACTCAGCAGGTGTTCGGCACCCTCGCCCGGCCGGCCTCCATGCCGATGGATGCCTACCAGAGCGGGGACGCCTTCATCGTTCACTTCGACCTGCCCGGCGTCGACCCGGACACCGTCGATCTCAACGTGGAGCGCAACGTCCTGACCGTACGGGCGGAGCGACTCGGCCCGGACGCCAAGGAAGCCGACCTGCTCGTGGCCGAGCGGCCGCACGGTGTCTTCAGCCGTCAGCTCTTCCTGGGCGAGTCGCTCGATCTGGAGAAGATCAGCGCGAAGTACGACGCGGGCGTGCTCACCCTGCACATCCCGGTCATGGAGGAAGCCGGGCAGAGCACGAGCTGACCACCGCGAAGAGATGAGCGGCGCTACCGCCCGCGTTGAGCGTCAAGGCCCGAACGGCCGACTCCGATGGGCTCTTCTCGCTGCTGCAGGTCACGGTGGCGCAGCCGATCCCGCACCATACGCACCACGTGGCAGACGAGTGCGTCTATGTGCTCGACGGCAAGCTGGACATCGAGTTCGACGGGACCGTCCACACCGCCGGCAGGGGGCAGTTCGTCCTGCTGCCGCATGGCGTCCCGCACGCCCTCCGACCCGGCTCCACCCCGCCGCCCCGCGTGATCCAGATTTCCTCACCGGGGGGTGGGACTGCGTGGTGCTGACTCTCGATCATGGAGTCCACCGCGTCCAGAGTGCCGTCGGCGTCTGGTGGGCGAGTCGTCGGCGCCGGCGCCGATGGCGGCGTGCCGCTCCGGATCCTCTTCCCGGCGTCGTCCCCGCTGCCGGCGTTCGGGACGGTACCGGCGGGGCGGACGGTCAGCACACCTGGTCAGCATCGACTCCACCACTACGCGTGCCCACCACGACGCCGCCGGGACGCACTTGGGCGAAGACGTCCTGACCGCTCTGGAGAAGGGCGCCATCGGAGAGGAGAAGACCAGGCCAAAGGGGGCAGTCCTGAAGAACAGACCGGACAGGACGCCGATCCCGGGCGCGAGGAGCGACGACGCATCCGCCATCGGCTACCTCGCTCGCCTCTGCTTACGCGCATCGATGATCTGGATCAAAGAGCTCGCTTTCGCCACTCGTTGTTCACGACTCGGTGCCCACCCTGGTACGGGCCTACAGCCAGCGGTCGTACCAGGCGCGGGTGCGCCGGAGGGCGTCGAGTTGATGGGCGCGCTCGTGAAGCCCGTGCCCCTCTCGGGGGTAGACGATGAACTCGTGCTCGACGCCGAAGTGGCGCAGTGCGCGATGGAAGTGGACCGCCTGGCCGAGTGGGACGTTGGTGTCCTGCTCGCCGTGCAGGATCAGGACCGGGGTGCGAATCCGGGACACGTAGGAGATCGGGCTGTTCCGGTCGTGGATGTGCGGTCCCGGCCCGTTCCAGCCGGTGCTGCCGCCGAGCGCCGCGTCCAGGATTCCGTCGTCGCCGGTCCCGGCCTGCATGCCCCAGTCGCTGATGCCGGCGCCCATTATGGCGGCCTTGAACCGATCGGTTTGGCCGATGGCCCAGGCCGCTGTGAAACCGCCGTGGCTCCAGCCGGAGATGCCCAGGCGTTCGGGATCGGCGACTCCCTCGGCGACCAGTAGCTCGATCCCGGCGAGGATGTCGGTCCACTCGTCGCCGCCCACCGCGCCCGCCACCGCGGCGGCGAACTCATGGCCATGGCCTGACCCGCCCCGGGGGTTGGGCAGGAAGACCGCGTATCCGGCCGTCGCCAGCCACTGGCCGCAGTCGACCACAGTGAGTGCGAACCCGTCGGCGGAGCGGAAGTAGGGGCCTCCGTGGACCAGGGTGACAAGCGGGAAGGGACCGTCGTCCCGAGTCCGGCCGGCAGGCAGGATCAGCAGGCCGTCCAACTGGAGTCCGTCGGACGCCCGGTAGCTGAGCCGCTCCTGGACACCCCAGCGGATTCCGTGCAGTTCGGGACTGGTGTCGCTGAGCCGCACCAGCGGCCCGCCCGTGGGTCCCGCGTGGACGTTCATGGGCTCGTACGCCGTGCTCGCCAGCACAGCCAGGGTCTCTCCGGAGTGACTCGCAGTGAGCCCGGCGACTGTGCCGGTCGTGCAGGACAATCGGCGGAACCCTAGCGACTGCGGATCGAGCCGGTACAGCGCGGTATCCAGCCCGTCGGCGAACAGCGCCAGGGGCGGCCCGTCGGAGACCTGCACCAGCTCGGTGGGGCAGGCGGACATGCCGACCGTGAGATTGCGCTGTTCGACGGTCGGGCCGGTCGCCGGCGGGACCGTGTCGATCACGGCGAGTGCGCCTACCAAGTGCCCAGGGGGCACCGCCAGGTGGGCCAGATGCCATGTCGCGTCGTGATTCCACCAGACCGGGGACTGGGCCTCGACGCCGACATGGCCCAGGTCCTGGACGGCCCCCGTCTCCGGGGCGAGCAGATGCAGTCTTGCCGTCGTGACGCCGGGGTCGAGTTCGGGGGTGGCCCAGCTCAGCACGGCCAGCGGGCCGCCGTCGGGACGCTGGGCCACCTCCACGACATGGCGGTCCCCGAGGCCGTTCACGGTGCGGACCACGCCGGTCATCAGGTCAAGCAGGCGCAGCCGGGTGACCGGGAGGTGCCGGCCCCAGACCTTCGCGTCGTCGCCCTCGGCCTCCCGGCGCTCGTCCTCCGCGGTGGGCTCGTCCTCGGCGAGCAGTGCGACGGTGCGGCCGTCGGCGAGCGGGTAGTGGTCGCAGATGCCCCCGCGCCACCTGGTCAGGGACTCTGCCTCGGCGCTGTCCTCGCTGCCGTCCAGAAGGATCCGCTGAAGTTGAGCAGTGCCCCGCTCCTCGCGGTCGGAGGTGAAAAACAGAAAAGCCGAGTCCGACGCCCATTTCGGGGCGGCGTCGCGGGCCGTGCCGTCGGTCAGCCTGCGCGGGGCTGCGTTGCCATCGGCGGCGGCGACCCATACAGAGCTGTGCGGACGTCCGTCCCTCCCGCTGTTCGCGACCACGCCGTAGGCGACCAGGCGCCCGTCCGGCGAGATGGCCGGTGCCACGGGGGCGGCCATGTCCACCACCAGTTCCGCGGTGAGCAGGTCGGTCGACTCGGCAGCCGGTTGCGGTGCAGGGTGCGGCATGCGGACTGCCTTTCATTCGTCAGTACGGCAAACGGACAGCCTGTCGCACTGACGAGCCTGTGTCAGTCGGGTTTCGTGCAGTGCGCATCCTGCTGGCAACCGGCCAGCACCCGGTGCACCTCAACAGGTCTGCGGAGAAACCCTGCCCCGTCACCTAGAGTCGGATTTATGTCAGTCAGTGATGGAACGTACGGTTTCGGATCGCCCACCGCCCGCCTGCTGATCAAGACGGGCCGCGCCGGACTGGGCCGGAAGGCGGGTCATGACCTCACGATCGAGGCCACCCGATGGTCAGGGAACGCGGTGGTTGTCGCGGCCGACCCCGGGAAGTCGTCGGTGACCGTGACGGTCGAGACCGGATCGCTGACCGTCCGGGAGGGAGCCGGCGGGATCAAGCCCCTGACGGACGCCGACCGCGCCGACATCAAACGGACGCTGGAGGGCGAGGCTCTGCTGCACACGGCGCAGTATCCAGTCATCACTTTCCGTTCCACGGGCGTCACGGGAACGCTTGAGTCCTTCGAGATCACCGGAGATCTCACCATCAAGGACCGAACCCACCCGGTGACCGTGCACGGAGGAAGCGACGGGGACGGCATGGTGTGCGGCTCGGCGATCGTCACCCAGCCCGGCTGGGGCATCAAGCCGTACAGCGCCTTCCTCGGCGCACTGAAGCTGGCCGACGACGTCCGGATCGAGTTCGCGGTGACCAAGCTCGAACCGGTGCCCGGCCCCGGGCAGGCCGCCGGGTAGCCGCGCTGGAGGCGACCGGTGCGAAACCGCTTTCCGGCGCGAGCAGAGCTGGGCATCCTCCCTCCAGCCCACCTTGCGGGCCCTACCGACCGATCGCCCGACCGGCTGGCCTTCAGACGAGTAGACCCATGGCACTCGGGTGGCGTCCTCCGCTGTCGCGCACTTCCGGTCCGCCGCTGACAGCCAGGTCCCTCCCGCAGAAGTCGCTCGGCACATCCACGACGATCAGTGCCCGATGCGCGGATCTCATTCCTTCCGTCGTCTGTCCGCTGCGCTCCGGCCGCGCGCTGGGGCCCGTTCGCGGTGACAGTGCGCCACCACGGCGAGCACCGGACTGCCGTCGAATTGAGGGGCATGAACGTGACCGGACCTCGATAAAATGGATAAGTCAAGAACATTCGCTCCGCGGCCGGGGGTGAGGTCGTCCATCCGCTCAAGGCCGGGGTGCATCTGTCTGGAGGGCGGCGCGATGGCCACACAGATCGCCTGTCGCAGAGTCTACGAGGAGACATCACCCAAGGACGGCAAGCGCGTGCTGGTCGACCGGGTCTGGCCGCGCGGTATGCGCAAGGAGGACGCGCATCTGGACGAGTGGCTCCGCGATATCGCCCCGTCGAGCGAGCTGCGCAAGTGGTACGGCCATGAGCCCAGCCGCTTCACCGAGTTCCGCCGCCGCTACCTTGCGGAACTCCGTGACGCCGGGCACCGTGAGGCTGTCGAACATCTGCGTGACCTGGCGGCGCACGACAAGCTCCTGCTGGTGACCGCCACCAAAGACGTGAGGCACAGCCAGGCGGCCGTCCTGGCACAGTGGCTGACCAAGAACCGGTGACGAGCGGGCACGCGAGCCGCCGACGACGACACGAGTGTCGACCGTGGGGGCCAGATCACCGCAGTCGTGAAGAGGGATGGCCATGCGAACGAACCTCGTTCGGCACCAGAGCATGATGGCGAGCTACGACGTGGCGAACGGCTGGACCGTTGTCGAGGTCGACGGTGAAGTGGACGCCCATACCTCACCCATGATCCGTGAAGCGGTGATCAAGCTCATTGATGAGGGATACCGCCACTTCGTCCTCGACCTGGGCTTCGTCACCTTCATGGATTCGGTGGGGCTCGGCGTGGTCGTGGCCATCACCAAACGCGTTCGTGAACACGAAGGTTCGCTGCGTATCGCGTCCGTCTCCAGCCGGATGCTGAGGATCTTCGAACTCACCGGTATGAGCGAGAGCTACGAGATCTACAACACGACGGAGGAAGCAACGCGATCCGCCCCCGCGCTCGGCAGCCTGGCACACTGGCCTCACCCCGCCTCCGGCTGACCTCTTCCGGTTCTGTTGCCCTTGAGTTCTGTGAGGCAGGTGTGCCACTGGAGGCAATACGCACACTGTGTCACGTGTGCGACTGGCGACGGCGGTTGGCTGCTTGGTCTCCTCGGGCAGCGCGCCTTCCGCGAGTCGGCGCTGCTGACGTTGTCGAACGCCTGGTTGGTCGCCGGGGCAGGTCCGGTCCTGCGTCGGCCGGTCTCAGGGGTGGCAGGGTGAGACGGCTTCGGTCATGGTGCTGCCATTGCACGCTGCTACACGACGATGCACGGGTGGTTCGGGTCGCCCGGGAGGCGTAGGGCGAGTACAGCGACATCGTCGTCGAACGTCTGGCCCGGTCGCGTGGTCAAGGCGTCGCACAGCTCGTCCAGGGGTGCCGTGGCCAGGCGGGCGGCCTGCTCGGCCAGGTCGTTCAGTCCGGTGTCGATGTCCTGGTCGCGACGCTCGACCAGCCCGTCGGTGAACAACAGCAGGGTGCTTGCGGGCGGGAGGGGGGTTTCGTGGGTGAACCGGGGGACGGACGCGTCGATGCCCACGGGTATGCCGTGCCGACTGGGCGTCAGGTAGCGAGTGTCGCCGTCTGCGCAGATCAGCAGCGGCGGCAGGTGCCCGGCGTTGCTCCAGCCGAAGGTGTACTTCCCCCGGCGGTTCTCGATGCGGCCCAGGACCAGGGTGGCGGTCGGCGGGTTTTCGAGCATCGTCAGGGCGCGGTCGAGGCGCGACACGATCACTCCGGGCGGCCCGTACCGGTCACCGACAAGCGCCCGCAGCATGTTGCGGATCTGCCCCATCGGCGGGGCGGCCTCGACGTCGTGTCCGGTCACGTCGCCCACCACCACACAGGTGGCACCGTCGGGCAGGACCATGGCGTCGTACCAGTCTCCGCCGATTCTGAGCAGTTCGGATGCGGGCTCGTAGCGGGCCGCCGCCTGGAGCGGGGCCAGGTCCGGCAGGACGGGCAGCATGCGGCGCTGGAAGTGCTCGGCGGCGCGTTTGAGGCGCTCGTACAGGCTGGCGTTTTCAAGGCTGATGCCCGCGGCGCTGGCGAGCGCCTCCAGCAGGTCCTCGTCGTCATTGGTGAAGGGTGTTCCGTCCTTCTTGTCGGCGACGTAGAGAGTGCCGTAAAGGGTGTCGCGCACCGTGAGCGGAACACCGAGCAAGGTGCGCATGGCCGGGTGCCCGGGCGGAAAGCCGACTGCACGAGGATGTGTGGCCATGTCCGACACCCGCAGTGGCCGCCGGTCGTCCACCAGGGCGTGCAGGAGGCCGTGGCCCTGCGGCAGGCCCATGGCGGCGCACAGGTCCGGGTCGTCGATGCCGACAGTGATCAGATCCGTGAAGACGCCGTCCTCCCCGAGCACGCCCAGCGCCCCGTAGCGCGCCCCGACGAGGTCCGTGGCCGCTTCCACGATCCGGTGCAGCACGGTGCGGGTGTCCAGATCGGCGCTGACCGCCACGACCGCGCCCAACAGCTGCTGGAGGCGGTGCCGACCGAGGGCGGGCGAGGGCTCCTGCGCGGCCGCCCCGTCCCCGGTCCGGCCCCGTGCCTGCTGCTGTGACGCGGCGGCTGGTGCGGCCTCCAGATGCCGCCCGCTCGGCCGCTGCCACGGATCGTGCACCATGACGCTTCCTCTCGGCGCCATCCGGCGCCGTCATCACGTCAGCCCTGCCTTGTTACATTAGCGCGCTCATTTTGGTGAGGGCAGGCCGCGGTCGACGGCTGTCCAGATCCGACGCCCCTACTGTGCCGATCGCATGATGACCGCAGTCAGCATGGCCACGCCCCTGGGCACGGGCTGGGTCCTGGCCGCGAGGCCTGCAAGGTCCCGGGAAGCGTGCACAGATGTCCCGCCGCCGGCCCGCATACCGCTGTTCCGCCGCGCGGCCCTGGTGACGTTGGGCGTCGGGTGAGGACCTGGCGGACGCGGAACCTCTGGTCGTGACCGAGGAGGACGCGGACGAAGCGCAGGTCCAGGCGCCGGTGGAGGCCGTCTGTGCCCGGCGCCCGGAGCTGTTCGGCGAGGTCGGGGTGGGTGGCGGTCAGGTGGGAACGGGCCGGAGATGGCCGGCGGCTGCGGTCTGGTGACCGAGTCCGGTCAGGCCCGTTGAGAGCGCGGGCGACGCATGCTGTGGGGACCGCGTCCCCTCGAGCCGCCCGCAGCGGCGCCACCCTGGCCACCGCGCGCTGGGACACCGGCTCCGTATTCGCCGCCGTCGCCGCCTCGGCCGGTACCGAACTGCTCACCCGCATCCTGCGCCGGCTCCCCACCGGCTACACGCTCCTCTTCGGCCGCGCCGAACTCACCCCGGCCGCCTGAGCACGCTGAGGACGAACCGGACCAACGCGGGCGAAGCCGGGCCTTGAGCCGGGGAGGCCCCGAGAACACCGAGCAGGTCAGCCTCTTCATCCCGAGGGGTGAAGAGGCTGGTGCCGGGCCAGAGAGCCGGCCAACTGCCGACGGGCCACGAACAACGCTGCGTCCAGTTGGCGGGTGCCGGTGACGACGCACAGCGTGTACGTCACATCCTCAAGTTCGCGGGCAGTCTCCGCGCTGCTGCCGCCCCGTGCCAGGCTCCGCCTGAGGCTTTCACACCGCTCGACCAGTTCCCGCAGAAGCGACGGATCTGCCATCACCACGGTGACCGCCTCCCGTCCTGGCCCTTCCGGACCTGCCCCTTCGCCCCCAGAGTCGCAGGCATCCGGCACGGCCGCACTCTGAACCGGCACCAGGCCGGGACCCGGTACGCGACCGCATGGCGTCGGTCCATCACCGAGGGACCCTCGTGCGGTCGCGACCACGGCGATGGTGCACAGCTGTGTCCAGGGGGAGAATGGCGGCGTGGCACAGGGTCCCGACCCGTCCGGGGAGGGACAGAGCGCATCTCCGGGCTGGAGGAACAGATCCTCCAGCTCAAGGAAGCCGTCACGTCCCACGCGGTGGTGGACCAGGGGATGGGCATGGTCGTCGCCCTGGGTCGGGTGTCACCGGACGAAGCGTGGGTGGTGCTGAAGGAAGTCTCCCAGCACACGAACATCAAACTGCGCAACGTCGCAGACATGATCCTCATCTGGGGACGCACGGGAGAGATGCCCGCGGACATCCGGGCCGAACTGGAAGACGCCCTCGACCGCCATGGCCCGACCGGGATTCCCTAGGCCCTGTCGTCACATTCCCGCCTGCCGCGCGGCGGCTGGCACGCGCATCTGCTGCGTTGCCGTCGGTCGCCGACTCCCCCACGCTCGGCTGCGCTCGCGCGGGAGGGGCCCCACCGCGTCGACTCCCTCCTCCGCCTTGCATCTGCACGCACCAGACGTCGCGTGGCCCGCCCTCCGGGCGGACGACGGGAATGTGACGACAGGGCCTCGGCGCACCTCCCCTGGAACGCACGGGGCCTGGGCCGACACGATGCCCAACCCGGAGATCGATCGTGGCAGTTACCAGACAGGAGATCGGCCAGGTGGTCCGGGCTGAGCCGTGGGTTGTCGGCGAGGGTTTCGGCGAGGTGGTGCAGGCTGGTGTCGATTGCCGCAACTGCTCGTTCACCTGCTGGAGTTCCCGAGGGCCGCGGCCGAGGCGAGGCTCGGTACGCCCGCCGGGGCACTGTCCGCCGGGCAGCGGCACCGTCTGGACCTGGCCCGGCCGCTGGTACGGCCGGTGGACCTGCTGCTGCTCGACGAGCCGGCCAACCATCTCTCCCCGCTGCTGGTGGAGGAGATGGAACGGGCCCTCGCCGACTACCCGGGCACGCTGGTCGTGGTGAGCCACGACCGCCGGCTGCGCAGCTCCTGCCGCGGCTCGCGCCTGGAACTGCACCGGGGCCGTACCAGGACACCGCTGGCGGCCTGAACCGGGAGCCCGGTGCGCCTCGTTCCGGTCGAGCCGTCGTCACCGGCCGGAACCGGCCGTGACAAGCTGAGGGCATCTCCCCGACGGGTGGGCCGGGCCGGGGGTGCCGTTTGGATCAGGCTCGTCGGGTTCGTCGTCCGGATCCGCCGGAGCCCGAACTCGCCTTCGGCGACGGTGACTTCGTACACCCAGTCCGTGGTGGAGGAGCTGCCGATGCCCCGACCGTACGGGAGAGCGCGCGACGCCGGTGTGCGCCTGTGCTACGCGGGACGCTGTGAGGCGGCCGCGGTGGGTCGGAGGTCGGCCAGGGTGAGGGGGTGGGCCGGTGCGTCGGGCAGGGCGATCCGGCTCGTGGTGTGCAGGTCGGGGCCGATGTGCAGCAGTTCACCGGGATCCATCAGGCGCCACAGCGGGCTCTCGTCCAGCGGCTCGCTGGCCACGATGACGGAGGGGAGCGCGCCCAGCCGGGCCGAGCGCACCCGCAGATGGCCGTCCCGGCCCGCGTGGTCCAGGTGCCGCGCGCCATGGTGACCGCCGGGCGGGCGGCGCAGCACGTACAGCTCGTGCGTGGCGGGATAGCGCAGGGCCCACAGCTCGTCGGCGGTGGTGAGGACGACGTTGAGGGCGAACAGGGGAAGGTGCTCGGCGACCCAGCGCGCCGCGGTGGCGAGGCCCGCGGATACATCGCCGCCGTGCGCCGCGGTCTCCCGGGTGACCAGGGCGAAGAAGCGCTCGGAGTCGGTGTCGCCGCGCACCAGGGACCGGTCCTCGCCCAGGTGGCGGTCGAGTTCGTCGAGCCCCTCGATCACCCCGTTGTGCGCGAACAGGCGCCCGTCCTGCTCGAAGGGGTGGGTGTTGCGCATGTCCAGGCCGCCGGTGGAGGCGTAGCGGATGTGCGCGAGGAAGGTGGCCGACTCGATCTCCCGGGCCTCCCGGGCGAAGGCTCGGTCCTCATAGGCGGCGATCGGGGCCTTGTGCACCTCCGGCGTTCCGTCGGCTTCGAAGTAGCCCAGTCCGGTGCCGTCGGGCTCGCGGTGGCTCTGTGCGCTGAGGCTGTCGGGGGCGTCCAGCAGCCAGAACGTGGCGTGTGTGCGGTGGGGGGAGCTGATCAGTCCGAACAGTCGGCACACGACTTCCTCCTTGTCACCCTTGCCACCGGTCCTCCGCCGGGACCCGGCGCCGTACGAGGGGACGACCATGGTCGCGCGCGCCGGGCGTTCCCGCATGCGGCGCCGGTGAGGACATACCCGCCCGCGGGCGGATTCCCGCGTCGGGGTCCGGCCGTTCCCGGGTCTCATCCGGCCGTGCCCAGCACCGAGTCGAGCGCCTCGCGGACCGTCGGGTGGGTGAAGGAGAAGCCCGCCTTCTGCAGGGCGCCGGGGACGACACGGGCGCTGCAGGTGATGCTGCCGGCGAATTCGCCCAGCGCCGCGCGCAGGGCGACGGCGGGGACCGCCGCGACCGCCGGGCGGTGCAGGGCGCGGCTCAGGGCCCGGGTCACCTCCCGGTTCGTGGGCGGCTCGGGGGCCGTGAGGTTGACGGGGCCGGACAGCTCTTCGGCGTCGAGGGCGAAGCGGAGCGCCGCGATGTGGTCGGTCAGTGAGATGACCGGCCAGTACTGGTCGCCGGAGCCGAGCCGGCCGCCGAGACCGAGCCGGAAGAGCGGGAGGAGCCGGCCGAACGCGCCGCCCTCGGTGGAGACCACCAGCCCGGTGCGCGGGTGCACCACGCGGACGCCGGCGTGCCGCGCGGGGTCGGCGGCCGCCTCCCACTCGACGCAGACGGAGGCCAGGAAGTCGCCCCCGGCCGGCCCGCTCTCGTCGGTGACACGCTCGCCGGTGTCGCCGTAGTAGCCGGTCGCGGACGCGGACACCAGGACGCGCGGCGGGGCGGCCGACGAGGCCACGGCGCGCGCGAGAGTCGCGGTGCCCCGCACCCGGCTGCCGAGGATCTCCCGCTTGTAGCCCGGGGTCCAGCGCCTGTCCCCGACGCCCGCGCCGGCCAGGTGCACGACGGCGTCGGTTCCGTCCAGCGCGCCGGGCTGGACCCGCTCCGCGACCGGGTCCCAGTGGGCGGACTCGCTGCCGTCCCGAGGGGCGGCGACGGACCGGTCCCGCACGAGACGGACGACCTGGTGGCCGTCCGCGAGCAGCGAGCGGGTGAGAGCGGAGCCGATGAGTCCGGTGGACCCGGTGATCGCGACGCGCACGGCGTCCTCCCGAGCAGGCGTGGGTGGTTCGCGTGATTCAAATTTGAATCACGACGGGACGATACACCGGGTGCTTGCAAGTTCAAGTAAAGGCCTCCGGGTGCGCGGACTCACCGGGGCCGTCCCGGCATCCGCTGGACGAGGTCCATGGCGGCCGAGTCCCAGGTGGGATGTGTGAAGGTGAAGCCGGCCTCGCGCAGCCGCCCCGGAGTCACGCGGCGGCTCTTGAGGAGCAGCTCGGTGTCCGAACGGAACACGAACGCGCCCAGTTCCGCCATCCAGCGCGTCGCGGGCAGTCCGACGGGGACGCCCCAGGCGGCGCGCAGGGTGCGCATGAACTCCCGGTGGGGGAGAGGGCCGGGGGAGGCGAGGTTCACCGGGCCGTCGATGTCCTCCCGGTCGACCAGGAACGCCACCGCGCGGACGAAGTCCTCGTCGTGGATCCACGAGACGTACTGCGCACCGCCCGCGACCGGCCCGCCCAGCCCCAGCCGGGCCAGGCCGAGCAGGACGTCGAAGACCCCGCCGTGGTCCGGGCTCATCACCATCGCCGCGCGCAGCGACACCTTCCGGGTCGCCGGTGTCGGCGCCTCGCGCTGTGCCCGCTCCCAGTTCTCGGCGATCTGCACGCTGTAGGCCCAGTAGTCCGGCACGTCCGGCTCGCAGCCGCCGATCGCCCCGGTCGCCTCGTCGTGCGCCGCGTCGAAGCGGTGGGCGTAGATCGTCGCCGTGCTCATCTGCAACCACACCCGCGGTGGTCGCGCGGCCACCGCGATGGCCTCGCCCACCACCCGCGCGGAGTCCACCCGGGAGTCCATCATGGCCCGCAGGTTCGCGGGGGTGTAACGGCACGAGACGCTGCGTCCGGCCAGGTTGACGACGACGTCGCAGCCGTCGATCGCCTCGGCCCACGGTCCGAGCGTGATCCCGTCCCAGCCGATCTGGCGTGCCCGCCGGGGACGTCTGGTCAGCACGGTGACCTCATGGCCGGCGGCCGTCAGCGCGCGGTCGAGAATCGTGCCCACCTGTCCGGTGCCCCCGGGCAGAACCACCTTCATCGCGCCCCCTCCGTTCGTGTGGGGCACAGCGTAGCCATGCAATTGAACACGTTCAAAACAGAGGTGGGAGCGCATGTCCCGCAGCGCCCGCGCCGTCGCATAGGCTGGCCTGCGAGACGGCCGACGCCAGGTCGCCTCGAGGTGGAGAGGAGCGGCCCGTGGACACCGTCGGGGAGAGCCTGGACCGGGCGCTGGAAGGGGCGTTCACCCGCCCCGTCCCCAAGTCCGCGCAGGCTCAGATGAAATACCTCGTCAAACAGCTCAAGGGCACACGGCCGGCCGCCGAGCTGCTGGGCGTCTCGCAGCGCACCGTCGAGCGGTACGTCGTCGGCACGCTCCGGCATCCCCGCAAGGAGCTCGCCGCGCGGCTGGCGGGCGAGGTCAGGAAGCGCTGGCAGCCCCAGGTGCGGGCGCGGGCCAGGGACCGGGCCGCCACGGCGGAGGGCATCGTCGTCTCGGCGCGCGCACGGTTCGGCTTCACCGCGGCGCCGGGCACCACGGACGACGCCCGGCTGCGCCACATCACCCAGGCCCTGCCGCCCCGTTGGGCCGAGCGCCTGTTCGCCGCCCGCGACCGGGGCGCCACCGAGGCGCAGTTGCAGGACATCGCGGCCCAGGGCCTGGGCGAGATGTACTTCCGCGACGCCGGACGCCGTGCCCAGGGCCTGCTGGTGGAGTTCACCGACGTCGAGGACATCGACATCTCCCTGTGACCGGGGTGCGCCCGGCTGCCCGTCGGCGAGGGTCTACGCGTCGGCCAGGGCCGCGACCTCCGCCGCGGTCAGCGTCCGTCCGTAGACCCGGAAGTCGTCGACCGCCGCCTTCAGGTACGGGTCCGGGTACTGCGACCTGCCGATGTACGCGGCCCGGATGTGGTTGCCGAAGTCGCGGGGCTCGACGGCGACCGCCGTGTTCCGGCCCACCTCACGGCCGTCGGTGTAGAGCACGGCCGTGCCGGATCCGTAGGTGACGGCCACATGCACCCAGCGGTCCGTGGGCAGTGGGCCGGCGTCGATGCGCTGCTCGGCGCCGCCGCCGCTCGTGGTGATCGCGTAGCGCAGGGTGCCCGCGTCGCTCAGCGGGGTGAGGAACATGTTGGCGCTGACCCCGGTGCCGAAGTCGAAGATGCGGCTCCACGCGGCGGGCTGCCCGGCGAGGTTCACCCAGGTGGCCACCGAGTAGGCGGAGGCGCCCGCCAACAGGTCGTCGGCGACGGCGACATGGCCGTCCGTGCCGTCGAGCGCGACGGCACCGGCGAGATGCCCCTGGGCCCACGCGGCGCCGCCGGTCAAGGTGGCCGTCTTCCCGTTGCCCGTGGCGTCGGCGGCGCTGGTGCCGGAGGTCTCGTCGAAGCGGTACCAGGCGGCGAAACCAGGGGGCGGGGACGGGGGCCGGCCGGTCAGCCAGTAGACGTTGTAGTACTGGTGGTGCACGCGGGCGATGGGCAGCAGGGTCACGGTCTCCTGGTCGGCCGTCGCGGTGAACCGCAGCGGGTCGGCCGATGTCCGCCGGACCGTGCCCGTGTCCAGCCGGGGCATCGAGCGGCTCTGCGTGGTGCCGTACGCCCCGGCGAGCACCACCGGACCGTGCAGCACGGCCTGGACGTCCGGGTCGTCCGGGGTGGCTTCGAGGGTCGTGCGCATCGGCAGGGCGACCTCGACCCGGTCCCCGGTCTTCCACGCGCGGTCGAGGCTCAGCCAACTGCCCGCGCCCACAGGGGGTTTGACGGCGCGGCCGTTCAGCTTGACGCTCGCGCCGGAGGCCCAGGACGGGATGCGCACCAGCAGCTCGTGCTGCGCGCTCCCGGCGGTGACCGTGAGCACGGTCGAGGCGGTGTCGGGCAGCCGGGTGGTCTGCCGCCAGGTGATGCCCTGCTCCTGCCAGCGCACCTCGGACGGGATGAACAGGTTGACCAGCAGCCGCCGTTCGTCGTGCGTGTAGATCGTGTCCGCGAACTTCGACTGTGTCTCCATGCCGGTGCCGTGGTCGCAGGAGAAGTTGTCGTAGTCGGTGGAGTACGCGTTCGTGTCCGTGCCCATGAAGGACGGCTGCCGCTTGAAGGAGCCGGGGCCGAGGCCGGTGTAGTAGATGTTGAAACCGTGCGCCGAGTCCGGATCCTGCTCGCCGAGCATCTGGTTGAACAGGGTGCGCTCGTAGTGGTCGAGCAGGTCGGTGCGGTCAGGGGCGTCGAAGTGCAGCAGCCGGGTCAGCTTGAGCATGTTGTAGCTGTTGCAGTTCTCGCAGGTGCCGTTGGACAACTGGGCGGCGACGGCGTCGGGTTCGTGGAAGGCCTCGCCGTTGCTGTTGCCGCCGATGACGTACGAGTGATGGGCGGTGACGATCTGCCAGAAGTTCTGCGCGATGGTGCGGTAGCGGTCGGTCAGACCCTCCTGCCACAGCCGCATCGCGCCGACCATCTTCGGGATCTGGGTGTTGGCGTGCAGCCCGGCCAGCCGGTCCTCCCCGGCGGCCAACGGGTCGAAGACCCGGGCGTGGGTGAAACGCTGGGCGACGTCCAGCCAGACCGCGTCACCGGTGATCGCGTGCAGATCGGCGAGGACGTCGTTCATCCCGCCGAACTCGGTCTCCAGCACCTGCTGCATCTGGGCGTAACCCAACTTCCCCGTACGGGCATTGACCCACTCGCCGAGCTGGAGCACCACATCGCGGGCCTGGGTGTTCCCGGCCAGCCGATACTGGTCGACCAGCCCCGCCATGATCTTGTGGATCGTGTAGTACGGCGCCCAGACGCCGGTCCCGGCCTCCAGCCGGTCGAAGAAGCTCTCCGGGAACGCCGACAGGTATCCCTTGCCGTAACCGGCCGACGGTGACGCGGCCTGGCAGGCGGCCAGGGCGGTGACGAGACCGCGGCCCTTGTCGCGCAGCGCGGTGTCGCCGGTGTTGGCGTAGGTGAGCGCGAGACCGGAGAGCAGATGCCCGGTGGAGTGCCCGCGCAGCTCCACGCCCGGTGCCTCCCAGCCGCCGCAGGGCTGGGCACCGGAGGGCAGGCCGACGTTCAGCCGGAAGGTGTGCAGCAGCCGGTCGATGTCGACGAAGCGCAGATAGGCGGTGTTGCGGCGCTGGTTGTCCTGGAACGGTCCGGCCAACAGCGTCACCGCGGTCAGCGGGAACGGCCGCACCTGGGTGGCCTGTCGGCGCCGGGCTTCGGTCCGGTGCGGCGCTGGCTGGGCGGCGCCGGCGTCGGTCACCGTCAGGGCCGCCGTGGTCGCGCCGGCCGCCGTGAGGAAGGACCGTCTGCCGAGGGGTGGGGTCACGAATCCTCCGCATGTCGATGGCATGAGTGATGCGTTCGATATTTCGAAAGCTGTGCGACATGCTGTGCGGGGATCTACCGTAGAGGACTGGCTCCCGGTGTCAATGGCGCGCGAGAGACAGGTGCGCCAGGGTCGATATCGAGTCGACAACTCATATACCGGGGGCCACAGTTGGGTGTCATGGAGCAGCGGAACCTCTGGGGCGCGGCCACCGCCCGACGCTACGACACTCCCGGTACCGGCATGTTCGCGCCGGAGGTGCTGGAGCCCACCGTGGCGCGCCTCGCCGAGCTGGCGGACGGCGGAGCGGCACTGGAGTTCGCGATCGGGACCGGCCGGGTCGCCGTCCCGCTCGCCCGGCGCGGCGTGCCCGTCACCGGCATCGAACTGTCCGAACCGATGGTGGAGCAGTTGCGTACCAAGGCCGACGAGGCGGCGATCCCCGTGGTCATCGGCGACATGGCGACGACGCTGGCCCCGGGGACGTACCGCCTCGTCTACCTCGTCTACAACACCATCTCCAACCTGCTGACCCAGGCCGAGCAGGTCGAGTGCTTCCGCAACGCCGCGCGCCATCTCGGTCCCGGCGGCCGGTTCGTGATCGAGCTGGGGGTGCCCGAGCTGCGCACGCTGCCGCCGGGCACCGCCGCCACCGTCTGGCACCGCGAACCCGGATACCTCGGCCTGGACACCTACGACGTGCTCGACCAGCGTGTGGTGTCCCACCACTTCCACTTCGACGACACCGAACGGGCCGAGCTCCACCGCAGCCCGCACCGCTACATCTGGCCCGCCGAACTCGACCTCATGGCCCAACTGGCCGGATTCGAGCGGGAGTTCCGGCATGCGGACTGGACGGGGACTCCGTTCACGGCCGAGTCCCGCTCTCATGTGTCGGTGTACCGGATCCCTGCGGAGCGCTGACCGGGCGGCGTGTCCCCGGGGCCCGCGCGGTGTACGGGCAGCCGGCCCGACGACCCCGGCCGAGGTCCGCGGCGCTCAGGACGGCAGCAGGCGCAGGGCGTACAGTGCGGCGCCCAGGTCGGCCAGTGCGGCCGGATCCGAGAGGGAGCGGCCCGTCAACTCCTCGATGCGGCGCAGCCGGTAGCGCACCGTGTTGGGGTGGACGAAGAGGCGCTCCGCGGCCTCCGCCGCCGCGCCGCCCGCGGTGAACCAGTGGCCCAGGGTGCGCAGGAGCCGGGCCCGCTCGACCTCGGGGAGCCGCAGCACCGGTCCCAGGGCGACCTCGACCAGCCGGCTCGCCTCCGCCGGGGCCGCGGCGACCAGCATGGCCAGCGGGCTGTCGTCGAAGCGCGTGACCCCCGGCCCCTCCCCGGGCAGCCCGGCCAGGGCCAGCCGGGCGAAGCGCAGCGCCTGCGGGGCCTCGCGCAGCGAGTCGAAGCGGGGGCTGACCCCGACCCGGGCGCGCCGCCGGCGCAGCGCCCGCAGACTCACCGTCTCCGCGTCCCGGTGCACGAGCGAGACCAGCCCGATCTGCTGGTCCGGCAACAGCCGCCAGACCGACGACACCCCGGACCGGCGCAACGCCGCCTCGATGCCGGGCAGCGGCTCCTGACCGGGATCCGGCACGGCGGCGGCCACGACCGCGTACGGGCCCCGCTCCGGCAGGCCGAGCTGCCGGGCCGCCTCCCACGGGGTCGTACGGTCCGCGAGCGCGCCCGTGAACAGGGCCTCGGCCAGCGCCGAGCGCCGCGCCTCGCGTTGCAGAGCCAGCTCCG
Organism: Streptomyces monashensis; assembly: GCF_001866665.1. Classification (GTDB taxonomy): domain Bacteria; phylum Actinomycetota; class Actinomycetes; order Streptomycetales; family Streptomycetaceae; genus Streptomyces; species Streptomyces monashensis. The sequence goes on along the minus strand of NZ_MLYO01000010.1, from coordinate 163,130 downwards.
CGCTGGCCTCCCGGTAGGCGGCCGCGACCGCCTCCGCGTACCGGCCGAACAAGGCCCAGATCTCCGACGAACCGGCGACCAGCTCGGCGTCCGTGACCTCCGGATGCCGGCGCGCCTCGTCGACCATCTCCGACCAGAGCAGCTCGAAACCGACCCGGTAGGCGTGCAGGGTGTCCGCGAGGGGCACCCCCTGCTCCGCGCGCAGCCGCCCGGTCTGCCGCGCGGCCGCCACGTCCGGTTCGGCACCGAAGGCGAACCGGCCGAGCAGCAGATCGGCGTTGTCCGCGCAGGACACGCGCAGCGACTCGAACGGGATGAGCGCGTCGTCCGCGTACGACTCGACGTCCGCCCGGATCCGCTCCGTCATCCGCACGCCCAGCTCCGCAAGCCGCCCGCGCAACGCCGCGCCCACATTCTCCAGCCCCATACCCGCAGCGTACGGCGGTCTGTTTGGTCCTGCGAACAACTGCGGGAGGTGCGGACTGTGCGTGCGGCCATGGACGGCCGACGCCCCCCGGGTGATCATGCCGTGAGCGTCGGCGGCGGGACCCGTGGGCGCCGGAAGCAGGGGTGCGAGGAGGCATCATGGCCAATCTGGCGGACTTTCTGGTGGACACGGCACGGCGCCTGCCCGACCGACCGGCGCTTCGCCTGGGAACGACCACCACCACCTACGCCGAGCTGGACCGGCTGAGCGCCCGGGCCGCCGCCCTGCTGCGCACCGAGGGTCTGCGCACCGGCGACCGGGTCGCGCTGATGCTCCCGAACGTGCCCGAGTTCGTGATCCTGTACTACGCCGTCCTGCGCGCCGGCGGCATCGTCGTACCGATGAACCCGCTGCTCAAGGAGCGCGAGACCGCCTACCACCTGCGGGACTCCGGCGCCGTGCTGCTCTTCGAGTGGCATGCGGCGCCGGGCGAGGGCGGCGCGGGCGCGGCCGCCGCCGGGGTACGGCACCTGGCGGTCGAGCCCGCCGCGTTCGCCGCCGAACTGGCGCGCCTGGAGCCGCAGTACGACGTCACGCCCGCCGCCGGCGACGACATCGCCGTCCTGCTCTACACCTCCGGCACCACCGGACGTCCCAAGGGCGCCGCGCTCACCCACGCCGGACTGCGCCACAACACCGAGGTCAATGTCACCGAGGTCCAGCGGCTGACCTCCGAGGACGTGATCGTCGGCTGTCTGCCGCTGTTCCACATCTTCGGGCAGACCTGCACGATGAACGTCGCCGTCTGCAGCGGCGCCGCGCTCACCCTGGTGCCGCGCTTCGAGCCGGGAGCGGTCCTCGACGCCATCGCCCGCGACCGGGCCACCGTCTTCGAGGGTGTGCCCACCATGTACGCCGCCCTCCTCCAGCACCCCGCGGACGCCGATGTGTCCAGCCTGCGCATGTGCGTCTCGGGCGGCGCCTCCCTGCCGGTGGAGGTGCTGCACGGCTTCGAGCGGCGCTTCGGCTGCATGGTGCTGGAGGGCTTCGGCATGTCCGAGACCAGCCCGGTCGTCTCGTTCAACCACCCCGACCGGCCGCGCAAGCCCGGATCCGTCGGTACGCCGATCCGCGACGTCGAGGTCCGGCTGCTGGACGCGAGCGGAGAGGACGTCGCACCGGGCGAGGTCGGCGAACTGGCCGTGCGCGGGCCGAACGTGATGAAGGAGTATTGGAACCGCCCCGAGGACACGGCCGCCACCGTTCCCGACGGCTGGCTGCGCACCGGCGACCTGGCCCGGCGGGACGAGGACGGCTATCTCTTCATCGTGGACCGCAAGAAGGACCTGATCATCCGCGGCGGCTACAACGTCTACCCGCGCGAGATCGAGGAGGTCCTGCACGAGCACCCCGCCGTCGCTCTCGCCGCGGTGCTCGGCGTGCCCGACGAGCGGCTCGGCGAGGAGGTGGCGGCCGCGGTGGTGCTGCGCCCGGGCTTCCGGGCGGACACCGAGGAGTTGCGGCAGTTCGTCCGCGACCGGGTCGCCGCCTACAAGTACCCGCGCCGCGTGTGGCTGGCGGACGCCCTGCCGATGGGCCCGAGCGGCAAGATACTCAAGCGCGAGATCGTCGCTCCGGCGTCGTGACTGACGTGCCGGGGAGCCGGCGGGTGGATGAACAAAGCGTTCACAATAATGAGTTGACCCGTTGTCGTGTGGAAGCTGATGCTTGCCCCATGGCATCGACCACAGACCCCGCCGACCCCTTCCTCCCCCCGCACCCGGAGCAGACGCGCGCCCGACGGGTTCCCGCCTCTCTCTTCCGTATCACCGAGCGGCACGCGGCGACGGACGAGCAACGGCGGCGCCAGACACACCCGTTGGTCCTCGCACCGCACGAGGCCGTGCGGCTCGTGGCGTTCCTGCTCAGCGGTGCCGCGCTGCTGGAGGACGGAGAGCCGGAGGTGGACCACGCCGACATCACGGCCGCGCTGAGCCTCGTCCCCACGGTGCGGGCGGAGCTGGACGAACTGGAGGCCGGGCTCCTGGAGATGGCCCGCGGCCGGGGCCTGAGCTGGCCCGAGATCGCCTTCGGACTCGGCCTCGGCACCCCGCAGGCCGCCCGGCAGCGCCACGAACGGCTGGCCAGCCGCACCGCCACCGACGACGCGGACGCCTGAGCGCCGTACCCCGCCCGTGCCGCCCTCGCCGACCGCACCCTATCCGTTCACGCCCGGGTGACAGCACGACCCCTCGCGAAGCCGGTGCGCCACCTCCAGCCAGGACCTGCCCCGGGGCGGCTCGGGCGCCGTCGCGGCACGGTGGGCCGACGTCATCTCGCCCTGGGTGTGCGGGACTCCCTCGCGCACCACGACCGGGATGTCGATGAGCGCGGCGAAGTCGGCGAACGGATCGCCGTCGACGATCGTCAGGTCGGCGATCTTGCCCTCCTCCACCGTCCCGAGGTCGGCGTCGAGGCCGAAGAGGCGGGCCGGTTCGGCGGTCGCGGTGTGCAGGGCCTGGGCCGCCGAGAACCCGTGCGCGCGCAGGGCGCGCAGGCCGAGGTGGAGCGAGAGCCCGACCGGGACCAGGGGCGCGTCGGTGCCCAGGGAGATACGGGCGCCGTGCGACACGAGCCTGCGGTAGTCGGCCATCTCCCGCTCCAGGGCCCGCCGGTCGTGATCCGTCGGCTCGGCGCCCGCCTCCTTGCGCACCGCGGCGACGTCCCACGGCGGCATGAGCGCGGTCACGCGCGGGTCGTCCGCGAGACCGGGGTCGGCCGCGAGCAGGATCCGGGCGTGGAACGGCGTGATGATCATCGCGAAGGAGCCGTCCGCGTACAGCTGTACCAGGTCCTGGTTCACCCGGCCGAGCGGCGTCGTGGCGTGCCCGTAGTCCAGGCGCTGGGTGGCCTGGAGGTGGGTGGTCAGGTCCTGGCCCGCCGAACGGCCGGGCGAGCACAGATGGCTGCCGCTCGGCACACCCAGCGCATGTGCCGTCCCGGCCGCCATGGCCATCGTCTCGCCCGGCGCACGCACATACGTCTTGACGAAGTCGACCTCCAGGGCGGCGGCCCGCCGCAGCGAGCGCCGCACGCCGTCCCGGGTGCGGTGGGCGCGGCCCATGGCGTACGCGGTGCGCGCGCCGTCGAGCAGTTCGGCGCAGGCGAGTTGACGCGGCCCGAGCAGGGCGCCGGACCCTGCCGCCTCGCGCAGCCGGACCGCGTCGTACAGCGGACTGCCGAGACAGAACGTGGTCGTGATGCCGTAGGCGAGCGTGGTCAGGCTCTGGCGGGCGCCGTACGTGGCCGTATACGGGTGGGTGTGGCTGTCCATGAGTCCGGGCACGACGGTCCGGCCGGAGGCGTCGAGGGTGCGGTGCCCGGGGCGGCGGGAGCGATGGGGCTCGATCGCGGTGATCCGCTTGCCGGTGACCAGGATGTCGACGTCGTGGCGCGGCGGCGCTCCGGTGGCGTCCCACAACTGCCCGGCATGGATGCGCAGGGGCTCCGGCCGCGGGCCGCCGCCCGTGGTCAGCCGGAGCGGGAGGGTGCGTGTCCGCGAGGCACCGACGGCGAGGCTGCGCAGCCGGCCCTCGCAGAGGTACAGGATCGTGCCGGAGTCCGCCGACCAGCTGGGGTGGTCGGCCGGTTCGTCGGTGAGCCGCCGGGCGGGTCCGGACGGGGTGCCGTCGGCCGCCACCGGCAGCAGCCACAGCGCCGACTCGGCGACCAGCGCCATCCCGCGGCCGTCGGGCGACCACACCGGCCCGCAGGCCACGCGGTCGGACAACGACTGGTGCTCGGCGGGCAGATGGCGGCGCTCCCGGCCGGTGCGGGTGTCGATCACCCGGATGAGGTTGTAGCCCTCACGGAAACGCTGGTTGAGCCGGTTGCGGTCGCAGAACGCGACGTACCGCCCGTCGGGCGACCAGGTGGGCGCGCCGGGCGGACCGTCGACCGCCAGCGGCTTGGCCAGCGACTGCTCCTCGCCCGTCGCCAGCGTGCGCAGGAGCAGGTTCCCGGTCACGTCCTGGCAGGCCAGCCGGGTGCCGTCCGGCGACAGCGCGGGGTACAGCCGGCCGCCGCCGGTCACGGCCTCGTCGGCGCCGTCGTGCAGGTGGTACCGGCGGACGGCCGTCAGTCCGTCCCGGTCGGTGCAGTACAGGAGGCTGCGTCCGTCCGGCGCCCACGCGGGCATCTGCACCCAGTGGACGTCGGCCTCCTGGACGAGCTTGCGGGGCGTGCCGTCGACCGGCATCAGCCACAGGGCGTTCAGCGCGGCGAACGCCACGCTGCGGCCGTCGGGGGACAGGACCGGCCGGTGCACGCCGAGCACCCGGTCCGGCTCCTCCGGTGCGAGCGGGCGCCGGCGCCCGCGCCGGGAGGGCTCAGGCATCGGCATCCGCGCGGTGAACGGAACCTCCCGCACGGAGGAGCCGGCCAGGGAGCGGATACGGATGCGGCCGTCACCGACGTACAGCAGCTCGTCCTCGCTCAGCCAGCACAGCGGCGCGGCGGCCAGGTCCTCGCCGGCCGTGACGACCTCGCCGTCCACCATCAGGGCCGCCGTGTCGGCCGAATCCCCGGCGGTGGACGGCCCGTTGAGGTGCACACAGGCGATCCGGCCGGCCGGTGAGACGGACGGACACAGCAATCGACCCCCGGTCACCGTGCGCACCACCTGGGTCTCGCCTCCTGCGGCGGGGACACGGACCAGCGACAGACCGCCGTCATTGCCGCCGCCTGTGACATGGGCGGCGCGCACGCACACGAGCGAGTGCCCGTCCGGCGACCAGGCCGGATCGTAGTCCTCGAAGTCCCCGCCGCTGAGCCGCCGGGGCTGTCCGCCGGCCGCGTCCACCACCCACAGTCCGTAGGCGCCGCCCGCCGTCGCGTCGCCGCCGCGCTCGGAGGAGAAGGCCAGCCGGGTGCCGTCCGGCGACCAGGCCGCCCCGCGGTCGTCCCACGGTCCGTCGGTCAGCTGCCGCAGCCCGCCGCCGTCCGGCCGCAGCGTCCACAGGTGGAAGCCGCCACCGCGGTAGCCGCACACGGCCAGCGTCCTGCCGTCCGGGGACAGCGCGGGACGCGTCGCCTCCAGCGTCCAGTCCGTCACCTGCTGCGCCGTGCCACCGGCCCGCGGGATCCGCCACAGCACGCCCTGCACCTCCGCGATCAGCTCACCGTCCGGCCCGGCGCCGGTGACCGAACCCCCGGTCAGCTCCGTGAAGGTGACGTGCCGTCCCGCCGGGCCGGTCCGCGCGGCGGTCGCGGCCGGCGGTTCGGCCGCCGTCGCCGTGCGTGCGGACGCGGCGGTGACCAGCCCGGCCGCCGCCGTCCCGAGGAACCCGCGCCGATTGAACCTGCCGACGTCCATCCCCTGTCCTTCCTGCCGTTCTCCGTCATCGCCCAGCCAAGTCGCGCCGGTGCCTCTGACACCAGTGGGCCGTTTCAGCCACGGCGGCCCCGCCCCACGCCCAGCGCAACGCCCGCTCGCGTACGACGGTCACGCGAAGTCACCCCGGTGAATGACCTGACGTGACGTCACCAACCGGTGAACAGAAGGTGGTTGACCAGCAGGGCGAGTCCCGCCTGGGCGGCGAGCCAGGCGCGGGGCCGGGAGAGCAGGGCGCAGGCCGGGAGCAGCCACAGGGCGAAGGGCAGCCAGATGCGCTCCGTCTCCGCCTTGCTCATACCGGACAGGTCGGCGATCAGCAGGGCGAGCAGGGCCGCCGACACGAGGAACGCGAGGCGGATGTGTCCGGGACCGGGCCGCGTGGTGCCGGAGCCGCGGCCGCGGAGCAGCACGGCGGTCGTGCGGCGCAGACCCGCCGCCGTGGCCGGGCCGGTGATGATCGCGGTGCAGGCGAGGTTGGCCCACACCCAGTACCCGTAGGGGCGGGTGCCGCCCACGCCCTGGTAGTAGCGCGTGACGAGCAGGTGGTAGCCCTCCCACCAGTCGAACCCGGCGAGCGCGAACACCGCGGGGAACACGGCCAGTCCGGCGAGCAGGGACAGCAGGAGGGCGGGACGCTGGCGCAGTCGGGCCCGGCCGAGCACCAGCACCGCCGCGCCGATCAGGGCGAACAGCGTGAGGCCGTAGGAGAGGTAGCAGGTCAGTCCGAACAGCAGCCCGGCGGCCGCCGCGCACCACAGGGACCGGCGGGTCAGGGCGAGCGCGAACAGGGCCAGTGTCCAGGCGGCGACGGCGGCGAAGTAGCCGTCCGCCGAGACGCCCTGCCACACCGCCGCCGGGGCCAGCACCAGGAACGGCGCGGCCCGCCGCGCGAGCGTCTCGTCGGTCAGCGCGCGCAGCCCGATCAGCACGGCCGCGCACCCCGTCGCCCCGACCACGATCACGAACATCCCGGCCCAGCCGCCGCCCCGCAGCCCGATCCGGTCCAGCAGGACGAAGGTCAGCGTCGCGGCCGGCGGATGCCCGGCGATGTGCGCGGGCCAGGGGTGGGGCGTGCCGTCGACGATGTGGTGGGTGAAGTCGCGGAGCGTCGCCGGGATGTCGTGGAAGCGGCCGACGACCCGCAGATACTCGTTGGCCGCGGTCAGCCGGCCGGCGATGCCCCGCTGCCAGCCGTCGATCCACGCGAGGGAGAAGATCCAGGCCAGCGCGGTCGCCCAGGCCGCCGCGAGCAGTCCGCGCCAGGGCAGCCGGGCGGCGAGTGCGGGGCCGTACGCCACCGTGGCCGCCGCCACCGCCAGGGCCGCCGGGGTACCGGGGCCGACATGCGGGTCCCAGTCGGCGAACACCGGCGGCCAGCGCACGAACAGCGTGTGGTGGGTGTCCTGGATGTGCCGCCCGACCAGGACGGCCACCGTCACCAGGAGAACGGCGGCGAGCACGGCGTACAGATCGCGGAGCGCGGACCGGGACACACCGTGGTGGACGGGGCGGGGCTCGGCGGGGAGGAGATCGCGGATCACACCGGAACGCTAGGCCCGGGGAGCCGCGCGTGGCCGCCGGCCAAGCCGGACGTCAGCGTTTCGTCATGGGTGGCGCACCCTTTTCCGGGCGTCCTGCGGCCTACGGTCGGGACATGCGCGACCCATCCCGGCTTCCCACCTCCCCAGGTTTCTGGCGCAGCCCGCTGCGCGGCACCTGGTTCACCTCCGTACTCGGCCTCGTCCTGCTCGTCGGCATCACCGTGCTGTTCGTGACCGGCCTGGTGTCGTACGCCGCCTACAACCCGGACCTGTCCCCGGTGAACGACATGACGCCGGACAAGGGCGTCCTGGGCTTCTACCTCTTCGCCTGGCCGTCCGGCCCGGTGTGGCTGTACCGCTTCACCCAGGGCCTGCACGTCACCCTCGGCGTCACCCTGGTCCCGGTGCTGCTGGCCAAGCTCTGGTCGGTGGTGCCGAAGCTGTTCACCCTGCCCCCGGCCCGTTCCGTCACCCACGCGCTGGAGCGGATCTCGCTGCTGTTGCTGGTCGGCGGCGGGCTGTTCGAGTTCACGACCGGCGTGCTCAATGTCCAGCTGGACTACGTCTTCCCCGGCTCCTTCTACCCGCTGCACTTCTACGGCGCCTGGGTCTTCTTCGCCGCCTTCCTGGCCCACGCCGCGCTGAAGACCCCGACCGCGCTGCGTGCCGTACGGCACCGGGTGCGCGACGAGAGCGAGCTGGCCGCCCCGTGTCCGGACGCGCCCACCGTGTCCCGGCGCGGCGCGCTCGGGCTGGTCGGCGGCGGCTCGCTGCTGCTGTTCCTGACCACGGTCGGCCAGAGCCTCGGCGGCCCCTTCCGGCGCACGGCCCTGCTCGCGCCGCACGGCACGGCGGATCCCGGCGGCGGCCCGAACGGCTTCCAGATCAACAAGACCGCCGCCTACGCCGGTGTCACCGCGGCCGACACCCACGAGGACAACTGGCGTCTCGTCGTCACCGGCCGCACCGGAACCGTCCGCCTCAGCCGCGCCCGGCTCCTCCAACTCCCTTTGCACAGTGCGTCGTTGCCCATCGCCTGTGTGGAGGGCTGGTCCACCGCCGACCAGTGGTGGCACGGGGTGCGGCTGCGCGATCTCGCCGCGCTCGTCGGGTACGACGGCGATCCGCCGGACGTGCTCGTGGAGTCCCTGCAGAGCCACGGCGCCTTCCGCCGCGCGGCCCTGCGCGCCAACCAGGTGGCCGACGGCCGCTCCCTGCTCGCCCTGTACGTCAACGGCGAGGAACTGTCCCCCGACCACGGCCACCCGGCGCGGATCATCGTGCCCGCGGCCCCCGGTGTGCTCAACACCAAGTGGGTGGCCCGGCTGACCTTCGGAGACCTGTGATGCCCCGCCTGCCGCTGCCGCGCACCGTGCTGCCGCGCCGCCTTCCGCTCGGCAGCCCCTTCCCACTCCTGCTGCTCGCCTGCTCGTTCGCGCTGGCCGCCTACGCCGGTGTCCGGCTGTTCGCCGACGACTGGTTCGGGGTGGCGCTGTGGATCGTCGGCTCGGCCCTGCTGCACGACCTCGTCCTGGTGCCGCTCTACGGGCTGGCGGACCGCGTGGTCGTGCGCGGGCTCGGCGCGGCCGGACAGCGCGGTCGGACCCCGTACGTACGGGTCCCGGCCGCGCTGTCCCTGCTGCTTCTGCTCGTGTGGTTCCCGCTGATCAGCGGGATGACCGCCCAGCGTTACCAGCTGGCCACCGGGCTCTCCCCCGACGGCTTCCTCACCCGCTGGCTGCTGATCACGGCCGCCCTGTTCGGCGGCTCGGCGCTGCTCCTGGCGTTCCGTGTGCGCAGGGCCGCGAAGCAGCGGCCGCCCGCCTCCCACTGAGCCACGGGCCGCCAGCTGCTGCGGCGCGCGTGCCGCAGCAGGGCGGGGGTGCCGAGGCGCGCCCAGGGAAAGGCGTCGGCGCCGCCCGGAGCCGAGGTGGTCGTACCGACGACCTCGACCCGGGCGCGCTCGTCGACGTCGGCCGGCACGGTCTCGGCGATCAGCAGACCGCCCGGACGCAGCAGTTCGGCCACCCGCTCCAGCAGGGCGGCCGGGTCGCCGCCGATGCCGAGGTTTCCGTCCATGAGCAGGACGGTGCCCCAGCGGCCCGCACCGGGCAGCGGCTCGAAGACCGAGCGGCGCAGCACGGGCCCGCCGAGCCGTTCCGCGTGCTCGACGGCGGCCTCGCTGACGTCGACGCCGAGGACGGTACGGCCCCGGGCGGCGAGTTCCGCGACCAGCCGGCCCGGCCCGCAGCCGACGTCCAGGACGGCGCCCTCGCAGCGGTCGAGCACCGCCAGGTCGACGCGATCGGCCCGGGCGCACCAGCGCTCCACCTCCAGCGGCAGCAGCCAGCCGTCGGTGCGGCGCAGGAACAGCGGGCCCCGGCCGGAGCGCAGCGCGGCGGCGTACGGATCGGCGACGGCCCAGGCGGCCCGGGCGGCGTGTGTGCCGTTCATCGTGGGCCTTCCGGGGCGTGGTGGGTGAGGTGCCTTGCGGGTGGGTCGTGCGGGGCGGGCGCGGTGACAGCGGGGGCAGCGACGGTGGCCGAGGTGTCCGGGACTCTCCTGGCGGCCGGGGCGGCGTGCGTGCCGCTCATCGCGAGCCGACCGGGGTGCAGCGGGCCAGCCGCGCCGCGAACCGGCCGTGCGGGGCCAGCGCGGCGACGGCACGGGCGTCGGCGGCGGTGTCGACGTCCCGCAGCCGGGGCAGGTCGCGCACCCGCAGCCCGGCCGCCAGCAGCCGCTCCCGCTGGACCGCCCCGGTCTTCGGAGTCGACATCGGCACGCCCCGCAGCAGCGCGGGATCGGGCGCCGCGAGCCCGAGGGCCCAGAAGCCGCCGTCCTGCGCCGGGCCGAACCAGGCGTCGCAGCCCGTGAAGTCCACGGTGAGCAGCTCCGGTGTGACCTGCGGGGTGTCCATGCCGATGAGCAGCGCCGGGCCCGCGCAGTGCGCGAAGGCGTCCGCCAGCCGCTCGTCCAGCCCGCCCGCGCACTGCGGCAGCACCTCGAAGCCGGACGGCAGCCAGTCGCCGGGCGTGCCGTCCAGGACCAGGATCCGCCGCGTCGCCGGGGCGGCGGCCACGGCGTGCAGGGTGTCGGCGAGCGCCGCCTCCGCGAGCCGTGCCGCCTCCTGTGGCGTGAACGGCGGGGTGAGCCGGGTCTTGACCCGCCCCGGCAGCGGTTCCTTGGCGATGACGAGGAGCGTGGTCATCGGACGGCCTCCCGGTCCGCCGGGGCCTCGGCCAGCACCCGGCTCATGTCCCGCACCGCCTGCCAGGTGCCGCGCCAGGTGCCCGTCACCTTGGACTCGCCGGTGCGCGGCCGGTAGGGCACGTCGTGCTCGGTGATGCGCCAGCCGGCGTCGGCGGCGCGGACGACCATCTGGAGCGGGTAGCCGCTGCGCCGGTCCGTGAGGTCCAGCGCGAGCAGCGCTTCGCGGCGGGCGGCGCGCAGCGGGCCCAGGTCGTGCAGGCGCAGCCCGGTGCGCCGGCGCAGCATCCGGGCCAGCGCGAGGTTGCCCGCCCGGGCGTGGGCGGGCCAGGCGCCCCGGCCCTGCGGCCGGCGCCGGCCGAGGACCAGGTCGGCCGCCCCGCCCCGGATCTCCCGTACGAAGGGTTCGAGGAGGGCGGGATCGAGCGAGGCGTCGCAGTCGCAGAAGCACACGATGTCGCCGGTGGCCGCGGCCAGCCCGGTGTGGCAGGCGGCGCCGAAGCCGCGCCGCGGCTCGTGCACCACCGTGGCGCCGAGAGCGCGGGCGAGGTCGGGGGAGCCGTCGGTGGAACCGTTGTCGACGACGAGAGCGCGCCAGCCGGCCGGGATCCGGCCGAGCACCCAGGGCAGGGCCTCGGCCTCGTCCAGGCAGGGCAGCACCACGTCGACGTCCGTGGAAGGGGTCGTCACGGGTTTCACCCTACGAACGTCAATCAGGCATTTCGGACTTCGGGACCTTACGAAACGCGGACGCCGGCACCGCTGCCCCGACGGCGGCGACCTGCGGGTGGGAGGCTGGGGACATGCAATCGCCGTACCCGCCCCACGGGGCCGAAGCCGCCGGTGAGGCGGCCCGGGTCCTCGTCGTCGACGACGATCCGACCGTCGCCGAGGTCGTCACCGGATACCTGCACCGCGCCGGCTACGTGGTCGACCGCGCCGACGACGGCCCCACCGCCCTGACACGTGCCGCCGCCCACCGGCCCGACCTCGTGGTGCTCGACCTCATGCTGCCCGGCATGGACGGCCTGGAGGTGTGCCGGCGGATGCGGCAGGACGGCCCCGTGCCGGTCATCATGCTCACCGCCCGCGGCGACGAGGACGACCGCATCCTCGGCCTGGAGGTCGGCGCCGACGACTACGTCACCAAGCCCTTCAGCCCCCGTGAGCTGGTCCTGCGCGTGGAGTCGGTCCTGCGCCGCAGCCGCCCCGCCGCCACGGGACACCGGCTGGCCGCGGCCGGACTCAGCGTCGACCCGCATGCCCGCCGGGCCACCAAGAACGGCACCGAACTCGCCCTGACCCTACGGGAGTTCGACCTGCTGGCCTTCTTCCTGCGGCACCCGGGCCGGGCCTACAGCCGCGAGGACCTCATGCGGGAGGTCTGGGGCTGGGACTTCGGCGACCTGTCGACGGTCACGGTCCATGTGCGCCGGCTGCGCGGCAAGGTGGAGGACGACCCGGCCCGCCCCCGGCTGATCCAGACGGTCTGGGGCGTCGGCTACCGCTTCGAGCCGGCCGGGGCGGTGGTCTGACCATGCGCGACACCCTCCTCATCGCCCTCTACGCCTTCGCCGGCGCCGCCGCCGCGGGGGTCGCGGGAGCGGCCGTGCTGCGCCTGATCCGGCGGCGCTCGCTGACCGCCTCCGTCGCCGTGGTCGCCGCGGTCGGCGTCGGCGCCATGCTGGCCGGCACGCTCGCCGTCGCCTGGGCGATGTTCCTCTCCTCGCACGACCTGACCGTGGTCACCACCGTCGTCGCGATGGCGGCCGTGGTCTCCCTCGCCACCGCGCTGCTCCTGGGCCGCTGGGTCGTCGCCCGCAGCCGCGAACTCGCCGACGCCGCCCGCTCGTTCGGCGACGCCGGCGCCTTCGCCGCCCCGCACGGCCCGGCCACCGCCGAACTGGACGCCCTCGGCCGCGAACTGGCCGCCACCAGCGCACGGCTCGCCGAATCCCGTGAGCGGGAGCGGGCGTTGGAGAAGTCACGGCGCGAGCTGGTGGCGTGGATCTCCCACGACCTGCGCACCCCGCTGGCCGGACTGCGCGCCATGTCGGAGGCGCTGGAGGACGGCGTGGCCGCGGACCCCGACCGGTACCTCAAGCAGATCCGCACCGAGGTGGAACGCCTCAACGAGATGGTCGGCGACCTCTTCGAGCTCTCCCGCATCCACGCGGGCACCCTCCCGCTGCACCCCTCCCGGATCTCCCTGTACGACCTCGTCGGCGACGCGCTGGCGGGAGCCGATCCGCTCGCCCGGGAACACGGCGTACGGCTGGTGGGCGACGGGGTCGCGCCCGTACCCGTCGAGGTCGACGCCAAGGAGATGACCCGCGTCCTCGGCAACCTCCTGATCAACGCCATCCGCCGCACCCCGCCGGACGGCACGGTGGCGATCGCCGCCGAACGTACGCAGGACGGTGTGGTGCTGTCCGTCTCGGACGGCTGCGGAGGCATCCCCGAGGAGGACCTGCCCCGCGTCTTCGACACCGGCTGGCGCGGCACCGACGCGCGCACGCCCCCGGCGGGCGCGGGGCTCGGCCTCGCCATCGTCCGCGGCATCGTGGAGGCCCACCAGGGCCGGGCGAGTGTCCACAACATCCCCGGCGGCTGCCGTTTCGAAGTGACTCTGCCCCTTCCAACGCCGTGAGCCGCCGCGATCGTTCCCGAATCCGCTGTGACTCTTCCCCTGCCGGCCAGGTCTGTTCCGAGCACCGCCGAGCGCCGCGTACTCCCTCGTCGACCAACTGACGGGGGAATCCATGGCAGTCGGGCACGGGCCCGGTTCACCCGGCACGGCCGCCGGGCGCGGTCAGCCCTCGCGCAGTTCCGCCCGCGCGAACTCGCGCATCCCCGCCGCGAACCCGACCTGCGGCTTCCACCCCAGTTCCGCGCGCAGCCGGGAGGAGTCCGCGGTGATGTGCCGCACGTCGCCCAGCCGGTACTCCCCGGTGACCACGGGCTCCGGCCCGCCGTGGGCGTCGGCCAGCGCGCGGGCCATCTCGCCGACGGTGTGCGGCTCACCGCTGCCGGTGTTGTACGCGGTGAGGACGCCCGGGGCCGCCTCCGCCTCCAGGGCGGCCAGGTTCGCCTCCGCCACATCCCGGACATGGACGAAGTCCCGCCGCTGACGCCCGTCCTCGAACACCCGGGGGGCCTGCCCGCGGGCCAGCGCCGAGCGGAAGAAGGAGGCGACCCCGGCGTACGGGGTGTCCCGCGGCATCCGGGGGCCGTACACGTTGTGGTACCGCAGGGACACCGCCGAGCCGCCCGTACCGCGGGCCCACGCGGCGGCCAGGTGCTCCTGCGCCAGCTTGGTCGCCGCGTACACGTTCCGGGGATCGGCCGGGGCGTCCTCACCGACCAGTTCCGGGGTCAACTCCGCACCGCAGCACGGGCACGCGGGCTCGAACCGGCCCGCGTCGAGGTCGGCGACGCTGCGGGGACCCGGCCGTACGACGCCGTGCCGCGGACACGCGTAACGGCCCTCCCCGTACACCACCATGGAGCCGGCCAGCACGAGGCGCCGGACGCCCGCCTCCGCCATGGCCGCGACCAGCACGGCGGTGCCGAGATCGTTGCGCGAGACGTACTCCGCCGCGTCGGCGACACCGTTGCCGAGCCCGACCATCGCCGCCTGGTGACAGACGGCGTCCACCCCCGTCAGCGCGCGGGCGACCGCCGCCGGATTGCGCACATCGGCGCCGGGATCCTCCCGGACGTCGTACACGACCGGTTCGTGCCCGCCCGCACGCAGTGCCTCGACGACATGGGACCCGATGAACCCGGCACCGCCGGTGACCAGTACACGCATACGGCCACGCTAGCCGCGCCCCGGCCCGGGACCCGGGGACGCGGCCCGTGCGTCACGACTCCGTAAGAGGTGGACGGCACGACGCCCAGCGCGGTCAGGTGCGCCTGCCGCGCTCCCGGCGCTCCCGTTTCCGCCGCGACGTCCGTTCCGCTCTGTCGTCCGCCCGCCCGGCCTGCTGGTACATGCGGGCAAGGACGGCCTGGGTACGCGGCAGCGACGTGAGCCGGGCCTGTTCCAGCAGGGTGTACAGGTCGCGGGTGCCGAGGGTGGCGAAGGCGGGGTCGACGTCCGGATCCGGTGTGCGCAGGCCCTCGGCGATCCACGGGTCCACCCGCTCGGGGCGCGCGAGCACCCTGGCGCCGCGCAGGGCGTGGTAGCCGTGCGCCAACGGGGAGCGCGCGACGTACCGGCGCAGGTTCTCGCCCGCCTCGGGAAAGTCCTCGCAGGCGCGGCACAGCAGGCCCGCCAGATGCTCGGACCGGCGCGCGTCCAGCCCCGGCTGAAGCCGGTCGAACAGCTCCGGGTCGGCGCGCAGGCGCGTGGTCAGGAACCAGTGGGCGAAGGATTCCGGTCCGATCCAGGGCTCCGCCATGCGTGCGGCGTCCGGTGTGCCGCCGTGCAGGGCGAGGGCCCAGCTCACCCAGGCGAAGGCCGTGCCCCGGGCCCGCTCCCGCTCCAGCCCGGCGAACGCGGGGAGCCGTTCGATGACGTGTGCGGCGGCGACGTACTCCCGATGGCCGGTCAACAGCAGGGTCAGCATGACGAGTTCGGGCAGGTCGGGCCGCTCGGACAGCCGGGGGAGCGCGGGGACGCCGGGGGAGGAGAAGGAAGCGGCGTGGTGCCGCCAGCGCCGGAGCTCGTGCGCGAAGAGGACCTCGGCGACGTCCTCGAAGCGTCGGGCGGCGCCGGGCGCGGGCTCGCCGGCCAGCGCGGTGACGAGGGCCGCGGCGTGCAGGTCCAGGGGCGTCCGGCCGGGCCCGGCGGGAGCGAGGTCCGCCCGGCCGACGGCGGGAGCCCGGCCGAGAGCGGCCGTGAAGGCGGCGACGGCCTCCGCGTGGCGCTCGGCCAGGGTGGCGCGGTCGAGCGCGGGCGGCGCCAGGTCCAGTACGGGTGCCTCGTCGATCAGACGGCGGGCCTCGGGGCTGTCGCGATGGGCGAGTTCCTCGGAGACCGCCGTGCGGAAGCGCTCCGCGTGCCGCACGACGAACAGCAGCCGCACCGGCGGCGCGTCGTGCGCACGGCTCGGCAACGCCCGGAGCAGCGGGACCACGTCCGTGCGCACCCGGGAATGCAGATGGCTGTCCGTGTCGGAGCGGATGTCCGCCTCGTCCACGACGACCAGCGCGGGCCTGCCCCGGCCGCGCAGCGCCGGGAACAGCGCCGGACCGGTGCCGCGCAGCAGCCGCCCGGCGGTCCACCCCTCGCCGAGTGTCCGGGCCAGCTCCAGCGCCAGCCGCGAGGTGCCGACCCCGCGGTCACCGGCGAGCAGCAGCACCGGGTGCGGGTCCGCCTCGCCCGCGCACCAGCGCCGCAGCCGGGCCAGCTCGTCCTCGCGATCACGGAAGGGCACGGGGCTGCGCAACGGCGACAGCAGCCGGAGCGCACCGGGCTCCGAACCCGGCTCCACGGCCGCGCGGTTCGGGTTCTCCAGCATCTTCCGGTACGCGAGGAAGCGCTCGGCCCGCCGGATGTGCGCCTCGATCAGGTGGTCGATCACGTATCCGGCGAGCCCCACGACGATCAGCGTGCCGAGCTGCCACCACGGCACGTGCCATAGCCGGGCCACCCGCACGATGATCCCGGCGAAGCCGGCGCACACCAGGGCCGGGCCGCCCCATCCGGCCACGTCCGCCGCGACCCGCAGCCCTCGGCCCGGCCCCGGATCGTCCCATCCGCCCCGCCCCGCACCCCGGCGGCCCACCGCATCCATGGCACCCTCCCCGTCCGCGCCCGAGACTCCATGATCACGCGGCAAGTCCCGTCCGGCAACGCCCCGTTGATCAGCGGCGCCGGAGGAGGGCGCGTTTCCGTGACCGTTTCAAGAATCTCCGTCAACAGCGTTGACTCCCGGGTGCGGCGCCCTCACATTACTTTTCAGTAGTACCTAGCGGTAACCCCCACGTTTCACGGCACTCCCCATGCTCTGAGCCGCCACTTTCTCGCGCACCAGCACCCGTGCGGGCCTGCTCGTGCCCGCCGGGCTCCGTGTCCCCCACCCGAGAAGAGGGAGCACCTGCCATGCCCACCCCTGCCCTGCGCCGCGCCGTCGCCGCGGCCTCCGCACTCGCCGGAACCCTGGCCCTCGGTCTCGCCGCCACGCCCGCCCAGGCCGCCACACCCCTGAACTACGCGGCCCTCGGCGACAGTTACAGCGCCGCCTCCGGCGTCCTGCCCGTCGACCTCAGCAACCTGCTGTGCCTGCGCTCCACGGCCAACTACCCCCACGTCCTCGCCGCCCGCACCGGCGCCCGGCTGACGGACGTCACCTGCGGAGCCGCCCAGACCAAGGACTTCACCGGGTCGCAGTACCCCGGGGTCGCCCCGCAGGCCGACGCCGTCACCCCGGACACCGGCCTGGTGACGCTGACCATCGGCGGCAACGACAACGGCACCTTCATCAACGCCGTCCTGGACTGCGGCACCGCGGGGGTCCTCAGCGGCGGCAAGGGCAGCCCCTGCAAGGACAAGTACGGCACGTCCTTCGACGACTCCATCGACGCCAACACCTACCCCGCGCTGAAGAGCGCGCTGGGCGTCGTACGGGCCAAGGCGCCGCACGCCCGCGTGGCGGTGCTCGGCTACCCGTGGATCACACCCGCCACCGCCGACCCGTCCTGCTTCGCCCAGCTTCCCCTCGCCGAGGGCGACGTGCCGTACATCCACGCCCTCCAGGCCCACCTCAACGCCGTCGTGGAGCGCGCCGCCGAGGAGAGCGGGGCCACGTACGTCGACCTCTCCCAGGCCTCCGCGGGGCACGACGCCTGCCGGCCGATCGGCACCCGGTGGATCGAGCCGCTGCTCTTCGGGACCAACATCGTGCCCGTCCACCCCAACGCGCTCGGCGAACAGCACATGGCCGAGCAGACCATGAGCGTCCTCGGCCTGGACTGACGGCAACGCCCGGGGAGTTCAGGCCCCCGCGCCGCCGTCGACCTTCAGCACCGCGCCGCTCACGTAGGAGGCACGGTCGCTCAGCAGCCACGCGGCGGCCTCGGCGATCTCCCCGGGGTCGGCCGCGCGGCCCAGCGGGGTGCGGGCCCTGAGCCGGTCCCGGAGACCGGGGGACCGTTCCTCCCAGGCCCGGATCATCTCCGTCAGCGTGCCGCCCGGCGCGACGGCGTTGACCCGGATCCCCTCCGGGCCGTACGTCACGGCGGCCGACTCGGTCAGGCTGTTGACCGCCCGCTTCATCGCGGCGTACGCGGGCAGTTCGGGATTGGCCCGATGGCTGCCGACCGACGAGTTGTTGACGATGGCGCCGGTCCCCGCCGTCGCACGGATCGCGGCGACCTCGGCGACCATCGCCAGCCAGACACCCTTGAGGTTCACCGTGCAGACATGGTCGAAGTCGGCCTCCGGCAGCCCGTCCATGGGGCCGGGCGGCTGGATCGTCGCACCGTTGTTGAAGGCGACGTCGAGCCGGCCGTACACCTCGACCGTACGGGCCACCGCCGCCCGCACGCTCCGCGCGTCGGCCAGGTCGCACACCACGTGGTCCGCGGTGCCGCCCGCCGCCCGGACCTCCTCGGCCACGGCCTTCAGCTGCTCCTCCGTACGGGCCGCCAGCATCACCCGGGCCCCCTCCCGGGCGAAGAGCCGGGCCGCCGCGGCGCCGATCCCGCGCCCGGCACCGGTGACGAAGGCGACCTTGCGGGCCAGGAGGCCGGCAGTCGCAGTGGTCGGGACAGGGGTGTCGGTGTGTGTGTTGTTCTCCATGGCGCCGAGCCTGCGCCCGGGCACGGGGCTCATCCAGGCACCGGGAGTACCTGGACCGGCCGCGCGGCACCCGCGCACACTGGAGAGGTGGACAGAGCGGAACTGGCGGCCTTCCTGCGCAGCCGGCGCGAGCGGATCGGCCCCGCCGACGTGGGCCTGCCCGCCGGGCCGCGCCGCCGCACACCGGGGCTGCGGCGCGAGGAGGTGGCGCAGCTGGCGTACATCTCGACCGAGTACTACACCCGGCTGGAACAGGCCCGCGGCCCGCGCCCGTCGAGCGAGGTGCTGAGCGGGCTGGCCCGGGCCCTGCGCCTGACCGACGCCGAACGCGACCACCTCCACCTCCTCGCCGGCGCCCCGCCGGGCCGGTCGCCCGGACCCTCCCGCGAGGTGCCGCGAAGCATCCTCGACCTGGTGCACCGGCTGCCGCACTCCGCCGCCTTCGTCACCTCCGCCCTGCTGGAGGTGCTCGCCTGGAACGACCTGGCGGCCGCCCTCATGGAGGACTTCTCGGCCCTGCCCCGGCGCGAGCGCAACCTGGCCCGCCGCGCCTTCCTCGGCCCGCGCCCCGAGGGGCGACGGCTGTACGGCGTCTCCGACGCGGACGCCTTCGCCCGGCACGCGGCCCGGCGCCTGCGCACCGCCGCCGCCCGCTACCCGGACGACCCCGAGGTGGCCGGGCTGATCCGCGAACTCCTCGACGGCAGCGAGGAGTTCGCCGTGCTCTGGGCGTCCCACGACGTGGCGCCGACACCCACCCTGCGCAAGACGTTCCGGCACCCGGTCGTCGGGCCGGTCACCGTCAACTGCGACGCGCTCGACCTCACCGACCGGGACCAGCAGGTCGTGATCTACACCGCCGTCCCGGGCTCGTCCGCCGAGGCGGCGCTCCGGCTGCTGTCGGTCATCGGCACCCAGCGCATGGACGCGCCCCGCTGAACCCGACGGCCCCGGACGGCGGCACGGATCAGCTCCGCTGGAAGAACTCGACCTCGGCGAGGGCGACATGACGGTTTCCGGTGAGCCCCGTGACCGAGCCCAGTGTCAGCCGCACCTTCACGACGTCGTCGATCCCGGTCGTGACGGTCGTGTCGCCGGCCTTGTCGGCGAGGTCGATCTCCTTGTGGTGCACCGAGCCGTCCGCCGACGTGACCTCCATGTCCATCCGGAGCGCCCGCGCCTCGCGGTCGTACTCCTCGGGCTCCTTCGACGCACCGTTGGTGATGATGAGGTCCACCATCCGGAACGGTCTGCCGAAGGTGTACGTGATCGAGGCGCCCGCTCCGGGCGCCGCCCAATAGCGGTTGCTGAGCCCGTCCGTGGTGCTCTTCGCCGGATGGCCGGGCTCCGCGGCGCTCGCGTGCACGGCCACGGGGCTGACGGCCTTGACACCGCTGAGCTTGTCCAGGGTGTCCTCGAACAGGGCGCGCCCGGCGGGCAGCAGGAAGAGACCGCCCACGCACAGCGCCAGGACCACGGCCAGGATCACCAGGAACCGGATCCACCGCCCGGAGCCCGCCCGCACCCGGCGCCGCAGCGGCCAGATCGTCCGCCACCAGGGCAGCGGAGCCCGCTGCGCCGCCGGATCCAGCGGACTGGCGCAGCGGCGGCAGAACCGGCGGCCGGGCGGATTGGGCGTGCCGCACACCGGGCACGGCACCCCGGACACCTCCTCCTGCGCCGCCACGGGCCGCACGACCGGCCGCGGCGCGACCGGCTTCGCGGGCGCCACGGGCCCGACGGCCTCGGCCTCGGCCTCGGCCTCGGCCTCGGGCTCGGGTGCGGGAGTGGGCTCTGGGCGCACCGGCGGAACGTCGGGAACAGGCGTCGCAGGCGGGGCGGACGCTACGGGTGCGGACGGTGGGGCATCGGCTGCCGTGCCTGCCGCCTCACCTGCCCCGCCGTCGGGCGTACGGGGCGTACGGCCTTCGGCCTCCCGAGCCGGGCGCTCCGCGTCACCGGTTCCGGCGTCGGCGGCCGAACTCCCACCCGTGCGAGGCGGGTTGACCACCTCTGGCGAGGCGCCCTCGGGCGACGCACCGCCCGGGCGCTCCGCTTCCCGCCGGGTCCGGCCCGTCAGCCTGGACCGCAGGGACGACAACGGGCGGGCCGACGACGTGGAAGGCTCCCCGTCGGCTGAAGCCGCGGCGGCCGGTGGGGGCGTGGAGGTCGTGGAGGCCGGAGCGGGCGCCGGGGCGGGCGGTGCCGCGGACTCAGGCGCGGCGGCCGGAGCCGGGGCGGACGCGGACCCTGGCTCCGGCCTGGACGCGGACCCGGACTCGGACGGGCCCTGTGGTGCGGCCTCCTCGGACCACCCCAGATACGAACCGCAGTTGGAGCAGAAGTCGTCATCGGGCTCGTTGGACGCACCGCACACGGGACAGGCGCGCACGGCGTCACCTCCCTTCGTCGGCGGGCGGGCCGGGCAGGATCTCCACCCGGCAGGAGACGTGCACGGGGCACAGGGCCCGGACGGCCTCGCGGACCCGGGCCTCGTCCACCTCCGGGTCGCGGCCCGGCCACACCCGGACCAGCACCTCGGCGGCCGGCGCCGGCGGCGGCTCGGCGCCCGGCGTACGGGACCACACCGCGGCGCCGTCGCCGCTGACCTCGGCGTTCACTCCGAGGGTGAGCCGCAGCCGCTCCACCAGGCCGCGCCGGGTGCCGCGCCAGCGGTGCAGCTCCATCGCGCGCACCACCGCCTCGCGGCGCAGTTCCGCGGACCACTCCGGGTCGTCGGCGGCGCCCACCCACGACGCCAGCCAGGCCACGAAGTCGAGCGGCGCGACACGCGGGTCGAGGTAGGCGGGCAGGCTGTCGAGGGTCGTGAACACCGGGGCGAGGACGGTGTCCAGACCGGCGGTGAACCGCTGGGCGAAGTCGTCGTCGGCGTAGAGCGCGGGCAGCAGCCCGCCGATCGGGTGCCGGCTCGGCAGGCCGGGGACGGCGGCGCGGCTCATGCCGGGCCTCCCGGCTGCTGCATCGGCTGGACGACGACCTGGTGCTGGTACGAGAACACCAGCGCGCCCGCGGCCACGTCGACACGGTCCGCCGGGGTGCCCCGCCGGCCCGTGATCGGGTCGGCGGCGAACAGCCGGATCTCCTCCACCAGCGCGTTCCCGGTGGCGCGTTGCAGCAGGCCGAAGATCTCGCCGTACTGCACGGGCCGTCCGAACGGCCAGCCGGTGCCGTCCGGTCCGCCGTGCAGCGGGTTGAGGTAGCGGAACAGCGCGGCGAGGGCCGCGTCCCGCACCCGGTCGGTGTCCTCGGGGGCCGCCACGAGCCGGGCGACGACCGTGATGCCCTGGTAGACCGGCGGCTCCACCACGAGCCGGGTCCCGATCAGCCGCCGCTCGTCCAGGCTCTCGGTGATCGCGGCGAGCACCTGTTCCGAGGGGATCAGCTGCTCGAAGCGGAGCCGGTCGCCGTCGTCGGCCACCGCGTCCGGCACCACCAACACCCTTACGGCGCCCGCCCCTTCGGCTGCGGGCAGGCAGCGCACCCGGTGCACCGAGGGCGCCGCCTGCCGGGCGATGATCTCGTAGTCCCCGGCCGTCACCGCCCGCTCCTGCATCCGCAGCGCGTCCGGCGCCCGCAGCTTGGCATTGGCGACGGTCTCGCCGTCCACCCCGCCGCGCGCCGCCTCCCGGTTGACGACCCGGGCGATGTACGGCACGGAGCTGCGCAGCACCGAGATCGCGCCCCGGGCCACGTTGCCTGCCGGGCCGCCGCCGGTGCGATAGCGGGCCACCCGGATCTGGGTACCCTTCTCCGGCACCGCCCCGCACAGCCGCAGCGTCCCGTCCGGCTCGCGCAGTGCGGGCGGGAAGGTGAACAGGCCGGTGGTCGCGTCGACCTGGACATGCCGGTCGGCGGGGCCGGAGCGGCCGAAGTGCTCCACGACGTCCCAGCGGAGCCAGCCGTCGGCCGAGGAGACCTCCACCACCGGGGGCTCGCCGTCCAGCAGCACCGGCGGCCGGCCGAGCCGGAAGGTCTGTCCCGGCACCCCCTCCGACGTGCCGAGCGGCACGTCCGTGACCGTCTCCGCGTGCTCGACGGTGCTGGTGCCGCCGACCGTGAAGACCGACGCCTCGCGCACCGTCGGGGACTCCGAGTAGAACGGCTGGCCCGGCTGCGCCTCGGTGACCCGGCAGCGCAGCCAGCCCGCGCGGGTCCCGCCGATCACCGACGCGGTGTGCCCGGCCGGGACGTACACGATCACCTCGCCGGGCCGGTTCAGACCGCCCGTGGTGTCCGAGCCGGTCTCGCACACCTGCCAGCGGGCGCCGTCCCACGCCTCCCACACCAGCGGCGGCTGACGCGGGTCGACACCGACGCCCTCCACCCGGCTGTCCAGCCGTACGGCGACGATGCACCGCGGCACGGCCGCGGGCAGCCCGAACAGCAGCGCGTCCCCCGGCTCGGGCGCGGGCTGGAAGCACCGCACGTCGCGGCCCTCGCCCAGCTCCCGGGTCCGGTCGGTCTGCTCACCGGTGCGCGGAGCGGTCACCAGGCGGTTCAACTCGCTCGGCACGATGCGCAGTTCGTCTGTGGTCGCGAACACCACGGGCTCCTCCGCCTCGCCGTCCGCCGTGGTCACCTCGGTCCCGGCCTGCAGGGTCACCGCGTCGGGCTGCGGTGCCGACAGCCAGAAGTCGACCTCGGCGCTCGCCGCCGCCGGCGGGAACAACCGGATCCCCAACAGGTCCAGGAACGCGGTGTAGTTCTTGTCCGGCACCCGGTTCAGCCGGTACAGCAACTGGTCGACGATATAGGCGAACGTCTCGATCAGGGTGACACCCGGATCGGAGACGTTGTGGTCGGTCCACTCCGGCGCGCGCTGCTGCACGTACCGCTTCGCCTCGTCGACGAGTTGCTGGAACCGCCGGTCGTCCAGGTTGGGGGAGGGCAGGGCCATCAGTCCGCGACCGCTTCCTCGGCCCCCTCCTCGGAGGGGATCGTGTAGAAGGGAAACACCAGGTTGCGCCGGTCGTTGGTGGAACGCACCGTGTAGCGCACGTCGATGTAGAGGGTTCCGTCGTCCACCGCGTCGAAGGCCACGACCACGTCGTCCACCGCGATCCGCGGCTCCCACCGCTCCAGTGCCGCGCGCACCTCCTGCGCGATCCGGCCGGCGGTGGCGCCGTCGCCGGGCGCGAAGACGTACTCGTGGATGCCGCAGCCGAACTCCGGCCGCATCGGGCGCTCGCCGGGCGCGGTCCCGAGGACCAGCCGGATCGCCTCCTCGATCTCCCGCTCCCGCTCGACCATGGCGATCCCGCCGGTCGGCCCGACCCGCAGCGGGAACGCCCAGCCGCGGCCGATGAACCGCTCGCTCATCACACCCCTCCGATCTGCACGTTCAGGGCGCCGAGCTGAACGGTCGCGCCACACGTGGTGGAATCGCCCATCCGGGCCGCCGGCAACCCGCCGATGAGCACCGGACCCGAGACGAGCGCGGCCGGACTGGGCGTGATCACGTTGCCCGGGCCGAGAGCCGCGTGCGGGGGTACCACACAGGTGTGCAGACTGCCCACGACGGCAGCGGGTCTGCCGCCGATCAGCACGCGCGCCACCGCCGCGGCGGCGCCGGGCGGCGGGGTGGCGATCACACCCCCGTGGCTGGTGGGGTCGCCGGTACGGGCTGCGGCGGGCATGCCGGGCTCCTCGAAGTCCAGAGTGGTTCATGGCCTCAACGGCCGGGGAATCAGGGTGGGTTGTCGATGATGAACGTCAGTTGATACGCACGAGATCCGCTTTCAGTACGCCGAGCAGACCGCCGTCGAGCGTGAGGTCCGTCTGCCCGGAGACGGTCACCGAACGGCCGCCGACCTTGACCGAGTCGGTGCCGTCGATCTCCACGGTGCCGCCCTTCACGCTGACCTTGCCGGTCTTCGCGTCGAGCGTGATGCCCTGGCCGTCCAGCACCACCGAGGACAGCGCCCGTCGGCCGCCGGCCGCGTACACCGTCAGCTCCAGCCGGTTGTTGCGGTCGTCCAGGAGCACCTCCAGCCGCTCGTCCGCGGTACGCAGCCGCACCCCGGACGGCCCCGTCGGAGGATCCAGCAGCTCGAGCCGGTGTCCCGAACGCGACACCACCGAACGGCGGTTGACCTTGCCGCTGGTCCCGTCGATCAGCGGCACGTCGTGCTTCGAGGGCCGGTCCACGCCGTTGTAGAGGCCGCCGATGACGTACGGGCTGTCCAGCAGGCCCTGTTCGAAACCGACCAGCACCTCGTCGTTGACCTCGGGGCTCACCACACCCCCGCCGCCCTTGCCACCCCACTGCACCGAACGGACCCAGTCCGTGACGTACGTGTCGTCCAGCCAGGGGAACGTGAGCCGGACACCGCCGCTCTGCGCATCGCCCGGCTCACGCACGTCCGTCACCACGCCGATCGCCAGCCCCGGCATGCGCGGGCCGCGCCCGGGTGCGTTCGCGCCGGTCACCAGACCCGCCAGGGACCGGTCCGGACTGGCGCTCACCCACACCGTCGTCCGGTAGCCGCCGTGCGGATCCAGACTGTGCTGCACCGCCGTCGCGGTGTACCGGCCGGAGAACGCCGGCCCCACGTTGCCGAGCGCCACCGGAACGCCCGCCCGCAACCGCGGACTGCCCTCGACCAGGGCCTCCACCTCGCCGAAACCGGAACCGACCTGAGCGGCCAGCGCACCCGCGACGGCCGTCGTCTCGGCCTGCGTCCGGTACGGCGTGTCCGTCACCGTCAGCTTCGCCGACTTCCCGAACCGGGCGCCCAGCGCCGGTGCCAGGCCCGGCAGTACGGTGTCGCTGGTCACCGACTGCTGCCGGGCCACCAACGCCGTCTTCGTGGTCACGTCCCAGCCGCGCACCTCGACCTGCGACGCCCCGTCCGCGCCCGACAGGGCGGCCCGCAGCGCCAGCAGATTGCGCCCGTACTCCAGCACCATCGGACTCTGCGTGGCCGGCGTCGACGGCGCGGGCGCCCCGGAGGCCTTCTCGGGCTTGGTGAACTGCAGCACGCCCTTGTCGTCCACCCGCACCTGCGCACCGCTCTCGCCCGCCAGATACTGGAGGAAGTCCCAGTCGGAGACGTTGGCCTGCGACAGCTGCTTGTACGTGACCGGCGCGGCCTCGACCTTCCCGACCGGCAGCCCCGCCCCGGCGGCCACCTTGCGGACGATCGCGGCGGCCGTCATGTTCCGGTACGCCACCACCTTCCGGCCCCGCTGGAGCCGGTGCGCGACGGAATAGGCGCGCACGACGGTGAACGACCCGGTCGAGTCCCGGTCGATCTCCACGGCCGTGACCTCGCCGTTGAACAGCCGCTCACGCGCCTGTCCGGAGACCGTCACCACCGACACCCGCAGCGGCGTGCCGAGGGTGATGCCGGTCGACCTCAGGAACTCGTGGTCGGGATCGCGGTACGTGAGCACCGCGGTGTCCGGCAGGCCCACGTTCTCGTCCACGACACAGCTCACCAGCTGCGCCGCCCAGATCCGCGGCAGCTCACCGGGCGCCTCCACGACGGGGTCCGCCGCGAACGACCGGCCGCCGCGCGCCTCGGGTGTGCTCACCGTTCCTCCTCACCGCCCACGTCCCCGAGCGCCGGCACCACCAGTTCGGCACCGGGCACGAGGGCCATCGGGTCGTCGATCCCGTTCGCCTCCGCGATGACCCGCCAGGCCGTCGCGTCGCCGTACTCCCGCCACGCCAGCAGCGGCAGGCTGTCCCCGGCCACCACGGTGTGCGTGCTGCGGGCCGTGCGCGCGCCGGAGGTCGGGTTCTGCCCCGGCGGGTCGACGCTCGCCTCCTCGATCGACAGGGAGCAGGTCGCGCGCAGCGGCTTGCCGTCCACGTCGAACAGCGAGTACGTCACCGACAGGCTCGACAGCACCCCGTCGAACGACGTCGTACGGGCCGAACCCCACTCGAACCGCACCCAGGGACTCGCCGGCTTCTTCCGCGCGAGGCTCGCCGGGGTCGGCACGCACCCCTTCATCAGCTTCTCGACCGCCTGCTCGACCGAGTTGTCGTGCTTCGAGGTGGCGTCGAGGAAGACCTCCAGGCTCAGCTCGCGCGGCCCGCTGCCCACGAACTCCGGCAGCGCCGACTCCCCGGCCATCCGGGACGGGGTACGACGCCACTCGGTGCTCTTGCGCAGCTGAAGGCTGTTGGGATTGAACTGGAGGTTCAGCTGCGCGATCGTCCCGCCGGGCTTGGCGCCCACCGCCGCCGGGGGTTCCTTCAGGGTCAGCTGGGCCCTCGCCACACTGGCGCGAACGGCGGCCATCAGGAGGGCCTCAGTCCCTCGTGCGCGATCTCCAGCGTCTCCACCGCCGCCTGCGAGGAGGCGGGATCGAACGACGGCCCCTGCCAGCGCACCGGCACGATGCCCAGCACCTGCCAGCTGATGATCTTGCTCAGATCCGGCCGCAGCGCCACTATCTCACCGTCCTTCGGCTCCACCCGCCGCAGCGTCTCGTCGAGCCAGCGCGCGATCTTCGCCGTGTCGGCGGTGACCGGCCGGGTGAGCGTGATGTTCGACCAGGTCACCCGGCCGGGCAACTGCCAGGTGAAACCGTTGTTGCCGCCCTCGGCGTACGTCTCCATCTCCACCTCCGCCCCCATGCCGGAGCAGGTGTGGAAGGCCCCCAGGTCGTTGCCGCCGATCGCGAGCCGGAAGAACACACTCGTCGCGAAGATGTTGTCGGTCATCCGTCGGTCATCCGTTCCCTGTCCTCAGCGCCGTCCGTCGTACGGCCGGCCCGCACGTTCCCGCCCCCGCCGCAGGTCGGCCCGCAACAGCCGCGCCATCGGCTCCAACAGCCGCCGCGCCAGCTCGTCCAGATCGATCCCGGGGTCCTGCGCGGCCTCGGCCGACCGGTGCGGTTGCGCGCCCGTGACCCTCCCGGCCGCCGGCGCCGCGGACGACGCCCGCTGCACCGTCCTCGCGGGTACGGCGGTGACCGGCACACCCGGGAGTACGGGACCGGCGCCGGTGGTGGTGCTGGTGGGAGCGCCGGTGGGTGTGCCGCTCACGGCCCGCTGGACGACGGGTGCCGCCGGGTCGGGAACGCCTGCGGGCACCCCCGGCGTCGTACGGCCGGCGCGGACCACGGGCACCGGCGGGGCGGGCTGCGGCTCCGGACCCGTCGGATGGTCCCGCACCGGGGCCGCCTGCGGATCGGTCACCGGCAGCGCCTGTGGGCGCAGCGATGCGGCCCGCTGGACGGGGGGATGCGGCCGTACGACCGGGACGGTGCTGCGAGGCGGCGCTGAACTCGACTCCTGGGACGGCGGGTTGTGCGACGCGGTCGGCCCCGGGGTGCTGCCGGCGCTGCGCTGTGGCTGCGGTGTCGGTGCCTGTGCCGGCGTTTGTGCCCGAGCCTGCGTCTGGCTCGGTTCGCGGCGCCAGGACGCGGCCACGACCGGACGTGGGGAGGCGCTGGTGGCGGTGGGCGGCGCGATGCCGTCCGGGACACGGGTGTTGACCGTGAGCGGGCGAGCGCCCAGAAGGAAGAGGCTGCGCTGCGCCGGCCCGTGCGGGGCAGTGGAGGTGTGCGCCGTGAGGGGGGCGGAGGACGCGACGGCCCGGGCGATGACGACCGGCGTGGTTCCACCTGGTCGTGGCCGGGACGGTGCCACCGCCCTGCTCGCGGACGCCGTCCCGGCCTCCGGTGCGGGCGCGCGCCGCACAGTGCCGGGACCGGTGACGGGCTCGGGTGTGGCGGAGGGCATGGACCGAGGGCCGCCCGGAGCGACGAGGGCAGTGGCGGGATTCGGTGCGGAGTGCGCAAAGGACGGTGAACTTCCCTCGCTGGCCGGGTAGTTGGCGCCGCGATTCATGTTGTCCGTCGCGCCCAGCAGGGGAGCGGTGCCCGGGTGGGGGCCGGAGGTGCGCGGCTGACGCCCGGGGCCGGCGGAACGCGGCACGTCCGCTGTCGCAGGCATCGACGGCAGAGGTGCCCCCAGGCCGCCACGGGCCCGGACGCCGGACGAGCCGGTGGCGGACGGGCGCGTGTCGGCCGGCCGCGCGTCGGACGGGCGGAGCGGGGTGCCTTCGCGGGACGGCTCGGGAGCGGGGTCGTTCACCTGACGCTGGATGATCGGCAGTGCCGGTCCTGCCGTCGGATGTGCACCGTCCGCCGCTCGAGTCGCGCTCGTGGCGCCGGCAGTCAACGGCCGTGCTGCGGCCGGGAGTTCGGGGATGGGTTCGCCCAGCGGCGGCCTGCCGCCGGCTCGTGCGGGGGCGGCGGCGTGCTGCGTGGCGGGTGGGGGCTGCGCGGGTATGGGCCCGGGAGCGGGGGCGTCCACCTGGCGCTGGACGATCGGCAGTGCCGGTCCTGCCGTCGGGTGTGCGCCCTCCGCCGATGGAGTCGTGCCCGTGGCGTCCGCCGCCAGGAGACCTGCCGAGGGCGGGAGTTCGTTCATGGGCGTACCGAGCGGTGGCCTGTTGCCGGGGCGTGCGGGGGCGGCGGCGCGTCGCACGGCGGGCGTCGGACCTGCGGATGCGGGCGCGGGAGCCGCACCCGGGGCGGAGGGAGCGGGAGAGGCCGCCTGGGTGGACGGGGCGGTGGCAGGGGAAGCGGTCGCCTCCGCCGCTCGGGCGGTGGGCCGTAGCGCGGTGATCCGGCGTGCCGGCGTGGCCACGCGCCGAGCGACGGTCAGCGAGGGGCCGGGAACCGCCGGGCGCACGGGGCCGATCGCCGCCCGTTCCCGGGACGCGGGGTGCGCGGCCTCCCGTGCGGTACGGCGGACGGCGGGAGCCCCGGGCGCGGCGGAGACACCGGAGGCGTCCGGCACCACGGCGATGCGCCGCACCACCGGAATCTCCGGTACCGGTGCCGGCCGGCCGGGATCGTCGGGCCGGACCACACCCGGGTCCGAACCGGCCCCCGGCCGCTCAGTCCGCTGAACCTGCGTCGTCGGCGCGGCTGCCGGGACGAGCGGGTCCGAGGCCACGAGCGCGCGGCTCGGCGCGGACGCGGCCGCCGAGCGCTGGACGGAAGGGGCATCGGCTGCAGGCGTCTGCCCGGTCCCCTCCGGCCCGGCTGCGCCTGACGGCACCGAGGTCCGCGGACGGTCAGCCGTGTCGTCGCCCTTGCGGCTGCGCTTGCCGTCCCTGCGGTTCTGCGCGGTGGCGGGCGCCGTACGGTCGCGCGCGGTCGGAGTACGCACGGCAGCCTCGGCGCCGGACTCGGCGACACTCCCGCCGCCCTCGCCCTCCCCGGCGTCCGTCCGCAGCGTGCGCAGGAGGAGCGGTCCGCCGTCGGCGTACGTCGCGCCGACGGCGGGCGGGCCTGTGACCCCGTGGACCAGGCCGACCGGTGCGGACGGCAGGACGGCGTGGCCGAGACCGGCGTCGAAGGACGGGTTCTGCCAGGAGGCGAGGCCCGCGCGGAAGGTGAGGCCGTCGCTGACGCCGAGCGGGGAGCGGGCCACGGTCAGCGTCGGCGGCGAGGTGCGGCGCCAGCCGCCGTCCCAGTCGCCGGGCAGGGACGTGCCCTGCGCACCCGGCACGAACGCACCCGGCACGGACGCACCCGGCACGGACGCACCCGGCACCGACGGATCCGCCGCACCGGAAGCGGACTCGCGTGCGGCCGAGCCCGGCGCGGCAGTCCGCGCCGCGGCCCGGCGGCGCACTCTGTCCCGCCATGCCATGTGTTCAACCGCCTTCGTTCACGCGGGTGTTGATACGGGCGATCTCGGTCACCCACTGGCGCCGCTCGGCGTGGGTGAGGTCGAGGATCTCCTCGCGCTGCCAGTGGAAGTGGTAGGCGATGTACGCGATCTCCTCCCGCAGGCGGGGGAGTGCGTACGTCACGATTCCCCCAGGCGCCCACCCGAGAGGTCGACCTCGAAGGCGCCCTCGCAGTGCGGACAGGTCACCGCCGCGCGGGTGTGCCCCTCGCTGTTGACGCGGCGGTAGAAGTCCTGGAGGAACGCGACGTCGGTGGCGTACATCCGCTCCACGATCCCCGCGTGCACGTCGGTGATCGTGCCGAGCCGGGTGATGACCTGGCCCAGCAGCACCACGCTCAGATAGGCCGGGTTCTCCTTGACCCGCAGGTCGATCTGCGGACGCAGTTCGTCGCGGGCGGTGGCCAGGCGCATCGCGCCGTGCCGGTGGAGGGTGCCCGCCTCGTCCACGTACCCGCGCGGCAGCTCGAACTCGAACTCCGTGCGCAGCCCGTGGTCCTGAGCCGGTGCGGGGCGGGCGGCGGCCGGAGCCCGGGGCTCCTCGGTCGCCGCTGCCTCGGCGGCGGGCGCCGTCGCCTCCAGGAACTCCTCCAGGTTGCCCGCCGTGACGGTACGGCGCCTCATTCGACGACGATCTCCTCGAACACGATCGTGACGCTCTCGGTGGCCGCGGCGGACTCACCGGCCTTCAGGGAGGGGCCCTCCCACTTGGAGGCCCAGCCGTTCATCAGCTGGATGCGCCGTACCGTCTCGCCCTTGGTGTCCTTGATCTCGATGGTCAGGTTCTGCCGGGCGGTGTCGACGGCACCGTTGTTCAGGGTCTCCTTGATCCACTTGGTGAACTCGCTGCTCTTGTCGAGTCCCCGGGTGATCGTGATCTCACCGGCCTGGCGCGCGCCGGGCTGCTTGCGGATGATCTGCTTGCCCGTCGAGGTCACCTGCCGGACCTCGACGACCTCTTCCTCGACGGAGAACCCGCTGATCTCCTGGATCGACTCGACCATGTAGCCGCCGAGCTGCACGCCGAAGACGTGGGTGGAAAGAGCATCGCCCTCTGCCATGACTGTCTGTCACCTTTCCTTGGCCGACCCGCGGGTCACTCGTCGATGAGGCTGGTGCTGTCGGAGAACTGGGCCAGCCGGAACACCACGAACTCGGCGGGCTTGACCGGGGAGACACCGATCTCGCAGACGACGCGACCCTGGTCGATCGAGGTCTGCGGGTTGTTGTCGCGGTCGCACTTGACGTAGAACGCCTCCTCGGCGGTGCGGCCGAAGAGCGCGCCCCGACGCCATTCCTCGGTGAGGAACGCGGTGACGTTGCGCCGGATGCTCGACCACAGCCGG
Source organism: Streptomyces monashensis (assembly GCF_001866665.1). Taxonomy (GTDB): domain Bacteria; phylum Actinomycetota; class Actinomycetes; order Streptomycetales; family Streptomycetaceae; genus Streptomyces; species Streptomyces monashensis. Next base: position 131,778 of record NZ_MLYO01000010.1, on the reverse strand, counting down.
TCGTCGTTCGGCTCGAAGACCACCCACTGGGTGCCCAACAGGATGGACTCTTCGAGGTAGTTGAACAGGCGGCGCACGTTCAGGTAGCGCCAGGCCGGGTCGGAGGACAGGGTGCGGGCGCCCCAGATCCGGATGCCACGGCCGGGGAAGGCGCGCACGCAGTTCACGCCGATCGGGTTGAGCAGGTCCTGCTCGCCCTTGCTGAGCCGGATGTCCAGGTCCACCGCGCCGCGGATCACCTCGTTGGCGGGCGCCTTGTGCACCCCGCGCTCGGCGTCGCTGCGCGCCCACACACCGGCGATGTGACCGTTCGGCGGGACCGTGGTGTTGCGCCCGGCCGCCGGGTCGAAGACGCGCACCCACGGGTAGTAGAGGGTGGCGTACCGGGAGTCGTAACCCGCCTCCTCGTTGCGCCAGTGCCGCACCTGCTGGGCGTTGAGACCGGGCGGGGTGTCCAGCACCGCGACCCGGTCGCCCATCTGCTCGCAGTGCGAGATGACCGCGAGCTGCACGGTGCGCACGCCCTCGGCGTCGATGTCGCCCCGCTGGTAGGCGCCCATCAGGTCGGGGACGGCGACCATGGTGATCTCGTCGATGGACTCCAGCCCGGCGAACCCGGTGCGGGCGGCCGCGTCACCGACGTACTCGGCCGGGTCGAGGCGGTTCGCCGTGCCGGAGCCGGACGCCGCGGGGACGGCCGGCGCGTCGGGCACGGCCACCGTCTGACCGGCGGGCCGGGTCTGGCCGGCGTCGCGCTGCTCGGTGACCTCGATCAGCTTCGAGGCACGCAGTTGGGTGACGACATAGCCCTTGACGTTCTTGCGGGTGGAGACGTCGTACGTCTCGACGACCTGGTCGCCCTGGCGGACCAGCAGCTTGAAGCGGTCCTCGGGCGGGTTCTCGCCGTCCGCGTCGGCGATCTCCACCGAGACCCCGGCGGCGCCGGGCCTGGCGGCGATCTGGAATCCGCCGAGCGCGACCGGCTCGGCGGCCCGGACCTGCCGGGAGGCCTGGCCCGTGCCGGCTGCGGCGGAGGCGCCGTCGGCGGGGCCGCCGACGCGCACCACGTAGGCCGCGCCGCCGCCGTTCGAGAAGTAGCCGTACACGGCGTGCGCGAGGTAGGTGCCCTCGGTGAAGCCGCCGAACAGCTGGGTGTACTGGTCCCAGTTGGTGACCAGCGTCGGCTCGTGGAAAGGCCCGTTCTGGGCGAACCCGACGAACGCGGCGACGGCGGTGCCGACCCCTTCGATCGGGCGGGCACCGGACTGCACCTCCTCCACGTACACGCCCGGGGTGAGGTACGTCGGCATGCTCGCTCCTTCACGTTCCTGTCTGGTCACACCTGCGTCAGTACCGAGTCTCCGACGCGGCCAAGCCCCGGTGACAGGGGCGTTGGTCCCTTGCCGGGGGCAACCGCACTGCCTTTTCAGGCGCCGAGGGCGTCCGCCAGGTACGGCCCGAACTCGCTCTCCAGCACCAGCCGGCCGAGCTTGCGGTACTCCTGCACCACCGCCGACACCAACTGCCGCATGGTGAGCGGCTGCCCGGACTCCGCGGCGAGATAGGCGGCGGTCACCGCACACGCGCGGATGGAGCCTCCGGCGAGTTCGAACCGGGCCGCGCAGAAGCCGAGATCCAGGTCGGCGGCGCGGGGCAACCGCTCGCCCAGGCACCGCTCCCACAGGGCGAGACGCTGGTCGGCGTCCGGCACGGGGAACTCCGCCACCACGTCCAGCCGGCGGGTGAACGCCTCGTCCAGATTGGCCCGGAGGTTCGTGGTCAGCACCGCGATCCCGTCGAAGGACTCCATGCGCTGGAGCAGGTACGCCGACTCGATGTTGGCGTGCCGGTCGTGCGCGTCCTTGACCTCCGAGCGTTTGCCGAAGATCGCGTCGGCCTCGTCGAAGAGCAGCACCGCGTTGACGGCGGACGCCTCGGTGAAGATCCGCTCCAGGTTCTTCTCGGTCTCGCCCACGTACTTGTCGACGACCGTGGACAGATCGACCACGTACAGGTCCATGCCGAGATCTGCGGCGATCACCTCGGCGGACATGGTCTTGCCGGTGCCCGACTCGCCCGCGAACAGCGCGATCACCCCGCGCCCCCGGCCGCCGCCGGGCCGCATCCGCCACTGCCCGAGCACCTGCTCGCGATGCCGGGCGCGTACGGCCAGTTCGCGCAGTCCGCGCAGGGTCGGCGGGGGCAGCACCAGGTCGTCCCAGCCGACACCGGGCTGGACCCTGCGGGCCAGCCGGGCGAGCCCCGCGCCGTTCTGCGCCCGTACGGCCGTACGCAGGTCGTCGGGGGAGACCGGGCGGTCCGCGAGGCCCGCGGCGCGCACGGCGGCCTGCGCGGCACGGCGCAGTTGTCCGCCGTCGAGACGGTGCGCCGCGACGGCCCGGGCGAGCGTGTCGGCGGCGCCGTCCACGCAGGCCCCGGCACCGGCCAGGGCGTGCCGCCAGCGCTCGGCCTGCCGCGCGGGGGAGGGCGCCGTCACCGGCAGGACCACCGGGGTGTCGGCCGCCCAGGCCGGGTCCCAGCCGTCCGTGCCATGGGCGAACACCGGGACGCCGCGCAGCGCCGCGCACAACTCGCTGACGGCGCGGGCCCGTTCGGCGGGTGCCGGGGGCAGTTCCTCCAGCGGGCCGAGGACGACACCCGAGCCCGTCAGCCGGGCCTCCAGCGCCGCGACCCGGGCGAGCGCGGGCAGCTCGGCGCAGTGCCGGGCGAGGGCCGCCGCGTCGAGCACCAGCGTGCCCAGCCCGGCGGCCCCCAGGGCCGCGGCGGCAAGGCCCGGCGCGTCACCGCCCCGGGCGTGCAGATGCACGAGACCGGGCCCGGACCGCGCCGCGCGGGCCGCCCGCAGGACGTCCTCCGCCTGTGCCGTCGGGTCCTGCGCGACCGTGCCGAGGACACCGGCGAGCCGGGCGTCGGGGGCCGGGTCGCCCAGCAGGAACGCGGTGACCCGGTCCGGCACCGCCAACACCCGTGACAGGGGCGGACGTTCGGCCTCGGAGATCTCCAGCAGTCCGCCCGCGACCAGGGGCGAGGAAGCGGAGAGCCGGAACCGGGCGGGCGACGCCGGGGCGAGCCCGCACAGCTCCAGGGCCAGCCCGACCGTGGGCCTGCGGCGGGTCAGGTCGTCGTTGAGATAGCCGTAGAGCCGCTCGAAACGCGCGTCCAGGTCGGGGGCCAGGGCGATCAGCAGCAGATCGGTGTCGAGCGGCGACAGGGCGAATCGCGCGGCGAGCGTGCCGAGCACGGAGCCGGGCGGCGCGGGCCGCGGGTCGTACACCGGTACGTCGAGCCCGCCCGGCTCGTCCAGGATCCGCCGCACGGCCTCCGGGGTCAGGTACTGCCCCCGGTAGGGGTCGTCGGGGTCGGGATCGACGGCGCGGCGGGCGGCCACCGCGGACCGGATCCGCTCCTCGACCAGCCGCAGCCGGTCCCACAGGGGTTCCGCGCCGAGGCCCGTGATCGTCTCCTCCTCCACATACGTCACGGCTGGCGTCCTCCCCGGCGGCGGCGCGCGGGGGCCGGACGCCGCTCGCGCGGACCGGCGAAACCCTCGTCCGGCGCCGGTTCGCTCACCCCGTCGTAGCGCAGCCGGCGGCCCGGCTGCGGATCCTCGTTCTCCTCCCCGTGCACGGAACGCACCAGGAGCCCTTCGGTGACCGGCGGCGCGGCGGCCCTGCTCACCCCGGCGAGGGGTGCGCGCACACGGACGCCGAGGGAGGCCTTCAGCTCGCCGCCGAGCGCCGACCAGACGTCGGAGGCGGCGGGCGCGTCCAGCCCGGCGCCGCCGGCGTCCAGGGAGACCGTCAGGCCGAGTTCGGCGAGCGAGCCGGTGAGATGCCGCTCCGGCAGCGTGTCGACGGACACCAGCGTGGCCAACACCTTCGACAGCAGCCGGTGTTCGTCCTGCGGGCGGCTCGCCCACGCGGTGACCAGGTACGTCAGCTCGAACCAGCGCGGCGGGGAGCGCCGCGCGACCACGAAACCGTCCGCGTCGTACACCTCCCCGGCGCCGCTGCCGCGCCGGGTCGTGTCCTCGCGGATGTCGTACAGGAACACACAGACGGTGGGCGCGGTACGGCGGGCCGCCCAGTCGCGGGTCGGCGCGTCGAAGACGGTCTCGACCCCGGACGCCTCCAGCCCGGACTCGCCGAGCAGCCCGCGCAGCGCCTCGTCCACCTCGTGGATCACCGGCGGGTCACCTCGTCGGGCGGCTGCACGCTGCCGTTCACCACCAGGAAGTCGGTCTTCACCGGGGAGAACCCGGGCCCGCTCGCGGTGATGACGCGCGGCCCGGTCTGGTCCTTGGTGAGGATCAGCAGCTGGCCGATGAAGGTGCCGTCCGGCTTCGGCACGGTCGGCGCGGCGGCCGCGGTGATGCCGGGCTTCCAGGTGAACCGCACCGGCACGCCCGGCGGGAAGTCCTTGCCCCGCACCGAGGTGACGAAGCCGGGCTTGCCGATCGCCGGCACCGCGACGATCCTCGGCTGGAGGATCCGGATCGTGGTCCGTGTCGTGTTGTCGTTCGGGTCGGCGTCCGTACCGGTGGTGGTCAGGACGCCGGTGGCGCGGCCCGTCGTGGCGTGGTCGGGGGAGAGGACCACCCGGACGACCGTGCTGTCGCCCGGCGCCAGGTCCGGCAGGGCGCACACCCAGCCGCTGTCGCAGCCCGCGGGCGGCCCGCTGTCGGGGATACCGCCGGGCAGCCCGATGTGCAGCCGCAGTCCGGTGGCGAGCGCGTTACGGCCGTTGCGCACGGTGTAGGTCACCACGACCTTGCCGCCGACGTAGCCCGGGTTCGGCTGGGCGGTGACGCGCACTCCCGGTCCGGCCTTCGGCGCGGGCGGCGTCGGGGTCGGGGTGGGCGCAGGAGGAGTCGGGGTGGGGCTCGGCGGAGCGGGCTCGGCGACCGGGACCAGCGTCCGCGCGGTGTTGTCGCCCGGCTGGGGATCGATGACGCTGCCGGTGACGGACCAGTCGACGGGTTGGTCGCCGACGACCCGCCCGGTGACCGTCACGGTCACGGGCACCGTCGTGCCGGGCGGCACCACCCCGATGTCGCACTGCAGGGAGGCGGCGTCGCAGGTGCCGCCGGGGAAGCGGATCCGGGTGACGGTGAGGCCGGCCGGCGGGGCGATGGTCAGCCGGGTGCCGGGAGAGGCGGCCGGGCCGTTGTTGACGACGTCCACGTGGATGTCCGTGGTGTGGTCGACGGTGACCGCGGGCACCGTGCCCGGCGCGCGCACGGCCAGGTCCACCGACTGCTGGACGCCGGGCTCCTTCTGACGGCCCGGCAGCTCCAGGGTGAGCGGGCTCTGGTGGCCGGTCGTGACGTTCAACAGGTGCAGCTTCTCCGGGCAGTTGGCCGGAGTGTCCGTGCGGGAGCTGTAGACGATGCTGTTGCCGTCCGCCGTCCAGGCCGCGTCGCGCGGCTGGTGCGGGCCGGTCGTCGTGGTGTCGGGCAGCTCCTGGTGGCAGCCGTCCGCGGTGGAGCGGGCCGCCTCGGGCAGCAGCACCCGGCAGCTGTCGCCGGACACCGAGGTGAGCAGCAGACCGTTGTTCTCGTTGACCCGGCCGCCACCGTCCTTCCGGTTGAAGGCGATCTGCCGTCCGTCCGGGGAGAACGCGGGACTGTCGTCGATGACCGTGCAGTCGCCCGGGCAGATCTGCGCGCTCAGATCCCGCTGCCGGGTCAGATCGTCGACCGGCACGGTCCAGATGTGCTTGTTGCCGCCGCCCCCGTCGATGGTCATGTTCCGGGTGAACGCCAGCCGGGTGCCGTCGGAGGACCAGGTGGGCTGGGCGTCGCCGCCCGTCTGCTGCCCGGTCGGCGGCACGATCTCGTGCACGATCGCGCCGGTCGTCGCGTCGGCGATGAGGACCCGGCTCGGACCCGCGGCGGGGCCCACCCCGCCCGGCGAAGTCCGGGTGAACGCGAGGTACTTGCCGTCCGGCGACAACGTCGGGTCGGTGTCCCAGTCCCTCGGCCCGCGCCCGGCGAGTGGCATCACCTGAAGGTTCGAGCCGTCGGCGTCCACCGTGTAGATCTGCTCGATCCGGTTGTTCCCCTCGCCGGTGAACCGGGTCACCACGATGCGGCGGCCGTCCGGCGTGTAGTTCTGCCGCTCGTCCCAGGGGTCGTATCCGGCCGCGGGATTGAACAGCGGGTCCTTGGTCGGATCGGTGTTGCTGTCGGCCGCCGGGTCCTCGTTCAGGATGGTCACCCCGAGGTCGCGCGGGTCGGCGCCGTCCGACCGGACGTCCTGGAGGGTCACCACGTGCGGGCCGTGCACACCGTCCGCCGTGTTGGTGCCCTTCGCCGTGGTGCGGTCCACCACGACGTAGCCGCCGTTCTGCGGGCCGAGCCAGGTCGGCCGGCCCACCGCGCGGTCCTCCTGGTCCACCAGGACCGCGTCCGACGCGCGGGTCTGCGCCTGGTACACGTGGTCCCAGTCGCCCTCGCAGCCACAGGCGCGGTCCGGGCTGAGGAACAGCACGCCCTCCCCGTCGGGCATCCAGGCTGCCCCATGCGTGCGCCAGTAGACCGAGACCTTGGTGAGCAGGAACTGGTCGCCGTCCGGGCCTCCGGTCACCCGCAGCCGCGGGCCCGTCCTGGAGTCCGAGGTGTAGGTGTAGGCGATGAGGTCGCGGTGCGCCGCGTCGTTCACCGGGTTCCACACGGGTTCCGTCGCCGTGCCGACGACGCTGGTGACCCGGGTCTCGGTGCCCCCGGCCAGCGGGCGCTCGTAGATCTGGAACCCGAGTACCGAGTTGCTGTTGCTGGAGTAGGCGATCCGCTGCCCGTCCGGCGAGACGGTCGGGTCCTCCTCGTCGTACGGCGTGTCGGTCAGCCGGGTGAGTCCGGTGCCGTCGGTGCGCACCAGCCACAGGTCGCGCTGCTTCCTGCCGTCCGCGCCGCCGGGCTCCGCCGAGTCGAAGACCACGGAGCCGCCGTCCGGGGTCAGCCGGGGGTGTGCCGCGTCCCTGCCGCTGGTCAGCTTGCGCACCGAACCGTCGGCGGCGCGCAGATAGATCTGCGGGTTCTTCTCGTCACGGCGGCTCGCGAACACCATGGTGTCCCCGAGCGCCGACGGTTCGACGTCGTAGTGCTGCGGCCCCGTTCCGAACAGCGGGTCGCTCAGCTTGGGGTCGATCACCTTGCCGAGGCTGCGGTGCCCGGTGCCTGCGTAGACGATCCGGGTGGCGGCGGAGTCGGCCGCCTGTGGCCGGGCCTCGGCGCTGTTCGGCCCGGAGGCGGCGGTCACCGCGAGCAGCGGGACCAGCAGGAGCAACGACGCGCCGAATCTCCCCAGCCGACGTTGCTCGCCGGGGCCAGCGGTGCCGTTCACGGTTCCACCTCGCAGTCTTGGAACACCAGGGTGTGCCCGGCCACTGTGCACCCGCACGTGTGCCGCGCGGCAGGGCGGCGGGGCCGTGTCCGGGGGAAGCGGGGGCTGCGCTTTCGGGCAATCGCCGGGTGCCGGGCGCGCTGCGGGCGGGGGGATTCCCGCAGCGCGCCCGGGTGCCCGGCCGGCTCGTCAGATCAGCCCGCCGCGGTCGAAGCGCGGTCCGGAGCGTGCCCCGGTACGCAACTGGGCCTTCATATCAGCCCGTTGCGCAGCGCGTAGCCCACCGCGTGGGCCCGGTTGCGCAGTTGCAGCCGGGTGGTGATCTCGTGCAGGACGTTCTTGACGGTCCGCTCGGAGTACGCCGTCTTCTGCGCGATCTCCGACGTGTCGAAGCCCTCCGCGACCAGGCGCAGCATGTCCGCCTCCCGCGCGGTCAGCGTGGACAGGGCGAGGCCGCGCGGATCGAGCGCCGAGCGCTGGAGACCGCCCACATGAGTCAGCAGCTTGCCGAGCAGGTCACCGGGGAGCACCCCCTCGCCCTTGGCCATCGCGAGCACCAGATGCAGCAGCCGGTCCTGGTCGGCTTCGGCCCGCCGCAGCACCGCCGCGACACCGCACTCGATGACACGTTGCAGCGCCGCGGTCTCGAACGTACCGACCACGAGCCCGGTACGGGTGCCGGCATTGCGCTGCAGCCGTTGCAGCAGGGCGATGACATCGTCGTCCACGGAATCGACGATCACCAGCGACGTCCGTGCCCGGTCCGCCTCGGCCTCGTCGACCAGCTCCACCTCGGGACGTTGGCGCAACTGGTGGACGACGCCGATGCGCAGCACCAGATCCTGCGCGTACACCGCCACGGAGACCCGGCGCGTCCGGTCCTCGGGAGAGGTGCGCTGCGTCGTCGCGGGAGGAGGGATGGTGAGCGTCGTGCGGGTGGGCATCAGGAGGTTCTCCTTCACGGAGCCAGACATACTGGGCACCTGTTTCACAGGGACGAGAGGAACAGGACGAGAAGAGCTGAGGGGGACGCACCGGGCCAAGGAGGCGCGCGGCACGGGTGGCACCGGAGGGCGGCGCGCGCCGTGCGGGAGGGGTTCAACTGTCCGGCCGCACGGAGGAGTTGACCTTGACCGCTGGGGGCACGCCGACTGCCCGGGAATTGCCCTCGCATCTCTCGCGATGCTCCGGATCCGGTTCTACGGTCGTGGCGTGACGCCATCTGCTGCCTCTTCCGGCCCCGGAGCGCCCGGTCTCGACATCCCTGCCGTGACCGTGACACCGGGCGGTACCGCCTCCACCAGCCTGACCGTTCGCAACGACAGCGATATCGTCGAGGCGTACACCCTGGAGGTCGTGGGCGACTGCGCCGCCTGGACCACCGTGGAACCCGCGCGGGTCTCGCTCTACCCCGGCACCTCCGAGACGGTGACCATCCGGCTGGCCCCGCCGCGCTCCCCCGACGTCCGTGCGGGTGATGTGCCCCTGGCCGTACGGGTGTTGCCGACCGAGCACCCCGAATCGGTCACGGTCCCCGAGACCACCGTGCACATCGAGGCGTTCCACGAGCTGCGCACCGAGGTCCTCCCGCGCCGTCGGCGCGGCTGGCTCCGCGGCCGCTACCGGCTCGCGGTGCGCAACGAGGGCAACACCCCGGCCCAGGTCTCCTTCGCACCGGAACAGCCGGGTGAGGAGCTGAAGTTCGGGTTCACGCCCCCCGAACTGACCCTGGAGCCAGGGGAATCGGCGGAGACCCGGCTGCGGTCGCGTATCGGCAAACCGGTCTGGTTCGGCAAACCGGTGGTCTGGCCATTCACCGTGCACGCGACGGACGCCGAGGCGGCGGCCGAGGCCGAGCGGCCGGGAGCCCCCGTACGCCCGCCGCTGGAGGCGGAGTTCGTCCAGATCCCGGTCTTCCCGAAGTGGTTGCTGGCGGTGCTCGCGGCGCTGATCGCGCTCCTCCTGGCCTGGTTCGCGCTGGTCCGCCCGGCGGTGCGCAGCGCCGCCAAGCAGGCGGCCGACGAGGTGGTCCAGCCCCGGCCGACCCCCGGCAACAGCCAGAACGGGCAGTCCCCGGGCACCGGTACCGGCAAGGGCACGGGCAAGCAGCAGGGCGGCGGCCAGGGCGACGGCGGTTCCGGCGGCACGGGAGGTACCGGCGGCACGGAGTCCGGGAACGGGCAGCAGAGCTCGACCACGATCGACGTACAGACGGCGGGCGGGGCGAACAAGACCGGTACCTATGTGGTTCCCAAGGGTAAGATCTTCGGCATCACGGACATCGTGGTCGCCAACTTCCAGGGCGACGAGGGGCTTTTGACGATCACGTTCGGGGACCGGAAGATCACCACGATCGCGCTGGAGACCTTCCGCAACCAGGACTACCACTGGGTCACCCCCATCAAGATCCCCGCGGACGCCACCGTCACCATGAACGTGAACTGCGCGAAGCCGGGCACGCCTGCGACAGGTCGGCAGGCGGCGCAGTGTCATGAGGTCCTGAACGTGAGTGGTGTGCTCAGTGATGTCACACGGTGAAGTGGTTCCTGCGCATATCGTTCGCCTGGTGCGGCCAGAGGGGAAGAGGTGACTCTTACTCCGACCGAAAACCGACATGGGGTACGTGTAAACAGCATGTTTCCCGAATCCCCGCGTGCCCCGGAATCACGGCGTCCGCGCTGATCAGGCCGGTCGGAACGGAGTAATCGAGGCCGCGGGGGGATTGGCCGGTTTACGCGCTGCGCTCCGGTGACCGCAGGACGTCGAACGCGTCCTGGAGCAGCGCGGCGAAGTCGGCCACCCCGGCTGAACCGGCCTCCGCGGCCCCGTGCGAACCGTTCGCGGCATCGCCCTGTGCGCCGGTTTCGGCCTCGCCCCGCGTGTGGATGAGCAGGGCGCTGCGCACGGCGGCCACGGAGGACCGGGCCAGGACCGAGGCGCGCAACGCGCGCCGGCGGGAGGGTTCTTCGGGGTCGAGGCCGGCGAAGCGCTCGGTGAGGGCGGCGGTGATGCCGTCCTCGAAATCGGTCAGGACATGGGTACGCCGGGCCTGTCCGCTCAGCGCGCGCGGCGGCGCGCCGACGACGAGGATGGCGAGACCGCCGTCGACTCCGGCCGCGGCCGCGAGCAGGCTGTGGAGTACGGCGGTCACGGGCGGCTCGTCGGCGGGCCGCCGCAGGATCTCGCGCCGTACGAGCGGGACGAAGTCGAGGATCTCGGCGAAGACGAGGTCTTCCTTCGAGGGGAAGTAGCGGAAGAAGGTGCGCTCGGTGACGCCGGCGGCCGCCGCGATGTCCTTGACCGTGGTGTCCTGGTAGCCGCACTCGGCGAACATCCGCGTCGCCGTCCGGAGCAGGGCGCTGCGCGTGGCGGCCTTCTTCCGGTCCCGCCGTCCCGGTTCCGTCTCCCGTGTCACCTGCTCGTCCACCCGCTCATCCTGTCATGGTGCCGAGAGCGCACGGAGATGACGTGAGCGCGGAAAGGCCATGGTGTCGCCGGGCGACGCCGGCCGTCCTGGTCGCACCCCGGGGGGCCACCCGCCGCCCCGGTCGCGCCCGTGCCGCCGGGGTGCCCTGAGAGCGCGCCGTCGGCCGGGGCCGCACCACAGCGGTGGGCGGCCCCGCCGAGGCGCCATCCCTCGGTGGCGGCCGAGGGGGGTACGGCCGTCGGCGCCGTCCCCGGCACGAACCGAATCGGCATGCGGCGGCCGATCAGCCTCGCGGCGCCGCCGAGGACGAAGCCGTGACAGGCCACCGGGCCGTGCCCGTTCCCCTGGGCCGGCCGCATCGCGAGCCCGGCCACGGTGCGTACGCGGCCGGCGCCCGCTCCTTCGCGGCCGGCGCGGTCAGCGCCGGCATCAGCGGTGAGCCACAGGACCACTGGGCCGGCGCGGCGAGCACGGTGAGCGTGATGATGTTCCCCTTGCGCTCACGCGGCTCGTCCCCCGGTGGAGGACCCTGGTCGTGGGTCGGCGATCACTGTGGTCGAGCGGCTGTCCGGGGGGTGCGGTGCGGCCTCCGAAGCGCATGAGGGAAAATAGTTGCCTAGTGAAACCACCGGGATCATGTGAAAGGTCCTCCATGCCGCACCTCACCGTCGACTACTCCTCCCACCTGGCCGGATCATTCGACCCGGCGGCCCTGGTGAAGGAGCTGCACCCGCTCGTGGTCGAGGAGTCCGGCACGACGGGGGTGTGCAAGACACTGCTGCGCCCGGTGGTGACGTTCGTGGGGGACCGGCCGAGCGAGGAGGCGGTCTTCGTGCACGTGGAGGTCGGGCTCATGCCGGGCCGCCCCGAGACGCAGAAGACGCGCCTGTCCGAGGCGGTGCTGGCGCTGCTGGGCAAGCATCTGCGGGTCGAGGGTGTGCCGCCGGAGGCGGTCCTCTCGGTGGAGGTGAGGGACCTCGCCGCCTCCTACCGGCTGTCGCCGTCCGCCCGCTGAGCCCGCGGCCGGGTCCCGCCCCCGCGTCGCGTGACCTCCGCCCCTCTGACCCGCTCGAACGACGTGTCCTGGAGACCCGCTCGAATTCGCTTGAGTGCCCTTCCGCTCCCGCACTACGTTGCCAGGGTGGATCTCTTCACACGTTCCTGGACGGCGCTGCGCTCGGCGGTCGCCGCACTCCCGGACGAGGACTTCGAACGGCCCTCGGGCTGCGTCGGCTGGCTGGTGCGGGACCTGGTGTGCCACCTGGTCATCGATGCCCAGGACGTGCTGATCACCCTGGTCACGCCCGCCACGGGGGAGCCGACCGCGGACGCGGTCGGCTACTGGAAGCCGGTCGAACCCCCGACCGGTGAGGACCCGCTCGACGCACTGATCCCCCGGCTGGCCGCCGCCTACGGCGACCCCCGGTTGCTCACGTTCCATCTGGACGACGTCGGCTCCGCCGCGGGCCGGGCCGCCGAACTCGCCGACCCGGCCGCGCGCGTGAGCACCCGGGGCGAGGTGCTGAGCGTGGGCGACTACCTGTCCGCGTACGTCGTCGAGTGGACCCTGCACCACCTCGACCTGATAGCGCACCTGTCGTCCGCACCCCGGCCGCCCACCGAGACCCTCGCGGCGGCGCGCACCGCGCTGGAGAAGATCGTGGGAACCGCGTTCCCCGCCTCGTTCTCCGACGCGGACGCCCTGCTGATCGGCACCGGCCGGCGTGAGCCGACCGACTCCGAGCGCGACGAACTGGGTGAACTGGCCGGGAATCTCCCCTTCTTTCTAGGCTGAGCACCACACTTGTCATCTGCTGAGATGACGTTCGTATCGGGTCACTACCATGTGGCCCCAAGACAACCGATCGGCCGGTTCGCACCGTGTGTTCCGGCCGGGGTCGCCGATGCCAGGGACCGCTCCCCGGGCTGCGGTGATCTTCCTGTCCAGGAGGACCTTCCGCATGTTCCGACGTATTGGCAACACCGTCGTCCGACATCCCGTGTGGACGATCGTGGCATGGCTCATCGCCGCGGTGGCGGTCATAGCCACCGCCCCCGGTCTGCCCTCGAACAGTGACGAGAGCAGCTTCCTGCCCAAGAGTTACGAGTCCATCAAGGCCTCGGTCACCCAGGAGAAGGCGTTCCCCAGCGCCTTCACCCCGTCCGCGATCGCGCTCTACCAGCGCACCGACGGCGGCAAGCTGACCGCCGCCGACCAGAAGGACATCGCCCGGATCACCACCGAGCTGGGCGCCAAGCACATCGACCAGGTGCAGAAGGTCGTCCCCGGCCCGCCGTCCAAGGACGGCAAGTACTCCATGACCCTGGTCCAGATGGACAACAAGAACGCCGGCCAGCCCAAACAGGCCGACGCCGCCAAGGTGTTGCGCGACGACGTCAAGCAACTGGCCAAGGGCACCCATCTCGACGTCAAGCTCGGCGGCTCCGCCGCGCAGGCCCTCGACCAGCAGGACTCGTCCAAGCGAGGCCAGGCGCTGATCGGCTTCGGCACCTTCGCGATCATCCTGGTGACCCTGCTGATCATCTTCCGGGCGCCGATCCTGGCCATTCTCCCGCTGGTGCTCATCGGCCTGGTCGCGGGCATCGCCAACGGACTGATCGCGTACGCCACCAAGCTGTTCGGCCTCCAGGCCAACAGCTCGATCTCGTCGATCCTGATCGTCGTGCTCTTCGGTGTGGGTACGGACTACTTCCTGTTCCTGATGTTCCGCTACCGCGAACGCCTGCGCGCCGGTGACGAGCCCAAGCTGGCCATGGTCAACGCCGTGGGCCGGGTCGGCGAGGCCATCGCCTCGGCCGCCGGCGCGGTCATCATCGCCTTCCTGGCGCTGGTGCTGTCCACGCTGGGCTTCCTCAAGCAGATGGGTCCTGCGCTCGCCATCGCGGTCGGCGTCACCCTGCTCGCCGGTCTGACCCTGATCCCGGCCGTGGTCTCGCTCATCGGACCGAAGGTCTTCTGGCCGTCGAAGTCCTGGCAGCGTGAGCCGGAGAACGCGCGGTTCGCCGCCCTCGGCCGCGGAGTGCGGCGCCGCCCGGCGCTGACCGCCGTGGTCTCCGGCCTCGTCCTGGTCGCCCTGTCGCTCGGCACGCTCGGCTTCAAGGCCACCTTCGACCTGGCGTCCGGCTCCATGCCGAAGACCAAGGAGTCCATGGTCGTCCAGGACGAGATGCAGAAGGCGTACTCGGCGGGCGCCGCCTCGCCCACTGACGTCTTTCTGTCCACCAGCGACGGCAAGCCGCTGGACACGTCCGGCTTCGCCGCGTACGCGCAGAAGCTCGGGGCCGTGGACGGCGTCGCGAACGTCCGGATGAGCCAGGTGAGCAAGGACGGCACCACCGCGGACTTCACCGTCACGCTCAAGTACGAGGCGTCGACGGACAAGGCGATAGAGGCCGTGGGCAAGGTGCGCGACGTCGCCCACTCCGACGCACCCCAGGGCACCAAGGCGGTCGTCGGCGGTATCTCCTCGATCTACAAGGACATCAACACCGCCGTCAACCACGACTACAAGACGGTCTTCCCGGTGGCCGCGCTGCTCATCATGGTCATCCTGGGCCTGCTGCTGCGCAGCGTGGTCGCCCCCTTGTACCTGATGGCCTCGGTGGGCCTCGGCTTCGGTGCCACCCTCGGCGCCACCGTGTGGATCTTCCAGAACGGCGAGGGACACTCGGGGCTGATGTTCATGCTCCCGGTGATCATGTATCTGTTCGTGGTCGCCATCGGCACCGACTACAACATCCTCATGATCGCCCGGCTGCGCGAGGAGGCCCGCGAGGGCCGCGAGCCGCGCGAGGCGGCCGGCATGGCGCTGAAGTATGCCGGACCGACCGTCGCGGCGGCCGGGTTCATCCTGGCGGCGACCTTCGCCACGATGATGCTGGCAGGCAACTCGCTGCTCACGGAGATGGGTTTCGCGGTCTCCTTCGGCATCATCGTCGCCGCGTTCGTCATGGCGATGTTCTTCACGCCGAGCCTGACCGCCCTGATCGGCCACGCGGCCTGGTGGCCGGGCCACGGCGACCGGGCCGAGCAGCCGACGCCCGCGGCAGGCACCACCGGCCACGGTTCCGTCCCGGCTCCGGGCACCGACCGGGACGCCGTCGGCGGACACCGCAACTAGCGGCAGCGTGATCACAGGGGAGTCCTGCCCGACCACACCGGCCCGGCAGGGCCCCCCTTCGCCATGTCGGGCCGGTGTGGCCGGAGACGAACCGCGCGGGCCACGCCGCGGCCGACCCGGTCCTGTCCCCGGGCCAGGGCCGGGCCGGCGGCTCCGACCGGTCGTGCGCCCGTACGATCGGCGCGTGACGATCACCTACGAGTGGCGCGGCGACCTCGACGACGACGCCCTCGACGCGCTGCACGCCGACGGCTTCGGGCACCCGGTCGGCCGGTCCGAGTGGCGTGCGCGGCTGGAGCGGCACAGCCTCGGCTGGGTGTGTGCCCGTGAGGACGGCACCCTGGTCGGCTTCGTCAACGTGGCCTGGGACGGCGGGGCGCATGCCTTCCTCGTGGACACGGTGGTCGCGCGCCACTGCCGTCGTCGCGGGGTGGGCGCCGCACTCGTCGCGGCCGCCGCCGAGGGGGCGCGGTCCGCCCGATGTGCCTGGCTGCACGTCGACTTCGAGGACCACCTGCGTCCGTTCCACCTCGACGCCTGTGGCTTCGAGGAGACAGCGGCCGGACTGCTCGCGCTGTGACCCCGTGACGGAGGACGCGGCTACCAGCGCACCGCCGTGAAGTCGATGGGCCGGGGCCGCAGTTCGCGGGTGCGTGCCGCCAGCCGGCGCAGCCGTGCCGCCATGTCGTCGGCCGGGAGGTGGCATCGGTCGCCGTGGCCCGGCAGCAGCCACTCGAAGCGCAGCCGGTCGACGGTGCGGGCCAGCGAGGACGCCAACTCGCCGATGGAGTACCAGGTGACGGTCTCGGCCACCTCGATGTCCCCGGTGCCGCGCGACCAGTAGAAGCTGTCGCCGCTGAAGCAGTACCGCTCGTCCGCGACGAACAGCACGCTGCCCCTGGTGTGTCCGGGGAGCGGAAAGGCGGTCACGCCGTCGGCGATCTCCGTCGGGCCGGTGCCGCGCAGCACATGATCGGCGTCCGGCGCCGCATCGAGGTCGCCCTCGTGGATCCACAGCCGCGCGCCGAGCCGGTCGGCGTACCGGCGGCCGTGTGCCACGTGGTCGCGGTGGGTGAGCAGGACGTCGGTGACGGGGCCCAGCCCCTCGTAGCGATCGGCCAGCGTCGTGCTCCAGCGCGGGGTGTCCACCAGCATCGCGGTGCCGTCGGGGCGGCGCAGCAGGTAGGAGTTGGCGCCCGCGGTGCGCGGGGAGTTGTGCCCGCACAGGAACACGGTGTCGTCCAGCGCCAGCGGGAAGGGGTCCTGGGCCGCGTCCAGCCGTCCGGACGGAGGGCGCACGGACCGGGTGTGGCAGGCGTTCGCGGCCAGGTGCATCCGCCGCACCTCGTCCCGGTCGCGCGGCTGGCGCAGGACCGCCGAGCGGCCGTCGACCTCGCCGATCAGGCCGGGGGCCAGTTGCCGGGCGACGTCGCAGTTCGTGCAGCGGTCGTCCACGTACCAGCCGTCCTCTAACCGTTCGTCGCCCATGGCCCGTTCCTCTCCTCGCAGCGTGCTCGCCGCCCCTGTTGCCGACTCTCCAGAGGTATCCCGCGGCGTACACATATCGGAAGGGGGTCCAGGCCTTGTACTTGCGAAGGCGCGCTGCTCTCGGGCGAGCTCGACGGGCGGGATGTCGCCGGCGGCACGCATGGCTCGCGGGCCGGCATCCGGAGCCGACGTGAGTGACCCCTCGCCCGGGCCGCGCGACACGGACGCGGCTCGACGTGCCCGTGGTGTTCCTGGAGAACGGCCTCGGGCAGGGTGCCCCGCGCGCCACCGCCGACTCGGTGACCGGTGCCCGCGCCGCCACGGAACATCCGCTGGGGCACGGCCTTACCACGGTCCGGCACATCGCGGGCCCGCGCGGCTGGACCTCCACCGGACCGCGCGCGGCCAGCCGGCCCGACTCCGTGACGCCACCGCGGTGTTCGCGGCCGGCGGCCAGGTGGCTCTGGGTGCCCTGCGCGCCTTCCACGAGACCGGCCGCACCGTCCCGGACGAGCTCGGCGTTCGGCGTGGTGGGCTGCGGCGACATCCCCGAGGGGCCCACTTCCTGCCGCCCCTGACCACCGTGCGCGCGGACGTCGCGGGGATCGGCACCCGCTCCCCGCGACTGCTGCTCGATGGCATCGACCGCAGGACCACACCGCCGACGGCGCCCACCGTCTCCGTGGAGCTCGTCGGCCGCCGCGGCACCGACCCGGCCGCTGACGCGGGTCAACTCCCTTCGTGGCACCGATAGTTCACTCGACCTGGTGCGGCGGTCCGTCGTGAGCGGTGGGCAAAAGCGGTGGACAAAGATCACGCGAGCGCCAGACTGGCCCCATGACCGCCCCGGATGCCAAGGCCGACCTTCACTTCTACCTCCAGTCCGCCCGAGACGCCCTGCTGTGGAAGCTCGACGGACTCTCGGAGTACGACATCCGCCGCCCGCTGACGCCGACCGGCACCAATCTCCTGGGCCTGGTGAAACACGCGGGCTGCGCCGAACTGGGCTACCTGGGCGACACGTTCGGACGGCCCTGCGGCGAACCGGGGCCCTGGTTCGGAGACGACACCGAGCCCAACGCCCATATGTGGGCCACCGCCGACGAGTCACGCGCGTACATCGTGGAGCGTTACCGCCTGGCGTGGGCACACGCGGACGCCACGATCGACGCGCTGGCACTGGACACGATCGGCCGGGTGCCGTGGTGGCCGGACGGCAGGGACGAGGTGACGCTGCATCACGCCCTGGTGCGCGTGATCGCCGACACGCACCGGCACGCGGGGCACGCCGACATCGTCAGGGAACTCCTCGACGGCGCCGTGGGGATGAACGAGGACAACACCGCCCTGCCGTCGGACGAGTCGGCGTGGTGGGAGGACTACCGGAGCCGACTGGAGCGCGTGGCTCGGGAGGTCGCCGAGGACGCGTGACGTCCGGCCGGACGGGTCTCGTCGCTCAGCGTGCGACCGGCCTCCTGGAAGAGGGGGAGCCCTGCCCTCGATGTGGTGGGAGACCGACACCGAAGCGCTCGGGGCCGTGCCGGTCGATGGGTGCGTGCGGTGGTCGTAGTACCCGGGTACCACGCCCCGGGCCGGGTTCAGTCCCCGGTACCACCGGATCTGGGGAGTGCGGATCTTAGCGTGGGCGGTGAGGCGTCGGCGGCTGTCGGCGGCGCCGCGGCCGACAGAGAGAACGCGCATGATCGAGGCACAGCAGCTGACCAAGAGGTACGGCGAGAAGACGGCCGTGGACGGGCTGGACTTCACCGTCAAACCCGGCACCGTGACCGGCTTCCTCGGCCCCAACGGCGCCGGGAAGTCCACCACCATGCGCATGATCGTCGGGCTCGACGCCCCGACCAGCGGCTCGGTCACGGTCAACGGGCAGCCCTACGCCCGGCACCGGGCACCCCTTCAGGAGGTCGGCGCGCTGCTGGAGGCGAAGTCGATCCACCCGGGCCGCTCGGCCTACCACCACCTGCGCACGCTCGCGCTGACGCACGGGATCCCCCGGAGCCGGGTCGACGAGGTCATCGACCTCGCCGGTCTCGGCAGTGTGGCGAAGAAGCGCGCCGGGGCCTTCTCCCTCGGCATGGGCCAGCGGCTCGGCATCGCGGCCGCGCTCCTCGGCGACCCGCAGACGGTGATGCTGGACGAGCCGGTCAACGGGCTCGACCCCGCGGGCGTCCTGTGGATCCGCAACCTGCTCAAGGCGCTCGCCGACGAGGGCCGGACCGTGTTCGTGTCCTCCCACCTGATGAGTGAGATGGCCCTGGTGGCCGACCACCTCATCATCGTGGGGCGCGGCCGGCTGCTGGCCGACACCACCGTGCCGGACCTCATCGCCGAGGCGGGCGGCGACGTCGTCAAGGTCGTCACGGGCGAGGCGGGGCGGCTGCGGGACGCGCTGGCCGGGCCCGGCGTCGACATCACGGGCCGCATCGGCTCGGAGGAACTCCAGGTCACCGGCCTGAGCGCCCGCGAGATCGGGTCGACGGCGGCCGAGCACGGCATCGCGCTGTTCGAGCTGACCCCGCGGACCGTCTCGCTGGAGGAGGCCTTCATGAACCTGACCAGGGACGCCGTCGAGTACCACGGCTCCACCACCGCCACCGAGACGCCGGAAGCCGCCGGGAGGACCGCATGAGCACCCTGACCACCACGGCGGAGACCGAGGCACCCGCCGCCGCTCCCGCCCGCCCCGCCTACCGGGTCACCGGCCGGCGCGTGCTCTCCTCGGAGTGGGCCAAGCTCTGGACGCTGCGCTCCACCTGGATCACCCTCGGGCTGGCCCTGCTGTTCATGGTCGCGTTCGGGCTGATCGCCTCCGCCCGTTACAAGTCCAACATCGACTCGGGCCACCACATGGACGGGGACTTCGCCCGCTCCACCGCCGTCAGCCTGTCCCTCTTCGGTACGCACTTCGCCCAGCTCGCCCTCGGCGTCCTCGGCGTGCTCGTCACCGCGGGCGAGTACTCGACCGGCATGATCCGCTCCACGCTCGCCGCCGTACCCCGCCGGCTGCCCGTGCTGTGGTCCAAGGCGGCCGTCTACGGGCTCGTCGCGCTCGTGGTGGCGACCCTCGGCGCGTTCGTCACCTTCGGGATCGGCAGCGGGATGATCTCCGGCACGCCCGCCGCGATGGGCTTCTCGCACGCCGGTGTCGCCCGCAGCCTGCTCGGCGCCGGGCTCTATCTCGGCCTGGTCGGCGTCATCGGCACCGCCCTGGGCGCGCTGCTGCGCTCCGTCGCCGGCGGCATCTCCGTCCTGGTGGCGACGCTGATGCTGATCCCCGGCCTGATCTCGCTGCTGCCCAGCTCCTGGCAGGACAACATCAACCCGTACCTGCCGAGCAACGCCGGCGAGTCCATGTTCGCCCTGACCCACGACAGCACCACCCTGTCGCCCATGGCCGGACTGCTGGTCTTCCTCGGCTGGACGGCACTCGCGCTGGCCGGTGCGGCGTACCGGCTGGTGCGCAGCGACGTCTGACCACCCTGCACCATGGGCAGGTGACATCCTTGACGACCACCACCGACGACATCGGCGGCATGGGGCCGCTGCTGGCCCGGATCTCCCGGGGCGGGCAGCGGCTGCGGCAGGCCGACCGCGCCCACCCCTGGGTGCTGGACACCGCGGTGGTGGTCGTCGTCTTCCTGCTGTTCTGCCTGCCGGACCTGCTGCACGGGCACGACGGCGGCGACGGCGACGGTGACGCCCCGCGCCGCCTCTGGCTCGCCTTCACCCGGCTTCCCCCGGCGGCCATGCTGGCCCTGCAGGCGGGGCTCGTGCTGCCGCTGCTGTGGCGGCGGCGCCGGCCCATGGCCGCCTTCGGTGTGATCGCGGCCGTGTTCGTCGTGCAGTGGTCCCTGGGCGCCGTGCTGCGCGCGGACGTCGCCCTGTTCATCGCCCTGTACAGCCTGACCCTGCACGGCAGGCCGCGGCAGCTGCCCTGGGCCTGCGGGGTCATGGCCGCCGGAATGGTCCTGGTCGCGGTCCGCGCGTCGGTCGCAGTGTCCGTCTGGGACGCGCTGTTCTTCCTGCTGAGCACCGCGATCGCGGCCCTCGCGCTCGGGCTGACGGTGCGGATCCGCCGGGCCCAGCTCGCCGGGCTGCGCGACCGCGCGGCCCGCCTGGAGATCGAGCGCGACCAGCGCAGCAGGCTCGCGGCCGCCGCCGAGCGCGCCCGAGTGGCCCGTGAGATGCACGACATCGTCGGGCACAACCTCTCCGTCATGATCACCCTCGCCGACGCCGGCGCGTACGCCACGGCCACGGCCCCCGAGCGCGGCAAGGAGGCGCTCGAACTCATCGGTGACACCGGCCGTATGGCCCTCGGCGAGCTGCGGCGCGTCCTCGGTGTGCTCCGCGAGGACCCGGACGGCACTCCCCGGCCGCCCGAACTCAGTCCCCAGCCCGGCATCGCGGACCTCCCGACACTGTGCGACGGTGTCCGCACGGCAGGCCTGGACGTCGTCTACCGGACCGCCGGTGACGTGGACGCCCTGGACAGCGGGGTGCAGCTGGCGGTCTACCGCATCGTCCAGGAGGCCCTCACCAACACCCTGAAGCACGCCGGGGCCGACACCCGGGTGAAACTGTCGGTCGTCGTCGAGGACACCCGCCTGCTCGTCCGGGTCCGGGACGACGGACCGGCGGCCGGGCACCCGGCGCCGCCGAACGAGGAAGGACACGGCCTGGTGGGCATGCGAGAGAGAGCCGCGCTCTACGGCGGACACGTCAGCGCCGGACCCGCGCCCGGCGGGGGCTGGGCCGTGGCGGCCACGCTCGACCTGACCCCCGAGGGCGGTGCCCGGTGACGACCGTGCTCGTCGTGGACGACCAGCCGCTCCAGCGCTTCGGATTCCGCATGCTCCTCGACGCCGTCGCCGAGACGGAGGTCGTCGGCGAGGCGGCGCACGGCGGCGAGGCCGTCCGCAAGGCCGCCGAGCTGCGCCCCGACGTCGTCCTGATGGACGTCCGGATGCCCGGCATGGACGGCATCGAGGCCACCCGGCGCATCACCGCCGCGGGCGACCGCTCCCGGGTCCTCGTGCTGACCACCTTCGACCTCGACGAGTACGTCCACGCCGCGCTCCGGGCCGGGGCCAGCGGCTTCCTGCTGAAGGACGCGCGTCCCGAGGAACTCCTCGCCGGGATCCGCGCCGTCGCCGCCGGTGACGCCGTGATCGCCCCGTCCCTGACCCGCCGCCTCCTGGACGAGTTCGCCCGCTACGGCCCCGTACCCGGCGACGACGGCACCGACGACGCCCGGCTGCGGTCCCTCACCGACCGCGAGCGCGAGATCCTCGTCGCCGTCGGCAAGGGCTGGACCAACGGCGAGATCGCCGCCCGTTTCGTCCTGTCCGAGTCCACGGTCAAGACCCATGTCGGCCGCGTTCTGGCCAAGATCGGCGCCCGTGACCGCATCCAGGCCGTGATCTTCGCCTACGACCACGGGCTCGCCCGCCCGAACGCCGGCTGACGCCCGCTCCACCGGTCACCCCGGCGCCGTGCCGGAGGTGCGGAAGCGGGCGGGCGCGACCCCGAGGCGCCGCCGGAAGACCCGGCACGGTGTTTCGGACGAGCCGAACCCGGCCGGCCGCGGGACCTCCTCGACGCTGTGCGCGTCGCCCTCCAGCAGCGCCTGCGCGGCCACGGTGCGCGGGCTCGACGTACTGCCCCGGTGTCATCATGGCGGGTCATGATGGCGGCTGGGCAGCACGCGGCTGAAGCCCGGCGCGGCGTCAGACGCCCGCGGCCACTGCCACCCCCAGGACGAGCAGGACGACACCGGTGGCCAGCCCCGGTGCCCGACTGGCCGCCGGCCTGGTGACCAGGGCGCCCGCGCTGGACGAGCCAGGTGAACAGCGGATACCAGCAGGTCGTCACCAGCGCCCGGAGCCCGCCCGGAGCGGCGCCGGACAGGAAGACCGGGCCGCTCGCCGTGACGAACTGAGGCAGCACCGAGACCGCGAACACGCCCGCCTTGGGGTTGCCCGGACTCGTGCCGAGCCCCGTGGCGAAGCCGCTGCGGAAGCCGGTCCCGCCGGTCCCGCCGGCCTCGGCGGCGGGGGACCCTTCGCTCCCGGAGCCCGCGGCGGACCGGCGCGCGGACCACAGCGTCCGTGTCCCGAGCGCGACCAGGACGCCTCCGCCGACGAGCCGGATCGCGGCGTAGGAACGGGGAATGGCGAGCAGGACGGCGAAGAGCCCGGCCCCGGCGGCCACGGACCACAGGAGCAGGCCGCTGGCGTTGCCCGCGATCGTGCCCCGGGCCGTGCGCAGTCCGCTCGTCAGCACCTGACGGATCATGACGGCCTGACCGGCGCCGGGCGGCATGGCCGGCAGCCAGGTGGTGACCAGGAACGAGCACGGCTCCCTCACCTCGGCCGCCCATGCCCTGCGGCTCACGCCCGCCGCCGTGACCCAGCAGGTGGCCAGGGCCGAGCGCGAGTGGCAGGTACCGCTCGTGCTGCGCGGGCCGCGTGGTGCGACCCTCACCGAGGCCGGCGCCCTGCTCGCCGTGCGCGGACGGACCGTCGACGCGGCGGCGCAGCAGACCGCCACGGACATGGGGGCACTCCTCGGGCATCTGTCCCTGCGCCTGCGGGTCGGCGCCTTCCAGGCCGCGGCCCTCCACCTGGTGCCACCGGCGCTGACCGCCCTGCGTCACCGCCATCCCGACGCCGACGTCTCCGTGGTCGACCTCGCGTCGGCCGCGGGCTGGGCGAGTTCACCGCCGGTCGGCTGGACCTGGCGGTCGTCGCCTTCTTCGGTCCCGCCCCCGAACTGCCGCCGCGCGTCCGCGCACACCGGCTGCTGCCCGACCCCATGGTCGTCGTCCTGCCCGACGACCATCTGCCGGCGGCCCGCACATCGCCGGGCAGCCCCCTGCGGCTGGAGCGGCTGCGCGGTGAGTCCTGGGTGGCGATCCCGGCCGGTCACTCCGCCCGCGAGCAGCTCGACCGGGCCGCGGGCGAAGCCGTCTTCAGGCCCAGGGTGCGCTTCGAGACCGAGTCGTACGACGTGGCCCAGGGGCTGGTCGGTGCGGGCAGCGGCGTGGCCCTGGTCTCGCGCCTGGCCCTGACCGACACGCCGGCACCACGTACCGCGAACTCGTCCGGCTCCGGCCGTACCGCGAGATCCACGCGGTCACCCAGGCCGACACGACGGAGTTCCCGGCGAGCGGCTGACGGCCGCGGCGGGCCGGCGGCGGGACCGCCAGTGGTGCGGTACGGCCGTCCGGTGCCTCTCAGTGCCTCGGCGTCGTGGCGCCTCAGTCCTCGGTGGCGAGACGGCCGAGCCACTCGCGCAGAAGATACTGTTCCGCGCCGCTGAGGGCCGTCTGGTCGGGGAGCGCGGCGCGCAGGGCCCGGGCCGCGCCGGCCGGGCCCGGCTTGCGCACGGCCGGCTCCGCGTGGGTGACGGCGGTGACCATGGCCTCGCGCAGAGCCGTCAACAGGGCGGATCTGCGGTCGCCTTCGGGCAGGGAGAGCCAGGTGAGCACCGCGCCGCGTGCCGTGGCGTGGATGATCGCGGCCGCCAGTTCCTCGTCCACGCGCAGCCAGCCGCCGGCGGCCAGGCGCCGGATGCGGCCCCGCAGGATCTCGATGCCGGTCCGGTAGGCGGCTGATGCGGTCGCCGAGGGCTCGCTGTACATCAGCGTGTAGAGCGCGGGATGGGTCAGACCGAACTCGACCGCGAGGTCCCATCCGGCCCGCAGGTCCTCGATGAGGTCCGGCGGGTCCGGGTCGACGCGCTTGGACGCGAGAAACGTGGCGAAGCCGTGCTCGGCGACCGCCTCCAGCAGTCCGTCCTTGTCGCCGAACAGGCGGTAGATGGCGGGCGGTTGGACGCCCGCGGCGTCGGCGACCGCACGGGTCGTGACCGCGTCGCGGCCGCCGGATTCCAGCAGGCCGATCGCGGCCTCGACGATCCGCCGCCGGGGCTGCTCGTGACCTGGGGAAACGGGAGCGGGATCGGTGGCGGCGGCACCGATCCCGCTGTGTGAGGAGGACGGCATGTATCAACGATACCGAATTTTCGTTTCCCTCGTTAGTATCGGTGGTATCGTAAATGTGATTCCACTGGAACTCCCACCCTCTGGAGTGCATCGTGATCATCGTGACCGGAGCGAACGGACAACTCGGACGCCGGGTCGTCGACCGGCTGCTGACGCGGATCCCCGCGGAGCGTGTCGGCGTGAGCGTCCGCGAGCCGCACAGGGCGCAGGCCCTCGCCAACCGCGGGGTTCGGGTGCGGCAAGGAAGTTTCACCGACCCCGCGAGCCTCGCCCACGCCTTCGAGGGCGCCACGCAGGTGCTCCTGGTCTCCGTCGACAAGATGGGCGAGGAGACCGTGCGGGAGCATCGCGACGCCATCGCGGCGGCCGTCGAGGCAGGAGCCCGCCGCATCCTCTACACCAGCCAGATGGGCGCCTCGGCCGCCTCGCACTTCCAGGCCTGCCGCGACCACGACGCCACCGAGTCCGCCCTGCGCGCGTGCGGCGTGCCGTTCACCTCGCTGCGCAACGGCTTCCATGCCGCCAGCGCGCTGCTGCTCCTCGGCTCCGCCCTGGAAACCGGTGAGATCGCCCTCCCGGAGGACGGGCCCGTGTGCTGGACCACGCACGACGACCTCGCTGAGGCCGCCGCCGTCGTGCTGGCGGACGAGGGCCGCTTCGAGGGCCCGACGCCGTCGCTCACCGCCGGTCAGGCCCTGACCTTCGCCGACATCGCCGCCCTCGCCACCGAGCTGACGGGCCGTGCCGTGAAGCGGACCGTCGTGTCCGACGAGGAGTTCCGGGAGCGGATGGTGGGTCAGGGCGCCCCTGACGAGGTCGCCGACCAGCTGCTGGGCATATTCGCCGCGAGCCGTGCCGGTGAGTTCGGTGCCGCCGACCCGGCTCTGCCGGCCCTCCTCGGCCGCGAACCGGTCACGATGGACACGGTGCTGCGCGACCGGCTGTCAGGGGGTGGTGCCTAAACTGATCCGGCGCGTGTGCGCCGGGCGGTCCGCCAGGTGGTCGCATCGGCGTGCGCGGCCGACTCCCGGAGGGGACGGGCATGCCGGATTCCGTGCGACCGAGGCGCCACCGCTGGCTCGCCGTGGCGGTCCTCGCCCTTGCGCTGTACGTCGTCCTGCGCGCCGCGGGACTCTTCGGCGGCGATGACGACAGCGACGACACCCCGCCGCCGGCGAAGGCGTCGGCCACCGCGCCGACCCCCTCCTCCGGCGCCTCGCCCCCCACCGCCACTCCGTCGGCCGCGGCCGCCTCGTCGTACGACCCCGCCCAGTACGCCGCACAGGTCCGTACCCGGGCCCGGCAGGCCGGCGTCAGCGCCCAGCTGCTGATGGCGATCCTCTACAACGAGGCCTACAAACCGCACGACCCGGCCTTCGAGCGGGCCTGGCAGAAGTACAAGCCGGACGCGGCCTTCGGTATCGCGAACATGCACCGTGCCACCTTCGACGAGGTCAAACAGGGCCGGGACTTCGCACGCCGCGGCTGGGACGAGCTGCCGGACGACCGCGGCCTCGCGATCGAGGCCGAGGCCTGGTACGTGCACGACCTGGCGGCCCAGCTGCCCACCGCGCGGACCGCCGCCTACTCGAAGGACGACCTGCTGGCGCTCGGCTACAACGCGGGCGCGGGCAACATGCTCGCCTTCGCCCGTGGCGCGAGCCCAGGCGGCCAGGCCCGCTCGTATCTGGACCGTCTGCACGCGAACTGGGCCAAGGCGGGCAAGGCGGTCGGCGCGGGGTGACCGCGATTGCCGGTCTCCGGCGCCCGGCCGGGGACGACGGTACGGACACGGTTGTACAGTTGCGCAAAAAGGCAATCTAGAGAGGGGTGGGCGCGATGCTCCGCAACGGACTGGAACCCTGGCATCTGCTGATCGTGGCGATCATCATCATCCTGCTGTTCGGCTCGAAGAAGCTGCCGGATGCGGCCCGGGGCCTGGGCAAGTCCATGCGCATCCTCAAGAGCGAGGCCAAGGCCATGAAGGAGGACGGCGCCCCCGCTCCCGCCGAGGACACGGACACGGCCGCGACCGCCGCGCCGGCCCCCCGCCTCACCAAGGCCGCGTCCGAGGCGACGGAGACCACCGCGCCGGCGCGGGAGGCCGCCGCACCGGCGACGGAGAACCGCGCGGCGCACTGACACGGCCGGCCGCACCTCCCACGCCGATGACGGTCCTCTGCGACGATTCAACCTTTGCGCAAATCGTGGAACCGTGACGGTGAGCTGGACGTTCAACCCAGTGAACGGACAGAGGACGGCAGTCGGGAGGACGAGTCGTGGGAGTTTCCCTGGGCAAGGGCGGCAACGTGTCGCTGAGCAAGCAGGCGCCGGGACTGAGCGCTGTGGTGGTCGGACTGGGCTGGGACGTCCGGACCACCACGGGCGCGGACTACGACCTGGACGCCTCCGCCCTGCTCTGTGACGCCTCCGGGAAAGTGGTCTCCGACCAGCATTTCGTCTTCTACAACAACCTCAGGAGCCCCGACGGCTCGGTGGAGCACACGGGAGACAACCTCACCGGTGAAGGTGAGGGCGACGACGAGTCGATCAAGGTGAACCTGGCCGCCGTACCGGGTGAGATCGCCAAGATCGTCTTTCCCGTCTCCATCCATGACGCCGATGTCCGGGGCCAGAGTTTCGGTCAGGTGCGCAACGCGTTCATCCGCGTCGTGAACCAGGCGAACGACCAGGAGATCGCCCGTTACGACCTCTCCGAGGACGCCTCGACCGAGACCGCGATGGTCTTCGGCGAGCTGTACCGGCACGCCGCCGAGTGGAAGTTCCGCGCGGTGGGCCAGGGCTACGCCTCCGGCCTGCGCGGCATCGCCCAGGACTTCGGCGTCAACGTCTGACGGAACCTGCCGCCCGGCCCCCCGTCGGCGCCGCGCGACGGGGGCGCCGGATCTCCGGATCTCCTGACAGACTGGGCAGCCGAACTCGCCCTCAGGGCAAGCGACTTCCGCGGACAGGAGCAGCCTCGTTGCGTCCCCTCACCGACAACCCCGTCACCACTGCGCAGGACGACTCGTTCCATTTCGGGCCGTACGTCGACGTCCTGCACGCGGCGGTGGAGCAGGCCGCACCGCTGCCCCTGACCGTCGGCGTGTTCGGCTCCTGGGGTGCGGGCAAGTCGAGCTTTCTACGGCTGTGGGAGCGGCGGTTCGAGGCCGGCCAGACCCGCACGATCTGGTTCAACCCCTGGAAGTACGACCGCAAGGTCGAGGTCTGGGCCGCGCTGCTGCACACCATCCTCGCCGAGATGGAGCAGGTGCCGACCCTCCGGGACAAGGCCGTCCGGCTCGCCAAGGCCGCGACCTGGCTCTCGATCCGCGCCGGCCTGGGCACCGCGGCGGCGCTCGGCACCGGCGGCGCCATCAAGCGCGAGGACGTCGACGACCTGCTCAAGGGTCTGTCCGAGGGGGACGCGGAGCAGTACCGGCAGGTGAACCACTTCGAGACCGACTTCGCCGATGCCGTACGGGAGTTCGTCGGCGAGGACGGGCGGCTGGTGGTCTTCGTGGACGACCTCGACCGCTGCACCCCCGAGTCGGCGATGACGGTGCTGGAGTCGCTGAAGCTCTTCCTGGCCCACTCGCAGTGCGTCTTCGTCCTCGCCATGGACGTGGACGTACTGGCGGCGATCGCCACCAACAAGTTCGGCGAGTCCCTCAAAGGGGCGCCGGCCGAGGTCGCCTCCGGCATGGCCTACCTCGACAAGATCGTCCAACTGCCGTTCTTCCTGCCGGACGTGGGGTTCGGCACCCTCCGCGAGGCCTTCACGCCGTATGTCTCGGAGCTGGCGGACGACCCCCTCTTCTGGGAGCTGCTCCAGCGCGGCCTGGGCGCCAATCCGCGTCGGCTCAAGCGCTATGTCAACGTCTTCAACATGGCGCTGGCCGTCTCCCGCGCCCAGTTGCCGGCCGGCCGGATCGACCGGGAGTACCGCCTCCAGCTGGCGGTACTGCTCATCATCCGCACGCTGCACCGCGGCTTCTTCCACGCGCTGAGCGTCGATCCGGAGTCCTGGCAGACGCTGGTCAGGTGGTTCGAGCAGGTCCAGATCAATCCGCTCACCCGGCAGAACACCCTGCAACTCCCCGAGCACCTGCGCGACTTCGCTTCCGACTCGGTCCTCGAGCGCCTCTTCACCCACAGCGGCGGGGAGCGCCTGCGGCCACCGGCCGGCCCGGTCGTCCAGGAGATGATCAGCACCCTGCGCAGCGCCGCCGGCCCGGCGGATCCCCAGTAGCCCCGGGCCGAGCGGGCGGAGCGGTCACGGCTCCTCCGGCGGCGTGGGCCGTGGGCGGGCCGTGACGATGTCGCGCGCACTGCCCGGTGTCCTCGGAATCCGGGACGCCGGGCGCGTCGTCGGCGACAACCGGACGGGCGGTGCCGTCCCCGGTGCGCAGGCCGACGGCCACTGTGCTGTCAGCGTGGCGCACGGCGTTTCGAGGAGCGTGCGGACGACACGGGCGAGGTGCTCGCATCGTTGCGACCGCATGGCCGCGGGTGGCACTCAGGGACCGCGGTGGTAGACCCGTCCGGGGCTCAACTCTCCTGCAGATCCGAACAGCTGGGGGATGGTGACAAGATGGTAGCCGCGGGCCCGGAGCGCGCGGACGATCGTGGGGACGGCAGGCGGGGTCGTGGCGTACCGGTCGTGCAGCACGACGATCGCGCCCGGCCGTACCCGGCTCAGCACCCGGTGTTCGATGACGGGCGGATCGTGGAACTTCCAGTCCCTGGCAGTGACGTTCCACATGATCACCGACATGCCCTCCGCGGCGGCTGCCGCCCGCACCCGCGCGTCGAACGCCCCGAACGGGGGCCGGAACAGCGTCGGCCGCTGTCCGGTGACGGAGGCGATCTGGCGTGCGGCGGTGCCGATCTCGTACTCGATCCGGGCGAGCGGGAGGCGGGTGAGATGCGGGTGGGTGACGGTGTGGTCGCCGATCGCGTCCCCGGCGCGGTACTCCCTGAGCACGTCCGCCCGGTAGCGCAGCGCGTGCGGCCCGATGAGGAAGAACGTGGCCGGGACGTGCGCTCGTTGCAGCGTGTCCAGGATCGGGGCCGTGTACGGGGTCGGTCCGTCGTCGAAGGTCAGGGCGACGCATCGGGTGACCCGGCAGTCCACCCGGTGGGCCGGCCCGGCCGCGGCGACGGGTGCGGCCATGCCCACGGACAGCAGCCCGACGGCCGCCAGGGGAACGAGCGCGTGAGGCAGACGCCCGTGCCGGATGCCGGACATGACCTGCTCCTTCCGTCCTGGAGGCCGGGTGCCGGCCCCGTTGCCCACCAGCTTCGTCCCAGGGAGTAAGAGGAGTCTGAGAACAGTCGGCACCCCAGCAGGCGGGCACCCCCGCAGGCGCGCGACGAGGCACGACGGATCCGCGGACGGCCCGCGCGCCGCTTCCGCGCAGCGGTCAGCGCTCCTCCTGCGTGCGTGTCGCACGGCGGGCACGCAGGACCTCGGCGAGCAGCGGGATCAGGGAGAGGACGACGATCAGGGCGACCAGCGGCAGCAGATAGCGGTCGACGTTCGGGATCGAGGACCCGAGCGCGTACCCGGCGAGCGTGAGGCCGAGGCTCCACACCAGCCCGCCGACGACCTGCCAGACGGTGAACGTCCGCACCGGCACGCCCAGGGCGCCCGCCATCGGATTGAGCACCGTCCGCACCACCGGTACGAAGCGGGCCAGGACGACGGCCTTCGCGTGCCCGTACCGCTCCAGCAACTCCTCGGCCCGCTGCGCTCCCTCGTGCAGCCGCTTCGAACGGCTGCGGGCGAGCAGGGCCCCGCCCGCCTTGCGGCCGAGGAGATACCCGACCTGGGCGCCGGCCAGCGCGCCGACCGCGGCCGAGACCAGCAGCGGCCCGAGCGAGAGGTGCAGGCCCTGGTCGGACGAGCCCGTGCACAGCAGTCCAGCGGTGAACAGCAGCGTGTCCCCGGGCAGGAAAAAGCCGATGAGCAGCCCTGTCTCGGCGAACATCACCACGCCGACGCCGAGGACGCCGAACGCGGCCAGCAGCGAATGGGCGTCCAGGACGTTGACGGCCAGCTGCGCGGCGAGATGCGTGGGTGTGGTCATAGACCCCGTGCCTCCATGAGGGTGACGACAAGCATGCGAAGCATGCAGGTGATCCGTGAACTGATCGGGACGAGTGGCACGCGCTGTGGCGTGCCCGGTGTCTAACGGCCGGAGCTGCCCGGGGCACCGGCACCGGCAGGGTGAACGTCGGGCGCCGTGGCGAGGCCCGGCCACCCGTGGTCGCGGATCGGGCCGACCTCGTAGCCCCGCTCCGCGCAGGTGTCGAGGATACGGGGCAGCGCGCCGAGAGCCGAGCGCCAGGCGCCGGGGGCGGAGGTGCAGTCCGAGTCGTGCAGCAGGATCGTGCCGCCGCCGTCGAGGTCCGCGGTCACCGTCCGGTGGACCGACTGGGGCGTGGCCCGTGCCGTCCAGTCCTCGCCCCAGCAGGTCCACAGCACGGGGGTGAGCCCGAGGCGCCTGGCCGACACATGGGCGGCGGTGGACATGACCCCGTACGGCGGCCGGAAGAGCGTCGGCGGAGTTCCGGTGATGTCGGCGACCGTGTCGCGGGCGCGGGCGAAGTCGTCGTACGTCGCGCGCGGGCCGCGCAGCAGCAGCGGCCGGTGCCGCCAGCCGTGGACACCGATCTCGTGGCCGGCCGCCGCGATCTCGCGCACCACACCGGGGGAACGGTGTGCCTCGCTTCCCAGCAGGAAGAAGGTGGCGCGCACTCCGCGCCGGTCGAGCAGCCGCAGGAAGAACGGGGTGGACAACGGGTCGGGTCCGTCGTCGAAGGTGAGGGCGACGTGGTCCGCGCGGCCCCGGCCGGACAGGCGCGGCATGGTGCGGTTGCGCAGGGGCCCGAAGGTGGAGACGACGGGCGCGCAGTGGACCGCGGCGAGTGCGGCGGCGGGCAGGGCGGCCAGTGCGGCGGTGCGCAGGGGGCGGGAGGTCGTCACGAGTGGTGCCCCTCCTCGGCGAAGGCCGGCGCGAGCCGGTCCAGGTCGAGGCCGTGGCCCAGGGTGCGCATCAGCGCGGGTCCGTCGTAGGTCGTCGCGACCCCCGTGCCGACGGCGCATGCCCAGACCGCACAGGCGGCGGCGCCGGTGACCGCGAGCCGCCGGGTGCGCAGCCTCCGCCGTCGGCCCGGTCCCGGTGGCGGGGGCGGCGGGCCGGGGCGGTGGAGGCGGGCTATCTCGGCCGCGGGGCCGTCGGCCGGGGTGGACGCGAACAGCGCGAGTCCGGCCCCGCGCTGCCGCTGCCCCAGCGGGCCGCCGACCAGTTCGCCCAGTACACCCTTCAGGTCGGCCGGGTCGCGGATCCACACGGCCACGCCCGCCTCGTCCAGGGCGGCGGCGTTGGCCGGTCCGTGGCCGGGTATGCAGCGGTAGCTGGCCACGGGCAGGCCCGCGGCGAACGCCTCCAGGGAGGTCAGCCCGCCGGCGTTCTGCACCAGGACGTCGGCCGCGTGCATCAGGCCGGGCATGTCGTCGACCCAGCCGTAGGAGTACGCGATCCCGTCCGTCCGCAGCTGCCGGGCCAGGGCCTCGTTGCGGCCGCAGACCACGACCGGGAGGGCGGCCCCGCAGTCGCGCAGCTCCCGGGCGACCTGCCGGACCGGGCCCACCCCCCAGGACCCGGCGACCAGCAGGGCGAGCGGGGCGTGTTCCGGCAGCCCGAACCGCGCCCGCGCGCGGGCGCGTTCGAGCGGGTCGCAGGGGCGGAACCGGGGGTCGGTGACCGGCCCGCGCACCCGCACGTCGCGGGCCCCGGCCGCGCGCGCCTGTGCCGCGGGCACCGCGTGGGCGGCGAGGTGGACGTCCACGCCGTCCGCGACCCACAGCGGATGCACCGAGAAGTCGGTCAGGTAGGTGGCGACCGGGACGGTCAGGCGGCCGGCCAGCCGCAGGTTGCCGAGCACGCGGCTGGCGCCCGGGTACGTGGACACGACCGCACCGGCGTCCGGGTGCAGCGCGCGCAGCACGCGGTCCTCGGCGGCGCGCAGCAGTGCCCGCGCCGCGGGACCGCTGCCGCCGGCGCGCTCGGTTCCGGCGTAGAGCCGCTGGTAGGCCCAGGGGGCGGCGACGAGCATGCGGTGGTAGCCGTCCCGGACGGCTCGGCCGAGGCCGGCGGGCAGCAGGTCCAGCAGGTCGTGCCGGTCGACGACGAAGCCGTCCGCGGCGAGGCGGCGCTCCAGTTCGGCGGCTGCGCCGTCGTGGCCGGCGCCGACGCTCGCCGAGACGAGCGCGACGCGGCGCGAGGCCGTGGCCGCGTCGCGGGGCACCGGCGGGACGCCCGCAGGCGCGGACCTCGGCAGCGTACGTCCGGGATTGACCATGGGCTGTCCTCTGCGCAGGTGGAAGGGCAGGTGTGAGGAAGGTACGAAACTACAAGTTGTAGTAGTTCCTGGTTCAAAGCCCGGAGCATACCTCCTACAACTAGTAGGAGATGGCCGGGTAGCCTGGACTGCGGTAAGGCAACGAAAGGGCGAACGGTGAACGGCTTCAGGGACGGCGGCACACCCGGCAGGCGGGCGCGCGGCGAACTGGAGAGCAACGTGCTCGCCGCCCTCTGGTCCGCGGACGGACCGCTGACGGCACGCCAGGTCCTGACGGGACTGCCGGACGATCTCGCCTACACGACCGTCCTGACGATCCTGTCCCGGCTGTACGACAAGGGCATGCTGGTCCGGCACCGCGCCGGCCGCGGCTACGCCTACGAGCCGGCCCGCGACGAGGCCTCCCACACCGCGCACCGCATGAAGTCGCTCCTGGAGGGCGGTTCCGACCGCGAGGCGGTGCTGACCCGCTTCGTCTCCGAACTGTCCGAGCGGGACGAGCAGTTGCTCCAGCATCTGCTGTCCGGACCAGAGGACCACGCCGGCCCCGACGGCGCCGGACACTGAGGCGACGGGGGAGTGAGCCGGTGCTGATCAGCGTTTACGTCCCGCTCATCGTGACGGTCGTCCTGAGCGTCCTCGCGCCCCGGCCGGCCCGCCGGCTCGCCCCGCGCCCCGCCGCCTGGGCCCTGGCCTGCACCGCGCTCGTGACGACCGTCGGCTGGACGGGCTCGCTGGCCCTGCTGGCCTTCACCGGGATCGCCCAGATACCCGAGGTGGCGGCGGAGGGCCGCTGGTCGGTGCCGGTCCTGCGGGCCGAGAACCCGGTCCACCTCACGGTCGCGGTCGCCGGCGCCCTCGTCCTGCTCGCGGGGTGCGTCTCCCTCGTCCTCGCCGCCGTACGGCAGGTCCGCCATGTCCTGTGGGCCCGGCGCGAGTGTGCCCGCGTGCCCGGCGACGGCGAGCTGGCCGTCGTCGACACCGATGCGCCCCAGGCGTTCGCGCTGCCCGGCGCGCCCGGCCGCATCGTCGTCTCCCGGGGCATGCTGCGCTGTCTGGACGACGAGGAGCGCGAGGCGCTGCTGGCGCACGAACGCGCCCATCTGCGCCGTCGGCACCATCTGTTCCAGGCCGTCTGGCGCCTTGCCGCCGCCGTCAATCCGCTGCTGCGGCCCCTGGCCGACGCGGGCGGGTACGTCCTGGAGCGCTGGGCCGACGAGGAGGCGGCGACGCACGTCGGCAGCCGCAGGGTCGTCGCCCGCGCCGTCGGCCGAGCCGCCCTCGCCTCCTCCTCCCGCACCTCGGCCCCGCCCGCGCTCGCCGTCACCGGCGGCGCCGTGCCCCAGCGGGTCCGCGCCCTGCTCGGCCCGCCCCCGCCCCGCCGGACCCTCCCCATCGCCGGCGGAGCCCTGCTGCTGACCCTGTGCTGCGCGGGCCTCGCCAACGCCGCCTCCGACAGCGACAAGATGGTCGACGACGCGCAGCGGGCCCAGTGCGCGGAAACGATCGCGCACGTGGACGCTGCGGGGCGCCCCGCGCATGCCCGCGTCCGCTTCTGCTGCCGCCATCACCGGCCGGGCGAGCGGCAGGGGTAGCGTCCGACGTCGGCCGCGCGGCTGCCGTGGTCAGCGGGCGGCCCGGATCCGGCGCAGGATGTCCCCGGCGACGCGGGTGGCCGCGAACTCCGTCCCGGCGACGAACCGCATCATGGGCCCGAACACGGGCGCCGCGAGCGACCCGGTGAAGTACAGCCCGGGTACCGACGATTCCAGCGTGCCCGCCAGCTCGGGAGCCCTGGAGCCCGGCACGCACACCAACGCCCGCCGCAGCGCGGGGGACAGGAACGGCAGCGCGTCCAGGTCGAGCCGGTATCCCGTGGCCGCGAGGACGTGGTCGACGGTGAGGTCGGACGTGCCGTGGGACCCGGTGAGCCGGAGGCCGACCGTGGCCTGTGGCGTCACCTCCGCGTGCGTGACGCGGCTCGCGGTCTGCACCGGTACGACGCCCTCGACCCGGTCCCGCAGCCACCAGCCGCCCGACGGGCCGAGCGCGCGCCGGAACAGCAGGAGCCGCGCGGAGGCGGGCAACTGCCGTACGGCGTGCGGTGCCTTGCACACCGCGGCCAGCACATAGCCGGTGCCCAGCGGTGAGGCCGGCCGTGCGAGGCGCGCGGGCCAGGGGCGGGACAGCGCGGGTGTCGTCCCCCACCGCACCCGGTTCTCCCGGACCAGCACCCGCACCTCGGCGCCCGCCTCGTGCAGCAGCGCGGCGCTCTCCAGCGCGGACTGACCGCCGCCGATGACGGCGACCCGCTGCCCGGCGTAGCAGGACAGGTCGGTGTGGTGGCTGGTGTGCGACACGAGGGCCCGGGGCCCGGCCCCTTCGGGGGCCAGCCGGCTCAACTGGTCGGGTATGTGGGCGAGTCCGTTCAGTCCGGTGGCCACGACGACGGCCCGCGCGGCCACGACCCGCCCGTCCGCCGGCCGGACCGTCCAGCCCGCCCCCGTGCCGTCCCGGTCGACGGACACGACCCGGGCGGGGTCGACGTCACCGACGTACTGCTTCTGGAACCACTGTCCGTACCGCACGAACACGTCGCACGGGATCGGCGTCAGCTCGGTCAGTTCCGGCTCGCCCTGGAGCCGGCGGAAGTCGGCGAGCCGGGCGCCCGGCCCGGGTGCGGACAGATCGGTGGCCGCCGGTGTCGACTTCAGGAACATCCCGGTGGCCATGGCGTGCCGCCAACTGCCCATCACCTCCCCGAAGATGTGCACCGGCACCCCGGCCGCCCGCAGATGCGCGGCCACGGAGAGCCCGTACGGCCCCGCCCCGACCACGACCACCGGAAGCTCCCCGCGCCCGGTCGGCGCCCGCTCGGGGGCGGGGTGTCGACCTGGAAGCGACTGCGTCATGCATCCCCCTGCTGGTCCGCTCGCCGCCCTCCCCCGGGCGGCGCGACACGTCGGGATGGTGCGACCGCCGCCGCACTCGTCCCCCCTCCGCCACCGAGTGTGACCTGTCACCCGTCGACGATGTGTGAAAACGGCCCACGTTGCCTGAAACATGGTCGAACCGTGTGCGGCGCATTGCCGGGCCGTGCGCCCACGACGGCCCCGGTCGGCGGCGCACGTGTCCCGGCCGTCGCCGTGGACCTCACCGGCACCGGCCCGGACCGCGGGGGCGCCCCGGCTCAGCGGGCGCGCAGGGCGGCGAGCGTGGCGGCGAGGTCGGCGGGGCGCGGCCGGTTGTGCGGCAGCTTGCCGAGGACGGCCGCCATGCCGCACGTGTCCGTCAGGGCGGAGAGGACCAGGCCGGCGGCGACGCCCGCCGACAGGAGCGCGAAGGCCGGGTGGACGAGCAGGCCGAGCGCCAGGCCCAGCAGGACCAGCGTGCCCGCGGTGAAGCGCACCTGCCGCTCCATGGCCCAGCCGGACCGCGTGTCGCAGGCCGCGGGCCGGTCCAGGCCGTGTCCGGCGCCGGCCCAGGCGGTGGTGCCGCCGGTGAGCGTGGCCGCGGGGATGCCCTGCTCGGCGAGGAACGCGCAGGCGTTGCCGGAACGGGCGCCCGAGGCGCACACCATGAGGAGGCCGCCGCGCTCGGCCGCGTGCCGCAGCTCGGGCAGTGCGCGCCGGAGCTGGTCCACGGGGATGTTCAGGGCCCCGGGCAGATGGCCGGAGGCGTACTCGCCGGGGGTACGGACGTCGATGACGGTGAACTCGTGCAACCGGGCGCCGGCCTGGTCGGTGCCGAGGGCGACGGGGGAGAGGGGGCTGGTCATGGCGGAGTCGGTCCTTTGCGCTCGTCTGCTGTACGTCGTCGTCCCGCGAGGGGACGTACAGTTACCCCTAGGGGTATTCGGTTGAGGAGTTGATCGTGGAGCTGGAGCTCGAGGGTGAGTCCCTGAAGGCCGTGCTGAACCGGCTGCGGCGGGCGCAGGGCCAGATCTCCGGGGTGATCCGGATGATCGAGGAGGGCCGGGACTGCGAGGACGTCGTCATGCAGCTGGCCGCCGCCTCGCGGGCGCTGGACCGGGCCGGGTTCGCGATCATCGCCACCGGCCTCCAGCAGTGTGTGGCCGACATCGAGTCCGGCCGGAAGAACGGCGACGACGCCGAGGCGATGCGCGCCCGGATGGAGAAGCTGTTCCTGTCCCTGGCCTGAGGTTTCGGCGGTCCCCGCAGCGGCGCGTGCGGCGGGCCGTCACAGCACCGCGTCGGCCAGCATGAATCCGGCCACCGCGAGCAGGACCACGGCGAAGGCCCGTTGGAGCGTCCGTGCGGGGAGCTTCGCCGACAGGCGCCTGCCGTCCCATGCGCCGAGGACGGCCGCCCCGGCGAAGGGTCCGATGAGGCCCCAGTCCAGGCCGCTCGCCGTACTGGTGCGCATGACCAGCGCCGCCAGCGAGTTGACCGTGATGACGAGCAGGCTGGTGCCCACGGCCGTCCGCATCCGCATCCCGAGGACGCTCACCAGCGCCGGGACCGCGAGAAAGCCGCCGCCCACGCCGAGAACACCGGTGACCGCGCCGAGCCCGGCCCCCGCGACCGCCGCCCGGCCCGGCCGTACCGGTGCGACCGCCTGATCGGCGGGCACGTGCCGGCGCGTCATCCGCAGTGCGGCGGCGCCCGCCACGACGGCGAAGCCGACGGTCAGCGCGGTCGCCGGCAGGCGGGAGGCGAGCGCCCCGCCCAGCATGGCCGGGCCGATGCCCGCCGCCGCGAACAGCAGCCCCGTACGCCAGCGCACATGACCGTCGCGGGCGTGCGCCGACAGCGCGGTCGCGGAGGTGACGGAGACGATGACCAGCGCGGCCGTGGTGGCCGCGACCGGGGTGAATCCGAGCAGGTAGATCAGGGCGGGGACGGTCAGCACGCTGCCACCGCCGCCGAGCGCCCCGAGCGTGAGCCCGATGGCTGCCCCGGCGGCCAGGGCGAGGAGCACGGCGCTCACGCGACGATCCCGCCCGCGCCGGCCGGGCCCACCGACGGCAGCCCCGCACCGGCCCAGGCCTGCATCCCGCCGACCTCGTCGACGGCGTCGACGTCCCTGGGCAGCGGCAGCGCGGCGGCCTCCGGCACGGTCGGCCGGTCCGGGACGCCGGGGTGTCCTGCGAAGACACTCGTCATGGTTCTCGCTCCTGTTGCTCGTCTCGGTGTGGTGAGCCGCGGCGACGCGCGGTCACGCGGTGGTGTGGACGGTGAGTCCGGCTGCTGCGGCCGAGTCGAAGGAGTCGTCGACGGCCACGACGTCGCGGCCCTGGGCGTCCAGCAGCGACGCGGCGATGGCGGCGCGCATGCCGCCCGCGCAGTGCACCCAGATCTGTCCTGCGGGCACCTCGTCGAGGCGCTCGCGCAGCGTGTGGACCGGGATGTGCACCGAACCCGCGATGAAGCCGCCGGCCCGCTCGGAGTCCCGGCGGACGTCCAGCACGACGACGCCGTCGCGGGAGTGCTGCGCGAGATCCGCGAACGTGGCCCGCGGGTAGGACGCCAGTGCCGTGCCCTCGGACACCCAGTGCGCCGGGTCACCGGTCGCCGCGGCGACCGGGCGCTCGATCCCGACCTGGGCCAACTGCCGTTGCGCGGAGGTGAGTTGCTCGGCGGACTCGGCCAGCAGGGTCACCGGCTTGCCCCAGGGGATCAGCCAGGCCAGGTACATGCCGAGCTGTCCGCCGGCCTCGAAGTTGAACGAGCCCGCCACATGCCCCGCGGCGAAGGCGACGCGGTGGCGCAGGTCCACGACCCACTCCCCGGCCGCGAGCCGCGCGGCGATCTCGCCGGCGTCGGCCATGGCGGGCGGCGTCAGGTCGACCGGGGCGGGGCCGTCGGCATTGGCCGGGCCCATGTGCGTGTAGTACGCGGGGACGTCGTCCAGTCCCGCCAGCAGCTCGGCGACGAAGGTGTCCACGTCGCGGACGAGCGCCGCGTTGTGCGTCTTCTCCTTGCCGATCGTCGTGCCGTCGCCGCCCGCCCGGCGCGCCTGGTCCGACGCGCAGAAGCTGCCGAAGCCGTGGGTGGGCAGCACCGCCGTCTCGTCCGGCAGCTCCGCGGCCAGCCGGTGCGCGGAGGCGTGCTGGGCGCGGGCGAGGTCCCGCGTCAGGCGCGGCTCGACCAGGTCGGGGCGGCCGACGGCGCCGATCAGCAGGGAGCCCCCGGTGAACACCGCGACCGCCGAACCGCCCTGCTCCAGGGCGTACGCCGTGTGGTGCGGGGTGTGGCCGGGCGTCGCCAGCGCGCGCAGGACGAGTCCCGCGGCGGCGTCGATGTCGTGGCGGTCGCCGTCGTGCACCGGCACGCGTGGGTAGGAGACCCGGGCGTCGGCGGGGACGAGGTAGGCGGCGCCCGTGAGCCGGGCCAGTTCCAGGCCGCCGGTGACGTAGTCGTTGTGGAGGTGCGTCTCGACCACGTGGGATATGCGCACACCGCGCCGGGCCGCCGCCGCGATCACGTGGTCGATGTCGCGCGGCGGATCGACCGCCACCGCCGTGTGTGCGCCGCCCGCAAGGTACGTGCGGTTGCCCAGCCCCGGCACCTCGATCGTGTCGACGAAGAACATCGCGTACTCCTTTCCCGTGCCTGAATTACCCCCGGGGGTATGTGTTCGACAGTAGCACGGGTACCCCGGGGGGTATTTTTGGCGAGCGTGCGGGGCTCGGAGCCGCGGTGTGTTCTGAAGCCAGTCGGGTGATCGACGGGCCGGTCCCGGGCTCGGGTGCGGCCTCTCGTGGGCTGCGCCGGACAGACTGCGGCCATCCCCCAGTGGAGGTGGCGAACAGCATGCTCAGCGACAGCACAACGACGATCGTGGCCGAGCGGCCGCTGGTGGCGGACGTCGTCGCCGGCGCGCCGCGCGTGGCGGAGATCGCGGCGCGGTGCGCCGAGGAGACGGAGGCCGCCCGGCGGCTCGCGCCCGAGGCGGTCGAGGCGGTGCGGGAGGCCGGGTTCGCCCGGCACTTCGTCCCCGCGGCCCACGGCGGCGCGGACGGCCGCTTCATCGACATGACCGCGGCGGTCACGCTGGTCGGCCAGGGCTGCGCCTCGGCGGCCTGGGCCGCCTCGCTGTCCGCCTACGCGGCCCGCTACGGGGCCTTCCTGCCCCTGGAGGGACAGGCGGAGATCTGGGCCGACGGCCCGAACGCCCTGATGGCGGGCGCGCTCATGCCGGCCGGCAAGGCCGAGCCCGCCTCCGGCGGCTGGCGGCTGAGCGGCGAGTGGCGGTACATCAGCGGGGTGCGCTTCGCGGACTGGGTCTTCGCCTGCTCCGCCGTACCCGACGGCAGGGTGGGCCCCGACGGCCGCCCCGAGGTGCGGTTCTTCGCGGTGCCCCGGGCGGACGTCATCGTGCGGGACACCTGGTTCACGATGGGCATGCGCGGGACCGGCAGCGACACCATGGCCCTGGACGACGTGTTCGTGCCTGAGCACCGGACCCTGTCGCGGTTCGACATCAACGCCGGCCGGGCGACCGCCTCCGAGGCCCGCTGTCACACCGTCCCCGTGGACGCCCTGAACGCCCTGCCCCTCGCCGTTCCCGTGCTGGGTGCCGCCCGCGGGGCGCTGCTTGTGGGCGCCGAGCAGACCATGCGGCGGGTCGACCGGCGCGGCGCCCCGGTGCGGGAGAAGCCGCCGGTCCAGATCGAGCTGGCCCGCTCGGCCGGCGAGGTGGACGCGGCCGAGCTCCTCATGCAGCGGGCCGCCCGGGTCGCCGACGGCATCGAGCAGGCCCGGGAGGGCGAGGCGGCGGTGCGCGGGCCGCGGGACCTGGCGCTGGCGGTCGGACTGCTGGTGTCGGCCGTCGACCGGATCTTCAAGGCCGGCGGCACCACGTCCCACTTCGAGGCGGACCCCCTCCAGCGGTTCTGGCGGGACGTCAACACCGCCGCGTCCCATGTGATCTTCGACTTCGAGACCACCGGCGCGGCCTTCGGCGCCTGGGCCCTCGGCGCCGAGGGCGCGGAGCGCAGACGCTGAGGCGCGACCGCCGGGCGTGTTTCTGCTCCAGTAGCTTTCACGCGGTGCGTTGGCTTCTCGACTCCGCCTGGAATCACCGCTGGAGAGTCGCCCATGCCCCGAGAAGCGCCGTACCGTGCGCTGGCCGACGTGTTGCACGCCCGCGTTCTCTCGGGGGAGTGGGACATCGGTGAGCGCCTGCCGTCCCGGGTGCGGATCGCCGAGGAGTACGGGGTCGGGCGCAATGTCGTGCAGCGGGCCATGGACCGGCTCATCGCCGAAGGACTGCTCGAAGGGCGCGCGGGATCGGGCACCTATGTGCGCACGCCGCGCGAGCGGCTACGGCTGGTCCGGTCTCGGCACCACGCACGCCGGGGCGGCTCACCCCGCTCGGCCGGTACGTCCGCCGGTGGACATCCCGATCCGCGCGAGCGGGGCCGGGCCGATGCCTGGGACGCGGACAGCCAGGTGCGGGTGCCCGCCCCCGAGGCCATCGCCGAACGGCTCGGCATACGCCCCGGAGACCCCTGCGTCACCACGCGCTACGAGTTCCTCGCCGAGGGGCACCCCGTCCAGCTCTCCGAGTCCTGGGAACCGATGGCCCTGACCGGCGGAACGCCGGTCGTGCTGCCCGAGACGGGCCCGCTGGCGGGAAAGGGCGTACCCGCGCGCATGCGCTCCATCGGAGTCGTGGTCGACACGGTGGTCGAGATGCCGCGCCCGGCCCGCGCCACCCCGGCACAGGCGAACCTGCTGGGAATCAGCGCCGGAGACCTCGTACTCCGGACAGAGCGGACCATCTACGCCGCCGACGGCCGCCCGGTGGAGACCGCCGACATCGTCATTCCGGACGAGCGCCGGGCCGTGGTGTACGAATTCGGCGTCGAGCGGTGCGTCAGGTGATACCGAAGGGAGCTTCCTCGCGGCTCGGTCTGCTGCGTGATCCGGACTTCGGGCTCCTCTTCGCCGCCACCGCCCTCGGACAACTGGGCGATCGCATCATCTTCCTGGCACTGCCGCTGGTCGCCGTCACGGCGTTGCACGCCGATGAGTTCCAGGTCGGACTGCTGACCGCGACGACCACGGTCGGCTCGTTCCTGATCGGACTGCCGGCCGGTGCGTGGGTGGACCGGATGCGCAAGCGACCCGTGATGATCGCCGCCGATCTGGTGCGCGCGCTGGTCCTCCTGTCGATTCCGGCGGCGTGGTGGGCCCGGCTGCTCACGATCGACTGGCTCTGCACAGCCGCCCTGCTGCACGGACTGCTGACGGTCCTCTTCGACGTCGCCTACGTCAGCTACCTTCCGCACCTGGTGGGACGGGACAACCTGGTCGAGGGAAACGCGAGGCTGTCGGCCGTCCGGTCGGTGACCGGGATCGGCGGTCCGGCGGTGGCGGGGCCGCTGGTCGGCTGGGCGGGAGCCCCCGCCGCGCTGCTGGCGAGCTCGGGGGGATGGCCGCGTCGGGGCTCCTCGCGACCGGCATCCGCAGGCGGGAGGAGAGGCCGGAGGCGGGCAGGAGACGACATCTGGCGCGGGACATCAGGGACGGGCTGGCATTCGTTCTCGGGCAGCCGGTCCTGCGCGCGACCGTCGCGGGGGACGCGGTGTTCAACCTCTTCCTGGCCCTGTATCAGACGATGCTGCTGGTCTTCCTGCAGCGGAAGGTCGGTCTCGGTTCCCTCGGGATCGGCCTCGTCCTGTCGGGAATGGGCTGTGGCGCGCTGTCGGGTGCCCTGACGGCCCGCGCCATCGCGCGGCGGCTCGGACAGGGACGGGTGATCTGGCTCGCGCCGCTGGTCACCTGTCCGCCGACCGCCCTGATGCCGTACGCGCGGCCGGGCTGGAGCCTGTACGCGGCGGCTGTCGGACTCGCTGCGCTCTCCCTGGGCGGTGTCGTCCGCGTGGTGTCCCAGTCGAGCCTCCAGCAGGCCCTCACCCCGGACCGGCTCCTGGGCCGTATGAACGCCACGGCCCGGTTCGTGTCCTGGGGCGGCGTTCCGCTGGGCGGAGTACTCGGCGGAGCCTCGGGTGCGCTGTGGGGAGCCGGGGCGTCCCTGTGGATCGGTGCGACCGGCATGACACTGAGTTCTGTCGTCCTTCGCCGGGCGGGCCGGGGTGGGACCATGTGATGTCATGCGTGCCGCGTACATCCGGGAGCTGGGTCCCGCCGACGTCATCCGGTACGGGGAGATCCCCGCGCCGGTGCCCGGTCCCACCGACGTACTGGTGGCGGTGCGGGCCACGGCGGTCGACCCCGTCGACACCTTCGTCCGCTCGGGGCTCTTCCCGACACATCTGACCTTCCCGTTCGTCGTCGGCCGGGACCTGGTCGGGACGGTGGCCGAGGCGGGACCCGGCGTCACCGGATTCCGGGTCGGGGACCGGGTGTGGTGCAACAGCCTCGGGCACGAGGGGCGCCAGGGCGCGGCGGCGGAGCGGGCGGTGGTGGCGGCCGACC
This sequence comes from Streptomyces monashensis, assembly GCF_001866665.1. GTDB lineage: Bacteria > Actinomycetota > Actinomycetes > Streptomycetales > Streptomycetaceae > Streptomyces > Streptomyces monashensis. The sequence goes on along the minus strand of NZ_MLYO01000010.1, from coordinate 88,552 downwards.
GGCTGTACCACCTGCCCGACGGCGTCGATCCGGACACCGCGGTCGCGGTCGTCCATCCGGCGGCGACCGCGTACCTCGCGCTGTTCGTGCACGGGCGCCTGCGCGCAGGCGAGACCGTGCTGGTCGCAGGGGCCGCGGGCAACGTGGGCAGTGCCCTGGTGACGATGGCGGCGCGGGCCGGCGCCCGGGTCCTCGCGACCGCCGGCCCGCGCGACGCGGCGTACTGCGCGGAGTCGGGCGCGGCCGAGGTCTTCGACTACCGCGGTCCGGACCTGGCCGGGACGATCCGGGGCGCCGCGCCGTCGGGCGTCGACCTCTACCTGGACACGGCGGGCGTCAACGACCTGGAGACCTCCGTCGCACTGCTCGCCCGGCGGGGCCGCGTCGTGCTGCTGGCCGGTGCCGGCACCCGGCCCGTGCTGCCTGCCGCGGCCCTGTACATGAACGACCGCTCCGTCGTGGGATTCGTCATCTCCCACGCGACCACCGACGAGCTCGCCGAGGCCGCCGGGTACATCAACGACCTGCTCGGCCGGGGTGCCCTGCGGGCGCGCCGGACCGAGATCCTCCCGCTCAGCGCGGCCGGTGCGGTGCACGCCCGGCTGGAGCGGGGCGAGCTGCACGGGCGGCGCGTGGTCCTGCGCACGGACGTCCCCTGACGCGTACGGATCTTCCGGTGAGCGAACCGATCTCCACCTGATAACGTCTACTCACTTGTAGACGTTCATGTGCTGGACGTCCACAGGTCATCTTTACGTCCACTCAGTGCCGCGACGTGTTCCCCGGAGCACGCCCCACGCGCACCACGGCCCCGGAGATCCGCTTGATCACGACTTCCTCCCCGACCGCTCAGGCACTCGACGGCGCGGCCATCGACGGCGGCCTCTACACCGACGTCACCGACTTCGCCCGCCATACGCACTGGCTGAACGGGACCGCGGCCGCGTACAGCGCGTACGGCACCGGCATCTTCGCGCTGATCCTGCTGGTGGCCTGGTGGCGGGCCCGCGGGCAGGGGAGCACCGCGATGGCCGCCGTGCTGGGCGTGCCGTTCGCCGTCGTCCTCGCCTATGTGGTGAACAGCGGGATCAAGATGGTCTTCCAGGAGCCCCGGCCGTGCCGGGCGCTGCCCCACGACTTCCTCATCGAAGCGTGCCCGGCCCGCGACGACTACGCCTTCCCCAGCAACCACACCACCGTCGCCTTCGCCTTCGCCGTGGCGCTCCTCCTCGTCGGCAGGTGGCTCGGTTCCGTCGCCCTGCTCGCGGCCGTCGTGATGGGGGCCTCGCGTGTCTACGTCGGCGCCCACTACCCGCACGACGTCGCCGTGGGCGCCCTGGTCGGCAGCGTCGTCGCTCTCGCCACGGTGCTCGCGGCGCGCCGGTTCGCGCCGCCCCTGGTGGACCGGCTCCGCGCCGGCGCACTGCGCCCGCTGCTCACGGCCTAGCCGGCGCCGGGGAGACGTTCGTGAGAGAGGGGCGTGGGGAGTCGTTCGTGAACGAGTGGCCGAGCCCGGGCCCCGTGTGCTTGCATTCCGGTCGTCAAGAGCTCGTTTCGGAGCGTTCCGGGCAGCCGCGCCGTGTCGGCGACGGTCGGCGCCCCGCTCGTACGAACCCCACCGGGAAACGGAGCCCCCGCCCCTCATGCCGCACCACTGGACCACCCGCGCCGAGACCGGCGCCGACATCCCTGCCGTCCGCGAGATCAACCTCTCCGCGTTTCCCACCGCCGAGGAGGCCGACCTCGTGGACGCCCTGCGGGGTGACTCCGCGTGGATCGACGGGCTGTCCGTGGCGGCCGCCGACGACAGCGGCACACCGGCCGGGTACGCCCTGCTGACCCGCTGCCACATCGGCGACGTCCCGGCGCTGTGCCTGGCACCGGTCGCCGTACGTCCCGACCGGCAGCGCACCGGCGCCGGTTCCGCCGCGGTCCAGGCCGTGCTCCGGGCCGCCCGGGAGCGGGGCGAGCGCCATGTGGTCGTCCTCGGCCACCCGGACTACTACCCGCGCTTCGGATTCACCCGCGCCTCGGCCCACGGGATCGGCCTGAGCATCGACGTCCCGGACGACGCCCTGATGGCCCTCGCCCTCGACACGCGCCACCCCCTGCCCGGCGGCACCGTCCGCTACGCCGCCCCGTTCCGCATCTGAGCGCGCGGACCGGCGGCGAGGCAGGCTTCGGCCGCCTCGGTCGGAGCTCGGCTTCACGGACCAGCCCGAGCGCCGCATCCCCGCACGCCCGGCGCTCGGCGGCGAGTACGTCCTGGTCCGGTGAAATCGCCCGGCGGGACGGGAAGCTGGGGTACTCCCGGATGGAGTTGGCGAAGGCGAGCCGGGTGAAGGGGGCCGTATGCGGTGGGCGGCGTCAGTGGGTGGCCCCCTCGGAGACGTTCAGGTCCTGGCCCGCGGGGGTGGCGGCCGCGATGCCCAGCAGGGCGCGCAGGCCGCGGGCCACCGTGGCGGGCTCCAGGGCCGGGGCGGTGCCGTCGGTGACCTGCTCCGGCGCCCAGGGCACATGGACGAAACCGCCCCGGACGTGCGGGAGTTCGGTGGCGATGAGGTGGGCCAGACCGTAGGCGACGTGGTTGCACACGAACGTACCGGCCGTGTGCGAGACGGCGGCGGGCACACCGGCCGTGCGCAGGGCGGCGACGCAGGCCTTCACGGGGAGGGACGAGAAGTACGCGGCGGGGCCGCCCGGGACCACGGGTTCGTCGACGGGCCGGTGACCGGCGTTGTCGGGGATGCGCGCGTCGTCGAGGTTGACGGCGACGCGTTCGACCGTCACACCGGGGCGGCCGCCCGCCTGGCCCAGGCAGAGGACCAGCTCGGGGTCGGCCGCGCGGACGGCGGCGCGCAGGGCCGTGACGGACTCGCCGAAGACGCACGGCAGTTCGGCGGCGGTGACCGTCAGCCCGGCCGGCGGCTCGGCGGCCACGAGGGAGGCCGCCTGCCAGGACGGGTTCACGCGCTCGCCGTCGAACGGGGCGAAGCCGGTGATGAGCACGCGGGTCATGGCAATTCCTCCATCGGGTGATTCGTCTGCGGCCGGCACGTCATCGGTACGCCATCGGCACGTCAGAACGCGAACAGCGCCATGATCACGGTGGCGCAGACCAGCAGCGGCAGCGCCGTCGGGAGCTGGGCCTTGATGGGGCCGTACTGGTCCTTGAGCTCGAGCAGGGTGGCCGGGACGATGTTGAAGTTGGCGGCCATCGGTGTGCACAGGGTCCCCGCGAAGCCGGCCAGCATGCCGATCGCGAGGACGGCCGCTTCGTTGCCGTGCATCTGCTCGATGAGGACGGGCCAGCCGATGGCCGCGGTCATCACCGGGAACGCGGCGAACGCGTTGCCCATGATCACCGTGAACAGGAACATGCCGACGCAGTACGCCACCACGGCAAGGTAGGTGGAGTTGTCGGGCAGGATGCCGTGCACGATCCTGCCGACCTGCGTGCCGACTCCGGCCAGCGCGAAGATCGAGCCGAGCACGGCGAGGAGCTGGGGCAGCAGCAGGGCGGAGCCCATCGCCTCCAGCATGGAGCGGCCGGAGTGCAGCGGCACCGACAGCCTGCGCTCGCCGGTGACCAGCATGCCGACGACGAGGGCGGCCAGACAGCCGACCCCGAGTCCGATCAGCGTGGCCTTGCCCGTCTCGAACAGGCCGGAGGTGTCGAGCACGGAGGCGCACACGATCGCGACGAGCGGGATGGTCAGCGCGGGGACGAAGATCCTGCTGCCGAGCCGGGTCGCGGAGGCCTCGCGCTCCTGAGCGGTGCTGGTGACGGGCTCGCCCTTGCCGAGGAAGTTGAACCCGGCGAGCACGATCAGGGCGAGGACGGCGAGGCCCAGCGGTTCGGCGGGCAGCGTCCAACCGCCGTTGTGCGCGGTGGCGTTGGCGACTCCGGTGCCGTAGGGGAAGGTGAGTCCGAGCAGACCCCAGAAGGCGGCGGAGGTCCACCGCCTGGGGTTGCTGCGGTCGGCAGCCATCTGCACGGCCATGACGACGAAGACGAGGCCCACCAGCCAGTAGAGCCATTCGACCTTGATCACTTGTCGGTTCCCTTCGGCAGCGGCACATCGTGCTCGGCGTGGGCGAGGGCCATCTGGCGCTCCAACTGCCGGTCCAGGAGCAGGAGTCGGGCACCGTGGACGAGGAAGGCGCAGACGGCGAGCGGGATGGCCCACACCGCCAGCTGGGTCGGTTCGAGGTTCTGGTGGTACGTCGAGTTCACGAACCCGGTGATCAGCAGGATCGAGCCGATGGCGATGAAGCAGTCCTCGCCGAAGAACAGGCCCACGGTGTCGGCCGACGCGGCGTAGGAGCGCACCTTCTCGCGCAGGCGGTCCGGCAGTTGGGCGCCCGTGGTGCGCTCGGCGGCGGCCTCGGCCATGGGTGCGACGAGCGGCCGTACGGTCTGCGCGGGACCGCAGATGCTGGTGAGGCCGAGGGCGGCGGTGACCTGACGGACCAGCAGATAGACGGTGAGGAACCGGCCGGTGCTGAGCCCGGTGAGCCGGCCGATGAGGCGGCGGGCCTGTTCGCGCAGGCCGTAGCGTTCCAGCAGGCCGATCACGGGCAGCGCGACGGCGAAGACGGTGACCGACCGGCTGTCGGCGAAGGACCGGCCGAAGGCCGCGAGGACCTCCAGCGGGTCCATTCCGCCGATCAGCCCGGTGAAGACACCGGCGACGCCCACCACGAGGACGGGATTGCGGCGCGTGACGAAGCCGAGGATCACCACGACCACGCCGAGGAGAACGATCATGCGGCGGCCTTCTTCGCGGGGGACGGGGCGGGACGCCCGGGTGGTGCGGATCCGGGAGGTCCGGATCCGGGAGGGATGCCCGGACCCTAGGGGATCGTTCAACGATCGAACAAGAGTTGGTACCAGAACTGATTGATTCCTTGTCGGATCGTTCAACGATCGACTACGTTCCCCCTGTGATCGACCTCAACGCGGACCTCGGGGAGGGCTTCGGCCGCTGGACCCTCACCGACGACGACGCCCTGCTCACCGTCGTGACCAGCGCCAACGTCGCCTGCGGCTTCCATGCGGGCGACCCCTCCGTGATGCGCCGCATCTGCGACCTCGCCGCCGAGCGCGGCGTACGGATCGGAGCCCAGGTGTCCTACCGCGACCTGGCCGGCTTCGGCCGGCGCGCCATGGACGTCCCCGCGGACGAACTCGCGGCCGAAGTGGCCTACCAGATAGGGGCGCTGCGCGTCTTCGCCCGGGCCGCCGGGGCCGAGGTGGCGTACGTCAAGCCGCACGGCGCCCTCTACAACCGCACCGTGCACGACGCCGAACAGGCCGCCGCCGTGATCGCGGGCGTCCGACTGGCCGACGGGGCGCTGCCCGTGCTCGGCCTGCCCGGATCGCGGCTGCTCGCCGCCGCCGCGGACGCGGGCCTGATCGCCGTGCCCGAGGCCTTCGCGGACCGCGCCTACACCCCCGAGGGCACACTCGTGCCGCGCCGCGAGCCCCATGCCGTGGTCACCGACGAGGACGAGGTGGTCCGGCGCTCGCTCGCCCTCGCCCTGGACGGCGCGGTCCGGACCGCGGACGGGACGAGCGTCGCCGTGGCCGCCCGCTCCCTGTGCGTGCACGGCGACACCCCGGGCGCCGCCCGGATCGCGGCCCGCGTGCGCGCGGCCCTCGACGCGGCCGGGGTCGAGGTCGGGGCCTTCGCGTGACCGGGAACCGGCTCCTCACCGTGCGCCTCGCCGGACGGCACGCCCTGCTCGTCGAACTCCCGGACGCCGAACGCACCGGAGCCTTCCACGCCGAACTGCTGCGGCGCCGCGCGGCCGGCACCCTGCCCGTCGAGGAGATCGTGCCCGGCGCACGGACGGTCCTCCTCGACGGCGTCCCGCGCCCCGCGGAACTCGCCCGCCGCATCGCCGACTGGGCCGTGCCCGCCCGCACCGCCGACGACGGAGAGGTCGTCGAGATCCCCGTGCGCTACGACGGCCCCGACCTCGCCCGGGTGGCCGACCTCTGGCAGGTCGGCGTCGACGAGGTCGGCGCACGGCACTCCTGCGCCACCTACCGCGTCGCCTTCTGCGGATTCGCCCCCGGCTTCGGCTACCTCACCGGGCTGCCGGCCGAACTGCACGTCCCGCGCCACGACACGCCCCGCACCCGCGTCCCGGCCGGCGCGGTCGCCCTCGCCGGCCCCTACAGCGCGGTGTATCCGCGCGCCACCCCCGGCGGCTGGCAGCTGATCGGCACCATGCCCGACCCGACCCGGCTGTGGGACCTCACCCGCGACGAACCCGCCCTGCTGACACCGGGCACGCGCGTCCGGTTCGTGGCCGAAGGCGGCGGTACGGCGTGACCGCCACCCTCACCGTCGTACGCCCCGGCGCCCTCACCACGGTCCAGGACACCGGCCGGCGCGGCCACGCCCACCTCGGCGTCCCCCGCTCCGGTGCCCTCGACGCCCCCGCACTGGTCCTGGCCAACCGGCTGCTCGGCAACGCCCCCGACGCCGCCGCCCTGGAGACCACCCTCACCGGCTGCGCCCTGCGCCCCGGCCGCACCGTGACCGTCGTCGTCGGCGGCGCGCCCTGCCCGGTGAGCGTCGACGGACGGGCGGCAGCCTGGGGAGCACCCGTGCGGGTGCCCGCGGGCGCCGTCCTCGACGTGGGCGCCGTGACGGCGGGCGTGCGCTCCTACGTGGCCGTCCTCGGCGGCATCGCCGTCGCGCCCGTCCTCGGCAGCCGCTCGGCCGACCTGCTGTCCGGACTGGGCCCGGCCCCGCTGCGTGCCGGGGACGTCCTCCCGCTGGGCGCCGCCGCCCCGCAGCCGCCCCGCACCGACCTCGCCCCCTGGCCCGCGCCGCCCGCCGAGCTGACGCTCCCGCTGCGGCTCGGCCCCCGCGCCGACTGGTTCACCGCCGCGGCGCTGCGCACCCTCACCTCGGCGACGTACCGCGTCTCGCAGCACAGCAACCGCATCGGCCTGCGCACCGAGGGTCCGCCGCTGGAACGTGTGTCGGGCGGCGAACTGCCCAGCGAGGGCATGGTGCTCGGCGCGGTACAGGTGCCCCCCGACGGCCGCCCGGTGGTGTTCCTGCACGACCACCCGACCACCGGCGGCTACCCGGTCATCGGCGTCGTCGCGGAACCCGCCCTCGCGGCGGCCGCCCAGGCCGCGGCGGGCACGCCGGTCCGCTTCACCCCGGGCTGACCCCCGGCCCGCCGCTGCGCCGGAGCGGCCGCGACATGCCGGGGAACCGGCGCGGGGCGATTCTGTAGGCGTGGGCCGTCGAGTCCCTTCCCGCCACACCCTGGCGGACTACGCAGCCTCGGGCCGGCAGGCGGTCCGGGTGACGCTGGTCGCCGCGGCCGGGTTCTACCTGTTCCGCTACGGCCTCGACCGCCCGGTCGGGGCCACCTACGCCCTGTTCGCCGCCGTGGCCCTCGGCGGACTCGCCAGGATCCCCGGCACCGGGCGGCAGCGGGCTGTCATGGTGCTGCGGCTGCTGCCGGTGTGCTGGCTGCTGGTCGTCGTCGGCACCTGGCTGTCGGTACGGACCTGGAGCGCCGTCGTCGGCATGCTCGCGGTCGGCTTCGCGCTGGCCTTCGCCGCCGTCGGCGGACCACGCCTCGCGGGAGCCGCGCCGGGCCTGCAACTCCTCTACATCCTCCCGTCGTTCCCGCCCTACGCGCCCGGCACACTCGCGGAGCGCCTGGCCGGTACGACCACCGGGCTCGTCCTGCTCGTCGCCGCCGAGGCGCTGCTCTTCCCCGAACCCGCCCCGCCGTCCTACCGAGAGCGGGCCGCCGACGCCGCACGCGTGGCCGCGCACTGCGCCATGCTCCTCGCCACCGCGCCCCACGCCCTGACCGACACCGACGTCCGTCTGGCCCACGAGACCGGCCGGACGCTGCGGTCCCTGTCCGTGCCGGAGGCGGAGCGCCCGGCCGGACCGGGGGTGCGCGACCGCGCCCTCGCCCACACCGGCCTCGTCGCGCGCACCCTCCTCAGCCGTCTCGCCGATCTGCCCGCCGCGCCGGACGGGCGGCCCGGCCCCGAGGTGACCGCCGTCCTGCGCGCGGTGGCGGCGCTGGCCGCGGCGGCCGCGACCTGTCTGCGCACCGGGCGGCCGCCGGTGACGCCGTACGCCGAACTGGCCGCCGCACGCGCCCGCGTAGCGGCGGCCTCCGCGGCATGTGGCCCCGGTGCCGCACCACCGGACCTCCCGCCCGCCGTGCTGCGCCGGCACGCGGCCGTGCTGGAGATCGCCGACGCAGCCCTCGCCCTCGGCACGGCCGTCGATCTGGCCGTGCGCGGCCGGCACGCGTCGGTGGAGACCGGGCAGAGCCGCTTCTGGTACGCCAGCAGCCGGGCACCCGTGCTGTGGTGGCACCGGGTGCGCCATCATGCCGGTCGCCGGTCGGTGTTCTTCCAGAACGCGGTCCGTATCGCCCTGGCCCTGACCGCCGCCCGGCTCGTGGCCGGGGTGGACACGCTGCCCCATGGATTCTGGGCCATGCTGGCGACCCTCAGCCTCACCCGGACCACCATGGGCGAGACCTGGAGCACCATCCGCGCGGCCCTCGTGGGCACGCTGGCCGGAGCCCTGGTCACCGCCGGGGCGCTGACCCTTGCCGGCACCCACACCGCGGTCTACGCCGTCGTCCTGCCGGCCTGGATGCTGTTCGCCTTCACCGTGGGGCCGGTCAAGGGCGTCGGCTGGGCGCAGGGACTGTTCACCGTGCTCGTGGCCCTGGTCTTCGCCCAACTCACCACGTCCACCTGGAAGTTGGCGGAGGAGCGGGTGCTGGACGTGCTGATCGGCAGCGCTGTCGGCGCCGTCTTCGGCGTGCTCGCCTGGCCCCGCGGCGCCCATGACGAGATGCACCGTGCCGCGGCCGAACTCCTGCGCCGGGCGGCCGAGATCGTCGTCGCGACCGGCGCCTCCGTGGCGGGCACCGGCGCCGGAAGCGCACCGACCGGGGCACCGGGACACCCCTCGCTGCAACGCGCGATCGTCCTCGCCGAGTCCGCCTACGCCCAGTTCCAGTGCGAACAGGTGCCGTTCGGCGGGCGGCCGGGCGGGACCGTACCGCGCCATGTGGACTGGCAGGCCACGCTGATGGCCGGCCACCACACCCTGTGGGGCTCCGAACGCCTGCTGCAACCCCCGCTCACCGTACTCGGGCCCGCGCCGGCCGAGTCCGTCAGCGGGCTCGGCGACCGGGTGGCCGCGCGGATGCTGCTCGTCTCGGCGGCCCTGGACCCCGGCGGCGACACCCCGACCGGACCGGTGCCGCGGATCGAACCGGCACCCGCCGCACTCGCCGCCGAACCGCCCGGCGCGCCGCGCCTGTACTACGCCACCGTCTCCTGGCTGGCGTCGCTGACGACCGACCTGACCCGCATCGCACGCGAATGACCCGCCCCGAACAGGCCCTTGGTGGTGCCACCGGGCCGAGCCTGATAGGCATGGCCTGTGCGATTCGAGAGGGTTCCCATGCCGGCGGGCGTCGAGGCGCGCCCCCGGGACGCCCGCGGATATCCCGTGCCCGCGATCACTCCGTGGGAGAACGACGAGCCGCGGTTCGCCCTGACCGACTACGACCGCAGCGCCGCGTGCGCCCGCGGGCGGCTGTGCTCGGTGTGCGACCGCCCCATGCCGCGGGGGCCGGTGTGGCGCGTGGTGGGGAGCGCGGAGAGCGCGGCGATCGGCGAGGCGCTGGCCGCCGGGCGGCCCTATCGCAATCTCGCCCCGACCCTCGAAGGGCCGGGGCACCGCGCCTGCATGCTGTACGCCTCGATGGTGTGCCCGTATCTGGCCCGGCCGGGCGCCCGGCGCGGGCTGTCGGCGGCCGAACCGGACGAGATGACCGAGCACGTGGTGCGCGGCGCCGTCCGGGGCACGACGGGCGCGGTGGTGGGCTTCGCCGAGTACGAGTACGCCGTCACGAGCAGCCAGGTGCTGTTCCGCTTCCTCGACGTCGTGGAGTTCCTGCCGCACGACAACGCCGACACACACCTGGAAGAACTGCGGGCCGAGCTGGCCCGGTCGGCGAGGTGACCCGCACTCCGCGCCCCGGACCCGCCCGGCCCGTCCCGTCGGCCGCCGTCAGGGGCGGTACGCCGCCAGGCCCACGGTCGACGTGACCTCGACCGGGCGGCCCGTGCCGTCGGCCGGCAGCGTCACCGTGCCCGACGGGGTGCGCACCGCCAGGGTCCTGCCGTCGGGGGACCAGGCCGGCTCGGTGTAGTCGGTGGTCGCGTGCGGGGTGAGGTCCTTGACGCGGTTGCCGTGCATGAGGTCCTCCACGAGGACGTGGTCGTGGCCGGCGACCGAGCGCACGAACACGACCTCTTCCTCGTTCGGGGACAGCGCGGGCTGCGCGCCCTTGGCGAGCTTGCCGCCCTGCTGGCGCAGGTAGTCGTCACGGATGTAGACCGCGCCGGTGTCGACGTTGGAGTAGACCGACGTGCCGTAGTGCCCGCCCGCGTTGGGCCAGACGTTGCCGGTCTGCGGGAGGGCCCCGCCCGGGCCCGGGTCGCCGTTCAGGGACAGCGTCTTCGGCGTGCCGTGGACGGCCTTGGCCGAGACGTACTTCAGGCGCGAGACGCCCTTGTCGCGGGCCGCGAAGATGAGGTTGTCCTTGGCGGGGATGCCGTTCTGGGTGTCCTTCGCGGCCACCTGCCAGGTCGGGTGGGACCAGTTCTGGTTGCCGGGGTTCTTCGCGACGACCACGCGGCCACTGCCGTCAGGACGGGCGATGTCGAGATTCCCGGAGCCGTCGATGAACGCGGCCCGGGCGCCGTCCGGGGACCAGGCGAGATCGCGGACGGGTACGCCGAAGTTCACCCGGTGCCTGCCGATCAGCACGTACGCCGTGCCGTTGCTGACGGTCAGGGTCCCGTGCGCGGGGCCGGTGGCGGCCGACGCGGCTCCGGCGGCGCCCAGCAGCGCCGTGCCGGTGACGGAGGCGGCCACGGCGATGGCGGCGGTGATGAGGCGGGTTCGGTTGGTCATGGCTGAATCCCCCAGAAACGTGGACAGGCAAGACAGAGGCTGACAGGCTTCGATCTTCGGACGGTCCGCTCGGTGTCACAGGTGCGTAACAGTGTTCCCGGGGCGGATGATTGACTGGGCCGCATGGACTTCACTCCGGCCTCGACGCCCCGGACGGCACCGCCGCTCGACCCCGAACTGGCCGAGACGATCGCTGCGTTGGGGGAGGCGGCGAAGGAGCCGTTCACCCCGGAGAACCTGGCCGCACGGCAGGCGCGCGACGCCGCGAGCCGGCCCCGGCCGACGGTCCGGGACCTTGAGGACGGCGGCCGCTTCGAGGTGACGGAACTGCGCGTGCCGGGAGCGCCCGGCGCACCGGACGTCACGCTCGTCAGCGCACGGCCCGCCGGACTCGCGGGTCCGCTGCCGCTGCTGTACTACCTGCACGGCGGCGGCATGATCATGGGCAACGCCTGGTCCGTGCTTCCTCAGGTGCTGCGCGCGTGGGCGCTCCCGCTGCGGCTGGCCGTCCTCTCGGTCGAGTACCGGCTGGCACCGCACACGCGCTACCCGGGACCGCTGGAGGACTGCTACGCCGGATTCGTCTGGGCGGTCGAGCACGCGGACGCGCTCGGCGTCGACGCCGACCGTGTCGTCATCGGCGGAAAGAGCGCCGGCGGCGGACTGGCCGCGGCACTCGCCCTGCTCACCCGGGACCGCGGTGGCCCCGCCCCGATCGGGCAACTCCTCGTCTGCCCCATGCTGGACGACCGCAACGACACGTTCTCCAGCCACCAGATGGCCGGCGTCGACCTCTGGGACCGGACCTCCAACGCCACCGCCTGGCAGGCCCTGTTGGGCGACCGGTACGGCGCAGCGGACCTGTCGCCCTACGCGGCTCCCGCCCGCGCCACGGACCTGTCACGACTGCCCCCGGCCTACATCGAGGTCGGTGCCGCCGAGACGTTCCGGGACGAGGGCGTGGCCTACGCGCAGGCCCTCTGGCAGGCCGGGGGCCAGGCCGAACTGCACGTATGGCCCGGCGCCTGCCACGGGTTCGACACCTTCGCACCCCGGGCGGCCCTCAGCCGCGACGCCCGCGAGGCCCGCACCCGATGGCTCCGGCGGGTCCTGGCACAGTCCACGGCCGAGGCGCCGGAGGCCGGTTGACAGGAGGGGGAACCGAAGGCCGATCCGTGGACGTCTCCCGAACGATCATGTCTGAGGAGTGCACACGGTGCGGATCTACATCAGCGTGGACATGGAAGGCGTCACCGGACTCGTGGACGCCCATGACGTCCAGCCCGGCGGCCGGGACTACGAGCACGGTCGGCGCATGATGGCCGAGGACGCCAACGCCGCCGTACGGGGCGCCGTCGCGGCCGGGGCCACCGACATCCTCGTCAACGACGCGCACGGCCCCATGCGCAACATCCTCCCCGCGGACCTGGACCCGGCGGCCCGCCTGATCCGGGGCAAGCCGAAGCAGATGAGCATGCTCGAAGGCCTCACGCCCGAGCACGACGCGATGGTCTGCGTCGGCTACCACGCGCGAGCCGGCGCGCTCGGCGTGCTGAGCCACAGCTTCATGGGGCATGAGATCGAGGACATCTGGCTGGACGGCAGGCCGGTGGGCGAGATCGGGCTCGCCCATGCCACCGCGGCGGCGCTCGGTGTGCCGACGGCGGTCCTCACCGGCGACGACCGCGCCTGCGCCGAGACGGCCGAGTGGGACCCGGAGGTCACCACCGTGCCGGTGAAGTACGCCCGGGACCGCTTCGCCGCCGAGCTGCGCCCCGCCGAGGAGGCACGCGCGGCCATCCAGGAGGCGGTCACCGCGAGACTCTCCGCGCCGTTGCCCACGCCGACGGTGACGGCCGACCCGGCGACACTCAGGGTCCGTTGGCAGTCGGCCTCCGTGGCCGCGACCCTGCCCGGCATTCCGGGAGTCGTCCCGACGGACTCGCGTACCGTCGAGGCGCGCGGCCCGCTGCCCGGCCTCTACCGGCAGTTCGTCGTGTGGATGCGCGTGGCGGCCTCCCTGACCGACCAGCCGCCGTACTGCTGAGCCACCGCGGCCGAAAGACAACACGCCCTGCTGACAGTCCCGGTGGCGGGGCGTCAGCATGGCCCGCATGGCCGACGAACCGAGCACACCGAGCACACCGAGCACACCGCGCCGTATCGCCGACGACCATGTCGCACAGGTCGCCGCCCTCGACCCCGTGGCCTCGGCCCGGCTCGGCCTCCATCCCGAGGACGACCGGCAGCCGGACCTGTCGCCCGAGGGCTTCGAGGCACTGGCCGACGTGGCCCGGGGCACGCTCGCCGCGCTCGACGCGGCCGAGCGGTACGGCGAGAAGAACGGCACGGTGTGGGCGGACGCCGAGCGCAACTGCGCCCGCCTCCTGCGGGAACGGCTGACCGCCGAACTCGCCCTGCACGAGGCGGGCGACCAGTTCCGCCAACTGCGCAACGTCGGCTCGCCCCTGCACCAGGTGCGCGGCATCCTCACCCTGATGCCCACCGGGACCGACGCGAACTGGGCAGCCGTCGCAGGCCGGTTGCGGCACGTGCCCGACGCCCTGGACGGGTACCGGGCCACCCTGTCCGAGGGCATCGCCCGCGGGCTGCTGTGCGCGCCCCGCCAGGTGACCGCCGTACTCGGCCAGCTCGCGGCCTGGACCGGCCAGGACGGCGGCGCCGACTGGTTCGCCGCCTTCGTGGCCGCCGCACCCGACCGGCTCAGGCCCGGACTCGACGCCGCCGCCGAGCGGGCGACGGGCGCGGTGGCCGGCTTCCGCGACTGGCTGCGCGGCACGTACCTGCCCGCCGCCGACGGCACCCCCGACCCCGTCGGCCGCGAGCGCTACCTGCGCGCGGCGCGCTGGGCCATCGGCGCCGTCCCGGAACCGGCCGAGGCCTACGCCTGGGCCTGGGAGGAGTTCCACCGCACGCGCGCCGAGATGCGGACCGAGGCCGCGCGCGTCCTTCCGGGTGCCGACGTCCGCGCGACCATGGACCACCTGGACCGGCACGGCCACACCGTCACGGGCGAGGAGAACATCCGCGCCTGGCTCCAGCGGATCACGGACGAGGCGATCGACGCCCTCGACGGCACCCACTTCGACCTCTCCGGCCCGATCCGCAGGGTCGAGACGCGCATCGCACCGGCGGGCAGCTCGGTCGCCCCGTACTACACCGGCCCCAGCCTGGACTTCAGCCGCCCGGGATACACCTACCTCCCCACCCTCGGCCAACAGACCTTCCCCACCTGGGAGATGGTCAGCACCTGGTACCACGAGGGCGTGCCGGGGCACCACCTGCAGACCGCCCGCTGGACCGCCGAGGCCGACCGGCTCAGCACCTACCAGATCACCCTCGGCGCGGTCAGCGCGGACAAGGAGGGCTGGGCGCTGTACGCCGAGCGGCTGATGGACGAACTGGGCTTCCTCACCGACCCCGCCCGCCGCCTCGGATACCTGGACAAGCAGATGCTCCGGATCATCCGCGTGATCATCGACATCGGCATGCACCTGGAACTGCCCGTCCCGGCCGGCTCCGGCTTCCATCCGGGCGAACGCTGGACCCCGGAGCTCGCGACGGCGTTCATGGCCGCACACCACGGCAGCGGCCCCGCCCGCCGCGCCGGCGAGATCGACCGCTACCTGGGCTGGCCCGGCCAGGCCATCGGGTACAAGCTCGGCGAACGTGCCTGGCTCCAGGGCCGCGAAGCCGCCAGGCGCCGCCTCGGCACCGCCTTCGACCTACGGGCCTGGCACACGAAGGCACTCACGCTGGGCTCACTCGGCCTCACGGACCTGGCCGAGACGCTCGCGTCCCTGTGAGAGGCGGCAGTTCCGGGCACTGCGGACAGGAGCCGGACGGCCGGGTTGTGGTCCAGGCCGGTGCGCGAGATCGTTCGAGGCGATACTGCCGGTGCCGTCTGTCGGAGGACCTCAGTGACCGATCCCGCGCCCGCGTCGATGCCCGCCCCGCCCTACTACGCCGTGGTCTTCACCGCCGTGCGGACCGCCGGCGACAACGGCTACGCGGAGACGGACGAGCGGTTGATGAAACTCGCTGCCGACCAGCCGGGCTTCCTCGGTGTCGATTCCGCACGCGGTGCGAACGGCCTGGGGATCACGGTGTCGTACTGGAGGGACGAGGAGTCGATCGCCGCGTGGCGGGAGCACGCGGAGCACGCCCTGGCCCGTGCGTACGGACGCGAGCACTGGTATTCCTCGTTCTCCCTCCACGTGGCCAGGGTCGAGCGTGCCTACGGCTCGACCCGACCGGCGGATCAGTAGGCGCCGCCTTCCCTCCCGCCGGTCCGGTCCGAGCAGCCCGGCGCGCGGTCAACCGGTCTGTGCGGTGGGCATGATGGTGACCTGCTGGAGGTTGGCCCGCGGCGGCAGGCACGCGATGAAGCCGACGGTCCGTGCGATGTCCTCGGGCGTGAGCCACTCCATGGTCTCCTTGGCGGACGCCGGCCACGCCCGAGCGCCCTCGTCCGTGACATGGCTCTGCAGCTCGGTGCCGACGATGCCCGGCTCCAGCGCCGACACCCGCACCTTCTGCGGGCCGAGCTCGGCCCGCAGGTGCCGGGAGAGATGGGTGACGTAGGCCTTGGCCGCGGAGTAGACGGCGAAGTTCGGGAAGATGTTCTGCGCCGCGATCGACGAGGTGTTGACCAGATCGGCCACACCACGCGCCGCGGCGGCCGCCACCAGGTGCGGGGTGAACGCGCCGATGACGTTCATCAGGCCGGTGACGTTGAGGTCGATCTGGGGCTGCCACTGGTCGGTGGCCAGCTCCTCGACCGGCGCGGGCAGCATCACACCCGCGTTGTTGAACAGCAGGTCCGCGCGGCCCAGTTCGGCCGTCACCCGCTCGGCGGCCGCCCGGACCGTGGCCGCGTCGGTGACGTCGACGGGCAGGGCCAGGGCCCGACCGCCGTCCTTCTCGATCCGGGCGACCAGCTCGGCCAGCCGGTCCGCGCGCCGCGCCAGTACGGCGACCCGGGCGCCGAGTGCGGCCAGATGCTCGGCCGACGCCTCGCCGATACCGCTGGAGGCGCCGGTGACGACCGCCACACGGCCGGCGAGGGGGAGAGCGGGAGTACGCGCAGTCATGGAACCCACCTTCCGGAGAGAATCAAGTCAAGGGGGTACAGGGGGAGGGGACCGGATCGCGGTCACGGCCGGTCGCCGTCCTCCTCATCCAGGACACCGGCCGCCCGCCACCCGTGGAGCCCCGGAAAGGTCCCTGACGAGGCCGGTTCCGGCGAGGCAGGTACTGGCAGGGCCTCCTGAACCCGGTGGGCGGGGCGCCGTGGTTCGTCACACTGGGGACATGGAGGACCGAAGCCGCGAGATCGCCGATTTCCTGCGCACCCGTCGGGCGCGGATCACCCCCGCCCGGGCGGGGCTGCCCGCCGAGGGCCGGGCCCGCCGCGTGCCCGGCCTGCGCCGCGACGAGGTGGCCCGCCTGGCCGGTGTCAGCACCGAGTACTACACACGCCTGGAGCAGGGCCGGGCCCACCACCCCTCACCCGAGGTCGTCGAGGCCCTCGCCCGCGCCCTCCGGCTCGACACCTCGGAGCGCGAGCACCTCACCGACCTGCTGGCCCGCCCCGGCGCGGCCGCCCGCCGGACCCCCTCGACTCCCCAGCGCGTACGCCCCGGGCTGCACCTGATGCTGCACACCCCGGCGCATGTGCCCGCGTTCGTGCTGGGCCGGCGGACCGACGTCCTGGCCGCCAACCGGCTCGCCCGCGAGGTCCTCACCGACTTCGACGCCCTGCCCGCAGCGCGCCGCAATCTGGCCCGCTACTACCTGCTGGATCCCGAGGCGCGGGAGCGGGTCGGCGACTGGGACCGGGTCGCCGCCGAGACCGTCGCCGTGCTCCGCCTCGACGCCGGACGGCACCCGCACGACCGGCAACCGGCCGACCTCGTCGGTGAACTCACCCTTGCCTGCCCCGAGTTCAGCGGCTGGTGGAACGACCACCGGGTCCTGCGCCGCACCCACGGCACCAAGACCTACCACCACCCCCTGGTCGGCGAGCTCACCTTCGCCTACGAGTCCTTCCAGAGCCCCGGCGACACCGACCAGACCCTGTGTGTCTACAACGTAGAACCGGACTCCGACACCGCCCGCAACCTCGAGCTCCTCACCAGTTGGACGGCACCCGCGCCGGACGCCGGTTTCACGGCCTGAGCCAGGACAGTCCGTCCGCCGCCACCGTCAGGGAACCGGCCGCGGCCGGGGCGTCGAGGGGGCCGCCGTACAGGGCCTGTTCCTCGAGGTCGTTGCCGGTGCGGAAGGTGTCCGCGACGATCCGGGTGGACAGCAGCGGGTTGCCGCGCTCCGTGCCGTCCGCCAACCGGCCCACCGCCTCGTCCAGTTCGGCCGCCGCGGCACCGCGCTCGGCCGCGAGCACCGACGCGTCGCCGGACACCAGACCGCCGGCGAGTTCGGCGAAGGCGGCGGCTTCGTCGAGGTCGACCCGGGTGACCTTCTTCGCCGACCAGAAGTACGAGTCCTCACCGCGTTCCATGTCGTAGAAGGCGATGAGGAATTCGTGGAACACTCCGTACTCGCGGCGGTAGCGCGCCTCGAACTCGGCGAAGCCGCGCTCCTCGGGAACGCTGCCGTCCAGCGCGGAGTTCACCGCGCGGGCGGCCAGCAGGGCGCCGTACGTCGCCAGATGGACGCCCGACGACAGCACCGGGTCCACGAAGCAGGCGGAGTCCCCGGCCAGAGCCATCCCCGGGACCCACAGCGACGTCTTCCCGTAGGAGTAGTCCTTGCGGACCCGGATCCGGTCGTACGGCGGCTCGGTCGCGAGCGGTACGTCCGTCAGCAGCCGGTCGACCTCCGGACAGGCCTTGATCATGTCCTGCCAGGCGCCGCGCGGATCGCGCTGGACGGCCGCGAGGTGCTCGGGCGCGATCACGGCGCCCACGCTGGTCAGGTCGTCGCGCAGCGGAATGTACCAGAGCCAGCCGGCGTCGAAGGCGGCGCAGAAGATGTTCCCGCTGTCCGGTTCGGGCAGCCGGCGGCCGCCCGCGTAGTAGCCGAACACAGCGAGGTTGCGGAAGAACTCGGAGTACACCCGCGCCCCGCCGACCTGGCTGTGGATCCGGCTGGTGTTGCCGGAGGCGTCGATGACGTACCGGCCCTGTGCCGTGCGCGCGGTCCCGTCCCGGTCGGTGTACTCGACGCCGCGTACCCGCCCGCCCACACTGAGCACGCGGCGCACGGGGCTGCCCTCACGGACCTCGACACCGACCCGTTCGGCGTTGCGCAGGAGTATCTCGTCGAACCGGGAGCGCTCCACCTGGAAGGCGGTCGCCGTGGGCTCGGGCAGCCGCGGCGTCATGGAGAAGGAGAACCGCCAGGGCTCCGGGTCGCGGCCCCAGCGCATCGTGCCGCCGCGCTTCGGGGTGAAGCCCGCCCGGGCGACCTCGTCGGCGACGCCGAGGAGGCGGCACAGGCCGTGCACGGTGGCGGGCAGCAGCGACTCGCCGATCTGGTACCTGGGGAAGGTGTCCCGCTCCAGCAGGAGCACGCGGTGCCCCCGCAGGGCCACGGCGGTCGCGGCGGTCGCGCCGGCCGGCCCGCCGCCCACCACGACGAGGTCGTACTCGGAGGTCATCCGGAGGCTCCTGTTCTCGTGTCCGGGTTCCATGCCCGGTTTCCTGTCCGCGGTCACTCCGCCGGCCGGCCGGTCAGCCAGGCACGGATCGCCGCGGCCGTGCCGTCGGCGTCGCGGTGCAGTGCCGAGTAGTGGTCGCCGGGGAGGTCCGCGCTGTCGTGGGGGAGCGGCCAGTGCGGCCGCCAGTCCCCGTCGGGGTCGATCCGCCGCATGTGCGCGGTGGGGCGGCCGCGGAGCAGCAGGGCCGGGACCGGTGACGGCTCGGGCCGCCAGTTCTCCAGGACGCGAGCGTACCCGCCCCCGGTGATCAGCACCGCGTCGTCCAGCAGGTCCACCAGCTCGTCCGGCAGATCGGCACCGGCCGACATCAGCGCCAGCCCGCGCGGGTCGTCGCGGCGCAGCAGCCCCGCATGGGAGTCGAGCAGGATCACACCGGCCGGCGGCCGTCCTTCCCGCGCGAGCTGCCGGGCCACGGCATGCGCGACCGCGCCGCCCGCGCAGTAGCCGACGAGGACGGGGGCCGTGTCGAGGGACAGGGACCGTACGGTGTCGGCGTGCGTCCGCGCCAGCGTGGCCATGCCGTCCGGGACGGCCCACTGGGACGTGCCGAAGCCGGGATGCTCCAGCAGGAACAGGTCGCGTTCGCCGTCGAACCGGTCGGCCAGCGCGGTGGGCACGCGGTGCCGCGGTGTGAGGTAGTCGGGGAGGTACACCAGCGGGGTGCCGCTGCCCCGCGCGAGCCGGACCGGCGGGGCGGTGTGCCGGGCGCGTTCGGCCTCGGTGAAGGCGGGAAGGGCGTACGACGCGAGGTAGCGCAGCCCCATCGCCTCCAACGGCCCCTTCTCACGCAGCACTTGGTGGTACAGACGGCTGAAGCGGTACGCGGCGTCGGTACCGGCGGCGGGGGAGCCGGAACCGGTCCGTGCCGCGTCGGTGTCCTCGGCGCCCCCGGTATCGGCTCGCGGCAGCCCGCCCGCCTCGACCAGCGCGGCAAGGACGTGCGCCGCCAGCTCGGCCGGGGTGGGATGCTCCAGGACGGCCGTCGGGGACAGCCGTACGCGGGTGAACGCGCTGAGCCGGTTGCGGAGTTGGACGGCGGTGAGGGAGTCGAAGCCCAGCTCGGTGAAGGCCCGGTCGCGGGGGAGCGCGGCCGGGTCCGGGAAGCCCAGGACCGCGGCCACCTCGACACGGATCAACTCGGCCAGCACCGCCTCCCGTTCGCCCGCGGCGACGCCCGCGAGCCGCTCGCGCCATGCGCCCGGCACCTGTGCGACGGCTGCGGCGGTCGGTACGCCGGTGACCGTCCTCGTACTCCGGCCGGCCGGCTTCGGCAGCAGGTCCGCGAGGACGGCCGGCGTGCCCGGGCCGCCGTCCGCCGTCGCGAGGTCCAGCGGGATCGGCACCAGCACCGGCTCCGCACGGCGCAGCGCACCGTCGAGCAGCGCCGTGCCCTCCTGCTCGGTGACGGGCAGGACGACCCCGTCGCCGAGGCGTTCGGGCGCGACACGGCCCGCCATGCCCGCGTCGCCCGCGAGGCACCAGGGGCCCCAGGCCAGCGCCTGCGCGGGCAGCCCCCGGGACACCCGGTGCCGGGCGAGGGCGTCGAGGAACCCGTTCGCCGCCGCGTAGTTGGACTGACCCGGCCGGCCGAGGACACCGGCGGCCGAGGAGTACAGCACGAACGCGGACAGGGCGAGGTCCCGCGTCGCCTCGTGCAGATGCCAGGCACCGTCCGCCTTCGGCCCGAGCACGGCCGTGAGCCGTTCACCGGTCATGGCGTCCAGCACGCCGTCGTCCACCACCCCGGCCAGATGGAAGACCGCCGTCGGCGCCGGCCGGCAGGACGCGACCAGGGCGGCGACGGCCAGGCGGTCGCTCACGTCGCAGGCCGCCCCGCGCACCGTGGCCGCCAGGCCGCCCGCCCACTCCGGGACCCGGCCGTCGCGGCTGACCAGCAGCAGCTGACGGACACCGCGTTCGGCGACCAGATACCGGGCCAGGCTCGCGCCGAGCGCCCCGGTGCCGCCGGTGACGAGCACGGTGCCCGCGGGAGCCGGCGCGGGCGGCTCGGCGGCGGGCGGGTCCGCGAGGGCGAGCCGGGGTGCGCGCAGGACCCCGTCGCGCAGGGCGACCTGGGGTTCACCGCACCGAAGCGCCGCCTCGACGGCCGCCGGGGCGGGCGGAGTTCCCAGTCCGTCGGCCAGCACGATCCGGCCCGGGTACTCGGACTGGGCGCTGCGCACGAGCCCGGCGACGGCGGCCTCCGCCAGGTCGGGATCGTCCCCGGTCGCGTTGCGCGTGAGCACCAGCAGACGGCCCGGCCGGACATCGGAGGTCCAGTCGCGCAGTCGTTCCAGTACGGCGGTGAGCAGGCCGCGCACCCGGTCCGGGACCGGCAGGCCGGCCGGCAGCGCCGCCGCCGCGGCCGGCACATCCAGTACCTCGTGCCCGGGAACGGTGTCGTGGACGGGGGTGGTGGGCCGCCAGGCGAGCCGGTAGGTCCCGGCGGCGGCCCGGGGCAGCGCCGGCAGCGCGCGGGTGACCACGGACTCCACGGCGGCGACGGGGCGGCCGGCCGGGTCGGCGAGGGCGACCCGGAACTCGTCGGGGCCCAGCCGCCGTAGCGCGGCACGAGCGGCGTGGGCGCCGGGCAGGTACACCGTCACGCCGGTGCAGGCCATCGGCACCCGCGGCTCGCTCGGCGGCCCGCCCGGCCCCGCGGCCAGCAGCGCGGAGTGCAGCGCCGCGTCGAGGAGGGCGGGGTGCAGCGTGTACGCGCCGGCGGTCGCCGCTTCCCCGGGCGGCAGGGCCAGTTCGGCGAAGACCTCCTCGTCCCGGCGCCACAGCGCGGTCACCGCACGGAACGCGGGCCCGTAGCGCAGGCCGTGCGACGCGAGACGCGGGTAGTCGACCGGGACCGGCACGGCGCCCGCGGGCGGCCAGGTCTCCGGCGCCGCCCCGACGGGCTTCGGACCTGTGGGCGCCGTACCCGCGGGCGTCGGATCCGCGGCGGTGAGCGTCGCGGTCGCGTGCCGGGTCCACGGCCTGGCCGCCCCGGCCGCCTCGGCCGTACGGGCCCAGACGGTGACCGGGCGGCCACCCGCCCCGTCCTCCGCCCCGGCCACCACCTGCACCTGCGTCTGCTCCGGGGACAGCACGAGCGGCTCGTGGAAGGCCAGTTCGGCGAGCCGGACGGCACCGGACGCACCGGCCGCCCGCGAGGCCAGCTCGGCGAAGAGGGTCGCGGGCGCCAGCACCCGGCCGTCGATCACATGGTCGGCGAGCCAGGGGTGGCGGGTGGTGGAGAGCGCGGCGGTGTGCCGGATGCCCGGTCCGTCGGCGTCGGGCTGCGGCCGGCCGAGCAGCGGGTGCCCGGCCGGGACCGGCTGCCGGACGGCGTTCAGCCAGTAGCGCTGCCGCTGGAAGGGATAGGTGGGCAGGGGGCGCCGCCGGGCGCCGCTGCCCGCGTACACCGACGGCCAGTCGACCTCGACCCCGTGCACATGCAGGGCGGCCAGGGTCTCAAGTGCCGTACGCGCGTCGGCACATGACGCGAACACCGCACCCGTACCCGGTGCCACGCACTCCTCGGCCGCCGCGCTGAGCACGGCGGACGGCCCGGCCTCGACGAACGCCGTGACGCCGTCCTCCGCCAGCCGGCCGACCGCGTCGGCGAACCGGACGGTCTCGCGTGCCTGCCGTACCCAGTACTCGGGGGTGGCGAGCGCGTCCGGCTCGGGACGGCCGGTGAGCGTGGACACCACCGGGACGGACGGGCGGTGGTAGGTCACGGACTCGGCGACCGTGCGGAACTCGGCCAGCATCGGGTCCAGCAGCGGCGAGTGGAAGGCGTGGCTCACCGCCAGCCGTCGGGCCGGCCGGCCGAGGGCGGCGGTCAGCGCCGTCACCGTCTCCTCGTCGCCGGAGAGCACGACCGACGCCGGTCCGTTGACCGCCGCGACCGCGACCCGGCCGGTCACCTCGCCGAGCAGGGGTGTCACCTCGGCGAGCGGCGCACGCACCGAGACCATCGCGCCGCCGGGCGGCAGAGCGGCCATCAGCCGGCCGCGGGCGGCGACGAGGCGGACCGCGTCGGCGCGCGAGAACACACCGGCGAGGTGAGCGGCGGCCAGCTCGCCGACGGAGTGGCCGACCAGTTGGTCCGGCCGTACGCCGACGTCGGCCAGCAGGGTGTGCAGGGCGACCTCGAAGGCGAACAGAGCGGGTTGCGCGTAGTCGGTGCGGTGCAGCAGGCCGTCGTCCGGGGCGTCGATCACCGCCGACAGCGGCCGGTCGAGCAACGGCGTGAACCTGTCGCAGAGTTCGCCGAACGCCGCGTCGAAGACGGGAAGCGCGGCACACAACCCGCGTCCCATTCCAGGCCGTTGGGCGCCCTGGCCCGCGCACAGCAGCGCCACCTTCGGCCGGGTTCGCGCGGTGCCCCGCAGCAGCGCGGGACCGTCGACGCCGTCCGCGAGATCCCGCAGCCCGGCGAGCAGGCCCGCCGGACTGTCGGCCAGGACGGCGGCGCGGTGGGAGAGCGGGGCCCTCGTGGTCGCGAGCGCGTACGCCACGTCCAGTGCGGCGGCCTCGCTCGTCACGTCGGTCGACGCGGCCGCCAGCCGGGCGGCATGGGCCCGCAGCCCGGCCTCGTCACCGCCGCCGACCAGCCAGGGCGTGACCGGCAGCCGCCCCCCGGGCGCCGGCGCGGAGGTCTCCGCACTCCCGTCCGGTGCCTCCTCGATGATCACGTGGGCGTTCGTCCCGCCGATGCCGAACGACGACACGGCCGCCCGGCGCGGCCGCTCACGGCGCGGCCAGGGGCGCGCCCGGTCGAGCAGCCGTACCGCCCCGGCCGGCCAGTCGACGTGCGGGGACGGCCGGTCCGCGTACAGCGAGGCGGGCAGCACGCCGTGGCGCATCGCCTCGATCATCTTGATCAGGCCCGCGATCCCCGCCGCGGCCTGGGTGTGTCCGAGGTTCGACTTGACCGAGCCCAGCCATACCGGGTCGGCGGGATCGCGGTCCTGGCCGTAGGTGGCGAGGAGCGCGCCGGCCTCGATCGGGTCGCCGAGGGCGGTCCCCGTGCCGTGCCCCTCGACGGCGTCGACGTCGGCCGCCTGCAGCCCGGCGTCCGCCAGGGCCAGCCGGATCAGCTCCCGCTGTGCCGCACCGCTCGGGGCGGTCAGGCCGTTGGACGCGCCGTCCGAGTTGACGGCCGAGCCGCGCAGCACCGCCAGCACCGGATGACCGCCGCGCCGGGCGTCCGACAGCCTCTCCAGGAGCACCAGACCGACGCCCTCGCCCCACGCCGTACCGTCCGCGCCCGCGGCGAACGACCGGCACCGCCCGTCCGGCGACAGCCCGCGCTGACGGCTGAAAGCGATGAACGGCTGCGGACTCGACAGCACCGTCACCCCGCCCGCCAGCGCGAGCGTGCACTCCCCGGCCCGCAGCGACGCGGCGGCCAGGTGCAGCGCGACCAGCGAGGAGGAACAGGCGGTGTCCAGGGTCAGCACCGGCCCGTGCAGCCCGAGGGCGTACGCGATCCGGCCGGAGGCCACGCTGCCCGACGAGCCGATGCCGATGTGCGACTCCAGCTCGTGCGGGCAGACGCCGGTGCCGTAGCCGATGTGCATCAGCCCGACGAAGACCCCGGTGCCGCTGCCGCGCAGCGCCGGTGCCGGGATGCCCGCCCGCTCCAGTGTCTCCCAGGCGACCTCCAGCAACAGGCGCTGCTGGGGGTCGGTGGCCAGGGCCTCGCGGGGCGACATGCCGAAGAAGAGCGGGTCGAAGTCCGCCACGTCGTCGAGGAACCCGCCACGGCGCACGTACGTCGTCCCCAGCCGGTCGGGGTCGGGGTGGTACAGCGAGGCGAGGTCCCAGCCCCGGTCGGCGGGGAAGTCGCCGGTGGCGTCGACGCCTTCGGCCGTCAGCCGCCAGAGGTCCTCGGGGGTCGTCACCCCGCCCGGGTAACGGCAGCCGACGGCCACGATCGCGACCGGCTCGGCCCGCGGACCGCGCCGCGCGACCGCACCGGCGGGCACGGGCTCCGGCGCGCTGTGCAGCCGGGCGTCCAGGTGGGCCGCCACGGCGGCCGGGTCCGGATGGTCCCAGACCAGCGTCGCCGCCAGCCGCAGCCCCGTGCGCACGCTGAGCCGGTGCCACAGGGTCATCGCGTCCATCGAGGTCAGACCGAGGTCGGCGAACGCGGTGCCGGGCGCGGCGGCCACCCCCCGCATCGCCGCGATCTCCGCACACACCAGGTCGGTCAGGGCGGCCCGCCGTTCGCCGGGCGTGCGCTCGCCCAGCCGCGTGAGCGTCGGCTCGGCCGGCCGCCCGGCCAGCGCCTCACGCAGCAGCGCCCGGCGCGGCTTGCCCGCGGCGGTGCGCGGCACGGCCGGTGTGAACAGGACCTCCTCGGGCACCTTGTGCGCCGACAGCACCGCGGCGCAGGCCCGCAGGAGCGCCGCCGTGTCGAGGGCGGGCCGCTCGGGCACCACGAACGCCACCGGCACCTCGCCGAGCAACGGATGGGCCCGCGCCACCACCGCCGCGTCCCGCACCCCGGGCAGAGCGCACAGCACGCGTTCGACCTCGGCCGGGTCCACGTTCTCACCGCCGCGCACGATACGGTCGGTCACCCGGCCGGTGACGATCAGAGTGCCGTGCTCGCCGAACCGGCCCAGATCGCCGGTGCGGTACCAGCCGTCGCGCAGCGCGCGGGCGGTCTCCTCGGGCCGGCGGTGGTAGCCGAGCATGACGCCGGGCCCGCGCACCCGGATCTCCCC
Source organism: Streptomyces monashensis (assembly GCF_001866665.1). Lineage (GTDB taxonomy): Bacteria > Actinomycetota > Actinomycetes > Streptomycetales > Streptomycetaceae > Streptomyces > Streptomyces monashensis. The sequence goes on along the minus strand of NZ_MLYO01000010.1, from coordinate 63,110 downwards.
CTCGCCGGTGTCCCGCCCGGTGCGCGGATCGACGATCCGGACGTCCGTCCCGGGCAGCGGCGTCCCGCTGCCGCCGGGCATCCGCGGCCCGTCCGGCGCCTCCATCGCGATCTTGCCGCAGGTCTCGGTGCTGCCGTAGCCGTCCAGGAGCGGCGCACCCAGGCTCGCCGCGACCTGCTCCCGCAGCTCCGGATCGCTCGGCGCACCGGCGGTGACGCACCACCGCAGCGAGGGCACCGCGCCCAGGCCCGCGTCCAGCAACTGCCGGTAGGTGAGGGGCACTCCGCCGAGGACGGTGGGCGCGAACTCCCTCACCAGCCCTGCCAGCGCGGCCGGTTCGGACACGGAGGTGACCCGCGCGCTCGCCCCGGCCGCGGTGGTGCCGAGGACACAGAGCGAGTGCGCGTAGGTGTGCGCGAGCGGCAGCGGCCACAGCATCCGGTCCGCCGCCGACAGCCCGAGCCGCGGCAGATAGCAGGCGACCGACGACCACAGCGCGGACCGCTGGCTGGACACCGCGGCCCTGGCGGTGCCGGAGGTACCGGACGTGTAGAGCAGCCAGGCCGGCTCGTCGAGGCCGAGGTCGTCGCGCGGCGCGGGTGGCCCCGCGGCGGCCGGGTCCGCGCCGGGTGCCGTGGCCGGTACGGCGGCGGCCAGGTCCTCGAAGCCCACGGCTCCCGGCGGCAGCGGGCCCTCGCCGGTCACCACCAGCCGGACCCGGCGCCCGGCCGTCAGCGGGGCCAGCCGGGGCAGGTTCCGCCGGTCGGTGACCAGCACGGCAGGATCGCAGTCGGCCAGCAGCTCGGCGAGTTCGGCATCGGTGCCGCGCGAAGCCAGCGGTACGCCCACCGCGGCCGCCCGCACCGTGGCGAGCAGCCCCTCGACCAGCTCCACGCTGTTGTCGAGGCAGAACGCCACCCTGGCACCCCGGTCCACCCCCAGCCGGGCCGCCAACCCGGCCGTCCTGCGCTCCAGTTCGACCCAGCCCACCCGGCGCCGGTCGTCGGCGAACGCGAGCCTGCCGCCATGGCGCCGGGCGTTCTCGGCGAGCAACTCGGGGACAGGCCGCACCTCGAACGCCTCCGCCGCACCCACCAGGCTTCTCCCTCGCTCCAACGCCCGCTCCGCGTCCGCCTGTTGACGAGCCTACGGCGCACACCGGCAGGTCAGCGGCAACGGCTCGCGGGGGCGCCGGCGAGAGAGATGAAAAGATGGCCGCTCATGGACACCGGGGCGGACCTCCCCGGGAGGGGAGCGGACGGCATGCCCGAGCGATCGATGGAAGAAGGACCCGGGAGCGGGCGCGCGGGGGCACCGTGCCGGGTCGTCGTGTGCCGGGACTGCTGCTGCGGCACCCCCAAGGTGCCCGGCGTCGACCACGCCGCCCAGACCGCGCGGCTGTGCGCCGCCGTGCCCGTGCGTGTCTCCGACTGCCTCGACGCGTGCGACCAGGCCAACGTCGTCGTCGTACAGCCCTCCGCCGCCGCCCGGGCCGACGGCGCGCGGCCGGTCTGGCTGGGGCTGGTGAACGATCCGGACGCGACCGAGGACATCATCGCCTGGGTCCGCGCCGGCGGCCCGGGCCTGGCCGCCCCGCCGGACATCCTGGACCTGTACGCCTTCACACCTGCGGGGCGCCGCGCGGTGTGACCGGACCGGCGCAGCCCCCGCCGTGGCCCGCCGCACGGGGGTGCGGGAACCCCGGCGCGCACGGCCCTGAGAGGATCGTCCGCGACCAGCGGGTGCACCGGCCGGGAAGGAACCAACGAGATCATGCGCGTCACCGTGGCCCATGACCAGACGGAGGTGTCCGGATGACCGGCGCCGCGGGAGCCGGCCTGCCGCACGGCGACGAACCCGTCCTGTTCCACACCGCTGGCCGGGCCGCCCACATCACCCTCAACCGGCCGAAGGCCCTCAACGCCCTCAACCACGAGATGGTGCGCCGTATCGACGCCGCCCTGACCGCCTGGGAACACGACCCGGCGGTGCGGACCGTGGTCCTCACCGGCGCGGGCGAGCGCGGCCTGTGCGCGGGCGGCGACATCCGGGCCATCCACGACGACGCCCGCGACGGCGACGGCACCGCGTCGGCCGCGTTCTGGCGCGACGAGTACCGCCTCAACGCCCGCATCGCCCACTACCCCAAGCCGTACGTCGCCCTCATGGACGGCATCGTGATGGGTGGCGGGGTCGGCCTCTCCGCACACGGCGGCGTCCGGATCGTCACCGAGCGGTCGCGGGTCGCCATGCCGGAGACCGGCATCGGCTTCGTCCCCGATGTCGGCGGCACCCACCTGCTCGGCCTGGCCCCCGGCGAGCTGGGCACCCACCTCGCCCTGACCGGGGACGGGATCGGCGCCGGTGACGCCCTGCTGTGCGGACTCGCCGACCATTACGTACCCTCCGCGGCACTCGGGGAGCTCGTGGCCGACCTCGCCGGGCTGTCCGTGCACGACGCCCTCGCCCGTCACGTACGGCCCGCGCCCCAGGGGGAGTTGGCCGAGCGGCGGGAGTGGATCGACGCCTGCTACCGCGCCGGCACGGTCGAGGAGATCGTGGACCGGCTGCTCGGCCACGGCGACCCGGCGGCCAAGGAAGCGGCCGAAACCCTGCTCGCCAGGTCGCCCACCTCCCTGAAGGTCACCCTGGCCGCGGTGCGCCGCGCCCGGCGGCTCGGCCCGCTGGAGCCGGTGCTCGACCAGGAGTACCGGGTCTCCTGCGCCTGCCTGAGCACCCACGACCTGGTGGAGGGCATCCGTGCCCAGGTGATCGACAAGGACCGCGACCCCCGCTGGTCCCCGGCGACCCTCGCGGAGGTCACCGACGCCGACGTGGACCGCTTCTTCGCCCCGCTCGGCCCACGCGAACTGGGCCTCGCCGAGCTCGGTGAGGCCCAGGAGACCGCGTAGGCGTCCGCTTCCAACGTCCGCTGTTCCAGCGCCGTTCCGCCACGGCCGCCGCCCCTGCCGGCGTGTCCGGGAACAATCCCGGCACGGCGCGCGCTGCACGTGGTGACGATGGCCGGGGCCGGAACCGACCGGCGGAGGGAGTGCGGGACCGATGACGACGCCAGCGAACGAACGGCACGACGGCATCGAGCGGAGCCCCGTGGCCGAGCCCCGTCTCGTGACCATGTGCGGCCGCCGGATCGAGGTACGGCGCCTCAGACTCGGCCGCGCGGACCGGCCCGTCAGCCGGATCGCCCTGGACGTGGGCGAGGACCGCGGCGGCGTACCCGGGGCATGGGCCTCGCTCACCCCGGACGAGGCGCGCGGTCTGGCCCGGCTGCTGCTGCTCCAGGCCGGTGCGACGGAACACCCCGCCGACGACCCGTTCAGCCACTGACGCCGGTCGCCGCCGTCGACAGGTCGACGGCCCGGTCGACATCCTTCGGCTGGAGCACGCGCAGGATGCCCTCCAGCAGGTGGTAGTCGGCGTAGGGCAGCGAGATCTCGATCCCGTCCTCGGCCGGGCGGTTGCGGGTGCAGCGGGCGACCACGGCCTGTGCGCGTGTGGATCTCGTCGTCAGACAGGTCTCGCAGAGGGCGGTGAGGATCCGCAGCGCGACGTCGCGGTCCTCCGGCCTGCCGGTCGCCGCGGACAGGTCGAGCAGACCACAGGCCATGACGGCCCCGGCCGACGCGTCCTTGACGTCATGGGGCTGCTGCGGCGCGAGGTAGTCCCACACCGGCACGTGGTCGGCCGTCAGTGCTCTCGTCGCGTAGTCGGCCAGGCGGCGGGCCGTGGACAGGAACGGCAGGTGGCCGGTGCGGCGGTACCTCGTGGTCCAGCCGTAGATGCCCCAGGCCTGCCCGCGTGACCAGCAGGAGGAAGGGCTGTAGCCCTGGACGGTGTCCGGTCCGATCGGCGCGCCGGTGTCGGGGTCGAAGCCGAAGGCGTGGGGCGTCGAGCCGTCCGGCCGGGGGAAGTACCGCTGCGCCGTCCTGGCGTGCTCCACGGCGACGTTCAGGTACTTCTCGTCCCCCGTCCGCCGGCTGGCGAAGGCCAGCAGGTCGAGGTTCATCAGGGTGTCCATGATCACCCGCCCCGCGTTCTGCCGGGTGTCGAGCGCTCCCCGGGCCCGGATGAAGCGGCCGCGCGGGTTGTACCGCTGGATCAGCGAGTCGGCCGCCTGCACGGCGCCCGCGCTCCAGGTCTCGTCGCCCGTCAGCCGCCACGCGGTGACCCAGGACGGGTAGAAGAGGAAGCCGACGTCGTGGGTCGTGGTGTCGTACCGGCGGGGAGCGAGTCTGCGGGCCCAGTCGAGCGCCAGCGTGCGGAACATGTCGCCGTGGGAGCGCAGGTACGCCATCCAGAGCGTCCCGGGCCAGAATCCGCCGACCCAGTCGCCGTTCTGCGAGAAGACCCACTTCTCGAACTTCGTGCCGACCGGAGAACCGCTCACCCCCGGCGCGACGGCCCGCAGCTTCCGCACCGCGTAGTCGGCGCGGCCTCCGGCCTCCCGTAGACCCGCCTCAAGCGGGACCACGGCATCCGGCTCACCGCCCACCCGTCCCGAAATCGCTACAACAACCCTTATCCATAGGACAGTTGGAACACAGCGCCACCCACGAAGCGCCACCCGGAGCGAGCGCGCCGGTTGGCTTCCGTTCCTCTAGCGTTCAACTGGCGTCCCCTGCCACCGTTGTGTGCCCTCCCTAACCTCCTTGAGGCTTGTGAAGGAAGGGGCTCATGGACACACTCCTCGCCATCCGGGCGCGCGGCATCACGAAGTGTTTCGGTGAGGTCGTCGCACTCGACGGCGTCGATCTGGACGTGGCACAAGGGCAGATCCACGGTCTGGTCGGCCCGAACGGGGCGGGCAAGACGACGCTGCTCGGGCTGCTGCTCGGCCTCGCCGTCGCCGACAGCGGCGGCCTCGACATCCTCGGCACACCGGTCGGGCGGACGTTCGCCGCACCCGACGGCGTCGCCGGCTTCGTGGACGGACCGGGCCTGTACCCCTCGCTCACCGCACGCCAGAACCTCGCCGCCCTGGCCGCACTGCGCGGCCAGGACCCGCGGGCGGCCGGCATCGACGACGTACTCGCCCAGGTCGGGCTCACCGACGTCGCCGACGACAAGGCCCGGGGCTTCTCCCTGGGCATGCGCCAGCGGCTCGGACTCGCCGCCGCCCTCCTCACCAGGCCCCGGCTGCTCGTCCTGGACGAGCCGTCCAACGGCCTGGACCCGGCCGGAAAGAAGCACGTGCACGGCGTCCTCAACCGGCTCGCGGCACAGGGAACCAGCGTCGTGCTCTCCAGCCACCGGATGGACGACCTGGAAGCGCTGTGCTCCGAGGTCACCATCCTCGCCACCGGACGGGTCGTCTTCTCCGGCCCGCTGAGCAAGCTGGCCGCCGAGAACCGCGAACTCGACTACCGGCTCGTCACCTCCGATCCGCGGGCCACCCGCCGCCTCGCGGCGGACGCGCCCGGGATCCGCACCGTCGACGGCGTCGGCGTCGCGCGCCAGGGCGCCGAGACGCTCGTCGTCCGGGCCCTCGTGCCCGACCTGGACGAACTCGTGACACGGCTGGTGCGGGAGGGCGTCGCGCTGCGCGAACTCGCCCCCGTGGTGTCCCCGCTGGAGGCCGCGTTCCTCGCCCTCACCGAGCAGCCGGAACCGGCCTTGGGGCAGCGGGACACCGGCACCGCACGGCACACCGCCGACACCGGCACCGACCGGCGGGAGGCCGACAGATGACCGCGACTGCCGTCCTCCCTACGCCCGTTGCGGCAGCCACCCGCGTCAGCGTGGCCCGGGGCTACCGCTTCGAACTGGTCAAACTCGTCTCGCAGTGGCGCATCCGGCTGCTGGTCCTCGCCTGCTGGATCGCGCCCGGGCTCTTCGTCGCCGGAGTCGGCCAGCAGAGCACACTGCCCTCCGACACCCTCTTCGGCCGCTGGATGCTCGCCACCGGCTGGGCCGGACCCCTGGTGATCCTGGGCTTCTCGGGCACCTGGGCGCTGCCGCTGCTGACCTCCGTGGTCGCCGGTGACGTGTTCGCCTCCGAGGAACGGCTCGGCACCTGGCGCCATCTGCTGGTCGCCGTCCGCTCACCCCGCCGGATCTTCGTGGCCAAGGCGCTGGCCAGCCTGACCGTCATCGTGCTCCTCGTGGCCGGGCTGGCCGCCTCGAGCACGGTGGGCGGGCTCCTCGCCGTCGGCGATCATCCTCTGGTCGGGCTCGACGACCATCTGCTCGCCCCCGGGGACGCGGCCGGCAGGGTGCTGCTCGCCTGGCTGAGTGTGCTGGCCCCCACCCTGGCGCTGGCGGGTATCGGACTCCTCGGGTCGGTCGTGCTGGGGCGCTCCCCGATGGCACTGCTGCTGCCGGTGGTCGTCGCCCTCGCGATGCAGCTCGCGCAGCTGCTGCCGCTGCCCGTCGCCGTCCGACTCGCCCTGCCCAGCTGGGCGTTCATCGCCTGGAACGGCCTGTTCGCCGACCCGGGCCAGCTCGGCCCGCTGGTCCTCGGCATCGTCGTCAGCCTGGTGTGGGCGGTGACGGCGACGGCGATCGCCTACCTGCTCTTCCTGCGGCGCGACTTCACCAACTCCACCGACGACGGATCGGCGCGCCGCGCCGTCACCGCCGGGCTCCTGCCGCTCGCCGGGCTCATCGCCGTCACGGTCGCGGTCGTCGCCGCGGTGACCGGCGCGACCACCGGCTCCGGGATCCGGCAGGACAAGGTCCAGCGCTCACTGGCCACGGCCTTCGCGCACCTCTACCGGATGCAGACCGCACAACTCAACCGGCCCGCCGTCACCGAGGCACAGCTGAAGTCCTCGGCCGCCTGCACCAAGGGCGACGTCGCGGACGACGCGCAAGGCGCCGGCAACGACTGGCGCTGCGTCGTCTCCTGGCATCTGCCCGGCACCCGGACCGCGGGGCAGGCCGTCTACCAGCTCGACATCACCGCCGACGGGCGGTTCGTGGCCGACGGCGACGGACCGAAGGAAGTGAACGGCTACTTCCTGGTGCGCACCTCGACCGGAGACGCGCCCAACCCGCTCTGGCAGTTCGACGGCAACGTCGACCTGCTCTCCACCTCCCCGAAGGGATGACCTCATGCAGATAACGCGCCGCCGCCGGCAACCCGAGAAGGAGTACTTCGTCCTGCTCGGCAGACATGTCGGCCGCCGGGCGACGCTGCTCACGGCATGCATCACCACGGCGGCCCTGGCCACCGGCACCGCGATGGCCTCGACACAGCAGTTCGGCAAGGAACAGGTCGGCCAGGTCACCGACAAGGGCCAGGTCATCTCCGGCGACCAGTACCTCAACCCGTACGGCAGCCGCCTCGTCCTCAACGACGGCAAGATCATGTCCTCGACGGTCAGCCCGGACGGCAGCCACCTCGCGGCCGCGGTCACCGACGGAGACGCGGCACTGGTCCTCGTGGACCTCAAGACCGGACAGGTGAAGCAGAAGGTCGGCACCAACGCGGCGGACGACCTGCGCATCAAGAGCGCGGCCGTCGGCCAGGAGGGCCCGGCGTACTCGCCCGACGGCAAGCAGCTGTGGCTCGGCCAGACCGACGGCTACACCAAGTTCACCGTGAACGCCGACGGCACCCTCGCCAACCCGGTGACCGTCTCCATCCCGGCCGACGGAGACAAGCACGCCCTGGCGAGCGCGGCGGTGTTCTCCGCCGACGGCTCCACCGTGTACTCCGCGGTCAACGGCCAGAACCGGGTGGTGGCCATCGACACGGCGACCGGCGCCGTCAAGCAGAGCTGGTCCGTGGGCAACGCCCCGCGCGGCATGGTCCAGGTCGGCGACAAGCTCTACGTCAGCAACGAGGGCGGCCGCCCGGCGAAGCCCGGCGACACCACGATCAACTCCTACGGCACCCAGGTCCCGGCCAACCCCAAGACCGGTGCCGCCACGACCGGCACGGTCAGCGTCATCGACCTGAAGAACGCCTCCGCCGCCGTCGGCACCATCGACGTCGGCCTGCACCCGACCGCCGTGTACGCGAAGCGCGGCGCGGTGTTCGTCACCAACACCGCCGACAACAACGTGTCGGTCATCAACACCAGGAACGACAAGGTCGTCCAGACCATCTCCACCCAGCCGTGGCCGGAGGCCTCGGTCGGCTACGAGCCCAACGCGGTCACCCTCACCGACGACGGCCACCTGCTCGTGACGCTGGGCCGCGCCAACGCGGTCGCCGTCTACCGCTACACCTCCGCGCAGGAGCCGGTCTCCTACGTCGGCCTGCTCCCGACGGACTACTTCCCCTCCGAGATCACCACCGTGGGCAAGACGGTGGTCGTCTCCAACACCCGTGGCATCGACGCCCGCCGCCCCGACAGCGCCGGCCACGCCACCCACGACACCACGTCCAGCCTGACCCAGTTCGCGCTGCCCAGCGACCGGACCATCCGCTCCGAGACCCGCAAGGTCTTCCAGCAGAACGGCTGGACCGCGGGCGCCGTGCGGACGGCGAACAAGCACAGCAAGGCCAGGGCGGTGCCGGTCCCGGCGCGCCTCGGCGACCCCTCGACGATCAAGCACGTCTTCCTCATCGTCAAGGAGAACCGGACCTACGACCAGGTCTACGGCGACATCGCGAAGGGCAACGGCGACCCGTCGCTGACCCAGTTCGGCGAGAACGTGACGCCCAACCAGCACGCGCTGGCCGAGCAGTTCGGGCTCTACGACAACACCTACGACATCGGCACGAACTCGGCCGAGGGTCACAACTGGCTGATGCAGGCCGACAACCCCGAGTACACCGAGTCCTCGGCCGGTGAGTACCAGCGCAGCTACGACACCGAGGACGACGCGCTCGGCCACCAGAAGTCGGGCTTCCTGTGGTCCGGTGCGCAGGCGGCCGGCAAGTCCGTGCGGGACTTCGGCGAGTTCCAGCAGTTCCTGACCAAGCCGTCGGGCGCGAGCTGGCAGAACCTGTACTGCGATGCCAAGAACATGGCCGCGACCGGGCAGGGCACCGCCTACCCGCTGAACTCGTCCTCGCCGATCCCCTCGCTCAACAGCGTGTCGGTGCCCGGCTTCCCGAAGTTCGACACCAGCGTCCCGGACGTCTACCGGGAGCAGATCTGGAAGCAGGACTTCGAGAAGAACGGCCCGGCGAACCTGAACATGTTCTGGCTCTCCAGCGACCACACCGGCGGTCCGGCGAGCCCCGCGGCCCAGGTCGCGGACAACGACCTCGCGACCGGCAAGATCGTCGACGAGATCTCGCACAGCAAGTACTGGAAGGACTCGGCGATCTTCGTCGTCGAGGACGACTCCCAGGCCGGCCTCGACCATGTCGACGGCCACCGTGCGCCGATCCAGATCATCAGCCCCTGGGCGCAGCACGACACGGTCGACAGCCACTACTACTCGCAGATCACCATGATCCGCACCATCGAGCAGATCCTCGGGATCCACCCGATGAACCAGAAGGACAGCGCGGCCACCCCGATGCGCGGCGCCTTCACCGGCCGCCCGGACAACACGCCGTTCACGGCGCTGCCCAACCGGACCTCGCTGACCGACGGTCTGAGCACCCCGCCGTCCTGTGGCGTGGACACCCCGGCGAAGCAGAACACCAAGGCGGCGCTCGTCCCGGCGACGAAGGTCCCGTCGGACAGGAGGTCGCTCGTGTCCGAGTGGAACACCTGGAAGTCGAAGCAGCGGCTGACCGGCCCGAACGCCGTGCCCGACTACGCGAACCCCGAGCAGATGAACCACCTCACCTGGTACGAGACCCACAACTGGAGCACGCCGTACCCCGGCGAGCAGAAGATCTTCGCTCCGAATGACGTACCGGGCGCGTACATCCCGTCCGCAGAGAACGACGGCTGACCCGGCCCCGGACCGGAAAGACGTGCGGCGCATCTCTTGTGGGGGGAGAGGTGCGCCGCACGCGTGCGGGGGTGTTCGGGCTAGCCCAGGCTGAAGTCGTCGGCGTAGACGTCGGACTGGCCGTACCAGCCGTGGACGTAGACGGTGGCGGTTCCGCTGCTGCCGGTGGTGAAGGTGACCGACTGCCGGTTCCACGTCGAGCTGTTCGACCAGGTGCTGGCGGTGGCGCCGCCGCTGACCCCGATGTAGGCGTACGGGCCCTGGGTCCAACCGCTCAGCGTGTACGTGTGGTCGGGGGACAGGGTGACGGTCTGGTCGCACTCGCCCGTGCTGCTCGCGCTCGGCGTGACCTGGAGGCTGCGGCTTCCGGAGTGGACCGGGCTGGAGACCACCGAGCTGCCGCCCGTGCAGGTCCAGGGGCCCAGGCCGCCGGTCTCGAACCCGGCGTTGGTCAGCGAACCACCGCCGCCCCCGCCCCCGCTGGAGGTGACGGTGAGCGTGTACGTCGCGCTGTGGCTGCCACTGGCGGCCGTACCGGTGACGGTGATGGGGTAACTGCCCGCCGGTACCGATGAGTTGACCGATGCCGTCAGGGTCGACGTGCCTCCGGAGGTGACGGACGCCGGACTGAGGGAGACGCTGACGCCGGAGGGCGCGCCGGTGGCGGAGAGGCTGACGGACTCGGCGCTGCCGGAGGTGACGGCGGTGTTCACGGTCGCGGTGGCCGCACCGCCCTGGGCGGCGGAGGCGGAGCCCGGTGACAGCGAGAGCGAGAAGTCGCTGCCCGTGGTGCCGCCCCCACCGCCCGAGCTGCCCTCGTACGGCACGAACGCGTCCGTGAAGGCGAGGCTGTTCTGGCTGATCTCGCTGCACGTGGGCAGGGAGTTGGCGCTTCCGCCGCACGGTTGGTCCCGGGTGACCGCCCAGAACGCGAGGCGTCCGACGCCGTTCTGCGCGGCGAAGTTCTCCACCGTCTGCGCGTCCGCCAGGGTGAACGTGGAGCCGTCGTCGTTCTTGCCGATCATCGGGGTGATGCCGAGATTGGCGTACGTGTAGCCGGAGTCGACGGACTGCATCTGCGCCAGGGTGGCCTTGGCCGCGTCGACGGCGCCCTGGCCCATCTCGGTGCCGGTGCCCGCGTAGTAGTCCATGGCCATGATGTTGACCACGTCGATCCTGATGCCGGCGTTCTTGGCGGCCTTGAGGATGTTGACCCCGTCGCCCGTGAGCCCGCTGGTCAGCACCGGCAGGGTCATGGAGAACCGGAGGTTCGGGTTGGCCGCCTTGAGGTCCTTCATCGCCTGCATCTGCCGGGCCGCCGCCGCGGTGTCCGCGACCGCGGCGCCCTCGACGTCGAAGTCCAGCTGGGTGACGCCGTAGTCGTCGATGACGGCCTGGTAACCGGCGTCGATGCTGCTCTGTGTGGAGCAGGTCCAGGCGAGCGGCTCACCGCTCGCGCCGCCGGAGGAGATGATGACCGAGGCGCCCTCGGACTTCGCCTTGGCGATCTCGGGGTCGGTGTAGGAGTCGTTGCCGATGGGGAGCGTGTCGCCCCAGATCTGGTTGCAGCCCGTGCCGAGCACGAAGGCCGCGGTGTAGGCCTTGAGACCGTGTCCGGTGACGGCCGTGTCGAGCAGGCCCTCCTGACCGTTCGACATGTCGACATAGGGAGCCACGGAGTAGACACTGCCCGCCGCAGACGCGGCACTGCCGGCGGGCGCCAGGGCCGTGGCCGCGCCGGTGGCCGCCAGTGCGAGCGTGCAGGCGGAAGCCGCGAATCTTGCCAGGTGCATGACATTGCCCCTTTCGGGGATGCCCCTCGGGCGTCTGAGGGATGGGGAGTTGGTACATACCAAACAGCCCGAGAGTGCACCCGTCAAGAGGACTAGACCAAATCGAATCCATCCAGGGCCCTGATGCCCGGTCGGGCGGTGACCCCGGACCGGCCTACGCGCCGGCCGGCAGCACGTGGTCGCCCGCCTTGTCCGTGCTCAGGCACAGCGAGCACACGACCGCACCGTGGGCGGCGCACGCCGTCAGGTCCGGGCGCTCGTACGGCTGGTGGCACACGTGGCAGTCGAGGGTGACCGCGCTCGGGTTGCCGTCCGTGTCGAGCAGGGGCTCGGTGATGCCGTCGTCGGTGCGGCGCAGGTAGTACCTCCCCCTGGTGACGACGGCCATCACGGGGGTGAGGACGAAGGCGAGCACGGCCGCGGCGACCGGGGAGTACGGCTGGAGGGTGTCGCCCAGCAGATGGAAGTACATCGCGATCGACAGGCCGGAGGCCGCCACGAAGGCCACGACGCCGACCGGGTTGACGGCGTACAGCATGCCGCGCCGGAACTCGGGGGCCAGCGGGGACAGCTTCAGCACGTACTTGTTGACGCCGATGTCGGTGGCGACGGTGACCACCCAGGCGATCGCGCAGTTCGAGTAGAAGCCCAGGATGCTGTTGAGGAAGCTGAACATGTCCGCCTCCATCAGCGCCAGCGCGAAGCCCAGGTTGACCAGCACGAAGATCATCCGGCCGGGGTAGTGCCGGGTGACCCGGGTGAAGGAGTTCGTCCACGCCAGCGAACCGGAGTAGGCGTTCGTCACGTTGATCTTGATCTGGCTGATCACCACCAGCGCCACGGCCAGCGGGACGACCATCCAGGACGGCATCATCGCGTCGAAGGCGCCGCGGAACTGCTGGATCGGCTCGGTCGCGGCGGCCGGACCGACCTTCGCGAGGACGTAGACGGCGAGGAAGACGCCGATGACCTGCTTCAGCGCACCCAGCACCACCCAGCCCGGGCCTGCCATGACGACGGCGGTCCACCACGTGCGCTTGTTCGCCTCGGTCCGTGGCGGCATGAAGCGCAGGTAGTCGATCTGCTCGCCGATCTGCGCGATCAGGGACAGACACACACCGGCACCGAGCAGCACGGACGCGGTGTCGACCCCGCCGCGGCCGTCGGTGCCGGCGTAGGAGAGGAAGCGGTCGACCGTGCCGGGGTCGGTGGCGATCAGGTACGCCAGCGGGCCGATCATCAGGAGCAGCCAGATCGGGGTCGTCCACACCTGGAGCTTGCTGAGCGCCTTCATGCCGTAGATCACCAGGGGGATGACCATCAGCGTGGCGACCAGGTAGCCCAGCCACAGCGGGAGTCCGAGGCCCAGCTTCAGGCCCTGGGCCATGATCGAGCCTTCGAGGGCGAAGAAGATGAAGGTGAAGCTGGCGAAGATGACGCTGGTGAGGACCGAGCCGTAGTAGCCGAAGCCGGAGCCGCGGGTGATCAGGTCGAGGTCGATGTTGTAGCGGGCGCCGTAGTACGCGAGCGGGAGACCGGTGACGAAGATGACGACGGCGGCCACCGCGATGGCCACGAGCGCGTTGCCGGTGCCGTGGGCCAGGCCGATGCCGGCGCCGATGGAGAAGTCGGCCATGTAGGCGATGCCGCCGAGCGCGGTCGTCGCCACGACCATGGGGGTCCAGCGCCGGTAACTGCGGGGAGCGAAACGGAGGGTGTAGTCCTCCAGCGTCTCCTGCACCGCCTGCCCGGCGGCGCCCTGCGGCGTGGCCGGCTCCGCCGTGGCCGGTGCCGGCGGCCGTGACTCCGTGGTGCTCATGTCGCGCCTCCCGGTGCTGCGTACGGTCGTGTATACGACCCTGAACCCGTGGCCGGTCACGCTAGAAAGCCGTTGTTACCCCCGCTTCCCGCCCTCGTGAACGCGGCGTTTCCGAGAACTCACCCGTCCTGCGGGGGAGTTGCCGCCCGCCGTGCCGCCAGCAGCGGGTTCCGGTACGGGTGTGTCGCGTCGAGCCGGGACGTCAGGTACTCGCCGGCCACCTGGGGGGCGTAGCGGGGTTCGGCGCCCGGGGCGAGGCAGCTCGGGAGACATGTGATGCGAGCCCGGTAGGGCGGGGTGACGAACAGCGGGATCGAGTACCGGTCGGTGTCCGGCGGGTTGACCACCCGGTGCGGATTGGAGACCCAGCGGTCGTTGGTCCAGATCGCCATCAGATCACCGAGGTTCACCACCAACAGTCCCTCCGGCACCGCCACGTGGATCCAGGTGCCGTCGCGCCGCATGACCTCCAGTCCGCCCACCCCGTCGTCGGCCAGCAGGGTCACCGTGCCGTAGTCGGTGTGCTCCCCGCAGCCGAGCTGACCGGGGGCGGGCCGCGTGTGCCGCTGCGGCGGATAGTGCAGCAGCCTGAGGTGGTACATCACCTCGCCGCCCGCCATCGCGAGCAGATGGTCGTCCGGCAGCCCCAGGGCGCGGGCGAGGGCGCGCTGGACCCGCTCGGCGGCCTCGACCGCCTCGGCCCGGTAGGCGCTCCAGGCCTGCCGAAAACCGGGCAGATCCGGCAGCTGGTTCGGGCCGAAGGTCGGGGTGCCCGCGAGCACTTCGGGGTGATCGGGGCCATGCTCCCCGCCGGTGTCCAGCCCCTCCTTCAGATCGCCGGTGGTCCCCTCGTCCAGGGCCTCGGCGGCGATGCCGAAGTACCCGCGATGGCAGCTCGACCGGCTGATCGCGAGCGCGTTCTTGGCGGCGGCAGGCAGTGCGAAGAACTCCCTGGAGGCCGCGAACATCGCCGCACGGGTCTCGGGCCGCACCCCGTGACCGGCGGCCAGGAAGAATCCGGTCTCCCGGCAGATGCGGTCCACCTCGGCCGCCACCGCGTCCCGCCCGGGACCCGGCGCCGCCTCGGTGGCGAAACCGCTGATGTCGACAACTGGCAGGCCGGCCATGAGATCTCCAGGAAATTCAGGGTGCGACGGTGTCACGGTTCTCATGTCACCCGGGCGGACGCGTCGCCGGAGCTCCCGGCGCAGGACCTTGCCCGTCGGGCCGCGCGGAAGGGCGCCGACGATGCGTGCCTCATGGATCCGTTTGGGCGCGGACACCCGGGCCGCCACGAAGAGGACGAGCTCCTCGGGGATCGCCGGAGTGCGCAGGGTGACGAAGGCGACCGGCACCTCACCGGCGCGGGCGTCCGGCCGTCCGACGACGGCGGCCTCGGCCACGGCGGGATGCCGGGTGAGCACCGCCTCCACCTCCGCCGGGGACACCTGGTGCCCCTTGTACTTGATGAGGTCCTTGAGCCGGTCGGTGATCCAGAGGTAGCCCTCGCCGTCCACATGACCGACATCGCCGGTGCGCAGCCAGCCGTCCGCGCCGAGGACCCGCCGCGTGGCCTCCGGATCGCCGAGGTAGCCGGCCATCAGCCCCGGGGCGGCGACGTGCACCTCGCCCGACGAACCGGCGGGCACCTCGCGGCCGTCCCGCACGATCCGGATCCGCACACCCGGCAGGGGCAGCCCGGCCGAGCCGGGCCGGGCACGGCCGTCCACCGGGTTGACCGTGATCATCGGCCCGCCCTCGGTCATGCCGTACCCCTGCGCGACGACGCAGCCGAGCCGCCGCGCACAGGCGCGTTCGAGGTCTGCGCCGGCGCCGGCGCCGCCCACGTACACGACACGCAGCGCGCTCAGGTCGTACCGGTCCACCAGCGCGCTGGTGGCGAGCAGGTCGACGAGCGGCGGCGGGACGATCGTCTGCGTCACCCGGTGACGGCTCAGCGCGCCGAGGAACGCGGCGGGCGTGAAACGGTCCAGCGTGACCACGGTGGCCCCGGCCGCGAGCCCTCTCAGCAGCACTCCGCAGGCTCCCATCACATGCGCGAACGGGGCCAGCGCCAGGAGGACGTCGTCGGTGCCGAGCGGCAGCGGACCGGCCGCCTGACGCAGGTTGGCGACCAGGCCGCCATGGGTGAGCACGGCGTACTTCGGCAGGCCCGTCGTGCCGCTGGACAGCGCGAGGACCGCCGGATCGCCGGCGCGGACGACGACCGGTACCGCGGCGGATTCCGCGGCCCGGCGGTCCGGCAGGAGGTCGAGTACGGCTCCGACGCCCGCCCGTGCGGCCGCGGCGCGGGCCGGAGCTCGCAGGGCGGGCGCCGTGACGACCACGGCGGCACGGCTGAGCGCGAGTTGGCCGGTGAGTTCCTCCTCGGTCGCCAGGGGGCTGCACAGCACCGCCGCGGCGCCCGCCCGCAGCACGGCGCACAGCGCGGGCGCGAAGTCCGGGACATTGGGCAGATGCAGTGCGACCACGTCACCGCGCCCGACGCCCAGGGCGGCCAGCCCGGCCGCCCCGCGCCGCGCGCGGTCCGCGAGCGCGCGGCCGGTGAGCGGTCCGGTTCCGTCGGCGGCGACGATCGCGGTCCGCCCGTGCGGCACGGCCCCGAGCACGTACTGGGCCAGCCCGCCCTCGCCGCTCACGCGGGACCGGTGAAGTGCCCGGCCAAAAGGCGCCGAACCGCCGCCAGGAACAGCTCCCTCTCCTCGACGAAGGCGAAGTGACCGCTGTGTTCGCACACGACCAGTTCCGCCTGCGGCACACCGGCGGCGATCGCCTCCGCCGCCTCGACCGAGCAGACCCGGTCGTCCCGGCCGGCGAACAGCAGCATCGGGCCTTTGACCTGGTCGAGACGGTCCTGCACCTCGATGCCGCCGTAGCCGTTGGCCACGAGGTACCGCAGCACGGCAGGTGCGTACCGGGTGTCCTTCGTGCGCTCCCGGTACTCCGCGATGCGCGGGTCGGCGGGGTCGGAGAAGAGGAAGGGCAGCTGCGCGTCCAGGGCGTCCCGTGCCTCCGCGGGGGTGCGCACCCGGGCGGAGCGTTCCATCGCCGCACCCACCCGGTCCCGCAGCCCGGCCGGCCGGAACGTCTCCAGCGCCGCGTCGGCGTGCGCGAACCAGGCGACGGACGGCACGGCGCCGCACAGGATGCTCGCGACGTCCGCGGTCGGCTCGTCGACGGCGTGCTGGAGCGCGACGAACGCCCCCAACGAGTGGCCGAGAACGGCGTACTCACGCAGTCCCAGGGCCCGCGCGACCGCGCCCACGTCCGCCGCCAGCCGTTCGAGCGTCCAGCTGTTCTCGCCGGACGGGGCCGAACGGCCGTGGCCGCGCTGGTCGATGAACAGCAGGCGGTGGCTGTCGGCGAGCGGGTCCAGGTAGTCGCCGAAGGACCCGTGGTCGAGGCCCGCGCCGTGCAGCACGAACACCGCCGGTCCGCTGCCCCGTTCCGCGACATGGAGGGCGGTGTCCCCGACGTCGACCATCGCACCGTCAACGGTCATGGCGTTCCTCCTGGTTCAGATGCGCTCGACGGTGAGCCACACGTGCTCCTTGGTGCGGAAGGTGCTGTCCCAGGCGGCCCGGCCGACCTTCCGCAGCGCGTCGATGTCCTCGGCGACGACCCGGCCGAGCACCGGAGCGTGCAGCGTCTCGGTGGTGGGCCCGTACTGGACGACCAGCTTGTTGCCGGTGGCCTGGGAGAAGCGCAGCCTGCCCACGGGGGCGTCGCGGATGCGCTCCGTCACCGGCGTCGGGGCCACGCTCACCAGTGGCGTCCAGGCGTACATGGACTCACCGGTCACGACCGCGTGGTCCTGCAGCACCGTGAACGGCAGGGCGGCGAGGAAGTCGCCGCACAGGCGCTCGTTGAGGTCGCGGCAGATCTCCGCGACCACCTCGACGCCCAGGGGCTCCCACCGCAGCCGGACCGGCGTGCGCACCGAGGAGCCCTCGTCGCACGCGGCCGGCAGCGTCTGCGCCATGACGTCGGGCGGCGCGGCGTCATAGCGGTACGCCTCGCCGACGTGCCACGGGAAGTAGTGATGGGACCAGGCCGTGAGGCGGTTGACGTACGCGACCAACGCGGACAGCTCCGCGACGAGCCCGCGGTGGTCGCGGACACCGGACTCGACCATGAGCCGGGCGTGATCCGCCAGCCGCTCGAAACCGCTGTACCGGAGGAACTCGCCGTACATGGGAACCCAGCTGCGCAGTACCGCCAGCGCGCTGTCCACGCCGATCTCCCGGCGGGCCACCATGCGCAGCGCCTGGTAGAGGTTCATGGAGTAGTCGCGCAGGATCCCGTTGGCCAGGTCCCAGGCGGTGAAGTACTGGCCGTACGAGCCCGGTCGGTGGGGGAGTGCGCCGGTGCGCAGGGCGTGGATCTCCTCGGGTTCCCGGGCCAGCAGATGTGCGGTCAGGGAGCGCAGTTCGGACCAGGCCCGGGCCTCGATCGTCGCGGTCGGCGTGGTGGTCATGGAGCCTTTCCTGTGTCGTGCGTGACCGGTCGGCGCGCGTGGGTCCGTGGGGGCGGGGTGTAGCGGCCGGTGATGACGCCGTCCGGATCCAGTGCCTGCTTGAGCGCGGAGACGGTGCGCCAGAAGCCGTCGTCGGTGCGCTCGATGAACGGGCCGGCCGAGTCGACGTCCAGACGCATCGGGTAGATGCCGTGGGCTTCCAGCCGCCGGTGCAGTTCGTCCCGCAGGGCGTGGGCGCGGGACACCGCATCGGGGCTGCGCCGGTCGAAGTAGAAGGGGAAGAAGCCGGACAGGGCGGTGGGGCCGATCATGCCGAACAGACAGGCGGCGGTGATGCCCGCCTCGTCGGCGGCGGCCCGGACCTCCGCGACGCAGGCGGCCACGTGTGCTCCGGAGAACGGCAGCGTCACGTTGGCACACAGGAAGCCGGGCAGGTCGCGGTCATGGTCCAGGCCGGCCGTCCCGGGCGGGAATGACTTTCCGGCGGTCCGGGCTATGTTCTCCAGCGAACGGTCCGAGGGGATGCCCTCGGCGAGGCGCAACCGGGCTTCCAGCAGGGCGCGGTCCTCGCCGTCGCGGGCCCGGAGATCGTCGTGCTCGGTGTCGAAGCCGTCCGTGCGGAGCACCAGGGCGCTCATGCGACGCCGCATCTCCCGGTCGGCCTCGGCCCGCATCGCGCTGGTGCCGTAGAGCGTGATCTGTGCCTTCCAGGTGGCTCCGGTGTCGCGCCGGAAGAACCGGATGTGGGGGTCGATGCCGTCGGTGAGGCGGACGTACCCCGTGATGAGACCGTCCTCACGGGCCTGGCGCAGGGCATCGACGACGTCGGGCAGCCTGCCCTCGGCGGCTTCGAGCGTCAGCTCCCGGAAGGGCCGGGCCGGGTGCAGACGCAGCACCATCTTCGTGACGATGCCGAAGCTGGACTGCACGAACAGGCCGCGCAGATCCGGTCCCAGCCCCGGCGGATAGTGCTGGATCAGGTCGCCGGACTCCCGCAGGTGCCACAGTCCGGTGCGCACCGTCTCGCCGTTTCCCAGGGCCACTTCGACACCGAGCAGGTCGTCGAAGCGCGCGCCGAGATGGCCGCCGCCGTGGTCGAGGACGTTGCCCACGATGCTCGTCTCCCGGCCGGCCCCGGTCACATTGAGTTTCAGGGCGCACCCCAGCCCCCTGAGGTGGTCGGCGAGCTGTCCCTGGGTCGTGCCGGG
This sequence comes from Streptomyces monashensis, assembly GCF_001866665.1. GTDB lineage: Bacteria > Actinomycetota > Actinomycetes > Streptomycetales > Streptomycetaceae > Streptomyces > Streptomyces monashensis. Next base: position 43,967 of record NZ_MLYO01000010.1, on the reverse strand, counting down.
CTCGAAGACGGCGTAGCGGTACGGCGTATTGACCTCGATGATGCGATTCATCCGCCCGAGGTCGACCAGGGCCACCGGTCCACGGGGTGGCAGCGCCGATCCGAATCCCCAGTTGCGGCCGGTGCTGAGGGGATGGAGAGGCACTCCGGTCGAGCGGGCCACGTCGATGATGTGCCGTACGTCATCCGGTGTCGAAGGCCGCAGCAGGGCAATCAGCTCACGGGGACGGTACTCCGACGTATTCATCTGATAGGCGGCGAGGACCTGCGCATCGGTCGAGACCGCCGTGGTGCCGAGTACGGCTCGCCAGTCGGCCACCGCCCGGTCGGCTTGTCGCATGTTTTTCATTATCGGCCCTGTCCCACTTTATATGACGGATTCCATGATCCGGGACGGGATCGCGATTTGTCAAAGGAGCGAAATCGGCCGCACGTGATAATGAGAGCTTTTTATATGATGAAAGGTTGTCAAAGGAAGGCGTGTGGCGGGTGTTCGGTGCTGCTGCATTAACCCTCGATATTCGGCCTCAATCCAATTTCTCACGTGTTGCCGTGGACGCGACCGAATCCTCAACGTCACCGACCCCGAATTCGACTTCCGCGGGCCGGCGGTCCGGCTCGCGGCGGCGAGCTTCGTGCAGGGCGCTGTCCTGCCGGTGGACGGTGGACGGTGGCCGTACGGACGTCTGACCCGCGCTTCCCCGCAGCCCGCGCCTCTTCCCCTGTGCGCTCTTGTGTTCGGGGCCCGCCGCGGCGGTGTGTCCCCGCAACGGCCGTGGAACGGAAAGAGCGTGACGGACCCGTGCGGTACCGGCGCGGGGTGGGTGGCGAGGGGCGGGACGATGGATGCGCGGCGGAGTGCGCGGGCGGCCCTGGTGGGGCTGGGCCTGGCGGTGGCTCTCGTGGGCTGCGGATCGGGGGCCGGTGCGGGCGGCGACGGCTCGGGGGAGGGGAGCAAGTCGCCGCCCGCACCGGTGGTTTCCCCGACCGCCGATGTCGCTGCCTGCTTCGAAGGGCGCTGCCGGATCCGTGTGACGGAGCAGCCGACGCGCATTCCCGTCGACGCACGGTTCGGGGTCGGCTCGCTGGAGGTCATCGGCATCACTGCACGCTCGGTGGTCGTACAGGCCTCCGGGAACGGCCAGTTCATGACCTCGTCGGTCGGCGAGGGAGGAACGGGCAGCCTGAACGGGCTGGGCTTCCGGGTGGAGGACGTCCACGACGGGCAGGCCGTGCTCGACTTCTTCCCGAACGACCAGCACCGTCAGGCGTCCTGGAGGGCGCCCGCAGGCCGGCGGTGTCGCTGACGTGGACCCCGGGACAGGAAGACGTTGCCGACGAGTACCCGGCGACCAGGTCCCGGGTACGGCGCTGCGCCAGGACTCGACCGCGTACTCGACCTGCTCCAGGGCGCGTCGTCGAAGAGGCGGTGCAGCCGCGCGACGAGGTGGCCGAGGGCGCCGAGACTGCTGGCCACGACGAGCAGCCGGCCACCCGGGCGCAGGACAGCGCGGAACGAGCGTGGGATCGCGGGGGTGGCGGTGTTGGACATGTCGATGAACTCGTCGGCCCGCTCGGCCTGCGACTCCCCGGGCAGTACCCGGGCGACCGCGTGGGAGACGACGACAGGAAACCTTCACCGCGGCCGCGGCGGCGCTGGGCTACATGTGGTCGGCGGTCTCCTGGCAGGTCGCCGCGATCGAGCGGGCGGCGGGGCGGAACTGCTGGAGCGGCGGCGCGAGGGCGTACGGCTGACTCCGGCCGAGCGTGTCGTGATGCGGCGCTCGGCGACGGCACGGGAACTGTCCGGCCTGTTCGGCTGTCCGGCCAGTCCGGAACCGTCCGGCTCGGCTGGGTGCCCAGCACCGGGGGCGTACTGATCCCCCGACCCTGGCCACGCTCAGCCACACGGATCCGGGCCTGCAGGGCGTGGGCCGGGAAGGCGGCACCCCCGCCCTGGCGCGTGCCCTGCGGGCGGCGGTCGGCAGGGTGGCCGCGGCGCTGCGTGCGAGGGCACCGGACAGCGACACACCCGCCCCGCCGAGGTGACGTGAGGGACATCGGGGAGATCCGAGGGGGCGGGCGGGGGCCGGGCCGCCTGCCGTCGACGGTCGCTGTGCGGTGCACCTCGTTCGGACAGCGAGAGGCCCGGCACAGAGATTCCGTGCCGGGCCTCTCGGCAGGCCGCCGGGCCGCTCAGGGCCGGGGCTGCACGCCGTGTGTCAGGAGCCGTCCGCCGACTTGGTCGCCGTCTTCGAGTAGGCGTCGTGCCAGGCGGCCTTCGCACCGGAGTCGCCGATCCGGTAGACGTCGACGACCGCGCCCACCGCGACGGCCAGCGAGAGTACACCCACCACGATCCGCACGGGCAGGGCCGACCAGCGCAGGGCACCACCGCCCTGACCGGGCTCCGCCTCGGTGCGTCGGCCGGCCCACCACACGACCGCCGCCAGCACGAACAGGCCCAGGGCCCACGGCAGCAGCCCGTCGCCCAGCTCGGTGTGCCGGCGCACGAGGGGGTCGGAGTCCACGTGCCGTTCGAGCCACTCACCGGCATGCGTCGTCAGCGGCACGCTCACCAGCGCGACGAGGGCCACCAGCGGCAGCACCACGCCCAGCCGGCGGGCGGCGCGCGGCCACAGGGCGGCCGTGACCAGGGCCAGCGCGGTGAGCGGGATCAGCACGACGACCACATGCACGAACAAGACATGTGCGGGCAGACCGTTGATCAGAGTCATCAAGGAGCTCCTGAGGGGGGACAAGGCGCGTCAGCCTGACACAGCAGACTCTCAGTTGCCTCTGAGCCCGCTCAGCCGCACGCGCGACGGTGCACGGGGACGCCATGACCGCGCGCCGTCCGGACCGCGGTGGCCTCCGACGCCGTCCTAGGGTGGAGGCATGGGCGGCGGCACGGTGACGCTGTTCCTGTGCGGCGATGTGATGCTCGGGCGCGGCGTCGACCAGATCCTCCCGCACCCCGGAGAGCCGGAGCTGCGCGAGGACTACGTCACGGACGCCCGGTCGTACGTCGAACTGGCCGAGGCGGTCAGCGGGCCGATCCCCGCGCCGGTCGGTCCCGCCTGGCCGTGGGGCGAGGCGCTGCCGCTGCTGGAGCGGGCCGCCCCGCACGTCCGGATCGTGAATCTGGAGACGGCCGTCACGCGCAGCGACACGTTCGCCCCCGGCAAGGCGATCCACTACCGGATGCACCCGGCCAACCTCCCCGCGCTGACCGTGGCCCGGCCCGACGTGTGCGTCCTGGCCAACAACCATGTGCTGGACTTCGGCCGGCCGGGTCTGGAGGAGACGCTGGACTCGCTGACCGGTGCGGGACTGCGGGCCGCGGGCGCCGGGCGCGACGCCGAGGAGGCCCGCGCACCCGCCGCCGTCCCCGTCGGGCCCGGCCGCCGCGTGCTGGTCCTCGCCCTCGGCGCGCAGTCCAGCGGCATTCCGTCCGACTGGGCCGCGACCACCGAGCGGCCGGGCGTCGCCCATGTCCGCGAGCTGTCGGCCGCGGCCGCCGGGACCGTCGTACAGCGGCTGCGGGCCGTGCGGCGACCGGGCGACATCGTCGTCGTGTCGGTGCACTGGGGCTCCAACTGGGGCTACCCCGTCCCCCTTGAGCAGAGGCGCTTCGCGCACGCCCTGATCGACGGCGGCGTCGACCTCGTCCACGGCCACTCCTCGCACCACCCCCGCCCCGTCGAGGTGTACCGGGACCGGCTGATCCTCTACGGCTGCGGCGACTTCATCGACGACTACGAGGGCATCCGCGGCTACGAGCGGTACCGCGACGACCTCCGCCTCGGTCACCTCGTCTCGGTGGACGCGGACACCGGGGCCCTCGTCGGGGCGCGGATGTTCCCCCTGCGGGCGCGGCGGATGCGGCTGGAGCACGCCGGGGACGCGGACCGCGCATGGCTGCGCGCGACCCTCACCCGGATCAGCCGCGGCGTCCACATCGACGCGCGGCCCGACGGCACGCTCGCCCTCGTACTCCGGCCGCCCGCCCGGTGACCCTCACTCCGGCGGCGCCGCGCGCAGACGCTCCGCACACCACTCGCGGACCGCGTCGGCGACCTGCTCCAGCGCGCCGGGTTCCTCGAACAGGTGGGTCGCGCCCGGGACGACGCGCACGGCGTGCGGGACCCGGAGCCGGCGCGCGGCCTCCTCGTTGAGCCGCAGCACCTCGTGGTCCTCGCCGCCGACGACGAGCAGGACGGGCGCGCGTACGGCGGGCAGCGCGGCGCCCGCCAGATCGGGGCGCCCGCCCCGCGAGACGACGGTCAGGACGCCCGCGGGGCGCTCGGCGGCGGCCTGGAGGGCGGCGGCCGCGCCCGTACTGGCGCCGAAGAGGACGACGGGCAGGCCACGGGTGCCGGGCCGGGCCCCCAGCCACTCCATGGCCGCCACCAGGCGGCGCCCCAGCAGCGCGATGTCGAAGCGGTGCTCGCCGGTCACGACGTCCCGCTGTTCCTCCTCGGCGGTGAGCAGATCGATCAGCAAGGTGCCGAGCCCGGACTCGCGCAGCGCGGCGGCCACGGCCTGGTTGCGCGGACTGTGCCGCGAACTGCCGCTGCCGTGCGCGAACAGCACGACGGCCGGTGCGTCCTTCGGCACCACCAGATCACCAGGGAGCGCGGCGCCGTCGGCGGGCACCACAACCGTCTCGGACATGATGGTCATTGGTCATCGACTTCCCCAGGGGCTACGACGGCCCTCGGCCGTCTCCTGCGACTTCCTGCACATCTCACGTACCCCCGTGCGCGTCCGGCTACCGATTGAAAGCCCAACAGGACATCACGACGTACACGGGTGCACGCTGGCGGGGGAATGGAGGCAACAGCGATGACTACTGCGAAGGACATCATGCACCCGGGCGCCCAGTGGATACCCCGGTACGAGACGCTGGACCGCGCGGCACAGCTGATGCGGGACCACGGTGTGGGCGCACTTCCGGTCAGCGACCCCGAGAACGGTGACCGTATGTGCGGCATCATCACCGACCGTGACATCGTGGTGAAGTGCGTGGCCGCCGGCCACGACCCGGCGAAGGTGACGTGCGCGGAGATCTGCGAGGGCACACCGCGCTGGATCGACGCCGCCTCCGACATCGCGGACGCCCTGCGGGAGATGGAGGGCCGCCAGATCAAGCGCCTGCCGGTCGTCGAGAACAAGCGCGTGGTCGGCATGATCAGCGAGGCCGACATCGCCCGTAACCTCAGCGAGGGACAGCGCGCGGAGTTCGTGCAGCGGGTCTACGCCTAGAGCGTGCCATCGAATCCATGGAGCAACACGCGCTGGTCTGGCGCGCGATGGTGGTCGACCGGGACCCGGACGCCGATGTGCGGGCATCGCCGGGCATCGCCGTGCGCTGGGCCGACTCCAGGTTCGCGTTCTGGAACTGCGTCACGCTCACCGAGGTCGACGCGGACCCGGCGCTGCTCGGCCGCCGCCTGGTCCGGGCGACGGACGTCATGCGCGCCACGAAGCAGCCCGGGTTCCTGTGGCTCTTCGACGACCTCCTCGGCGACGAGGCGCTCGGGAGTGCGGGCGGCGGCCGAGAAGGCGGGCCTCGCGTACGGCTTCCCCGGCACCGGCATGGCCGGAGACCCCCTCCCCGTCCCCGAACCGTCCCACCCCGACCTGACCTTCGAACGCGTCACCACGGAGGAACAGCTCCGGGCGTACGCGGACCTGAACTCGCGCGCCCACGGCTTCCCGCTGGACCATGGCCGCGACGGACTCCTCGGCTCCACGCTGTGGAAGGGCCGGGTGCACGCCTGCCTGGGCCTGCGCGACGGCGTCCCGGTGACCTGCGCCGGCACCGTGGAGGCCGACGGCCGGCTCTTCGTCGCGCTCGTCGCCACCGCCCCGGAAGGGGAACGGCGCGGCTACGGCGAGGCGGTGACGCGCAAGGCCCTGTACGAGGGGGCCAGGGCGACGGGGCCGAACCGGGCCACCCTGCACGCGACGGCGGCCGGGGCGCCCGTGTACCCCGCATCGGCTTCCGGCCGAACTCGCCGATGGGCTTCTACGGCCTGAAGGCGTGACGGTGCGGCCTTGGAGGGTGTCGTTCGGATCATGTCGGCGTCGCGGGCCCTGGCATGCGCTCCCCAGGGGGCACCCCCAGCGGGGGTCGCCGTCGATCGCCGAGTCTCCCACGCCCGGCGCGGGGGACCCCATGACCCTGCTCGGGTCGGCCGGCAGGCGCCGTTCCTCATGGCCGGCCTGATCCGGACGACACCTCCTGACTCCCCTGGCCGGCGAGCACGGCGTCGGCCCGGTCGCCGCGCACCGTGTCGACGAACGCCCCCGGATCGTCGGGGAGCCGGTCGCCGCGCCAGGCCACGTGGCCGTCCGGGCGGACCAGCACGAAGGACCGTTCGTAGAGCGTGGCGGCCGCTCCGCCCGCCCCTGCGTGGATCGTCAGCGGAACGCGCCGGCCGGCGAACGCACGCTCCACGTCCCGGAGTCGGCCGGCCCTCGCGAAGCACAGCAGGGCGAAGCCGCGCCCGAACAGGTCGAGCGTGGAGGTGGTGGCGTCCCACCAGGTGTGCGCGGCGCGGTAGCCGGGCTCGCTGCCGGGGCGCCAGTCCGGGCCCGGCTTTCCGTGGCGCACCGGCACCCGGGGGTCCTCGATGATGGCGGGCGAGCGGTAGCGCAGTCCGAAGTGGATCTCCGGGGCGTCGAACTCCCGCTGCGCGCCGCTGTCTTCGAGCACCCTGGCCGCGTGGCTGCGGGCCAGCTCGCCCTCGGGCCCGTCCAGGTGGATCTCCGGCGGCACCTGCCTGCGCAGGGTGCGCTGCAGATTGACGTTGGCCTCCTTCAGGCTCGCCACGGCGATCGGCCGGCGCTCGGCGTCATAGGTGTCGAGGAGCAGCTGCCCGGCCCAGCCGTTCAGGGCGGCGGCGAGTTTCCAGCCGAGGTCGGCGGCGTCGCCGATGCCGGTGTTGAGCCCGAAGCCGCCGGACGGCGACAGCGTGTGCGCGGCGTCGCCGGCGAGGAAGACGCGCCCGGCCCGGTACCGGTCGGCGACGCGGTGCGTGAGCTGCCACTCGCCGTCGCTCAGCAGCTCCACCGGGGTGTCGAAGGCGAGGGCGTCGCGGACCAGTGTCACCGGGTCGCCCCGGTCGGCGGTGTCGTCCGCGGCCACCACCAGGTTGTACAGGTCACTGCCGTTGAGCGAGCGCATGGGGAAGCGCAGCGTGGACGACAGCATCAGGAAGTAGACGAGCGCGGCCCGGTCGCCGAGCCGGTTGTTGAGTTCGGGGGCGCGGAAGAGGATGTTGCGGAACACCTGGGTGCGGTGGCGCGCCGGCGCGTCGATTCCGCAGGCCCGGCGGATCGGGGAGGAGGCGCCGTCGCAGGCGACCAGATAGCGCGCCCGGACCGTGCCGGTCGTGCCGGTGGTGTGGTCGGTGAGGTCGGCCTCCACGTGGTCGTCGGTCTGCCGGACGCGGTCGACCGTCGTCCGCAGCCGCAGGGGGCCGTCCGGATGGACGCCCACCGCCTTGGTCAGCACCGGGTTCAGCCAGTGGGCCGGGCACATCTGGTCGGGCTCGGGGGTGTGCGTGAAGGCGGGCCGGTTCCCGGCGGTGCCCCGGCGGTAGCGGTAGACCTCGTGGCCGCCCACCCGGGTGACCCAGGCGATGTCCAGGGGATGGTCGGCCGGCCAGCCGGCGTCGCGGACGGCGTCCGCGACGCCCCAGCGGCGGAACAGCTCCATCGAGCGCGGGCCGATCGTGCTCACCTTGGGGTGCCGGACCCGTCCGTCACCGGCGTCGACGACCAGGCAGTCGATCCCGCGGTACGCCAGGTCCAGCGCGAGCGCCATTCCGACGGGGCCGCCGCCCACGATCAGCACATCGGTCCGCTCGTCGGAACGCGTCATGTCCTGCCTGCCTTTCGTGCGTGGGTCCGTTCCCGGTGGGGCGGGCGCGTCGGGTGGCCCGGGACCGGCCACCCGGCACCCCGGATCAGGGCCGTTCCGCGCTGACCAGCAGGCAGCCGAAGGTGTCGACGCCGGCCAGGTCGGCGGGGTGGAACGCGTCGTCGGAGAAGGCGAAGTTGCTCTCGACCATGGCCTCGGGACGCTCGTCGGGATGCGCCGTCCTCAGCAGTTCGTGGCCGGTGCGCAGGGTGGTCTGCTCGGTGACGTCGAGCACGGCGCGCGGCCGCAGACCGGAACGGCGCAGCAGCCCGATGTAGTCGTCCAGGTCCGCCATGGTCGCCATGAGGTCGCGGCAGAACTTCTCGACGCCCGGGTGCCGCGCCTGCCCGCGCGGGCCGCGGTCGAACACGTCGGTCAGGACGAGCCGGCCGCCGGGGACCAGCACGCGGCCCACCTCGGTGAGAACGCGCTGCCGGTCCGGCATGTGACAGAGCGACTCCAACGCCATCACGGCGTCGAACGACCGGTCCGGGAAGGGCAGTCGCATCGCGTCCCCGTGCCGGAACACGGCCCGGTCGGCCACCCCGGCCTCGGCCGCCAGCCGGTTGGCGGTCTTGATCTGCTCCTCGCTGATGCTGATGCCGGTCACCCGCGCACCGGTGCGGTCCACCACCCGCAGCCCGGGACCGCCCACGCCGCAGCCCAGGTCGAGCACATGGGAGGTGCCGTCCACCCTCAGGTGCTCGATGAACACGTCGGTGAGCCGGTCCATCGCCTCCTCGATCGTGGCGTCGGAGTCCGGGGAGTCCCAGTAGCCGATGTGCACATTGGTGTTGAAGGTGCCGTCCTTCATCGCGTTCAGTGTCAGCTGGTCGTACAGCTTGCCGACGGCTCCCGGCACCGGCAGTGTCTGTGCGGAATCGGTCATGGCAGTGGCCTTTCTGGTCGGGATCCACGAGATCGGCGCTCCGCCAGCATCGGGCCGCGCGGGCGGCCGGGCGGCCCGGCGGCGGAAAACCCGCTCATTCACGCGGTGGGCGCGGGCCGGCTCCACCACGACCGGGTGAGCCGGACCTCGCTCACCCCATGCGTGCTCGGGAGGGTTGGGGGATGTGATCCGAGTGCGGGTGGGACCAGGCGTCCTCGATCTCCGCGCACCGGACGTAGTCCGGCAGCAGACCCCGCTCGTGCGCCTCGGCCAGGGTGGGCGCCACCCGGTCCCGGTCGGACAGGACCGGTTCGGCGGCCCCGGTCAGGGGCAGCCCGAGGGCCGGGTCCAGCACGGACACGGCGAGTTCGTGCTCCGGTACGTAGCTCTCGGAGAGCAGGTACGACATGACGGTGTCGTCCTCCAGCGCCACGAACGCGTGCCCCACGCCCAGAGGCAGATACGAGGCCCGGTGGTCCCGCTGGTCCATCAGCACCGAGTCCCAGCGGCCGAACGTGGGCGAACCCACCCTGATGTCGACCACGATGTCCAGGGCCCGGCCGCGGGCGCAGTGGACGTACTTGGCGCTGCCCGGCGGGGTCACGGTGTAGTGGATCCCGCGCACCACACCGCGCCGGGACACACTGTGGTTGGACTGCGCGACGCGGAACAGCGGGCCCCCGCGCGCCTCGGCGAACGCCTGCTGCTGGAACGGCGAGAGGAACAGACCCCGGTCGTCGGGAAAGACCCGCGGGGTGAACTCGATGGCTCCCTGGACGGCGAGTCGGCGTGCTTTCATGTGCGCTCTTTCCTGGCTCGGTGCACGGCTACGTGAACGGCTCGGTGAACAGATCGGTGAACAGATCGGTGAACTGCTCGGTGGGGCACGGGAGTTCGGCGGGGAGTCACAGCGTGCTCAGCACCTCGCGCAGCGCGTGGATGACCTTGTCCTGGAGGTCCTGGGCGAGCGCCGGGTACATCGGCAGCGAGAAGATCTCGCCGGCCAGCGCCTCGGTGACCGGGAGCGAGCCGGTGGCGTAGCCGAGGTGGGCGAACCCGGTCATGGTGTGCACCGGCCACGGATAGCTGATGTTGAGGTGGATGTCGTAGGCCTTGAGGCGTTCGACGACGTCGTCGCGCCGGGGGTGGCGCACGACGTACACGTAGTACACGTGGTCGTTGCCCGGGGCGGTGTGCGGGAGCCGGAGTCCGGTGCCGGCGAGGCCGTCGGCGTAGCGCTGGGCGACCGCCCGGCGGCCGGCGATGTAGGCGTCGAGCCGCCGCAGTTTGCGGCGCAGGATCTCCGCCTGGACCTCGTCCAGGCGGCTGTTGTGGGCGGGTGTCTCCAGCGTGTAGTAGCGGTCCTCCATGCCGTAGTGGCGCAGCCGCCGCAGCCGCGCCGCCACGTCCGCGTCCGAGGTGATCACCGCGCCGCCGTCGCCGTACGCGCCGAGGACCTTGGTCGGATAGAAGGAGAAGGCCGCCACGGCGCCCGTCGTGCCCGCCAGGGTGCCGCCCTGCCGGGCGCCGTGGGCCTGGGCACAGTCCTCCAGCAGGGCCAGCCCGTGCCGGCCGGCGAGCTCCGTCAGCGGTGCCAGGTCGGCGCACTGGCCGTACAGGTGCACCGGCAGCAGGCAGCGGGTGCGTTCGGTGATCGCGTCCGCCACCTGGGCGGTGTCCATCAGGAAGTCGTCCTCGCGGACGTCGACGAAGACGGGAGTGGCGCCCGTGGCGTCGATGGCGACCACGGTCGGCGCCGCCGTGTTCGAGACCGTGATCACCTCGTCGCCGGGTCCGACGCCCAGGGCCTGGAGCCCGAGCCTGATCGCGTTCGTGCCGTTGTCGACGCCGACGCAGTGGCCCACCCCGTGGTAGGCGGCGTACTCCTCCTCGAAGCCGCGCACGCTCGCGCCGAGCACGAGCTGCCCGGAGGCGAAGACGGTCCGTACGGCGTCGAGGATGTCCGGATGCTCGCTCTCGTACTCCGCCAGGTAGTCCCAAACACGCGTGGTCATGTCCTGCCAGCCTTTCCGATGAGGGAAGTCAGTGCTGCTCGTCCTGCTGCCGGGCCAGGGCGTCGACCGTGCGGCGCACCCCTTCGGGCAGGGAGATGCGCGGGTGCCAGCCGGTGGCCGCGCGGAACGGCGTGGAGTCGATGGTCACGCTGCGGAAGTCCGTCACGGGCGCGTGCGCGGGCGGCTCCACGCACTCCACGGCGACCGCGCGCCGCCCGGTGCGCTCGGCCACGGTCCGCGCGATGAGCCGGAACGTGTCGCCGAGCGCGTCGCCCCGGCCCGCGCCGATCAGATGGCGGCCGCCGACCAGGGCCTCCGGGTGGTCGAGCGCGGCCGTGAACGCGTCGGCGACATCCTCGACATGGACCAGATCGCGCCGGACCGTGCCGTCGTGCCACATGGTCAGTGGCCGGCCGGCGAGCGCCTGCCGCACCATGGCCGACACCACCCCGCGGTCGCCGGTACCGCCCGCCACGCCCTCCCCGAACACCGTGGGCAGCCGCAGCGCGATGCCGCGCACCCGGCCCTCGGCCGTCGCCTTCAGCAGGATCTGCTCAGCCGCCAGCTTCTGCCGGTCGTAGGCGGTCCGCGGACGGTCGGGCTCGCTGCCGTCGAGCGGCTCTCGCGGCGGCACGCCGACTTGCGAGGCGGCACCGCCGTACAGCACGAGCGCGGGCGGCCCGCCGTCGTACCCCGGGCCCCGCACGCCGAGCACGTCGACGAGGTCCCGCATCACGCCCACGTTGACGCGTTCGGCCGCCGGATCCGACTCCGCCGCCCGCCAGCCGCCGTCTCCCAGCAGCAGATGCACCACCACGTCCGCACCCGCGACCGCCCCGGCGAGCTCCGTGCGGTCGGTGAGGTCGGCGGTGACGACGGTGAGCTCGGCCGGGCCGCGGACGGCGGGGCTCGGCCCGCGCGCCACGGCCCGCAGCCGGACCGGGCGCGACGCCAGCGCGCGCAGGACGGCCGAACCCACGAAACCCGAGGCGCCGAGCACGGTGATCAGCGAGGCGGGGGCCGGTGCGGTGCCCGTCATGTCACATCCCTTCCCGGGGCCGCGCCGCGACCGCGTTGAGGCAGGCCAGCAGGGTGCGGGCCTGCACGTTGAGGTAGTGCCCGTGCCGGGTCAGCGCCCGGAGCTGGGCGGGGGTGGCCCAGACGAAGCCGGCGGGAGGGTCGAGCGGCGCCTCGGCCGCGCCCGCGTCCACGGCGAGATAGCGGCTGCGGGCGTGCAGGAAACGCCCGCCCTCCTCCGACTGGATCGCCTGGTAGCGGATGCGCGACGGGTCGGCGCCCAGGACCGTGTCGAGGTACGGCGGCCGGTCCGCCACCGGCAGATGGGCGTAGTTGCCCGGCGTGCACTGCACGGTCGGGGCCAGCTCGACCGTGTCCAGGAACCCGCCCTCCGCACGGGCGTTGACCAGCACGTGCGGGACCCCGCCGAACTCGCGGACGAGGAACGCCGCGACCCCCAGGCCCACGGGTTCGACCAACGGCTGGGTCCAGCTGACGTTCTCGCGGTTGCTGCCCCGCACGGAGACGGCGACCACCCTGAAGTAGCGGCCGTGCTCGTGCTCGATCGCCTCCACCCCGTGCTTCCAGCCGCGCACGGCGGCAAGCGGGATGCGCCGCGCGCGCACGTCGTGCCGGGAGCGCTCGCCGGTGAACCAGGACAGCAACTGCGCGTCGGAGTGCAGCGCACCGGGCGCCGCATCCGGGTACGGGACACAGGACAGCACGCTCCGGGCGTTCATGTTGACCAGGTCGTCCTCGTGCAGCAGCGCGGCGATCTGGCCGAGGGTGAGCCAGCGGAAGTCGTCCGACGCGGCCACCTCGCCGGTGGTCTCCACGACCATGTTGCGATTGCACTTGTGGAGGAACCACGAGCCCTGCTCCGACTGGAGGACGTCGACGATGACCCGGTCGGGGTCGGGCCGTACGAAGTGGTCGAGGAGCCGGACGTCCGTACCCCGGTGCGCCCGGGTGTAGTTGCTGCGGGTGGCCTGCACGGTGGGGGACAGCTGGAGCAGATTGCGGTTGCCCGGCTCCATCTTGGCCTGCATCAGAAAGTGCAGCACCCCGTCGAACTCCTTGGCCAGGATGCCCAGGATGCCCACCTCGGGCTGTCTGATGACCGGCTGCTGCCACTCCCGGCGGGGCCCGTCGCCGTAGGGCCCGTCGTGCTCCACCACGTGCAGGCCCTCGACGGTGAAGAACCGTCCGCTGCGATGCACGAGATCGCCCGTGCCCGGCTCGAACCGCCACTCGCCCAGCTGGCCGAACGGGATCCGCTCCACCCGGAACTCACCCGCCGCCCGGCGCTCGGCGAGCCAGGCACGCACCTCGTCGGTCCGCAGCTGCGCCCCGCGGTGGGTCGCCGCCGACACGGCGATTCGGTCGGCGAGCCCCGGGTCCTCGCGCGGACGTACGGCGGCCGGGGAGGCCGCGGGGGGGCCGAGACAAGACGACATCGAAGAACTCCCGGTCTGCGGACGACGGAGGCGGGCAACAGGGTGGGGCACAGGCGTGGGCAACAGGCGTGGGTGAAGGCGTGGGTGACGGAGGCCGGCGGCGGGTCAGAGCCGCTGCGCGGTGATCAGGAGGTAACCGGCGTGCGGGTGCTTCCCGAACGCCTCCAGCAGCTCCGCCGCCGCGCCGAGCCGCGCCGCCGCGGGCGCGGCCAGCATGGCGGCGATGTCCCGGAAGGCGGCCGCGCCGTGCCCGTAACTCGCGCGGACCTGTTCGCCGATGTCCGTCAGCTCCAGCAACTGCCAGCCGGACGCGGTCAGTTGTGCGCGCTGCTCGTCGGGCGTGCTGATCCTGGCGATCTCGTACACGTCCAGCATGCCGTCCAGTACGGCCTTGTCGTCGCCGGTGAACGGCAGCCGCCGGCACAGGTCGGCGACCACCAGCCGGCCGCCGGGGCGGACGACCCGGCGGAGCTCGGTCAGGGCGGCCGTCTGGTCGGGCATGTGCAGCAGCGACTCGATCGCGAAGGCGCCGTCGAAGGAGGCGTCCTCGAACGGGAGCTTCATGGCGTCCGCGAGCTGGAAGGAGACCCGGCCGTACGCCTCGGAACCCTCCGCCGACCTCGCCGCCTGGACCACCTCTCGGCTGCTGACGGTGACACCGGTGACCCGCACCCCGTGTGCCGACGCGATGCGCAGGGCCGGGACGCCGTTGCCGCAGCCCACGTCGAGCAGCCGCTGCCCCGGCCGGAGGGCGAGACGGCCTGCCACGAGGTCGGTGAGCTGATCGGTGGCCTCGGTGATCGGGATGTCCTGGCCCTCCCTCCAGTAGCCCACGTGGATGTTGCCGCCCAGGGCGTTCGTGGTGCCCGCCTCGGCGAACGCGTCGTACGTCTCGCCCACGGACTCGGGGGTGGTGTCGGTCTGCTCGGGCACGATTGCCTTCCTTTCGTCGGGTGTCAGCACGGCGCGACGCAGGTCACGCCAGACTCAGGACCAGCCGCCGCGGTCCGTGGAAGACCATGTCGTCGGCGTAGTCGACCTGGTGACCGCCGCGGCTCAGCCCGGGCACGCCTTCCAGCAGCGTCCGCAGGCCGATCTCGGCCTCGGTGCGGGCCAGCGTCGCGCCGAGGCAGTAGTGGATGCCGAGCCCGAAGCCCAGGTGCCGGTCGGCGGCCCGGTGCAGGTCCAGCACGTCGGGGTGCGCGAAGCGCGCCGGGTCCCGGTTCGCCGAGCCCAGCAGGGCCACCACACGGCTGCCGCGCGGCACCTCGTGCTCCCCGAGCCGGGTCTCCTCGTAGGCCCACCGGGTCACGGCCTGCACCGGCGAGTCGTAACGCATCAGCTCCTCGACCGCCCCTGGTGTCAACTCGGGCCGGGCGCGCAGCTCGTCGAGCACCCGCGGATGCGCCCGCAGCGACAGCACCGCCTTCGCGAGGAAGTTGGTGGTGGTCTCGTGTCCGGCCGTGAGCAGGTGGACACACGTGCCCACGATCCCGTCCACGCTCAGCGGGGCGCCGGCCTCCCGGGCCCGGACGAGGAGCGTGAGCAGGTCCCCCCGGTCCTCCCCGCGCCGCCGCTCCACCTCCCGCCGGAAGTACTGGGCGAACTCCAGGGCGGCCGCCTGGGCCTGGACGTAACCGTCCCTCCCGCCGCCCGATCTGCTGCTGCTCGCCTCCTGGAGTGCCACGGCGTTGGCCCGCAGCCAGCTCTGGTGCTCCGGCGGGATGCCGAGCAGTTCGGAGATGACGAGGATGGGGAACGGCGCCGCGAAGGCCTCGACCAGATCGGTCGGCTGGCGAGGCCCCAGCCGCTCCAGCAGATGCTGTGCGATGCGGGTGACGCGGGGCCGCAGACCGGCGACGACCGAGGGCGAGAACTCCGTGGTGAGCAGGGAGCGCAGCTGGGTGTGGCGCGGCGGGTCCAGGAACACCAGCCAGTTCTCGACGAGGGTCCGCAGCACCCGGTACTCGGCGGGAATCGGGACGGACACCGCGGACGCGTCGCCGGACGCCACGCGCGCGCTCCGGCCGAAGAGCCGGCTCGTCAGCACCCGGACGCAGTCGTCGTGGGAGAAGACGAAGAAGGTGTCCGGCCGGTCCGTGCCCGACGGCCAGCGATGCACCGGCGCGGCCTCCCGGTAGCGCCGGTACACCGGGTACGGGTGGGCTATGTCCTTGCTGTCCCAGCCCTGCAGGTCGAACCGCGGCAGCGTGGGGGAGGGCATGCGGTCTCCTTGGGTCGGCGGTGGGGCGGTGTGGTGGTGTGGTTGCGTGCGGCGGCTAGGGGCGTGGCCGGAGGCGGTCGGCCCAGAACGCGCTCAACTCGCCTACGCGCGAGGGAACGTGAGGGTGCTTGCCGCACGCCGCCGCGAGGTGGTCCAGGCGCAGCGCGATGCCGCGCCGTGCCACGTCCGGGCGGGCCACCGGGGCCGGCTGCCCGTCCAGCTCGAAGGACGGCCCCGCGGTCCTGCCCCGGCGCCCCGACGGCAGCGTCACCAGCTGCTCCGCCAAGGGGCGCATCATGCCCGCCATCACGTCGATCGCCGCGTTCATCAGGTCGGACCGCCGCAGGCTCCCGTCCGGGCGTTCACCGAAGTGCTGGGCCATGAGCTGCAACGCCATGAAGTACGAGCGGTTGAACAGCCGCATGACCGACCGGGCGTCGGGGTCCGTGACGGTCTCCATGGCCGGATTGCCCTCCGTCAGCGTCGGGTTCCGCACGACCGGATGGGCCGGGTCCCAGCGTCCGTCGCCCGCACGGGCCGCACCCGGAGTCGCGGACAGCAGATCGGCGATCCGCAGGAACGAGGCGTAGTGCGACTCCTCGCCCCCGTCGGTCCCCGCGTCGGACCCCGGGCCGAGCACCCCTCCCTCGCCCTGCTCGGTGATGATGTCGATCGCGAACAACGCGCTGGAGAGGTCGTCGACCTCCAACTGGTAGTCCGGGTGGCGCCGGTTGACGGACTCGCGCAGGAACAGGTGGTGCTCCCCGCCGCCCCTGCCCTTCGCCACGAGGAAGAGATCGGGCACGCGTTCCAGGCCCTCGCGGATGTCGGCGTACAGCTCGCTCAGCGAGGCGTAGGGGGTGGCGTGGCCGGCGGGGCGGTCGGCGTCGTACGGCGCGGGAGCCGGTGCGGTGTCGCCGCGCCGCACCTCGCCGACCAGGGCGTCCGGGCGCTCGATCAGCGCGAACCGCTCGACGCTGCCGAGGCTCAGCCGATCGAGACAGAGGTCGAGCGGGACCGGGAGTTCGTGGTTGAGGGTGGCGAAGTCGATCCGGGGCACGTGGAACGGCTCGCCCAGCGCGGTGATGATGTTGTTGACGAGGAGGAAGTGGATCATCTCCTCGCGTGCGACGGTCACGAGCATGCCCCGGATGCCCTCGTCGACGGTCCGGCCGCCGTCGCCGCAGGCGAGCCGGAGCTGCTCGGCCGTCCACCGGCCCCGGCGCACGTACTCCAGACCGGTGCCGTGCGTGGGCACCGAGTAGGCGGCGTACAAGTACTGGAGCATGACGGCCAGTTCGAGCGCGGCGGCCTCGCGCAACAGGCGCAGGAGCCGGCCCCGGGTGGTGACGCCCGCCCTTGCTCGGTGGGCCACGGGCACGGTGAGGGGAACCGCGTCCGGCGCCTGCCGGGCCCGCAGGAACGTCAGCAGAAGCCGCGCCTTGGGCTCGGACAGGTCCCGGGTCGGCGGCATGTAGTACGTCTTCGCCTTGTTGCGCGGGTCGCACATCTGCCAGATCAGCTTCGCGTACGTCTCCACCCGGCACCGGTCCGCGAGGCTGAAGACCTCCGCCTTCATGAACGAGTAGAGGTGCTCGTAGAACGCGAGGACCTCCTGGTACACCAGCTCGAAGGTCGCCTCGTCCTCGGTGGTGCCGGCCAGCCGCCAGTCGTCGGGGAGCACGCGTACGGACACATAGCCGGCGCCGGACCAGTAGCCGAGCGCGTCGTCGGCGTCGTGCCCGAGGGCGGCCGATCCGGGCAGGTCAGGGTCGCACGGCAGGTCGTCGGCGCCGGTCGACAGCAGGATCCGGGCGGTGCCGGCCGTGGCGCCCCGCAGGGTGAACCAGCCGTGGCCCGTACGGTCGGTGTCCAGGACACACATGTGCGACCAGGAGCCGGACCCGCCCCGCCGGCCCGCGCGCAGCCGCACGATGTCGAGGTCGTGGCAGCGTGCCTCGGGAGAGCGGGCGGCGGGATCGCGGGGCAGGGCCCGGGGGTTGAAGAACTGCCGTACCCCGATCCCCGCGACGGCGTGCGGCCGGCCGCGCACGAAGGACCGCACGAGCACCTCGACGTCGTGGTCCCCGTCGTCCGGGGCCCGGGGATGCTCCAGGAAGAGGCAGGCGTCGTCGACCTGGACGTTGACCTCCTTCTCGCGCAGGTGCACGACCGGAGCGCCGGCGCCCGCGGCGACCAGGCACAGCGCCTCGTCGGCCGCGGCGTGCGCCGGCATCTCGCCGGGCACCGTCACCAGCCCACCGCCCAGCGTGTACCGCACGCCGAGGTAGGCCTGCCGGGGCACCCGCGCCACCAGCCGGTCGCTGTGCGCCGTGCGCAGCTCCAGGTCGCCGACGTCGAGCGGCGCCGGTGCGGCGGAGGGCGCCGCGGCGTGGGCGGGCAGTGCGGTGATCATGTTGAGGGTGACATGGTCGTCCGTCAGCTCGACCGTGAGGTTGTGCAGGGGGGCCGGGGCCCGGCCGGGTGCGCGGCGGGCCGGGACGAGCAGCCGACCGGCCGGATAGGTGCGCGGCTCGTGCGGGCGCCAGGGCGCGATGGTCCCGCGCAGCAGCCACCGGCTCGGCCGGTCGGGGGCCGGTGGCAGGGACAGATGGCTGAGCGCGAACTGCACCACCAGCCCGCCGGCCTCCTCGGCGGCCACGACCGCGCGCAGCCGTCGTACGGCCGGGGACACGGCGGACTCGTCGAGCCAGGTCAGCTCCTCGTCCTCGGGCACCACGAACTGGTGGACCACGGACCGGCGCAGCCGGCCCGCCAGAACGTGCTCGCCCACACCGCTGACATGCCGGGCGTTGTGCCATCTCGGGGGATGGAGACCCCGGACGGCGCCGGTGACCATGGAGCCGACGTCGTGGGAGCGGCCGTCGCGCCCGAAGCAGAACCGGCCGACCATGAGCGTCGTCGTCCGGTCGGACGCCGGATCGACGTCGAAGACGCGGGCGCGGTTGACGGTGGTGGCGAGGTACTCGTTGTAGTGGCCCCACATGTCGACCGTGCGCCCCACCACCGGGTCGGCGGTGTCGAGGTCGCCCGCGGCGGTCTCGACACCGGCGACGCGGGCGTCGACCGAGAAGTGCCCGTTGCCCGCGAAGTCCACGCCCTTGGCCGCACTGAACGGTCCGGCGGGGTCCGGGCGGCCCGTGGCGTCGAACCGCGGCCCCAGCCGGTCCAGATGGGCGTGGTACTCGGCGGGCGGACGGTGCGCCGGGAAGGGCCGCCCGTCGCCGGTGAGAGCGGTGTTCGTCGCCAGGTCGACGAGACCGCTCCCGGCACCGGTGGGCAGCCCGGTCGTCGCCACTCCGCGGAAGTGCAGCCGGGGCAGGTCGAAGACGCTCATGCGCGCACCCTCCCTTCCCCCTCATGAACGCGCCTACGGACAAGGTGACTTGGTACGGTCACGCCGACTCCTCCGAGCGGCTCGGCCGAGAGGCGGCGAACACACGGCTGGCCCGCGGCTCGTACCACTCGATCTCGTGGGCGGCGTCGATCGCCGACTCGATGGCGCCCTCGATCCACGCGGGCTTGGACGAGCAGTGCTCGCCGGCGAAGAAGAGCCCCTTCTGCGGCCGGGCGGCCTCCCGGCGCTCCGCCTCGCGGACGGCGGCCGCCTGACCCCAGCGGACCGTCGCCGCTCCCCTGGACCAGCGGTGTGTGCCCCAGGCCCGGGCGACCACGCCCAGCACCATGCCCGGCTCGCGCAACTGGGGGTGCATCACGGCCAGTTCGCGGGCGACGACCGCGTTGCGCTCCGCCTCGCCCAGCCGGGCGAGCTCCTCGGCGTCCGGGCCGATGGTGTAGCTCGCGAGCAGCACCGCGCCGAGTGCCGGATCGCCGTCCACGGGTGGGTAGTAGGTCTGCCGCACATGGCCGCCGGTGAAGGAGGCTCCCCCGCTGATCCCGTCCTTCTCCCAGAAGGCCTCCCGGCAGTGGAAGGCTATCTTCGTCCCCGCCCAGTACTTCGTCTGCCGGATGATGTCGAGCTTGTCCCGGTCGAAGCCGCTCAGGTGCATCCCCCGCAGCACCGGGAACGGGATCGTGCACACCACGTAGTCACAGATCCTGGTGAGGGTGCCGGCGCCCTGCCGGATGCCGAGAATCACCGCGTCGTCGCGCACGTCGATGCCGACGACCTCCAGGCCGGTCGAGATCGGGCCCCGCACGCGCGCGGCGAGCCGGCGGGGGAGTACGTCCATTCCGCCCCGCAGCCGCACGATGGTGGAGCTGGTCTCGTCCAGCACGTCGTCGAGGAAGCGCTCCAGGTGCGGCGGGCAGAACGTGCGCACCTGGGGATGGTCGGCGAACAAGGCGTGCAGGTCGATGCGGTTCTTCGTGCTGCCGCACCGGTAGGGCGTCAGGTCGATGTGGTCGACGCGGTTCAGCAGTTCCACGCCCATTTCGGTGCCCAGCGCGCTGTAGAACTCACGCGGAGCCACGGCGCGCAGACTGGCGTCCAGCCAGGCGCCGAACAACAGGGTGTTCTCCTGGTAGTCACGGCTCGGCAGCCCGGCGGCGAACTCGTCGACCAGCGTCTCATGCGCGTCCCGCACCCGAAGATATCCCGTGGAACCGGGCAGATATGCGGCCTCGTCGGAGAACAGTGTCCGGAACTCGGAAACGTGCTTCTGCAAACCCAGTTCGGCGATGTAGTGCATGGTCAGCCGGTGTCCGGCCGGGATCCGCATCGCACCCAGCTCGGCGAACGGCCCGCCCGGACCGTCGGCGGAAACCCGGTCGTCGCCCGGAATCCGACGGTCGCCGGAAAAGCGGTGGGTGTGAATGCGGCCGCCGATCTCCGGACTGCCCTCGATGATCTGGACGTGATGTCCGAGCCGCTCCAGTTCATAGGCCGCCACCAGACCGGAGATACCGGCGCCGATGACGGTGATGTTCTTCGGTCCACCGATGGCACCGTCCGCTCCGGCAACCTCCTGAAAGGGTCTCGTCACAGGTTTCCTCTCCAGTGCGCGAAGTCCTGGCCCGGAAGCATGTCCTGGTTGAATCCGGTGCCTTTCCCTGTTCCGGAACGGCCATGCCGGGAATTTCTCAACGGCCATTGTTTGCGGGGTGGTAGCGCTCCCATATCCCCCAGCGGACCCTGGATCCGGATGGTTTGACAGGGCCGCGCCCACCCACTCGGGGCGACGGGGCAGCCGTCACCCCGCGCGATCGCGCGGGGTTTGTCCCGCGCCGCAGTGGAGCGCGCGAGGCGGGGGAAGACTGGCGGGCGTCGCCGGACGGCCGGGCCCACGGGAGGCCCGGCCGTCCGGCCGGCACGGTGACACACCCCCCACGGAGGCGACGTCGATGCGTGTGTTGATCGCTACCACCCCGGCACCAGGACACGTCGTCGGCATTCTCGAGGTCGCCCGCGAACTGGCGCTGCGCGGTCACGAGGTGCGCTGGTACACAGGGCGGGCCTTCCGGACACAGGTCGAGCAGGCCGGGGCCCGCTTCGAACCCATGAGAGAGCAGCTGGACTTCAGCGGAAAGAGCCGGGAGGAGGCCTACCCGGAGCACGCCGGACTGACCGGCACCGCCAGCTTCAAGATCGGTGTCCGGGACATCTTCTACCGGACCGCGCCGGCCCAGATGGACGACCTGCTGGCGGTCCTCGAACGCTTCCCGGCCGACTGCCTGCTCTGCGACGACATGTGCTACGGCGCCTGCTTCGCCGGCGAGCACACCGGGATCCCGCTGGCCTGGCTGAGCAATTCCGTCTACATCCTCGGCAGCCGTGACACCGCCCCGCTCGGCCGGGGACTGCTGCCGAGTGCGTCACCGCTCGGCCGGGCGCGCAACGCACTGCTCAGGTTCGTCGGCGACCACGTGGTGATGCGGGACATGCGCAAGGAGGCCGACCGGACCCGGGACCGGGTGAACCTGCCCCGGCTGCGGACCGGCGCCATGGAGAACATCGCCCGCCCGCCGGCCCTCTATCTCCTGGGCACCGTACGGTCCTTCGAGTTCCCCCGCAGCGACCTGCACCCCGGCACCCACTTCGTGGGCGGACTGCTCGGACTGCCCCCGGAGCACTTCGACCCGCCCGGCTGGTGGGCGGAACTGCACGACAGGCGGCCGGTGGTGCTGGTCACCCAGGGCACCACGGCCAACGACGTCGACCGGCTGCTCGTGCCCACCCTGCGCGCGCTGGGCGGTCAGGACCTCCTGGTCGTGGTCACCACCGGCAGCTCCGTGGACCGCGCCCGGCTCGGTCCGCTGCCGGACAACGTCCGCCTGGAGCGCTTCGTGCCCTACCACCACCTGCTGCCGCACGTGGACGTGATGGTCAGCAACGGCGGCTACAACGGCATCAACGCCGCCCTCGCCGAAGGGGTCCCGCTCGTCGTCGTGCCCGGCTCGGAGGAGAAGCCCGACGTCGCGGCACGGGTCAAGTGGGCCGGGGCCGGGGTGGTGCTCGGCCGGCGGGCCGTTTCCGAAGCCGGCCTGCGGGGCGCCGTGACCACCGTACTGAACGACGACCGCTACCGGCGCCGGGCCCGTGAACTGGCCGAGGAGTACCGCAGCTGCGACGCCCCGCGCGGGGCCGCCGACCTTGTCGAGTCCCTGGCCGGTTCCGCGGGCCAGGTTCCCACCGGAGGAGTCACACGTTGAACACCACGACCAACGCCGGCCTGAACGAGGCCCCCGAGACGAACATGCCCGTGGACCCGGGACCCTTCGACTGCATGCCGGAGCTGCTGGCCGCCGCGAAGGTGGCACCGGTCGTCCGGATCCCCTACCTCGGCGAACACGCCTGGGTGGTGTGCGACCCGGAGCTGGTGAAGGTCGCGCTGACCCACCCCCAGATGGGCAAGGACGTCACCCTGGTCCCCGACTTCATGCGCCGGCCCGGCCTGATGGTGGGATCCCAGCCGGACCCGGACTACGCCCGCGCCATGATCATGAGCGACGGCGAGAACCACGCCCGGATCCGGCGGATGCACGCGCCGGTGCTGAGCCCGCGCAACACCGAGAGGTGGGGCGAGCGGGTCGCCGTCAAGGTCGACGGCTTCCTCGACGAACTGGAGCGGTCCGCCCCCGGTACCGGCGCCGAGGTCAACGTCGTCACGGACTACACGCACCGGATCCCGCTGGCCTTCATCTCCGAGATGCTCGGCCTGCCGCCGCAGGCCCAGCGGCAGCTGCGCGGCATCACCGACATCATGCTCTACTCCTCCGACTACCCGGCCCGCAAAGAGGCGGTCGGGGCGCTGTACGGGGCGGTCGAGGGCTGGGTGCGCGCCCCGGAGCCGCTGGACGAGGGCGTCATCACGGGCCTGCTGGCCTCCTCCGGCGGGGCGGACGCGGCGGTCACCGAGGGCGAGGTCATCGTCTGGACGCTGGGGATGATCATCACCGGCTACGAGACCACCGGCAGCCTCATCTCGGCCTCGCTGTACGAGGCACTGCGCCGGCCGCCCGAGGAACGGCCGCGCACCGACGACGAGATCAGGGCGTGGGTCGAGGAGACCCTCCGCGTGCACCCGCCGTTCCCCCACCCCACCTGGCGCTTCCCCCTCACCGACATCGACCTCGGCGGCTATCTGATCCCCAAGGGCGCGCCCGTGCAGGTCAGCATCGCGGCGGCCAACCGCGAACCGGACGAGGGAGCCGACTGCTTCGCGAAGGACCGCCAGGGCAAGGGGCACCTCAGCTTCGGCCTCGGCACGCACTACTGCATCGGCGCTCCGCTGGTCCGCCTTGAGACGAAGATCGCGGTGGGCGGCTTCCTGCGCCGCTTCCCGCAGGCACGGCTGAGCACCACCACGGCCGTCGAGTGGGAGTCGGAGTGGATGATCCGCCGGCTGAGCGTCCTGCCCGCGACGCTGCTGTGAGGACGCTGCTGTGAAGACGACGGGATGCCCCCAGGTGACGGGATGCCGATGAAAGCCCTCGTGCTCGCCGGCGGGTCCGGCCGCCGGCTCCGGCCGATCACACACACCTCGGCCAAACAGCTCGTACCGGTCGCGAACAAACCGGTCCTCTTCTACGGCCTGGAATCGATCGCCGAGACCGGGATCCGGGACGTCGGCATCGTCGTCGGCGACACGGCCGCCGAGATCGGGTCCGCGGTCGGCGACGGCTCGCGCTTCGGCCTCGACGTCACCTACCTGCCGCAGGAGGCACCGCTGGGCCTGGCCCACGCGGTGCGCACCGCCCGGGACTACCTCGGCGACGACGACTTCGTGATGTACCTCGGCGACAACTTCGTCGTCGGCGGCATCAGCGCGATCGTGGACCGCTTCCGGGCGCGCCGCCCGGACGCCCAGATCATGCTGACCCGGGTGTCGGACCCGCGCGCCTTCGGCGTGGTCGAACTGGACCGGCACGGCCGGGCCGTCCGGCTGGAGGAGAAGCCGGAGCAGCCGAAGAGCGACCTCGCGCTGGTCGGCGTCTACCTGTTCACGCCCCGCGTGCACGACGCGGTGTCCGTGCTCAAGCCGTCGTGGCGGGGCGAGTTGGAGATCACCGACGCCATCCAGGAGCTGATCGACTCGGGCTGCCGGGTGGACTCCACCGTCGTCTCCGGTTACTGGAAGGACACCGGCAACGTCGACGACATGCTGGAGGTCAACCGCCTCGTCCTCGACGGCGTCACGGCCGAGTGCGCCGGTGAGGTCCACTCCAGCGAGCTGATCGGCCGGGTGGTGATCGAGCGGGGCGCGACCGTCACCGGGTCGCGGATCGTCGGCCCGGCGGTCGTCGGGGCAGGAGCGCGGATACGTGACTCCTACGTCGGCCCGTTCACCTCCATCGACCGGGACTGCGCGGTGCTCGACAGCGAGGTCGAGTACTCCATCGTGCTGCGCGGGGCGTCCATCGTCGGGGTGCGGCGCGTCGAGCGCTCGCTGATCGGACGCGAGGTCGAGGTCACCTCGACACCCCGGATCCTGCGGGCCCACCGCCTCGTCCTCGGCGACCACAGCACGGTGCGGGTGACCTCATGAGGATCCTCGTGACCGGTGGCGCCGGCTTCATCGGCTCGCACTTCGTGCGCACCCGCGCCGACGAGGCCGAGCTGACCGTGCTCGACAGGCTGACCTACGCCGGGAACCCGGCGAACCTGGAGCCGGTGCAAGGCCGTTGCACCTTCGTCCACGGCGACATCTGTGACCCCGAACTGCTCGCCGAGGTGGTACCCGGCCACGACCTCGTCGTCAACTTCGCCGCCGAGTCGCACGTCGACCGCTCCATCGCCGACGCCGACGCGTTCGTCCGCAGCAATGTGCTGGGCGTCCAGACCCTCATGCGGGCCTGCCTGGACGCGGGCACCCCGAGGATCGTCCAGGTCTCCACCGACGAGGTGTACGGCAGCATCGAGAAGGGCTCCTGGGACGAGACGGCCCCGCTCGGCCCCAACTCCCCGTACGCCGCGGCCAAAGCGGGCGGCGACCTGATCGCGCTCGCCTACGCACGCACCCACGGACTCCCGGTCAGCGTCACCCGCTGCGGCAACAACTACGGCCCCTACCAGTACCCGGAGAAGATCGTCCCGCTCTTCGTCACCCGCCTGCTCGACGGCCTGGACGTCCCGCTCTACGGCGACGGCGGCAACGTCCGTGACTGGCTCCACGTCGACGACCACTGCCGGGCCGTACGGCTGGTCGCCGAGCGCGGCGAGCCCGGCGAGGTCTACCACATCGCCGGAACCGCCGAGCTGACCAACCTGGAGCTGACCGCCCGGCTGCTCGACGCGCTCGACGCCGACTGGTCACGCGTCGCGCGGGTGCCCGACCGAAAGGGCCATGACCGCCGCTACTCACTGGCCGACGGCAAGCTGCGGGCCCTCGGCTACGCACCCCGGACCGAGTTCGAGCAGGGCCTGGCCGAGACCGTCGACTGGTACGCCACCCACCGCGCGTGGTGGGAACCGCTCAAGGCGTCCTGACGGGGCCGCTACTGCTTGAACTGGACCAGGGCCGTACGGGAGCGGATCCCCAACTTGCGGTAGACCTGCCGGAGATGGAAGCCGACCGTGTGCGGCGAGATGAACAGATGGCGCGCGGCCTGCCGGTTGGTGAGGCCGCCGGCCACCAGTTCCGCCACCTTCCGCTCCGTGTTGGTGAGACTCTCCCAGCCGGACACCGGACGCTTCGCCTGGGTCCAGTGGCGGCGCCGGACGCCGAGCCGGCGCAGCCCGGCCCGCACCCGCGCGGCGTCCCGCTCGCCGCCGAGGCCGTCGTACAGGCTCATCGCCCGGTTCAGCTCACCGATCGCGCTCTCGTGGTCGCCGCGACCGAGCAGCACGCCCGCGTGGTCCTCGGCCGCCGCAGCGCGCGCCCATGGATTGCGGTGCAGCCGGGCCGCCCGGGCCAGGGCCTCCGCGTCGCCCTCGGCGAGGGCGCGGGCATGGGTGGCCGCGGCGACCACCGAGGGCACCCGCGGGTTGTGTGCGCGCAGGTACTCCGTCGCCTCGACCACCGTCCGCGCCAGCTCCGGCTGGTCCGCCGCCAGCGCACAGCGCACGCACCACGCCGCGGCGGCCGAGTCCTCCAGCACGAGTTCGCGGAACGCGGCGGGCTGCGTACCGATCTCGGTCAGTACCTCCGCGGCCACCGCGGAGTTCGCCTGTGCCTCGGCCACCTGCGCGTTCAGCAGCAGGCATGCGGCCCACCAGGGGCTGTGCGGATGCTGCGGGAAGTCCTTCTCCAGCGTCGCGATGTGCCCCTGGGCCTGGGCGAGTTCCCCGCGGCGCAGCGCGGTGTGGGCCAGCACCAGCCAGGCCTGGGGGGCGAGCATCGGCACACACGGGCCGTCCAGGCGCACTCCGGCCCTCGCCGCAGCCTCGGCCTCGGCCAGCCGGCCCTGGGCGAGGTGCAACGGCGCCCGGAGCACCGCCGGGAGCGTGGCGGCCAGCGTCCTCGCCCCCGGGACGACCGTCCGGGCGAAGGACTCGACGACGGCCGTGGCCTCCTCGTACTCGTCGATCCTGGTGAGGGTGAAGGCGAGGAACCAGCGCGGATCGAGGAACGGTACGTCCTCGCCCCCGTGGTCGAGCGCGACGGCCTGGCGCAGTATCCCCACCGCGTCGGCCACATGGCCGTCGCGCCACTGTGTGAAGGCCTGGAAGGTCATCGCGCCGATCTGCACGGTCCAGGTGTGCCGGTCGGGCGCGCTGAGGATGCTCCGGGCCCGCTGCGCCGCGGTGCTGTCACCGTTCAGATAGGAGGCGGCGAGATGGGTGAGCACGGCGTCCCGGTGCTGGGGGCCGCCCCGTTGCACCGCGAGCGCGTCGCGCGCGGCCTGGTAGGCCAGCGGCGCGTTGCCCAGCAGGAGCAGCGCGGCGGACATGGAGGCTCGCAACGAGGCGACGTCCGCGGCGAGTTCCGCCGGCAGCGGGAGGGCGAGGCGCGCGGCCTCGTCGATCGTGTCCTTGGCCAGAGCGATGGCCCGGTCCAGGCTGCCCGCCCTGGTGAGCGCGTCGACCGCGGTCTTCGCGAGGCGGACGCGGTCGCTCTGACCGGGAGACAGCAGCTCCATGCCGCGGGTCGCGAGCGCGGCGGCGAGCGAGGGATCGGTGGCCAGGAGCCGCTGGGCCCCCTCGGCGATGACGCGCAGCGCCTGCGTGTCGCCCGGCTGGGCGACGTGCACGAGCTGGAGCGCGGCGCGCTCGATGCCGCCGGGGCGTGACAGCAGCGTCTCCGCCGCCTGCCGGCGCAGCAGCGCGCACACGGGCGGCGGCACGGAGTCGAGCAGGACCCGCCAGACGGGCTCGCTGCGGAACGCCAGATCGCGCTCGCCGCAGACGAGGAGCCCCCGGTCGACCGCTTCGTCCACCGCCGCCAGCAGGCCCACCGGCGCCTCACCGAGCAGGGCCGACAGATCCTCCGGAGCGAACGGCGAACCGAGCACGGCCGCCAGCCTGAGCGCCCTCGTCGTGATCCCGGAGAGCGAGCGGAGATCCTTCTGGAGCAGCGCGGAAAAACGCTTGGGCACCGGTGCCGGCAGGCACACATCGGTCCCGCCGGAGGCGCCGCCGGTCGCGGCGGGCTGCAACCGTGAGGTGCCGTCGACCACACATAAGTCACCGTCCTCCACGAGGCCGCGCACCAGCTCGATCACCGCCCGCGGCCTGTCGTTGACACTCTCGGCCAGGGCGAGCAGCCCCGCGTCGGGGGCCGCCCCGACGCAGTCGGCGACGAGCAGGCTCAGCGCGTCGCCGGAGAGCGGGCCGAGCTCCCGCAGGTGCTCCACCGGGAGCCTGCCGCGCAGCCTGCCGAGGCAGCTCGGCACCGACTCGTGCGGCGCGGCGCGGCTGACCGGGGTGAAGGCGAGCAGCCAGAGGATCGGGCGACCGCCGAGGCCCGCGATGAGGTCGGACAGCACCGCCAGATCGGAGGGATCGGCCAGATGCAGATCGTCGAGCGTCACGACGGTGCGCACCGGGTCCGCCTTGTTGCGCAGCAGCGCCCGTGCGGCCTCGATCGCGACGGAGGCCCGGGGGGTGTGGAGCCCGTCCTCGACGGCGCGGGTCAGGGGCGGCGCGTGCGCAGCCGCCCGGGAGACGGTGTCGGAAGCGCGGGGGACGCCGTCGACGACCGAGAAGCCGTGCGCACCGGCCAGGGCGGCGGCTTCGGCGAGCAGCCGGGTCTTGCCCGCGCCGGGTGCCCCCTCCACCAGCAGAACCCGGCTCCGCCGGGTGTCCGTCACCGCGCGCAGACGGGCACCGATCTGTGCCAGCTGTGCTTCCCGCCCGCGCACGTGCGGCAATGGTTGTGCAGTGGGCCCCATGACGCTCCATGTCCGATGGTGAAGGGACGCAGACTAGTACGTACCCGGCTGCCCACGCGGTGCACACGGGCGCGAGCATCAGGGAGGAGGTGCGGAGGGCTCACTGGTACGCAGGTGGTGAACGCGTGGCGCGCGGTCGCTCCGTCAGCGCCGCCGGAGGCAATCACGACCTCGGCGTCGGCCGCGCGCCGAGAGTGAGCGGGTACCCGAACGAGTCGCAATGTGACGAATCATCAGATAGCGCACGGAGCCCGGATACCATGGCCGCCTGCCGAACACCTGACAACGCCGAAGGAGCGACCGGCATGGAGATCGCGTCGTCGCAGAAGATCACGACGTTCCTGATGTTCGAGGGCGACGCCGAAGAGGCGATGACCTTCTACGTCTCACTCTTCGACGACGCCGAGGTCGTGCACATCACCCGCTACGGCGCAGGTGGTCCCGGCAAGGAGGGGAGCGTGCAGCACGCGACGTTCTCGCTGGCCGGTCAGCAGTTCATGTGCGTCGACAGTCCCGCACAGCACGACTTCACCTTCACCCCCTCGATGTCGCTCTTCGTGCAGTGCGCCAACGAGGCCGAGATCGACCGTCTCTTCGCGGCCCTCGCCGAGCGCGGCACGGAGCTGATGCCGCTGGGTCAGTACGGCTTCAGCCCGAGGTTCGGCTGGGTGAACGACCGGTTCGGCGTTTCCTGGCAGCTCAATCTGCCCGCCTGAGACCGCCGGTGCGCGCTCGTCGTGACGCGCACAGGGCGTGGTCCGCGAGTTCGGTGACGTCGCGGATCCGGCGTACGGCTCGGGTGGGCGATCGTGGTGTCGGTCATCGGGCCGCCCGGCTCGAACTTCCAGGCGTACCGTGATCCGCCGCCCGTCGTTCCCGTGCCCGCGCACCAGGGCACGGGGCGCCCCGTGCCGCGGTCGGCGAGCCCGCTGCGCACGGCGCCGCGCCGACTCCCGCGGGCAGGAGCGCGGCGAGGGATGCGAAGGCGACGACGGCCGCGGTGCGGCGGACGGTCCCGCAGCGGATGACCGGCATGCGGCCACCGTGGAAAGGGCCGGGCGCGACCGGCCGTCCGGCCGGCCGGAGGATCCGAGGTGGATTCTCCGCAGTGCCGCCGAACGCCCCACGGGTTCCCGGCACTTGACGGCCGTTTGGTCCGTACCTATGGTCGTCGGTCAGCGCAATGTTCAAGCTGTCGCATGCTGTTCACATACGAGGACGGTCTCATGCTGGACATCCCGCTCTCCCCCCGACGCCGCCGAGCCTCCAGGCGCTCCGCCCTCGCGCTCACCGCCGCCCTGCTGACCACCGGACTGCTCTCCTGGCCCGGTGCCCAGCGGGCCCAGGCCGCCCCCACCGCCTTCGTGCACCCCGGCGTCACCGTCTCGCGCGCCCAACTCGACTTCGCGCGCGGCAAGGTGCTCGCGGGCGTCCAGCCCTGGAAGAGCGCGTACGACCAGATGGCGGCGAGCCCGTACGCCGGCCTCAGCCGCACGGCCAAGCCCCGCGCCGTCGTCGAGTGCGGCCCCTACTCCCACCCCGACCACGGCTGCACGGACGAGCGCGAGGACGCCATCGCCGCGTACACCGACGCGCTCGCCTGGTACGTCACCCGGGACGACCGGTACGCGAAGAAGGCGATCGAGCTGATGGACGCCTGGTCCGCCACGCTCACGGACCACACCGACAGCAACGCCCCCCTGCAGGCGGCCTGGGCCGGCGCCTCCTGGGCCAAGGCCGCCGAGCTGATCAAGTACACGTACACCGGCACCTGGGCCGACTCCGGCCGCTTCGCCACCCTGCTGCGCACCGTCTACCTGCCCGAGGTCATCAACGGCTCCCGTTCCAACGGAAATTGGGAGCTGACGATGATGGAGGCCGCCGTCGGCATCTCCGTCTTCCTGGAGGACGAGGCGTCCTACGACTCGGCCATGGCCCGCTTCCGCACCCGTACCGCCGCCTATGTGTACCTCTCCTCCGACGGCGCCCTGCCGAAGACCGTCCCGAGCCAGAACCTGAACACCCGCGACAAGATCGTCTCGTACTGGCAGGGCCAGTCCACCTTCGTGACCGGACTGACCCAGGAGACCTGCCGCGACTTCACCCACACGGGATACGGCATCTCCGCCATCTCGCACGTCGCCGAGACCAGCCGCATCCAGGGGCGGGACCTCTACGGCACCGACGTCGGCGAACGGCTGCGGCAGGCGCTCGGCTTCCAGTCCACGTACGAGCTGGGCGCCGCCGTGCCGAGCTGGCTGTGCGGCGGATCCCTCAAGCTCGGTCTCGGTCCGGTCACCGAGGTCGGCTACAACGCCCTGCACAACCGCCTGGGCATCGCCATGCCCAACACCCGGACGCTGACCGAGCGCAACCGCCCCGCCGGCACCGACAACCTCTTCGTGGCCTGGGAGACCCTCACCGACGGCGACAATCCCAACTGACCGGGCAGGTCCGCAGGTTCGGGAACCGGCACCGGAGACTGTCACGCCACGGCGGCCAGCTCCACGAGACGGCGGGCCGTGCCGGCGGGATCGACGATCTGGTGGAGGTGTGCGCCGGGCAGGTGCGCCACGCGCCAGCCACGGGCGCGCGCCTCGGTGGCGAGGTCGTCGTACGGCGGGCCGAACAGCAGGTAGGAACAGGGGTGGTCGTCCCAGCCGGCGGGGACGGGGATGTGCTGCTCGTAGTAGGACAGCGGCAGGGTGGGCTGCTCCTCGACGACGGTCTTCCGCATCACCGGATCGGTGAACATGGGGGCGACGTCCGCCTCCTCCCACCAGTCGGTCCAGCGCGGCAGCCGGCCGTCCACGGCCCGGGGGCGCAGCAAGTCCAGCAGCTCCGGCGCGGCGACCGGGGTCGCTCCCGCGCGGGCCGGCAGCGCCGCGTCCACGAAGACCGACCCGGCCACCGGACGGTCGAGCGCAGCGCGGATCACCGGGAGGAACAGGCCCGCGTTGCTGTGCACCACCAGCACGAGCGGGCTGTCGGCCCGCACATGCCGTACGTCGTCCCGGACCGCCCCGGCGACGCGGGGCCAGAACGGCGGCTCACCGGTACCGATGTGCAGCAGGGACGGCACGTGCACCCGGTGCCCCGCGGCCAGCAGGTGCGCGGCCACGGGACGCCAGGTGGACGGGCCCACGGACGGGCTGTGCACAAGAACGAACGTCGTCTGCATGGGACGATCCTGCCGCCGGTCCGGGAGAGGGCGCGAGCGTCTCGGCCCACAGCAGAACACGGCACCGCACCTGCGCGCCCCGTGCGCCGGCCCGACGTCATCGGCCGACGCTGCCGCTCACCGGTCCGCCGTGACGAGCCAGGCGGTGCCGCGCAGACGGACCGTGCCGTCGGCGGCCTCGTGGGCGCGCAGATGGGCGACGAGCGTGTCGCGGGCGCGGGCCCTGGTCGGTGCGTCGGCCTGGGACGTGAGGTGGCGGCCGGGGCCGGTGCCGAGGAGGAAGTCCGCCGCGTCCTCGGCTCCTGCTCCCCAGTCGCCGTACGCCTGGACCTGGTCGACGGTGACGGCGGTGAATCCGGCCGCGGTGAGGACGGCGCGGAGGTGGTCGGGGTCGGCCAGGGAGAACATGCCGGGCAGCCCCGGCCGGCCGAAGTCGCCGACCGGCAGGATGCCCCGGAGCGCGGCCACGGCCAGCACCCAGTCGTTGCTTCCGGGGTCGGCCGGGCAGACGAACGCGAGGCGGCCACCAGGGGCCAGGGCCCGGCCGACGTTGGTGAACGCGGCCACCGGGTCGGCGAAGAACATCACCCCGTAGCGGCTGATCGCCACGTCGAAGGAGCCCGCCTCGAAAGGGTGGACCTGCGCGTCGCCCTGGACGAAGGAGAGGTTGGTGACGCCCTCCCGCGCGGCGCGGGCCCGCGCCGCGGTCAGCATGGGGCCGGACAGGTCGAGGCCCGTCGCGTGCCCCTCCGGTGCCCTGAGCGCGGCGAGGCGTGTGGTCCGGCCGGCGCCGCAGCCGACGTCCAGGACGCGGTGCGCCGCGGTGGGGGCGGCGGCGTCGAGGAGGCGGTCGTCGAAGCCCCCGTTCACCGCGTTCCAGCGGTCCTGGTTGCGGGCCCAGTGGGCGCCTTCATGGCCGTTCCATGCCTGTGCCTGCTCCGTGTTGACGATGTCGGACACGGGTTCCTCCTGCGGTGGACGGCGGAGAATGGGCGTACGCCCAAACTGTATGGGCATACGCCCAAAGTCGCAATGTCCGTTACTCTCAAGGAAGTTGCGTGTCGCGGGAGCGGCGGATTGCGGAGCAAGGAGACGCCCATGGCACCGCGCGGAGTGGCGACGCCGGACGTGCGCGAGCAGTTGTTCGCCGCCGCCGAGCGCGTCGTGGACAGGGACGGCCCCGGGGCCCTCACCAGCCGGGCCGTCACCACCGAGGCCGGCTGCGCCAAGGGGCTGCTGCACACGCACTTCGCGGGTATGGACGAGTTCGTCGCCGAGCTGTGCGTCGACCGCTTCGCCCGTACGGCCGCCAAGGCGAGGTCGCTGTCGGACCTCGTGGGCCAGGGCACCGTGGCCCGGAACCTCGAAGCCGTCGCCCTCGCCCTGTTCGACTCCGGCGGCCCCGCCATCTCCGGTCTCGCCATGACCCGGCCCGGTGCCGCGCTGCGCATCCGCGAGGCGCTGGAGGGCGGGGCGCCCGGCTTCGACGCCATTCAGCAGGCGGTCACCGGCTATCTGGAGGCCGAACGGCGGCTCGGTCGGGTGGCGCAGACCGTCGACCCCGACTCGGCCGCCCTCGCCGTCGTCGGCGCCGCCCACCACCTGCTGATGACCAGCCGGCCGGGCGCACCCGACCCCCGTCCCGCCATGACGCGCCTGGTCGGCGCACTGGTGGGCGGCTAGGCGGGGTCCTTCCCTCAGGGGGTGTCGTCGCTCCGCGGCGTGATGCGGAAGTCGAACGCCACGGTGCCCGGATCCAGGGCCGTCGTGCCGCCGTCCACCGTGAGGACCGAGCCGTTGACGTACGACGCCGCCGGGGACAGCAACCAGTCGATCGCCTCCGCGACTTCCCGCGGCTCGCCCGGTCGCCCGAGCGGCATCAGCCGGGTCGCCTCCGCGTAGGCGGCCTCCGCGCCCGCGTCCCCCAGGTCCGCGTCCTGGGCGAACCGGGCCATGCGCCGGTCGGCCATCTCGGTCCGGACCCAGCTGGGGCACACGATGTTGGCACGCACTCCGGCACGCCCGTAGTCCACGGCCACGGAGCGGCAGAGCTGGAGCAGGGCCGCCTTGGACGTGGCGTACGCGGCGTTGCGCGTGCCGTTGCGCAGGGCGGACACCGAGGCCACGGCGACCACCGCCCCCTTGGACTCCAGCAGATGCGGCAGCGCGGCGCGCAGCAGGAGCATGGGCCCGGTGACGTTGGTGCGCATGACCTCGTCCCAGTCGCCGAGGGCCAGGTCGCCCACGGCTCCGCCGCGCCCGATCCCCGCGTTCAGGACCACCCCGTCGAGACGTCCGTGCGCCTCCAGGGCCGCCCGGACGAGACCGTCGGCCGTGTCGGGCTCCCCGATGTCGGACGGGTACGCCAGCGCCCCGGTCTCCCGCGCCAGGCGGTGCAGCGGTTCGGCGCGGCGACCGGAGACGACCACCTGGTGCCCGCCCTCGGACAGCAGCCGGGCAGTGGCCTCCCCGATGCCCGAGCCCCCGCCGGTCACGATGACAACTCGCTTGCCCATCACTGTAGTCGGGCCCTTTCGCCGAGATCACCCAGACACCGTCCGACCCTAGGGCCTGCCGGCGTCACCGCTGATGACTTCCGGCCACGGCGTGGCTGCCGGACGGTGTTCAGGCGCCGGCGGGCCCCGTGCGCAGCCCGGCCATGACCAGGTCGAGGAGGCGGGCGGCGCGGGGCTCCCAGTCGTCGTCCGGGTCGAGCTGCCACAGGCCCGCGATGGCGAGGAGGAAGTCGTCCGGGGTGAAGCCGGGGCGGATGGTCCCGGCCTCCTGGCCGGCGCGGAGCAGGAGGCCCGCCGCCCTCATCACCGGGGTGGGCGGCGGCTTCTCCGGCCCCCCGGGGGTGCAGGTGGCCTGGCGGATCGCGTCGGCCAGGCCGGCCTTGGTCATGGCGAACTCGGCGAGCCGGTCCATCCACGCGCGCAGGGCCTGGTCGGGGGGCCGGGTCTCCAGCAGCTGGGTCGCGCTGGCGGCGACCTGCTGCATCTCGTGGCGGTAGATCTCCAGTACGAGCGATTCGCGGTTGGGGAAGTTGCGGTAGAACGTGCCCTGCCCGACGCCGGCCTTCCGGGCGATCGCGCTCAGCGGGGCGTCAGCGCACCGCGACAGTTCGACGAGGGCCACGTCGAGTATGCGCTCGCGATTGCGTTGCGCGTCCGAGCGCCGGGGTGAGTCCTGCTGCTTCGGCACTCGTCCTCCTCATGGGTCCGTGGCGGGAACCCACTCTTGCTAACCGGACAACTGTCCGGTACGTTCTCAAGTAACGGACAGTTGTCCGGTTGTGTCCACCATAGCGGCGGACGCGGCCCGGCGGCAGTCGCCGGCTGCCCCTGTCCCGGCTCAGCACCCAGCACCTTCGTTTCGCCCCGCGGCACAGGCCCGCACGGCGCGCGCCCCGCGTCGCACGTATCCCGGCTGCCGGACCCTCGATCCGCACTGTCCATGCGAAAGAAGCAGCTCATGACCTCATCGACGTCCAGTGTCATCACCTTGAAGATCAACGGCGAGAAACACACACTGCCCGTCGACCACCGCACCACCCTGCTCGACGCGCTCCGCGAGCGCCTCGATCTGACCGGCACCAAGAAGGGCTGTGACCAGGGTCAGTGCGGGGCCTGTACCGTCCTGCTGGACGGGCGCCGGGCGGTCGCCTGTCTGCAACTGGCCGTGGCGGCCGAGAACCGCGAGATCACCACCATCGAGGGCGTGGCCGACGGCGACCGCCTGCACCCCGTGCAGCAGGCCTTCCTCGACCTGGACGGATTCCAGTGCGGCTACTGCACCCCGGGCCAGATCTGCTCGGCGATCGGGGTGATCGAGGAACACGCGGCGGGCTGGCCGAGCGCCGCCACCTCCGACGTACGGCCCGAGGCGGGGCCGCCGCCCCTGAGCGCCGAGGAGATCCGGGAGCGGATGAGCGGCAACCTGTGCCGCTGCGGTGCGTACGTGTCGATCGTCGAGGCGGTGGCCCGCGCGGCCGGGGTCCAGGCGGACGAGCGCCGCGGCGAGGACGTCCCGGCGGGCAAGGGGGCAGCGGCATGAGGGAGTTCGACTACCAGCGGGCGTCCGACGTCGCCGGCGCCGTCGCGCTGCTCGGCGCCGATCCGGACACCCGCTTCCTCGGCGGCGGCACCAACCTCGTCGACCTGATGAAGTCCGGGGTCGAGCGCCCCGCCCGGCTCGTCGACATCCGTGAACTCCCGCTCGACGAGATCGAGCCGACGCCCGACGGCGGACTGCGCATCGGCGCCACGGTCACCAACGGCGACCTCGCCGCCCACCCCGAGATCCGGCGCCGCTACCCGGCCCTCGCGCAGGCGGTGCTGGCGGGCGCCTCCGGGCAGCTGCGCAACATGGCCACGGTCGGCGGGAACCTGCTCCAGCGCACCCGCTGCGGCTACTTCACCGACGTCACCAAGCCCTGCAACAAGCGGGTGCCCGGCAGCGGTTGCCCCGCGATCGAGGGCGAACACCACAACCACGCGATCCTCGGCGCCTCCGGTCACTGCGTGGCCGTACACCCCTCGGACATGGCCGTGGCCCTCGCCGCCTTCGACGCCGTCGTCCACTTCCACGCGGCCGACGGGCCGGGACAGTCGCCGCTCGCCGACTTCTACCTGCCCGTCGGCGACACCCCGCACCGCGAGACGGCCCTGCCGCCGGGCGCGCTGATCACCCATGTCACGCTCCCGCCCGCCCCGGTCGCCGCACGCTCCCGCTACCGCAAGGTGCGCGAGCGTGCCTCGTACGCCTTCGCCATCGGCTCGCTCGCCGCCGCGCTCGACGTGCGCGACGGCGTCGTACAGGACGCCCGCCTGGCCTTCGGCGCCGTCGCCTCCCGTCCATGGCGGGCCGGCGCGGCCGAGCGGGTCCTCATCGGTGCGCCGGCCGACGCCGGGACCTACGCCGCCGCGGCGGACGCCGAGCTGGCCGCGGCCCGGCCGCTGCCGCACAACGGCTACAAGGTGGAGCTGATCCGCAACCTCGTGGTGGCCGTCCTGTCCGAACTCGCCGAGGAGGCCGCCCGATGACCACCCTCACCACCGCAACCACCCTGCACACGCCCGCCGTCGGCACCGCGCACACCCGGATCGAGGGGCGGGACAAGGTCACCGGAGCCGCCCGCTACGCCGGGGAGGTGCCCTTCGCGGACCTCGCCCACGGCTGGCTGGTGCTGTCCACGGTCGCCCGTGGCCGCATCCGTGACCTCGACACCGAGTCCGTCCTCGCCATGCCCGGTGTCCTCGCCGTCCTGGAGCACCGCAACGCCCCGCGCCTCACCACCGACTACACCAGCTTGCTGGGCATGCGGCCGGACCCGACCTGCGCCGTCTTCCAGCACGACCGGGTGCCCCATCTGGGCTGGCCCGTGGCGCTCGTCGTGGCCGAGACGTCCGAGCAGGCCAGAGAGGCCGCCGAGACGCTCGTGGTGCACTACGAACAGGAGCCGCACGACGTCGGGTTCGGCGCCGGGCACCCCGACGCCTACGCGGCGGACGGACACATGCCGGCGGTGACGGAGAAGGGCGACCTCGACGCCGAACTGGCCGCCGCGGCCGTCGTCGTGGACGCCGAGTACACCACTCCCGAAGAGCACCACCACCCGATGGAACCCCATGCCGCGACCGCCCGCTGGGACGGTGGCCGGCTGGAGGTGACCGACTCCAACCAGGGCGCCACCTGGGTCGTCGGCGAGCTGGCGAACCTCTTCTCGCTCGACCCGGCCGCGGTCCGCGTACGCTCCGAACACGTCGGCGGCGGCTTCGGCAGCAAGGGCGTGCGCGCCCACCAGGTGGCCGCCGTGATGGCCGCGACCGTCCTCCAGCGGCCGGTGCGCGTCGTCCTGACCCGCCGTCAGATGTTCTCGCTGGCCGGCTACCGCAGCCCCACCGTCCAGCACGTCCGGCTCGGCGCCGACACCGACGGACACCTGCGTGCCCTGGCGCACCGCTCCCTCAGCCAGACCGCCACCGGCTACGAGTTCGTGGAATCGAGCGCCGGGGTGGCCCGGGTGATGTACGACGCCGACGCCCACCACACCGCCAACCGCGTCGTACGGCTCGACGTACCGTCCCCGACGTTCATGCGTGCCCCGGGCGAGGCGCCGGGATCGTTCGCGCTGGAGGCCGCCCTCGACGAACTCGCCGAGAAGTGCGGGATCGACCCGATCGAACTGCGCCTGCGCAATGAACCCGACAGGGGGCCGGTGTCCGGCCTGCCGTTCGCCGGCCGCAATCTGGCCGCCTGCCTCCGGGAGGGCGCCCGCAGGTTCGGCTGGGGCGAGCGGGACCCGCGCCCCGGGCGGCGCCGGGAGGGCCGCCTGCTGCTCGGCACGGGCATGGCGGCCGCCTCCTTCCCGGCGGGCGCCATGCCGTCCACCGCGAGCGCGACCGCGCACCCGGACGGCACCTTCACCGTCCGGATCTCGGCGGCCGACATCGGCACCGGGGCCCGTACCGCACTCACGCTGGTCGCCGCCGACGCGCTGCGGACGTCTCCCGAGCGCGTCCGTGTGCGCATCGGCGACAGCGACTTCGGCCCGGCGATGATCGCCGGCGGCTCCATGGGCACCCGCTCCTGGGCCTGGGCGATCCGGGTGGCGGCCGGGGAACTGCGCGAGCGCCTGGCCCTCGGCACCGGCATCCCGCCCGAGGGGATCACCGTACGGTCGGACACCACCGAGGCCATCGGCGCCCTCGCCGCCGCCGAACGGCACTCCTACGGCGCGCAGTTCGCGGAGGTCGCCGTGGACCCCGGCACCGGCGAGGTGCGGGTGCGGCGCATGCTCGGCGTCTTCGCGGCGGGCCGCATCGTCAACCCGCTCACCGCGCGCAACCAGTTGCGGGGCGGCATGATCTGGGGCATCTCCATGGCCCTGCACGAGGAGGCCGTCCGCGACCGCGTCTCGGGCGGACACGTCGGCGCCGACCTCGCGGGCTACCACGTCGCGACACACGCCGACGTGCCCCGCATCGAGGCCGACTGGATCGAGGACACCGATCCCGACGACCCGGTCGGCATCAAGGGCATCGGTGAGATCGGCATCGTCGGCGCCGCGGCCGCCGTCGCCAACGCGGTCTGGCACGCGACCGGCGTGCGCCACCGCAGCCTGCCCATCCGCCCGGACCGGATCCTCGCCGCCGCCGCGGAGGCGCCGGATGCTTGACCTGGCCGAGGAACTGCACCAATGGGCCGAAGACGGCCGGGAGTTCGCCGTCGCGACCGTGGTGGCGGTCGGCGGCAGTGCGCCGCGCGGTCCCGGCGCCGCCCTCGCCGTCGACGGGGCGGGCACCGTCATCGGCTCGGTCTCCGGCGGCTGCGTGGAGGGCGCGGTGTACGACCTGTGCCGCGAGGCGCTGCGGACCGGCGAGAGCGTGCTCGAACGGTTCGGCTACAGCGACGAGGACGCCTTCGCCGTGGGGCTGACCTGCGGCGGGACCATCGAGGTGCTGGTCACCCCGGTCTCCGGCCGGGGCGGGGCGCTGTCGGTCGCGGCCCTGTCGGCCGCCGTCCGCCGTGAACCCGTGGCCCTCGCCCGGGTCGCCCGCGGCCCGGCCGGACTGCGCGGACACGCCCTGCTGGTCCGGCCCGACGGCACCTGGGAGGGCGGACTCGGCGGCGACCCGGAGCTGGACCGGGTGGCGGCGGCCGAGGCCCGGGCCCTGCTGGAGTCGGGCCGCACGGGCACGGTGGAGCTCTCGCAGGACGGCTCGCACTGCCCCGGCGGTCTCACGTTGCTGGTCGAGTCGAACGTGCCGCCCCCGCGCATGATCGTGTTCGGCGCGATCGACTTCGCGGCGGCGCTCGCGAGGGCCGGGAAGTTCCTCGGGTATCACGTGACCGTCTGCGACGCCCGCCCGGTCTTCGCCACCCGGGCCCGCTTCCCCGAGGCCGACGAGGTCGTCGTGGACTGGCCGCACCGGTATCTGCGGCGCACCGGCACCGACGCCCGCACGGTGCTGTGCGTGCTCACCCACGACGCCAAGTTCGACGTACCCCTGCTGACGGCCGCACTGCGGATGCCGGCGGCGTTCATCGGCGCGCTGGGCTCGCGCCGCACCCACGAGGACCGCACCCGGCGGCTGCGCGCGGAGGGCGTGACCGCGGCGGAACTGGCCCGGCTGCGCTCGCCGATCGGCCTGGACCTCGGCGCCCGGACGCCCGAGGAGACCGCGCTGTCGATCGCGGCGGAGATCGTCGCCGTCCGGCGGGGCGGTACGGGCGTCCCGCTGACCGGTTCGACGACGCCGATCCACCACGACGACGAAGAACAAGGGAGGCGGGCGGCCGCCTGAAGGAGTAGAATATTCATCGTCCGATGAATTAATACGATTGAATCAGCGCTCCTCGATCTGCCGCTGAATCACTGCTCTCCCGAAGGGCAGGACTGCCATGGAACAGACCACGTGCTGCGTCGTGGGCGGCGGCCCCGCGGGCATGGTGCTCGCCCTGCTGCTGGCCCGGTCCGGCGTCGACGTGACGGTACTGGAGAAGCACGGCGACTTCCTGCGCGACTTCCGCGGTGACACCGTCCACCCCTCCACCCTGGCGCTGCTGGACGACCTCGGCCTGGCCGAGCGCTTCGCCCGGCTGCCGCAGCGCCGGGTGCGCACCGTCCAGCTGCCGGTCGGACCCGGCCGCTCGAACGTCACGGTCGGCGACCTGTCGGTGCTGCCCGGCCCGTACAACTACGTCGCGATGGTGCCGCAGTGGGACCTGCTGGACCTGCTCGCGGACGAGGCCGGCCGCGAGCCGTCCTTCCACCTGCGGATGAACACGGAGGCGACCTCCTTCCTGGTCGAGTCCGGACGCGTGCGGGGAGTGCGCTACCGCACCGCAGACGGCCGCACCGGCGAGCTGCGCGCCCACCTCACCGTCGCCTGCGACGGCCGCGGCTCGCCGGCCCGCAACCGGCCCGAGCTGGGACTGCGCGACTTCCCCTGCCCGATGGACGCGTGGTGGTTCCGGCTGCCGCGCCGCCAAGGCGACCCCCAAGGACTCGTCGGCGCCGCCGGTGACCGCTTCCTCGCCGCGTTGATCGACCGCGGCGACTACTGGCAGTGCGCCGGACTCATCCCCAAGGGCACGGACGCACAGCGCCGGGCCGCCGGACTCGACCGGTTCCTGGCCCAGTTCGCGGCCGCCGCCCCCTGGATGGCCGACCGGACACACGCCCTGCGCTCGTGGGACGAGGTCAAACTGCTCGACGTACGCATGGACCGGCTGCGCCGCTGGCACCGCCCCGGACTGCTGTGCATCGGCGACGCCGCGCACGCGATGTCCCCGGTCTTCGGCATCGGGATCAACCTCGCCGTGCAGGACGCGGTGGCCGCGGCCCGGTATCTCGCCGAGCCGCTGCGCCGCGGGGCCGTGGGCCTGCGTGACGTACGCCGTGTGCAGCGCCGCCGCCGGCCCACCACGGTTCTCACCCAGGCCCTCCAGCGGACGGCGCACGCCCGCTTCGTCGCCCCCGTCCTCCAGGGCCGGCCCCCGCTCGGCAGCGCGGACCGGGCCAAGGCGGTGGCGCATCTGCTCGCCGGGTCGCGCTGGGTCCGCCGGCTCCCCGCGTACTTCGTCGCGTACGGCGCCCTGCGGGAACGGCCACCGGCCTCGGCGGTCCGCAGGCCACCGGAGGACGCGGCTCCTGCGCCCCACGCTACGGGCCGTACGGCGAAGGCATCTCCCTGAACCTGCACGGAAGTTGACGCCCGCCGCGCGGCGGCCCGGGTCCTCGAAGGGCGGGGCGCCGTGTTCCGGTCAGTAAGGGTTGGCGGAGGAGGCCAGGGTGTGGGCGGGCCGCCAGCAGTCCCTGCTCGCGGTGGAGCATGCCCGCGTGCGTGAGACGTGTGCGGGCTCCGGCGAGTAGGAGCCGTACGTGCATGACAGTCCCGAACCGTGTTCGCGGTGACGGCCACGGCCATGGCCACGGCGCCGACGGGGTGCCCGAAGCCGTACTGGGCCGAGGCCGCGCCGCCCGGCACGTGCGCCTTCACCGCGAGCACGAGAGACATGAAGGGCCGCGTCGCCGCCGCAGGTGAACCCCCGTACCAGGGCCGTTCGTCCGGAACGGCCTTGGCGTCAGGGCCTGTTGGCATGGCGTCCTCTCGGCGCGCCGCGGGAGTCCGGCGTGGCGGCGCGGCGGGCTCAGCGCTAATTCTGGCCGAATCGCGCCGCGATCCATGTGGCGCCGCGCTCGGCGAGCGCCCGCCTGCGCCCCCACCGGGACCGACGCGGGGCGACGGGCAGGGACGGGCGTTCCGGCGGGGTGGCCGCCAGGGTGGCGAGGCGGCCGGCGGCGCGAGCGAGCTCCGCCTGTAAGCGTCGGCGCCGCTCCGCGGTCCCGGCACGCAACAGCGCCGAGTAGAGCCCCTCGACCTCGGCCACGGCGGCGCCGAGCCGCAGATTCGCGTCACGCACTCGTCGCATGTCCCCGCGTGGCATGAACGTCCTGCCTTCCCCCGATGCCGGTACGGACCCCGTTGACTTCAATTATTGCGCAAGGCAGCAAGTTCCTGCTGCTCTCCCGCCTCACCCGCTGCGGCCGCGCCTTCCCTCCGGGCTGTTACAAGACAGCGACATGGCGTCAGTGAACGCCCCCCTTCCCCGTGTCGTCACTTCTAATGACCACGCCAATCGCCATGTAACTGGCCTTTGGCGCGAAAAACTCTTCTCTCCACGGAAAAGGACATATCAGTGATGGTCTCGAAGCGTCGCTCCCTGCGCATAGCCGTCGTCGGTACTCTCGGCGCTGCCTCCCTCGCCCTCGCCGGCACCGCGATGGCGGCTGCCCCCGCCACGCACTCCGCCTCGGCCGTCGCCGCCGCGCAGAAGGCGCAGCCCGCCAAGGCGAGCATCACCGCCAACCCGTCGGTGTCCTCGGTCCGCGCCTGGCAGCTGTTCCGCGTCACGGGCAAGACCACCGGCATCAAGGCGGGCAGCAAGGTGACCCTGCAGCAGAAGCAGCACGGCAAGTGGGTCAGCCTGCCCGCCTCCGTGCCGGTCCTGCACAACGGCTCCTACTCGCTCGGCGTCAAGCTCGGCCTGAAGGGCAAGAACGACCTGCGCGTCGTCAACGGCTCCACGGCCTCGCCGGTCTTCCACGTGACCGTCCGCTGAGACGGTCCGACTCCCGCCTGTACGAGGCGCCCTCGTACAGGCGGACCCCGTTGTCCCCGCGGCCGCCTACAACCGGGCCGCGTGATCGGGGACATAGGTCCGCAGATCACGCGGGGGGCGCTCGTAGCCCGTGGACGGCGGTCGCTCGGGCAGGTTCAGCACCGGTGGCGGGACCTCGTGGTACGGGACGGACGCCAGCAGGTGGGCCATCATGTTCAGCCGGGCGCGCCGCTTGTCGTCGCTCTCGACGATGTACCAGGGCGCTTCGCTGATGTCGGTGTGCACCATCATCTCGTCCTTCGCCCGGGAGTACGCCTCCCAGTGGGTGATCGACTCCAGGTCCATCGGCGACAGCTTCCAGCGCCGCAGCGGATCCTCCAGCCGGCGCCGGAACCGCTCCTGCTGCGCCGTGTCGCTCACCGAGAACCAGTACTTGCGCAACAGGATCCCGTCCTCGACCAGCATCCGCTCGAAGGCCGGGCACTGGCGCAGGAATCGCTCGTGTTCCTCCGGGGTGCAGAACCCCATGACGTGCTCGACCCCGGCCCGGTTGTACCAGGACCGGTCGAAGAGCACGATCTCTCCGGCGGCCGGCAGATGTTCGACGTACCGCTGGAAGTACCACTGGGTGCGCTCGCGCTCCGTCGGCCTGGGCAACGCGGCGATCCGGGCCCCGCGAGGGTTGAGGTACTCGGTGACCCGCCGGATGGCGCCGCCCTTGCCGGCCGCGTCCCGCCCCTCGAACACGACCACCAGCCGGGCCCCCTCGGCTCGCACCCACTCCTGGAGCTTGGCCAACTCGGTCTGGAGGCGCAGCAGTTCGGCTTCGTAGACCTTGCGGGAGAGCGTCGGCGCCCTGTTGCCTTTCATATCCGCATTTTCCCCTTGTTCCCGCCGTCCGGCCCGCAGGGGTGCGCTGGTGTCGGAGGAGTGCTCCCCTTGTCCCTTCCGGCCGCGGTTCGACGGCGGTCGTACTATGGCCTGACCGTACCGAAGCCGCCCCGAGGAGTCACCGTGGCCCGCCCCCGCACCGCCCGGACAGTGGAGCACCCCGACCTGTCGGAGGTCTCCCTCCAGCAGGTGCTGGAGGCGTTGGTGGACCCCGTGCGGCGGCT
Source organism: Streptomyces monashensis (assembly GCF_001866665.1). Lineage (GTDB taxonomy): Bacteria > Actinomycetota > Actinomycetes > Streptomycetales > Streptomycetaceae > Streptomyces > Streptomyces monashensis. Next base: position 254 of record NZ_MLYO01000010.1, on the reverse strand, counting down.
CGTGGTGGCCCAGCTGGCCGCCGCGGACGAGGACATGAGCTGCGGCACGTTCGAGGCGCCGGTGTCGGTGTCGACGCTGACCCACCACTTCAACGTGCTGCGCGAGGCGGGCGTGATCCGGCAGTACTACGTGGGGACGACGAAGCTGAACGCGCTCCGCGCGGACGATATGGAGCAGCGGTTTCCCGGCCTGCTCGGCGCCGTGCTGGCGGCCTCCGCGGCGGAGGGCGGGGCGGTCCCGGCCTGAGTGGGGC
>NZ_MLYO01000001.1 GCF_001866665.1 Streptomyces monashensis | reverse complement strand
GTTGGAGAGTGTTGTTCCGGCCCTCGCCGCCTGGCGCACCGCACGCCGCGAACGGAGCACGCTCGACAACTGGCGGTATCGCGTCGTGTGGCGGCCCTACGAGGCCGCCGCGAACGGGGTGCCCGGCGGTACCTGGCTGCTCGTCGTGCCCGAAGGACAGAGGGAGGAGGACCTCACGGTCCGGACGCGGCGCGTCCTGGAGGACGCGGGGACGAGCGTCGTACCCGTCGCCGTACCGGAGCATGCGGACCGGGCGGTGGTCGCCGCGCTGCTGGACGCCGCCGTGCGACCCGGGGACGCGCCGGCCGGTGTGCTGTCCCTGCTGGCCCTGGACGCGGAGCCGGACAAGCGCAGCCCGGGTGTCACCACGGGTGTCCTCGGTTCCATGGCGCTGAGCCAAGCCCTCGCCGACAACGCGATCCACGCCGGACTGTGGTCGCTGACCCGAGGAGCCGTCGCCGTCGACGACGAGGAGGCGCCGAGCAACGGTCAGGCGGCCGCATGGGGTCTGCTCCGGGTGGCGGCGCTGGACGACCCCGAGCGGTCCGGCGGTCTGGTGGACCTTCCTGCGGACGGTGGCATCGAACTGCTGGCGCACCTGCCGGCGCTCCTCGCGGCGGGCGACGCGCCCGGTGGGGAGAGCGAGTTCGCGCTCCGGCCCGGAGCCGCGGGCGTGCGGGTGCGGCGCATGGTGCGCTCGCCGCTCGCGGGCGCGGCCGACGCCCCGGTGTGGACGCCGTGCGGCACCGTGCTCGTCACCGGAGGCACCGGCGCGCTCGGCGCCCATGTGGCCAGGGACCTCGCCCGTGCGGGCGCGGAGCATCTGGTGCTGACCAGCCGACGCGGCCCCGAGGCACCTGGCGCGGCGGAGCTGGAGGCCGAACTGACCGGGCTCGGCTGCCGGGTGACCGTCGCCGCCTGCGACGTCGCCGACCGCGAGGCACTCGCCGCGGTTCTGGACGGCATTCCCGCGGAATCCCCCCTGACGGCGGTCGTCCACACCGCCGGTGCGGTGGACCAGGCGCGACCGCTCACGCAGATCGACGCCGACGAGGCCGTCGAGCTCATGCACGCCAAGGTCGTCGGCGCCGAGAACCTCCATGACCTGCTGGGCACACGCCCGTTGGACGCCTTCGTGCTCTTCTCGTCCGGAGCCGGCGTGTGGGGCAACGGCGGGCAGGGGCCGTACGCGGCGGCCAACGCCCACCTCGACGCGCTCGCCGAGCGGCGCCGTGCCGCCGGCCTGCCCGCCACCTCGATCGCCTGGGGCGCCTGGGCCGGCGGCGGCATGGTCGATGCCGAGGTGGGCGAGCAGTTGTCGCGGCGCGGGGTGCCCGCGATGGAGCCGGCGCTCGCCGTGCGCGCCCTGCGCGAGTCGGTGGCGGCGCGGGAGACCGCCGTCGTCGTGGCGGACATCCGCTGGGACCGGTTCGTCCCCGCGTACTGCGCCCACGGGCACCGCCCGCTGATCGAGGACATCCCGGACGTACAGGCCCTGCTGGCCGCCCAGGACGCGGAAGGCGCGGCCGGACACGCGGCGGACGCCACCGCGGGGGCTTCCGACGGGCTGCGCGGCGAACTGGCCGCGCTGCCGTCGGCCAAGCGCCGGCGGAGGCTGACCGAGTTGGTCCGGACGCACGTCGCAGCGGTACTCGGCGCCGGAGCCGCTGACGCGGTCAAGCCCGGCCGGGCCTTCCGCGACATGGGCTTCGACTCCCTGACCGGTGTCGAACTGCGCAACCGGCTCGGCGCCGCACTGGGCACCAAACTCTCCGCGACGCTCGTGTTCGACTATCCGACACCGAAGGCGCTCGCCGACCATCTGGACGCGGAACTCTGGCCCGCGGACGACGCGGACACCGCCCTCGCCCCAGGGCTCACGGAGCGCGGCTCCCGGCACAACCAGCTCGATCCCCGGCTCGCGGAGATCGAGGCGGCCTACCGCGCCACCTCGGACCCGGCGGGCCGGACGGAACTCGCCGACGCGCTGCGAAGCCTGCTCGACTCCTGGGCGACACCCGTCGACGAGCCTGCCCCCGTCCCCGCTCCCGCTCCCACGGCCGTGGACGAGGAACTGGTCGACGCATCCGACCAGGACATGTTCGACCTGATCGACAAGGAACTCGGGATCTCCTGAGCGGACCCCCGACACGACTTCCCGATTCTCGAAGGGCTGACTGGCATGGCCAACACGGACAACACGGGCAACGCTGGCAACACGGGTAGTACCGAGGACAAGCTGCGGGACTACCTCAAGCGTGTCACCACGGACCTGCGACAGACCCGTCACAGGCTCACCGACCTGGAGACGCGGGCGCACGAGCCCATCGCCATCGTGGCCACCGCCTGCCACATGCCCGGTGGAGTGCGCAGCCCCGAGGACCTGTGGCAGATCGTCGCCGACGGCGTCGACACCGTCTCGGACCTGCCGACCGACCGTGGCTGGGACATCGAGGCGCTGTACGACCCCGACCCCGAACGCATCGGCACCAGCTACGTGCGCCAGGGAGCCTTCCTGCACGACGCGGCCGAGTTCGACGCCGGGTTCTTCGAGATCTCGCCGCGCGAGGCGACCGCGATGGACCCGCAGCAGCGACTGCTCCTGGAAACCACCTGGGAGGCGTTCGAACGGGCCGGTATCGACCCCACGACCCTGCGGGGCAGCTCCACCGGCGTGTTCGTCGGCTCCAGCAACCAGGCCTACGTCCCCGACGGCACCAGCGCGCCGGAGGGCATCGAAGGACACCTGCTGACGGGCGGATCCGCCGCCGTGCTCTCGGGGCGCATCTCCTACAGCTTCGGCTTCGAGGGACCGGCCGTCAGCCTCGACACCATGTGCTCCTCCTCGCTCGTCGCCCTCCACCTCGCGGTGCGGGCGCTGCGCTCCGGAGAGTGCTCCATGGCCGTCGCGGCCGGTGCCACCGTCATGGGCAGCATGCGCAACTTCGTCGAGTTCAGCCGGCAGCGCGGCCTGTCCGTCGACGGGCGCTGCAGGCCCTTCGCGGCCGACGCCGACGGCACGGGCTGGGGCGAAGGCGTCGGTGTGCTGCTCTTGGAGCGGCTCTCGGACGCCAGAGCCCACGGCCATCAGGTGCTCGCGGTGATCCGGGGTTCGGCGATCAACCAGGACGGCGCGTCCAACGGTCTCACGGCTCCCAACGGGCCCTCGCAGCAGCGGGTGATCCGTGCGGCGCTGGCCGACGCGGGCCTGTCGGCGGCCGACGTGGACGTGGTCGAGGCGCACGGTACGGGGACAAAGCTGGGTGACCCGATCGAGGCGCAGGCACTGCAGGCCACGTACGGCCGCGAGCGGGACGCCGACACCCCGCTGTGGATCGGTTCCCTGAAGTCCAACATCGCCCACACCCAGGCCGCTTCCGGTGTCGCGGGCGTCATCAAGATGGTCGAGTCGCTCCGGCACGGGATCGCGCCCAAGTCGCTCCACGGCGAGGAGCTCACCCCGCACGTCGACTGGTCCGACGGCACCCTGCGTGTGCTCACCGAGGCCGTCGACTGGCCCGAGACCGGCCGGCCGCGCCGCGCGGGCGTCTCCTCCTTCGGCGGCAGCGGTACGAACGCCCACGTCATCCTGGAACAGGCGCCGGTCGCCGAACCGGCCGAGGACGACGCCGTCGAGGCCGAGCCGACCGACACCGTCCTGCCCTGGCTGCTGTCGGCCCGCTCGGAAGCCGCGCTCAAGGAACAGGCCCAGCGGCTGCTCGACCGCGCGGAGTCGGCCGGCCTGCGCGCGGTCGACATCGCCCACACGCTCGCCACCGGCCGCGCCGCCCTCGAGGAGCGCACCGCTGTCGTCGGCACCGGCCGCACGGACCTGCTGAACGGCCTGCGCGCCCTCGCCCGCGGCGAACGGCCCGCGAACGCCGCCCGCGGCCTCTGCGAAAACCCCGGCGCGAGCCTCGACCCCGTCTTCGTGTTCCCGGGTCAGGGTGCGCAGTGGGTGGGGATGGCGGTGGAGCTGCTGGATTCCTCGCCGGTGTTCGCGGCTCGGTTCGCGCAGTGCGCGGTGGCGTTGGACGAGTTCGTCGAGTGGTCGTTGGTGGATGTGGTGCGTGGGGTGGAGGGTGCGCCGGGGTTCGACCGGGTGGATGTCGTCCAGCCGGTGTTGTGGGCGGTGATGGTGTCGCTTGCCGCGTTGTGGGAGTCGTTCGGGGTCAAGCCTGCTGCTGTGGTGGGGCACTCGCAGGGTGAGATCGCTGCGGCTGTCGTCGCGGGTGCGTTGTCGTTGGGCGACGGTGCGCGGGTGGTGGCGTTGCGGTCGCGGGCCATTGTGGCGCTGGCGGGGCGTGGCGGGATGGTGTCGGTGGCGTTGGATGCCGAGGGTGCTGGGGAGTTGGCGGGTCGTTGGGCGGGTCGGGTGTCGGTGGCCGCGGTGAACGGGCCGACGTCCACGGTGGTCGCGGGTGACGCGGACGCGTTGGACGAACTCGTCGCCTACGCCGAGGAGTCCGGTGTTCGGGTGCGGCGGATCGATGTGGACTACGCGTCGCATTCGGCTCATGTGGAGGCGATCGAGGGGGAGTTGGCGCAGGTGTTGGCGCCGGTTGTGGCGTCGGTGCCGGTGGTGCCGTTCTTCTCGACGGTGTCGGGGGAGTGGATCGAGTCGGCGGAGACGGATGCGGGGTACTGGTACCGCAACCTGCGCCAGACGGTTCGGCTCCAGCCCGCTGTGGCCGCGCTGATCGATGAGGGGCACGGTGCGTTCCTGGAGATGAGTCCGCATCCGGTGCTCACGGTGCCGGTGGCGGAGACGGTCGAGGCCGCCGGGTCGGATGCGGTGGTCGTCGGGTCTCTGCGTCGCGGTGAGGGGGGTCTGGAGCGGTTCTACCTCTCCCTCGGCGAGGCGTGGACGCGTGGTGTCGCTGTGGACTGGGCGCCGGTGTTCGAGGGGTTGTCCCCGCGTCGGGTGGACCTGCCGACGTACGCCTTCCAGCGCAGCCGCTACTGGCTCGACCTGCCCAGGGCGCAGGCCGCTGCCGACCCGGCCCAGGAGCGGTTCTGGCGGACCGTCGAGGAGGGCGATGCGGACGAACTCGCCCGCACCCTCGGGCTCGACGGCACCGACGGCCTCGACGACGTCCTTCCCGCCCTGTCCTCCTGGCATCGCGCGCGGCAGGGCCGTGCCCGGCTGGACAGTTGGCGCTACCGCGTCGTGTGGCGGCCGTACCAACTCCCGGAAGGCGGCGCGCTCGACGGCACCTGGCTGCTCGTCGTACCCGAGGAGCACGCGCTGTCGCCGCTCGCCGGAGCCGTCGCCCACGGTCTGAGCGAGGCGGGCGCGACCCCCGTCACCTTCGTGATGGCAGAGGACGAACTGGACCGTGAGCGGATCGCCGCACGGCTCGCGGACGCCGTGGCGGACACCGGTCCCGGCTCCGTGCGGGGCATCGTGTCGCTGCTCGCGCTCGACGAGCGTCACGCCCCGGACCACGCCGGCGCGACGGTGGGGATGCTCTCCTCGCTGCTGCTGGTCCAGGGTCTGCTGGACGCCGGTGTCGAGGCGAAGATGTGGTTCCTGACCGGCGGGGCCGTCACCACGGGTGCCGACGACACGGTGAACCACCCGGTGCAGGGCGCCCTTTGGGGACTCGGCCGCGTCGTCGCCCTGGAGCAGCCGCGACGCTGGGGCGGACTCGTCGACCTGCCCTCCACACCCGACCCCGACGCCGTACGGGGGCTCGTCGCCGTGCTCGCCGCAGGGGGTGACGAGGACCAGGTCGCCCTGCGCGGACGCAGTGCCCACATCCGACGGCTGGTCCGCACGCCCCTGGCGGGCCGCAGTGCGGCACGCCCCTGGAGCACCAGCGGTGCCGCGCTGATCACCGGGGGCACCGGCGGTCTCGGCGCCCACACCGCCAGATTGCTCGCCCGCAAGGGCGCCGAGCATCTGGTGCTGACCAGCCGCCACGGCGCCGAGGCGCCCGGCGCGGAGGAACTGCGGCAGGAACTGACCGGGCTGGGCTGCCGGGTGACCATCGCCGCCTGCGACGTCGCCGACCGGGAGGCGCTGCGCCGGCTCGTGGAGGAGGTCGAGTCCGACGGCCCCGCGATCCGCACCGTCGTACACACCGCGGGCGTCGGCATGCTCGCCCCCCTCGCCGACACCGACCTCGACTTCTTCGCCGAGGGCGCCCGCGCCAAGCTGCTCGGCGCCGCCAACCTCGACGCGCTCTTCGACCACGACCGGCTGGACGCCTTCGTCCTGTACTCGTCCGTCGCCGGCACCTGGGGCAGCGGCGACCACGGCGCCTACTCCGCCTCGAACGCCTACGTCGACGCCCTCGCCGACCACCGCAGGGCCCGCGGACTGACCGGCATGTCCCTCGCCTGGGGCATCTGGAGCCCGGAGGGCGGAGGCATGGCCGTCAACGTCGTCCGGGAGCAACTGCGCTGGCGCGGCATCCCGTTCATGGACGCCGAACTGGCGGTCACGGGACTCGAGCAGGCACTCGACCACGACGAGACCTTCCTCGCCGTCGCCGACATCGACTGGGAGCGCTTCGTCCCCGTCTTCACCGCCGCCCACCCCCGGCCGCTGCTCCACGAGGTCCCCGAGGTGGCGGCCGCGATGCAGGCGGACGAAGCGGTGCTCGACCGGGCCGTCGAACAGCGCGGCGGACTGCGCGCGGAACTCGCCGGTCTGAGCGCCCCCGAACGCGAGCGGGCCCTGACCGACGTGGTCCGCACCCAGGTCGCCGCCGTACTCGGCTACGCCGACGGCAACGACGTCGCCGCCACGCGCGCGTTCCGGGAACTCGGCTTCGACTCCCTCACCGCGGTCGAACTGCGCAACCGCCTCAACGAGGCGACCGGCCTCGCGCTGCCCGCGACCATCGTCTTCGACCACCCCAACGTCCGCGACCTGGTACGCCACCTGCGCGGACACCTCGTCGACGACACCACCGAGGAGCCGTCCGCCATGCTCCCGGCCGTCGCGCCGGCCCGCCCGGCCCACGAGGACGAGCCGATCGCGATCGTCTCCATGGGCTGCCGGTTCCCCGGCGGGGTGCACTCTCCGGAGGAGTTCTGGCGACTCGTCCTGGACGAGACCGACGCCATATCGCCCCTTCCCGCCGATCGCGGCTGGGACATGGACACCCTGTACGACCCCGATCCGGACCGCGCCGGCACCATCTACGTCCGCGAGGGCGGATTCCTGCACGACGCGGCCGAGTTCGACGCCGGGTTCTTCGGTATCTCGCCGCGTGAGGCGACCGCGATGGACCCGCAGCAGCGACTGCTCCTCGAGACCGCCTGGGAGACCCTGGAACGGGCCGGCATCGCCCCCGACAGCCTGCGCGGCAGCGACACCGGCGTCTTCCTCGGTGTGTCCCACCAGGGCTACGGAGCGAGCGGGGAGGTACCGGAGGGCCTCGAAGGCCACCTCATCACGGGCACCGTCACCAGCATCGCCTCCGGCCGTATCTCGTACACGCTCGGCCTCGAAGGCCCGGCCGTGACGATGGACACCGGCTGCTCCTCCGCGCTCGTCGCCATGCACCAGGCCATGCGCTCCCTGCGGTCGGGCGAATGCTCCCTCGCGCTGACCGGCGGCGCCGCCGTCATGGGCGAGCCCATCGGCCTGGTCGGCTTCAGCCGGCAGCGCGGTCTCGCCCTCGACGGCCGCTGCAAGGCCTTCGGGGCCGAGGCCGACGGCATGGGCATGGCCGAGGGCGTGGGCGTGCTGCTGCTGGAGCGGCTGTCGGACGCGGTGGCGCAGGGGCACGAGGTGCTGGCGGTGGTGCGGGGTTCGGCGCTGAACCAGGACGGTGCGTCGAACGGTCTGACCGCTCCCAACGGTCTTTCGCAGCAGCGGGTGATCCGTGCGGCGTTGGCCGACGCGGGTCTGTCGGCGGCCGATGTGGACGTGGTCGAGGCGCACGGTACGGGGACGAAGCTGGGTGACCCGATCGAGGCGCAGGCGCTGCTGGCCACGTACGGGCAGGAGCGGGACGGTGACCGGCCGTTGTGGCTGGGATCGGTGAAGTCCAACATCGGTCACGCGCAGGCCGCTTCGGGCATGGCCGGGATCATCAAGATGGTGCAGGCCATGCGGCACGGCATCCTGCCCAAGTCCCTGCACGCCGAGGAGGTCTCCCCGATCGTCGACTGGTCGGCGGGACGGGTCGAGGTCCTCGCGCAGACCCGCCCGTGGGAGCGGCACGACCGACCCCGCCGGGCCGGTGTCTCCTCCTTCGGCGTCAGCGGTACGAACGCCCACATCATCCTCGAAGAGCCCGAGCCGCTCCCCTCGCGGGAACCGGCATCGCTCGCCGAGGACCGGCCCGGCACCGTGGTGCCGTGGCTGGTGTCCGCCCGCTCCGACAAGGCCCTGCGCGCCCAGGCCGAGCGGCTGCTGAACCAGGTGGAGAACCCGACCGGCGATCCCGTCGACATCGCGCACTCCCTCCTGACCGGCCGTGCCGCACTGGAGGAACGCGCCGTCGTCGTCGGCGCCGACCGCGACAGCCTCGTCGCCGCACTGCGCGACCTGGCCGGCGCGACCTCGAACACCGCACTCACGCGCGGCACCGCCCAGCGAATCGGCGACACCGTGGACCCCGTCTTCGTGTTTCCGGGTCAGGGTGCGCAGTGGGTGGGGATGGCGGTGGAGCTGCTGGATTCCTCGCCGGTGTTCGCGGCTCGGTTCGCGCAGTGTGCGGTGGCGTTGGACGGGTTCGTCGAATGGTCGTTGGTGGATGTGGTGCGTGGGGTGGAGGGTGCGCCGGGGTTCGACCGGGTGGATGTCGTCCAGCCGGTGTTGTGGGCAGTGATGGTGTCGCTTGCCGCGTTGTGGGAGTCGTTCGGGGTCAAGCCTGCTGCTGTGGTGGGTCATTCGCAGGGTGAGATCGCTGCGGCTGTCGTCGCGGGTGCGTTGTCGTTGAGCGACGGTGCGCGGGTGGTGGCGTTGCGGTCGCGGGCCATTGTGGCGCTGGCGGGGCGTGGCGGGATGGTGTCGGTGGCGTTGGATGCCGAGGGTGCTGGGGAGTTGGCGGGTCGTTGGGCGGGTCGGGTGTCGGTGGCCGCGGTGAACGGGCCGACGTCCACGGTGGTCGCGGGTGACGCGGACGCGTTGGACGAACTCGTCGCCTACGCCGAGGGGTCCGGTGTTCGGGTGCGGCGGATCGATGTGGACTACGCGTCGCATTCGGCTCATGTGGAGGCGATCGAGGGGGAGTTGGCGGGGGTGTTGGCGCCGGTTGTGGCGTCGGTGCCGGTGGTGCCGTTCTTCTCGACGGTGTCGGGGGAGTGGATCGAGTCGGCGGAGACGGATGCGGGGTACTGGTACCGCAACCTGCGCCAGACGGTTCGGCTCCAGCCCGCTGTGGCCGCGCTGATCGATGAGGGGCACGGTGCGTTCCTGGAGATGAGTCCGCATCCGGTGCTGACGGTGCCGGTGGCGGAGACGGTCGAGGCCGCCGGGTCGGATGCGGTGGTCGTCGGGTCTCTGCGTCGCGGTGAGGGGGGTCTGGAGCGGTTCTACCTCTCCCTCGGCGAGGCGTGGACGCGTGGTGTCGCTGTGGACTGGGCGCCGGTGTTCGAGGGGTTGTCCCCGCGTCGGGTGGACCTGCCGACGTACGCCTTCCAGCGCAGCCGCTACTGGCTGGAGCCTGTCACTCGACAGGCCGCCGTCGACGGTGGGACGTCCCGCGGCGTCGGTCCCCTGGAGGACGGGTTCTGGGCCAGCGTCGAAAGCCAGGACCTCGATGCGCTGGCCGAGAGCCTCGGTCTCGCGGACGTGCGTTCACTCGCCGAGGTGGTGCCCGCGCTCTCGTCGTGGCGGCGTGACCGGCTCAACCACTCCACGCTCGACGGCTGGCGCTACCGGGTCGCCTGGCGACCCCTCAACGAACAGTCCGCGCAGGCCCATGAACTCTCCGGTACCTGGCTGGTCGTCGCGCCGGCCGGACGCGAGGAAGACCCGTTGGTCCAGGAGGTGTTCGCCACCATCGGCGAGCGGTCGGCCGAGGCCCGCCTCCTCGTCGTCGGCGAACCCGCCGCCGAGCGCGACCGCATGGCCGAGCTGCTCCGCGAGCGGATCGGCGGCGCCGGGATCGGCGGCGTGCTGTCGCTGCTCGCGCTGGACGAGTCCCCCTGGTCGGACGAGGGCGTGCTGCCCACCGGTCTGGTCCTGACCACGGCTCTGCTCCAGGCACTCGGTGACCTCCGCGTCGACGGACCGGTGTGGTGCGCCACGCGCGGCGCGGTCTCCGTGCACCGCAGCGACCTGCTCGACAGCCCGCTCCAGGCGATGACATGGGGGCTCGGCCGCATCGCGGCCCTGGAGTACCCGCAGCGCTGGGGCGGACTCGTCGACCTGCCCGGCACGCTCGACGACCGTGCCGCGCGCCGGCTGACCGCCGCACTGTCCGGGACGCTCGAAGAGGACCACCTGGCGGTGCGTGCCTCCGGACTCTTCGCGCGCCGCCTGGTGCGGGCCGGCGACGGGCCGCGGCCCGACGGCAGCTGGCAGCCCTCCGGCACCGTCCTGGTGACCGGCGGCACCGGTGGGCTCGCCCGGCACGTCGCCCGCTGGCTCGCCCGCAGCGGTGCCGAGCACCTGGTGCTCGCCTCCCGACGCGGCCCCGACGCGCCGGGCGCCGGTGAACTCGTCACCGAGCTGGCCGAGTTGGGCGCGCCCGCGACCGTCGTCGCCTGTGATGTCGCCGACGCCGACGCGGTGCGGCGGCTCGTCGACGACCTGCCCGGCGGCGGCACCCTCACCGCGGTGGTGCACACCGCCGGCATCATCGACGACGGGCTCATCGACGCGCTCACCCCGCAGCGTGCCCATGGCGTCGTGCGGCCCAAGGCCGACGCCGCGCTCGCCCTCGACGCCGCCACCCGTCACCTCGACCTCGACGCGTTCGTCCTGTTCTCCTCCATGGCCGGCACGCTCGGCGGTCCCGGACAGGGCAGTTACGCCGCGGCCAACGCCTTCCTGGACGCCCTGGCCGCCAGGCGCAGGGCGCAGGGGCTGCCCGCCACCTCCATCGGCTGGGGCACCTGGGCGGGCGGCGGCATGGTCGGCGAAGAGGTCGCCGAGCGGCTGCGCCGGGACGGCGTACCGCCGATGGATCCCGAACTGGCCGTCGCCTCGCTGCACAAGGCACTCGAACAGGACGAGGAGTTCCTGATCGTCGCCGATGTCGACTGGAAGCTGATCACCGCCCGCGCGTTCGCCGCGCTGCGCGAGTTCCCCGAGGCCCGGGCGGCCCTGGGCACGGAGCAGGCGCAGAAGAAGCCGGAGTCCGCCGACGGACCGCCGCTCGTCGAGCGACTGGCGGGTCTGGCCCCGGCGGACCGTCGGGCGGCGCTGGTCGCCGAGGTCCGCGCTCAGGCCTCCGCCGTGCTCGGCCACGCGGATACGGACGCCGTACCCGACGGGCGTGCTTTCCGGGACGTCGGGTTCGACTCGCTGACCGCCGTCGAACTGCGCAACCGGTTCGCGGAGGCCACCGGGCTGCGCCTGCCGGTCACCCTCGCCTTCGACCACCCCTCCGCCGGCGCCCTCGCCGCCTACCTGGACGATGAGCTGTTCGGGTCGGGCGCCACCGCCGAACCGGTGGTGGAACTGCCCACGGCCGCCGTGGACGACGACCCGGTCGTCATCGTCGGCATGAGCTGCCGCTTCCCCGGCGGCGTCACCTCGCCGGAGGAGCTGTGGCGGCTGGTCGCCGACGGCACCGACGCCATCACGCCGTTCCCGGCCGACCGCGGCTGGGACGTCGAGAACCTCTACGACCCCGACCCCGACCGCATCGGCCACTCGTACGCCCGGCACGGCGGCTTCCTGCACGACGCCGACCGGTTCGACCCCGCGTTCTTCGGCATCGCGCCCCGTGAGGCCGTGGCGATCGACCCGCAGCACAGGCTGCTGCTGGAGACGTCCTGGGAGGCGTTCGAACGCGCCGGGATCGATCCGGACGCCATCCGCGGCGCCCGCGCGGGCGTGTTCGTCGGATCCAACTACAACGACTACGGCAGCAGGGCCCGTACGGCGCCCGAGGAACTGGAGGGCTACCTCGCCACCGGCAGCGCGAGCAGCGTCGCCTCGGGCCGCATCGCCTACACCTTCGGCCTGGAAGGCCCGGCCGTCACCGTCGACACCGCCTGCTCCTCCTCCCTGGTCGCCCTGCACCTCGCGGTCCAGGCCCTGCGGTCCGGGGAGTGCGAACTCGCCCTGGCCGGCGGTGTCACCGTGATCTCCACCCCGGACACGTTCGTCGAGTTCAGCAGGCAGCGGGCCCTGTCGCCGGACGGCCGCTGCAAGCCGTTCGCCGCCGAGGCCGACGGCGCGGGCTGGGCCGAAGGCGTCGGCCTGCTCCTGCTGGAGCGGCTGTCCGAAGCGCGCCGCAACGGCCACACGGTGCTCGCCACCGTCGCGGGGACCGCCGTCAACCAGGACGGCGCCTCCAACGGGCTCACCGCGCCCAGCGGACCCGCCCAGCAGCGCGTCATCCGCCAGGCACTGGCCTCCGCCGGGCTCGCCCCGGCGGACGTCGACGCCGTGGAGGCGCACGGCACCGGCACCACGCTCGGCGACCCCATCGAGGCGCAGGCGCTGCTCGCCGTCTACGGTCAGGACCGGCCCGCCGAGCGGCCGCTGTGGCTCGGGGCGCTGAAGTCCAACATCGGTCACACGCAGGCCGCTTCCGGTGTCGCCGGCGTCATCAAGATGGTGATGGCGATGCGCCACGACGTCCTGCCGCGCACCCTGCACGCCGACCGTCCGTCCCCGCACATCGACTGGTCGTCCGGCGCCGTGCGCCTGCTGCACGAAGAGCGCGACTGGGCACCCGGTGACACACCGCGGCGCGCGGGTGTCTCGGCCTTCGGCGTCTCCGGCACCAACGCGCACGTGATCCTGCAGGAGCCGGAGCGCACCGCCGAGGCGCAGCCCCGGCCGGCCGACGACACCGTTCGCACCCTGCCGTGGCTGCTGTCGGCCCGCGGCGACGCCGCACTGCGCGCCCAGGCGCGACGGCTGCTCGACGAGATCGCCGCCCACCCGGACACCGCTCCGGCCGACCTGGCGTTCTCCCTGGCGACCACCCGCGCCCGGCACGTCGACCGTGCGGCCGTCGTCACCGACGACACCGCCTCCCTCACCGACGCGCTCACCGCCCTCGCCGAGGGCCGCGAGCACCCGCTGCTGACCACCGACCGGGCCCGCGGCGGCAAGGTGGCCTTCCTGTTCTCCGGCCAGGGCAGCCAGCAGGCCGCCCTCGGCCGGGTCCTGTACGAGCGCCACGACGCCTACGCCGACGCACTCGACGAGGCCTGCGCCCACCTCGACGCCCATCTCGAACTTCCCCTGCGTGACGTCCTGTTCGCCGAGGAGGGCAGCACCGAGGCCGCGTACCTCGACCGCACGGCGTACACCCAGGCCGGACTCTTCGCCGGCCAGGTCGCCCTGTACCGGCTGCTGGAGAGCCTGGGCGTACGGCCCGACGCACTGCTCGGGCACTCCGTCGGCGAGATCGCCGCGGCCCATGTCGCGGGGATCCTCACGCTGGCGGACGCCTGCCGGCTCGTCGCCGTGCGCGGCCGGCTCATGGGGGACCTGCGCGCGGGCGGCGTCATGATCTCCGTCCAGGCCGGCGCGGACGACGTGGTGCCGCTGCTCGCCGCCCACGAGGGCCGGGTGGCCGTCGCGGCCTTCAACGGCCCGCTCGCCACGGTCCTGTCCGGCGACGAGGACGCCGTCACCGCGGTCGCGGCCGAACTGGCGGCACAGGGCCGCAAGACACACCGTCTCAACGTCAGCCACGCCTTCCACTCGCACCACATGGACGGCATGCTCGACACGTTCGCCGCACGCACCGCGGACCTCGGCCACACCGCCCCGGCACTGCCGCTGGTGTCCACGGTCACCGGCCGCCCCGTCAGCGCCGACGAGCCCTTCGACGGCGCCTACTGGGTGCGCCAGGTCCGCGAGCCCGTCCGCTTCCGCGACGGCATCCGCGCCCTGGAGGAACAGGGCGTCACCACCTACGTCGAGATCGGCCCGGGCGGCGTCCTCACCGCGCTCGCCGGTGACTGCGTCGACGGCGACGCCACCCTCGTACCCACCCTGCGGCGCGACACGGCGGAAGAGGCGTCCCTGACCTCCGCCCTCGCCCGGCTGCACTCACACGGCCACGAGGTGGACTGGGCCACCTGGTTCGCCCCCACCGGCGCCCGCCGCACCGACCTGCCCACCTACCCCTTCCAGCGGCGCAGTTACTGGCTGGAGACGACCGGCTCCGCCGGCGACCGCACGGACCTGGACGCCGTACACCACCAGTTCCTCACCGCGGCCGTCCCGCTCGCGGACAGCGCCGGACTCGTCCTCACGGGCACCGTCCGCGTGCAGGACCGGCCCTGGCTCGCCGACCACGCGCTCGACGGGCGGATCCTCTTCCCCGGCACCGCGTTCCTCGACCTCGCCATGGAGGCCTGCGCCCACGCCGGAGCCGCCCGGATCGGCGACCTGACCCTGCAGGCGCCGCTCGTGCTGCCCGAGCACGGCGGCGTCCAGCTCCAGGTCACCGTCACCGCACCCGACGGCAACGGCGACCGCGCCCTCGCGGTGCACTCCCGGCCCGCCACCGGCGGCGCCTGGACCCGGCACGCCGACGGCACCCTCGGCGACGCACCGACGGCCACCGCTCCCGCACCCTTCCCGGGCGCCTGGCCTCCGCCGGCCGCCACCGAGGTCGACGTGAGCGGCCTGTACGAGGGCATCGCCGCCGCCGGCTTCGCCTACGGTCCCGCCTTCCGCGGACTGCGCGCCGCCTGGCGCGACGGCGACACCGTGTACGCGGAGATCGCCCCGGAGGACGGCGAACACCTGCAGGGCACGGACCGGTTCCGCGTACACCCGGCCCTTCTGGACGCCGCCCTGCACACCGTGGCACTCGCCGCGGCCGAAGACACCGGCACCGTCCTGCCGTTCACCTTCTCCGACGTCACACCGCACCGCGCCGGTGCCACCGCGCTGCGCGCACGCCTCACCCCGGCCGGCGAGCACACCTACCGGGTGAGCCTGCTCGACAGCACGGGACGCCCCGTCGCCGACATCGACGCACTCGCCCTGCGGCCCGTGGACACCGGCGCCCTGCCGGCCACACCGGGGCGCGGCGCGCTGCACCGGATCCGCTGGGCGCCCCTCGCCCTCGGCACACCGCCCGCCGGCACGCCGCACCTCGTCGGCGGCGCGCTCCCGCCCGCCACGCCCGTGCTCGGCGCCGCCGAGCACCACGCGGACCCCGCCGCGCTGTACGCGGCCACGGCCGGTACGACCGTCCCCGCGACGGTCCTGGCCGCCGTGCCCGGCACCGACGCGGACGGCGACCTGACCGCGGCCACACGGCACACCACCCACCACGCGCTGCGCCTGATCACCGACTGGCTGGCCGTGGCCGGGCTGGCCGACTCCCGGCTCGTCGTACTGACCCGGCACGCCGTCACCACCGGGCCCGAGGACGCGCCCCGCACCGACCCGGCACAGGCCGCGGTCTGGGGCCTGGTGCGCGCGGCACGCGCCGAGAACCCGGGCCGGTTCGCCCTGGTCGACCACGACGGCAGCGCCGCCTCCCTGGCACAGCTGCCGGCCGTACTGGCGTCGGAGCAGAGCGAGATCGCCCTGCGCGCGGGCAGCGCGCTCACCCCCCGGCTCGCCCGGGCGGCCACGCCCGCCCACGCGACGGACGGCATACCCGCGGACGGCACCGTGCTCGTCACCGGAGCCGGCGGCGTCCTGGGCCGGGAGATCGCCCGACACCTCGTCACCGCCCACGGCGCGCGCTCCCTGGTGCTGGCCGGCCGGCGCGGCGCGGCAGCCGAGGGCATGACCGAACTCTGCGCGGAGCTCAGCGGTCACGGAGCCCACGTCACCGTCGCGGCCTGCGACGTCAGCGACCGCGACGCCCTGAGCGTCCTGCTCGCCGACGTCCCCGCCGACCGTCCGCTGTCCGCGGTCGTCCACACCGCGGGCGTTCTCGACGACGGCATCGTGCAGTCACTCACCCCCGAGCGCGTCGACACGGTGCTGCGCGCCAAGGCCGACGCCACCGTCCTGCTGGAGGAACTCACCCGGGACACCGGCGCCGCGCTCGTCCTGTTCTCCTCGATCGCCGGCACCCTCGGCGGCGTCGGCCAGGCCAACTACTCGGCCGCGAACGCCTTCCTCGACGCCTTCGCCGCCCGCCGCGCCGCCGGCGGACGCCGCGTCCAGTCCCTCGCCTGGGGCCTGTGGGCCGAACGCAGCGGCATGACCGGCAAGCTCGACGACGCCGACCTGCGCCGCATCGCCCGCAGCGGCCTGCGGCCCATGGCCACCCACGACGCCCTCGCCCTGCTCGACGCTGCGCTGCGCTCCCCGGAGCCGTACCTCGCGCCCGCCGACCTCGACCCGGCGGCGCTGCGCGCCTCCGACGGATCGGTACCCGACCTGGTCAGCGACCTCGTCCCGGCCCGCACCCCGCGCCCCGCGACCGCCACGGCCACCGCGTCCTCGGCGCCCGCCGAGGGCGAGCTGCGCGCCCGCCTCGCCGGACTCGCCCCCGACGCCCGCCGCGCCGCCGCCCTGGACGCCGTACTCACCCAGGCGGCCCTGGTCATCGGGCACGACAGCCCCGACTCCCTCGACCCCGAAGGAGGGTTCCTGGACAGCGGATTCAACTCGCTGACCGCCGTCGAACTCCGCAACCGCATCGGTGCCCTCGCGGGGGTACGACTCCCCGCGACGCTCATGTTCGACTACCCCACACCGCAGCGGCTCGCCGCGCACCTCCTGACGCGCATCGCCCCCGAGGCACAGCCGCCCGCCTCCCCGGTCCTCGACCAACTCGACGCCCTGGAAGCCCAGTTCACCGCCACCGCACTGGACAGCGCCGTCCAGGACCGGCTGCGCAGCCGGCTCAGCGGTCTGCTGGCCCGGCTGGACGCGGCGGGCACGACGGCCCACACCAACCTCGCGCCCACGCCGTCGGCACCGGGAGCGGCCGCCGACGAGGTCTCCGACGACGAACTGCGCGCCTTCCTGGCGGGCGACCTCGACGAGGCCTGAACCGACCGGCCGGTCCGGGGCCGGACCCACCGTCCGGGCCCGGACCGGCCACCCCCTCCCACCCACCACCGCCCACCCGTCACCTGGATGGAACAGTGAAGGCTCTCGTGCTCGCGGGGGGATCAGGTACGCGACTGCGACCGATCACCCACACGTCCAGCAAGCAACTGGTCCCGGTCGCCAACAAACCGATCCTCTTCTACGGCCTCGAATCCATCGCCGCCGCGGGCATCACCGACGTCGGCGTCATCGTCGGCAGCACCGCCCCGGAGATCGAGGCCGCCGTCGGCGACGGCTCGGCCTTCGGGCTGAACGTCACCTACATCCCGCAGAGCGAACCCCTGGGCCTCGCCCACGCCGTGCTCATCGCCCAACCCTTCCTGGGCGACGACGACTTCGTCATGTACCTCGGCGACAACTTCGTGCTCGACGGCATCACCGACGTCGTCGAGGAGTTCCGCAAGGACCCGCGCGACGCCCAGGTGCTGCTCACCCGGGTGGACAACCCCACGGCCTTCGGCGTGGCGGTCACCGACGACAAGGGCAACATCCTCGACCTGGAGGAGAAGCCCCGCACACCGCGCAGTGACCTGGCCATCGCCGGTGTGTACCTCTTCACGACGGCCGTCCACGAAGCGGTCCGGGCCATCCGGCCCTCCGCCCGTGGCGAACTGGAGATCACCGACGCCCTGCAGTGGATGATCGACCAGGGCATGGCGATCCGCTCCACCGTCATCACCGGCTACTGGAAGGACACCGGCAACGTCACCGACATGCTGGAGGTCAACCGCACCCTGCTCGAACGCCTCCAGCCCAGCGTCGACGGCTACGTCGACGACGAGAGCGAGATCATCGGACGCGTCCGCATCGAGCCAGGCGCCGAGGTCCGCCGCTCCCGCATCGTCGGCCCCGTCATCATCGGCGCCGGCAGTGTCGTCAGCGACTCGTACGTCGGCCCGTCCACGTCGGTCGCGGAGAACTGCCGCATCACCCACAGCGAGATCGAGTACTCGATCGTGCTGCGCGAGTCGTCCTTCGACCACATCCGGCGCGTGGCCGCCTCCCTCGTCGGCCGCAACGTCAAAGTCGCCCTCGCCCCCGGACTGCCTGCCACCCACCGCCTCGTCATAGGCGACCACGGGCACGTCCAGCTGTCCTCATGAACCCCGTCCGCGTCCTCGTGGTCACCGCGGTCGAGGCCGAGCGCGACGCCGTCGCACGGGGCCTCGGCCCCACCACGGCGGTCGGCCGCGACGACCTGCCGGGCCGCGAGATGCTCCGCGTCGGCTGCGCCACGGACACCTCCACCGCGTCCGCCCCGCGCACCGCGGCCGGGCCGTGCACCGCCCCGCGCCGGCCGCTCAGCACCGACCTGGTGGCCGGGGGAGTGGGCCCCGCCGCCGCGGCCGCCGCGACCGACGCCGCACTCACCGTGGCGAACGTCCACGGAACCCCGTATCACCTGGTCATCTCCACGGGCATCGCCGGAGGCTTCGCGCCCATCGCCGACGTCGGATCCGTCGTCGTCGCCGACCGCGTCATCGCCGCCGACCTCGGCTGCCAGACCGCCGACGGATTCCTCTCCATGGACAGCCTGGGCTTCGGAACCTCCGAACACGCCTGCGCACCCCACCTCTCGGCCGCCGTCGCCCGCGTCCTCGGCGCCGTCCACGCCCCCGTCCTGACCGTCTCCACCGTCACCGGCACGGCGGAACGCGCCCAGGACCTACGGCAACGCCACGGAGCCGCCGCCGAGGCGATGGAGGGCTTCGGCGTCGCCGAGGCCGCCGCCGTCCACGGCGTCCCGCTGCTGGAACTGCGGACCATCTCCAACACCGTCGGCCCCCGCGACCGCGCCGCCTGGCGCATCCCCGACGCCCTCGCGGCACTCCGGGACGCCTTCGGCGTCCTGCACAACGTGCTCGCCAGGGGCGCCCCACCGCCGTACACCTGAGAGATCCGGGCCCCGGACACCGCGCCTGCACAGCGGCCGTTCGGGGCCCCGGCACACCCGCGCCGGTACCCCCGCCCCGGTCCCCGGCCGCCGCTCCGGCCTGCGTGGATCGCGGGCCGTTCATGATTTCCAAGGGTTTCCCCAGACAACCCCGGTCGGGGCCGAGAAAGGCTCCCGCGCCGGGTCATGCTGTCCCCACCGCACGAGGAACACACCCAGCGGCCGGATGCCGCAGGGCCCCACCAGCGTGCGCGAAGACACGTTCCATCACCGAACCGAACAGCATGGGGGCAGTCCATGACGAATGAAGCGCAGCTTCGGGACTACCTCAAGCGGGTCACCGTCGATCTCCACAACACCCGCCGCCAGCTGCGGCAGTTGGAGGCCCGCGAGCAGGAGCCCGTCGCCGTCGTCGGCATGAGCTGCCGCCTGCCCGGCGGCGTCCGCACACCCGACGACTTCTGGGACCTGCTCGTCTCCGGCACCGACGCGGTGACGGACTGGCCCGCCGACCGCGGCTGGCCCGCGACGGCCGGGACCGACGGCGCCGACGGCCGCCGCCGCGGCGGCTTCGTGCACGACGCGGACCGGTTCGACCCCGCCTTCTTCGGCATCTCCCCGCGTGAAGCGCTCGCCATGGACCCGCAGCAGCGCCTGCTGCTCGAAGTGGTCTGGGAAGCCTTCGAGCGCGCCGGCATCGACCCCGCCGGCCTGCGCGGCAGCCGCTCGGGCGTGTTCGTCGGATGCAGCGACCAGGGCTACACCTCCGGGCTGCGCGAGGTACCCGACGACGTCCGGGGCCATCTGCTCACCGGCAACTCCATGTCGGTCCTCTCCGGCCGGGTCGCCTACACCCTGGGCCTGGAGGGCCCCGCCGTCACGGTCGACACCGCCTGCTCCTCCTCCCTGGTCGCCCTGCACCTGGCCGCCCAGTCGCTGCGCTCCGGCGAGTGCTCCCTCGCCGTCGTCGGCGGCGTCACCGTCATGTCCGGCCCCGGCGCCTTCATCGAGTTCGACCAGCAGGGCGGCCTGGCCGGCGACGGCCGCTGCAAGGCCTTCTCCGACGACGCCGACGGCACCGGCTGGGCCGAGGGCGCCGGAACGATCGTCGTCGAACGCCTCTCCGACGCCCGCCGCAACGGCCACCAGGTCCTCGCGGTACTGCGCGGCAGCGCCGTCAACCAGGACGGCGCCTCCAACGGCCTCACCGCCCCCAACGGCCTCGCCCAGCAGCGCGTCATCCTCGCGGCCCTCGCCAACGCCGGCCTGCCCGCCGCCGAGATCGACGCCGTCGAGGCCCACGGCACCGGCACCTCGCTCGGCGACCCCATCGAGGCCCAGGCGCTCCTCGCCACCTACGGCCAGGGCCGGCCCGCCGACCGCCCGCTGTGGCTCGGCTCGGCGAAGTCGAACATCGGCCACACCCAGGCCGCCGCGGGCGTCGTCGGCGTCATCAAGTCCGTGCTCGCCCTGCGCCACGGCGTCCTGCCGCCCACCCTGCACGCGCAGCGCCCCTCGCGACACGTCGACTGGAACGCCGGCCACGTCCGACTGCTCACCGAGCCCGTCGACTGGCCCCACGTCGACCACCCCCACCGCGTCGGCGTCTCGGCCTTCGGCGTCTCCGGCACCAACGCGCACGCCGTCATCGAGCAGGCCCCCGAGCCCGCCACGGACGAACCCCCCGCGCAGCAGGCACCCCGCACCGCCCTGCCGGTCCTGCCCTGGCTGCTGTCCGCCCGCGACGAGGCCACCCTGCGCGCCCAGGCCGGCCGCCTCGCCGCCCACCTGACCGCGCGGCCCGACACCGACCCCTACGACCTGGCCGCCTCCCTCGCCACCACCCGCACCGCCTTCGAGACCCGAGCCGTCATCCAGGGGCGCGACCACGCCGAACTCCTCACCGGACTCCACGCGTTGGCGACCGGCCACCCCGACTCCCACACCCTGACGGGCACCACCCGGGACGGCCGCACCGCGTTCCTGTTCTCGGGTCAGGGTGCGCAGCGGTTGGGGATGGGGCGTGAGTTGTACGAGGCCTTCCCGGTGTTCGCGGAGGCTTTCGACGCGGTGTGCGCTCATGTGGGTGCGGAGTTGCGTGATGTCGTCTTCGGTGGGGATGCGGGGCGGCTGGGTCGTACGGAGTGGGCGCAGCCTGCGTTGTTCGCGGTCGAGGTGGCGTTGTTCCGTCTGGTGGAGTCGTTCGGGGTGCGTCCTGATGTCCTGATCGGGCATTCGATCGGTGAGGTCGCGGCGGCGCATGTGGCGGGTGTGTTGTCGCTGGGGGATGCCTGCGCTCTGGTGGTGGCGCGTGGGCGGTTGATGCAGGAGCTGCCGGCCGGTGGTGTGATGGTGGCGGTGGAGGCCGCCGAGGAGGAAGTGGCCCCGCTGGTCGAAGGCCGTGCGGGTGAGGTGTCGATCGCCGCGGTCAACGGTCCCCGCGCGGTGGTGGTCGCGGGTGTGGAGTCGGCGGTCGTCGAGGTCGCGGGGGAGTTGAAGGCGCGGGGGCGGCGGTCGTCGCGTCTGCGGGTCTCGCACGCCTTCCACTCGCCGTTGATGGAGCCGATGCTGCAGGCGTTCCGCCGCGTCGCGGAAGGTGTCAGCTACTCCGCGCCGTCGGTCCCGGTCGTCTCGAACGTGACCGGACAGCTCGCTGTGGATGGGGAGTTGGCGTCGGCGGACTACTGGGTGCGGCATGTCCGTGAGGCGGTGCGCTTCGCCGATGGAGTGGCTGCGCTCGTCGCCGAGGGTGTGACGCGTTTCCTGGAGATCGGCCCTGACGGCACCCTCACCGCCCTCGCGCAGAACGGTGCGGCGGACGACGCGCTGTACGTGCCGGTCCTCCGCAAGGACGGCCAGGAGACCCAGCACCTCGTGACGGCCCTCGCGCGACTGCACGTGAACGGGGCCTCGGTGGAGTGGAGCGCGCTGCTCCAGGGCGCCGGCACGGTCGAGCTGCCGACGTACGCCTTCCGTCGCGACCGCTACTGGCTGGAGCGCTCCTACGGCGAGGACGGATCGGCCGTCGACGTCACCGGCCCGCACCACACGGTCGTGTGGCGTACGGTCGCCGGTCTGCCCGAGGGTTCCCGGCTGTCAGGGCGCTGGCTGTTCCTCAGGCCGGTTTCCCCGGACGGCTGCGACGGATGGGGTGGCGCGGTGACCGATGCCGTGCTCGACGCCGGGGCGGAACTGGTCGTCGTCGAGCACCACCACAGCGACACCCGGGCCGAGTTGGCCCGTCGGATCGCCGTAGCCGTCGAGGACACCCCGGTCACCGGTGTCATCTCCGCGCTCGCTCTGGAGCGCGGCGAGCGCGGTGAGCGCGGCGACGTGCCCGGCGGTGTGCTCGCGACCACGGTGCTCGTCCAGGCACTCGGCGACGCCGCTGTCGTGGCACCGCTGTGGACTCTGACCCGGGGAGCCGTCGCCACAACGGCCGGCGATCCCGTCCCGGAACCGGACCAGGCCGCCGTCTGGGGTCTCGGCCGCGTCGTGGCCCTGGAACACCCCGATCGCTGGGGTGGTCTCGTGGACCTTCCCCCGACGCTGGACGGACGCTCGGCGGCACGGCTCGTCACCCTGCTCGCCGAGGGCGCGAAGGGGACGAGCCCGCAGGAGGACCAGGCCGCGATCCGTACCGGTGGTGTCCTGGGCCGTCGTCTGGTCCCGGCCGCCCACGCGCCGGAATCGGTGTGGCGGCCTTCCGGCACGATCCTGGTGACCGGCGGCACGGGCGCGCTGGGCGCCAGGGTGGCCCGGTGGGCCGCCCGGCAGGGTGCCGCCCGCCTGGTCCTGGTCAGCCGCGGCGGGGCCCAGGCGCCGGGAGCCGAGGAGCTGCGGCGCGAACTGCGTGAGATCGGCGCCGAAGTGACCCTGGCCGCCCTCGACCTGACGGACCGTGAGGCGCTGCGGGCGCTGCTCGACGCCCATCCCGTGGACGCGGTCGTCCACACCGCCGGAGTGCTGGAGGACGGGGTCCTCGACGGCCTCACGCCGGGCGCGTTCAGGAACGTCTTCGCCGCCAAGGTCACCGGGGCGCGCAACCTGGACGAGCTGACCCGCGACCGCGACCTGTCCGCCTTCATCCTCTTCTCGTCCTTCGCCGGCACGGTCGGCTCCGCCGGACAGGCCAACTACGCGGCCGCCAACGCCCTGTTGGACGCTCTCGCGGAGCGCCGCAGGAGCGAGGGGCTGCCCGCCACGTCGATCGCGTGGGGGCCCTGGGCCGGTGGCGGCATGGCCGCCGACGCCGACGTTGAGGGCCGCCAACTCCGCGGCGGCGTCGGCCTGCTCGACCCCGACCAGGCCCTGGACGCCCTCGCGGCCTGCGCCGCGGGCCCCTCCGCTGTCGCCTTCGTGGCCGACGTCGACTGGAGCCGCTTCGGCCCCGCCTTCACCGCGGTCCGGCCCAGCCCGCTCCTCAGCGAGGTGTACCGTGCCCCGGCCGGGTCCGAGATCACCGTCGAGACCGTCACGACCGGGCTGCAGGCCCGATTGCGCGACCTCGCTCCCGAGGCCCGCCGGCGGGAACTCCTCACCGAGGTGCGCACCCGCGCCGCCGCGGCTCTCGGATACGCAGGCGCCGAACAGGTCGGTGCGGAGCGGGCGTTCCGGGATCTGGGTGTGGACTCGTTGATCGCGGTGGAGCTGCGCAACGTCCTGGCCGCGGTCTCGGGTGTCGCGCTTCCTGCCACGGTCGTCTTCGACCATCCGACACCGCAGGCTCTGGCCGCCTTCCTCTACAGCGAGCTGTTCGGAGACGACATCGCCGCTGCTGTCGCACCGGGCAGGTCCTCGTCGATCGCGGTGGACGAGCCGGTGGCGATCGTGGGTATGGCGTGCCGTTTCCCCGGTGGTGTGGAGACGCCCGAGGATCTGTGGGATCTGGTGGTCAACGGGCGCGACGGCATCGGTGACTTCCCCACCGACCGCGGCTGGGACCTCGACCTGCTCTTCGCCCCCGATCCGGACAACCCGTACGCCAGCCACACCTCGCAGGGTGGGTTCCTGTCGGGTGTGGGTGGGTTCGATGCGGAGTTCTTCGGGGTG